>NZ_BAAJLW010000001.1:0-1163304 GCF_057546125.1 Colwellia sp. SU-HH00943
AGCTTATTAGAAGGAAAATTTATCGCTTTAAACAAGGATAAAATCCCTCTTTCTAAATTTTAAAATATAAACATACGTTACTTATTTAAACAGTACAACACCTTACAACAAGTTCATTCTTGTTATTCATAATGAAATAAAGAAAATATCTTCTTTACTGGCAAAAGTTGGAAATAACACTACACTGTATTTATACACAGTATCAAGGAGGATTATTTTATGGGGCAATCTAACTCACCTTTCTTAACGTTAATCAAGGAAGATATGTGGACGAGAAGGTATGCAAAACGCACAATTGAGTCGTATTTATTTTGGATTAAAGCTTTTATCATTTTTAACGATAAACGACACCCAATTAACTGCCATAATGCTGAAGTTGAGGCATTTCTATCACATTTAGCCAACGTGGCAAATGTTGCCCCAAAAACTCAAGCATTGGCACTTAATGCGCTTGCCTTTATGTATAAATTCATCATAAAGAATGAATTAACGTTTGACCTCAATTTTAATAAAAGCCATATCCAGCAAAAACTTCCTGTTGTATTAACTACCAATGAAGTTGCAAAATTGCTTCCACAAATTAGCACAAACTATCAGTTAATTTGCCAACTTATGTATGGCAGTGGCTTGCGATTAATGGAAGCAGCGCGTTTACGGGTTCAAGATATCGACTTTGATTATCTCACCGTTAGGGTATGGCAAGGCAAAGGCTCAAAAAATCGTTGTGTCACGCTAGCTAAAGAGCTTATAGAGCCATTAAAATTGCAAATAAACTCTGTAGAATTGCTTTTTAGCATGGATATTAATAATGAACGCTATCAAGGCGTTTACTTGCCTTTTGCCTTAAGCAAAAAATATCCAAGTGCCAGAAAAGAGTTAGGTTGGCATTATTTATTTCCTTCCAAAAGGCTGAGTATTGATCCGGAAGTTAACGCCCTTAGACGGCATCATATAAACGAAACCGCCATCCGAAAAGCGGTAAAAAATGCCGCCGTGCTAGCGGGCATTGAAAAAAACGTAACCTGTCATACCCTACGTCATTCTTTCGCAACGCATTTATTGCAGCGCGGAGCAGATATACGCACAGTGCAAGAGCAACTAGGGCACAGTGATTTGCGTACTACACAAATATACACGCATGTCATTGAACACGGTGCTAATGGCGTACGCAGCCCACTATCCGATATTTTATAATCTAATAGTAACTAGCCTGAAGCTACTCTTCCGCGCCATTGAGTAGCTCAGCAAAGTTTTCAAGTTTCTCTAAAGCGAGTGCATGCACTGATTTTCGAGGGTATCTACCGGCACAATTTAAATCGCCAGACTTAGTTGCCATTAATATCTCTAATGCCTGATCTATACTTTCAACAGCGTATATAGCAAACTGCTTTTTAGCTACCGCTTCAATCACTTCACTATCAAGCATTAAGTTGATCACATTCGTTTTAGGAATGATCACCCCTTGTTTCCCTGTCAGACCTTTGTCTTTACATAGCTGAAAAAAGCCTTCAATTTTCTCATTAACACCACCAATAGATTGCACTTCACCATGCTGATTTATTGACCCCGTAATGGCGATACCTTGCTCAATAGGCAACAAAGTAATAGCAGAAATTAATGCACAAAGTTCGGCCATTGAAGCACTATCTCCGTCGATATGGCCATAAGATTGCTCTATTGCGATATTCGCAGAAACAGTTACAGGAAAGTTCTGACCATATTTATGGCCTAAATATCCTGTTAATAACAACACACCTTTCGAATGAATAGATTTACCTAAATCCACTTCTCTTTCTATATCCGTAACCCCTTGGCTTCCCGCATAAACAGTTGCGGTAATACGTGCTGGCGTACCAAAAACGCTATCGCCAATTTCTAAAACGGTTAAGCCATTTACTTTACCAACAAACTTGCCGTCAGTATGAATCAGCACTTGCTGCTCTTTTATTTCATCTAGCCAAGTTTCACTTAACCTGCCTGTGCGCCTTTTTTTAGCTGCCATAGCCAAGGCAATATGCTCAGCAGTTAATTTACCTTTTGCACCCGCTTTGCTCCAACAATAGTTAGCTTCATCTAGTAAATCATTCACTTGCACTATATTGGCTGAAATTTTGTGTTGATGTTCTGCGCGCCTTAAGGCGTAACGCACAAGTTCAAGTACCGCTTGATCTTCAATCTCTGGATAATTATGTTTAAAGGCCCGTTGACGAATTAAATTACCAAAAGCCACTAAATTTTTATCGGTTTTATTTAAGTGACGATCAAAATCTGCGAGTACGCGAAACAGCTCTGTAAACTCTTGATCGTAATCTTGCAGGGTATAATAAAGATCAGCATTACCAAGTAACACTACTTTGACTTGTAACGGAATTTTCTCAGGTTGTAAGCTGTAAGCACCCGGCTGGCTTAGTTCTGAGTATGGTGTTTCTATGGTAATTTGTCCGGTTTTTAATGCCAGCTTCAATCTGCTCCACACTAAAGGTTGCGACAGTAACTTATCTACATCAAGTAGCAAGTAACCACCATTAGCTTTATGCAAGGCTCCAGGGCGAATTAATCGATAACTAGTGTAGCTGCCACCTTGAAAACTTGAAAAATCGATATGACCAAATAAATTTTGATACGTTGGATTTTGCTCATAAACAACAGGCGCACCATCATTAATGTCTCGTGGTACTAATAAATTAGGTAGAAAACGTTCTACCATTAACTTACGTAAATCTTTATCGTTAACCGAGTCTTCTTCTTCGGTTACTAAAATTTCTAAAACCGCATCAACAATATGGGCTTTTACTTTCTCTAAATACTTTAAAACACCGTTATTGGTAGAAAATTCTTGCTCAAGCTCTTTTAGGTAAGGGGCAATTGCCTGCTCTGCAGTATCGTATTTAAGTTTGCGCATTTGATCTGATGAAGTGCGTTTCCATAACGGCAGTTCAAGTAATTGCTCCGATAACACATTCTCAAGCTCAGCAAGTAATTGATAAAACTTTGCGCGCTCAGTTTCGTCAACATTAGCAAATTCTTTATCGTTAAGAGGTTTGCCGTCAACCAAGGGTGAAAAACCAACTTCGCCTTTTTCTTCATATAAAGCGACATTATTTTTTAAAGCAATCTCTTCAACAGCAGCAATAGCTTGGTCATACTTTTCATTAAACTCACGATCAATGGCAGATTTTTGTCTCTGATAGCCGGGGTTATCAAATATTTCTGGAAATAAATCTAACAGTTCATCAATAAACTTATTGATGCGCGATAAAAGTTGCTTGCCATCGCCAGGGTTCACATACAGCTTAAAAGGGGCATGGCTTTCATCAAAGTTATTGATATAACACCATTCTGGTGGTGTTGGTTGCTCTTTAGCTAAACTGGTGAGCATTTGTTTAATGAGGGTTTGCCTCCCTGTGCCATGCTCACCCATGGCAAACACGTTAAAACCAATAGCCGACATGGCTAAGCCAAACTCTAGAGCCTCTTTTGCACGTTCATGGCCAACAAACTCTTGCTTTATATGGCTCGCACATTGCGATTGAGAAAATAACTGTGATGAAAGGGTTGAACTCAGTTGAGATGGGTTAAGTGTGCAATCTAAAATAGCCGTTGTGCTCATGAATATCCTTGAAGAAAAAATGCGTTAATAAAGCGACAATACTAGTGTACTCGTTAACGTCTTTGCTAACAATAAAAAGCCATAACAACAATACATTAGGGATTTAACGGCAAGCGAACAAAACGGTTTCCGCCACATTGTGCGCACACACCTAATTCACTGGCATGCATCACGGTAATTGTGGCTTGGCAATCCTGACAAGAAAGCTCTCCAAAGCCAATAATATCGCCAGCATGATAAATACCGTCATGCTCAAAATCATCTAACAACTCCGCCCATTCTACTTGCGACTTATCAGTTAATTGTGCAAGGTTCGCCCACATAGATTCATTTAACAAGCCTAAGTAAATTGAGTGCTTAGCTTGCGATTGTGTTTGCTGATAAAAATCATGTAAATCATAACGTAAATTGTCAACAAACTGTTTGAGCTTTTCCTCTGACATATCCTCAAGAGCTTTTGCATAGAGCTTACCTTGCGATAACAATTCTTTCACTTTAGGTTTTTGAATTTCCTTTACTTCATTAAGCCAAGCATTAAGGTTTTGATAAACTTCCATTAAATATTCTTTTTTCTGGTTCATCACCCACTCCTGTTTACTCTGTTTTTTGCTCTTTTTATCAGTATAGACAAAATCAGCAATTAAGCTTGTTGTTACAGGGTGAGATAAGGTATTCTATCGCGATAATTTAAACTCAAGTTTATTGCGTTTTTTTAGCTGATTTTCACACATATTAAAAAGCTAAAACCAACAAAATAAGACCCGAAAAATAGTGTTCGAGACCCCATTAATGGAAGCCATTTATAATCCCCAAGCAATTGAAGAAACAGTACAAAAATTTTGGACTGACAATAACACCTTTAAAGCGGTAGAAGATGAAAGCAAAGAGAAGTTCTACTGTTTAGCTATGTTCCCATACCCAAGTGGTCGTCTCCATATGGGTCATGTACGTAACTACAGTTTGGGTGATGTAATTTCACGTTACCAACGTATGCAAGGTAAAAATGTCATGCAACCTATGGGTTGGGATGCGTTTGGCTTGCCTGCTGAAAATGCCGCCATTAAAAATAAAAGCGCTCCAGGCAAGTGGACTTATCAAAATATTGATTACATGCGTAATCAGTTAAAATCACTGGGTTTTGGTTACGATTGGGACAGAGAATTAGCAACCTGTAAGCAAGATTATTACCGCTGGGAGCAGTGGTTTTTCACTAAGCTTTATGAAAAAGGCTTAGTGTATAAGAAAAATGCTACTGTTAACTGGGATCCTGTCGATCAAACCGTACTAGCAAACGAGCAAGTCATTGACGGTCGCGGCTGGCGTTCAGGTGCCATTGTTGAGAAAAAAGAAATTCCACAATGGTTTATTAAAATTACCGATTATGCACAAGAGTTACTTGACGATTTAGACCAACTAGACGACTGGCCTGAGCAAGTAAAAGCAATGCAACGTAACTGGATTGGCCGCTCACAAGGCGTTGAGATGACTTTCCAAGTTGACGGTTTGGTGGCTGGCAAGCAAGAAAGCTTTGATATTTATACTACTCGCCCTGACACCTTAATGGGTGTTACTTATGTTGCACTGGCAGCTGAGCACCCACTTGCACTAACTGCTGCTAAAGATAACCCAGAGTTAGCCGCTTTTATCGAAGAGTGTAAAAGTAATCAAACCACTGAAGCTGACATGGCTGCTATGGAGAAAAAAGGTGTAGATACAGGCCTTAAAGCTATTCACCCGATCACTGGCGAAACGGTTCCAGTTTGGGCTGCCAACTTTGTGTTAATGGATTACGGCTCTGGTGCAGTAATGTCAGTACCAGGTCATGATCAACGTGATTTTGAATTTGCCACTAAATACGGTTTAGATATTACTCAAGTCATTGCAGGGCAAGCTGAAGATGACATTAGCAAAGCGGCTATCACAGAAAAAAGCACCTTGATTAACTCTGGTGAGTTTGATGGCTTAGACTTTGAACAAGCGTTTAAAGCAATCAGCGATAAGCTGATTAGTGAAAATAAAGGCAAAGTTACCACTAATTTCCGCTTACGTGACTGGGGTGTTTCACGCCAGCGTTATTGGGGCACACCAATCCCAATGATTAACTTAGCAAATGGTGAGTCAGTACCCGTACCTGAAAACGAACTACCGGTAGTATTACCTGAAGATGTCGTGATGAACGGTGTTACTTCCCCAATTAAAGATGATCCACAATGGGCGAAAACCACTTATAACGGTGAAGAGGCTTTACGAGAAACTGATACCTTTGACACCTTTATGGAATCTTCATGGTATTACGCGCGTTACTGTTCACCAAATGATGATACCCAAATGCTTGATCCTGCAAAAGCCAACTACTGGTTACCCGTTGATCAATACATTGGCGGTATTGAACATGCCATTTTGCATCTACTTTACTCGCGCTTTTTCCACAAATTATTGCGTGATGTTGGCTTAGTTAAATCAGACGAGCCTTTTAAAAAGTTACTTTGCCAAGGCATGGTATTAGCAGATACCTATTATCGAGAAGCAGATAACGGTGCCCAAGACTGGATTGCGCCAAGCGATGTTAGCGTTGAGCGTGATGAGAAAGGTCAAATCACAGCAGCTGTTAGTAAACTTGATGGTGAAGCAGTTATTTCTGCAGGCATGAGTAAAATGTCTAAATCGAAAAATAACGGTATTGATCCACAAGAAGTAATCAATAAGTACGGTGCAGATACTGTTCGTTTATTTATTATGTTTACTTCACCACCAGAGCAAACTTTAGAGTGGTCTGATGCAGGAGTTGAAGGTGCTCACCGTTTTGTTAAGCGTGTTTATAAAATAGTGCATGACTTTACTGAAGCAACCCAAGGTGAGTCACTAACCACTGAAGGTTTAACATTAAATGCCGATCAGAAAAAACTTCGCCGCGAGTTACATAAAACCATCACGAAAGTGACTGATGATGTGGGTCGTCGTAATACGTTCAATACTGCCATTGCTGCCATCATGGAGTTAATGAATCACTTAAACAAAGCGCCACTGACAACAGCAGAAGATAAAGCAGTAATGCTTGAATCACTGCGTGCGGTAGTATTGATGCTAGCGCCAATTACGCCACACATGTGTCATTATTTATGGTCTCAAATTGGCTCAGGCGAGCAAGTTGAAGATGCCCAATGGCCAGCAGCTGATGCTAGCGCCCTTGTTGAAGATGAAAAACTGATCATTGTACAAGTCAACGGTAAGCTAAGAGCTAAAATCACTGTTGCAGCAGATGCAAGTAAAGAAACGGTTGAAGAAATTGGCTTGGCGGATAGCGGCGTTATCAAATTTACCGATGGCAAAACCATTCGCAAGGTAATTTATGTGCCTGGTAAGTTATTAAACATTGTGGCTAATTAAGGTGAACATGCACTTTTTAATGGCTCTGTTTAACACTAACAAATTGAGAAGGCTAACTTTGCTACTTTGCTTAACCAGCTTAGTAGCAAGTTGTGGTTTTCAACTTAGAGGTGATTACTTGCTCGATGATGAGCTGCAAACATTATATGTCAGCTCAAGCGATGTTCATGGTGAATTAACCCGTTTAGTTAAACAGCACTTAACACGTAATCAAGTGAAGGTACTTAAACAAAGCCAAGTTGATGCGCCTGAGCTGCGTATCATGCCTGATAAGCTTGATAGACGTACCTTGTCGGTTTTTCAAAATGGACAAGTGGCGGAATACGAGCTTATTTATTCTGTGCATTATCAGTTACGTTTTAATAACGAAGATCCGCAAGATTTTCGTTTTGAGCTTAATAGAGATTACCAAGACGATCCCAACTTAGCTCTGGCAAAATCCCGTGAATTATCATTACTTTTAAGCGAGTTAAGAAAATCAGCCGCTGATAAGATTTTACGCGATATGGCTAGTGTGCAACGCTAAAGGTAACGAATGAAAATTTATCATAACCAATTACCCCAAACATTGATGCAAGGTTATAAACCTGTTTGGTTAGTTTTTGGTGATGAGCCTTGGCAAAAAAACAATAGCTTAACCACAATAAAAAACCACGCAACCCAACAAGGCTTTAGTGAATTAATCCGCTTTAGTAGTGACAATAAATTTGATTGGCAACAGCTTATCGACGAATATCAATCGATGAGTTTGTTCGCCAACCAACGCATAATTGAAGTGGAATTCACCACGGTAAAAATTGGTGATAGCGGCAATAAATTTTTATTAGCATTAAGTGAAATCATTAAAAAAAATGCTGATTTACAAGATATTATTTTTATCTTCCATGGTCCTAAACTTGATGGCCCTACTGCCAATCGCAAATGGTTTAAAGCCTTAACACAACTTGGTTGCTATTTACCTTTATACGATATTGACGCGAAAACGCTACCACGTTGGCTACAAACGCAAGCCAAAAGCTTACAACTAAACTTATCTTCAGAATTATCATTGTTATTAATAGAGTTATTTGAAGGCAACTTACCAGCACTCGAGCAAGAGCTACAAAAACTCTCGTTATTATTCCCGCCAAATCAGGCAATTAATTTAGCAGATGCTGAACATTTAGTGATTAACCAAGCTAAATTTAACCCGTTTCATATTATTGATGCCTTATTACAAGGAAACTGCAAAAAGTGCATCACTATGCTAGATCAAATGCAGCAAGAAGGCACAGCCGCTGGACAGCTTATTTGGGTATTTCATAAAGAAATCAGCCAACTTTACGCTATGCTAACCAAACTCAACAGTGGCGCACAACTTAATGATATTTACAAAGAATATCGCATATGGGATAAACGTAAACCTTTATATCAGCATGCCCTAACGCATATTAGCCTGAGTAATGTAAAGCGAGCTTTATCTCGATTAGCTGACATTGATCTACTGGTAAAAACGAGCAGCGACTTTAATAGTTTTATTTTATTAGCCGATCTTTGTTTAACGCTTTATCAGGGTGAAACCACGCAGCAATTTTCGCTAAATTATGAATATAATTAATCAAAGAGAATTTCTTCTTGTCTAAGTTAATGCATTCAAATATTGGCATTTTAGGCGGTACATTCGACCCTATCCATATCGGTCACACTGAGCCCACTAAAATCGCCGCTGAATACTTATCGCTTGATAAGGTATTACTGATCCCTGCCAATGTTCCTTACCATAAAGAAAGTCCCAATATTAGCGCTCTAGAACGGGCAAAAATGGTCGAGTTAGTGTGTGAAGAAGAAGTGCTTTTCTCCTGTGATGTACGTGAGCTCGACCGCTCAGGAAACACCTACACTATTGATACGTTAACGTCATTAAAACAAAGCTACCCAGAGCAAGCGTTATATTTTATTATCGGCGTTGACTCTTTACTGACCTTCACCCAATGGCACCAGTATCAAGATATCCTTTCGTTGTGCCATCTAGTGGTCAACACTCGCCCTAATTATCTATTGAACAACCTAAATGAAGAAACCGAGCAATTAATTGTTAAACATAAGGTTCATGACTTATCACAGTTAACTTCTCAAAAAAGTGGCGGAATTATTTTCATCCCTAATAACGTAGAAGACTTACAGAAAAACATAAGCTTAATTGCTGCTGAAGAGATTAAAAATAAAATCGATCTGAACATTTCGTCCACCGACATTCGCTCGCGTATCGCTAACAAACAAAACTGCCAGCATTTGCTTAATGAACGCGTATTAGATTTTATCAACAAAAATCAGCTTTACCGTTAACCTATTGGCGAAATAATGTTAATATTTAACGATTGGGCTTTACTCATCGTTAAAACAACGACTCGAGCCTCAAGAGTACCCTCTTAACCCTTTGTAAAAAATATAGGAAGAACACTTTGCAAACCGAAGCACTTAACGCATTTGTAATAGAAAAAATTGAAGACATGAAAGGTCGAGATATTGTCTCCATTAACATCACTGACAAAGCCAGCTTTGCTGATTATATGATCATCTGCTCTGGTAACTCTAACCGACATGTAAAATCAATTGCACAATCAGTTGTTATCGAGTGTCGTGCACAGGGTTGTGAGCCAAAAGGTATTGAAGGTAATGATGTTGGTGAATGGTCTTTGGTCGATTTAGGCGATATTATTGTGCATGTGATGACAGATGAACAGCGCGATAAATATAACCTAGAACAATTATGGGCTGAAGATTAATTATCTCCATTCAAAAAGTCTTGAGAATAGGATTAATTTTACTTGCAATAGCAAGCCACTTCATAATTGTTAACTAAACTCCTGCAACTTTTTCCGGCATGATCACTCAAAGCATTGTAAAACGAATCCAGCTTAAGTAAATTGTAAGTTTATGTTGTTCCCACACAAGGCGTAATATATTTATTTATGAAATTAACGTTGTATGCCGTTGGTACAAAAATGCCTGCTTGGGTTACCCAAGGCTTTAGTGAATATGCCCGTCGCTTCCCACGTGATTTAAGTTTCGAATTAGTTGAAATTACCGCCGGTAAACGAGGTAAAAATGCTGACATTGCCCGCATTCTAGAAAAAGAAGGTGAGCTTATCCTTGGTGCAATTCCCAAAGGAAGCCGTATTGTCACGCTAGAAGTCACAGGTAAACCTTGGGATACTCCTCAACTTGCTAAACAGCTAGAGCGCTGGCAATTCGATGGTCGAGATGTCGCGTTACTTGTGGGTGGGCCTGAAGGCTTGGCGCCTGCTTGCATTAAAGCAAGCGAACAAAAATGGTCATTATCACCATTAACGCTACCACATCCTATGGTAAGAATTTTGATCGCTGAAAGTTTATACCGAGCATGGAGCGTTAATAATAACCATCCATACCATAGGGAGTAACCATTGGCTCCTCGTCGGGTAATTATCAGAAATCACAGCGCGGAAGCGAACCTTTTCGCCAGACGTACTTTTATCGCTTTTGCGGGCGTGTTGGCTTTAGTTATTCTTCTTTTTACAAACGTTTACAGCTTGCAAGTTAACTCGTTTGAAAAATATCAAACCCGCTCTAACTCTAACCGTATTAAACTATTACCTGTCGCACCAAACCGCGGTTTAATTTATGATCGCAATGGTGTAATACTCGCCGATAATAAGCCAGTATATAGTTTATCTGTTATCCCTGAAGATGTAGAAAACATTGAACAAAGCATTACGGCCGTTAGTGAGTTGTTATCGATCAGTAAAGACAGGCAAACTCGTTTTTTCAATGCAGCAAAACGCAAACGACGCTTCAAACAAGTTGATTTACATCCAAGGTTAAGTGAACAACAAGTTGCTTTATTCTCTGTGAATCAGCATAAATTTCCCGGTATTTTCGTCAGTGCCCGACTAAAGCGATATTACCCGTTTAGCGACTTAACCACTCACAGTTTAGGATACGTAGCGCGTATCAATCGAAAAGATGCAAACAAATTAGAATTAGACGGAAAATCAGAAAACTATGCCGCAACGCATGGTATTGGCAAACTGGGAATAGAGAAATATTACGAAGATATTTTACATGGCACCATAGGTCACCAAGAAGTTGAAATAAACAACCAAGGTCGAATTATTCGTACCTTAGACTATACACCCCCAACACCGGGTAAAGATTTAACCTTAACGCTTGATATTGAATTACAAATGATCGCCAAACGTGCGCTTTCAGGCAAGCGTGGTGCCGTAGTAGCTATGGACCCTCGCACGGGGGGGATTTTAGCCATGTATTCAAACCCGAGTTATGACGGTAATTTATTTGTGCATGGCATCAGTACAAAAAACTATAACAAATTACGTAACTCAAAAGACTCTCCTTTTATCAACCGTGGCGTGCGTGGTTATCCACCAGCCTCAACGGTAAAACCTTTTCTAGCACTTACAGGGTTAGAAGAAAAAATCATTTCTCCTAGCACTAAAGTTTGGGACCCAGGTTGGTATCAACTAGAGGGCTTACCTAATAAATATCGCGACTGGAAAAGATGGGGTCATGGCTGGGTTGATTTAAACAAAGCGATTGAGCAATCCTGTAATATTTATTTCTTTGATTTAGCGTTTAAATTGGGTATTACAAAAATTAATACCATGATGGAAAAATTTGGTTTTGGCGACTATACCGGCGTAGATATTCATGAGGAAAGCAGAGCTATTATGCCCAGTGTAAGTTGGAAACGTGCTCGTTATAACCAGTCATGGTATACCGGAGAAACCTTATCGGTTGGTATCGGGCAAAGTTATTGGACAGTAACACCACTACAATTAACGCAGGCTTTAACAACCTTAGTTAACCATGGTCATCGTAAAGTGCCGCACTTTTTACAAAAAACCAGTGAATTAATTACAACCCCAGAAGGTGAAACTAAAAGTACCTTTGTCAACGTTGATTATGAAGAACAAGCGCCGTTAGTGTTACAGCAAGAAAAAAACTGGGATACAGTTCTTAAGGCTATGCATAGAACAGTGCAAAGGCCTAGTGCTACCGGTTATCCAGCCTTTGAAGGGACTAAATACGATGCTGCCGGTAAAACTGGCTCTGCACAAGTTGCCCGTATCAAGCAAGATGAGAAGTACGATGCTGAGAGCATCCAAGAAAATAAGCGAGACAATGCAATGTTTATCGCTTTCGCTCCCTATAACAACCCTGAAATTGTGGTAGCAGTTGCCATAGAAAACGTTGCCAAAGGGGGCGGTGGTACCAATGCAGGCCCTGTTGCTCGACAAATAATGGATCAATACTTTGGCTCACGCGTAATTACTTCAAGTATCGACCAATCAGAAATAAAAACTGAAGACCTTACAGAGCATCAGCACCACCATGCTCAAACAAGTCCACTTATAGTTATGAATGAGGCAGATTAATGCGTAGCAGTGGCGAAGACCAACAAAAAGTACGCAGTTTTTGGCAAAAGCTTCATATTGACTTGCCATTATTGTTAGGCATTTTATCCTTAATGGCACTTGGATTATTCATTGTGTACAGTGCTGGCGGCCAAGATATGGCAATAGTTTACAGACAAGCTATTCGCTTAGGCGTGGCCCTAGCGATTATGCTTGTGATCGCCCAAATCCCTCCGTTATCTTACAGAAAATGGGCCGTTCCCGTGTTTGTGTTAGGTATTTTAATGCTAATTTCCGTACTGCTTTTCGGACATGTTGGCAAAGGTGCACAACGCTGGTTAGATTTAGGTTTTATGAAGTTTCAACCTTCTGAAATTATGAAACTTTTTGTACCTATTATGATTGCTTGGTTTATTAGCCAAGAAAACTTACCGGTAAAACTATCAACCATCATTCTTGCTTTTATTTTAGTATTGATACCAACATTACTGATTGCCAGACAACCAGATTTAGGAACTTCATTACTGATTGCTAGCTCAGGCATTTTTGTTATTTTTCTCGCGGGCGCCAGCTGGAAGCTGATCAGTATCTGCGCAGGCCTTGCTTCAGCCTTCGCGCCGATTTTATGGATTTTCTTAATGAAAGATTATCAAAAACAGCGGGTCATGACTTTCCTTAACCCTGAGCAAGATCCGCTTGGCTCTGGCTACCATATTATTCAATCTAAAATCGCTATTGGCTCAGGAGGACTAGAAGGTAAAGGCTACTTACAAGGTACTCAATCACAGCTGGAATTTTTACCAGAAAGGCATACTGACTTTATTTTTTCTGTGTTTAGCGAAGAGTTTGGCTTAGTCGGTGTTGGAGTTTTATTATCGGTTTATTTGTTTATTGTTATGCGCGGTTTGTGGATTTCAATCAATGCACAACATGCTTTCACTAAACTACTCGGTGGCAGTATCACCCTCACCTTTTTTGTTTATGTATTTGTGAATATTGGTATGGTATCAGGGCTATTACCTGTAGTTGGGGTTCCCTTACCTTTAGTAAGTTACGGCGGAACTTCTATGGTGACATTATTAGCAGGATTTGGCATGCTAATGGCAATTGGAACACATCGTAGGTTCCACGTTTAATAGCCAAACAAGTTGATGACGTTATTCTTTACGGAAGCATTAATGAAAACAAATAACTTAATATTATTAATTTTAATAATATCAACCTTAACAGCTTGCAGTAATAACGGACGTTATAAACAGGCTAAAGATAGCATTCCCAGCAGGTTACCGAATCAAGCTGAGTTAAAAGACGCATTAGCCCGCGCCGAGCCTCATAGTCGAGGTGGCAATAAACATTACAATGTTCGTGGTATAGATTATAAAGTACTAAAAACTGCTCATGGTTTTGAACAAGTGGGAATAGCTTCTTGGTATGGCAAAAAGTTTCACGGTCACCTAACTTCAAATGGTGAAATTTACGACATGTATGGCATGAGTGCAGCGCACAAAAACTTACCCTTACCTACCTATTTAAAAGTCACAAATCTCGCGAACAATAAAAGTGTCATTGTTCGTGTTAATGACCGTGGTCCATTTCATCAAGATAGAATTGTAGATTTATCCTATAGTGCCGCTTATAAGTTAGATATGTTAAAAACGGGCACAGCCAAGGTCAAAATTACCGCCATCACTGAGTTTGGTGAGAAAAAACAAGCACCGAATCAAGCTAACTCTCAAACTGCAACAGTCAGTCAAACCACTATTCAAGCAACGAGCAATTCAGGACCCCAAAAAATTATTCAAGTATTAGCCACCAGTAAACAATCACTGGCACAATCATTAGCAAAAAGTTTTGAAAAAAAATATTCTCAACCCGTTAATACCCCTGAAAAAAATGGTCTTTATCGTATTCAAATAGGGCCTATTGCCGATGAGCAATTACAAAATAGTTTATTAAAAAAATTACAAGAAAATGGCTATCCTCAAGCTTATTTAAGAACTTTATAAATTTTGAAACAATAAAACTACAAATTAGCTAACCCCTAGCATAACCAACGGCTATACAACGGCTATAGAAGTGATATACTTTCTTGAAGATTTTTTGTTCTGTTCACCTAACTTATAAAAATTACCTGATAAAAATTATGCCTAAAATATTTAATCGCTCTCCCCGTAAACTTATCAAATTTATCAGCACGACTATAGTGAGCTCTGTTATAGCTTTTGCGCCTTTAAGCCATGCCGTCACTATTATTCCCGATGCACCGCAAATTAATGCCAAAGGCTTTATATTAATTGACCACACCACAGGTAAGGTGATTGCTGAAGGTAATGCTGATATGCAGTTAGCGCCTGCGAGCTTAACTAAAATGATGACTAGCTACATCATTGGAAAAGAGCTAGAAAACGGCAATATATCTAATGATGATAAGGTGATGATAAGCGAAAATGCTTGGGCGAAAAACTTCCCGGAATCATCGAAAATGTTTATTGAAGTAGGTACCGAAGTATCTGTTGATTTGCTCAATCAAGGCATTATTGTTGCCTCTGGTAACGATGCCTGTGTTGCTATGGCAGAGCATATTGCTGGCAGTGAAAGTGCCTTTGCTGATTTAATGAATGCCCATGCAGAACAGTTAGGTATGTCGAGCTCTTTCTTTGAAAATAGCCATGGTTTAGACAGTTCATCGCATATGACAACACCTCGCGATATGGCCGTTCTTGCTTCGGCAATCATTAGAGAAGTGCCACAAGAATATGCGCTATATAAACAGAAATCTTTTACCTATAACAATATTAAGCAATATAACCGTAACTCGCTATTATGGGACAAAAGCTTAAACGTTGACGGTATGAAAACAGGTCATACTTCAAATGCAGGTTATAGTTTAGTCACCTCAGCAACTAAAGGTGATATGCGTTTAGTCACTGTCGTCATGGGAACAGAAAGTGAAAGAGCTCGTAAAATAGAAAGCAAAAAATTACTTAACTATGGCTTCCGTTTCTTTGAAACCATTACCCCTTATAAAGCGGGTGAAAAATTTGCCAGTAACCGTATTTGGTTTGGTGACAAAGAGCAAGTGAGCTTAGGTATCATTGAAGACACTCCTATCACTATCCCACGTGGTCAACGTAAAAACTTACAAGCGCACTTTGAGTTAACGCAAGAGCTCGAAGCACCTATTGCCAAAGGTACTGTGGTAGGAAAACTATTTTTACAACTTGATGGTGAAGATATCGCACAATACCCGTTAGTAACGTTAGAGGAAGTTAACGAAGGCAGTTTATTTTCTAAGTTACTTGACTATATCAAACAGTTATTTGCCCAATGGTTTGGCTAATAACTGATAGTAGCTAATCACCGGCAGTAGCTAGTCAAGGAAATAAATAAGGCGTAAGTTTAAAAAAATTTCTATACCAAAAAAGAACCATAAAAAACCAGTCAATCGACTGGTTTTTTTATGGCTATTTTTTAAGGCTGTAATTTAAGGTTATTTGTTATTGTTTATCATGATTACAATTAACACCAAAGTTAACTAAAACCATTAATTTTTAGTCAGCAGCAAAAATTTGACGGTTATTTTTCAAACAAAAATTGCACAGAAAAATCATAAAGTTTTTAGCAAAAATTTAAATTAAACAAATTTATAACAAGTTTATTTTTCACTTACTTTATAATGAGTTATTAAACATTAAGTCATTAACAATAGTGTCAAAAAATCAATTGGCATAACACTTGCCCTTTCACCTATATAAGAGATTTTTTTAGTTGTTTAGTTGTGAAGGTTCGTTATGTTTTCTATCAAAACCATAAGTTGTGTTGTACTTTGTTTTTCACTTTTTGCTTGTAGCAGTACTGAGCAAGCAAGTAATCAACAATTCTCAAGCAATGGTTACGCACAAGGTTATGTCAATAAGCATTATACTCAAACTCAATTCACACCGATTAATCAACACAGTGTGAAAAAAGTGCTTAACTCAGATCATGAATTAATGTTGTCACTATTAAACAGACCTATGACCGCAGATCAAGCCATGATGCTTAATTTTGCCAAGCAAAGAGAAAATTACTCTACCGTATACGCTAATAAAGGTGTCACGATTAAAGGGCCAAGAGCCAGTAAGAATAACACCCGAGCAGTTCATCTTTACGCCCACTTAATTGAAAAAGACATCAATGCTGTGACTATATCGGCTCCTCCTCAGTAACCTAGTAACACACCTTATATTTGCACACTAAAATGTGAGTAAAACCACTACTTTTTGGTGTTTAAATAAATCCCAAATACCACTTTAATCAATAAAAAACATGTAACTTATTGTTATACAAGTGTTAAATCCTGTTGGCATACCCTATGCTATTTTAACGTATATTAAAATAGTTTACTTTATGGACAAGTCCTATGCTAACCACAAAAAAAGCACTTATTATCACTACCTTAGTATTTAACGCACTGTTAATGAGTGCTTGTAGTGAAACAACCGCCAAAGTAGAAGAAAAAAAGGAAAAGGAGTTTGCCATCCCTGTTAGCGTTGCAAGTATTGAACGCGGTCGCATTTCTGCTAATTTCCATACCACAGCTACTTTAGAATCACGCACTGAAGCAGATATTATTACCCGTGTAACAGGTATTATTGAACAACTTGACGTTGAAGAAGGTGATTACGTTGAAAAGGGGCAAGTATTAGCAAAAATTGACCCTCGTCGTTATCAACTCGCTCTTGATAAAGCCAATGCTGAACTTGAAGGTATTAATCAAGAATTACAACGTTTATCATTAATGGCGAAAAAACAATTAGTAAGCGCGCAAGCTTCAGATAAATTAAAATATCAACATCAAGCAGCAGTTGCAGCGCAACAGCTAGCAGCGCTAGATCTACAAGATAGTCAAATCATAGCGCCTATGTCAGGCTATATTTCTCACCGTTACGTAAAGCCTGGACATTTTACTCAAGGTTATCAAAAACTATTTCATATTGTAGACCCAAGCAGTTTACAAGCGGTTGTATACTTACCTGAGCATCAACTCAGTAATGTTAAGCTAGAGCAGCAAGCCCTATTAAGCTTTAGCGCTCGTAAAAATAAAGTATACCAAGCAAAAATTCGCTCAATCTCCCCTGTTGTTGACCAACGCAGTGGCACATTCAAAGTTATATTATCTATTGATAACGCCATGCAACAGTTAAAACCGGGTATGTTTGCTCAAATAGCTTTAACATTCGCAACTCATGAAAATGCTTTAACTGTCGCCAGTAACGCTATTATCACCTTAGACAACACCAGTAAAGTTTACCTAGTTAGAGACAATAAAGCAGTAGAACTAACAGTGACTAAGGGCTTTGTAGAAGGTCAAATTACAGAAATTACTGGCAGTGCAAATGGAGAAATCAACGAAGGTGACTTGATTGTGGTTAATGGGCACCACAACCTTAAAGCCAATGCTCTGGTTGAAGTACTTAATGAAGGGCTAAATATGAGCAACCCTGATGAACTAACCAACACTGAAACCGCTATTGTAAAAGCGCACTAATAATTATAAATAAAAGCTACGTAGCTAAAGGATTTCTCATGAGTTTAGTTGATACTGCAATAAAACGCCCTGTTACTGTTTGGATGTTTACCTTTGCTGTTATTTTATTTGGTTTAGTTGGCCTGTCTCGTTTAGCGGTAAATTTACTGCCTGAGCTCACCTACCCAACCTTGACCGTTCGTACTAACTACACAGGCGCAGCCCCCGGTGAAATAGAGCAACTGATCACCAAACCCATTGAAGAAGCTGTAGGTGTAGTTAAAGGCCTTAGAAAAATAAGCTCCATTTCAAAAGCGGGTCAATCTGATGTGCTATTAGAGTTTGAATGGCAAACCGCAATGGACATTACCAGCTTAGAAGTACGAGAAAAGCTCGATTTAATCACCTTACCTCTAGATGTAGAAAAGCCATTAATTTTAAAGTTTAATCCATCACTTGATCCTATTATCCGATTAGGATTACAAAGTACTGACACCTCAATCACAGGGTTAACCAAACTAAGAACATTCGGTGAATACGATATAAAACGCCAGCTAGAATCCTTATTAGGTGTTGCCTCGGTGAAATTAGGTGGGGGCTTAGAACAAGAATACCAAGTTATTATTGATCAACATAAACTGGCACAACTAAACCTTACCAGCCAACAAATCATCAACCGTATTAATGCTGAAAACATTAACATTTCAGCCGGTAAACTTATTGAAGGCAATACGCAGTATTTAGTCCGTACACTTAATCAGTTTACCGACATAAAACAAATTGGTGAGTTGGTGGTGTACCGTGAAAATGACAAAATTATTTATCTTAATGACATTGCTACTATTGTTGACGGCTACAAAGAACGTACTGATGTTACCCGTATCAATGCTAAAGAAGCGGTTGAATTAGCAATATATAAAGAAGGCGATGCGAATACGGTACAGGTTGCAAACCTTATCAAAAACACCCTTGAAAACATTAGAGAAAAATCAGGTGATAATTATCAGCTTAGCGTGGTGTACGATCAATCAACCTTTATCAGTAATGCGATTAGCGAAGTAAAATCAGCCGCTATTATCGGTGGTTTACTTGCCATGCTTGTGCTGTATTTATTTTTACGCAGTATTGTACCCACTCTGATTATTTCCTTATCCATTCCTGTCTCCGTTATTGCTACTTTCAATATGATGTATGGCAATGACATTAGCTTAAATATTATGTCATTAGGTGGTATTGCCCTCGCTACAGGCTTATTAGTTGATAATGCCATTGTAGTGCTTGAAAATATCTCTCGCTATAAAGAGCAAGGTTTGAGTGTTATAGAAGCTGCTAGAAAAGGTACTAAAGAAGTGAGTGGTGCTATTATCGCGTCAACGCTGACCACATTGGCGGTTTTTGTGCCATTGATCTTTATCGAAGGTGTTGCAGGTCAGTTATTTGCAGATCAAGCCATGACGGTAGCCTTCGCACTGATAGCCTCTTTAGTTGTCGCCTTAACACTTATCCCAATGTTAGCGTCAAGAGAAGTGGCTTTACCTCCTCAAGAAGATACACAAGCAAACAACAACACCCTAACCTTTAAGCAACTCACCATGTTACAAAAGATTAACTGGTTATTTGCACTGCCCTTTAAAGTCGTTTTTATCTATGCTCCTATGTTAGTCATGCGTATGCTGCTACTTGTTTTTCACGCAATTAAAAAAACACTGGCATTGATAATGAAGCCAATTACCACTGGCTTTAACAAGGCTTTTGATTTACTAGCCATTGGCTATCAAAAACTCCTTAATTTAGCCTTAAATCATGGCATTAAAACCTTGATTGTTAGTGTATTATTTGCAGGCTCTGCAAGTATCATTTTACCTAAAATAGGAGTTGAATTACTGCCACCACTATCTCAAGGTGAATTTTATTTTGATTTAGAATTAGCCCCCGGCACACCACTGGCTAAAACTGATCAGGCAATCAATTTAGTGGCTAAATCACTTCAAAATGATGACAGAGTAAAAAGCACCTACTCTTTAACTGGTCGTGGTAGTTTAATGACCAGTAGTACCGACAAAGGCGGGGAACATCAAGCTCGATTGCAAGTGATTTTACACAATAGTGCCGATGAACAAGCCGTCATGGCAAAAATTAGAAAAAGCGCCCGAAATATTGTTGGCGCAACAACATCAGTAAATCGTCCAGAGCTCTTTACTTTTAGTAAACCAATCAGCATTGAACTTGCTGGCTATAATCTCGAAGAGCTAAAAACATATTCGAAAGCATTAACGAGCGCAATGGAGCAAGATCCACAATTTGTTGATGTTGCCAATAGTCAACGTAAAGGCCAACCAGAATTAGCCATACATTTTAATCAACAAAAAATAGCTCAACTTGGCCTAAACCCCCCTGATATAGCTCGTTTACTTGCCATCAAAATTGGCGGCAATATCGCCAGCAAATACACCTTGCAAGATCGAAAAATTGATATTTTAGTACGTAGCAATTTAACTGAGCGTGATTCTATCAACGATTTACAAGCCTTGGTGATAAACCCAAGTGATGAATTCCCAATCACATTGGCCAGTGTAAGTGACATCGTAGAAACAGTCGGTCCAGCCCAAATAAACCGTATTAATCAACAACGAGTTGCAGTGGTCAGTGCCAATATTGCAATGGGAGATCAAAACTCAGCCATTGCTAGTGCTACTAAACATATTGACGATTTGAACTTACCTTTTTCTGTTATTGCCACTTTTGGTGGTCAGAGCGAAGAAATGCAAAACTCTTTTGATTCGATGCTGATGGCGCTTATCTTGGCAGTATTTTTAGTTTACTTAGTCATGGCCTCACAGTTTGAATCCTTACTACACCCATTACTTATATTGTTTAGTATACCGTTAGCTGGGGTAGGCTCTATTTATGGATTGTTCCTCACTGGTACAAATATTAGTGTTATCGTTTTTATCGGTTTAATCATGCTTGCCGGTATTGTAGTCAACAATGCGATAGTACTGGTTGATCGTATTAACCAAATACGCTCACAAGGTACAGACAAAATAGACGCCATCAAAGAAGCAGCGTTTTCTCGATTACGCCCTATTATCATGACAACACTCACCACAACATTAGGTTTAGTTCCTATGGCGATAGGATTAGGTGAAGGTGCTGAATTGAGAGCACCAATGGCTATTACCGTGATCAGTGGATTACTGTCATCCACTTTGCTCACTTTGGTGGTAATTCCTGTGCTGTATCAACTATTCGATTATAAAACCTTTGATAAGCATGCTTCACAACAAAACAGCCATGATGCACTTGTGGAGGCAACCAATGTCTAAGCAAGCAACACATCAAGTTGAAAAGCTCAATTTAACGGCACTCGCCTTAAAAAAACCCGTTACAACCTTTATGTTGTGCTTAACCATGTTGTTAACTGGTTTTGCAGCAACACAGTTGCTACCGTTAGAAAAATGGCCCGGCATTGATATCCCAGAAATGATGATTAATGCCCCTTACCAAGCATCAACTCCAGCTGAAGTAGAGCGCTTGGTAACTAAACCTTTAGAAGAAGCTTTATCGACGATGGGAGGAATAATTCGCCTAAACTCAAACTCGACTGAGCATGGCGCACAAATAGGCATTGAAGTGGAATGGGAAAGCAGCCTCACGGGTAAAGCCATTGAAGCCAGAGAAAAAATAGATGCTATTCGTCACTTATTGCCTGAAGATTTACACCGAATCTTTGTTTATCAATTTTCCACTGCAGATATGCCTATTTTAACACTTAGAATTTCCAGTGAACGGGAATTAAAAAATAGCTATCAGTTATTGAATAATTACTTAAAAAAACCGCTTGAGCGACTCAATGGTGTTTCTAAAGTAGAGCTGTATGGTGTCGATCCTCGTCAGATTTCAATTCGCTTACTCAGCGACAGAATGGCTAGCCACCACATAGACATCAGAGCCTTAACCATGATGTTACAAAAAGAAAACTTCACCATAAATGCTGGCTCTTTAAAAACGGAACATGAAAGTATACGCATCAGCCCTAAAGGTGAATTCACCAGTTTGCGTGATATTCGAAACTTAAGAATAAGTGACAATGTATATCTTGGTGATATTGCTGAAATAAACTTTGAGCAACCTGAATTAACAGATGGTCGCCACCTTGATAGAAATTACGCTATTGGTGTCAATGTCTTTAAAGAGTCCAGTGCTAATTTAGTTGAAGTAGCAAACCGTGTTGTTGAAACGGTAGAAAATATTCGTGGTAGTCGCCAATTTGATGGCGTGAATATTTTCATGATGGAAGATCAGGCCAAAGGTGTGACTGATTCGCTGTCTGACTTATTAACCGCGGGGGCTATCGGCGCATTACTTTCGTTTGCTGTATTGTATTTATTTATGCGAAATACTACCGCAACCTTGCTGGTTGTTGCTTCTGTACCTTTTTCAATTTGCATTACGTTAGCTGTGATGTACTTACTCGATTACTCTTTGAATGTCCTTTCAATGATGGGCTTATTACTTGCGGTAGGTATGTTAGTCGATAATTCAGTGGTGATTACAGAATCTATTTCCTCTCAACATAAAAAATCACCTAATGCGAGTAAGGTTACCAACATTTTAAATGGAGTTGATAAAGTGTCATTGGCGGTAATGACAGGCACTTTAACAACCATGATTGTATTTTTACCCAACATTATAGGTGAGAAAGTACAACTTACCGTTTTTTTAGAGCATGTTGCCATTGCAATATGTATTTCATTAGCTGCCTCTTTACTGATTGCAAAAACGTTATTACCGCTACTGTTAAGTAAAATTTCATTAAATAAGCTGATTAAAAATAAAGGTGCGCAAACAAATAACCAGCCTAGTCGTATGCAGTCACGGTACAAAACCAGTTTAACTTGGGTATTAGCGCATCCTAAAATTACTGCTGTCATTGCATTAATTATATTAGTGAGCACGGCGTTACCAATGGGAGCTGTTACCTCTGATAACGTAGATAACCAAGACGGTACGCGTTTATTTATGCGCTACCATATTGAGGGTCAATTTCCAGTTGAGCACGTAGAATCTATTGTTGATCGTTTCGAGCAATACTTATACGACAACCAAGAAGCTTTTTATATTGAATCGGTTTATAGCTACTACAGTGGTGAACGTGCTTCTTCTACTTTACTGCTGCGAGAAGATCGTGATATCTCAATGACGGAGTTAAAAGCCCGTATTCGTGAAAAAATGCCTAATTTTGCCGAAGCGAAACCTGACTTTGGTTGGCGTAGCGCAAAAACTGGAGGTGTGAGTATCAGTTTAATGGGGCCTTCAACAGACCTGTTAGTAGATCTATCAAACCAAATAGTTCCCGTACTCAGTCACATTGATGGTTTAGCTGATGTTCGCAGTGATGTCTCACAGCACCAAAAAGAAATGGTGATAATTATCGATAGAATAAAAGCTAGCCAAATGGGTTTAAACTCCAATGAAGTCGCTCAAATTATTGGCACAGCGTTACGTGGTTTAGAATTAAGAAGCTTTAGACATGATCCTAATGGCGAAGTGAAGATACGCTTGCTCTATGATGAGCGATTAAAGTACTCATTAAACCAACTGAAAAAACTCCCTATTAGCCAAATTGATGGTCAAAGTATTAGCTTAGAAAATGTTGCCCATTTTAAAGTGCAGCCTAGGTTAACTACTATTTATCGAGAAAACAGACAAACAGCTTTAACCATAGGAAGTAATTTAAATGACATTACCATGGAGCAGGCACAAGAGCGTATTACGTCAGCCATGAATGCCATTGAACTGCCTGAAGGCTATAGCTGGAAATTAGGCCAAGGCTTTAATCGCCAACAAGCAGATCAACAAATTATGGTGACAAACATGCTTTTAGCCTTAATCATGATTTATATTGTCATGGCAGCGTTATTTGAATCCCTATTATTACCTGCGGCAATTATCAGTTCAATTATCTACTCAATTGTTGGCGTATTTTGGTTTTTCTTTATTACTAATACCAGTATGTCAGTAATGGGGATGATAGGGATTTTGATATTAATGGGAATAGTGGTGAATAATGGCATTGTACTCATTGATCAAATCAATCAAATGTCGCCTAAAGTCGCTGAATTAGAGCAAGTTATTTGCGATATTTGTATTACACGATTGCGTCCCGTATTAATGACGGTTGCCACCACGGTATTGGGGATGATCCCACTCGCGTTAGGCTCAACACAAATTGGCGGAGATGGACCATCATACTCCCCTTTAGCCATTGCAATTATTGGTGGCCTGACTTTCTCTACAATAACAAGTTTGTTTTTAGTGCCTTGGTGTTATTTGATTTTTACTAAAATGGCCCGAAATACCAGTATTGGTTTTTACCGCGCGAACACCTTTGCTAAGCGATTAACGAGAAGCTAATGCTACTTAAAAGTCTGCCTTATTCAACGCGCCAGCCAAGGGTATGAAACACCTGTTGCCACTGCTGATCAAATTCAGCAGAAATGGTGTTCATTTCTTTGGTTACAGGGTGTTTAAAGCATAGCGACTTAGCAATAAGCATTAATCGTTTAAAGCCAAAGTGCTGTATAAAGAAAGGGTTTTGCTTGTTATCACCATAATTAATGTCCCCGATTATGGGGTGCCTTAAGTGGGCTAAATGTCGGCGAATTTGATGGCGCCTTCCAGTAACAGGCATAAGTTTGACTAGTGAATAGCGCACACTATTAAACTTGCCTAAGGCAATGGGTAAACTTGCTTGTTTTAGTACTTGATAATGTGTTTGAGCTGATTGTGGGGCTTTATCCTGATTTACATATTTATCACCTAACTTATCGAGTTTTTCTTTAAGGGGATAATCAATTAGCTCAGTTTCCTCATTCATCGCTAAGTGCCCTCGCACTAACGCATAATAAGTTTTAGTGAGGGGTTCATGACTATTAGCGGGTTCAATTTTATTCGATTTATTAGCAAAGGCTTCATTTAACTGTTGAGCAACTTCTTTGGTTAACGCAAACAGCAACACACCTGATGTTGGTCTATCTAAACGGTGAATGGGATAAACATATTTGCCAATTTGATCACGTACCAACTGCAAAGCAAAATAGATTTCATTTTTATCCATGAAGCTTCGATGTACAAACAGGCCAGCAGGCTTGTCAACAGCCACCAAATAGTCATCTTGATATAAAATGGTTAATACTGGCTTTTCATCTACAGGAGATTCTTCACTACTCATTACTGTATTTCCAACGAGTTTTTACTAGGTTAATGGCGCTATTATCCTTATAATGACTAGCAAAGACAAATGCACTTTATTGACAATTTTTACGGTTATTATGGATACTATTGATACAATTTCACAACTTTTACAGTCTTCAAATTCACAATATCGACTTTATGATATTGGCCGGAAAATAGATAAAATATCTAAAGAGCAGTTTGAAAAAATAGAGCAAAATCAACTTCCTTATCCAACTCCATCTCAAGGTCACGCTTGTATTGCGATTGCTTTTTGGCAAAAACAATCACCACAACCTTTTTTATGGCTATTAAAGTTACCGCTTGATGAGCGAGGTTTATTAAATCAAGGGGCAAGGAATCATTTTATTGCCATTATCGTCGAAGCGCTTGGCTCTGATTTAACACAAGATCCTAATGAAAAACAGGAAGAGCTTTTAAAGTCAAACCCCTATTTATTTACCCCTGCGCAATATAAATTGGCGTCATTAAATAGCAAAATCAGATCAGAATTAAAACAAGGCGCCAGCGAGCATTTAGCGCCTTTTATAACTTACCTTTCAGGTGAATCAGGCTGGGATAATTGGCAAACTATCGGCGTTCAAGGAATAACTGACTTCGCGGTAAAAATCGATGCAAACAATGCTGAATTGCTCGCCAATGCATTACCCCATTTGCCTAATGAAGTGCTATTCCCTTTATGTACTGCTTTAGAAAATGAGCCGTTACCGTTAGTCTTAGTTGAAGCTTTAATAAACTTATTAAAAGACAACCTGGCAGCGAAGTCTGAGGCTAATGAAGAAGCAGTGAATGTACAGCAACATCTGCTACGTAGCTTAGCCAGTAATTGCCAACACCCTCATGTAAAACAGTTAATTAAATTGCTTTTACAACAAAGCAGCCTTGCTACTAATTTACTGATTACTTTATCAGGACGATGTTGGGAAGCCTTAGATGATACAGAGAACTTAATGGCCTTATTTGAGCAATTAATCAAGAATGACGAACCCTCACTATTTACCAGTATATTTAAAGATCTTGTGGCAATACCGACACTAAGACCCATAGTATTTCAATGTATTCGCTCTCCTGAGCGTAGCAATGCGCTATCAAGTGCTATTGGTCAGTTATTTCAACAAGCTTAATACCACTACCCCATGTATATGTAAGGTAAAACAAGAAACTATGGAAAATATTTATTATTTATTGCTCTTTTGTTTAATTTGTTGGTACTTTATTTACCTAAGAAAATTAGCAGAGGCTGCTCGTAAACATGCTATTCGTTATTGCGAACAAAATAAATTACAATTTATTGCTATCGCAAGGCGCTCAAGCCGTTTAACCTTCACTAAAAAACATGGGCTAATTTGGCTCAGCTTATTTGATGTAGAATTTAGTGGTGATGGTGAGTCGAGTAATAGTGCTACATTAACCTTAGTTGGTTTAAAGTTAGATGATATTGATATTCCCCCTTATCGAGTTCATTAATTTCAATATTACTTATAGTCCATTTCAGTATTTCATGGAGACACTGTGCAGTTATTAAAGTCACTTTTTTGTTTGCAAGGTTTTGATAATAGAACCCGATTTTTTGCGATATGCAGCGCTATTTATATTGTTTTTATAATGCTGGCCTCGGCTTTTACTGGCAAAATATTTATCTCATTAATACTCAGTGTTTTATTTAGTGCCGCACTGGGCTTAACAAGTTTACGTAGACTCAATGATGCCAAACTTAATCGTAATTGGCTTTTTGCCCCAAGCATTAGTTTTTTAATTATTGCACTTATTATTGTATTTTCAGAGCAACACAGTAGTTACTATTTACTATTACTACCAGCATTAAGCTCTGCCTTATTACTTACTTACCCAAGTAAAGTTGAGACTCAAGCATCTTATACATTAGGTTATATTGGCCCTGTCGATATGTCTGAGTATCAACAAACCCTTCACCAAGGAAAATCAGCTAAATATAGAATTGAGCCCAGTATCGCTGGTGAAAATGCTATTCCTATTGAAGCCCAACATATTGAGCAACAAGCAAATGCTGCCTACGCTTACCAAACTCATCAAACGGCACCGCGAGGTAATGAACAGGCTGATATTGGTGAGCTTATCCGATTGAAACTATTAAGTAATAAAAAAGCGCAAATTGCCATTGTTGCAACAGTGATTGTTATTTTAATAGCGGTACTAACGTCTTGGCTGGTCACATTTTTGACCAGTGAAAGTGAAGCTGAAGTAGAGCAAGTTATACCAAAACAAACTGCAGCTATTAATAACCAAATCATACGAAGCTTCCCATTGACCATGCCTGATAATTTCACTTTATACTTGTCGCAACATCAGGGCTTAATAATACATTGGCAGGCCGATGAAGTGGCTACAACGCAATTATGGTCTCAATTTAGCGGTCAAGGTGATGAAAGTTGTGAAAAAATTAGTTTCAATAAAGGTACACCAATACGTACGCTAACGGTTGATGTAGAAAGCGGCGATGGTGCAAATACAGAGTATTTTGCCAGCTTTTCACCGTTAGATACTCAAGTACTTATTCAGGCACTTGCCTTTAGAGGGAACTTCTCTTTGTGTGGTTATGATTTTTCGCTAAAAGGCAGTCAATCAGCATTAGGTAAAAATGATAATTACGCTCATTGGGTGAATTATTAATTTTTCGTGATTTTTGATTACTAAAATTATAATTACAAGCGAAGTAATTACGAACGTACTCTAAAAGAGATGTATGAATTGAGTGAGTACAGATAATCTTGTCATCAGCTTTTTTGACTTGGGCTTAGAATAAACTAAAGCCCAATTTAAAACTCAAGAAGCGATTACTCAAAAACGACTACACAAATGAGACTAATAAAAGGTTCAATGACGTAAGGCAACTTACTTCAGGGTTTGAAAACCAATGCCTTGTTCAAATAATTGGTCGTAAATATTTTTCATAGCAATAGTATTTTCAGTGAGCGAATCATTCCATTTATCGCGTTTTTCAAAACCTAAATCACTAATTTGATAATAGTAATCCGCATGTAAACCACTGGCCTCAAGACAGCTTTTCGTGCAAGATAAACTGCAACCGTCTATAGCAATAATCGGTCTCCCAGATCTCGCTAATTCCATGATAGGTGCAACGTTACCAACAATACCAGACACACAAGACATTTCCGCAATACCATCACCATCAAGGTTTAATGAAATATTATGTGCCATTTGCGCTAAGTTTGAACAACCTGAGCATGAATAAACAATGGGTTTTTGTTGAGCTGGTTCATTCTTTTGATTCTTGACCACGACTAACTCTCTCTTTAATTAGATATGTCACAACAATATAAAATTGCCATTGTTTAATTCTAACAAGTTAAAGCAAGTAGGGGTTGATTTGCATCAAGGTTTAAGCTATTGCAAGCAAGTGATTTTTAACGATACCAACTTTCGAGCACATCATTAATTTTATCCATATCTAAATACCGCTCACATGCATCACTGATACGATTAATAGCGATATCTTCAAGCGCTTCGATACTGATGTTTTCTTCTATTTGTGCGCCGACCCAGCTCATTATTAATTGTATTGCTCTAGGTGTGTCAAACAAACCATGTAAATAACAACCTGCAACTTGCTCATCTTCACTAATATAACCATGAATCTGAGAATTTATAGTCATTAAAGGCGTAACCTTCATTGGCGAATTCGCAATTAACTCACTGATTCCAGCATGAATTTCATATCCCTTTACATCGGCATTTTGTTGGTTCAAATGCAGCTGCCCTTGTACATTGGTTAATGTCTTCTCAGCATGTAATTCACTGGTAATAGGCAAGTAATCTAAACCATCACAATTGAGCGTATCGCCTTCAATCGATAGCGGGTCATAAATGTGTTTACCTAACATTTGATAGCCACCACAAATACCTAGTACCTTTCCTCCATAGCGAAGGTGCTTAGCGATATCTCGCTGCCAACCTTGAGCTTGTAAAAACTGTAGATCTGAAATGACGTTTTTACTTCCTGGCAGAATAATTAAATCACAGGCAGGAATAACCGCTTTAACTTGCGGGTTTTTAGCGAAAAGAAATTGACAATCAATACTGTCATGATGACGTAAAGCATCGAAATCAGTATGGTTACTCATATGAGGGTAAACTAATACAACAACACGTACTTTATGCGCTTTATCAGTGCTACTTTGTTGGGTGACTAATGCATCTTCTGAGGAAATATCTAAACCATGTAAGTAAGGTAATACACCAAAAACCGGTTTATTGGTTTTTTTCTCTAACCACGCAAGACCCGACTCTAACAAACTAAAGTCACCGCGAAAACGATTGATCACAAACCCAACAACCCGATCTTGCTCTGATTGAGCAAGTAACATTAACGTACCAACCAATTGCGCAAAAACGCCACCTTTATCAATGTCGGCAACAATAATCACTGGGCAATCTACCGCTTCTGCAAAACCCATATTAGCAATATCACCTTCACGCAAATTGATTTCTGCCGGACTACCTGCCCCTTCAACCACAGTAAGTTGATACTGCTCAGATAACCTTTGGTGAGATTCAAGCACAGCATTCATGGCAACCTTTTTATAATCTTGATACTGGGCGGCCTCCATTCTTGATATGGCTTTACCATGAATAATAACCTGTGCGCCAGTATCTGAATTAGGTTTGAGAAGTATTGGATTAAAATCAACATCAAGCGCTACATTGGCAGCTTTTGCTTGTAAAGCTTGTGCTCTACCTATTTCGCCGCCACAAGGGGTTACAGCACTGTTTAAGGCCATATTTTGTGGTTTAAATGGCGCTACTTGGATTGCTTTCTTTGCAAATAATCGACATAAACCCGCAACTAACGTGGTTTTACCGGCATCAGAGGTAGTGCCTTGCACCATTAAGGTTTTCATTATGCCACTCTTTTAGATTTAAATTTGGTAGATTAACAGCTTATTAGACATGCTCGCTTTTAAAAAACTGTTGATTGGCTATTGTCCTGCAGATTAGGGTTTTAACTTGAGCTTTTTACGTGCTGCTTTATTTGACGTATTTGCATCTAAGTTAGGATTTGTATATATAGCACTGGCATTTGGCCTAGCACCATCAACTGTAGGCTTTTGGCCTTTATTTTTATCTTTCCATTTGCCTTGGTGAGTCCCTTTATTATCTACTTTTTCTTTAACAAACTTTGTTGTTCTAGCAACATGATACTTTTTATCAATAGCTTGTAATAAATTCCTTAACACTTGATCTTTACACTGTCGGTAATTTTTATGCTCTGGTTTTCTAGAAAATGCCGATAATTCAGGCTTACTTAAACGAAAATCAACACTGTCGAGTAAGGCGATCAGATCCTCTGCTTTTAGGTTTAAAGCAATTTTTATCTTAGTTAAAACAATATTGTTAGTGAGTTTTTTCTCTGCTGGTGCAGGTGAACCCTCTTTTTTTCCACGCTTGTCATTGATAAAACCATTGAGAAAACTTGCTAACACTTCATCTGAACAGCTGACAAAATCACTATCATTATCTTTTTTCAGCCATTGACTTACCTGTTCTCGACTGACTGTCGTATTGGTAGAAGAAAATATAGCTATCATTTGCTTATCGTTATAGTTAAAAGTATAACGTAAGCGACGCATTACATCGTTATTATTCAAAGGAATTCCTAGTAGAGGACATTAGTTCAAGATTTGATATATCGAGATTTTAACAGTTTTTAAGCACTATTAAAATCATCTATAATTTTGTATGATCGTTAACATAACAATCCTAAGTAGCAGGAAGCTATTTTGATGAATAACTTAACCAAAATATCCATAATACTGTCAGGCATATTGCTAACTGCTTGTGTAAATCAAAACAAACTAGCACAAAAACAACTTACACCTGTGACAAATCCTTGTCCTAAAATATCAGCACTACTTAACAGCTATGAAAGTGGTTTTGATACCATTAAAACCACTAAAATCAAAGCTAAGTCGAGTAATACATGGAAGGCTAAATACAACCTTTTTGGTGAAAATTGTCATATTTGGTCTTGGGGACAGGGCAAAACAACCTATGCTTGTAATATATCGGCAAGTGATGAAGAGACTGCACAGGGGTACTATCAAAGTGCCATTAATACTACTCAGCAATGTTTAACTGACGATTGGCAAATCAATGAAGAGCCAAGATCGAATGATAACGGCAAAAAAGCAACCTTTACTAAAGTAAACAGTAAAGCTAGCATTTCAACCCATTTAGTTCCTTCCAATAGCCTATTAAGTAAAAGCTGGACCGTATATTATTACGTTGGAAAGCCTAAGCTATAAGCTCTAAAAACACGTAGAATAAGACATAAAAAAACGAGCTAATTGCTCGTTTTTTTATGTTGCTAAATTGACTTATTCACCGCATTTGCTTTTTTTGGCTTTTCCTTCACCGCATTTTCCTTCGCCACACTTACCTTTTTTGGCTTTAGCTTCTCCGCATTTTCCTTCGCCACACTTGCTTTTTTTGGCTTTGGCTTCACCGCATTTCCCTTCGCCACATTTGCTTTTTTTGGCTTTGGCTTCACCACATTTACCTTCACCGCATTTACCTTCGCCACACTTGCTTTTTTTGGCTTTAGCTTCTCCGCATTTACCTTCACCACACTTGCTTTTTTTGGCTTTGGCTTCACCGCATTTTCCTTCGCCACACTTAGATTTCTCATCAGATGATGTAGCTGTAACTAATTCTGAACTTGTAAAAGGATTACTTTCTGCTTTAACAATATTACTCGTAAATACTGTAAAAGCTAATAACCCTACAACAGCAGCTAGACCCGATTTTTTAAGTAAACTCATGATTTATTTCCCTTGTTGTTCAAATTATAAATATCTAATACCAATTGAATACAAAATAAAACTCAACTTTTAATTATTCATTTAGCCTTAACACATTAGTTATATGACTTTTAACATAGACCATCAAGGACTAAATAAAATTTCAAACTATTTATATTGCTTATCCTATTTAACCAATTAATGACTACTTCATAAATTACTGGATTTATGAACTAATACTTATGAACTAATACTTATGAACTAATACTTATTAATTAATCACAGATATAAAAAAACCAGCTATAAGCTGGTTTTTTAAAGTTTAATCGATAAGCATAAATGACACTAACTAAATTGAAACGTTTTTGCGTCGAGCTGTGTCTGCAATAAAGCTTTTCCAACTCCTAGCTGCTTTACGCGCTTTAGGATCTTCCATTGCTTTATTAATAGCAGTATAAGCTTGCTTATACTTTTCAAGATAGAAATAAGATTCTGCAATACTCATATAGAGTCGGCCTTTATTTTTCTCGCCAAGCTCTATAGCTTTTTCCAATGCAGGAATCGCTTTACTAAATTGCTCATCTTGTTTTAACAACATGCCTTGTTTACGATAATGTCTCGATTCATTAGTTAATTTAGCAAGTTCGCCATAATACTTCGCTGCTGTAGCTATATGCTGCGCAGAGTGCCATGCATTTGCTAACGTTGAAATATTAGTTTCATCACGTGTTATTTCGCCTGATGCAATATGCTTTTCTAATAGCAATGCTGCTTTGTAAGGCGAGTCAGATGATGAATATAAGTTTGCTAAAGTTTTAAACTGAGACTCTTTATCAAGAAACCCTTGCTTATAAGCTAAATCAAGTGTTTGTACAGCTTTAGAGTAATCTTCAACTAACAAGTAAAACATAGGTAATTGCGTCCACCATGTTTTCTTATCAGGGAAAATTAAAATAACTGTTTCCAAAACATCAATAGCTTCTTTATACATTTTTCTTTCGTAATAAGAAGTTAGCTTTAAAACGTATGGATTCTGATTAGGTTTATCACCAAATGCAGCAATAGCTTTATCAGCAGGAACAATCATTTTATCTAATTGTTTTAGCTCATAATTAGCTTGAGCAACTTTAACCCAAGTATTACCATCGCTTTTACCAGTAAACTCCATCCATGCATAAAAGTTTTTCAATGCATTTTTGTAGTCTTTGATTTGCATTTGTAAGTCACCTAGTAACTTTAATGCTTCACCATGATCGACTTCATTTAAGATGTCTGGCTCAACAGCAAGTTTTAAGTACTTAATGGCTTCCTTTTCTTGATTACCTTTAGTGGCATACATCACCGCAATAAAACGAGCAACATAGGCTTTATCATAATCTTTCTTTGCATTGATATCGTGCAAGATTACCAAAGCGCCATCAATATCAGACTCAATGCCCTTCTTATCGTCACCAGCATATAGTTCAAAAGCTTGTTGAATCTTTTTACCTACTGATGGACCAACAAGTTGCGTTGGACGTTTTTTCTTTTCTTCTTTCTTAGCAGCGGCAGCATAAGCACTATCCGCAAACGGTGCCTGAGCTACTAATAGAGAAGCGACAACGACTAGCGATGTCGAAAGTTTCTTAAGGGTAAATTGTTTCATCATAACTACTTCCCTCCGTCCATTTTAAAGTCTAATTGTACAGTTAAACCTTCTTGTTTTAATGGTTTACCATCAACAACTTTCGGTTTGTATTTCCACTTTCTAAGCGCACGCTTTGCTTCTTTATCAAATATACGTTTAGGTTGTGCTTCAATAACTTGAACATCTTCAACACCACCAATTTCGTTGATAGTAAATGAAAGTTTTACCCAACCTTCTTTACCATCACGCGCTGCTTGAATAGGGTACTTAGGCTCTATTCGTACAATTGGCGTTGCATCACCATCTCGTCCAAACCCTGCGCCAGGAGCTGATAAACCAGTTGACGCACCAGATAACTGAACGCCAGGCATATTAAACTGCAAACCACCAGTGTCATTACTGGCTTCAGGCTCTGGTGGAGCCTGTTTAGGTGGCGCTTTAGGCGGCGGAGGCGGAGGCGGCGGTACTCGACGGCGCGTCTCTGCAGAAGACTCTGGTGGCGTAGTATTAACTTCTACGATTATATTCTCTTGTGCTTCTTCCTTGTTTCTATCACCTGATGAAACAAGGAAAGCCATAAAAGCGAATAAACCAAAGGTAACTGCAGCGCCTAGTAGTATTGATACTAAAAAGCGTCCCATAATCTACCCCTTAGCTGCAGCAATCGAGATTCTAAGACCACTTCCTGCTTCTTTAATTGCATCCATAACTTTAACAACAACGCCATGCTTAGCATCTTTGTCGGCTTGGATAATTATTACGTCAGTCGGTTGTTCTGCAAGTAATTTTTCAATCCTTGCGCCAACACGTTCAACGTCAACACGGCCTTTATCTAACCAGATTTCACCATTATCTTTAATTGCAACAAAGATGTTAGCGTTTTTCTGTTTAGTTTGTTGTGCTGCTTTTGGTTTATTTACTTCAATACCTGCTTCTTTTACGAAAGAAGTGGTTACAATGAAGAAGATCAGCATGATAAATACGATGTCAAGCATCGGTGTCATATCAATTACTGCTTCTTCGTCCTCACGAATCTTTTTACGTGCCATGAAAATATCTCTCTAGTGATGAGGTAAACTGTCAACCAGTTTAGCCTTTGCTAGTTTAACTTGAGCGTCTAATCTTGTACTAAAGAACACGCCAGATAATGCTGCTACCATTCCCGCCATAGTAGGAATAGTTGCTTGCGAAATACCTGCGGCCATTAAACGCGGGTTACCTGTACCTTGCTGTGCCATTGTTTCAAACACGCCAATCATACCGGTTACTGTTCCCAACAAACCAATTAATGGACACATTGCCACTAAGGTTTTGATGGTGAACATGCGTTGTTCAAGCAGCTCATTTGCTTCGGAAATCCAAGTCTCTCTAATACGATGTGCATACCATGATGTTGTGTCTGTACGCGCATCCCAACGAGAAATAATGTTATCTCTCACTTGAGGGTATACAGATGACAAGAACCAATAACGTTCAATCATCATAATCCACATTAATAAGAGTGCAAAGGCAACAACGTATAGTACGTTACCGCCAGTCGCAATAAACCCCCTGACAGATTCCCAAAGCTCTATCAGGAATAACATTATTTAGACTCCTTCTCTGCAATCGCTGCGATTAAGCCTGCGCTTTGCTCGTCTAATTTTTGTAAAACAGATTTCGCTTTACCAGCTACAACACTGTGAACTAGGATTAGTGGTAATGCACAGATCAAACCTAATGCAGTTGTTACTAACGCTAGTGAGATGTTACCAGCCATAATTTTCGGGTCACCAGTACCAAACAAGGTAATTGTTTGGAAAGTCATAATCATACCGATTACTGTACCTAATAGACCCATTAATGGAGCAATAGCAGCAAACATTTTGATTAGATTGATACCACGATCTACTTTAGGTGTTTCGCGTAAAATACCTTCATCAAGTTTTAACTCTAAGGTTTCAGCATCAACAGTTTTGTTGTCATGGTAGATTTGTAATAAACGACCTAATGGGTTGTTAGCATTTGGTGTTTCGATGTTTTTCTCTTGTGCTTTAATTTTTGCACTAGTTGCTGTTAAGTCAATATAACGAACAAGAGCAATAATTAAACCAATGATAAGTAATACTGTGATTGCATAACCAACTTCTTTACCTTCATGGAAAAATTCTTCTAACGTTTTCTTACGTGTTTCTAGTGATAAGATACCACCACGTGAAGGATCCACATAAACACCTGCATAACCTGAAGAAGTATTAAAGAAGCTAGAAGCGGTACCTGAAATATAACCAGCTGGTTGCTTAGGTAACGGCTGAACTTGACCTACTTCATCATTATAAGTTAAGTAACCTGAATCTGATACTAAGTTAAAAGTACCTAGGCGAGTAATTGTTTCTGTTGATTTAGAACCATCTAAGTTTGTCACTTCAGAAGTAAACTTAGATACTTTACCTGATTGAGTCATTTCAGTTTGTAATGCAAACCATAACTCTTCTAAATCTTCTAGTGCAGGAATTTCTTTCGCATTAGCTATACGGTTTAACGCTTCGCCACGACCTGGGAATTCAGCACTTACAATAGACGTTGAAATTTGACCGTATGCTGCTGCTGCAGCTGCACGAGAAACACCAAACATTTCACCTAAAGTACCAGTAGCGTTATCTAACTCTACTTCTTTTTGTGCTAGCGAAATTTCGTTAGCAGCATATTCTTTAGTTAAACGCTTGTTGCGCGCATTTTGGTTAGCTAATTCTTTTTTAGCTTTGTTTAAAAGTGCTTGTTTGTCAGCACGGTCAGAAAGAAACTCAGCTTCACGTTTTTTATCTAGCTTAGCTTCTGAAATACGATCTGCTTTAACTTGTTTTAATAAGTCATCTAGCTGATTTGCTTGTGATGTTGCAACAAAACCAGCTGTCATCATTGCCGCTAGCGTTACAAAATTAATAACTTTCTTCATTATTCTGCTCCTGCCGCAAATACTGGTAATTTAGTTAAATCCATAGGAAGTTGCTTACGCGCCATAGCGATAGCATCTTTAACAGGCTTGATATACTCATCACCTAACTCTTCCCATGCACGGTTTTGGTTATTCCACAACCATGAACGTTTACCATCTAAAGATTGTGCAACAAAAGCGATACGTCCCATATGAACGAAATCAGCAGTCAATGTCGTACCACCAAAGTCCATTTCTGCTTGGTAAGCATCAAAAATAGTACCGTAACCAGCTTCAATTTCGTAAGCTTCAAGTACTAAACGGAATTGCTCAGACGTTGTAACGTTTGAACTTGACATAACGTCACGTAAGTTAGCAAGACGCTCTTTACGACGTTCGATATTCATTGGAACATCTAATTCGATAAACTTCTCTAAAGTGTCAATCATTTTGTACATCAAAGGTACAACACCTTGTTTGATCTTATCGATACCGTCAATTTGGTTTTGCAAAGAGGCGATATTAGCCTTTTGGTCATCTACCATACGTTGTACGTGATCGTTATAACCACGAAGAACGTCAGCTTCATCAACAGTATTACGGTACTCAGCAAGAAGGTCTTGCGTTTGCTCGTATATTGAGTTGATTTTCACTTGTGATTTAGCTGATTGCTTAAAAATTTGAGCTTCAGCCTTTTGAAGGTCTGTTAATGCATTTGCAGAAGCAACATTGCTACCTGCTAACGCTAATGCGCCAACCATCGCTGTTGCGATGAGGCTTTTCTTACTTACTTTGGACATAGTTCCCAACCAATTGCTATTTAAATTTTGATAACAAAGATTTTTGTTACCGCAAATATAAAAATCTATCGTTTTTTATGTGTAACTTTTTATGTGTAACTTTTTATGAATACAACCAATCAATAATCCCAAATGACAAACTTGCTGTCAAGGTGCGAGTTATTTTCTTCTATTGATTGCCTGCAAAATAGCCTACTTTTCAGACGCGCTTATTTTGCCAGCGTATGTTTTACTAATTTCTTCGTAGCAAGTCAAATTTATTTATGCAGGTTTCCCTGCATAAATAATCAAAATATCTTGTAAGGTGTTGTCTGTAGAGAGGTTATGGGATATCAAAATATTCTTTTAATATCCCGTATAAATAACTCTAATAGGGAGAGGGTTATCTTTAAATTAGGGTGCGACTATATGTAATTGATAATCTAATAAGTCTACGGTAACGATAAAGTGCTTTAAAATATCAAATCCCATTATTCCTTTAGGCTTAATACCACGACTTATTCTACTATTATTGGCTGTTGACGTTTCTCTTGAGCTTTTACCAACATTAGTATTTTCACCTTCACTGGGCACTTGAATAGGCACATTATCTAATTCATAAGGACCAATTTTCAATGAATCCACTTTAAATATATCCACTTTTGCAGCTCTGGCAATACCTGAAACTTGCCCCTTCTCAACTTGTGTATCACTACTTAACCAACCATTATCTATGGCTAAACTTCTTTTCAAATAAATAGCGCCACTATTTCCTGTATCAAAGGTTAGCCAGACTTTCTCCCCATTAATTTTTACTTGAATAGCGGGTAAACTTGTACTCCTTGACCTTTTCATAGGTACATTTTCATATTTATCCATATCAACAGCATTTTTGGGGAATAGTTGCAGTCGAGAGTTTGGAAAATCTATTTGTAAAATCACATTGGAAAAAAAAGTCGAACCAAGTAATAAAGTGGTATCCCCCAACTCCCCTGCAGCGACATCATCTAAATCAAACTCACCACCAAACATATTTACAGGGACATTATTATAAAGTTGAACATAGGAGCTACCATTTACCCCTTTGACTCGAATTTTATCTGTTTTTTTAAAATCCTGACCATGTTTGTCTATAAACTCTTGGTTAATCATATTTACATTTGAGCCACTATCTAGCATTGCGGTAGCAGGCTGCCCATTGACTTCAACTTCAATAGTTATATGATTGTTATGAAAAGTAAAAGGAACCCAATCTGCTAATGATTTAGTACTTACTAATAAAAAAAGCGTAATTAAAATAATCTGCAAAAATCGCATTATTCATCCTTGTATTTAATTCTTATTATAAAAATATTATTATGACTCAAATTGAACATTGAGTTGCACTGTCTATCAAGCATTTAATTGTCATAAAAAAACACATGATTATTAAAGCAATAACGTAACATAAATTTTATCTATGAAAAACACCCAAAATCAACTTAGACAAGCAATGAGTTTTTTCCAAAGTAGAAACTTTTCTGCAACCATTGCTTTATGTAAAAAAATATTAATTGAAGAACCGCAGCAACATGACGCTCTTCATATGCTTGCTTTAGTCTATAAATTACAACATCAGTACGATTTAGCTGAAGAGTATTTTTTAGCAAGCCTTAAGCACGGTAAACAAGCTAACTTTTATTTAAATGTTGCAAATTTTTTTGCACAAACTAATCGACACTCAAAAGCAGAACAATATTATGAACAAGCATACCAGCTTGGTAAGACTAATTTAGATGTGCTCTATAACTGGTCATTAGTACTCAACACATTAAGTAAGTATGAATTAGCCATAAAAACTATCAAAAAAGCCATTGATTTAAATGGCAAAGAGGCTCCATTTTATAATGTCCTTGGGAATGCACAAAAAAACTTAAAAAATTATGACCAAGCAATAACTGCTTTTAATCAAGCAATCAATATTAGCCCTTCTGATTTTTTTGCATGGCATAATTTAGGTGTTACCTACCGAATTATCGGAAACCCTAAATCAGCTTTAAATTGCTACAATAAGATAATTGAACCTGGTAAGGAGGTCCCCGAACTACATTTCAATATAGGTTGTGCATATTACGATTTAAATGAGTTTGAGAAAGCAGAGAAATCATTAAATACTGCAATAGCGTTGAGGCCTGATTATGTACTTGCCCATGAAGCGCTTAACAACTTGTACTGGGAGAATAATGGTAACAGTAAATTTCTATCTAGCTACAATGGATACTTGAAAAGTAACCAACAATCTACGCCTAGCATGAGTTACTCTTTTGCAGCTCAGTTAATATTGTCTAATCAACTACTCAAAGCTGAAGAAGTACTTAAAAAGGCTATTAGTCAATTTGGGGATCAAGCTAACCTTCTCCACGCATTGGCGACTATTTATTTGAAAAACAATTCCCAAGCTAGCAAATCACATGAACTGATTCAAAGTGCTATATCAATTGATCCAAGCAATACGCGATATCGTATTGATATGGCCAATATATTAATAAAGCAGCAAGAGTATAAATCAGCATTATCACATTTAGAGGTAGCGTCTAAAGTGTCACCTCTAAACCAAGAAGTTTGGGCTTATAAAGGTATTTGTTGGCGGTTACTAAACGATGAGAGAGAACTCTGGCTTAATAACTACAATGAATTGGTGGTTGTGAAAAAGATTATTCCACCCTCACATTATGACAACTTAGAACACTTTATGAGTGAGCTGAAACTATTTTTAACTGAGCTCCATAACTCTACTCAACAACCCTTGGATCAAAGTGTAATGGGGGGCAGTCAAACCAAAGGAAACCTGTTATTAAATACTTCACCGATTATTCAAGAGTTAAAGTCAGCAATTAATTTCAATGTAAAGCAATATTTAGACAACCTCCCCTCTGATCCCTCTCATCCTTTCTTATCACGCATAAAGTCAGACTTCACTTTTACAGGCTGCTGGTCTGTATTATTAAAGGAGCAAGGTTTTCATACAAATCATGTTCACCCTGAAGGCTGGCTTTCAGGGCCAACTTATATCAGTATACCTAAAGGTGTGAATAAAGGTGATCCTGAAAAGGCAGGTTGGGTTCACTTTGGAGAAACGTCATTAAAGTTAGGTGATAAAGAAGTTAAAGCAGTTGAACATTGCCCAGAGCAAGGGGACTGCGTATTCTTCCCTAGTTATATGTGGCACGGGACTAATCCTACAGTAACTGATGAACCGAGAATGACCACCCCTTGCGACATTCAACCAAAAGCATAAATATTGCCATTAACTTTCTTAATGGCTCTTTTTCTTAATCAGGCTTATTAAATCTTCTATATTAGCTTGATAGTTTTTCCAGCGACCTGATGAACTTGAGTAAAAAGGTTGTCTAACCTGCCAAACACTAGCGGTTTTAACCTTATTTTTAATGTTATAAAAATTCAAGCAGCCTTCATCCCACTCAAGATTTAAAAAATTAAGTAAAGACTTTATTTCATTTTGTGGCTGTTCTATTAAATTATCGTAATTGACTGTACAAATCGAATCGCCATATTTTTGTTGCCAAAAAGTAGTTAACTTTTCCTGTTGCTCATAATAATGCGCAATAGTGTTTAACTTCATGGAGTAATTCATTTTATTACCAAGACGCAAGAAATAAACTGATAAACAATTATCAAGTATGTTCCTCTGAGTAAAAATGAATTTTGCATTTGGGAATAACACTTTAATTAAGCCAACAAACAAGTAATTTTCAGGCCTTTTATCAATTACACACCCGGCATTAGGAAACGCCTTTGCAATATCTTTTAAGTAATCCTGAGCAATCTTATTGAGCTGTTTAAACTTAACCTGAACTAAAGATGCTGGAAAAGGTGATAAAGTATTTTCTACTAGCCGTATAAAGAACTCTCTCTCACCACCAGATGTCAATTTTGGGTGAGCTGAAAGTATCTGTTCTACCAACGTAGAGCCGGATCTAAACATACCACAGATAAATACAGGTGAAGCAGTACTTATGGCCTTAAACTCTTTAAAAACCTCACCATTAAATACTTCGATAATACTATCGATATATTGCTCATGTAGTGCTGCGTCATAAGGAGGTGTAATTTTTTCTGCCAGTAAATTTGCTTGTTGATAATACTTAAAGGCTTGTTCAAAACTTTTACAGTCATCAAGCGCCTTACCTAAGGCAAAGTTAACATTAATTTTTGTAGATAAATCTATTCGTATATCGTCATTGGCTTTTTTTAATTGTGTGATTAATTCATCATCTATATCAGAAAAAGCTTTAATGTGAGCAAGCCTAGCGAAAGCGTCATAATATTGAGGAGCATACTTCACTACTTTTTGAAATAACTGCTCTGCCTTAAGCTTATCACCAGCATCTTCATAAAGGTTAGCTAAATTATATAGTGCAGGAATATAACTACTGTTTAAGCTTAACGCTTTTTCAAGGGCACCTTTAGCCTTATCCTCATCATTTAAGTGATCAGCATAAATAACAGCAATATTTAAGTACACTTCTTCTGGTTGAGAGATATTCAGGTTTAACGACTTTTCATATTGAGCAATAGCTAATTCATATTGCTCTGCAAACCTTAAATTATATGCATAATTAAAATAAGCTTCTGCATCTTGAGGTTTTAACTTGAGATAATGTGCATAACATTGACTAGCCTTTTGCCACTCTCTTAATCTTGCATACTCATTGGCCAATTGCTCAACATAATACTTTGTTGAAGGGTTTGTTTTTATTTTGTCTTCAAGTTGGTTAATTATACTATTGGTCATATTTACTAATTACAGTAGATTGATTTTCATTATGTAGAAATAAAAACGGTGAGCCTAAGCTCACCGTTTATTTAATCCTAAGAGGTTATCTTAGAATTTAAGAGTTACACTCGCGTGTAAGTAACGACCTAATGTGTCGTAGAAACCAGCGATAGCATTACCGTTTGTAGATAGTGTACCACCAACCATTGGCGGCTCTTTATCTAAAACGTTGTTAACACCAACTAAAACACCAACATTATCAGTTACGTCGAAAGCAGCTTTCAAGTCAATATAACTTTGTGCGCTAATTCCGTCACCAACTAATTCATCAGTTTCTTCTGTGTACTCTACTTCACCGTAGTATCTCCAGTGAATAGAAGCCGTCCAGAAAGTATCCATATCGTAACTTAACTTAGCAGTATGACGCCATTCTGGTTGTGCAAAACAACCGTTATCGATATTACCAACACAATCAAATGTTGCATCAGGGAAACCTGGAAGTTGCTCATACTCTTTCTTAACCATTTGAGTACCGATAAAGCTCGCTGTCCAAGTACCTGCTAAAGCTTCAAGTACGTAGTTAGCTGAAACATCAACACCTGTCCAGTGACGGTTTGCTAAGTTAACATTAGTTGCAGTTACATAACCTGCTGTACCTAACCATAAGCTACCTGCACCAGAACGATTAACATTATCACAGTATGCAGCATCACCTGTTAAACCACATTGTTCAACAGTTAGCTCAGCACCTACAGTACCGATAACATCTTCTAACTGAATATCCCAATAATCGATTGAGAAGTTAAAGTTATCAAATGGGTTAGCTACAACACCGAATGAAACGGTATCAGCAATTTCTGGTTGTAGATCTGGGTTACCACCAAATAAACCATTATATTGGCTTGCAGGGCTAGCAGTAATATTACCGTATTGTGCTGCAGTTACACCTGAGTTAGCACATTGTGCTGCTGTTTGAGCAGGGTTTGCACCAGCACATGGATCAGTACCACCCCATAAACCTTGACTTTGTGGAGCAAATAACTCGCCAACATTCGGAGCACGAACAGCACGGTTATAACTAGCACGTAGTTTCCAGTCTTCAACTGGAGACCAGTCAACAGCTACTTTATACGTTGGCTCGCCACCTGAAGTAGAATAGTCTGAATAACGACCACCTAATTCTAATGTTAAGCTTTCAGCCATAAATGCATCTTGAACAAGTGGAATACTAACTTCACCAAAGATTTCTGTTACATCGTAGCCACCCATGATACTAGTAGTTGGACCACCTTGACCTAATAAAAGACCATTTTCAAAAACTTCATCAGATAAACGTTCGAATTTCTCTTCACGGTATTCAACACCAACAACAACTGCAATTGAAGAATCAGCAGTTGGAAGTGTTATGTCTAAATCACCGCTTGCAAATGCGTTGAATACCATTTGAGTTGCGTGACCACTTAAGATAGCTGTACCAGTTAAAGCACCAGCAGCTTCTTCTGTTACACCGTTATATGTGAATACTTCATAAGGGATACAGTCAGCATCTGCAGCACAAGCTGCTGAGTCAACAGCAGTTGCAATACGTGGAGCAAAGAAATCGTTCAAGTATGCTGCAGAAGAATCTGAAGCACCAAACTGGAATGAAGCATCATAATACCAGTTATCATTGATATCGCCTTTAACACCAGCAACAACACGGTAAGAGCTATGTGTTAAGTTACTAGAACGTGGACCACCTTCAACATTACGCTTACCAATATAAGTAGCAAATTCATCTGTTGGACCTAAGCCTAGGTTATCCATTACATATTGTTGTTGGTCAGCATTCAACTGAGAAACAGGTAAAATATAAGTCTCTGCGAAGAAAGTACCTGACTCAGCAATTTGAGCAACTGTACGGTCATTCATGTAGCTAGCTTCTAAATAAGTAGTTGCATGTTCATTAATTTCATAATCAATGAAAGTACCAAAAGTTACACGCTCATCTGGACGCATAAAGTGGTTTACAGGTGCGTAGTTATAAACATTACCAGAAGAAGGTTGGAAGTTACTACCTTCAGTTAATGTTAAATAATCCCAATTATCCCAATCAAAAGCACCATCAGCAACGCCACCTAAGTAGAAGTTAGGAATAATCGCATTACCTGAACCACCACAACCAGTACCAGCTGAGTTTAAAGCACATGAAGAGTAATCACGTGATTCTTGACGTAATTCATTAACTTTACGGTAAGTAGCATATGCAACAGCATGACCTTTATCACCTGCAAAATCACCACCAATGGCAATATCGAAGTTATAAGTTCTACCATCAATACCGCTACTGCCGTCAGGGTATTCAAAACCACGCTCATCCATTAAACCTTGGATATAGCTGTTATCATTATCATGTTGATAGCCTGAAGCACCTACGGTAAATTCAAAACCTTCAAAGTCAGTATCCATAATAAAGTTAACAACACCGGCTACAGCATCAGCACCGTATGTTGAAGAACCACCACCAGTTAACACTTCAACACGTTTAACTAATGCCGCTGGAATTTGGTTAATATCAGGTGCTTGAGAATAAACACCACCTGGTTGCATACGACGACCGTTAACTAATACTAACGTACGACTTGTACCCATACCACGTAAGTCAACAGATGCTGTACCTGTTGCGCCGTTTGAATCAAAAGCAGTATTTGATGCTTCAATTTGCGGTAAACTGTTTAATAAATCTTCTACACGGGTAAAACCAGATAATTTAATATCTGCAGCACTTGTTACAGAAACAGGGCTTGATGTTTCCATATCGGTACGCTTAATACGCGAACCTGTTACTTCAATTCTTTCTACACTTTCTACACTTTCTTCTGCTTCTTCAGCAAAAGCCATTGTCGGCACAGCTAAAGCTGTAGTAGTTACACCAGCTGCGAGTGCTAGGCGAACAGCTTTAGTAAGCTCGTTATTTTGATACATGTTTACTCCCTGGATCACATTCGTGATTGGTTGTTATTTATTGTTTAGTTTCAAGACTATGCTGCCTCGTAAACTTTTTTGAACGGGTCATTAGACCTGATCTGTCCTCTACGATATTAAACGGGTTTGGCGTACAGCGTCAACACCATTTATAACCATTTGGTAAACTTTTTAACATTTAGACATATCGAGTTACAATAAGACAAACAAAGTAAAACCCTAAACAAAAACCAGTAAACAATTGAATAATAAAAAGAAAAACACAAGAAAACATCAAGTTACTTAATTAAACATTAATGAATATAAAGTTTAATTTCTAACCAAAAGAAAGTATGTTTGAACAAATGAAAAACCCAGCCAAAAAAATACATTATAACTACAAATCAAATACTTAAAATAAAATCACATAATTCAACATACTATCCATTTTTATAGTTCACAAAAAACAACAACAATTAAAACACCTGATTATCAACAACTTAATTAGAAAAACAAAACCTTCGTAAAGATAACATGACAAACAATCAATTTTCCTTGTTATCAATTTGTAACTTTCAAGAGAAATGCAAGGTTCATCGAAACTATATCAAGAAGTATTAGAAACCTACCATCAGATAGAGGATACTAGCCAGATAAAAGAACCACCTAGTTAATTTAATAATTTATGAGTCAATTAGAGCGCCTATCTTCTTTGCTAACACAATTAGCCACAAAAGCAGAAAAAATTGATAAAAAAAATGCGGCAGAAAAAGCACATCGCTTAATTGAAAATAATGATCTATTTTCAGCAAATCTTTTTATTACCCGAAGTGATACGTTTGGTCCATATATCAAAGAAATTCAAAAAAAACTTCCCGAGTATTCTCGATTAATTAACTCGAACAAAATCATCTATTCCACAGAGCTATTACAGCAAATAGAGCAACAAATAATTGCAATAGCTACCGCCTTAAATGCCAACGCCACACTACATCAAGCGGCTAAACTAAGCTTTGACGCCCATAAAAAAGTAAAAATTAAAAAATCTAAAACACAAAATAAATATAAGAGCATGACAAAAAGCCTCACTCTTTCTAGTCATCAGCTCTATCAAAAATTAGCTGAACACCACGAGTTTGAAAGAAGATTAATGGATATGGTCTCAGAGCGAGAGTCACAACACCTAAATTGTAAAGCCAGTGACAATGTAAAATTATCAGCCGAAGTATTAGCATTACATCAGCGCTTAGGTAGATGTAGAAAAGCGATTTCAATGATAGAAAGGGATATTGAGCTTGCAGAGAAACGCGGCTAGTAAACCCACTAAGTACAAGCTATGAAACTATAGTTTAACTGCCCAACGAACATAAAGTCACAAGCCTATGTACTCTATCTGAAGGCTAAGTACTTAAATAGACAATCAAAAGAAGTTAAAAATACCTTCAAATAACCCATTAATGAATTAGCATTTTACTCAAACACAGGTTAATCTTTGAATATACAGACTGACTTAAAGTGAAATAACATATGAAAATTTCTGACGACATTCATAATTATTATGAAAAATTAGTAATGGATCATTTCTCTGTAGGGAAATTTGACGAAAAATATGATGAAGACTTTATTGCTGATTTAACTTGTGTAGTGCTCAACCAACTACCAACCCGTTATATTCGCCATGAAGTTGATATGGCATTTTATTTGCCAGCTTCAGAACGCTTTGAAATGGAAACAAAAGTTAAAAAAGCAATAAGCAAAGCTGTAGAGTTTATGAAGGCACATAAAGCGGCTTCTTAAAACAGCAACCCAATTACGTAATCACGATAGAAGGCACTGTAAATAGAGTTACTGCCTTCTATCACTATCTCAATTACCAATCTAATTCACTCCCCTAAAGTTTTCAGAACCTCTGCCTAAGTTGATTCATATACCCTGCAACTTGCTTGTGCTTAACCGCATAAACACACAGCTTAAAAGAAGCCTAATATAAAAATTTATAAAAATTATTTGCAAAAAATAAATTAGCTTCTATCTTTAATAAAGTTAGCAATAACAACTGAGCAGGAGCTCTTTATAGGGACACTTCAGGATGAAGTTATGTGATAGGAGATCACAATAGGATGACTAAAACAGGGATGTGTAATCAAGGACGGTTACCTCTGTTTTATTCCCTCACTTAAATGTCGTATTAAACTTCAACTACATTACGTACAATGCAGTCAGATGTACTTGTTCCATTCACACAGAAGTTACAATCCTTTTTTCTGCCTTAATCCGATTTCCATCTTAAGCCTTTTACATACTAAGCCTTTTACATACTAAGCCTTGTACATACTAAGCCTTGTACATCTTTAGCACTTTGCCCCTATATCCGTTCGCCCTGAGCTTGTCGAAGGGTTATAAAACATATTAGAAGGGGCAACAAAAAGCTAAATCAAAATTACTTAAAAAAATTACTTAAGAAAATCCTGTAGAAACTCTTTAAAGTCTTCGCCTAACTCACTATGACGTAAAGCATATTCAACATTAGCTTTCATATAACCTAATTTAGAGCCACAATCATGTGATTTACCTGACATATGAAAAGCTTCAACCATTTCAAGCTTCATTAAGCTTGCAATCGCATCTGTTAGCTGTATTTCATCACCTGCACCTGGTGGTGTAAACTCCAGTAAATCCCAAATTTTCTCAGACAATACATAACGACCAACAACCGCTAAATTAGAAGGAGCTTCATCAACAGGAGGTTTTTCAACAACTGCAGTCATTGGCTGAGACTCGCCTTCAGATAGCGCTACCCCTCCACAGTCTACAACACCATAACTACTCACTAGCTCCATAGGCACAGGTTCAACCATAACTTGGCTATACCCTCCTACTTTGTCATATCGTGCAAGCATGGCGGCTAGGTTTTCAGTTTTTAAATCTGCAGAAGCGTCATCTAAAATAACATCTGGTAATACCACAGCAAACGGCTCATTGCCAATAATTGGACGCGCTTTTAAAACCGCGTGACCTAACCCTTTAGCTTCCCCTTGACGTACATGTAAAATAGTCACATCTTTAGGACAAATAGCTTGAATTTCTTCTAACAACTGACGCTTAACACGTTTTTCAAGCGTAGTTTCAAGCTCAAAGGATTTATCAAAATGGTTTTCGATGGCATTTTTAGAAGAATGCGTAACTAAAACAATTTCTTTTATACCTGCATCAATACACTCATTGACTATGTATTGAATCAAAGGTTTATCAACAATTGGAAGCATTTCTTTAGGGATAGCTTTAGTTGCTGGTAACATACGTGTACCTAGTCCAGCAACGGGAATAACGGCTTTGGTGATTTGTTTAGACATTTTCATCCTTAATATATTTTGTTTAACTTCATTCTATATGAGTAAATAACTGGAATAAAGGGCTTATTAATACTTATTCATATAAGGTAGAGTATGAATTTGAAAGAAGGATTGCTTTTTGTGAAAACTGTTATGATAAGTTAAATTTACTGACTCTTCGATAAGCTCAGAGTTAACTGTAATTACCATTTACCCTGAGTAAGAAAAATGAGAAGTTGAAGAGCGTCAAACTAGCTAGAATACATTCAAAAGAAAACATAGGTGCAACCAACTACGACCGCTCTGACCCCGTTGTAAGAAGTAATTCAATTCGCCCTAAGCCAATCAATAGAGTCAATCCTCTTCGCCCTAAGGCTAACGAAAAAATCAGTGCCGCTTGCTCTGAAACTAACGAATAAATTTGTTGAGTTAGCCCTGAGCTTGTCGAAATACTTCACGCTGTTCGCCCTGAACTTGTAGAAATACTCCAAGCGGCTCGCTCTGAAACCATCAAAAGAATCAATCCTATTAGCCCTATGTCTAACGAAGAAACCATTGCCGCTTGCTCTGAAACTAACGAATAAATTTTCCCCGTTCGCCCTAAGCTTGTCGAAATACTCTACGCCGTTCGCCATGAGTCTAACGAATAAATTTGTCCCGTTCGCCCTGAGCTTGTCGAAGGGTATTACCTATGAGTATATTCAAAAAAAGAGTTGTACTACTTCAGCAAAAATCTAATCAGTGGTTGCTGTTGCATTCCACACTAGATCACAGATTCCATCTTTAGGTACAAAGCCAGTAGGTGCTTGTAACATCAAACGTCTAATTTCTTCATGGGCAAATTGATGACAAGCTTCATCAAGCTTAACTAATATTTTTTCAAGTTCAGGCCATGAAAGCCAAACTTCATGAGCCGACATAATACGACGATGCTCTGTTTGTGTAATATCATCACCAATGAGCAGTTCTTCAAAAAGTTTTTCGCCTGGACGTAATCCAGTAAACTCGATAGCAATATCACCATCAGGGTTGGTAGCATCCATCACAGTCATGCCACTTAAACGGATCATCTTAGCTGCAAGATCGGCTATTTTAACGGGATCACCCATATCCAACACAAAAACATCTCCGCCTTTCCCCATTGCACCAGCTTGAATAACTAACTGAGAAGCTTCAGGAATTGTCATAAAGTAGCGTATTATTTCAGGATGTGTAACCGTAACTGGGCCACCACTTTTGATTTGCTCTCTAAATAACGGAACAACTGATCCAGAAGAGCCTAGTACATTACCAAAGCGCACCATACAAAAACGTGTTTTTCCTTTAGCTTTCATCGTTTTGTCAGCTAAGGCTTGTAACACCAACTCAGCCATACGTTTTGTGGTACCCATTACATTTGTTGGGCGTACCGCTTTATCTGTTGAGATAAGTACAAAGGTTTCTACTTGTGCTTCTATAGCGGCTTCTGCAACAAAAAGCGTTCCAAATATATTATTTCTGACACCTTCAATAACATTATGCTCAACTACAGGTACATGTTTGTATGCAGCCGCATGGTAAATAGTTTGCACATTAAAGGTGCGCATAACCGTTAATAAACGATTTTTATGTTGAACAGAGCCTAAGAGGGGAATAATAGGTAAATCATAATCAAGCTTACTAGCTAGCTTTTGCAACTCACCATTTATTTTATATAAAGCGAATTCCGACAGTTCCATCAATACAATTTTTTTAGGGCGTTGTTTTAAAATTTGACGACAAAGCTCTGAGCCGATAGAGCCACCAGCCCCCGTAATCATTACCGACTTATGTTTTATATTAGCCTGAAGTAATTCTTCATTAGGATTTACTGAATCACGACCTAATAAATCATCAATTGACACTTCATGTAATTCATCAATTTTAGCATTACCACTGACTAAATCAGCAGAGCCAGGAATAGATAATATTTCTACGGATAAATTTTCTAATCGACTTAAAACCTTAGCAATACGCTTTTTATTATCTCGAGGCATAGCGAGTAGAATTCGTTTTACAGAATGCTTCTTTATTAATTTATGTAATTCACTACGGTTAAAAACAGCAATGCTTTGAATAATACTTTTTTGTATAGCCTTATCATCATCAATAAAAGCCACAGGCGTATATTCATTCCCTTGAATAAGTGATTGCGCTAACTGTCGCCCAGACGAGCCTGCACCATAAATAATTACAGGCTCTTTTTTCACTCCATGCTGTTTTGATACCATAGCTCTAACAACAAAGCGGCTACCACCAACCAGTATCATTAAAAAAGCTGCAAAAACAACAGGTACTGTTCTAGGAAGAGATACGTGTAGATAAAAAGAAAGTAAAATCAGCGACAAGGTGGTAAGTAAAACAGCGATACTAATCGTTGCAGCGGCTTTACTACTGATAAATCGAATTATTGCTCTATAAAGACCTAACTTAATATTAATAATAAGCGCAAAAGGAATTAATGAGAATAGTAACAACCACGATTTTGAATCATTAAAAATAGCGGGATTATCGAGTCTGACAAGCATTGCAGTCCAAAAAGCTGTCCCAACAAAAAATAAATCAGCAAAAACACTTATTAAGCGCTTAATTGGGCGAGGGGCTCTAAACAAAACATCCATAGAAGAATTAGATTCACTCATATTTTTATTGTAAATTCCTGAAAGGCATAAGCAGAATTGCATGATAAAAAATATGCAATACATATGGTGTAATTTCAAACATAAGCGTCATTATACATAATATAAATAGATAACACCTCTATTTATTAACTCAATCAAGCTGGCATTTAAAGCTGGTGATTACAAAAATCGTATCACTGGGTCTATTTATTCCAATTATTTTTTAAAGAACTTAAAAAACTTTCTCTAAAACGATTTTAATAAATTTAGCTCAATTAACACAATAGTTTTTCAATAACTTGCTCTATATTAGTAATCGCTAATCCGTTATAAAGATAAGTATTATTTACATTTTTATCAAGTTCAGATTTTATCGCACTTTCTAATTGCTCTTCTCCCCAAACTCCAGTAGATAACCCTATCTCTTCATAAGAACCCAACTCTCTGTACACACTCCCTTCAATTGAAACAAGCCCTATACCTAAAGCTCTCCCCTCAAGACCAACTGTACTAATAGCCGTGATGATAACATCGACATTAATAAGTAATTCATGGAGGGAATCCCCTTGATGTGAAACAGTTATGTTTTTAAACTCATTATAGTTACAATCTTGAGTAGGATGAGACCTGAAGATAACATTCCATTTATTTGAATATGCTAATTCATTTAATTTACACCTTATTTTATAACCTAAATGCTCATCTGCTTTTACATTCGGATAAAATGGAGAGTATGCAGGAAGCTCGCAATCAGCTAAGAGTATTGTTAAATCCTTTTTATTTTTTTTAGGCGTAACATTTAACTTTTTTAAGTTATCAAAAACAGGTGTTCCGGTAACAATGATTCTTTCTTCAGGAAAAGAAGAAGCTGCGATAAGAGCAGTTTTTACCTCATCTGATAAGACACAAATAACATCAGCACAATTTAAGTCTGCTACATCCTTTATTCCATTTCTAATCCAAGCATTATCATTAATACATATAGTTGGTATAGACTGGTTTTTAGCTGATATCAGTGCCGCCCTTTCTCCTCTAGGGGCATTAGTTGCCAACACTAAATCTGGAGATAAACTCTTAATAATATATTGAAATGTTTTTACTGGCAAAAAGCATGAACGGCCTAGTTTATTAAATTTTTCAAGAGCTTTAGATTGTGAAGTTTCTCTTTCAATTAAGTCCTTGAATGATAAACCATGATAAACAATACTTTCTTTCAATGGAACGGTTTGATGATTATCTGTATTATTAACAAGCATTTCGCCATAAGCTATAACTTCATCTGTAATAAGTTCGTCAATATCACTCAGCCTTATAAAAGGGATTTTAAATTGCTCTAAATACTTACCAGATGCTGTAAGTGCCAAAATAGTCACATTGAATTTATCTTTAAGCGCTAGATAAAGTGGTGCAATAATTTTGACATGCCCACCACCATAACAAACCATTAATAATTTTTTCATCTAATCAAGAAATTCCCTGCACCAATACTCAAAAGCCATTAAAGCGCGTATCTCTCGAGTATTATTTCTTTTTCCTACACAATGTTCATCGAGTAAATTCTCTACATAAGAGTAGTTGAAAAAACCTCTAGTTTTTGTCCTTTTACTGAAAAGCAACTCTTCACATAATTCTTTAAGCGAATTTTTAAACCATTCTCCAACTGGGACTGTAAACATCTGCTTTTTTCTATAGGCCAAATCTTCACCTATTAAACTTGACACAGCTTTTTTATAAATATATTTAGTTTCACCTTCTTTAATTTTCAAATTTCCTGGCATCGAAAAAGCCAACTCAATTAACCTATAATCAAGGAAAGGAGCCCTATTTTCAATCGAAACGGCCATTCCCATTCTGTCAGGCTTAACTAAATTGTTTCCGGATAATAACAACTGAGTGTCAAGATATAATGCTTGATTAATACGATCCATATGCGAAACCTCACTGATAGTGTCTTCCACTTTTGACAAATAGTTACTCTTATTCGTAAGGTTATTTTTAACATTTTCACTCAAAAGTAAGTCAATTCTTTCAGGTGCAAACAACTCAATACTTTTTGAATACTTTAACTGAAAGCTAGGATTACTGCACTTGAAGTGTTCCTCATTTGAGAAAAACTCCTTATATTTATCATACCCTGCAAATAATTCATCGGCACCATCTCCGGTTAAGACCATCTTCACATCTGTAGAAGCCAATTTAGCAACACGGTATGTAGGTAGGAAGGAAACATCACCATGAGGTTGATCACAGTGATAGGTTGCCATAGGCCAAAGAGATAATAAATTTGGTTCTACTTTTTCAGATTTATGATCCGTATTAAATCTCTGAGCAGCTTTTAATGCAAAAGGTGATTCATCATACTTAGGATCATCAAAGCCTATACAATACGTTTTCACTGGTGAATCCAGGTGCTTTGCCATTAAACCAACAACACTGCTCGAGTCAACCCCGCCAGAAAGAAATGCACCAAACGGAACATCGGAGCGTAACCTTAACATAACTGCATCATCTAAAACTTTATTAAAATCTTCAATCCACTCTGTCTCGGATTTATCATTATTACTTTTTATCTTCGACAAGTCCCACCATTTCACTTCTTCAAATTCTGTCCTTGTAACCTTAATATAGTGACCAGGTTTCACATGATAAATCCCTTTAAACATAGTTTCAGGCATGGGGACATAATTAAAAGAGAGAAATTGATTTAAAGAATCGTAGTTTATTTTAGGCTGAAATAAAGTCAAAATTGATTTTATTTCAGAACCAAAAATTAATCTCTCTTTTTCAAATGAGTAATGAAATGGTTTTTCTCCAACTCTATCTCTTACAAGATAAACAGCGTCAATATTCTCATCATAAATTGCAATCGCAAACATCCCATTGAGATGTTTTATTCCTTCAATTCCATCTTTTTCATATAAACGAAGTATAACTTCTGTATCGCAATGAGTTACGCATGGGTAACCTGCTTTAGAGAGCTCTGCTGCCAACTCAACATGGTTAAATATCTCTCCGTTTTGTACAACTGTAATACTACCATCGGCTGAAAAAAAAGGTTGGTCGCCATGAGCTAGATCTAAGATGGCAAGTCTCTGATTACCTAAAGCGACACCCAAAGCACTGTTACTATATATCCCTTGTCCATCTGGGCCTCTATAGTCAATTATATTCCCCATTTCTTTAATTTCCTGCTCAGAAATAGATTGTTTAGTCTGGTCATAATAACCAAAAATTCCACACATAAATTAATGTCCGCCTTTAAATAACACTTGCTTAAATGTTAAAAAAATAATCTTTAAATCTAACATAAATGACTTATTTTCAACATATTCCATATCCATATCAAACCGTTCTTGCCAAGTTGCATTTGACCTATTTCTTGATTGTGCAATCCCGGTAATTCCTGGCAAAACACTATTTCTTTTATTCCATTGAAGTTCTGTATACTCTTCTCTTTGTGCGAAGACATTTGGCCTTGGGCCAACAAGGCTCATATCCCCTATAATAACATTCACCAATTGTGGAAGCTCATCAATACTCGTTTTACGAATAATTTTACCTATTGTTGTTACTCGTTTATCACCGGGTAAAGTTGAATGCCCCCCTATTTGATCTGCATTAATAACCATACTTCTAAATTTATATATCCCAAATTTTTTACCGTTCAAGCCGACTCTTATTTGTCTATAGATAATAGGGCCTCCATCAAGCTTTATAAAAACTGAAACAACCAACAGTACTGGCAATATCAAGCACAAACTAAAAAAAGAAACTAATAAATCAAATAATCGCTTCATCATTATGCAACCACTTTTGCAACAGAATGTTTAAAAGAGAGTAAACGTTCCTCTCTTTTATCATCAGACTCTAAAAGAAGTTTATTTCTTACTTCATTAAGCAAGGCTATTTCTTTTTCAAGATCTATTTTATTTTTTAAATCAGCTAAAGAAGAAGCCCTTAGATGGAAAGCTCGAGATAATATCACCCCCGTCGAATTTAACCGGATATGTTGTGCCATAACCGATTCCCCACTCACTTCTCCTTGATTTACTCTTGCTATACCACCGATACCAAATGGCTTAGTCAATCTAGAAACCATATTGTCAACGTAGCCATTAGTGATTAATTCAAACATAAAATTTAGGCCAAACTCTAAATGTAGATCATTCAAGCCTATATGTAGTTCATCTACACACTCTAAGTTATCAATATCATTAACAATTTCTGCTGATGCTATAGTCTCTATTAAAGGGATAAATTTTGCTCTTCCATTAATAAAAGTTCCCATTTCAATAACTTGCTCGATATTCTTAATCATTGGGAGCATAATAATATCTGCTCCTTTAGAAATAGCCCTTTCAACTTCTAATTCGGAGCCTTCATGAAAAGGGTTTAACCTTACTAATAATTCAGATGTACAAAGAACTTTTTTTATACTTTCAATATCATCAAAACTATGTTCACTAATTACTGTATCGAGATGACCTTGCCGCTCTAATTTTCCTTGTGTTTCCAAATCAACAAAAATTCTTGTAACGCCACAAGACTCAGCAAATACAGCAATCTCTGGGGTGTTAGTGATAAAAAGATAATTAAACATATTTACAAACTAAACCTTATTAAAAAATTTCTATACAAATTTAAATCAACTTAAGTCTAAAAGCTCCCCAAATTGATATAATATAATCATGAATTGATAAAACTGGGTGTGCTTAACTCTTTCTAGTTCTTCTTACATAAAAAGTACCATTAATGATTATTACAAATGAAATAGAAATTAGAATACTAATATCTTGATAATTACCGGGCATGGCGACAAAAACCAACATCACTAATAGGTTAACTATAGATTGAGCATATAAATGCCCATAAAATGATTCTTTACACCTCCTTTGATTTTTCAAAATTAACCAAAGAAAAAAGAAAAAGTATAGAAACATTGCAACAACACCAAACGAAAGTCCCTGATATAATAAAAAATTATGAGGGTTTTTCATATCAATAAATAGAATCCCCCAGTTTTCAATTCCATAGCCTAACCAAAGATTATCTATTATTTTATTATATGATTTAACATAAAGAACATCCCGATACGAAAATAAAAATCTATATGTATCAAAATTTGTGCTTATGAGGTGGATAATACTTAAGATACTTATCAATATACATATAATGATTATTACTTTTAAAAAAAAATTTGTTCGCAAATAAAGTAAAATCGATAAATATGCAGCTATGCAAACATACGCAGTTAAAACAGGAGGAATAAAGGCTAAGCTCAATAAATAAAAGATAGTTAAAAACATATATCTCTTGGCTTTAAAGTGACTATATAAAAATATAGAAAAAGAAAAGCCCACATAAACCAAATAACCAATAGCATTAGGGTTAGATAATATAGGAATATATTCAAATTTTGGTAAAAAGAATCCTCCCCTAACATATAAACCTGCATTTGATAGAATAAAAAAACCTATTAGCAAAAAAACAATAATATTAATAGCTCTTATAACTTCTATTAAATTACTTTTACTTTTATTAAGTGATGGTAAGTTAACTAAAAATAGTAGTATCAAATTAAAGTACATCAAACTATGTAAAAAAGAACTCGGATTTACTAGAACAGAAAGGATAACGATAAGGAAATAAACACAAAAACCAATAAGAAATATTGAAGGCCACTTTGATATAAATAGCTTAGGAAAAATTAAAATATTAATAATAGTTAATATTATAATAAGAAATTCAAAACCAAAAAAAGTTGAATAAACTTTTTCGCTTATTAGAAGAATCGTAAAAAAAAATAATGAAACTATTACTCTACGAAACAACACTTCATGAAAATCTAAAGCCATCAAATACTCATTAATAAATAATCAATATAGCCAGAATAAAAGCGAGTTTAAATATCACTCCATATCCTGGTTTAAATAAATGTCTGGAAATAAATAGGACTTATAGAGCCTTATATATTATTTTTCTCTTCTAAATATATTTCATATTTTTTCTGTAATTCTTCTTGAGTATAAAAGTGTTTATAGAAATCATTATCATACATCTTATCTAAAGTGTTTTTTTCAATTTTTATATTAGCCCTGAAGTCTTTATATAAATCACTATACCATTTTTTATTACTTCTATTAGTAGAACTAATCACAAAGTTTTCTTTACCACAAAACTCACCAATAACAGATTCTAAATCATTTAATAATTCAAACTTTAAGAATAAAACCTTCTTTTTACCTAATTGTCCATACCCATAGCCCTTTTCCTTATTAAAAGAGCACTTCTTAAAATCCCCACCTAGGCATTTATTAAACTCTTTTTCCATCCACTCTTCTGCATATTTTAAATTAACATCTTGATAAAGAATTTCTTTAAATAAAGAGTTTGCATCTATTTCCTTTCTTGAGTTTGATTTATTATGAGAATAAATTAACAAATCAATATGATGGAACATTTGCGATATAGTTCGATCAATAGGGTCCCTAACAATTGTGATAACTTTAAAAGACTTTAACTTAAAAACTAAATGCATGATAAAAAACAAAATTGTTGCTCTTATTTTTTTTAAAGGATCAATTAAGCCTAAATCATAAAAATAAATATTAGATGTCGTTACTTTATGTATATGTAAAGCATGTATACCCTGCTCTTTCAAAGACTTCTCTATAGATGAAGAGCCAACTTTCCCCATTTGATATACGACAATAGAGTTTCGGTTAAGCTTTAATAAGCTTTTCATTAATACAAAAAAATTCTTTATCTTATTCATTATTACTTACCTTAGTCTTTAATACCTGTTAGATATAATTCCTCATACTTAGAAATTACAATATTATGATCAAATGCTTGCTTAACTTTATCAATTGCTCCTAAGCCCAAATCAAGCCTAAGGCTTTGATCTTTTATTAAAGACTCTACTTTATTAGCAATTTCATCAGGTCTATTTTCAACTAAAAAACCTGATACTCCATCATCAATTAATTCAGGTATTCCGCCAACATTGGATGCAACTACGGGAAGGCCAGCTGCCATGGCTTCTAAAACAACAATTCCAAAAGTTTCAGTATCAGGAACATGAATAAAGATATCCGCTTTAGATAACAGTACTGGTACATCCCCCCTTTCCCCCAAGAAAGTAATTCTGTCCCTTAAACCTAATTTATCAACATATGAAATCAATTCGTTTTTTTTGATCCCATCCCCAATAAATTGCAATTTAACATTTTCATAGTCCATAAAAGTTCGACTTAAAGAATCTATTATCCTTTTGTGCCCTTTATAGCCAGTCATAACTCCTACACTTACGAGATTAATAACCTCAACTTTTTTGTTAATTTGTTTACTCTTCACTAAATTAGTAACTGGAGTTGTTTTTATATTCACAAAGCCATTATGAATAACTGTAACTTTATTTTCTTTAACCCCTGCTGAAACTAATATCCCTTTAACAAATTCAGATACAGCAATTAGTTTACCAGGAGCATATTTATAGTAATTTTCTTTACCACGACCATGTATTGTTGTATAAACAGCAACTTTTCTTCTACAAAACAATGCTGCACAATACATTAAAAGTGTTGTAATTAGATTATGCCCATGAACTACATCAATATTAAATTTATTGATTATTTTTCTTATTTGTAATACCACCCTCAGCATATTGATTACTCCTCTTTTCTCTATTAGAAGCTCCTCAATAACTATAGAAGGTATCCCAACCTCTTCAAAATTTCCATGTAACGCACCACCACCACTAACAGTATAAATTTGGTGGCCTTTTTCTTTCAAAGCCAAAGCACTTTTCAGCATTACAATGCCTGGCCCACCTAATTTAATATCTGACCGCCCATACAATATATTCATTTTTTAACCTTAAATGCTCATACCTTTTTCAACACAGGGGTAAGTCCAAACGAAAATGTAGAAATATTCATTTTAAAAAAACTATAACCCGCCATAAATAAATTCCAAAAAACTATCATTAACATAGAGAGCCATGCTGCACCTTCAAGCTTATATTCTGAAATAAATATACTGCCTAAAAGTAGAGCCATAAAACTAGCGCCCATAAAGCCAAATAAAACCACCATTTGTCTACCTGATATAATTAAAAAAATCGCACAGGGTCCACAGAAAGCGTTTATTAGTTGTCCAAATACCAATATTTTCAAAGTGCTTTTACCTACAATAAACTCTTCACCATATAGTGCTAAAATATATTCAGCTCCCCAATAAATCACAGTAAAAAAAATAAGTGAGATTGCAAAAGCTAACCTTGAGGATAATCTGATAAGATTTTGTGTTTCAGTAAGGTTTTTAGCAGCCCAAGCTTGTGCCAATTTAGGCTGTAAAGGACTATTTACAGCAGTTAATCCAATTACTAGAATATTTACTAAGTACAAACAAGATTGAAAAACACCTGCACTTTTAGTTCCTAGAATATTACTTGTAATATACAAAGGAATTTGAGGCTGTAAAATTGTAAATAAGCTTATTAAAAAAAAAACAGTAGATGTCTTTATTATTGCTTTAGAGCTTTTCTCACAATCATCATGATGATTTTTTTGTACCGAACCTTGAAGGTACTTTGACAATACAATAAAGGTCCAAAAATACGCAAAGAACTGAACAATAAAAGCTTCACTTACACTGAAAGAGCCACTAAAAAAAAGTAAGATTAAAGTTATTAACAGTATTGTGGAAGGTCTAATCAATAAATCAGGTAAGTCAGCTATTATTACTCTACCTAATCCCCTTAACAATGAAGCTCTTACAATATTTAATGAAATTAAAGGCACAACAAAAAAAGCGGTAAACCACCCTATTACTGTTAAATCCGTCCAAGTAACACCTAATAAATTACTTTGAATTAATCCCCAAAAAATTATTAAAGCCAAAAGAGTGATAAATAAAGTTAACCTATCTGCTCTTCTGTATAAACCACCAATCAAATTAAAACGAGAAGAAGCAGCTAAAATAGCAACTTCCTTAGTATAATAACTCCCCAATCCCAAACTAACTAAGGTCCCCATCAAAAAAACTAACGAGAAAACAATTGAATAGACACCAAAGTCAGATGCTCCCAACAGTCTAGCTATCAGGATCCCTACTAAAAAGTTAACACCTGCACCAATAAATTTTAAAAATAAACTTTTAAAGGCTATTATTATTAAAGCTTTCTGTTTAAACATTAAATCTAACTTTCTATTTATTTAATAACACAAGAGAAAAAGCCTGATTTAAGTAAACTTACAGACATAATAATCAATGAAAACATTAGCGACTAGTTGCTATATTAATTTCATGCCCATATTTTTGAAGAAGAGCATGCTGCTTTGCCTTTTCTAAATCACTTCTAACCATTTCTGAGCACATATCTTCAACAGTTATTTCAGGCTCCCAACCTAGATCCTTTTTAGCTTTTGAAGGGTCCCCTAATAAAGTTTCAACCTCTGCTGGTCTGAAATAATGAGGATCTACTGAAACAATAACATCTCCAACTTTTAACGCTGGCGCACTATCACCTTCAATAGCTGCTACAACTGCTATCTCATCAACACCTTTACCTTTAAAGTCAAGCGTCACACCAAGCTCTTTAGCTGATAACCGAACAAACTCTCTTACTGATATTTGTTTTCCTGTTGCGATTACATAATCTTCAGGTTTATCTTGTTGCAACATCATCCACTGCATTCGAACGTAATCCTTTGCGTGACCCCAATCACGCAAAGCATCCATATTTCCTAAATGCAAACAAGTCTCTAACCCTTGAGAAATATTGGCTAATGCTCGAGTTATTTTTCGAGTAACAAACGTCCCGCCTCGTCGAGGGGACTCATGGTTAAATAGAATTCCATTACAAGCATACATCCCATATGCTTCGCGATAATTCACCGCAATCCAATAAGCATACATTTTTGCTACAGCATATGGTGAGCGCGGATGGAAAGGAGTACTTTCTTTCTGTGGTATTTCCTGTACTAGACCATACAATTCTGATGTTGAGGCTTGATAAAATCGAGTCTTCTTTTCTAAACCTAAAAAACGAATAGCTTCTAACAACCTCAAAGTGCCTAAAGCATCTACATCTGCAGTATATTCTGGGGACTCAAATGAAACGGCAACATGTGACTGAGCACCTAAGTTATATATTTCATCAGGTTGAACTTCTCTAATGATACGAATTAAATTTGAACTATCAGATAAGTCTCCATAGTGAAGAAACAATTTTGTTTCATCGTTGTATCTGTCCTGTTCTATGTGATCTAGTCTTTCTGTATTGAAAGAAGATGAGCGGCGTTTAATACCATGGACTGTATAACCTTTATCTAACAAAAACTCAGCTAAGTAAGAACCATCTTGACCTGTAATTCCCGTAATTAACGCAACTTTACTCATTTAAAACTCTCTCAAACTTAATTTTTTAAAATAAAATAGGATTGTAAGGAAATCAAAATTGCTTAATCGATTTCCAGACTTCTTTTAGCCAGTATACTGGCAATATCAAAATCTAATCGCACATCAATATCAATTGAGCGCTCTGAAGGCATGATACTTGCCTTTATATTTTTTGTATAAACCCTTGCTTTGTGCTTTTTTAAAAATGTTACTCTATAAGCATAAACAGCACCATTTAAACGGTAGTGTCTAGGTAAATCTTGGCTACGAGTATTACTGAGCTTTTTATCGATAAAATTACCTAAATTAAAATCTTCAGGTAAAGTATTTGCCCATAATGGGCTATGCTCACACTCACATAACGTTACAGATCCATCTACCCCATCTTGGGCCAACAAACTGATTGCAGCATCTATATCATAAGAGCTTCTTAAAGGTGATGTTGGCTGTAACAAAACGATTATATCGGTATCTGACAACTGAAGTTCATTTATCGCGTGTAATAATACATCATCCGTCGAAGCTGTATGATGAGATAATTCTTTAGGCCTATAAAATGGAGCTTTAGCTCCAAAACTTACAGCTATATCCCTAATAACATCGCTATCAGTACTGACATAAACCTCATCAATGTATTGAGATTTTAAAGCTTCATCAACTGTCCAAGCAATAAGTGGTTTTCCGGCTAATTCAAGAATATTTTTATTTGGTAATCTTTGACTTCCAGCCCTAGCAGGAATTAAAGCAACAACCCTGTGCTGATTAAGCATTTTGTTCGATTTCCCTTAAATCAAGATTTGACTTAATGCAGCCTATTACTCTATTAGCTATATTTTTAACGTCATCTTCAGATAAATAAACAGAGGTCGGCAAACTTATTCCATTATTTGAAACTTTCTCACTCATTCCCTTTAAATTAGTGCTGTATTCTAGGAAGGGTGGCATTTTGGACATTGGATAGAATACAGGCCTGGAGTCAATACCTTGTTTTCCTAACTTTTCTATCAGCAAATCTCGATCTATAAAGCAAGATTTTTTTATCAAGGCTGTGAATAACCAATAGCTTGACTGATATTCATTCTTATAAAGTTGCACATTGAAATAACCTGATGATAGTAAGTATTTTTCATACCATGAAAAAAGTAACTTACGCTTTTCTCTAAAGCTTGGCAGCTGCTCAAATTGTGCGCATCCAACAGCGGCCTGTAAATTAGTCAACCGATAATTAAACCCAACAACATCATGCCAATATCGCTTCCCTGGAGTCATTCCATGATCCCGTAATATTTTGGCTCTTTTGTAACTTTCTTCATCATTAAAGGTTACAGCACCACCTTCGCCACAAGTAATAACTTTATTGCCAAAAAAAGAAAAAGTCCCTGCTTCACCAAAAGTACCAACATGTCTACCTTCTATACTTGAACCCAAAGCTTCGGCACAATCCTCAATAACCAGTAGATTATGCTTGTTTGCTATTTCCATAATTCCTCGCATTTCACAAGGAATACCATATATATGTACGGGCATGATAGCTTTTGTTTTATTAGTGATACTTTCCTTTATCCTTTCTAGAGATATATTCCAGCTTTGCTCATCAACATCAACAATTACAGGTATGGCTCCAGCTAGGACAACCGCATTTAAAGTAGCTCCAAAAGTAAGATCAGGAACAATAACTTCGTCCCCCTCCTTAATTCCTAAGGATACTAATGCTAAGTGAAGAGCAACAGTACCATTACTTACAGCAAGTGCATATTTTGCACCAGTGTATTTCATAATTTCATCTTCAAATTTTTGGACGTACTTACCCTGCGAAGATATCCAATTTGTTTTAATACATTCCGTTACATATTCTAATTCATTTCCACCAAGTAATGGTTCAAGGACAGAAATACGATGCAACCTATGGATGGAAGCAAAATCAACAACATAGCCTTTACTATCGATCAATGGAATGAGTTTGATTCGATCGCTCAAATGTGCCTGAATAGTCTCATTGGTTGCTTTATGATCTAACGCTATATACTGCTCGTTAAATATATTTTCTACGGGAGTATCAAGTGCAACCTTTCTAATTAATGAACGACGTATGTCACCATCTGTAATAATACCTTTTAGTTTTAGGTCTTCAACAACAAATAAAATTCCTTGAGCATTAGCATCAATTTTTTTAAGGGCACAATAAATTGACTCTTTTAAGTCAATGCAAAGGTCTTTAAGTTCTAACATTTGGTCTCCAAATATTTAGCAACAAGCTGATATTGATTATGTAACTTAGCAATATTTTTTTCATAAACTTCAATAGAGTAATAGTCAAGATCAAGCTTAATATGCTCAAAAAACCAAGCATCTTCTGTAAAACCTTCATTAGTGTCAGCTTCACCATTATTATCACTAAGGTGCACCCCTTTTATAATACTTTCAAAATTTTGAAGGTATTTTTTTGCACTAAATTTTAATGAATTAGCAGAGACCTTTAAATGCGCAACATCAGCAAGCAAGTGGACATTAGAGGCTGTCGAACTAAAGATGTATTCAGTTTCTTTTTCATCAACCATTAGTAATGGGTTCTCATTAAAGTTCTGCAGATTCTCAAGTGATAACACATTATTTTCAATGAGTAATGAGACATTTAAACTTCTTGCAAAATCGGCAAGCTCATTAACTTTGGCTAAAAAATTTTGAAGACCTAATTTACGCTTTATTAGCTTATTTAATTTTATATTTTTTCCTAACTCATTGACACTCGGATCAAGTAAATAGCCAGCATGAAAACTATAATACGAGCAGCCAAATTCTGCTGATAACTTTATTGCATTTTTAGCATGTTCCATACTCATTCGAGTTATTTCAGCATTGTTACTAGCTAAATTAAAAACAAACGGCTCTTTAGGAACAGGAAAATAATTATGTAAAGCTATATCAAACAAATTATTAACATTTCTTAAATCATTAATTAAATTTGCTGTGTATAAACCTGATGAGAGTTCAAGACCTTTAACAACATTTGAATCAAAAAATTTTGACACTTCAGTAAAAGATTTATTCGAAAAACCACCTGTTGATAAATAGAGCATTTTATTTAACCTTTGCGGGTGCACCGACTAGCACCTGATTTTCTAACTTTATTGATTTAGTAAGAACTGCACCAGCACCTATTGTGCAATATGAATTTATACTTATATTAGGTAAGACATTAGCTCCGCCACCTATAAAGCAATTATTAGCTATTCTAGTACTTCCGCACATAAGTGACATAGGGCCAAGGTGGTTATTGTCTCCTATGAAGGCATTGTGTTCAACAATTGAAGCTGTGTTAATTAAGTTATTATTCCCTAGTTCGACCATTGAGTTTAAAACAGTATTGTGTGCAACAATATTACCGTTGCCCATTTTAACAGTCCGATCAATAAAGGTATTTTTTGAAATAAAATTAGGTGTAGATAAGCCCATTTCATTTAATCTTTTATAAATACTTGCTCTTTCTTCATTATCACCAACTGCAATTGCAAAGTTATAGCTTTGATATTCATCTAATTGATCTTCAATTAAAGCCAAGTTTGCAATTACCGAATAATTACCTTTTGTTTCATTTGTATTAAAATCCAAACCTGTATCTATCAACCCGACAATTTCATACTCATCTCTAGATTCAATAATTGAGATTACTGAATAACAATGCGAGCCACACCCAACAATCAAACAAGGTTTATTCACTAAAAAAATCTCCATATGCTAACATAGAGCCAGCGTTGATCTGCTTCGTTGAACGGTTACCTATAATATTTTCAAGTTCTGATTCATATATGCCTGTTCCTGGCCTTTTTAAAGTAAAGTGTTCTTTTGTGAATCTCTCACCTTTAGCAATATCTCTTTTTAAAAATAAACTTTTTCGAGAAACACGCTTCATTTGCATTTCTTCACTTTGAACTTTCTTTTCGAAGTGACCGAGTGACTTTTCTGTTATACGTATTGCAGAAACAAGCTCTTCAAATTCTTTTGGGTTACTAGAAGCTTTATGGTCTGGGCCATCCATATTTTTATCTAAAGTAAAGTGCTTTTCTACTACTGTGGCCCCAAGTGCTACTGACGCTACAGCTGGTATAGGACCAACGGCATGATCAGAATACCCCACATCACAACAAAATGCATTTTTAAGAGTATTCATTACATTTAAATTTAAGCTTGAATATTGGCAAGGGTAGTTTGAAACACAGTGTAATAAAGTCAATTTACAATTATGCTGCTTATAAATATGAACCACTTTTTCAATTTCCCCTAGAGTCGCCATCCCCGTAGAAACAATGGCATGTTTTGCATTATTTGCAATATATTCCTGTAAACTCAAATCGACGATATCTGCAGACGCCGTTTTAAAAGTAGTTACCCCTATTGAAACGAGAAAGCTCGCACTTTCAATATCATAAGGGGTAGAAATAAACTCTATATCGTTTTCTATACAATATTTCAAAACAGGTATATGATCATCGTAAGAGAACTCTAATGATTTAATCATTTCGTAATGTGACTCGCCTTTCGAGGTAGTTGACTCTTGATAACTAACTTTAGGCGTTCCCGCACTAACTAGTTTCTCTGCTGTAAAAGTTTGAAACTTAACCGCATCTGCCCCTACTCTTTTTGCTTCATCAATCATTTCTTTTGCTAAAGTAACATCTCCAGCATGATTTACGCCTATTTCAGCAATAATTTTAACTACCATGACTTCCTCTACTTAAAACCTTTAGGTGATAATCTTTATTAAGTATAAATACTTACTTTAATACTAAATGACAAACTTTCAGCTAATAATTAACTAGCTTCTTCCATACTTATCTTCAAACCTTACAATATCATCTTCACCTAAATATGATCCTGTTTGCACTTCAACCAACTCTAAAGGTAATACGCCTGAATTTTCAAGTGCATGTACTTGGCCTATAGGTATATAGGTTGACTCATTTTCAGTCACTAAAAAGGATTTATCACCGATAGTCACTTTTGCCGTGCCTGAAACCACTATCCAGTGTTCTGATCTATGGTGGTGCATTTGCACTGACAATTTTGCACCTGGCTTTACTGTAATCCGTTTAACTTGATCTCGTTGACCAAAATCTAATGAATCGTATTTACCCCATGGTCTATAGACTTCACGTTGATGCTTATGTTCATATCGATTGTCAGCTTTTAATTGATTGACAATTTCTTTAATATCTTGCACTTTATCTTTATGAGAAACGAGTACTGCATCTTTAGTTTCAACAACTACTAAATCATCAACACCTACAGTAACTACTAATCGGCTTTGCGCATTAATATAACTGTTAATGGTACTATGAGAAATAGCATCGCCTTGAGTAACATTACCTTGTTGATCTTTTTCATGAACTTCCCATAACGAAGAAAATGAACCAATATCACTCCAACCAGCATTTAAAGTCACTACAACAGCATGTTCAGTATGCTCCATTACAGCATAGTCGATAGAGTCATCAGGGCATTTTTCAAAAATTTCTGAGTTAATACGAGTAAAATCTAAATCATGATTTTTATTACTATAGGCTTCTTTACATACAGTTAAAATTTCAGGAGAGAATCTTGCTAACTCTTCTAAATATCGCGATGCTTTAAACATAAACATACCGCTATTCCACAGGTACATACCAGAAGCTATATATTTTTCTGCAGTAGCTAAATCAGGCTTCTCAACAAAGCTTGCAACTGTATAGACTTCTTCTTTATGAGATTGAATACCACCATGTTTTATGTAGCCATAACCTGTTTCAGCCCGTGTAGGCACTATACCAAAAGTGACCAGTTTCCCCTGCTTTGCAAAAGCAGAAGCTGAAATAATTGATTTCTGAAAAGCATTATTATCAGTAATAACATGATCTGCAGCTAACACTAATAACAAAGGATCGTCACAATTTTCTATGGCCGAAAATGCTGCTAACGCGATAGCTGGAGCAGTATTACGCCCCATAGGCTCAAGAATAATATCACTCGCTTTTGTCTCATTCTCTCGTAATTGTTCAGCAACAATAAAACGGTGTTCGTTATTACAGATGATGATTGGCTCTCCGCAAGTATCATCTAAGCGATTAATGGTATCTTGTAATAGGGTATTTTCAGTTATTAATGAAAGGAACTGTTTAGGGTAGAGCGCACGTGACAATGGCCATAGTCGGCTTCCACTGCCACCAGACATAATTACTGGTAATATCATTTAGTTTATTTTTGGTAAAATACATTATTTTTTAAAGATTGTACTAGAGTCTTTGCTTTATTACAGTAATAATTATTAAAAAATATGTTTGGTTAGAAAATAAAATTTTCATTAATTGATTGTCAGTAAGAAATTCACTTACTTTTAATCCCTCTTTGAACAGATTATGGAAGTTCGACTCTCCCAATAGTTCTAAGTAAAAATAACGAGTAGCCTGAATTTACAAACTCATGATGAGTAGGTGCAACTACCAGCAATTTAATTATTATTCGAAAAATAACGAATAAGTACAATTAAGACTGACAGCATACCGCCAAGCATGGTACCTAATACCACTATTAAAGCTCGTTTAGGGCCAGACTTCTCATCTGGTACTTGGGGGGGATCTATGGTTTTCAGTACATATTCCGCTTTAACTTGTGTTAGCATCATGTTTTTTGTTTGTTCTTCAATAAGCTGATAAAAAACAGTTTCCATGCTAGCAACATTAGTGTTATCAAGTTGTTTGGTTAAGTAATCAATAGAATCTTGTGCTTCTTTTTGATCTTGTTCCCGCATATATTCATTAACATCGGCAATTAACCAAGTTAACCACTGCTGTGCCATAGCAGGTGAATAGTATTCTATCGTGATAGTCACCATTGAAGAGGTTTTATCTTGTGATACAGAGAGTAAATCAGAGAACTCTTTAAATGCTTCCCATGACGATGGTATCGTCTTTTTAGGAGCACTAACTTCACGAATCCATTTTTGACTGCTCTCATCATATAATTCATTATCTAAAATCAAGGTATCAGATGCCATATCCCATTTTTCAGCAGCCATTATGGGTACTAATAAATCATGTTTAATTATGAAATTCTCAATAAAAGAGCGCGATTTAATAATTTCTAACGCAAGTGCTGTTTTATCTCCACCGCCGCCACCTAGATTAATACCAGCCATACTTGCCAAACCACCAAATTGACCTGCTAGAGCAGCTAAACCACCAGCACCACCCTCAGCTGAAGCTGGAGCTAGTATTGCAGAAGCGTTGTAGACATTAGGTTTTGATAATGCGAAAAAGATAGAAGCGACAGCAAAAATAAAGCTGATTGCAATAATGGTAAATTTACCAGCCCAAATAGCACGCCATAATTCAGCTAAATCTATTTCATCATCTTGTGACTGGTTTTGTTGCATTTGGGATAAAAGCAATTGTTGTTGCAATATAGCGGTGTTATCTGAAGAAAACTGATTTTGATCGTGCGTTCTTTGTGACTTGTTATCCATATTATTTTGGTCGTTATTTTCTATTGTTTTAGACACTTATTTATTTCACCAATCAAAATTTTATGCGATTTGTTAAGGGGGATTTCGCTTTGCCTCCAGCCTTAACAAAAGATGTCGTATTATAGGGGAGTTATCTGGTTGATGTAAAGGGGAATAGGGTTTTACTCACCCTTCGACAAGCTCAGGGCAAACGGCTACGCGCTAATGAAAGTAATAACTTAAAATATTCTGCCTTTCCGTTCATCCTGACCATAAGAAACGAATAGTCGAAGAACAACAAACTCAGGGCAAACGGATATGCGTTAATGGAAACTATGATTTAAAAAATCATATCTTGCTCTGCCGCTCATCCTGAGCATGAGGAACGAATAGTCGAAGGGCGACAAGCTCAGGGTGAACGGTATATATTCTATTTGAGTAAGTTTTAGATTCTTGTTTTTGGTAAACAAAACCACGATTTGCCAAAAAGAAAAGTTAATAAGCAAATTATAGAAACCATAAAGATATAACTAGGCTCTGGTATTTTCATAGCGTCAGAGTTATTACTAAGGAAACTTTGTCCAACATTTACACTACCAAAAGTACTTACTTGTGGAGCGGTCCATGAGAAGTTTTGATTTAAGCCTGTAAGTTGTAATGAAAAGCCAATAGGCGTGTTACTTGGCTCAAATGCACCAATGTCAGTACTTATCAATCCATCAGCAATCCCTGAACTGGCAGTAAAAGCCCCTTCATAAGAGATAAATTCGATAATATTTTGATCTGAATCCGCCAGTACAATGCCATCAGGTGAGCCATTTTGAATACCAGTAATATTCACTGCAGCAAAACCAAAGCCACCAGAAGAGTCATTTAATAACCAATCAGAAAAAGTATGAACTTTATATTCCTCACCATTGCTACCATTATAAAAGTGCAATGACCAACCAGCTAAATTTAAACCTGCAACACCAGCGACTTCGACAAATTCGCCTTGATCGCCACCACTATTATCATAGTGTATTTCATTAATAAAAGCGTTAGACAGCGGGCTTGCTTCAACCAATATTGGTGCAAAAACGTGAATAAATAAACCAAGAAAAATAATAAAAACAATTGCGTGATATATACGAGAAAACCATTTGTATAGCATAGTAAATTCCTTTTATTTAATTTACGCTCACTCCATGTGAGTACGTTTCATCACTAAAGTTAGCAAAGGATTTTTAAAATGCTAATTTATTTTTAAATTTTTTGTAGAAGGTAAAGAATTAGTTTGTAAATTATAAGTAGAGAGGCTCAGGGCGAACGGTTAAGCGTTGATGAAAGCAATGACTTAAAAAATCACCTCCAACTCTGCCGCTCATCCTGAGCATGAGGAACGAATAGTCGAAGGACGACAGGCTCAGGGTGAACGATTCAGAACACCCTTAACCTAATACAAAACCTTAACTTTTATCTATATAAAGTTTAACTTAAGTTAAATACCGCTGATAGCTGCAATAGCTACTGCCGTGTTATACATAATGGTTGTTGCGCTAGTCCATAAAGTTAAGTTATTCATGTACTCTGAATCTAACGGTACAACAACGGTATCACCAGGTTTCATACTTGAGCCATTATTGCTCGAAAACCAGTTGCCACTTTCAACCATTCTAATACTACCATTGGCAGCAATAATATATATTCTGTCTTCATCCGCACGTTTTTTACTGCCACCACTTTGTGCTAGATAGTCCTCAGCGGTTAAGTTTGCATCATAAATATGCGATGAAGTCACTTGTACTTGCCCAATAACATTCACTGAATTTTTCAGTGTTGGTACATAAAGTACATCACCATTTTCCAGTAGTACATCATAGTCTTTTTCTTTGATGACCTTGGGTAGGTCTAACACTAAACGGCCAACAGGTTGCAACTTGGTTAAGTCACTCAGCATTGTTTGTACTTCGGCATACGACTGTGAATAATTTTCATCAGATAAAGATTTAGACGCCATTTCAACGCGTAGATCACCAGCTAACTTTATGAGATTTTGCTGCTCTAACTCTTTTAACTTAACTCGTGTAAACACTGAGCCTTCTTGATGAGCGAAACTGGTAAAGCCACCAGCTTTAGCAATTAAGTCGGATAAACTTTCACCGCGACGAATAGTATATTTACCAGGAAAAACAAACTCGCCACGCAACTCAACTACATGGTTTTCGCTCCAAGCAGGAATTTGATGAACATTCAATCTATCTTTACTTTGCAATAAAATATTTTCTTCTTCATTACCCTGCAATGCTTTTGCTAAATCAACGGATAAAGATCGTTTATTAACTAGTTGACTATTCACTTCATTGCGCGTTATTTCTGCTCGGGCTAAATAAGCAGATTCATCCAAGCCGCCAGCCGCTAAAATCAAGTCATTTACACGAGCATTAACAGCTAACGGATAAACCCCTGGAAACTTCACTGAGCCATCAATTTCAATCAATTGAATAGCATTACCTTTACCACCTTGACGTTTAAGCTTTTGAATAATAGGTAATAACAATCGTTGACGAGAGAAAATAGTTAATTCTTTTACATCTACCTTTTCTTGAAGATTTCCTCCGGTCATCTGAATAATCGATTGATTAACTAAATCAGCATTTTGCTGCTCTTGCATTTGTAATTCAGATAACTTTTCTTTTCCGCCGTATTTTTTCCAGAACTGCTTAGTTTTAAATTTATCTTTTGCTAACTGTTGTTCTTTCTTCATAAGTTCTTCTTGCGTATAGGCAAGCATATCAAGACCAACTTTGCTTTCGCTAAGTTTCTCCACTTGTGAAAAAATCAATATTTTATCATTAGCCTGTAACTCAATATTGTCTGATGATTCAGGATTGGCAATAGCTTTTGCAAGTTCAAACTGAAGTACTTCAATATTACGGGCAAGATCAACTTCACGAATAATGAGGGTGTAATGTAAATCAGCATTAGCTAACAGATGAGAATTTACATCAGGCAATAAATCCGTCACTCGTTGACCTTTCTGCCATTGATACTTACCTGGACGAGTTATCGCACCAATCAAAGTAACAGATTGTGTAAACATATCTGCGGCTTTCATCACTCTAATTGCATCACCAGCCTGTGCTTTTGTAGCAAGCTGTTTGCTATCAGAAAAATCTACATTTTTGACACTACGTAAATTGTTAACATTATAACGTTCAATAATGGTTGATTTTGCATAGGCACTTGGTAATAAACCACCTGCCATAGTTACAACATCTTCAAAACTATCATTGTTAACTAATTCATAAATTGCTGGACGACGCACTTCACCTTCAATAGAAACGGTATCACCTACAGGCGCAATAAACACAACATCGCCAGACTGCAATAAAACATCATCACTTGAATCACCTTCAATCAGTAAATCATACAAATCTAAGGTTTTAATCAGCTTTCCTGCACGTTTTAATTGAATATTACGTAGGCTACCGATATCGCTAATCCCACCAGCAGCAAAAATTGCATGAGTAATACTTGAAAGGGAACTTAAATTATAAGGGCCTGGCTTATAGGCATCGCCTAATACAAATACGCGCATAGAACGTAAAGACGCCATTCCTACAACAACATCAACACCAATAATCTTTTCTTTAATTCGAGCAATCAACAAACGTTTCATTTCAGCAAAAGATAGCCCAACCACTGAAAAAGGGCCGTGCTGAGGAAAAACTATATTTCCTTCTCTGTTAACTTCTAACTCAAGTTCATTACTTTCTTTACCGAAAATTTGAATAGAAATTCTGTCACCTGGTGCAACGACATAATCAGCCGGAATAGCAATATCCATGGTTGGTGCAAACGTTTGTGGTGCATTGGCAAACACCTCATAACCAAACGGTTTTAATACTTGTACCTGTCCAAAATCTGCATCTTCTTCAGATTTTCCTTGTTGAATCGCATTACCCTGCCCATCAAATTGCGTGCCTCTTGGGTAACTTGCCGTGTTTGTCTGTTGTGTTGTTGAGCCAGAAGATGAAATTTGTGACTGTATGGCGCTAATATCAACACCCATACTTTTAGCAAGCGCTCGTTGTTGAGATTGAGGTAATTTTTTAAATTGCTCTATTTGCGCTTGGCTCACTTGTGCCGAAACAGAAAAAGAAAGCACAAATGAAATAAAGATAAAACAAGAGAATCTTGACAAGGACGTGAATTTTTTCAGGGAATTTTTTATAGAGTTAATCATTTGCGCAAAGAAGTTCCTATCATGCGTTATCATTATTAACCTTGACATCAGAGTCAAAGTGCTAGTGAGATATAAATTAGCAACGCAGGAGTTTATCAGTATATTTATACGCAAACAATAGTATTTCACGGGTTCTGGTTAATCAGATATATTCAACGAGCTTCTTCGTCTGGGCTAGGTTTACTATCCTTCGACAAGCTCAGGACGAACGGCTCAACTTAGAAACTAATTGCACTGTGCCTGTTTACTCTTAGCCTGCCGAAATGCTATTTCCTTCAACCGTTTATTTTGAGCCTGTCGAAGAGCCACTCACTTCGCCCGTTTGCTCTGAGCCTGTCGAAGAGTCCTCATAAAAAATATAGGCTGGGTAAATAACACAAAAAAATTACAACGATGTAATAGAAAGGGAAAGATTTCGCTACACATAACAAAATCGTCACAAGTTTGATCGTCATTCGAACTTGCCTTTAAAAGCCAGCACAGGTATAACACCACATTGTATACATTTTTTATCTGTTCGTTAGCATTGTTATTAAATGATAACGACCACATAAAAAATACGAATTAACGCAATTATGTCTTCATAATATAATAAAGAAATTAGGATAAATTTTTATGACTCAACCTAATGCAGGTACATTTTTTGGTCAACCCGAAGGACTAAAAACCTTATTCTTCACAGAAATGTGGGAGCGCATGAGCTATTACGGCATGCGTATGTTATTAGTTTTATTTATGACCGCAACACTTCAAGAAGGTGGTTTAGGTTTAACTGTAGCTTCTGCCGCAGCAATTTATGGTCTTTACACTGGTAGCGTCTATTTTATGGGCTTACCTGGTGGCTGGATTGCTGATAGATTAATTGGTGGTCAAAAAGCCGTTTGGTATGGCGGTTTAATCATCATGATTGGCCACATTATTCTTGCTATTCCAAATGAGCACACATTTTTTATAGGTTTAGTGTTTGTTATTTTAGGTACTGGATTACTTAAACCAAATATTGGCGCGCTAGTTGGCCAACTCTACACAGACGAAGATAAAAGAAGAGATAGTGGCTATGCTATCTACTATATGGGTATCAATATTGGCTCTGTTATTGGTTACACAGTTTGTGGCTATTTAATGGAAGATCAAGAAAACTTTGGCTGGCACTGGGCTTTTGGTGCTGCTGCAGTTGGTATGGCTATTGGCTTAATTCAATATCGCAGAACAATTGGTAACTTAAACTCTGCTGGTGCCGCACCTACTTCTCCAATGACACCTAAAGGTCAAAAAACTAGCTGGTTAGTAATCACAACCCTATTAATTACCCTTGTTGCTGTAATGAGCATGATAATGACTGGCGCTTTAACGGTTGATCCTATCGCTATAGCACAATACGTAGCAGTTACTTTTACCTTAATGTTCTTTTTATATTACGGTGCTATTTATTTCGGTGGTAATTTAACCGGTAGTGAAAAGAAACGTTTATGGGCATTATTATTAGTTTGTGTCGCATCTGCATGTTTCTGGTCTGGCTTTGAACAAGCTGGTTCTTCTATGAACTTATTTGCACGTGATTACACAGATCGCTTTGTCGGTAGTTTTGAAGTTCCAACAGGTTGGTTCCAATCACTTAATGCTATTTTTATTGTGTTACTTTCACCATTCTTTGCTGCGCTTTGGATTAACCTAGGTAAACGATTAGTGAGCCCTTCATACGGTATTAAATGTGCCGTTGGTTTAATCATTATGGCAAGTGGCTTTATTGTAATGTTTTTCGCTGCTCAGTATGCTGCTTCAGGTATGAAAGTTGCGCCTTATTGGTTAGTGGCAACCTACTTTTTACATACTGTGGGTGAATTATGTTTAAGCCCAGTAGCATTAAGTGCTGTAAGTAAGTTATCTCCACGTCGTTTTGCCGGTCAAATGATGGGTGTATTTGTATTAACCTACTCAATTGGTAACATTATTTCAGGCTTATTAGCGGGTAATTTTGATCCTAACCGTATTGATCAATTACCTAATTTATACATACAAATTAGTTTATTCAGCATCGGCATCGGTATAGTCATTCTACTTATTGCTTTTAGAAGTCGTTTTTGGGAAAACTTAGCTGAAGAAGAAGAGAAGGAAGCAAAAGAGTCTACGGCTCCTGCTTCAGCATAATATTTAAGCCTAAGTTTAATAAAATAAGATAAGCGGTGAATTACTCACCGCTTTTATTTTGGCTTTAAGATTAAATGCATAACCGATAAAGTATGACGAACAATACATAACCGACAAAACAAGCAAACATGGACAACTCAACTATTAGCCGTAAAGACCTTCGTCATCATGTACGAAATCAACGCGCCTTATTAACGCCTCAATTTCAGCAAACATCAGCTCAACAGTTAGTTGCTCAACTCAACCCTCACCCTTTATTAAACAGTGCTAAAAAAGTTGCCCTTTATCTAGCTAATGACCATGAACTTGATCCACAAGCGTTAATCAACTGGTGCTGGCAAAACAATATTAAAACCTATTTACCTGTTATCCATCCTTTCAACAAAGGTCAGTTACTGTTTCTTCATTATCATCATGAAAGTCAATTAATGGCAAATCGCTACAACATTTTAGAGCCTAAATTGAATGTTAATGATGTTGCGCCAACTACCGATATAGATATCATATTCACACCTCTGGTTGCTTTTACTAAATCAGGAGAGCGTTTAGGCATGGGTGGTGGTTATTATGATAGAACCTTATCTTCTTGGTATAAACAAATTAAACAATCAAGCCATAGCTCAAACACTAGCGAAACTAGCATTAAACCCTACCCTATAGGCTTAGCTCACGATTGCCAGTTAGTTGAAAACATACCTACGCAGGCTTGGGATATTCCATTACCTGAAATAGTTACCCCGACACAAATTTTTAAATTTTAGCCTCTTAGTATTACTCTCAAAATCATCTAACCATCTTCTTTTATTAACTGCTATAATTCTGTCCAATTTAATTACTTCTATGACTAATAATCTGGTAACGATTAGTCAACTTCTCCGTTAAGGTAAATTTAATGACTCAAGATGAAATGAAAAAAGCCGCTGCAATAAAGGCATTAGAATTTGTTAAAGATGACACCATTGTTGGTGTAGGTACAGGTTCAACCGTAAACCACTTTATTGATGCTTTAGCAACAATCAAAGACAAAATTACCGGTGCGGTATCAAGTTCAGAAGAGTCTACTAAACGTCTAGAAGCCCATGGAATAGAAGTATTTGATCTTAACAGTGTTGATGATCTCGATGTATACATTGACGGCGCTGATGAAATTACTAAACACATGAGTATGATCAAAGGTGGAGGCGCCGCTTTAACTCGTGAAAAGATTGTTGCTGCGGTCGCCAAAAAGTTTATTTGTATTGCAGACAGTTCAAAACAAGTTGAACTACTAGGTGAATTTCCTTTACCTGTTGAAGTCATTCCTATGGCGCGCAGTTATGTTGCGCGTGAGTTAGTCAAACTTGGTGGTGATCCTGAATATCGTCAAGGTGTCATTACTGACAATGGCAATGTAATTCTTGATGTTCATAATTTACAAATCCTTGATCCTAAAAAACTAGAAACCGATATAAATGCCATTGTTGGCGTAGTGACTAATGGTTTATTTGCCCAACGTGGCGCAGATATCTTGATTTTAGGCAGTGAAAGTGGCGCAACAGTTATTCAATAAAACATATGCCGTTAGCTACTTAACAATCTAAAGTAGAACAATTAATACTTTAGAGTTGTTACACTATATGTTATCTTAGCCAAATTATAGATATCTAGCCGTCTAAACTGATTTACATTTTAGACTAAAATGACGAATTAACTTTATAAGCGAAGCCAAACCTTATGAGCACAAATCAAAATTCATTAGCAAAAGACAAAATTAAAATTTTACTTCTTGAAGGCGTTCATCAAAGTGCCCTTGAAGAATTAAGATCGCAAGGTTATTCAAATATTGAGTACCTAAAAACGTCATTATCAGAGAGCGATTTAATTGAAAAAATTGCCGACGTACACTTTATTGGCATTCGTTCACGTACACAATTAACAGAACACGTTTTGAGCCATGCAAAAAAATTAGTGGCTATTGGTTGTTTCTGTATTGGCACCAACCAAGTTGACATCACTGCTGCACAAGAGCTAGGTGTTCCAGTATTTAATGCACCGTTTTCAAACACACGTTCTGTAGCTGAATTAGTGTTAGGTGAAACCTTATTACTATTACGTGGCATCCCAGAAAAAAGCGCCAAAGCTCACCGTGGTGAATGGTTCAAATCTGCCCTCGGCTCAGTCGAGGCAAGAGGTAAAACTCTTGGTATTATCGGCTATGGTCACATTGGCACACAATTAGGCATTTTGGCTGAAACCTTAGGCATGCGTGTTCGCTTTTACGATATAGAGACAAAACTTCCTTTAGGCAACGCTAGCCAAGCTCCTTCATTAAGTGCTTTATTAGGTGAAGCCGATGTGGTGAGTTTACACGTACCAGAAACACCGCAAACTCAAGATATGATTGGCGCAGCTGAATTTGCCGCAATGAAATCAGGCGCAATTTTTATTAACGCTTCACGCGGTACAGTTGTTGACATTGAAGCGCTTGCTGAAGCATTAGCAGAGAAAAAAGTTGGCGGTGCCGCTATTGATGTATTCCCTGTTGAGCCAAAAGGTAATGACGAGGAATTTGTATCAGCACTGCGTGGTTTTGATAATGTTATTTTAACGCCACATATTGGTGGTAGTACAAAAGAAGCCCAAGAAAACATTGGTTTAGAAGTAGCTAGCAAGCTAGCCAAATACTCAGATAATGGTTCAAGTTTATCAGCAGTAAACTTCCCTGAGGTTTCACTGCCTGAACATATCAATACAAGTCGTTTACTACATATTCACCACAACCAACCAGGAATATTAACGCAAATTAACCAAGCGTTTGCTGAACATAGCATTAATATTGCTGCTCAATATTTACAAACTGATGATAAAATTGGTTATGTGGTTATTGATATTGAAACAGAAAATAGCGAACAAGCGTTAAAATCGTTAAAAGCCATCGATGGTACAATCCGCGCTAGAATTTTACACTAGTTAGATTATCCCTATTGATAAAGGGAGTTTATTTCAGCTGTACTCATAGCATGAGTAAGAGCATTATCAAGCGAATAAACTTCCCTTTTACTGCTGAGCGTCAGGTTGATTCTCAGGTAATGCCAACTGAAATGCCTCTAATTTATTGCAATTATCAACCACTCTATTGATATAAGGATATGCACTCATATCCACTTCAAATCGATGAGCATTATACACCTGTGCTGTTAGGCATATATCAGCAACAGTAAGCTGATCTTGAAAGCTATAACAGCCTGCACTTTTCACCAATTGTTTTTCAATAGCATGAAAGCCAACGGTCATCCAATGATCGAGCCAAACATTTTTTTCTTGCGCATCTAACTTTAAGTCTGAAGTTAAGTACTGTTGAACACGTAAATTGTTTAAAGGATGAATTTCACACGCAATATCTAAACAGAACGCTTGTACTAAAGCCCGTTCTTTCGCATCAAAAGGATATAAGGACAAGCCAGAATAATTCTCTTCTAAGTAATCAATAATGGCTAAAGATTGGTGTAATTTCAGTGAACCATCAACTAGGGTTGGCACTAAATGGTTTGGATTGATAGCACTGTATTCGCAGCTATGTTGTTCACCACCATTTTTCACTAAATGCACAAACTCATTATCAAATTCAATCCCTTTTAGGTGTAGAGCAATTCTGACTCGATACGCTGCAGTAGAGCGCCAGTACCCGTATAGTTTCATGTGTAAAACCTTTTTATAATTTTATTACTGAACAGTTTTATAAGGCAACCTCAGAGAAAATAAAGCTATACTGCTCTTCCTATTTAAAAGCAAGAACAGTACAAATACAGTACGTTTATCTATTAATTTTAAACGGCTTTATATTCAACAACTTCTTGGTCAATGGCACCGAAAATACTCAAGCCATCATTGTCAAACATTTCAATGCGTACGGTATCTCCAAAGCTCATAAATTCAGTGCTTGGTTTTCCATCTGCAATAATTTCCAACATCCTTTTTTCTGCTAAACAACTTGATCCCACAGAACGATCATAATTAGAAATAGTACCGGAACCAACAATACAACCGGCTGATAAAGGACGCGTTTTTGCTGCGTGAGCAACAATAGTTGGAAAATCAAAGGTCATATCAACACCACAGTTGGGTTGACCAAATAACTGGTCATTTAGGTGTGTCGTTAAAGGTAAATGTAATTTAGCGCCATCCCATGCTTGCTCAAGTTCATCAGGCGTTACAGCAACCGGAGAAAAAGCACTTGAAGGTTTAGAAGCAAAAAAGCCAAAGCCTTTCGCTAACTCGCCTGGAATTAAGTTACGTAAGGAAACATCATTCACTAACATTATCAGTTTAATGTGCTTAGCGGCTTTTTCTACTGAAACCCCCATAGGAACATCATCAGTGATCACTGCCACTTCAGATTCGAAATCAATACCAAAATCAGTTGAGGCCACATTAATATTATCGCGAGGGCCAATAAATGCGTCAGAGCCTCCTTGGTACATTAAAGGATCTGTCCAAAAAGTTTCTGGCATTTCAGCATTTCTTGCTTTACGTACTAATTCAACATGATTGACATAAGCACTACCATCAGCCCACTGGTAGGCACGCGGCAGTGGCGACTCACAACGACTTTGTTCAAATTCGAATGTATTGATGATATCCCCAGCATTTAAAGCTTGATAAACTTCTGTTAATTGCGGGGATACTTCATTCCAGTTATCCAGTGCTTGCTGCAATGTTTCAGCGATATCAGAGACAAAAACTGCCTTATCAAGCGCTTTGCTTACCACAACCAATTGCCCATCACGGGTATTATTCTTTAACGTAGCTAACTTCATGAAATAACCTTAATTTCTTCTACTCATAGCTCATATAAGCATATTTATTTTCTCTAAATCAGAGTTTACGAGTAAGTCAGTCGATGTCACAAGTTATGGATAAATAGAATTAAGAAAAGCGCGGAAAATTATCTTTACATACTTTTTTCCACTTTGATTAACGGTCAGTTGTATAGCTATGAAGAAGTTTTATAAAGTGCCCTGAACTAGTGAATAGCACACTTTGAAAAAAATATTATGAAAAGTTGAACTATTTTAGAAAAGCACACTCTTACTTAACAGTATTGTTTTCCCTTAGTGTTTCATGTTTTTATGCGCTTATTTTTTAAGCGCATTTTTTTTGCCTGAGTTTTAGTTAAATTCGTTAAAGCGAATAAACATTAAATAAAGTTGAACTATTCCAGAAAAGCACACTCTTACTTAACAGTATTGTTATTCCCTTAGTGTTTCATGTTTTTTTATGTGCTCATTATTGAGCGCATTTTTTTGTCTGAATTTTAGGTAAAGTTACCATGCGTTTTATCACTTATCTGTAAAGCAAATAAAAATAAAATAAAGTTGAACTATTCCTGAAAACCACACTCTTACTTAACAGTATTGTTATTCCCTTAGTGTTTCATGTTTTTTTATGCGCTTATTATTAAGCGCATTTTTTTTGCCTGAGTTTTAGTTAAATTATTTAAAGCAAATAAAAATAAAATAAAGTTGAACTAATTCTGAAAACCACACTCTTACTTAACAGTATTGTTATTCCCTTAGTGTTTCATGTTTTTTATGCGCTTATGTTTAAGCGCATTTTTTTTGCCTGAATTTTGAGTTTTAGGTGCTAGTTTTTATGAGCTTTACCATGAAACACGGGAATGGTTATTCCCTCTCTCTTTAAGTCACGTTTCATGTTTTTTTACGCTTATTATTAAGCGCATTTTTTTGCCTGAATTTTAGTTAAATTATTTAAAGCAAATAAAAATAAAATAAAATAAAGTTGAACTAATCCAGAAAACAACACTCTTACTTAATAGTATTGTTATTCCCTTAGTGTTTCATGTTTTTTATGCGCTTATGTTTAAGCGCATTTTTTTTGCCTGAATTTTGAGTTTTAGGTGCTAGTTTTTATGAGCTTTACCATGAAACACGGGAATAATTATTCCCTCTCTCTATAAGTCACGTTTCATGTTTTTTATGCGCTTATTATTAAGCGCATTTTTTTTGCCTGAGTTTTGAGTTTTAGGTGCTAGTTCTCATGAGCTTTACCATGAAACACGGGAATAGTTATTCCCTCTCTCTATAAGTCACGTTTCATGTTTTTTTATGCGCTTATGTTTAAGCGCATTTTTTGCCTGTTTTTTCCTGATTTTAGGAAAAGAGCTGTGTAAGTGAAAATTAAGATTGGAAATAATCGGCTAAAAAGTCGTCGAAACTCAGCTTATCATTTGCTTCAATTTCAACTTGAGCTTGACGAGATCTTTCAGTTTCGTCGATAAAGAATTGCTCTGAATAATACTGATAACCTCTAGCTAATGCTTGTTGGCGATATTCAATAGCCTTATCTAAGGAGTATTGAGAAAGACTTTGTTCTTGCTCAAGAATAATATTTAGAATTTTTGCAGACGGTGTTAAAGATGCGTCGTTAACTTTAGCGCGTTCTCTAGCTAGAGCTGTACTGTATTGCTCACTCTGATACGCCTTATCTAGCAACTCAGCAACCGATTGCATATCATCAAACAGTTCATTTCCCCACTGTTTAACTGATTTTTGAGTCACTACTCCTTGGCAATTTGCATCAGATAGCAAGAGCTCAGGATCTCGACCTCGCATCACAACATCATTCATATTATTCTCAAGATGTTGCTGCGCATTACAATCCAACTCTTCATTGTCCACAAAGGCACAGTAAGTTAAAAAGATATCTAAAAAATAAATCTGTTCAATGCTAATACCTGTATCTGTAAAAGGGTTCACATCCAGCGCACGTACCTCTATATATTCAACACCACGTTCACGCAAAGCTTGTGATGGCTTTTCACCAGACTTGATGACTTGCTTGGGCCTTATAGGCGCATATAGCTCATTTTCTATTTGTAATACATTGCTATTTAGTTGTTGGTATTCGCCGTTTACTTTCACCCCTATATCCGCGAATTTATTAGATTTTAGAGCAATGGCATTTTGCACACCGTCAACATAATCATGTAAATTATTATAGCAAATACGTAAATTTGATTGTTCACTACTGGTATAGCCTAAATCGCTCATACGTAGTGATGTAGCATGCTCTAAGTATAAGGCGCCACTGGGTGATTTTTTAAAAGGTAACTTGTGCTCTTTCCCTTGTAAAAATGAACCACACAGGGCTGGCGAGCTGCCATATAAATACGGTATTAGCCAGCAAAAGCGCTTATAGTTTCGTAATAGCGAAAAGTAACGTTCAGAAATAAAGTCTTTTATCGGCGCTTCATTTTCATGCAATACTTGTTGTACTTGCCAAAAATCTTTTGAAAATGAAAAATTGAAATGAATACCTGCAATCACTTGCATCATTGAGCCATAACGATTTTTTAATCCCTGTCGATAAACCGTCTTCATTTTACCGATATTTGACTCACCATAGTACGCTAAGGGAATTTTATTATCGTCGTCAACAAAGCACGGCATGCTCATTGGCCATAATAGTTCGCCATCAATATTAGCAAAGGTAAACTTATGAATATCTTGCAATTGAGCAATAGCCTGCTCAGGAGAGTGACTTACGGGCGTAATAAATTCTAATAATGTTTCTGAGTAATCTGTGGTGATGTAGTTATGTGTCAACGCTGAACCAAGCGATTCATAATGAGTTTGTTCTGACAATTTTCCTTCAGTAAGAACGCGTAATGTTTCACGTTCAATTCCACGGCCAATGCCTGCTAAGGCGCTTATATTACTCTCTTGATTATATGCTGCGATGTAATCGTTTAATGATAATGTCAAAATTAGCCCTGCGCTTAGGATAAAAGAAGATAAAATCCCCTTATTTATAATGTTTTATAAATGAGGGGCTTTTATTGATTTTCAATAGCTAAGTAAATTAATTTTACTTAGCCTGAACTCGGTTTAAGAGATATTTTACCACTTGAAATATAGCAAAAAATACTCTATTAACTTTCTAGCTTGATAGTTTTATTTAATTCAAGGCAAATTACGCGTCAATAGCAGGTCTATTGCAAGTAAATTTAACGCCGAAGTAAAGAAAATAGCTGCTAGAAAAACATTTATTAAGCCGAATTCAGGTTACTTAGCAAGTTGTAGCTCAACAATGTCTAATTTCAGTTTATCTAACTGCGGTCTCACAACATTAGCATCACCAACAACAATCCATTGCATAGGTTTACTTAATTGCGTTTTAGCGATGTTATTTAACTGCTCAAGTGAAATGTCTTGAATGATCTCACTTTGTTGTTCACCATAATTTTCTGGTAAATCAAATTGTAATAACTGTCTTAAAAAACCGCTTTTTTGGCTTGGTGTTTCATAGCTTAATGCCTCATTTTGTGAAATAGCTTGACGCATAAAAGTGACTTCAGCTTCAGTTAACCCCTGTTGCTGATAGTTATTAAGTTCATTCATTATTTCAACCATAGCATCAAAAGTATGTTCTTTTTTCACACTAGCACCGGCTTGGAAAGTCCCTAAGGTTTTTCCTGCTGAAAAGTAACTAGACGCACCATAAGTGTAGCCTTTATCTTCTCGTAAGTTTAAATTTATACGACTATTAAAAGCGCTACCTAATGGGTAGTTCATTAACGTTGCTTTAAAGTAATCTCCTGTCGCATCGTAAGTCATTGCTCGGCGTGAATACTTAATGACGGACTGACTGGCCTTCGGTAAATGAACAAAGTAAAGTTTATCCGGTGTTACCGCAGGAAAACTCGAAGTAGTAGGAATAGTATAATCATTACCTTGCCACTCCTTTAGATAACTCAATTTTGGCAATATTTCACTTTTGCTAATATCCCCCACAATCACTAAAGACGCATGCTTTGGTGAAAAGTATTGCTGATAAAAACCTTTAATATCATCAAGTGTAATTGCCGAAACAGTCGCTTTTGTACCATTACCTGGTAAGCCTACACGATTATTTTCGCCATAGGTTACTTGTTTTAAAGCTCTATAGGCCAAAGTACTAGCATCTTTATTCCCCAGCTCAATACTTTGAATTAATTGGTTTTTGACGCGGTTAAAGTCAGCTTCTTCAAAAGCAGGGTTTAACATCATATCCAACATTAACAATAAAGTAGCATCAAGGTTTTTAACCAGTGATTTAACTTTTACATAAGTATTGCGCCCTGATGCACCTATAGATATATCACTACCTAACTTTGCTAGCTCATTTGAAAGCTCTTCTTTAATATAATTAGTCGTTCCTTCATTCATTAAGGAAGCAGTCAGTGATGCTAGTCCTGCTTTTTCGATAGGATCAAGCAGGGTACCACCTTCAATACTTAACAATAAACTTACCGTAGGAGTTTCACTGTTTTTGGTGGCAATAACTTCAATGCCATTATTAAAACTTTCACGCCATAATTGAGGTACTTCAATGACTGGATTAGCCCCTGCTTTTGGCATTACAGAGCGATCAAAACTGCTGGTATTTTTCATGATAGGGGTATCAAGTACCGCTAATTCAGGTGGGTTACTGGTATCAGGCAGCTTAAAATTATTCTCTTTAGCGGCTAACTGCTGCTGCCCAGGTGGGTAAATGGATAATACTGCCGCTCCTTTACCTTTAATGTACTTGTGATAAACACGCATAACATCGGCTTTAGTGACTTTATTGTAGCGAGTCACTTGTGCTTCAGTGTAATCGGCATTACCTAAAATAGTTTGAAAATGCGCTAGAGTTGATACTTTGCCTGACACACTTTGTAAGCCATAAATCGTATCAGTTTCAATATTTACTTTAGTTTTCAATAAGTCATCATCATTAACACCACGTGCTTCAAATTCAAGTAAGGTGTCATTAATCACCTGCTCAATGTTAGCCAACGCCAGCCCTTGTTGTGGGTTTGGCAAGGCATAAAAGCTCATTTGACAACTTAACTCTTTACACGGGTGGCTAGCACCAGCTTGCACTGCCACACCTGACTTCACCAAGTTCTTATAAAGTAGGGATGTTGGGCCATTACCGATAATATTAGAAAACACATCAAGTGCGGCTTCATCTTCATGCATGCCATACACAGTAGGGAAACTAATATAAAGTAAAGGTAAAGAAACATTATCTTCAAATGAGTAATAACGATTTTCTGCCAGTGTCGTAAATTGTTTTTCGATATTTTTAACTTCAGGGCCTGATTTTAACTCGCCAAAATATTTATTGATCCAAGTAAGTGTTTGCGCCTCATCAATATCACCACCAATGGTTAGTACCGCATTATTAGGTCCATACCAACGACTAAAAAATGCTTTTAAATCCGCTAGTGTTCCACGATCTAAATCAGACATATAACCGATAACAGGCCAAGAATAAGGATGCTCTCTTGGGTACATCATTTGATTAATGGTTTCGCCTAAACGGCCATATGGGCGATTATCAACATTTTGCCCTCGCTCATTTTTTACCGTAGCTCGTTGAATCTCAAATTTTTCAGCAGTAATGGTTTCTAATAAAAAGCCCATTCTGTCTGATTCAAGCCACAGCATTTTCTCTAATTGGTTTCTCGGTACCGTTTGATAATAATTAGTTCTATCCGTATTAGTTGTCCCATTTAACGTGCCACCACTTTGAGTGACAATTTTAAAGTGTTGCTCATCAGCAACGTTTTTAGAGCCTTGAAACATCATGTGTTCAAAAAAATGAGCAAAACCTGACTTCCCTAATTGCTCTCGGGCTGAACCTACATGGTATGTAACGTCTACATGTACCAAGGGATCTGAATTATCTTGATGCAAAATAACAGTTAAGCCATTAGCTAATTTATATTTTTTAAAAGGAATCGTTAAACGCTCTTCTGAAGCTTCTACCGTTTTAACTAGTGTTACACCAGCAGGTAAGGTAACAGAATCAACTGCTGGGCTTTCACTTTGCTGACTTGTACAAGAAAATAATAATGTGGTAACAGCCACAACACTTAGGCTGGAGATTAAATGAGATATTTTTTTCAAAATAACATCCTGTAAGTAGAGTAAAAAAATTGGGATTAAATTATCATAGCACGTAAAAAGTCACTAAGTAGAACTAATAAATGTTTAAAATTATTACACAAACAGCAGATTTTGTGGTGGTAGCTAAAAACGCTAATGTCAATTTTCATGACGAAGGTGAGCTTGGCACAGGCTTGTTTTCACAAGTCAAAGCATACCTTAAAGAACACCACAAAATCACCGAGCTGTATCCCGTGCATCGCTTAGACAAAATGACTTCTGGACTCATTATTTTTGCCACTTCACAGCAAAGTGCACAAGTATTTTCAACATTGTTTGAACAACATTTAGTTGAGAAGTACTACCTTGCCATTAGTGATAAAAAACCTAATAAAAAACAAGGTTTAATCAAAGGTGATATGAAAAAAAGCCGACGAGGCATGTATAAGTTAATGCGCAGTATAGAAAACCCTGCCATCACACAATTTTTCTCATACCCCCTTGAGCAGGGAAAGCGGTTATATCTATTAAAGCCGCATTCAGGAAAAACTCATCAGTTAAGAGTAGCGCTAAGTAGTATTGGTGCGCCGATAATTGGTGACAGCCTTTATTACTCAAACGCACAAAAACAAACATTATTAGAGACTGACAGGGGTTATTTACACGCTTTTGCTCTACGGTTTGAGTTTTTAGGAAAACATTACCATTTTATCTTACCGCCAGCTGAAGGGGCGTTATTTTCAGCCGGTATCTCAGTCAATAAAATTAAGGAAATTAGTCAGCCTTGGCTATTGAATTGGCCAAAGCTATAACTAACCTGAGATTTGCATAAGCAAAGCGTTTCAAGCGGTTATTTTTACTGTCTTCTTCGTTAAATTTACTTGCAATAGACCAGCTATTGACGCGCAAATTTGCCTTGAATACAGCAAAAATTCCTCTCTAGAAATGTCAAACAAGCCTAAGCGTTTGATTTAATAGGCGTTGCTCAATTTCTTATACAAACCTCAGGTTAACTAATACTTTACTATCATCAACGAAATTTTATAGCGAATGCCAAAACACCAATGCGATGGCACTTGGGCAAACAAACTTAGTATACCAAGGCCAAATTTTCCAGAACAAGCGATGCTCTACAGCTTCATTCCCTTGTTTGAGTTCTTTTAATACTTCATTACACTGCCATATCCAACCGACAAAAATACAACATAACATCGCAATCAGTGGCTGTCCGTAAACCGTTGAAATGGAAATAACCAAACCAAAAAGCACGTCAAAATTAAAAATAATAACGGTACTTAACAGAAAAATTCCCAAACCAATTAAAGTGGTCGCTTTTTTGCGCTCTACTTGGTGACGCTCAACAACAAAAGAGACAGGCCCTTCTAGCATTGAAATAGATGAGGTTAATGCGGCAATAGACATCAGCACAAAAAAACCAAACGCGACAAATAAACCAATAGCCCCCATACCAGAAAATAAACTCGGTAAAACATCAAACACCAAACCGGGACCAGAAATCAAACTACCGTCAGCAGCAAAAATAGCCACACCTTGTGATTGAGCTACATACATTGATGGAATAATTAATAGACCCGCTAAGAAAGCGATAGACACATCTATGATGGTAACTTGTGCACCTAGGCTAACGAGGTTTTCTTTTTTAGAGATGTAAGAGCCATATATGACCATGACACTCGTTCCTAACGATAAGGAGAAGAATGCTTGCCCTAAAGCACTGATCAACAAGTCAGGATCGAAGACACGAGAAATATCAGGACTTAAATAAGCAACAAAGCCCTCTCTTGAGCCATCTAAAGTAAAAACATAAATAATTAATAAGATTAACAAACTGATCAACATGGGCATCAAGCGTTTTGACCACTTTTCAATACCTTGTTCAACACCACGGCGAATAATTGAAATGGTTAACAGCATAAATAGCGCAGTAAACACGATATCACGTGCAACCGTTTGTGCGGTTAGCCAAGTAGAGGCTTCACTATAACCCAATAATTGTGTCACAGGCTCTACGGCATAAGACATCATCCAGCCAGCTAAAATGCCATAGAAACTTAAAATTAATGCTGCACATACAATGCCACCAAAACCGACAACAAAAGCGAAGCGTTTTTGCAGCATATTACGTGATATTTTCTCCATCGATGTCACAGCATTCGCTTGCCCAAAACGACCGATTAATAATTCAGCCATAAATGCAGGGTAAGCTAAACAAAATGCTAAAACCAAATAAACCAATACAAAAGCAGCCCCACCATTACTGGCTGTTTGTGTTGGAAAGCCCCAAATATTACCTAAGCCAACGGCGGAGCCCGCTGCCGCTAAAATAAATCCCATGCGCGAGCTGAAGCCGCCTCTTACTTTATTCATTAATTAATCTCATTAAATAGTTCTTTTAATTATAGTTTTGTACGAACATTAATTTTCTAGCTTGATAATTTTATTTAATATCTGGCAAATTTCTCGTCAATAGAGAGCTATTGTTAGTAAATTTAACGCCGATCTAAGTAGAACCAGTTGCTAGAGAAACACTTGTTAAGTAAAGCTCAGGGTAATTTACTTAAAAGTTGGTAAAAATAATAGAGTATGGTTAATATATTTAGCTTAAAAATAAAAATAACCTCAAAACAAATACATGGAAAAGTAATGTTTAAAAAATCGATCTCGAAAAAATTCACCTCAAGAATACAATTAAACCTTTTATGCTTACTCATTTTCACTTGTTTTACTAGCAACTTTGCTAAAGCGAACAAAGAGGAAACGTTAACACCTTTACCTATAGAAGCCTATGGCAGCTTACCTAGAATGAGCAGAGTAAAGCTTTCTCCAAGTGGCGACGCTATGGCTATGATAGAAAATCACGGCGGCACCCTTATTTTATCGGTATACGACTTTACTACCGATATTAAAAGATCGGTATTACGCGCTGACAATATTGATGTGCGACTTAACTGGTATGCATGGGGTAACGATGATATTTTACTTGTCAGTGCTGCCTACCCTACTAGAATTCGCCAGACAAAATTTACCTCTACCCGATTATTAAAATATGACTTAACAAATGATAAGGGAGTTAAAGTATTAGTTAAGCCCAAAGCTGATAGGAAAGAGCGAGCTGCACAATTTCAAGACAATATTGTCAGTTTTCTCCCCGATGAACCTGATAAAATTTTAATGGCGATAGATTTTGAATATGCTAATAGACCTACCCTTTATAAAGTTAATATTCGCACAAACAAGCGCTCTAGAATAAAGCAATCAAGAAGTTATGTTGTAGACTGGGTAGCCGATCAGCAAGGTAAGCCAAGAATAAGCTATGGAAGAGATGAAACAAAAATTTTCTACCGCTTATATGATAAAAAAGGCAAAAAACTTCGTGATCTATGGTCTTATGAAGTGTTTGAAAAAAATGTAGTGCATGTTTTAGGTTTTGATTTAGATCCTAATATTCTCTATATTCGGGCCCTACATGAAGGACGTTACGCAATATTCAAAGTAGACCTACAAGATTCTTTATTAACCCGTGAGTTGGTTTATGCCGATCCAAAATATGATGTGGATGGCTCATTAATATATTCTCCCAAAACAGGCGAAGTCGTAGGTTTTGATCATGGCAGTGAAGGTGACAATAAAACCTACTGGGATAAAGGGTATATTGCATTGAAGAGGGGGTTAAATAAAGCTATTCCCGATTCAAAAAATACTATTATTAGTATGTCTAAAGACCTTAACAAGTACATTTTATTTTCTACCTCAAACACAACCGCAGGTGATTACTATTATGGTGACAGAAAAGCAAAACAACTCAACTACATAGCCAGTTTATATCCTGAGATTAATGAAACCAATTATGCCACTAAAAACTTAGTTAAGTACAAAGCAAGAGATGGCCTTGAAATTGAAGCTTATTTAACCAAACCTGTCGGTAGTGATAGCAATACTAAACTGCCCGCCATTATATTGCCTCATGGTGGCCCTATGGCAAGAGACTATGGTGGTTTTGATTATTGGTCAGAGCTTTTTGCAAATCGAGGCTACATAGTATTTCAACCAAATTTTAGAGGCTCATCAGGTTATGGTTATGAGTTTGAAATGGCTTCTGTTCAAGGCTGGGGAAAAGCAATGCAAGACGACTTACAAGATGCCGTGCATTGGTTAACCGAACAGAACATCATAGATAAAGATAAAGTCTGCATCGCTGGGGCAAGTTATGGAGGTTATGCCGCATTAATGGCCGCCGTCAAACACGGTGAAAATTTTAAATGTGCAGCCAGTTTTGCAGGTGTGTCTGATATTGAGTTAATTGTCGATAATTCTCGTCGTTTCACCAATAATGAAATAGTAGAAAAACAGTTTGGCACTGATGACGATGAGCTAGAGAAGGTTTCCCCTGTGAACTTTGCCCAAGGTATTAATATTCCAATATTATTAGTACATGGAACAGATGATAGGATTGTTCCAGTTCAACACAGTAGGGACATGTATGACGAACTTGAAGACTATGATAAAAACGTTAAATACGTGGAAATTGAAGATGCAAATCACTATTTAAGTGTGCAAAAGCATAGAATTCAAACTTTAGAAGCCATGGTTGAATTCTTTGACGAGCATTTACAGTAATTTATAGCAATACAACAAACCCAAAAAAAAGCCCAAGCTAATAGTTAGTTTGGGCTTTTATTTTTACTAATTATACAACTGTGAGTTATTCAACTTCCGGACGCATATGCGGGAATAAAATAACATCTTTGATGGTTGGCGAGTCGGTAAATAACATCACTAAACGATCAATACCTATTCCCTCACCCGCTGTCGGTGGTAAGCCATGTTCAAGCGCGCGGATATAATCTTCATCAAAATGCATAGCTTCATCATCACCAGCATCTTTCTCTTCAACTTGTTTCTTAAAACGTGCTGCTTGGTCTTCAGCATCATTTAACTCAGAGAAGCCATTGGCTAATTCACGGCCGCCCACGAAGAACTCAAATCTGTCAGTGATAAATGGGTTGTCATCATTACGACGCGCTAATGGAGAAACTTCCCATGGGTATTCTGTGATAAATGTTGGTTGCTCTAATAAATGCTCTGCAACTTCTTCAAAGATTTCGCAAATATATTTACCTGCCCCCCAAACTTTAGCAGCATCACCTTCTTTAACACCCACTTGTTTCGCCATCGCTTTTATAGCGTCGAAATTGTTTTCAGGATCACGCAATGCTGCTTCATCTAGATGCGGTGCATATTTTAAAATAGCATCTACCATAGACAAACGCGCAAAAGGCTGACCAAACTCATAGAAAATTTCTTTGGTCACTTCACCATCACTGTTTTTAACCGTATTTCTAACTTGCGTTGTACCTAATACATCTTGAGCTATTGTACGTAACATATCTTCGGTGAGGTTCATCAAATCATTGTAGTCTGCGTAAGCTTGATAAAACTCGATCATAGTAAATTCTGGGTTATGACGAGTCGATAAGCCTTCATTTCTGAAGTTTCTATTAATCTCAAATACACGCTCAAAACCACCTACAACCAAGCGTTTTAAATAAAGCTCTGGCGCTATGCGCAAGTACATGTCGATATCAAGAGCGTTATGATACGTTTGAAATGGTTTAGCGGTAGCACCACCAGGAATCACCTGTAACATAGGTGTTTCCACTTCAACAAAATCACGTGTTGTTAAGAAGTTACGAATACCATTCACAATTTGAGAGCGCATTTTGAAAGTATTACGGGTATCTTCATTAGTAATCAAATCGACATAACGTTGACGATATTTTGTTTCTTGATCGGATAAACCATGAAACTTCTCAGGTAATGGACGCAATGACTTGGTTAATAGTTGATACTCATCCATATTGACATAAAGATCACCTTTGCCAGATTTATGCAAAGTACCTGTGACACCAATAATGTCGCCAATATCTAACATGCCCCAACGCGCTTTAATGTCTTTTTGAACATCTTTGGCGGCATATGATTGAATACGACCAGTCATGTCTTGAAGCACTAAAAAAGGACCACGCTTTGCCATGATACGACCGGCGATACTATAGGTTTGCGTTTCTGCCTCTAATGTTTCTTTATCTTTATCACCATGAGCAGCTTGAATATCACCAGCATAATCTTTACGCTCAAAGTCATTTGGGTGACCATTAGCAGGACAGTTTTCACGGATTTTATCTAACTTACCGCGTCGCTCTGCAATCAGCTTATTTTCATCTTGAGCCGCAGGCACTGGTTGAACTTTATCATTCATGGGTTTTATCTACCTTAATCTTAAATTTTTATAAACCAGACTTTAAGCTGGCTTCAATAAACTTGTCTAAATCACCGTCGAGTACCGCTTGAGTATTGCGATTTTCAACGCCGGTTCTTAAATCTTTTATTCGGCTATCATCTAATACGTAAGAGCGAATTTGACTGCCCCACCCTATATCTGATTTACCATCTTCTAAATCTTGCTTATCTTGATTTTGCTTTTGAATCTCTAACTCAAATAACTTAGCTTTGAGCATTTTCATCGCACTTGCACGGTTTTTATGTTGTGATCTATCACTTTGACATTGAACAACCACACCGGTTGGCTCATGGGTAATTCTAATTGCCGAATCTGTTTTATTTACGTGTTGCCCACCTGCGCCTGATGCCCTAAAGGTATCGGTACGCAAATCGGCTGGGTTAATATCAATATCAATATTGTCATCAATTTCAGGGTAAATAAACGCCGATGCAAATGAAGTATGGCGTCTTCCTGAAGAATCAAAAGGTGACTTTCTCACTAACCTATGTACGCCCGTTTCAGTTCTAAGCCAACCATAGGCGTATTCACCCGTATACTTAATGGTACAACCTTTGATCCCTGCTACATCACCTGGAGTAGTTTCGACCACTTCAGTTTTAAAGCCATGCGCTTCACCCCAGCGTAAATACATACGCATCAGCATTTCTGCCCAATCTTGTGCCTCGGTGCCACCTGAGCCAGATTGTATATCCAAATAACAGTTATTACTGTCTTGTTCACCTGAAAACATACGGCGAAATTCTAACTTCACCAATAGCGCATCTAAATCTTCAACTTCAGCTTGTGCGTCATCAAAGGTATCTTGATCTTCTTCTTCAACCGCTAACTCAACTAAGCCTTCTATGTCGTCGCACCCAGTTTCTAAATCTACAATGGTGTTAACAACCGCTTCTAAATCACTGCGTTCTTTACCCAGTGCTTGTGCTCGCTCTGGCTCATTCCATACATCGGGTAATTCTAATTCACGCGATACTTCAACTAAACGTTCGGCTTTAACATCATAGTCAAAGGTACCCCCGAAGTAAGTCGGCACGTTCACGAATTTCTTTTAATTTATTTAAGATAGGGTTTATTTCAAACATAAGCCTTCGAGCATTTGCCTTTAAATATAGTCTTGGAATAAAGCCATTTAAGGCGTAAATATTCCAGCTAAAAAATAGTCGGGCATTGTAGCTTAATTGGGCGGGCAAATAAATGCTTTTTTGGGGTGTTAGCGGTTGCTTTTAATCACTTAATTGACAAGTACAATGTGCTTAACCATTAATTGCACATTACGTTTACCGCGAAATTCATTAATGTCGATATGATAAGCCAATTGTACACGTTTAGCTGCTGTATTTGGCCAAGCGTGGGTATCGATATTAAAAGCAATACCATCAAATACTTGTTCGCCTTTTTGAACCACTAGTTTTAAGTGCTTTTCGCCAACAATGCGTTGCTGAATAAGGGTAAATTCATCATCAAATAATGGCTCTGGAAAGAGTTGTCCCCATGGACCTGCATTTCGCAGCTGTTCAGCAAACGACAATGTCATGTTTTCAATGGGCAGTTCACCATCACTTAACAGCACTGACGTTAAATGCTCTTTCGTTAGCCACTGCTCAGCTACATCATTAAAAATTTGCTGAAATTTAGCAAAATCTTTAGCATAAATTGATAATCCTGCGGCCATTGCATGGCCACCAAATTTTAAAATGAGCGTAGGGTGCTGACTGGCGATATGCTCCAGTAAGTCTCTAATATGTAAACCTGGAATTGAACGGGCTGAGCCTTTAATCTCCATAGTTTCACTTGTGTCATCATTACCGTTGGCAAAGACAATACAGGGGCGATGAAATTTTTCTTTTAAGCGTCCAGCAACAATCCCAATAACACCTTGATGCCAATCTTTTTGATATAGGGCGATAGCACTTGGTAATGTTTTGTCATCAAAGTTGAGTGACTTGAAAATGCTTTCAGCCTCAACTTGCATACCTTGTTCAATTTCACGGCGAGCTTTGTTCAAATCATCTAAATCGCGCGCCATTTGTCTAGCGCTGGCTAAATCGTCTGCAAGCAAGCAGTTTATACCGTAAGCCATGTCATCTAAACGGCCAGCAGCATTAATACGTGGTCCTAATGCAAAACCAAAATCACTAGCAACCAACTGACTTTGATCGCGATTAGCAATATCAATTAATGCTTGTATACCTGGACGAGTTTGACCAGCTCGAATACGTTTCAACCCTTGGGCAACTAAAATGCGGTTATTAGCATCAAGGGGAACAACATCTGCAACCGTGCCAAGCGCCACCAAATCAAGTAATTGTGCAATATTAGGCTCAGCTATTTTTTGTTGGGAAAAATAATCCTGTTCACGACAATATTTTCTCAAGGCCAGCATTAAATAAAATGCCACACCAACTCCAGCTAATGCTTTACTTTCAAAAGGACAATCATCTTGGTTAGGATTAACAATTGCATCAGCTTTAGGTGTGCTTTGCCCAGGTAAATGGTGATCAGTAATAACCACTTTCAAGCCAAGCGTTTTAGCACGGTCAACACCAGCTATACAGCTAATACCGTTATCAACAGTCACCAATAATTGAGCCCCTTGCTGAGCTGCAATATCAACAATTTCAGGTGTAAGGCCGTAACCGTATTCAAAGCGGTTAGGGACTATGAAGTGATGATTTTGACTGCCAAACATAGTCAGTGCTGACATCATTAACGCCGTACTTGTAGCGCCATCCGCATCAAAATCGCCGACTATAACAATATTATGGTTTTGCTTTATTGCAGAAAATAATACTTCACAAGCCGGAATTAAGCCTTTTAATTGTGCGCTTTCACTCTGTACACCCAATAAATTTTTAACTTGATGATCAAGCTCTTGAGCACTTTGAACACCACGACTGGCATAAATTTGCTTTATAACCTTCGGTAAATGTTCAGGTAAGTGAGCATCACTAACAACCGGCCGCCGAGATATTGTTATGGTCATTACAGCAAACTTGTCTTAAAGGCTCATTAACAATTGCTTTAATTTTTCCGGCGGTTGATACCCCGGTATCATCATGCCATTTGATAACATCATTGCAGGCGTACCATTGACACCGACTTGACGGCCAAATAAAAACTGTTCTTCTATAGAAACATCACAAATTCGATAAGCGATATTCTGACTATTTTTGGCAGCGGTCATTGCCGCTTTAGGATCTTCTGCACACCAAACTGAGCGTAAATCTTTATAGCCATCTGTTAAGCCGCCCGTACGACTTCTGATCCCTGAACGTGGGTAAGCTAGATAACGAAAAGTAATACCAAGATCATTGTATTCAGCCATTTCCTTATGCATTTTTCGACAATAGCCACAGGTAATATCAGTAAAAACAGTAACCACATGTTGCTCATTTTCAGCAGCAAAAACAATCATATCATCTTCAAATTTCGCCATACTTTCGACACGCATCTTTGCCAAACTTTCTTCGGCTAAATCAGTGACCTCTGTAGCTATAGCGTAAACTTTACCCTGAATAAAGTAATCACCATCATAGCTTGAATAAAACAATCCTTGATTAGTTATCAATAACGCAATACCGGGGACTGGAGTCTTTTCCACTTTTTCAACTTCAAGGCCTAGTCTGTCTTTAATTTTTTCTTTTAAAAAATCACTATTGAGTTGTGTTTGATCGGGGGCTTGCAACTTCTCAGAACGATTTTGTTCAGTTTCATTATTTGCTACAGCAGTATTATTCTTAACAAAGAAAGCTCCTGCTAAAATTGCGGCTATTGCAGCAGTAATGAATACTTTATTAAACATATTTTACTTCCTAAACTTACGTCAATTATTGGCCGAAAATTATCGTTGTTATTTTTTAGACCGTTTGAATGGCAATGAAATTACAGACCTTGCCATGACTTTGCAAGATTAACTTTGCAACATTAAATTGAATTGTACTAAATGCTTTTGCTAAAATCGCCACAATCTCACCTTATAATGAAAATTAGGTTAAAATTTAATGAAAATAGGTTTATTTTACGGCTCGACTACGTGTTACACCGAAATAGCGGCAGAAAAAATTCAAGCGTTTATCGGCGAAGAGCTTGTTGAATTACACAACATAAAAGATGAACCACTCTCCAATTGCCTTGCTTATGACTTAATAATTCTTGGCATTTCTACTTGGGACTATGGCGAATTACAAGAAGATTGGGAGTCTTGTTGGCAAGATATATCAACTCTTGATTTAAGCAATAAAACCGTTGCCTTATATGGCATGGGGGATCAAATCGGTTATAGCGAATGGTTTCAAGATGCCTTAGGTATGTTACATGAGCAAGTAATAGCACAAGGAGCAACATTGATAGGTTATTGGCCAAATCAAGGTTATGAGTTTACCGCCTCAAAAGCACTTAATGAAGATGAAAGTCAGTTTGTTGGATTGTCACTAGATGAAGACAATCAATACACGTTAAGTGAACAACGTATCGAACAATGGTGTGAGCAAGTATTAGTCGAGTACTCCGAATTATAAGTTTCGAGATAAAAGCTACACGTTATCAAGAAAAAACACTATAATTGCCACATTATTGATATTCCCCAACTTTAGTGACCCCTTGTATGTTTGAGCAATTTGATCTCGACTCTGAATTATTAGCCGCAGTAAAAGCATTAGGCTACAAAAAACCAACTTCTATTCAAGACTTGGTCATTCCACATGCTATGACAGGTAAAGATGTATTAGCCTCTGCCCCTACAGGTACAGGTAAAACTGCTGCATTTTTATTACCTGCCGCTCAACACTTATTAGATTACCCTCGTACAAAACCAGGCTTCCCAAGAGTACTAATTTTAACGCCAACCCGTGAATTAGCAATTCAAATAGGTGATGACAGTGAAAAAATCACTGAGTTAACAAACCTTAAAACAGGGGTGATCACAGGTGGTGTAAATTATGGTAGCCATAGCGACATCCTAAATAGCACCACAGATATCCTTGTAGCAACACCAGGTCGGTTATTAGAATACATAGACAATGAGCAATTTGATGTACGTGATATTGAAGTGCTGATACTTGATGAAGCCGATCGTATGTTGGATATGGGCTTTCGTGACACCATCAATCGCATCGTTGCAGAAGCTCGGTGGCGTAAACAAACCATGCTATTTTCAGCAACGCTAGAAGGTGCTGGAGTTATTCGTTTTGCCAAAGATGTACTTACGGATCCCGCATTTGTTGAATCAAATCCGTCACGAAAAGAAAAAGCTAAAATTCATCAATGGCTACACCTTGCTGATAACGCCAATCATAAACTTAAATTATTGGTAAACATACTTAAGCAAGAGGGTGTTGAGCGTACGGTCGTTTTTGCCAACAAACGAGAAACGGTTCAATACTTATCAGGCAAATTATACGCAGAAGAGTTACCTTGTGTTTGGCTTGAAGGAAAAATGCCTCAAGACAAGCGTAACAAAGCCATTGAACGCTTTAAAAGTGGTGAAATCAAAGTATTAATCGCTACAGATGTTGCTGCGCGAGGGTTAGATATCAATGATATTAGCCATGTTATTAACTTTGATATGCCGCGCAAAGTAGATATTCATATTCACCGTATTGGCCGCACAGGTCGTGCTGGCGCTAAAGGAACAGCTATATCTTTAGTTGAAGCACATGATATGGCTGTAATAGGTAAAATTGAGCGCTACCAAAATGAACGACTACAACGTCGTGTGATAGAAGAACTTCGTCCTCAACACAAAGAAGCTCGAGTAGCCAATAAAAAAGCAAAAGTTAAGTTAACTACCGCTCAGAAAAAAGCAAAAGCTAAAAAACAAGCAAAGAAAAAATTAAAGAAAGCCAAATCATAACGGTTACCCTGTGAGTGTCACTAAAGTTATTAAATAATCTATTAACCTAGTTTCACTCACCTATAAAGGCCAAGAGTGCTTATCACCCTAAAGAAAATCAACGTAAAATTAAATAATTAAACATTAACTATCACTCCTCTCTATACTAACGCAAAATAATAATTTTACCTATTAAAAAACAAATACTTAGCAACCTTAAACTCTTTTCTTGAGATTAATACTTAGACTTTAGTGATAAAATAAGTTTACACTGAGTTACTGATTGTTTTTTATAAAAGAAAAATGACTAAAAAAAGTAGCAATAATAAAAATAAACTTTCTACTATCTTTATCAACTATCAAAAAACCATTAGGGGCTTTGTAAGTCGCATCGTTAAACCTGATGAAATAGACGATATTGTACAAGAAACTTTTGTACGAAGTTATGAAGCTAACCTTAAACAAGAAATTAAATATGCTCGTAGCTATATGCTTAAAACGGCTAAAAATTTAGCTTATAACCATAACGCTAAATGGGATAATAAATTTAATGATTCTATTGATGACTTTTTAGACCCTCCCACTGAATTAACCAGCTCCAATTTTGAAGATGATTATGAATCAAAAGAACGGTTTTTATCATTCTGTAAAGCAACAGATAATTTATCAGGTACAGTTCGTAAGTGCTTTATTTTAAAAAAGGTTTATGGTTTGAGCCAAAAAGAGATAGCTCAATACTTACAACTTAGTGAGAGCACAGTTGAAAAGCATGTAGCAAAAGGCTTGCTAAAAAGTGTACAATATATGAATAAGTTGAACTATCCCATAGAAGAAAGTTCTAACATAAAAATCAACTGCGTCAAAAAGAAATCTAATGAAAAATAAAGCAATAAGTTAGAAACAACTTATTGCACTAATGAGTAAGTAAATTAAGTATGCGAACCAATAATGTCCGTCAATTTCAATCTAAGGAACAAATCCAAGAGCAAGCATGCCTTTGGATTAGTCGTATGGATCGTGGCTTAAGCAGAAACGAGCAGCAAGAATTAGTGGCCTGGTGCAATCAAAATACAATTCACCACAGCACATTACTTGAAATGGCATCTTATTGGGACGATGTTTCTGTATTGAATGAGTTAAGCGGTTTATTTCCTCTAGAAAAAGTAAAACGTAAAAATACTTTTGCTTCTATTGCGGTTGCAGCAAGTATAGCTATAGTGTCTTTACTTGGCACTAATGCATTAATGAACCAGTCATTTTTGCCTTTTCTACCTTCATTTAATGAACAATCTCTAACTCAACTTAAAACACTCAGTAGTCCAATTGGTGAACAGAACAGCTTTACCATGAGTGATGGTACACACATTCAATTAAACACTGACAGTATAGTTGAGGTAAATTACACCGCATCATATCGCCAACTTACGCTAATAAAAGGTGAAGCGAGGTTTGATGTTGCTAAAGATAAATCACGCCCATTCACAGTAACTTCTGGTAAAAAATCATTTACCGCTTTAGGTACCATTTTTAATGTACAAAAAGATGACGATCAAGAAATGGAGCTAATGGTTACTGAAGGTCGAGTGTTAATAACTAAAGCAAATGAAGCTATTGAGATCATTAGAAAAGCACTTTTATCCTCTGACAAAATGGTAGAGCAACAACTACCTGGCATTATTGTTACCTCAGGTGAAAAAGCAATTATTGAACAAAACATTGCCGCACCTGTACAGAAGGTATCATTAGATCAAGTTCAACGAGATCTTGCTTGGCAACAAGGTATGTTAATCTTTGATGGTGAGTCTTTAGCTAATGCTTTAACAGAAGTGAGTCGGTACACATCAAATCAATTCGAAATATTGAATCCTCAAATAGCAGATATTAAGGTCTCTGGTTATTTTAAAGCTAATGATGTAGATGGTTTACTTTCATCGCTAAATAGTAACTTTAAAATTAGTTTCACTAAGAGTCCTAACAACACAATTTTATTAGATATAGCCCAATAAATTAGGGCTACTCACTTAAAACATTCTATTTTTTTTCTTATAAATAGCGAGCAATAATTGCTGGCTATTTACCCTCAATTAGCTTAATTTAGATACTTAAAAATAAATAAAAAAAATATAGAGGATTTCTCCTGCTCACTTGTTTATTAATACTGCGCAGTTGGCGAAAGCAGTTTCGTCTGTTTCAAAACGCAGCTAGATCAAAAAGCATTTTTTACATTTTCATTAGCGTGTTTATGATAAATGCTTCACCTGTCTATGCTGAAGATTTGATCCGCTTTGATATTGACAAACAACGAGCTGACAAAGCTTTAATTGCATTCGCTCAAAAGGCAAATCAAACGATAATATTTTCTTTTGATTTAACTAAAAAGCACCAAGCTAATGCATTAAAAGGATACCATTCAGTTTCGACAGGCCTAAAAAAATTATTAAAGGGCTCTGGCTTAATCGCTGTTGTTAATAACTCTGGTCAACTGAGCATTCAAGTTGATAAAAACAATAGAGGAATTACAACAATGAAAAATAAAACAGTAAAAGCTGCGTTAGTACCAATAGTATTAGGCGCTTCAAGTCAAACAGCTCTAGCTCAAGAGCCTGCTCAAGTAGAAGAACAAGAAGTTGAAAAAATATCCATAATAGGTAGCCGTGTTGCTGGGCGTTCTGCAGACGATCTTCCAGTACCCGTTGATATACTTTCAGCTGAAGCGTTAGCGAATACTGGTCAAACTGAAGTAGGTAGAATGCTACAAGCAATTGCCCCTTCTTTTAACTTTTCTAGTTCATCTATTAGTGATGGTACCGATGCGCTTCGCCCTGCAACGTTACGTGGCTTAGGTCCGGATCAAACACTAGTACTTATCAATGGTAAACGTCGTCACCAAGCAAGTTTAATACATATTAACACCTCGGTTGGTCGTGGTACCGCAGGTACAGATATGAATGCTATTCCTGCTGCTTCGATAAAGCGTATTGAAGTATTACGTGATGGTGCTGCAGCGCAATATGGTTCAGATGCAATTGCAGGGGTTATAAATATTGTATTAAATGATGCTGAAGATGGCGGTAAAGCGGCAGTATCTTATGGTGAATATTCTGAAGGTGATGGTGCAACCACTAACATAGACCTTTCTAAAGGCTTTGCTTTAGGTGATAGCGGTTATTTAAATACAACATTGAATTTCCGTGATAGAGGGTTTACAAATAGGGCGGGATTACATGGTTCTTGTCAGTTCTCTGGTTGTACTGAACTAGCTGATGGCAGTATGTTATTAGGTGATCCTCGTGAAGCGACAGCAACCCGAAATACATTTAGAATTGGTGATGCAGAATCGAGTCAATTTGGACTAACAGTTAATACTGGTTATCAACTGGGTGATGGTGAGCTTTATGGTTTTATCACATACTCTAATCGTGATAATGAATCAGCTGCTTTTTTCCGCCACAATGCCAACAATGGCGGTAATGCGCCGTTACAAGACGGTGATGCGACGATTCCCGCAGGCTTTTTACCTAAGATAAACTCAGATATTAAAGATGTATCATACAATTTTGGTTATCAAACTGATTTCGATAATGGAGCTAGTTTAGATTTATCTTATACCTACGGTCAAAACAATATTGACTACACAACTGGCGATACCATAAACTCATCTTATGCAAATTCATTGCAATATAATGCTGATGGTTCACTTGCGGCTATTACTCCTGATGAGATAAGAAACGCGGTTCCTCGTGAAGCATTTGCATACGGGTTAGAGTTGGCTTTATCAACATTAAACCTCGATTATACTCAAGACTTTGATTTATTTTCATTAGCTATGGGGGCAGAAATACGTACAGACTTCTATAAAGTGACTCCTGGTGATGAATATTCTTATCGTGATTATGATACTGTGCTGGGTTCAAGTTTATATCCAACAGACCGTAGTGCTGGTACTCAAGGGTTTGGTGGTATAGGTCCGATTTCAGAAGTTGATGAAACACGTAATGTTATTTCTTTTTATGCTGATGCTGAAGTGGAAGTTACCGAAGACTTTATCGTAAGTGGTGCAGCTAGGTATGATGATTATGATGGCTTTGGTGATAGTACTAACTTTAAGTTAGCAGCTAATTGGTCTATCACAGAAGATATTGCTATTCGTGGTGCAATGAGTACAGGTTTTAGAGCACCATCAATGCAGCAGTTATATTTCAATAATATCAGTACTCAATTTGTAACGAATCCAGATGATCCTACTGGCGATCAAATTGCCGTACAGGTAGGTACATTTAGAAATGATTCGAATCTAGCACAAGCTATTGGTATACCTGAGCTTAAAGAAGAAGAAGCAACTAACTTCAGTTTAGGTACTGTTATTCAAGTGAGCGATAACATTAACATTACTATCGATTGGTATTCAATTGATATTGATGATCGTATTGTGATTAGTAATAAGTTAGGGCAAGGGTTATCTCCTGCTCTAGATGCTGCCTTAACTGCCTCTGGCGCTGGCGCTGGGCAGTTCTTCCTCAATGGAGCTGATACCGAAACCTCTGGGGTAGATATTATTGCCACATGGAATACTGAGTTGCTTGGTGGTGATTTAGATTTAACTTTCGCAGCTAACTTTACTGAAACAGAAGTAGTCAGTATTTTTGCACCTGAAGATAGCGGCTTAGGTGATATTCCTCCTGAAGAAATTTTTTCAGAACAAGATATCTCTATTATTGAAGAATGGCAGCCTCAAGATCGCATTAGCTTAAGTGGCTTATACAATATTGGTGACTTTACCGTTAATTTAGCGTTTAACCGTTACGGTGAGTACACTATTACAGACGGTGGAAGACAAACTTATGGTGCTGAAGTCTTGACTGATTTACGTGTTAGTTATCAGCTAACTGAAAGCTTGTCTTTTAATGTTGGCGGTAATAATATTTTTGATGTCTATCCTGATAAAAATGAAATTGGTAACTCTCGTACTGGTACCATTGTTGATGGTAATGGCAACGTAATTGTAAATAGTCCTGGAGTATTTACGTATTCACGTCGCTCTGCACCATTTGGATTTAACGGCGCATATTTCTATGCGGGTGCTGAATACAAGTTTTAGTTAACGAAAACGAAAATCACAATTATAGCCGCTACTAACTTTAGCGGCTTTTTTATTTCTAAGATCTAGTAACTACCGCAAGCTTTGCTAGAATTGATATTAAACCACACTTATATTTAATGCTCTTATAATGCACCCCAAATACTCACGTGTACTTCGCCTGTTAACCGTATTATTTTCTCTTTTAACTATTTTTCCTGTCAAAAGCGATTCGTATAAAGAGCTTTGGAAAGCGGCAGAGATAGTTAAATCGCCAAATGATAATTATGTAAAACTCTCAGGACGATTACAGGCTGATTCAGCATGGTTTGACGGCAATAAAGGGAATTATAATGATATTACTTGGCGTCGTTTTCGATTTGGCTTCAAAGGGAAATATCAAAACTTTACCAGCACCATTGAAGCGGACATCAAGCTAGATGAGCCTATAGATAATTGGTACAACCGCTTAACAGATGCCAACATAAAATATAAAGCCAGTGATGAATTAACGCTGACTTTTTTAAAACATTCTGCAGGCTTTACCTTAGATGGTAAAACATCATCTAAAAGGCTACTCACGCCGCAACGAAATAATGTCACTAATAATATTTGGTTCACGGATGAGTATTTTTCAGGCGTTAGTGCCAAAGGTAATATTTCAGAAAACCTAACATACAACGCTGGTGTTTTTGCAAGTGATGATTCCGATGAAATAGGCTTTAACGACGCTAGCTATTTTACGTTATTAACATTAAATAAAACCTTTTCCAGCTCCACTTGGTGGGATGGTGGTGATATCAGTATTGACTATGTTTATAACGATACTCACCAAAATGCTGGCACAGCTAAACTTTCTGCCATTTATAATATTTCGGGCCACTTCAACCTAAACAACTGGGTACTTGCCCATGACTTTTCTTATGCTCAAGGAGATTTAGGACAAAGTGATATGCATGGCATAGTTATTATGCCTTCTTACCAACAATCTGAGTTAATACAATGGGTAATACGTTACACTTATTTAAACAGTACTGATGAGAATGGCTTAAAACTTGGTCGATATGAGAATAAAATTGTTAACGATAAAGGCGATAAGTATCAAGAATTATATGCAGGCGTAAACTGGCTTTTATATCAGCATAAGTTAAAGCTGCAACTTGGTTTGCAATATGCTGACATGCAAGATAAAGCTAATGATGGCGGTGAATATCAAGGTTGGGGAGTGACGTTAGCCTTTAGAAGTTATTGGTAGTATTTTTTAGTCACCACTAAAAAATACTACCGTTTTAAAACAGGTTTCAGTTACTTTTCTGTGGCAACAAAACGATAAATTTTTGCACCAAGAAAACCACCAATAAGAGGTGCAACCCAAAACAACCAAAGCTGAGTTGTCGCCCAATCTCCAACAAATAACGCCACGCCAGTGCTACGTGCAGGGTTAACAGAAGTATTCGTCACTGGAATACTAATCAAATGAATTAGTGTCAAACATAAGCCAATAGCAATAGGGGCTAAACCTTTTGGTGCTCGCTCATCTGTCGCGCCCATAATGACAAAAATAAACATCATAGTCAGAACCACTTCCGCCACTAAGGCAGCCGTCATTGAATAGCCACCAGGGGAGTGTTCACCAAAACCATTAGAAGCAAAACCAGACGATAAATCAAAGCCAGACTGACCACTCGCAATAAGATATAAAACACCCGCTGCAACTATCGCTCCCACCACTTGAGCAATAATATAAGGCATCAATTCATTTGCAGGAAAACGTCCCCCAGCCCACAAACCAACAGAAACTGCGGGGTTTAAATGGCAACCAGAAATATGCCCTATAGCATAAGCCATCGTAAGCACGGTCAAGCCAAATGCTAATGATACTCCTAATAAACCAATACCAACCTCTGGAAAACCTGCAGCTAAAACCGCACTACCACAACCACCTAATACTAACCAAAAAGTGCCAATACACTCAGCCATATACTTTTTCATTTTTCCTTCCTTAGTTCATTTTGCGTTAATTGGGGTAAACGTTCTAAAGTGCGATTTAAACTAGATTATTTTTATTGTGCCGCTTTTAACGTTTTGTAATATAACTATTTATTAACCAAATAAGTCACCTAACTTACCTTTTAACTTATCAGTAGCCTTGTCCTTTAACTTTTTCTTCTGCTGCTTAACAACATCTGAATTTTTTAAGGCATCTAGAGCACTGTCAGTGTCATTTAATAAAGCCTCAAAATTAATCAGCTCTTCTTTTCCTTGGCTTTTCATTTTTAAACTTTCTGAAAGTTTTTCATTTAAGCCAGCATTTACTTTGCCTTTGAACTCACCTAGTTTATCAGCAATTTGTTGTTCAAAAGCGCCTGCTAATGCATTATCTAAAGAAGATGACATGGAAATATCAGGATCACTTATCTCGCCGTTTATATTGATATCTGCAGTTAAATTATTCATTGACTTAAAAGTATCAAGTAACATGTTGGCGAAGGTACTTTTAGCTTGCCCTTGATACGTTGCATTTTTCAACGATAAGTGGTTTACACTCTCAATATGATTAGATTGCGCATTTTGGCTAAGGTTAAAACTCCCTTGACCCGATAAGTCCCCCTGGCTTAGTGTTAACGCTAATGACTCACTTTCGTTAAGTGTGAAGTTTTCTAATGCTAACTGTGTAAAATTCCAGTCGCCTTCCCCCGTCATGTCACCTGATTTAGTCATTTCAAACTGACTATTAATTTCCATTTTACCTGTTGAAAGTAAGTTGCTTGACGTAAATACCAATAAACTAGGTTTAGCTCTATACCAATGTTGATGGGTTAATTCGCTGCCATTGATAACAAAATCACCTTGCGCTAGCACAATGGAAAGTTTGGCTTTTTTAATGAGAAATTCCGGCAAAGGGTTTTCTTCATCAAAATGTATAAAACGACCTGTTGAGCGACTTTGCTCTACGTGCACCGCCTCATCATCAGAGCTAGATAACATTGGCGCGATACGTTGATACATACCTTCAGCTTTTTGGTAATAGCCACGTGCTTTATCGCCAAAAAGAATATGAGCAAAATCTTCTGTATTGACGCTATCAAGCTGATATTTACTTTCAATATTTTTCCAATCAGCGTTAGGGGCGTTTTTCAATGTTGCCACTTGCTTAGTTAGGCGCTCTTTTGAAGCAGCTAATTGAACCTTAGCTTTTTTCACCGTTGCTTTATCAGCATTAAATGATTTTTTCAAAGCATCAAACTCAGCTTTTACTTTGTTAAAATCAGCTAAGCTTTTCACTTTCATTTTACCAATAGCTTTTATTTTCTCTTGATAAGCTTGAAGTTTCGCTTTGCTTGGCAGGTTACTTTTTAATTGTGCTAGTTTCTCACTTTCTTCTTGATAACTTTGCTGTAACGCTTTTGCCGCTTTAACCGTTAATAAATCATCGGTGGCTAATAAGGTCTTTACGTCAGGTAACTGTAAATCAACAGCAGGTAATAATGATGTTTCCGTGTCATCAGTTTGTTTATTTTCTTCATTGTCTTGACGGTAAACTTCACCTGCATTTTCACGTTTAGTCATAAATTCAAGCGAACTGACTTCAAGTTGCTCAATAATGGTTTTTCCTAACAAATATTGCCATAAATCAACGCCAGCACTCGCTTGTTTAAAGCTAAATAAGTTATGGCTTGGTTGCTCGACATCCGTCGCTTGAAAACCATTTATCGTTACCATCAGTGGTGAATAAGCTAAATCAACAGAGTCAACATTAACTTCAGCACCCAGTAACATCCCTCCCCCTTGTTCTATACCTTTTTTAACCAGTGTTTCAGCGAAAAGGTATAGCAAAGTGATGATGATTGCCATGACGACAACAAAACCAATTAATCCCTTGAAGCGAATAAACTTTTTAACTCCTTTATTATTTACTGTTGAGCTCATAGCGCACCTCCAAATGAGCTATCTTGCCCTGAAAATTGTAAATATAGTCGATAAAACTTAGATGCTTTTAGCGCTTTAACAATGCGGAATTTTTCGAAAAAAGTCATGATATGAGTTCGGTATTTTTCAATAATAAATGTCGAAAAGAAATATAAAGGCACAGCTAAAATCACACCTAATACTAATGCCCCGAGCGTGTAAGTATTATGCCAATGAGCGAGCTTGAAAAAGGTTGATTGGTAAAGTGTAGTGAATAACCCCGACAAACCATTGGCTGTTAGTAAAGACTCACCTACAGAAACAATAACAGGAGAAAGCAAGTAACTTACTCCAGAGAAGAAGCCCATTGATAAAATAAAGCTACCTAAATGAACTCTTATCAACATCACAAGAAAGAGAATAATAACATTGTGTAAAGTTAATAAGGGCGACAAGCCCACGATAAAGCCCAATGAAATCGCCAAGGCAATTTGTCTGATTGAGCTTTCAGAATTGAGTGCTGAAAATAGTTTTGCTAATAGCGTTAACATTGAAGTTCCTTTTATTCATTGGTGATAAAGCATTAGTTATCACACACTGGTTATCACTTAACTAAAAAATAGCGTAACCCGTCATTACTGCATAGTGCTTAACGGGCTAGTGTTACTAGACTTCCTTACGGGTAAAAACCAGATCATTACCTTGGGTTAAATCAGCATTAAAACCATAACCAGCCAAATCAAACTCTTTTAATTGCTCAACATCAGTTAATTGATTTTGAATGATATACCTTGCCATTAAGCCACGTGCTTTTTTGGCAAAAAAGCTGATCATTTTATATTGACCATTCTTCCAATCTTTAAATTGCGGTGTGATCACTTCAGCATTTAATGACTTTTTCTTCACTGCTTTAAAATACTCATTAGAAGCAAGGTTAATCAACACTTCATCATCCTGCTCACTTAAGGCTTGGTTCAATTCCTTAGTGATGATATCCCCCCAAAATTGATACAAATTACTTCCTCTAACATTATCAAGTTTGGTGCCCATCTCTAAACGATATGCTTGCATCAAGTCTAACGGTTTTAATAAGCCGTATAAGCCAGATAAAATACGAAAATGCTTTTGTGCAAAGGTGAAATCTTCTTGTGAGAAAGTATTCGCGTCTAGACCTGCATATACATCTCCGTTAAACGCTAATATGGCTTGGCGAGCATTATCTGGTGTAAAGGGTAAAGACCACTCCCCAAAACGTGCAGCATTTAAACCGGCTAATTTGTCGCTTAATTTCATTAGAGAAGCTATTTGATCAGGTGTTAGCTTTGCACAACGCTCGATTAAGATTTCACTTTCAGATAATAACGTTGGCTGACTGTATTCTTCAGTTGCCAAAGGGGTGTCAAAATCAAGTTTTTTAGCTGGGGAAACAACAAGTAACATAGTATTTTTCGATATTTAAAAAAGAGATTAAAGATAATGTATTTATACCACCAGTATAACACAGGGTAAATGTAAAATTGTTTTTAACTGAATGAGGGGTTTGGAACTATTTACTTATAAATAATTCTGCGAATTAATAAGAAATAAAGGACAAATAACGTACATTGATTACTATATGTAGTAGTATGCAACCAATAAAATTCAACTATTTAAAATTTCTAGTATTATTTAAGGTATTGTCATGACAAACACCCCTTCTCAACTTGAGCAATTGAAGCAAATGACTACTGTAGTTGCCGATACAGGTGATATTGAAGCCATTGCAAAATTTCAACCGCAAGATGCTACAACCAACCCGTCATTGCTATTAAAAGCAGCTGCTTTACCTGCATACCAAACATTACTTAATGATGCGGTTGCATGGGCAAAGCAGCAATCAAACGATGCTAAGCAACAAGTTATTGATGCAGCAGATAAACTATCAGTATTAATTGGTTTAGAGATATTAAAAATTGTCCCTGGACGTATTTCAACAGAAGTTGATGCTCGATTATCATTTGACACGCAAGCTTCAATCACTAAAGCGCACAAGCTCATGGCAATGTATAACGAAGCTGGTGTGACAAATGATCGTATTTTAATCAAGCTTGCATCAACATGGGAAGGTATTAAAGCAGCCGAACAACTTGAAAAAGAAGGTGTAAACTGTAACTTAACACTACTTTTCAGTTTTGCCCAAGCAAGGGCTTGTGCTGAAGCAGGTACTTACCTTATTTCACCTTTTGTTGGTCGAATTCTTGATTGGTTCAAAAAAGATACTGGTCGTTCTGAGTACGCAAGTGATGAAGATCCAGGCGTTGTTTCTGTAACCAGCATTTATAATTACTACAAAGCGCAAGGTTACAATACGGTGGTTATGGGTGCTAGTTTTAGAAATAAAGGTGAAATTCTCGCTTTAGCCGGTTGTGATAGATTAACCATTAGCCCTCAGTTAATGGACGAGCTAGCGCAAAGCACAGAAACAATTGAGCAAAAATTATCCCCAGGTAATGTTCAAGCAAACAATGATGCGCCATTAACTGAAGCAGAGTTTCGCTGGCAAATGAATGATGATGCGATGGCAACAGAAAAACTTAGTGAAGGTATTCGCAATTTTGCTATCGACCAAGTGAAACTTGAAAAGCAATTAGCAGAGCTTTTATAACAATTAGTTCCCAAAGGTTGCGCCATTAATTGGTAGTAAACAATCACACTTCAAAACGTACAATTTTTAACTAAATTGTGCGTTTTTTATTTGCATCGTTTAAAAAATGTGATATTAAAAAGGGGCAGTTGATTTGTGTTTACCATTTAAGGGGTGTTTTATGGATAATTTAAACCAAGTATTAGAATCAATTAGTCAGCCAGCAAAAGGAAAAACATCGTCCAATAAAAAAAGAAAATGGCGTGAAATAGAGCAACTTAGAGATAAGTTTCAACTAGAAAAAGAACTGAAAGCATATGACGACTCACTAGAGCACATGTTAGAAGAATTTTAGTTAACACCAAGTACTTATACTCTACCACTTAAAACCCAGCTTGCTGGGTTTTTTAATGCCTAAGTCACAGTGTTATGCTTCAAGCAGCTATACATTGACAACATTAAAACACCCGTTTAAATTAGCTGTATTATTCTTTTACACATGACTTAAGCATGCCTGACACTATCATAAACTTTGTACATGCCAACGGCTTTCCTGTTTCCAGTTATCAAACTCTCTTTAACTACTTACCAGTACAATACAAAGTTATTGGTCATGAAAAGTACGGTCATAATCAAAAATACCCTGTTAAAGATAACTTCCAACCTCTGGTTGATGAGTTAATTGACTATGTAAAGCAGCAATTAAGTAAGCATAACCAAAAACAAGTTATTAATGTTGGGCATTCCTTTGGTGGCGTAATCTCATTTATCGCAGCATGTCAGCAACCGCAACTATTTAAAGGAGTGGTAATGCTTGATCCACCCGTTATCACAGGCACTACAGCCATTGCGATGAAATATATTAAGAAAACTAAACTGATTGATAAATTTAGCCCCGCTGGTAAAGCAAAGAATAGGCGAACACATTGGCCTTTAGGCACAGATATAGCCAAGTTATATGCAAGGCGAAATCTATTTAAAAACTTTGATAAACGTTGTCTCAATGATTACGTACAACACGGTATTGTCGAGCGAAACAACCAACTTGAACTCGCTTTTGATGCACAAGTTGAAGCGGATATCTTTCGCAATCTCCCTGAAAACTTATCTAGTTACAAAAATAAGCTCACCGTACCAACCACTTTGCTATATGCGGACAAAACAGATGTTTGCCCGCATATTTTCTTTAAGAAGTTCGCTAAATTAAATGAAAAAGTAACTTTAACAACAACACATGGTGGACACATGTTCCCTTTGGAGCGACCTGAAGACACTGCAAAGCTGATCACTAACATAATTAGTCAGTGGTAAGTTGCTTAATAATTAAGTTAAGTTAACCTGAGCCCAGCTTAGTGTAATGTTACTTATACTCTAAGATTAAACAACAAGCAGAATACCCTGCGCCGAATGAGCACAGTACAGCTTTATCACCTGGATTTAAGCCGTCATGATGTTTGTGTAGCGCAATGATACAACCTGCAGAGCTGGTATTGGCATATTCGTCTAGAATAATTGGCGCTTCACCAGCTTTAGGATCACGTTCTAACACTTTCTTGGCGATAAAATTATTCATATTGATATTAGCTTGATGTAAATAAAGACGCTTAATATCACTCGGAGCAACTTGAGCTTGCTTCATTTGTGAAGCAATTAAACTAGACACCATAGGAAGCACTTCTTTAAATACTTTACGACCTTGCTGTATAAAGTATTTATCATCTGCAAATTGAGATTCAGGACTACATGGATTCATATAGCCGATATTACTGCGAATATTATTTGAAAACTGCGTTATTGGCTGCTCACCAATGATTTTAAAAATATGCTCACTTGTCGCTGTTGACTCATGCTCAATAATTGAGGCCGTAGCCACATCACCAAAGATAAAATGGCTGTCTCTATCACGATAATTAACTTGCGGTGAAAGAATTTCAGGATTAATCACTAATACGGTTTTCGCAGTGCCACTTCGAATAGCATTAGCCGCATTAATAATACCAAAAGTTGCTGCCGAGCAGGCAACTAACATATCAAATGCCCAACCACCACAACCAAGAGCATGTTGTATTTCAATCGCCATGGCAGGATATGAGCGCTGTGTATACGCACAAGCAACAATCACTAAATCAATATCTTCTGGTGTTTTATTGGCTGCAGCCATAGCCTGCTTAGCAGCTGCCACACCAATTTCAGCCTGAAGAGAAAGTAATTCATTGGCTCTCTCTGTGAAAGTGGGGCGCATGATATCAACATTTAAAATATCATCTTTCGCCATGACATAACGACTTTTAATACCCGATGCTTTTTCTATAAAAGCACTGCTAGAATAAGATAACGCTGTTACATCACCTTGTTCAATGCCTGAGGCATTTTCAGCATTAAACTTATCAACATAGGCATTAAAACACGCAACCAACTCATCATTTGAAATGCTTTCAGCCGGGGTAAATAAACCGGTACCACTAATCACTACAGACATGTAATTTCTCAACTAAATCGCTTTTCCAACCCTTTATAACAAGACATCAAAATAGCTATATGAGGGTTGAGAACATTTTAAAAGGTATGACCACTAGTGTATTAGATTAACGCAGTTTTGTCGATTAACGTTCAGTGTTCCAACTAAAAAGGTATGCCCCAAGTGCTAAGAAAACAATACTCATCATCAGCAAAATATTAACATGATAGCTAATATCCCCCAATGACGCGCCTTCAGTTATCACTTTTCTTGCACCCGCAACCAAATGCGTTAGCGGTAGAAAATCAGCGAAAAACTTTAATGCTGGCGGCGCACCTTCTAAGCTAAACCATACACCTGAAAGCATCATCATAGGCCATGAGGTTAAGTTTAATAAACCGCCTATAAGCTCTTCACTTTTACTTCGACACGCCACTAACAAACCTAAACTGATTAAGCAAAATGCCCCTAACATACCAATAATAATAAGATCGAAATAACTGCCTAACATATAAAAATCAAACAGAAAATTACAACCGCTATAAACAACAACAGACATAAACATCACAATAAATAAGCGTGATAATAACTGTGCAGACACAAACTCAAATGCTGATAAAGGTGTTGCTTTTAAACGCTTAAGTACCGCATTTTTACGATAGCGAACAATAACGTAGCCAACACCAAATAGGCAGCTGAACATCATATTCATCCCTAAAATTCCGGGTAACACCCAGTCAACATAACGAATTTTTTTTCCCGATGTTACCAAACGAGTATAATTATTTAGCTGATCATCAAATATTTTTTCTACTAAATAACTTTTTGATGATTCTTCATTCACCCAATATTGTTTAGATTGACTGCTTATCACTATATCTAGCGTATGCCTTGATAGTTTTTCTTTGGCAACATCAACACTTTCATAGTCCACAAAATCAATAAAACGCGTTTCCCTTAATCCTGTTTTAGCTATTTCACCCTCTGCCAGAGATTCTTGGCTAACAATACCCACTTTATAGGCTGAGCGCCCATCGCCTGAAAATATGAATGAAAAACCAACCAGTAATAAAATAGGAAAAGCTAGGTTCCAACCTAAAGAGGATTTATCCCGAAAAAACTCAATATTACGGGCTTTAAATACAGCAAAAAATCGTTTTATGTTCATTTGTCTGCCCTCAATGAATGCCCTGTTAAATGTAAAAACAAATCATCTAAATTTGCAGACTTTACATGCAAGCCATCAAGAGAGACATTTTTCTCCATAAGTAAGGCTAAGGTTTGTTCAACATTGTTAGTGGTTATTTCAATGCGTTCCCCCTGTGTTTGCCAAGCATATTCATTGGCTAGCGCTTCGGGTATTTGCTGTTTTGGTAAATAAATAAACACTTCAGTAAAGTGCTTACTTAACAGTTCATGCGGTGTGCCTGATTCGATAATTTTGCCTTGATCCATAATCACAATATCATCACAAAGTTGCTCAGCTTCATCCATATAATGCGTAGTTAGAATAATCGTTTTATCCCGGGCTTTTATATTTTTTATGAGTTGCCAAAAGTTTCTTCTCGCATGAGGATCTAGCCCCGTTGTCGGCTCATCTAAAAAAATAATGTCAGGATCATTGATCAAGGCTAACGCTAATAATAAACGTTGCCTTTGCCCACCTGATAGCAGGCGATTATCTCGATCAAGAAAATCGGCCAGATCACAAAGCTCAATCAAACTTTCTTGCTCAAGGGTATGTTGATAAAACGATGAGAATAACGTTAAAGTTTCTTTTACCGTTAAAAAGTCTTGTAGTGCAGTATGTTGAAATTGAATACCTATTTGCTGTGAAATACTGGCATCAACCGCTTTACCTTGATATAAAACTTGGCCAGCACTGGCGGCAATTATACCTTCCATTATTTCAATAGTGGTGGTCTTCCCTGCTCCATTTGGACCTAATAAACCAAAGCAATGTCCCTTTTTAACGCTAAAGCTTATATCATCAACCGCCTTAACATCTTTATATTGCTTGACTAAATTCTCGACACAAATAGCAATATTCACGCATTAAACTCTCTTACAAATAGTCCATAAAGAATATTGTACTTAAATAATTATTAATGGCACTTTATTTTCTCTACTTATTACTCATACAAATGATAACAATTCTTATTTGCATTTAATTGGTAATTGTTTTATCTTTGTTAAAACCTTAAAAAAGGAGAATAATAATGGCTACTCATACTTTAAATTTGGCTGAAGAAAGTAAAGTGCAAGTAGAGTTATCTGCTGACTTACTGATGCAACTTTTTAACTCAGGATTATTACATTGCAGTGATTGCAAGTGCTTAAATACTGATGCCAAAAAGGTTTTATGGCAGGCGGCACTAGCAAGCAGTGCTAATTCTGCATTAACACATGAGGATAAATTATGTGCTTAAAAGCATCTCAAGAGTTTTCACAGTTGGAGACTTGGTTATCAATATTAATCTCAACCTATAAAGAACACCCAAGCCTTAGCTTAGCAAAAACAATTAATTACTATCTTAACCGACTATTACATCATGACGATATCGCACACTGTGGTAGCAAGCGATGTGATTATTTAATTATGCAAAAATTCTGGTCATGGCAAAGTTATCATTCATCAGTAAATGGATTTAACACTTGCAATTAACTGCTGCTCTAACGCTTTTTTTCCAGTGAGGTGATGCAGCTGACAAAGCTCTGCAACAGATTTTTTTTGTAGAATACGTTGAATCAATAAAGCGAAGCTACTTCCCTCAAACTTTATTTGCTTTGTCTCCCCTTGATTCACTAGTTGAGTTTTCAACCAAACATATAAACTAAACGAACAATATGCGTATTGCCGGTAACCTTTGGTATAGGCAATAACATTTTGTTTATCCTGTTCAGATAGACTGAGTAACATCTCATTAGGGCAATGACTTAAAATTAATGCCACTAAGTCAGCCGCTAACTCTTGATAATCATCCGTTAATAAAAAATCAAAACTTCGATAAAACTCATTATTTACTCTAGTTTCTAATGTTGGCGATTTATCGCTTATGGCTTTTAAAACTAAAACTGAGTGTTCGCCGCTGGCTTTATCTTTAGTAAAACCTAATCGCGCAATGTGGTAGTTATCTTGTAGCCAAAAAGCCAATAAATTTTTAGTGGCGCCAAAACTTGAAGCTAAAAAGTCAACTTGTTGTGATTGAGCAAATTCAGAGATTTTCCTGAGAAAGTATTTCCCTATCCCTTGCTGCTGTAATTGCACATGTACTGCAATGCGTATTACACGTAAATAGTGAAATTCAAAAGCGTTTTCTACACCACATTGGGTTAGTAAAGATTGAGGAGCAAAGTGATTAGTTAACCTTTTTTGACCACGTTTAACAGCTGTTATATCTTCTGCTTTGACGTTGTTTTTAAAGTAAGTTCCCTCGTTTATTAGCATGGCCACTGCCACAACACATCGTTTATTATTCTGATTCGTAAATAAGGCAACCAATTGTACATGCGGGTTATCAAGCAACATTTTCACATCGCTAGGTTTTGTTTGATAGTGAGCAGTTACCAACACTGAAACCACTTGTGACAGAAGCGCTTCATCTTCACATAGAGTTTTTGGGCTAAGGTGCGCAAAGGTTAAATTATCCTGTATCAGATCTTGCTTAATTAAATTCTCTTCATCAGTACTCAAGACTTCAAGCTCGGCATTAAGCAAACAGGTATCAAATATCAATTGTTCCAGCGGATCATCAATGCTATAGCGAATAGGTTGATGAATATGCATGCTTCGCCATTGAGGGCATAAACGTTCAAGGCTTTTTAAAAACTTCAAAGTAAAGCCTCTGCCTGCCCCTTCATAACCATGTACTGTACTGGCAAAAACAACGCGGTGGTAACTAAGTACTAGTTGCTCAAGAAGATAAACAGGAATCGAGGCTGCTTCATCAACCAATAACAAGCTTGCTTTAAGGTTATGCTTAATTAATTGATCAACAGCAACAAACTCAACGCGGCCATGGAGATAGTCAAAGCCACTTTCATAACTTTGCCCTGATGGTAAGCTCACAGCAAGCTGATCAAAAAACACCTGTAAAGCGTCAACACTAGCAGCGGTCACAATAATATGTAGTGGGTTATCTTTTTGGGCATTTTTTAAGAGTTGTGCACTTGCTAGCGCTAAGGCAGATGACTTACCTCGCCCTCGATCAGCGGTTAAAACTAATGGTCTTTTTCGTTTACCATTAAGAACTTTTAAAATAGCGTCAACCGCCTTAACCTGCTCATGTGTCACACAGGCATAATCTAGCAGCTTTTCTGAAGTTTTCGTTTTTGAAACAGGCGTTTGTATACTTGACTTATCTAGGAGTGGAAGCTCAGGTAAAACCATCACTTGCTGCTTTACTATCACATGCGATGACTTAGCATTTATCAAGTTTAAAAAGCGTTTTAAAAAAAGGCTTTCTGTAAACGCTTCATCGTCTCTAAAAATTAAAAACAGCACACCACCGGCAACAATTGTGCCTGAGAGTGCCGCTAAGGCATCAATAGGGAACTTATCATGACTAAACACAACATAATCACTCTCTCGCCCAAGTTGATCGCCAAAGCGCTGTAAGGAAATGTTTGGCGCAATCAGATGGCTATCAGCATATATTAAACTGCGCTTTTCTGTGGTTTGCGAAATTTCTACAATTTTAGCAGCAGACAACAATGAGTGAGCCCATATTTCATCACCAACAAGCACAACTACTCGACGTTCATTTAACGCCAAGGCTTGCTGCTGAAAATCTTGCAACCAGGTAATGAAGACTTCATCTTTCATAATAATGTCTGCTAATACTTTAATGCTATATAAGACAACAGTTTAACAAGCAATCTTAAGAGAAAGTAGAAAAATCTATTGAAAATATTTTATTACTTGCCTATGTTGATTAGTATCTACACTGACAACATTTCATATTTTTAGTGAGTAAAGCTGATGGTAAGTGATGACGATTTTTTAGATGATATTGATGCTAGCGATGATGACAGCGAACAAATAGCGGATATTGAAACCAATGAGTTTGCTGAGAAAGAGGCAAAAGAGCAGGCACAAAAAAATTTGTTAGCGAGAAAACGCATTGATGAACTGATGGAGAAAAAAAGGCTTAAAGAGTTACTTGATGATGAGGACGATTGGTAACGCTCAACATACCAAAAACTAACATTCGTGTTTTTTGAACAAATGCAGTATGGTCTAACTACGTTCAATAACAATAAAGCCTTATTATGATCAAAACTAGCAAAGCAAAATTAAGTAAAAACCTCCTTCTACTCCCTTTATTATTGGCTTGTACTTGTCAACAGATACAAGCCAACACCCTTACTCATGGCGATGAAGTAAACAGCTTAGCAACGAAAGTGGAAGCCGATGTTATTAAATGGCGCCGTCATTTCCATCAGTATCCTGAGCTCTCAAATAGAGAGTTTGAAACGGCTAAAACAATTACAAAATTTCTAAAATCTCTAGGGCTTGAAGTGCAAACAGGTGTAGCAAAAACAGGCGTTGTGGCTGTATTAGACTCAGGAAAACCAGGGCCAGTTGTAGCATTACGGGCAGATATAGACGGTTTGCCTGTAACAGAGAATGTTAACTTACCCTTTGCCTCAAAAGTTAAATCTACCTTTAACGGACAAGAAGTCGGTGTTATGCACGCGTGCGGACATGATACGCATATTGCTATGTTAATGGGGGCAGCAAAAATATTGACCTCAATGAAAGATAAATTACACGGTAAAGTTAAATTTATCTTTCAACCCGCCGAGGAAGGAGCACCCGCAGGTGAAGTAGGCGGCGCAGAAATCATGGTCAAAGAAGGCGTATTATCTTCTCCTGATGTAGACGTGATTTTTGGTTTGCACATTAGCTCAAATAAAGATGTTGGTACTGTGCATTATCGCGCTGGTGGTATTATGGCAGCAGTTGATCCCTTTAAGATTGTTGTTCATGGCAAACAATCTCACGGTGCTTACCCGTGGAATAGTGTCGATCCTATTGTAACCTCAGCCCAAATAATCATGGGATTACAAACAATCGTTAGTCGTGAAGTAGAACTAATAGATAGCGCTGCCGTTGTTTCTGTAGGCAAGATACAAGGTGGTAATCGCTCAAATATTATTCCTAATGAAGTAGAGCTTATTGGTACTATCCGCACCTTGAATCCAGACATTAGAAAACATATACATAAATCTGTGCATAACAAGGCCTCTAGCATCGCAAAAAGTATGAATGCTCAAGCGACAGTAACCTTGCCACTGGATTACAGCTATCCAATCACTTATAACGATGAAAAGTTAATGGCTGATATGCTGCCAGTATTACAAGCCACGGCTGGAGTAGAAAACACCAAAGTAACCAACCCAGTAACGGGTGCTGAAGATTTCTCTTTCTTCCAAGAAAAAGTGCCTGGCTTATACTTATTTGTTGGTGGAAAATCAAAGAGTACACCAGCAGAAAAAGCTCCTGATCACCATACCCCTGAATTTGAAATAGATGAAAGCGGTATGAAGCTAGGCGTTAAATTACTCACTAATTTAACGCTAGATTATATGGGTAATCATCATTAAACTAGAGGCATAAAAATGGCTAGATAGTATTATCTAGCCATAAAAGTCAATTCTAGAGCTCTCATTCACCATGACATTATTTGAAAAGCTACGTTGTTTATTTACCTTTGGACAAGGTGTTGCATTACCCTTACCTGAAATTCCTACTGATTCCACCCCATTTCCATTATTTAATCAATGGTTTGAAGATGCTAATAAAGCCGGCATTCTATTGCCAGAAGCGATGTCAGTAAGCAGCTGTAGTCCTGACGGACAACCAAGCAGTAGAATGGTGTTGTTAAAAGCCTTTGATGACGAGGGTTTTGTTTTTTTTACTAATTATAACAGTCGAAAAAGCCATGAATTAGCAGATAACAGTAAAGTAGCCCTATTATTTCATTGGAATGTTTTACAGCGACAAATACGTATTGAAGGGTGTGTTGAAAAAGTGACAGCACAAGAATCAGCTGATTACTTTCATAGCCGTGATAGAGGCAGCCAAGTGGGTGCTTGGGCGTCAAAACAAAGCCAAAAGTTATCTCATCAAAATGAACTTAAAGATCGAATGCAGCACTTTAGTGAAAAGTATGCTGAAGGTGAAGTACCCCACCCCGAATTTTGGGGTGGCTGGAGGGTTAAACCAAGCTATATTGAGTTCTGGCAAGGCCGTGCAAATCGCTTACATGATAGAGTATGCTTTGAGAAAAAAGACAATAGCTGGCAAAACTTCAAGTTACACCCTTAAAAACGTACAAATAACAAACTCAGGGGGTATCTCGCATTGTGCTATGTTAGCCTCTCAATCAGCTCTCCTTACCGCTAGTCACCATTTCAGGCTTAGGGCATTGAGGTAAATTACCCTGCTCTTTTTTCGTAATATAAAGCTTCTCAGAAACACGTAAATGTTCACTGAGCTGTTTAATGCGCGTTTCGTTTGCAGGGTGAGTAGACATAAACTCAGGCGGTGAGCTTTTACTTAACTTAGCCATATTTTGCCATAAGTGAATGCTTGCTTTGGGGTCAAAGCCAGCACGTGCCATAAGCTCTTGGCCAACAATATCAGCTTCACTTTCATGGGCTCTACTATAGGGCATCACCAAGCCATATTGAACACCAATACCTAATCCTGCAACCCATAATCCTTTGTTGTCTACATCACTCGCCCCTAAGGCTATAGCTGCCACCATCATACCAACGTTTGATAATTTATTAGCTGACAAACGCTCATTTGAATGATGTTCAAGCACATGCCCTACTTCATGGCCAATGATGGCCGCAAGTTGATCTTGATTTTCAGTAACATGCAAAATACCTGTATAAACACCAATTTTACCACCAGGTAAAGCAAAGGCATTTACTTGCTCAGAGTCGAAAACCACAACTTCCCACTCTCCTTGATGAGCTGAGGCAGGTACATAAGCGGTTACAGAACTGGCAACACATTGAACAAAGTGATTGATATCTATATCACTACTAATAGGTGTTTCTTTTTTCATTTGCTCAAAAGAAACAGTGCCCATATGATTGAGCTCGGATTCAGAGTACAGCGATACTTGTTTGCGACCTGTTGATGAGGTAGAGCAAGCATTTAAAAATAATAAACAAAAGCAGAAGGTTAACAGAGGTTTCATACACATAAGAAGAAGCTAAATACGAATAAGGCATTGTACTTTATTTGTCACGTTAAAATACAGTGAGAAATTGTTCAAAGTAAGTTTATGCTGAGAATTGAACAATAAAAAACCGAGCATAGCTCGGTTTTTTATTTAGTAAGGAACTTACCTTACTATAATCAAATATTGCTTTATTAAACTTTACGTTTACGACTTGCTGCTAAACCTAATAAACCAAGGCCTAATACTGCGATCGTTGAAGGCTCAGGTACCTGAGTAAGGGTTAAATTTCTAAAACGAACATCTGATCCACCACAACCATTTGCTGCATCACAATCATTGATAAAGGTGATTGTAGAAAATGAATTAACACTGGTTAATTCATCTAGGTTGATTTCAAAATGCTGCCATTGGTTACTGTTAGCAGTATATTGAACAGCATCACTTCCCCAACTCTGAGAGCCAAATAAGTTGAAAGCATCATCAGAAGAAACACCATTAACTGATAAGCCAGCAATTTCAGGCATAAATTCACTAGCACGGAAATCAAAAGAAAGAATAATATTACTATCTAGCTCAGCTAAGCTTAAACTTGTTTCACCAATTGCATCTGCTAAGTCAATTGAAAACCAAGCATTTTCATTTAGTTTAAGAACAGAGCCGTTCCACATCCAAGTATTCATTGTTGACTGATTTTGACCTGCAACTTCAGTAATATTGCCGTTCAGTCTAAGATCATGTAAATCAATATCCCATGACTCAATTACACCAGCGTTTGCTGCCGACATCCCCAAAACTAACGAAAGAGAAATCCCTTTTACAACTTTGATTAAATTCATTTTTAAACCCTTATAAAAACTTTGCTCTGATTAAGCAATACAACTATATGTTACAACAATAAAAGCAAAATACAGGCCAAAACAAAAAACTTCTTACTTTTCTTGTGATTAGAAGGTTAAACAGTTATAAAATTGAACAAGTGTAAAACAATCCGACAAAAGACTTTGAAATGATTACATTTTATTAACATCAAAAAAAACGCTAAGACAAGCTTAGCGTTTTCATTATCCGTTTATCAGGTAAAAGTTATTAACCAACTAAAGCTAATAAAATACCTGCTGCTACTGCTGAGCCTAATACACCCGCAACATTCGGTCCCATAGCATGCATCAACAAGAAGTTATGTGGGTTAGCTTCTAAACCTACTTTATTAGCAACCCTAGCAGCCATAGGTACAGCAGAAACCCCTGCTGCTCCAATTAGTGGGTTGATTGGAGTTTTAGAAACCTTATTCATAATTTTGGCCATAAGAACACCAGAGGCGGTACCAATTGAGAAAGCCACAGCACCTAGCCCTAATATGCCTAACGTTTCTACATTAAGGAAAGCTTCTGCACTTAACTTTGAGCCAACACCTAAACCTAAGAAGATGGTAACGATATTTATTAACTCATTTTGAGCCGTTGAACTCAAACGGTCTACCACTCCACACTCACGCATCAAGTTACCTAAACAGAACATACCAACTAATGGTGTTGCTGCCGGTAAGAAGAAAATTGTCATTAACAATACACCAAGTGGAAATATAACTTTCTCAATTTTAGTCACTGGGCGTAATTGTGCCATTTCAATTTTACGCTCTTCTTCAGTCGTGAACGCTTTCATAATCGGTGGCTGAATAATAGGTACTAACGCCATATAAGAGTAGGCAGCAACCGCTATTGCCCCTAGTAGTTCAGGCGCTAATTTAGACGCCAAAAATATAGCAGTAGGACCATCGGCACCACCAATAATAGCAATCGCAGAGGCATCCTTTAACGTAAACTCAATCCCCGGTACGGCATTAAGTACAATAGCGCCAAATAAAGTAGCAAAAATACCAAACTGAGCGGCAGCACCTAGCAGTAATGTTTTAGGATTAGCAATTAAGGCACCAAAGTCTGTCATGGCTCCTACGCCCATAAAGATTAATAGTGGGAAGATACCCGTATCAATCCCAGCATAATAAATATAGTGAAGTAAGCCACCCACTTCTGAAAATCCAGCCACAGGGATATTCGTTAAAATTGAACCAAAACCCATAGGTAAAAGTAAAAGCGGTTCAAAATTACGAGCAATAGCAAGATACAATAAGCCACAGCCAACCAGCATCATGATTACTTGGCCTAACTCAAAATTTGCTAAACCTGTAGATAACCACAGTCTATGTAACGATTCCATGCTATCCCCTATGAAAAGCTTAGTAAGGCTTCACCAACTGCAACGGCATCACCTTCTTTAATATGTAAGCTAGTAATAACACCTGCATTGGCTGCGCGTACTTCAGTTTCCATTTTCATCGCTTCCATAATAATCACGACATCACCCGCTTCAACACTATCACCTTCAGACACTAAAACTTTGAAGATATTACCCGCTAGAGGCGCATTTAATGTTTCTTCTGCAGAAATAGAAGCTGACTGCTTTATGGCGTCATCACCAGCTGGATGAGTGATTGATTCAATTGAGCCACCTGGGGCAACAACTACATCATATACTTTACCATCAACACTTACTGCGTAACTTTCAGGATCAGTTGCAGACACGGCTTGCGCTGCACTTTCTACTTTCGGTGTTGCTTTTGTTGGTACAGGCTCAAACGCATCAGGATTATTTCGATTTTCTAAGAACTTCAACCCTATTTGTGGGAATAAAGCATAAGTCAAAACGTCATCAATAGTATCATCAGCCAGTGCAATACCTTTCTCAGAAGCTACACCTTGCAGCTCATCTGAAAGTTTATCCATTTCAGGATCAAGCAAGTCTGCCGGACGACAAGTAATAGCTTCTTGACCATCTAATACACGGTTTTGTAGCTCTGAGTTTACTTCAGCAGCTGTTGAGCCATATTCACCTTTTAATACACCAGCAGTTTCTTTAGTAATTGACTTATAACGCTCACCAGTTAGTACATTAAGCACTGCCTGAGTACCAACAATTTGAGAGGTTGGTGTTACTAGTGGAATATAACCTAGATCTTTACGTACTTTTGGAATTTCCGTTAATACTTCATCAAACTTATCTGAAGCACCTTGTTCTTTTAACTGGTTCTCCATGTTGGTTAACATGCCACCAGGTACTTGCGCCGTAAGAATACGCGCATCAACACCTTTTAAGCTTCCTTCAAATTGCTCATATTTTTCTCTAACTCCTCTAAAATAAGCTGCAACTTCAGCCATTTTCTCAATATTAAGGCCAGAGTCACGCTCCGTTCCCTCAACAATTGAAGCAATCGTTTCCGTTGGAGAATGACCATAAGTCATACTCAACGATGAAATAGAAGTATCAATTACGTCAACACCACTATCGATACCCTTCATTTGTGTTGCCACACTTAAACCTGTCGTTGCATGACAATGTAAAGCGATAGGCAAAGAAACGGTTTCTTTTAATTTAGAGATTAATTCAGCAGCATCATAAGGTTTTAATAACCCTGACATATCTTTGATACATAATGAGTGAGCACCCATATCTTCAAGCTGCTTAGCCATAGTTAACCAACCTTCAAGCGTATGCACTGGACTTTCGGTATAACTTAAAGTTCCTTGAGCGTGTGCACCTACTTTTACTGCAGCTTTAATAGAAGTTTGTAAGTTACGCACGTCGTTCATTGCATCAAAAATACGGAACACATCCACACCATTAACATGAGCGCGCTCAACAAATTTTTCTACTACGTCATCAGCATAATGGCGGTAACCTAAAATGTTTTGACCACGAAATAACATCTGTTGCTTAGTATTTGGCATAGCTTTTTTCAAAGCTCTAATGCGCTCCCACGGATCTTCACCAAGGTAACGAATACAAGAATCAAAGGTTGCTCCACCCCATGACTCAATTGACCAATAACCTACTTCATCTAATGTTTTTGCGATAGGTAACATATCTTCTAAACGAAGACGTGTTGCTAAAATTGACTGATGCCCATCCCTTAAGACAACTTCGGTAATACCTAATGGCTTGCTCATGACTATGCCCTTATTTTATATTTTAAATTCTATTGAGAGTTTTTTTGGCGATAGCGAGTTACCGCTCCGCTGATTGCAGCAACAACAGCAGGTGAAACTTCACCACTGGCTACTTTCTTTATTTGTTTCGCTGAGCGATTACGACTTGGCGCTACAGGATCGGGAAACGTAATGGCCAGCTTTGCTAATACAGTATTAATAAAAAGTATTAATATACTTAAAAAAGCAAATACAAAAACCATACCGGCAAGCATAAGTGTACCAGCCTCTATAAATTGCTGTTGCATTTCGTTCATTATTTGTTCTCATTTTTAAATTTCAGAAATTAGAATAATCACTCCAATAATTAAAAACAAACATTTTTTCGCAGTTTCATAAAAATAATTTCACGTCAAGAGGTAAAAGAAGAAATATTCAGCCTTTTTTGCTTGTTATTCATTTCAAATTGCATAAAAGACATATTGTATACAATCCTAATTCAATAATTATCAGGGATAGAGATAAGTTATAGCAAACAATATACAATATATGATTTGGTTTTTTATTCATTTAAGGTGAATAATAGTGATAACCATGGAACTACTTACCCGGCTGATAAGTGTTACACCGCTGACTTTAGATGCTTGTTCATATTATTTATAGAGCATGTTTATAATATCATCAAGCGCTCTAAGGCTTAGTTTAGTGAGTTCTTGTCGAAGCCGTAAATCGCCCCACTTATGCTCATAAATTCGATTAACTACTTGACGATAAAAACTAACCAATACCTAGAAAGTTTGATGTGATTTCAATAATCACACTCTATAAATAATTCAAACAAGACTGGCTAACTTTGAAGGGTTTCCAACAAAAAACCAATAACAAGATTAGAATAAAGCCGACCTAGAATGAGAGTTTATGGAAATAAAGGTTTAACTAAGATTCGAGACTGAGTTCGTTAAATAATCAGTATAGTTTTTCAGCTTATACAGATAAGCGAGTTGAGCTATATCATTCATCGATAGATTTGCACCGACAGAATAGCTAATAGATAGAACACAAATTTAGGGCATAAAAAAACCTAGCATAGCTAGGTTTTTTTATAATCAAAGTGGCGGACGCGGCAGGAGTCGAACCTGCGACCGCCTGGTTCGTAGCCAGGTACTCTATCCAGCTGAGCTACGCGTCCGCGGTCTAAAAATTTCTTTATACAGCTTTAATAGTAGCTGTTATTACTAACTTAACCACTTTATTAAATTAATAAAGTGGCGGACGCGGCAGGAGTCGAACCTGCGACCGCCTGGTTCGTAGCCAGGTACTCTATCCAGCTGAGCTACGCGTCCGCAATAAACTATTTTTTCAATCTTAGTTAAAAGATTTGCCATTGATTACCTAGGTAAATAATGGCGGAGAGGGAGGGATTCGAACCCTCGATCCGGGATAAACCAGATACTCCCTTAGCAGGGGAGCGCCTTCGGCCACTCGGCCACCTCTCCAGTGGGTGCGAATATTAATGGATCTTAAAAATAAGTCAAACATTTTTGCTAATTTATTTAGCTTTTTATACTGTTTGTTGACAATTCAAACAAAAACATCAATTTTCAAGCATTTCCTTTTCTTAGGGGAATAAAAAAGCACCATATCTAATGGTGCTTTTTAATGAACATATAAATTAATTTATTGATAATTATACGTTGCCTGATGCCTCACTATCGTCCTTCTCAGCTTGAATACGCATATAAATTTCTTCACGATGCACTGAGATTTCTTTGGGCGCATTAACACCTATTCGTACCTGATTTCCTTTAACGCCTAGGACAGTTACGGTAACTTCGTCACCTATCATTAATGTCTCACCTACACGCCGTGTTAATATTAACATATACATCTTCCTTTTTTCTAAAGTTAAGAATCACTAAATAAATATATATAAGCTAGTAATATATGAAATTAGTATGTTTTTCCTTCATACCTCTTAAGTAATAGTAAATATTCAGGAAAAAGCCATTTTTTTGATGAACTTAAGCTCCTGTGCTTAGAGCTCACCAAATGTAGTAAGTATTCTAACAAGCTTATCTTAACCTTGAATAGAGTTAGGAAGTGTTTTTTTATGTTATTTTAAGTTTTAATATGTACGGTTAACACACTGTTAACATTAGTTTTTAAAACGTTCTGATTTAAGTACAAACATAGAGAGTATTTATTCATTTGATAAAAAAATAGCCAATGAATTACTTCTATTGGCTATTTTTAAAAATGATTATTTAGATTTAAGCTAATTTTTCAGTTAACCAAGGTTTAACGGAAGCTAAAGCGTCAGTAATATTTTCAGGTTGACTACCACCCGCTTGTGCCATATCAGGTCGGCCACCACCTTTACCACCTACTTGTTGAGCTACCATATTAACAAGTTCTCCAGCTTTTACCTTTCCAACTAAATCTTTTGTCACACCGGCAATTAAACCAACTTTTGAACCATTAGCTGTTGCAAGCATGATAATTCCTGATTGCATTTTATTTTTCAGCTCATCAACCATTCCACGTAATGCTTTACTTTCTACGCCATCTAAGTCAGCAATTAGTACCTTAATACCATTTATTTCAATAGCGCTATTGATTAAGTCTGAGCCAGCTTGTGCCGCTAATTCCTGCTTAAGAGAAGCTACTTCTTTTTCAAGTGTTTTTGAGCGAGATAATAATTGCTCTACTTTTGCATCCACACTAGCTACATCAGACTTAACTAAGCTTGCTACTTTATTTAAAGTTTCACTCTGATCATTGATATAAGCCAAGGCTGTTGTCGCCGTAACAGCTTCAACACGTCTAACACCAGCAGCAATACCTGATTCAGAAACTATTTTTAATAAACCGATGTCACCTGTGCGTTCAACATGAACACCACCACATAACTCAATAGAAAAATCACCTAAAGTAACCACTCGAACTTCATCGTCATATTTCTCACCAAACAGCGCCATTGCGCCTTTGGCTTTCGCTTCTTCAATATACATTGATTCAGTTTCTTTAACGTGATTTCGGCGAATCTCATCATTAACCAATTGCTCTACCTGATAAAGCTCTTCTGCTGTCACGGCTTCAAAATGAGAGAAATCAAAACGAAGCTTTTCTTCATCACATAACGAGCCTTTTTGAGCAACATGATCACCTAATACTGTACGTAAAGCTGCATGAATTAAATGCGTTGCCGTATGGTTTTTTACAATGGCTGCCCTGCGGTCTACATCAATTTCAGCTTTAACACGTCGGTTAAGGCCCATATCTGTTTTAGCAACCCCTTTGTGCGCAAAAGCGTTACCTAATTTAATTGTATCTTCAACTTCAAATACACCGCCATCAAGGTGTAATAAACCGCTATCACCTACCTGACCACCAGATTCAGCATAAAACGGTGTACGATCTAAAATAACTAAACCATGTTCACCAGCTTTTAATTGCGCAACCGCTTCTTGATCTTCATTATTGAAAAGTTCAACAATGGTCGAAGAATAAGCATTATTATCATAACCTTTAAAATCAGTTTTATGATCAGATTTCAACTGTTGGTTGTAATCAGTGCCGAAGTTACTCGCTTGCTGTGCGCGTTCTCGCTGTTGAGCCATTGCAGCATCAAAGCCACTATGATCAATATTTAATTGACGCTCACGCGCTATATCTGCAGTTAAGTCCGCTGGAAAGCCATAAGTGTCATACAATTTGAAGACATCATCACCGTTAATCGTGTCGCCCTCTAAATTATCGAGTATTTCTTCAAGTAACAACATACCGCGATCCAATGTGCGGCCAAATTGCTCTTCCTCAATACGTAACAGCTTTTCAATCGTTGCTTGATGCTGAAGTAACTCAGGATACGCTTCACCCATTTGTTCAACTAACGAGTTCACAAGCTTATAGAAAAAGTGCTCTTTCGCTTCTAATTTATGGCCATGACGAATTGCGCGACGGATAATACGACGTAATACATAACCTCGACCTTCGTTTGAAGGTACAACGCCATCAACAATTAAAAAGCTACATGAACGAATATGATCACTGATAACACGCAATGATTTATTATCGAGATCAGTACAAGACAATAATTTGGCCGTATCTTTAATCAACGCTTGGAAAAGATCTATTTCATAATTGCTATGCACATCTTGCATAATAGCGGAAATACGCTCTAACCCCATGCCAGTATCAATAGACGGGTTTGGTAGTGGCTCCATATCACCATTAGCTTGGCGATTAAACTGCATGAAAACGATATTCCAGATCTCAATAAAACGATCACCATCTTCTTCTGGAGAGCCTGGAGGACCACCCCAAATATGTTCGCCATGGTCATAAAATATCTCTGAACATGGACCACAAGGGCCAGTATCACCCATAGACCAAAAGTTATCAGACTCATATTTTTTATCTGGAGACTTATCGCCAATACGAATAATTTTCTCTACTGGCACCCCTATCTCATCTTTCCAGTACGTAAATGCTTCTTCATCACTTTCATAGACAGTCACCAAGAGTTTTTCTTTAGGTAAGCCTAAAACTTGTGTGAGAAATTCCCATGCATAACTGATGGCATTTTCTTTGAAGTAGTCACCAAAACTAAAGTTACCCATCATCTCAAAGAAAGTGTGATGACGAGCAGTGTAACCAACATTCTCTAAATCGTTATGTTTACCACCCGCGCGAACACAACGTTGTGCTGAGGTTGCACGAGTATAGCTTCGCTTTTCTGCACCCAAAAAAACGTCTTTAAAAGGAACCATGCCTGCATTGGTAAACAATAACGTTGCGTCATTTCCAGGTACAAGCGAACTACTTTTAACGATTTGGTGTTGTTTCGTGGCAAAATAATCTAAGAATGCCTGACGTACTTCAGCGGTGCTTTTAATCATGGGAACCTTAATTAATCTATCTATTTATTCAGTTAGTACTTACTAATGTTTATGCTATCTATCGCAAAAATTTCATCGCTAGAAAAGCCGCGATACTGTAAAAAACGAATTCTTTTCGCTTTCTCTTTTTGTGCGCTTTGAGGGTCTTTTGCCTCAAATTCATTAAAGCGCTTATTATACGCAAGCTCGGCTTGAAGATACCAATCAATTTCGCAATTTTTCTGCAATTGTTGAATAATTGTTGTACTAACCCCTTTTTGGGTTAACTCATTGGCAATATAACGCCAACCATAACCTCGATTTACGCGATATCGACAGGTACTTTCTGCAAAACGTAAGTCAGATAAGTAATCTTTTTCAAGCAAGAACTCAATTGCCATATCAATTTCATCTTGTTCAAACTCTCGCGTCGATAATTTTTGCCTTAATTCATTCTCTGAATGTTCTCGACGAGCAAGTAAGCCAACGCCACATTGTAATGCGGTTTGCTTTTGATATTTTTGCTTTGTTGATTTTTGCTTTTCTTCTGTCATCACTTTGACTGGCTATTTGAACTATTAAACCGTGAATTTTTAAATTCTGTTCACTTAAACTCTAACCGCTTAAACCTTAATCGTTATAGCAAAGTCAATTGCTTGTCGAGATACGCTTCTATTGCTTGATCTTCTTCAGCAAAACCTAAGGTTAACCCAACTAATCGAATACCTCGGTTTTTAGCGCGCTCAAGTGCTTTTGGCAATAAGGCCTTAAAAACTTCCTGCTCGGCAGTTAAGCTTTGTTGCTCTACAGTTGTCTGGTTAAAATCATTAAACTTTAATTTGATACCCTGACGAACTATTTTCCTGCCTTTAACTTTCTCAAGCCTGACGAGTAACTTAGGATAAAGCTGCTCAATAACGGCTAAGCAATCTACTTCAGAAAAAATGTCAATCGCTAAAGTTGTTTCAATCGCTAATGACTTTCGCTGTCGACTAACCACCAATTCACGGTTATCTATACCATGTGCTTTCTGATATAAACTGCTAGCAAACTTGCCAACAATGGTCGATAACTTAGCGACAGAAGAAGCTCTGACATCGGCACAGGTGGAAAAACCAAACGATTCTAATTTTTGAAATGTCTTTGGCCCTATTCCTGGAATTTTCTTAAGTGATAAATGTTTCACAAAATCTGTTACTTTATCGGGTGAAACGACACACTGACCATTTGGCTTATTCTCATCGCTGGCAATTTTAGCAATAAATTTATTCGGTGCAACACCCGCTGATGCCGTTAAATTCAATTCATTGAAAATATCTGCCCTTATTTGCTCAGCTATTAAGGTAGCACTTCCTTGGCATTGTGGTGAGTTAGTGACATCAAGAAACGCTTCATCAAGTGACAGCGGCTCAATAATACTGGTATAACGCAAAAAAATTTCACGAATCTGTGCTGACACTTCTTTATACACCGACATACGGCCATGTACTATGGTCAACTCAGGACATAACTGTTTGGCCTTCAGCGCAGACATAGCCGAGCGAACACCAAATTTTCTTGCTTGATAATTACAGGTACAAAGAACACTGCGGGGGCCGTCGCCCCCAACCGCTAGTGGGATATTTCGATATTCAGGAAAGTCACGCATTTCAACGGCTGCATAAAAGCAGTCCATATCAATGTGAATTATTTTCTTAGTAGCAATCTGTTCCATAAAGACAGTGTACTGAGTTTTTATACAGTGTCAATATGGCGTGATTATAATTACTTATGCGCTTTTTATTTAGCTAAGATGCTTTAGGTTATTTAGCGTTCTCTGCAAATGCTTCTACTTGTTGCCAAACACGCATTAAGTTACCCGACAATAGCTTTTCAATATCTTGCTCACTGTAACCGCGCTCTAATAAACCTGCAATTAAATTAGGGTAAGTCGCTACATCTTTTAATGTTTCAGGAAGAATTCCGCTAACGCCATCAAAGTCTGAGCCTATGCCTACATAATCTATACCCACAAGTTTAATCACGTGATCATAATGATCCAGCACTTGCTCTAAAGCGCCTAAGTCATAAGGGTTAGCCAATTTATACTCTTCTTCAAAAGCATCTATTTTAGCGATATCAGCTTCAAGTTCTTCATTTAAGTTATGCTGTTTAATAAAGTCAGCTTTTGCCACTTTAAACGCTGCACTTTGCTCTCGATATTTTTGCGAGGTAAAAATACCACTGAAAGTCATTTGAATAACACCACCATTTTTGGCTAGCAATTTAATCATGTCATCAGACATATTTCGCTCAAAACCAGGGGTAAAGAAGCGTGCTGAAGAGTGTGATGCGATCACAGGTGCTTTACTGATTTCCATGACTTGATAAAAAGCCTGATCTGAAATGTGTGAAACATCTACCATGATGCCAATATTATTCATTTCAACAATCAGTTGTTTACCAAACTCAGTTAAACCTTGTGCAGGACGGTTTTCATCATAAGAAGAGTCAGAGATGTGATTTGCTTTGGCATGAGCTAAAGTTATATAACGAACACCGCGATCGTAAAAATGTTGTAGGTTTGCTAAATCCCCTTCAATCGGGCTGCCATTTTCTATACCTAAAGGAAGTGAAATTATCCCCTTATCAAAGTTCTCTTGCACTTGCTTGGTTGAGTAAGCTAAAGCAAATTTATCAGGTGATTGCTTAACAATAGCTTCAATATCGTCAATTAATTTATCGGCAAGGGCTTTGCTACCACCTGTTTCTTGCAGTTTTGATGGAATATAAATAGACATAAATGCAGCATTTAAACCACCTTCAACAGCTCTTGGGTAATCAAACTCCCCTTTTGCAGTCGCGTGACTCACATCTTCATACTCATGATCTAACCGATAAGGCACGTCAATATGTGTATCTACAATCAATGTTTCTTTGGCAATTTTTTTAGCTATTTCCGCTGTAGTTGGTGCGGTAATTTTTTCAGCTTTCTCTGCAACTGGCGTTTTATCTTCACAAGCGGTCAGTACTAACGTAGAGCATAATGCAACGAGCGCTATTTTATTGAACGAGAATAATTTCATATCTTGCCTTTTTATCATTGTTTTAAGGGGGGAAGTGCCATGTGTGATAGTGTTCAAAAAAGATCAAACTCACATGGCTATACTGTGATGATAGTTTTTTTATCTAACGCTAGTCAATGACTGATTAGTGAATAAAAAAGCCATTATATTTGAATATAGTGAAGCAAACTTTACTTCAAGGACTCTTTACTTTAAAGACTCAAGTGTTGGCGCCAATACGTTTATCAGCGAATCAATATGATCATCACGATCATTTAATGCGGCGATATAATGATACTCCTCACCCCCTGCTTGCATAAAAACTTCACGGTTTTCATGCTCAAGTTCTTCAAGAGTTTCTAGGCAGTCAGCACTAAAAGCTGGGCTAATAATAGCAACATGCTTATGACCGCTTTTCGCCAAGTTTTCTAGGCTTTCATCGGTATAAGGCTGCAACCATTTCGCTTTACCGAAACGAGATTGAAACGCCATAACGACATCATCTTTTGATAAACCTAATGGTCTTATAGCTAGTTCATCAATCAGTAAGTCTGTGGTCTGCTGACAATAATCATAATAAGGATCACCCCACTGATAAAATAACTCTGGCATCCCATGATATGACAACACTAATTTATCAGGCTTGCCATGAACATTTAAGTGTTCGCTAATGGTATTCGCTAAGGCATTAATATAAAGATGATTATTATGATACGTGTTAATAAAATGCAGGCTGGGCACATAACGCCATTTTTGTAATTCTTTACTCATCGCATCGAATGCTGAAGCAGTAGTTGGACCCGCATATTGAGGGTATAACGGCAGTACTATCAGGTTATCAACACCCGCTTGTTGAAACTTTTGCAAAACCCGACTCATAGATGGCTCACCGTAGCGCATAGCAATATCAACCATGACACTGTCACCATATTGTTGCGCTATTTTTTCTGCCACTTTTTCTTTCTGTGCTTGGCTAATGACAATTAAAGGAGCGCCTTCTTCAGTCCATACACTTTGATAGAGTTTTGCTGATTTCTTCGGACGTACACGTAAAATAATACCGTGTAGGATAATCAACCAAATTAACCTCGGAATTTCAACAACACGAGGATCGGATAAAAACTCTTGTAAATAGCGACGAACTGCACTCGTTGTTGGCTGTGAAGGCGAACCTAAATTCGTTAACAATATCCCTGTTTTTATAGCGTTTTGCTCAGTCGACTTTTGTTTAGCACTAAAACGTGACTTCATTTTATCTTTCCATTACTCAACTAGGTCATTAATAACTAATTCAATAGTCTCTTGCTCATCTACAGCAATATTGAGGGTTTCACCTTTAAAATCTCCAGGTTTAATACCCACATCACCTCGTTGAGAAATTATTGCAAAAATATGGACTTGCTCGACACTGCTTAAATTATTTTGTGGTGTCATTGCTTGACTATTATTTAATGTCACTACTTTAGGTAAGTCACTTGCCATCAATTTAACCGCAGCAAGCGGCATACGTTGACCATTAGTTGGTAAAGCGTAAACGAATACAACTTTATCTTCCCCTTGAGCAAGCTGCTCAGTAATTTCAGCAGATAACCTCACATTAATTTGTAAATTAGGGCCTGCGACTTCAGCAACTTCTGGGGTTTCTATCGGTAAAGATAAACGATTTTTCGCTTCATTCACCGCTTCTTGTATTGCTTCAATGTTGACACCTTGTCTATTACTATCAAGCACTCGCTGCCAATAATCTATAGCCTGTTGGTAATTTTGGCCAATAAAGTTGTGCATACCAAGCAATATATTGGTTGAAGGGTCGTTAATGTCGAGTGCTAAGGCTCGATCAATATATTCTTGTACATTGGCATCGATTTTCTGATTATTTTTATAATAATATGCTTGTGCAATGGCACCTATTAAATCCGCATGTTCCCCTTCTATGCGAATAACTTGCTCATACGCTTTAACGGCTAAGTCAAATTCGCCAGCACCAACAAACGTTTGGCCAAGGTTATACCAAGCTTCACCATCATCAGGGTTTTCTTCAAGGTGTTGCTGCATTTTTGCAATATAGTCGAGTATTTGCTGTTGACGTGTTTGCTCTTGCTGTTCAGCCGACATACCCTGCTGAGCCTCATGAGCTGGCACAGGTGTGCTTACTAAATTATTAAAAGAATCTTGTTTTAAGTACAAAGCTACGCTAAAAGCCACAATAAAAATAGATAAACTAATAGGCCAAATCGCGCTAAATGATTTAACCTCTGCTGTGGTTTCTGAGTTTTGCTCCGCAGATGCTATATCCTGTAATAAACTATTATCTAATTCAGCAAGCAAGTATTGATAATTTTCTTCATCAATGCCGCCTTCGGCGAAATCTTTTTCAATTTCGGCTTTATGCTCATGATATAAGCTAATGTTAGTTTGTGCGCGTACTCCTTGTTGAATAGAAGTAACAATATTTGCTTGTTGTTGTGTCTTGTTTTGTTTAATAAAAGGTACCCAAATCACCCACAACAATAAGGCAATAAAAACAAAAAGGATTAATACAATTTCCATAATACTGACTTACTCTTGATCTTTACTTTGTGGTGAAGGGTTAGTTATTTCATCTGGACTTTCAGCCAATAACTGCTTTAATTTTGCTTGCTGTTCGCTATTTAAAGCCAAGTCTGCTTTGCTTGCCGGCTTTTTGCGTAATATGACAATGACAACAATCACACCGATAAGAATTAACAAAGCAGGACCAAACCAAAGTACATAAGTAACCGCTGAAACACGTGGACGGTATAAAACAAACTCGCCATAACGACCGACCATAAGGTCGACAATTTCAGCATCAGATCTACCTTCAATCAACAAGTTATATAAATCGAGTCTTAAGGCTGAGGCAACCGTTGAATTTGAATCTGCTAAGTTTTGATTTTGACACTTAGGGCAACGTAACTCTTTACTTAATGCTTGAAATCGAATTTTGGTCACTTCATCTTGAAACTCAAAAGTTTCAACGGGGCTAGCCTGACCATTATTTACAACAAAAAAGCTGGTAAAAATCACGGTAAGTATTATTAAAACTTTATTAAACATTATTACTTACCTTGTTGTTTTTCAGCGACTATTTGTTTAATTAATGGCTCAAACTCTTTACGCCACACACGTGTATCTATTGGACCTGCAAAACGTTTTCGAATGATGCCGTTATGATCAATCACAAAAGTTTCAGGCGCGCCAAACACACCCAATTTAACCCCGAGTAAACCCTCGTCATCATAGATAGAAAACTGATATGGATCTTTATAATGCGTTAACCATTTTATAGCTTCTTCACGCTCATCTTTATAATTTAAACCATAGAGTTTCACATAGGTATTAAGCTGCGGGTTATTCGCTATTTCCAATAAGTAAGGATGTTCATGCTTACATGCTGGGCACCAAGTCGCCCAAACATTTAGCAAAACAATATCACCAGCTAAGTCAGCTTGAGTAACTACCTTATTCTCATCTGTTAACGTCGACATAGAAAAATCAGGCATGGTTTTACCAATTAACACCGAAGGAAGCTCTTGAGGGTTTAATGATAAACCACGATATAATACAGCCCCCAAAGCAATCACTAAAATAAGGGGTAAAAAACGAATAATCTTATTCATTTATGAACTCTCCGATACAGCTTGAATACTCGGTTTTGCCTTCGCAAGGTTAGGCGTTTGTTGATGATTCTTTTTAACTTTCGCACTTTGCTTAGCACGATAGCGTTTATCCAACATAGTTAAAATACCACCTAAAGCCATAAATATCGCGCCCAGCCATATCCAGCGTACAAAAGGTTTATAATGTACGCGAATAGCCCATGCGCCCCCCTCTAACGGATCGCCAAGTGCAACATAGATATCACGGAATAAGCCAGGATCAATACCTGCTTCTGTCATCCCCATAGTTTGTACTCGATACGCGCGACGCTCAGGTTTTAACAAGGCAATAAAATCACCCTTTTTATAAACATTAATTTGCCCTTGCTCAGCACTATAGTTAGGGCCTTCTACATGCTTAATGCCATTAAACTCAATTTCATAACCAGACACTTCAACACGTTCATGCACTGACATTCTGACATTAGTTTCGTTTTCATAACTCGACACTATGGTAACACCAACAATAGTCACAGCAATACCCGCATGCGCAATGGTCATACCCCAATGGCTTCGTGAAGGTTTGAGGTTATTACTATACTGGTTAACAAGTTCTTTGACGACGACAAGAAAAACCCACATTGCTAATGTCATGCCCATAGCAACTAAAGCATCGAATTCACCACCGTATATAACAGGGAATAACAAACCAAAAACAATACTAATAACTGACGGTTTAACTATTTGTTTACGGAGTTCTCCTTGCTTTGCTTTTTTCCAACGAATAAGCGGGCCAATCCCCATGATAATAAACAAAACACTCATGATGGGTACGAACACAGCATTGAAATAAGGAGGTCCAACCGAGATTTTTCCATACCCTAACGCATCAACAAATAATGGATATAAAGTACCTAACAGTACGGTTACTGCAGCAATAACTAAAATAATATTACACAGTAGCAGTGCTGTTTCACGTGAATAAAGGGCAAATCGACTAAAGCTTGCCACATTGCTTGCTCTCAACGCATATAAAGTCAATGATCCACCAACAGCAATGGCTAATAGCATTAAAATAAAGACACCACGCGTTGGATCAGCAGCAAATGAATGCACTGATGTTATCACACCAGAGCGTACTAAAAATGTGCCTAGCAAGCTCAAACTAAAGGCAAATATAGCTAAAAGTACTGTCCAGTTTCTAAAAGTACCGCGCTTTTCAGTTACCGCCAAAGAGTGAATTAATGCAGTACCCACAAGCCAAGGCATAAAAGACGCATTTTCTACTGGATCCCAAAACCACCAGCCACCCCAGCCAAGTTCGTAATAAGCCCACCAACTACCTAAAGCAATCCCTAAGGTAAGAAACATCCACGCACCAACCGTCCAAGGACGAGACCAACGTGCCCAAGCAGCATCCATTTTGCCAGACATTAACGCCGCTACAGCAAAAGCAAAAGCAACAGCAAAACCTACATAACCTAAATACAGTAGTGGCGGATGAATAATCAAACCAACATCTTGCAACAATGGATTAAGATCACGTCCTTCCATTGGCACATTTGGCCATAAACGATCAAATGGATTAGAGGTTAACAACGTAAAAGCAATAAAACCTACCGCTATCATACCCATAACGGCTAACACTCGGGCAATAAACTCTTGCTCTATATCTTTAGAAAACTTAGCGACAGCCATAGTCCATGCTGTTAGTGAAAATACCCATAATAATAAGGAGCCTTCATGACCGCCCCAAACAGCACTAATTTTAAAATAATATGGTAAGTGGGTATTGGAGTGACTGGCGATATACTTAACGGAAAAGTCATCTATAACAAAACTATATCCCAAAATAACAATGCTAATGGCAGTAAAAATAAACATACCAAAGGTAAGCGGCTTAGCATAAGACATTAACTTTTGTTGAGAACTATGGACGCCTACTAAAGGAATGATGCTTAAACACAATGCAAATGCTAAGGAAATTACCAAAGCAAGGTGCCCTAATTCAGGGATAAGATGAGGTATTATTTGCGGTACCGTATCAGGTATCATTTACTTCTCCGAAAACTTATTTATCGCGGTTACTCTGCATAGTTTGCCATGAGTATTTTAGTTCAGTTAAATTATTTTTAAATAGAGCTGATATAGTGCTACACAATTACATGGCTGCGCAATTCTAGCATACTTTTTTTAATGAAAAGCTTAATATATCGTTTCATGTCACTGTGTTATTTGTTTCTTAATGTTACAATTTTGCTCACGTTATTTGTTATTCGCTTTAAAGGACACTATGGTATGATATTGTCCTTTATAAGAACACGATCTAAATCAAAAACGATATAAGTCAAAAGCGATCTAAGTCAACAAATCGTTGACTAGCATCAGTTAGAATTTGTCGAGTATCAACATTAAATGAGTATTTGTTCCTTTGTCAGCCAGTAATACAAACATCAATACCGAAGTTACGCAACCCGCTTTACTCAGTACTTGTAACCTAACGTGTATTCGTGAGGAACGTCTCTTATTCGATCAACTAAGCACTACCATTAATGCTGGTGACATTGTTCAAGTAGAAGGTCCTAATGGCTCAGGAAAAACCAGTTTATTGCGCATATTAGCCGGCTTATCACAACCTTATGAAGGTGAGGTTTTTTATAATGGCAACGCCATAAATTCACATCGTGAAGAGTTTTATCAAAACTTACTTTATCTCGGACATTTACCTGGCGTAAAAGGCGAAATGTCGGCACAGGAAAACTTGAAATTTAACCTAGCTCTTCATGGTTTCCATGAAAGCGAAGCGGAAATAGAAGACACTTTATCACAAGTGAACTTAACAGGTTTTGAAGACAGCTTAGCCTCTCACTTGAGTGCAGGCCAACATCGACGTATCTCATTAGCACGCTTATACAAATCATCTGCAAAAATTTGGATTTTAGACGAACCTTTTACCGCGATTGATAAGCAAGGTGTACAAGCGTTGGAAGCACGCTTTAAAAATCATATCGCACAAGGTGGGTGTATCGTGTTAACCACCCATCAAGACTTACTTACCTTTGAGCCATCTCAAATAAAAAAAATCACCTTAGACTATGCTTTTGATGCATATACAGAGTAAAGGGAAATAACTCCTCTTATGGCAACAACAGATTTAACTTATCGTGCAGTATTTTCGTTAGTTCTTAAGCGTGACTTAACTATTGCCATGCGCCATAAAGACGACATTATTAATCCGTTACTTTTTTTTGTGATTGTTATTACGTTATTTCCATTAGGTATCGGCCCTGAAATACAAACATTAAGCCGTATTGCTCCGGGCATTATTTGGGTTGCAGCCTTACTATCTACATTACTGTCTTTAGATAGGCTTTTTAAGTCTGATCACCGTGATGGCTCACTAGAGCAAATGCTATTAAGCCCACAACCAATATTTATTTTAGTGCTAGCGAAAATATTTGCTCATTGGCTTATTACCGGCCTGCCACTTATTTTAATGTCGCCCCTACTCGCAGTACTGTTACATTTAAATGAGCAAAGTTATGGTGCATTAATGTTAACATTATTATTAGGAACACCTATTTTAAGCTTACTCGGCGCTATTGGGGTTGCACTTACTGTAGGTATTAAAAAAGGTGGCGTACTACTGAGTTTATTAGTTTTACCCCTTTATATCCCAGTATTGATTTTTGCAACCAGTGCTATCGATACAGCAGCGCTTGGCTTACCCTATAGTGGTCAACTTGCTATAATTGCCGCACTATTTGTAGGTTCATTAACGCTTGCCCCATTCGCTGTTGGGGCAGCATTAAAAGTCAGTACTAATTAACTATTGATATTAAAAACATATTAGAGAAGAGCATAGTTTATGTGGAAATGGTTACATCCCTTTGCAAACCCAGAAGTGAGTTATCACTTTGCAGGAAAGATACTCCCCTGGTTAAGTGGCATAGCAGCATTGTTATTGTCTATAGGCCTTGTTTGGGCGCTAGCCTTTGCTCCTGCCGATTATCAACAAGGTGATAGCTTTCGAATTTTTTACATACATGTGCCGGCTGCATCACTCTCTATGGGGATTTATGTGGGTATGGCAATAGCAGCTTTCACCTCTATGGTGTGGCAATACAAATTAGCAGACGCTTCAGCAGCAGCAATGGCCCCTGTTGGTGCTGTGTTCACTGCCATTGCATTGATTACCGGTGCTGCATGGGGTAAACCTATGTGGGGAACATGGTGGATATGGGATGCTAGACTGACGTCTGAATTGATTTTACTGTTTTTATATTTAGGCGTGATTGCACTGCACAGCGCCTTTGAAGATAAAAATTTAGCTGGCAAAGCCGCAGGCATTCTAACCTTAGTAGGAGTAATTAATATTCCTATCATCAAGTACTCTGTAGATTGGTGGAATACCTTGCATCAAGGCTCAACTGTAAGCAAGTTAGGTAAACCTTCCATGTCTATAGATATGCTTTGGCCATTCATCTTTTGCTTTTTAGGCTTTGTTTTACTCGTTTCTGTCATCATTTGTATTCGATTTCGAAGTGAGATTTTAGCCCGTAATAGTATTCGCCCTTGGGTGAGAAATTTAGTCCTTGAACAAACCACGGCTATGGAGCGTAAATAATGCAATTTGACAGTTTTAGCGCATTTCTTGATATGGGTGGCTATGGCTTTTATGTATGGCTATCTTTTGGTATCTCGGCATTACTCATTACACTGCTACTTGTTAGCTCAATTGCTGAACACAAAAAAGTCATTAAAAATATAGCTGCTCGTCAAAAACGAGAAGACAAGTTACGCCAAGTTCGTAAACAAGCAAAAAGTGCCAATACCATGAACACAGTATCAACCGAAGAGGTATCTCCATGAATCCCCGCCGTAAAAAACGTTTAACCATAGTCGCTTCAATTCTGATCGGCATAGGTGTTGTTGCAGGTTTAGTGCTTTACGCATTAAGTCAAAATATTGATTTATTTTATACCCCTTCTGAAATTACCCAAGGCAAGAAAGACTCAGGATTAAAGCCAAGTATTGGCCAACGTATTCGTATTGGTGGTTTAGTGGTGCCAGGCAGCGTTAAGCGCGACCCAAACAATTTAAAAGTAACCTTTAAATTAGCTGACATGAAAATGCCTATTGTTTTCAGTGAAGATGACCCAATGATTTCAGTGTATTACGAAGGTATTTTGCCGGATTTATTTCGCGAAGGACAAGGGATTGTTGCCAATGGTACGTTAACAAAAGGTGATTCAGGTGCTTTACACGTAGATGCCAGTGAAGTCTTAGCCAAGCATGATGAAAACTATATGCCTGCTGAGCTAGCTGATGAGAAAGGCCAACATTATGACAAGCTTGAATACAGTGAAAAACAACTAAAAAGTCAGAACTAAGAATAAATTAAGAACCCGTTTGCCTACCGACAGCAATCAATTAAAGCGTTATTGATAACTTGTGGTAAACGGGTAAACCCTTCACTATCTGCAATGAGCGTCTAGCTTCATACAAGCATTAAGCTTCAGGCTTACCAGAAAAATAGATTCTTTATAGAGGCAAGAAAAGGTGACTTTAGGTAAGCCACCTTGGACTAGGCTACATAGTTAACCGATAAAATACGATCTCCTACTTTATTGAGTATTTGGATCTCACCATCACATACCGCAATAATTGACTTACCCTCTTTAAATTCTTGGGGAATAACAACCCTACCATCTTCATTCTGCTTGAAGGTTTTAACCTTGTGATGCAACTCTAGGCCGTCATCACGATAATATATTATTGTTACTTTGCGTTTCATATAGGTATACCACTTTGATTTTTATAATTCGAGGGCATATCCGAAATATACACCAATACCTAAAAGAGTAAATAAAAACATCACTAAACAGACCAGATTTATATAATCAGGTTATTTAATGAGCTACCACACTGATTTCAGATAAAAAAAACAATTATTTAGGGCATAAAAAAACCCTGAGTCAATAATTAACTCAGGGTCGATCAAATGACCGTTTAACGCACCCTCAACTTTCAGAGTTAACAGCTCTTTAAATAAAGCTACAACTCAGACCGCAGAGCTTTTTTACGTAACCAAGTATAGGGGACAACTTAGCTACATAATAAGGTCGTTAGAAATAACGTTTAAGTTATTTCCAACTTTTCATTGTGCAGCCTTTCACTGCATAAAATAAAATAAATAAATAACAAGGGAATAACACTAAGTAGCCACCTTGCTCAGCCAAACCTGTTGACGTTGAAGCAATACTCCAAAACATTGGACCAAAGGCGCCACCGGCGATACCCATAATAAGTAATGCTGAGCCAACACTGGTCAGTTTACCCATACCAGATAACGCTAATGGAAAAACAGCAGGCCAAACAATAGCGTTAGCAAACCCTAAGAAGGCAATAAGAAGTAATGTATCAGGCAACTCAATACCACCTAATAAGGTATTAGCGATAGCAAATGAGTTGTTATCACCAAACACAATACCTGCCGTTAATAACAAACCAATAATTGCAGAAACCATTAAGGCTTTTTGCTGAGAAATCACACGAGGAATAAGTGCAATACCTAATATATAACCTGCCACCATACAAAGCATGGTGTAAGACGTCATCATAGTGTAATTCTGAACGCCTAGTGACAACGCGAAAGTACCTATGGTATCGCCGGCAATTACTTCTGCTGCAACATAGAAGAATAAAGCTACAACACCGAATGCTAAGTTAGGGTGAGATAAGGCTTCTTTAACATGACCTGAATGATCTTCATCACTATCCGCTTCATCTTCTAATTCTGGTAATGGCGACTTTTTCACGGCTAAGGCTAACAATCCTAGAAATACCGCCATACCTAAATAAGGAAATACAAGCGAGTTAGCCATATCATCAATTTGAGCTTTAGTTAACTCACCACTCACGTCTTGAAAACCACTTAAAATTAACGCGGTAAACACCATTGGAGCAACAACACCAGCACCTTTATTTAATATCCCCATAATAGATATACGTGCAGCTGCTGACTCTTCTGGCCCAATACGAACAACATATGGGTTAACAGCCGTTTGCAATAAGGTAATACCCGCGCCCATAACTAATTGAGCAAATAAAAATAACGCAAAGATTTGAGTTTTAGCAGCAGGAATAAACAATAAACCCGCTATCATCATAGTAGCCATACCCAGGGCCATACCTGTTTTGTAGCCTACTTTACGAATTACAGCGGCTGAAGGTAAAGCGGTAAAGGTTACCGCAATGTAAAACGAAAATAGAATTAATGAAGCTTCAAATGGGGTTAACTGCAAAATTTGTTGTAAATAAGGCATTAAAGAGCCATTTAACCAGGTTGCGAAACCCAATATAAAAAACAGACCCGCAACAATAATCATAGGTAGAGCATTACCTTGTTGCTTTTCTTCACTCGCTTGCGTAGCTAACATGTCAATTATTTCCTCATTTAGAATTTATATTCAACTGAGCTAATTAAGCACAGCATGAACTTATTATTAGTAATCTTGTTTTTTATTTTTTTTCTTACTTTTTTACTTAATTTTTTACTTACGCTTATATAAAGCTTGGCCAGCAATCCAAGTTTCACTGACGTCTAAATCATCATCCAATATTAACAAGTCAGCTTGCATACCTATTTTCAACTCACCACGATTTAACGCTTGATTAGCATATAAATATTTTGCTGGATATAAGCTAGCCATTCTTAATGCCTCATCCAAAGGTACATTTAATTTAATATGGGTATTTTTAACGGCTGTTGCCATATCTAAAGAAGAGCCGGCTAACTCGCCCGTTGTAGAAGTTAATTTACCCTCTTCTACATAAACTGTTCTGTCGTATAACGGAAACTGAGTCATGTCAGTGCCAACAGGTGGCATTGCATCAGTCACTAGGAATATGCCACCATTGGGCTTTGCGTTGATGGCCAATTGGCAGCTGACATAATCAACGTGATGACCATCCACAATCAAGCCTGCTTGTGTATTGTCATTATAAAATGCACAACCAACAACGCCCGGTTCACGTCCTTGAAATGGAGACATAGCATTAAATAAATGTGTAAACCCCGTAGCACCCGCATCAACCGCATTTTGTGCCGTTGAAAAATCTGCATTGGTATGCCCTAAGCACACTTTAATGCCAAGCTCTGTCATGCGAGTTATATCATCTGTTGATACTGTTTCTGGTGCTAACGTCACCATCACTTGACCAATATCTTGACGCGATAAGACTTGCCATTCAGTATCAGAAATAGGACGAATTAACTCAGCACAGTGTGTGCCTTTTTTAGCCACTGATAAATGTGGCCCTTCAAAATGAATACCGAGAATACCCGGCACTTTTTGTGCGATAGCTTGTGCTGTTGCTTCAGCTGCCTGTGCCATTACCTCAACTTTATCGGTAATTAAAGTAGGCATCATAGCCGTGGTGCCAAACTGTGCATGAGCAGACATCATAGTTGTCAGTTTTTCTAACGAAGGGTTATCGTTAAATAACGCACCGCCACCACCATTAACTTGTAAATCAATATAGCCAGGAACAACCAAACCATTAGCTTTAACATCCACATGCTCTATATCTTGATCGATAGCAGTGATAACGCCATCAGTGATAGTGAGAACTTGATCATCACAAAAATTTTGACCATCAAATAGTCTTGGCGCGTAAAGTCGTTGGGTAGTCATAATTTTAATCTCGTTAACAGCCACTACCAATTAAAGGGCTTTTTGCTCATTATTTTGTTCAGCAAGCTTTTGCCTAGCAAATAGTACCGCCCCAACTTCTGGAGGGCTTAACGGCTCAGATAATTGTTTTTGTATATCTGTTGCTAGCCAAGGTATTAATCGAACAGACAAACCACCTAGTAGAGAAATTCTTTCCGCCTGTTTGTTGATTAAATTTATTGCTAAGTAATTGATATATTCAGCTCCTTCTTCAACAATTGCTAAAGCAGCTTTATCCCCTTGCTCTGCAGCATCAAAAACTAAATTTGCTAATTGCGCATAAAATGTCGCCTTTTTATCAGCTACAATTTCCACAATTGACATAGCACTTGAACAACCAAGCTTCTTTAATAAAGGGGCATTCATTAACGACGGCTCTGCAAGACCATCTAACGAAAGTAAAACTTGCTTTGTTGCTTGTAAACCAAACCAAGCGCCACTGCCTTTATCCCCTTGTGGAAAACCATGTCCACCGATTAATGTTTCTTGTTCATCAATACATGAAAAACCACAAGAACCAGTACCCGAGATAACCACAGCACCATTTTGATTATGATGCGCACCTAAGCAAGCAATCAATAAATCATGTGCTAAAAACATTTGTTTAAACGGGTTTTGCCATGCTTGCATTTCATCAAACAGAGCTGGAATATTCACACCAGCTAAACCTACACCCGCATATAATTCGTTCAATGGAACATCTACTAAACCAGCATCTTTTAATGCCAACTTTGCAGACTCAGTAATTGAGTTAGTTGCTTGTTCAAAGCCATGTAACGGATTTCCCGGCCCTGAAATACCAGTCCCTAAAATATCATTATTTTCATTCATAACGATGGCTTTACACTTGCTACCACCACCGTCTATGCCTAAAAATAATTTTTTATTGTCACTGCTTGTGAACATATGAACCTCAAAAATTCTCTTAACTACTCAGTTATTGATTCAGTTATTGATTATTTACATTATATGCGAATTAACGACTAACAATAAGTAACTAGTATCATACTAATCAAAAATGACAGCGTTGTCATTTGTTTTTTTGTAATTTTTAATATTAATGTGAATAGCCCCCCTCTTTACTAGAGCAAGGCTATGATTTTACAGTTAAAGTTAAAACTTACTCAGGTAAAATTTCTATTTAACTTGCGTAGTACGACTAACACGTAAACCGTTTTTACTACGACTTCGTACACTAACCTCACCTTTAACAGCTACAGGCTGAGAATATACTTGCCAACTTCCTTGTGCATCTTGATACTCAATCCCTAAACCAGGGAATGCAATATTAGCATTTAATATTCCCTGCTCAACAACAGCGCCAACCGTAGGCAGGCGGTAATCAATATCGTCAAGCTCTAGCTTAGCGAACTCTTTCTCACCCAATGTATGGGCGAATAAGTGCCAATCATCATCTCTTGATTGCTTTAACTTATCAGTAAAAACATTAGTATCTTGGCTGTATTTTGCCCCCTGATAATTATAAGGCACTGCCCAGCTAGGAACATGCCACGCACGCTCAGCTAAAGCGAGTAATCTTGGAAAAACCTTATGTTCAACAAGAGAGTCTGTACGCGTGTTTTCACTCCACAATTGTCCTTGAATACCTAAATACTTTTGGCCTTGTTTTAAAGGTGTTTTAGTATCATCAGCAACATACGGATTGTCTTCTCTATCTAACCAAAATTCAGCATGAATCGGTAAATTATCAGGCATAAACTGGAACACCTTCTCTGTGTTTATATGACGAGATGCCCAATAATAACCATGTTCTTTCGGATCAGATTCATAAGGAAAGTCAAAATACAAAGCATCAGGTGTTGAGATAACAATTTGCCAATCACGGTTTGCTAAATCATGCACTTTATCGTGACCACCCCAAAACAATACATCCCAAGCATTTGCTTGTACTATTGCAGGCATATTCTCTTTTCGCGTGTGTGACATCCCATCACTCCAGCCTGCAGTTTCAATATTAAGATCAGATAAAATATCAGCAACTCTTTCAATAAAGTAAGCCCCTAGCTCACTCATATCAGTTACACCTTTATCATTGTTAGCGACAAACGCTTTACACGCTGGCGATTCAAGCCAAGCTCCAGCCGTTTCATCAGCACCAATATGATAACGAGTAAGTGGCTGTCCTGCATCAGCATGCATTTTTTTCACTTGTGTCATTACTTCAATAACAAAGTTGTACGTAGACTCTAAGCAAACGTTCATGGTGTTATCATTATAATATTGCACTGATGAATATTGCGTTGTATCGTCAAAGTCATCTAGCAAAAATTGTTTCGCTTTTTCTTCGTCTTCCAATGCTTGATACTTTTTATAACGCGCTGTCATGGCCTTCATAGAAGAGCGCGAGTGACCAGGCATATCTAAAGAAGGAATAACTTGGATATGACGTGCACTGGCAGCTTGTAAAATCTCTGCATAATCTGCAACGCTATAATAACCATTCACAGCGGAGCTTGTATCAACACCTGCGCCTAATTGTGGTATCAGACAAGTTTGCTCTTGCGTATCAAAACAACGTTGGCTCGCAATATCCGTTAATTCAGGTAGTGATGGAATTTCTAATCGCCACCCTTCATCATCACCCAGATGTAAGTGCAACTTATTCAGTTTATAAGCGGCCATTTGATCTAATAACGATAAAATAAACTCTTTCGAATGAAAGTTTCGTGCAACATCAACTAACATACCGCGAAAAGCGTAATATGGTTCATCTTCAACATTCACGACGGGTAACTCTGTACTACCAACGGTATATAAACTGGCTAAAGACTGTAGGCCATTGAACACACCTTCAGCATCTACCCCTTTAATTTCAATCCCTTGTTGTGAAACAGATAAGGCGTAGCTGCCAATCGCTTTTTCATCATTCTTTGCTACCGTAAGTGTTAATGGCAAGCCTTGTTCACTTTGCTTTAACCCTAAACGCGATAAACGCGACAAAGCTGCCTCAACATCGGCTTGCTCAACATGCTGATAAGTAACATTTATCCCGTTGCTGACATCAATCGTTCGGTTAGAAACTTGAATATGCTTAGGCGTTGGAATAATTCGACTCGCGACAGCAATCTTATTACTAGCCGCTGCTTCACTCGTTGCAAGGTTTCTTTGGTATAACTGACTGCTAGTCAACCAAGTTGTCTTGTCATTGCTAGTACGTTTAAATTGTGTAGTCTCATCTTGAAAAGGCACCACAAATGGAAGTTCTTCTAAACCAGATTCTTTATCAAAATTCACTTTGGTACTAGCAACAACTTTAGCTGCTAAATCATCGGCATGAACTATATAGTTTGGTAATGCATCAGTTTCAGATAACATCCAGAAATTAGCTCTAAAGATAACCGTTTTAGTTTCACCAGCAGCAAAGCCACTAAAGTTTTCCTTTAAATTAACTCGATGTAAATCGCCATTTAAGTGCTCAACAGTAAACTCCTCACCTTGTGAAGACTGCACTGGAGATATTTGGCTAAAGTAAATCGCCCATCCCTTGCTATTGATAGCTTCTTTAGCTGTAAAGCTCAGTTCCACTTCAAAACATGCGCCATCAGCAACTTTTTGATCACACTTATCTGAAGGAATATTCGTTAACTGTCGATATTTAATATCAAGACCTTCAGCAATAGCATCTATGGCTGCTTGCGTAGGAGCAACTAATGCCACAGACTTTTCCTCTGACACTGCACCTTGACTAGCATGATTTACCGCTTGTTTATCTTCACCACAGCCCGACAGTGCAAGCACCAACGAGAGTGTTAATGAAGGCAAAAGTAATGATGATAACAAAGGTTTATTCTTATTCATGTTATTAGCCTATTCCTGCTGTTTAATTAAAACAAGGATTAAAAAATATAAATATAAAAGCGTTCTAGTCTCTACTATCCACAATTTTGACAGCGCTGTCAAAATTAAATACCCTAGTACAGAAAATAATTATTCACTGTGTTATTTTACTAAACAATACGATAAAGAAATTGCTAAATAAAAGAGCTTCTTATGCAAAAAACAATCACTTTACGCACTAAGAGCGACAATGTGCCATTAATCATAGACACTAACTTGGCATTAGAAAAGTTACATCAAGCCATTCATAAACAAGATGCAGATACCGCTCTTGATTACGGCCTACAGATAATTACCCAACAGCCCGATTTCTTACCTGCATATGAGCCAATTTACAAAGTATTAAGTTTTCAACAAGACTATAAGTTATTAGAGTCTATATCAAAAAAAGCATTGTCTCATCATAGTGAGCATGCACTTAGTTACCAAACACTGTCGAAAGCTTATCGTTTTCAACGCAAGGCAAGTTTAGCTATTTCAGCGTTAGAAAATGCCGTTAGGTTATCGCCTAAGCAGGTCGAATGGCGCAACGACTTAGCAATCATGTACAAAGAGCAAGGAGACTTTGGAAAGGCCATAACTGAGTTTGAAGAGTGCATCAATCAAGCACCCGATTTCACTCTACCTTACTGGCATCGCAGTGACATTACGCCGCAACTTAAGGACAGTTACCTTGCTAAGTTGGTCACCATATTAGAAGAAAAATCGCACAGTGAAAGAATGAAGATCTACGCTGCTTATGCGTTATTTAAGCATTTCGACGCAACTAAAGATTATGACAAAGCATTTAATTATCTAGCGTTAGGCGCTAAGAAACAAAGAAGCCAATTCAATTATAACCACCAAGCTGAACTGAATGAGCATGACAATATTATCAAAACTTTTGGCAAAGATTTTTTTGATAACGCCAACGAAGGCATACAAACAGCTAATCAAACTGTAGATAACTATGAAACTGATGAAGATAGTAATAATGCTATTTTTATTTGTGGCCTCCCCCGCTCAGGTACCACCTTGGTAGAACAGATTATCTCAAGCCATAGCCAAGTAGCTGCCGGTGACGAGCTTTTTGAATTAGCAAAAGCAACCCAGCAAGTATTGCAAAAGGTAAAACCAAAGCAAGCTTTTCCTTATTGGGCCAACGAGCTATCCATTAAGCATTGGCGAACCATTGGTCAAGAATACTTAACACTAACCAAGCATTTACAAACAACTAAGTATTTAACCGATAAAATGCCGCTAAATTATAAGGCAATTGGCTTAATTCATTTATCGCTGCCTAACGCTAAAATAGTATATTGCAACCGACCACCAATGGATTTATTACTGGGTGCCTACAAACAAATTTTAGAGCAAGGCAATAGGTATAGTTATGATCTAGACGAGCTTACTTCGATGATCATTGCACAAGATAAGCTCATGAAACATTGGCAAAAGTTGTTACCCCATAAGATTTTCACACTAAACTACCAAGCATTAATTAGTGAGCAAGAAAAAACAACACGTGAGTTACTCAGTTTTTTAAATTTACCTTGGCAAGATGCCTGTTTAGCGTTCCATCAAAATAACAGAACTATTCACACATTAAGCAATGCCCAAGTAAGAAAACCGCTATTTAACAATTCTTTAAACGCTTGGCATAAATATCAGCGTCAATTAAAACCTTACGCTGAGCAGATGATCAGCGCTGGTTTAACTGTTTAAATAATTGATGCTTTGGAAATAAAAGACAACAACGTGCCTTAATATCGCAGGTCGTTTTCCTAGCGTGTTTGTAGGCCATATTGATAAATTTTATCAATCAACTCTCGATGTTTAGGTAACTTATTTAGCGCCATATCTGTGTGTTGTTTAATACTAGCAAATACTTGCTCAGCCTGTTCATCTTGAGATAAACGCTTTTCAAAACACGTTAAATCGGTAGTAAAATCCATACCATAGAGAATGTATTGATAATTTTCTAAATTAAAAATATCAAATTTACTGTTAAAGTCATAAGCACTGGGGGGTTGATACTTCCACCGTGCTAAGCGCTCTTTTAAAGACTCGGGAATACTTTCACTTGCACGATTATCCAGCCAAAATTGGCTATCATCTCTTTTTGACAAACAATAATGGGCTTTAACAAAATCAATAACATTATCCCAACTTGTTCTGACACGCTGATTAAATTGTTCTGCAATTAATGGCATATCAACTTTACTGCTCGGGAATTGCTCCGCTAACATTTTTGCAGTGGCATCAAACACTAATAAACCTGTTGCTTCTAGTGGCTCAACAAAGCCTTGAGATAAGCCAAGTGCTACACAGTTTTTATGCCAAAACTTTTCTCGATAACCTATTTTCATTGGAATTAAACGACTATCAACACCTTCGGCCATTGGGCCAATATAATCCCTAAGCTCTTGTTCAGCCTGCTCATGTGATACATGTGATGATGAGTACACATGACCAATACCTCGACGTGCTTTTAAACCAATATCCCAAACCCACCCCGTTTGTAATGCCGTTGAAATAGTATGACAAGGAATATCTTGAGTTGGATCTTCATAAGGCACTTGAATAGCGACGGCGTGATCAACAAACAGTGTGTCACTTTTATCAACAAAAGGTACTTCCAGCTTTTCCCCTAATAAGAGAGATTTAAAGCCGGTGCAATCAACAAAGAAATCTGCTGATATTTCACCTTGCTCAGCCGTGATAATTGATTTTATCTCGCCCTGCTGATTTTGTAGCACCTCAGTAACTTGCGCTTGAATATGTTTAACCCCTAATTTATTCACCGCATTTTTAGTTAATACCGCAGAAAACTTAGTCGCATCTAAGTGATAGCCATAAGAGGCAGCCCCTTGAAATTCAGGCGTGGTAATCAGTTTAGGCGCCAACCCTGAATCACAAATTTGTCCTTGAATAGATAAGGTATCAACATAACTTTTTCCAGACTGCCTAATATTTTTTAGCCAGTATGCTGTTAAATCAATATTGCTAGTTTGAGGATAGTCAAATACATGGTGATAATAATGCGGTTTGCCAGCAACTGGGTTATGGGTCCAATCGACAAATTTAATCCCTTGCTTAAAAGTTGCGTCACAGTCACGAATAAATTCTGTTTCACTAATCCCTAAGTGTTGCAATGACTGTCTCATCATAGGCACAGTTCCTTCTCCAACCCCTATGGTAGGAATATTCGCTGATTCCACTAAAGTGACTTCAATACTATCAGCTTTAGAGGTGATCAGATTTTTAGCAAGATGATTTGCCGCTAACCAGCCAGCCGTACCACCGCCGACAATAACAATTTTTTTAATCTCACTTGCATGTGACATATGAATGACCTCTCAACACACTACAATACTTTAAAACTATTTATGTAAATTATATAAATAGTCTTTATGTGGCATCACTAATTGATTAACTTGATTCACTCGTCGATCAAATTCAGAGAACATTTTCTCAGAGTCATCAGTATTTGCCGTTAAGTGCAGCTGTGGAAAATAGTTCATGCCATATAGCACAGCGCGATAATTTTCATCAGAAAACATGGTGATATAACCACCTGCAATATCCATATATTCACAGGTTTTATGTTTCCAAGTCGCTAACTTTTCTTCTAACCCTTGGCAATATTGCGCTGTTTTTCCAACCTCTCGCCAAAACTCAGTATCATCTCTATCGGTAATGCAATAATGTAAAACAATAAACTGCTTCAAATCCTGATATGTGCCATTCATAATTTTATTGTAAGAATCACGTACGGCTTGATGAGTGTTTTTGCTAGTTAGGTGTGTCCCTAATAAACGAGCACTAGCATTAATCAAATGTAACCCGGTAGACTCTAGCGGCTCAATAAAACCGCCAGATAACCCAATAGCCACACAATTCCCTACCCAAAACTCTTTTAAACAGCCAATGTTCATATCTAGGTGCACAGTACGAAGCACCTCTTTTGGTGTTTCTGAGCCTTGATTTAAATACTCAAGCAATTCAGCTTCTGCGGCTTCTTTTGTTAAACGGTTACCGTCATAAACATAGCCAGTACCACGACGATTAACTAAATCTATTTGCCATACCCACCCATTAGTCAAAGCCGTTGCTTCAGTATACGGTTTAGGCTCTTGTGTTTCGTCGTAAGCAATTTGTACTGCAACGGCTTTATTACATGGCAACGCATCTTCAAACGATTGCCAGTTTTGCGCTCTTTCTTTAATTTGGTTAATTAACAGCCCTTTAAAACCAGTACAGTCAATAAACAAATCAGCAGAAAAGCTGCCTTGCTCGGTATTGACTGAAACAATATTTTCACCTTCAACATCAACACTCTCAACAATAGCTTTAACATGCTTGATGCCTGCAGCAACACCTTTTTTGGCCATAAAGGCAGCCATTTTAATAGCATCTAAATGATAACCATAAGGCACCACGCCTTCATAAGAGCGTGAGTTTGCATTTTTAGGTGATAAACCTTCTTTAATTAAATGAGAGGAAATCGAAATTGCTTCATCGTATCTTTGGCGCTCATAGCCTTTATCAAGTATCCAGGCAGAAGAAATATCTAGAGAACGGGCAATATTTTGTTGCTCGAAGGAATGAAAATACTCATGGGTAGAGCCATCTTGGTTTGGCTTCATCCAATTACGAAACATAATGCCTGTTTTAAGCGTCGCATTGGTTTCTTGTAACAACTCTCTTTCATCAAGCCCCATCGCGGCAAAATAACTGCGAATGCTATGCACTGTCGCTTCACCAACGCCAACCGTAGGAATATTAGGGGACTCAATCAGGGTTACTTCAACCACCTGTTTACTTTGGTTATAAAGCCTATTTAAATATAACGCTGTCATCCAGCCTGATGAACCGCCACCAACAATGGCGATTGATTTAACTTGTTCGTTACTCATTCCTCTCTCCTAAACTTAAAGGTTTTTACGCTTCACTTTTTAGTTGAGCTAAACGTGTTAACTGATGTAATGAACTTAAATGATGATAGATTGGTCCTAGGTAACCTCGTTGACGTAGCTCTAAAAAAGCTTCATCTGGTAATTCATTCAACACTTTTTCATCAACAAGATAAACCCCATTGATGGCAATCTCTTCGCCGTTTAATTTCATCGTCAAGTTTTGTAAGCTTAATAATGATTTTTCAACTAGAAACTCAATAAATGAACGCGTTGTTTGACTGTTTTCAAAATAACGACCTAGCGCATTTTTACGCTGTTGCATATAGTCGGTTTCATTACCCTGTTCATCAAATAATGACTCACCTTCATCAGTAGAAACAACATGACTGTCTTCTTTGATTGCAACCTGTAATTTAGTTTCGTCATTTTGGCTTGGCACCAAAGCAAATGGATGATGGGTGATTAATGCCGGTAAATAGTTAGATAACCACTTATCTTCACTATAAAACAAGTTTTCATCAGTAGTTAAACCTAAAAGTGCAACACTTTGAAATTCACCTGTTTGTGCATTTTTCACAAACAGAATTGGCATTTCCCCGCTGGCTTTTGAGAATTCATGCACAACCAGTGGCACAACTTGTTGCCCTTTGGCATGAAGGTGGTTATTAGATTGATTTATTTTAATGTCTTTATGGTTTTCAAAGCTTAATATATTTATCGCTGAAGTCATGAGGGTTCCTAGAAGTCAATTGGCAATATTTACCGTTGAGTGTTACTGAGAAAAACTATCTTTTCAACTGGTAATTTACTTTTTATATCGATAAAAAAAGGGGAGTTAAACTCCCCTTTTTACAGTTTTATAAGCTAAGCTCTTGCTTAGAATCTGATGCTTACACCAGCGTTCACACGTGTAGCCATTTCATAAGCATACAGTGGGAAGCCATCAGCAAAACCACTTGCATTAGTTTGGAAAGCATTGTTACCAAACTGCTCTGATGATTCACCTGTTAAGTTAACAACATCAAGTTTAACATCGATATTATCATTGATGTGGTAAACCGCACCTAAGTCAAATGAGCCAAAACCATCATGTAAACGGTTGCCGTATGCACCTTCTTCACGAAGCATGTATTCGCTACGGTAGTTATAAGATACACGTACTGAGAAGTCATCATTTTCATAGAAAGCAGATGCATTCACTACATGATCTGAACTATCACTTAAGAATGGATTTTGATCAGTGAAAGTATCATCGTCCGTATTAGTATCAGTGTAAGTGTAGTTAGCCATTAAACCAAAGCCGTTATCAAAATCTTGTTGATATTGAAGCTCTAAACCACGCACTTCACCGTCTTTAGCATTTTCTTTCTCTTGAACTGTCCAACCCCATGCTTCTTCATCTGGTCTCATAGTTCCACCAAAGTCAATTTCATCAGAAGTAGCGTGATATTCATTAATGCTAATGAAGTTAGATACATTTTTCATGAACACAGTTGCAGAAAGTAATGAACTTGGGTTGAAGTACCACTCAACACCTACTTCAAATTGATCAGCAAGGAATGGTTCTAAGCCTACATTACCAACAATCCAGTATTGATTATCGTGTAAATCATCGTTAGCACCAACAGCACTTGGGTTAACATACATATCATTGTATTGAGGACGAGCCATTGTACGCGCTGCAGCAGCACGAAGAATAACATCTTCACTTAAATTGTATGCTAAGTTAACACTTGGTAATATTTCAGAGTAATCACCATCTGTAGTTTTTTTAGCGCCACTTTCGTAATAAGTCGACGTAGCATCAGTCATAACATAACGCACACCAAAGTTACCACGTAAATCACCTGTATTGTAATTTGCCATTACGTAAACAGCTGTATTAGTTTCATCAATTTCACTGTAAGAGCCTAACTCTTCAGTTTCACCAACAATACTTGCTTTTGCCCAATCTTTAATTGCATTAGGATCAAAGCGTGAAATTTGATAATTACCATCACCTACATCAACAGTTCCTGTTCTTAAACCTGCTGTTGAAATACGGTTATCAAAACCATCAACTTGATCTAAGAAGAACTGACGAGAAGTCGTATTGTGGTCGCCGTAACGAACACCAGTTTTAACACTAGAAATAAAGTCGCCATCTAACTGATAAGTAAAGTCAGCTTGGAAGTAAGTTTCTTCATCTGTTTTTGGTGTTTTATTGAATGCCGAACCTGTACCCATAACTAATGAACCTGGATCATAATCAGCCATTGACTGACCACCAATACCATTTGGTAAGCCCCAAGTTTGTTTGCCGTTAGTAAAGTCGTAAGTACCACCTACGATTGGCGTGTTTACACCATCATCAACAACCATCTCAAAGTCTGTACCACCTGTAGATGTAGTTTGACCAAGTTGTACTTCTAATGTGAAAGAATCACCTTCATAAGTCGTTTTTAAATCTAAAACGTCAGAGTTCATGGTTGCTTCACGAGGACGCGCTTGATAATAACCTGTTGCTAATTGACCTTTAACAGCCACACCACGAGGATCAGCACAATCGCCACCTAAACATTCTTCAGGCGTGTTACCTGACCAAGAATGATCACCTTGCGTTAACCATAATGCATAGTTAGTGTTGTTCGCTTCCATTTTCATATCCATCGCATTTAATACGAAAGATAAGTTATCTGTTGGCGCCCACTCAATGGCAGCCGTTAATGCTGAACGTTTACGATCTTGTTCAAAAGCAACAGGGCCTGCACCCCATTCCCAGAATGCTTCGTTACCTTGACGTTGTAATTGACGTTCTTGCATAACAGCAGAAACCATCACACCAAAGTTTTCATCGCTATTTTTCCAGCTATACATACCAGAAAATTGTGGATCAACTGATTCTGAATCATCAGCATATTGCGCTTCAATTGATGCATAAGCAGTATTTGCATCTAACTGTAATGGTGTACGTGTATTTACAATAACAGTACCACCAACACCACCTTCAACGATATCGGCTTGTGATGATTTATAAACTTCTAAATCACCTACAATTTCAGAAGGTAATAATTCATAGTTGAAACTACGTTTTGCTGGTTCAAGTACAAACCAACCAGTAGAAGCAACATTTTGACCATTAAGTGTTGTTTTTGTGAATTCTGCACCAGCACCACGAATTGATACTGACGAACCTTCACCAAATTGACGTTGAATAGTAACACCTGGGATACGTGCTAATGATTCTGCAACGTTTTTATCAGGGAATTTACCGATGTCTTCTGAGCTAATAACATCAACAACGCTATCTGAAAAGCGTTTTGCGTTAACGTTTGCTTTTAGACTGCCACGAAGGCCAGTAACCTGAATTCTTTCAATTTCTTGATCTGCTGTTTCTTCGGCAGCCATAGCTAGAGGTGCAGCACCACCGGCTAGGATAAAAGCGATCGAGCTCGCTAATGCGCCTTTTTTAAATGTTTTTGATGACATCGACTTTCCCTTACACACGTTTGTTTTTTTTGAAAATGTAATTGAATACATTAGTAATATTATATTTCGCCTCAAGACAGCGCTGTCATATTTAATGACAACGCTGTCATAAGTAAGTAAAACCATACCGCTTATTTGTTAATTTTGCCAGAGGAATTTAACAAAAAATTACATATTAAAAGGATTTTCTTATGAAGAGTATGATTTTATTAAAGTTTTATTTTTAACGTTTGATGACGTAAATCAAATGTTTTTACTGTTTTTTACGATAAAGTGTATTGTTTTTCACTAAGCAATTAGCTTTAACTGACAATATGCTAACTGGTTAGTGAAATACAAAGGTGCTTTTCTTAACAAAAATTCGAAATTCGCATACAGGCGCTGCTCTTGCAAAACACCTGTAAAAAATCATTAAATAATGATTGTAAAAACAATCACAACAATGAGTTACTTTTTGGACTTTTGATAAAATGCCATCAAGCTAGCTGTTGAGCAATCATGCTGTGAAGAAACAGTATTATTTTCAAGCTCATTTTGTATTTCTGCAGCTAAACCTTTACCTAGCTCAACACCCCATTGGTCAAACGAGCATATTTGCAAAATAATACCTTGTACAAATATTTTATGCTCATATGCAGCAATTAAACTGCCTAAAGTTTTAGGATCAATGCGTTTTAGCAAAATTGTATTGGTTGGCCTATTCCCTTTATGCACTTTATGAGGCGCAACTTTATCAATGTAGTCTTGACTACGCCCTTTTGCTTTTAAATCAGCTCTAACTTGTTTTTCATCAACGCCAGCCATTAACGCTTGAGTTTGTGCAAAAAAGTTAGCCATCAATGTTTCATGATGCCCTTTTACCGGGGTCACACTTTCAACAGAGCCAATAAAGTCAGCAGGAACAACGTTATTACTTTGATGTAAATATTGATAAAAAGCATGTTGACCATTTATGCCTAGCTCTCCCCAAATGGAAGGTACAGTTGGATACTCAACTTCTGTGCCATCCCAACTCACCGACTTACCATTACTTTCCATTTCTGCTTGCTGTAAATACGCAGTAAGCATATGTAAAGTTTGATCATAAGGAAGAATAGCTTGTGATTGAGCGCCTAAGAAGGTGGTATTCCACACGCTTAATAATGCCATAATGACAGGCACATTATCTTTTAATGGCGTATCGATAAAGTGGCGATCCATATAGTTAGCGCCATCAAGCAGTTCTTTAAATTTATCAAAACCTAAATCTAATGCGATGGCTAGCCCTATGGCTGACCATAATGAAAAACGGCCGCCAACCCAGTCCCACATATCAAAAATATTTTCAGCATCAATACCAAAACCCATGGCATTTTCTTTATTGGCTGTTACGGCAACAAAATGCTTAGCTACCGATTTTTCATCAAAAGAAGCGCTTGTTAACCAATTAATTGCTGTGCGAGCATTGGTCATGGTTTCTGTCGTAGTGAAGGTTTTACTTGAAACAATAAATAGTGTTTTTTCTGGGCTTAATGGACGTAAAACTTCAACAATTTGAGCACCATCCACGTTCGACACATAATGCACATTAACACTACCATCGCTGTAATGTTTTAATGCTTCAGTCACCATTTGAGGCCCTAGATTAGACCCACCGACACCGATATTAACAATATCAGTAATGCGCTTTCCTGAATAACCTAACCAATGCCCTTGACGTACTTTATTGACAAAACCTTCCATTTTAGCCAATTGATTTTGCACATGATCAGTTACATTCTCGCCATCTATCATTAAAGGCTCATGACTATGTCGGCGTAACGCTGTATGTAATACGGCTCTGTCTTCAGTCTTATTAATTTTTTCACCTGAAAACATTTTATTTCGCCAATTACAAACTTCAGTTTCTTCTGCTAAAGCTAAGAGGCTATCAAGGGTTTCACTATCAATTAAGTTTTTTGAGTAATCAAGCAACATGTTTGGCAGTTCGATGGAGAATTTTTCAAATCGATGGTTATCTTGTGCAAACAAGGTATTCATGTGCTGAGATTTTTTATCTAAGGCAAGTTGTTGTAATTTTTTCCAGCTTGCTAAGTTTTGACGCGCTGACGCTGACATAAGTTTTCCTATTATTCAGGCAAGTAAAGAAATCAATTCATAATCTCAAATCATAACAGAACTTGATGACTATATTATGAAAATAATAAAAGTTATGTTACCCTATTAGAAAATGACAGCGCTGTCAATTTTAATTAGGTTGCTTTTTTACTTTCGTATCGGTAAAAACCGGTGAAAAAGATAAATTTAACTATTAATTATTGCTGCAAAGCGCAAGAAGCACTACCCTAGTGCAGATTAACTATTAGCTAGATGACAACAAGAATTTAAAGGCTAAGAAATATAGATGAAAGCAACCATTAATGATGTCGCCAAACTTTCCGGTGTTTCAATAAAAACAGTTTCACGTGTAATGAACAACGAGCCCTCTGTTCGTCAAATTACCCGTGATAAAGTTCAAGCGGCAGTAAAAGAGCTTAATTATCAGCCTAACTTAGCTGCTCGAAACCTAGCTGGCACAAAGTCATACACCATAGCTTATGTTTATGATAACCCGAATGCCTATTATGTTATTGATATGCAAGAAGGTATTTTGTCGGCTTGTCGCCAGCAAGGCTTTGAACTGTTAATTAACCCGTGTAATTCACAACAAGAAAATATCATTGAAGATATAATTAACACTGTTAAACAAGCCCGTGTTGCTGGCCTGGTTCTGACGCCACCTTTTTCAGAGGATCCTGAATTTGTCAAACGAATTACCGATATAGATATCAAAGTGGTTCGTATTATGTCTGGTGATGAAGCGCCTGATGAGTTAAGCCCTTGTGTCATGGTAAACGATAGGGATGCCGCACAAACTATCACACAACACTTAATTGATTTAGGCCATCATAAAATCGCTTTTATTGCTGGTGATGCTGAACATATGTCAACCATTGAGCGTTACAAAGGATATAGAAGAGCATTAAAGGCGAACAATATTGAATTTAATAAGCACTTATTAATTGAGGGTGAATACTCGTTTGAGTCTGGTGTTGAAGGTGCTCAAAAATTAATGTCGGTAGACAATATAGAAGCAAATCGCCCAAGTGCTATTTTCTCATGTAACGATGAAATTGCGGCAGGTGCATTATTTGCGGCTCGCTTAATGAATTTCAAGATTCCTGAACAATTGTCAATTGCTGGTTTCGAAAACAGTCCTTTCTCTCGCCAGACTTGGCCAAAATTAACAACAGCAGATCAGCCGAACAAAGAGATTGCCAAAAATGCAGCTAGCTTATTAATCAGCCAGATCCGTAAGCAAAAAACTCATAATGAAACAGCTCAGTATGTGCCACAACTTGTCTCTCGAGATTCGACGGGTAAAATATAATAGTATTTAAATAAGCGCTGAACTACACAGGGATTACAGCTAACACAGGGTTCAGTTACTCTGAGCCTTATGTTAATGCAAATATGAGAATGCAAAAATAATTAATATTTACGATTAAAAGTAGCTTTAGGGTTATATGTTTCGTCTATTTCTTTAATTCGCTCAAGGTGCTTACGATGAGCACGTCGAGCAGCATAGACAAAAATAGCAACAATGAAAACGATTGGTATTGCTATAGAAAAGGGTTCTTCTGTGAAAAAATTAGTTAGCCATTCCATGGGTAAAATCCTTAGAAAATTGTACAGGTAAACTTAGCTAAGCGCGTCAAATAACGTTAATCATACTATCTATTCTTCGAAGTAAGTTCCCCAACCATCATACTCCACTTGACATTGTTTTGCCAACTCGAACATTTCTTTTGTTTCAGCCTGCAAATTTTTAATATTGAGTACTTGTTCAGTCACGATATCAAAAGCAAAGATTTTATTACCGTTTTCAAGCTCAGCTTCTTCTGGCTCTTCTACTTCAAGGCCAAGCTTAAAAGCGGCAATAGCTGCTTTTTCTAACAACTCAAAATTTTCACTGGCAAAGTGATGTTCAATAGTATGATATACCTCTTCATTGCTGCCATCTTCGAGTAACTCTGTTACCAATATTTCAGTGTGTTCAAACCAATGCTGTAATTCATCGTTCATATGTTAGTTACCTTCTTTACTTGCCAGTTCACTATCTAATTGGTTAATTTTTGCTTGCATTAACGCATGGGTCTTATTGGTAATATCTCTAATTCCGTCTCTACTTTCATCTTCAACAGACACTGGCTCTAAAAATTCGATAATCACTTTACCACTACGCCAACGAGATAAATCAATTGTTTGATTCGTACTACTACTACAAATTGGAACAATTGGCACATTGGCCTGTGCAGCAGTGCGAAAAGCACCTGTTTTAAACGGCAACAACCCCCGCCCTTGGCTACGCGTTCCTTCTGGAAAAATCCATACAGACAACTTATTTTCTTTAATTTTATTAGCCGTTAAACTAATAGTACCAAGCGCTTTGCTCGTATTGTTTCTATCAATAAGAATATTACCTGTTAGCCAATACATTTGTCCAAAAATAGGAATCCATTTTAAACTTTTCTTGCCAATACTAACAGTGCCTGGCAACACTGCATTTGCCATGGTAAAAAGATCATAGCTATTCTGATGATTAGCTACATATACCACTGGACCAAGTTTTTTTACTGAAGCTGGTATACGTACTTCTACTTCAAAGCCTAAAATTTTTGTAATTTTCCCTAAATGTTTAGCTGAAAAATAGACATTATTACGATGGAAAGGCCGTATGATTGAATATAAACAAGACACTAAAGCTACAATAACAAAAGCAATAGACATTAAGATGAGTCTAAGAATGGTTAACAATGAGATTTCCTATAAAAGGTTAAGGTGGCGAGTATATACTATTGCTAGTTTTACCGCTCTACTTTTCTTCTGTATAACAAAATCAACCACTTAGTTTTACATCAAAAATTTTAATTGTTTTTATCGGTAATTTTACTTCCTTTTTCTTTTTTTTGACTATAGTTAATATACAGATTGCGCCCTTTTAAAAGCTGCTTATCTGTTCTATTTGATGTAACAAAATACCAAACAATAAAAAATACCGTTGTCTCTTATTATAAAATTTATTCTTCCAATAAAACAAAAGACATACGACAGGGAATATTATGAAGGTTTTGCTTTTTTCAACAGTAGCTCTATTGCTTTACTCATATGCAAGTACAGGTCATGCTTTTGAAAAAGACAATATAAAACCCTCTCATGCAGATTTATCCAACACTTTTATCATTAAGCCTTCACAACTTACACCGTTAACGACAGTTTATGATTCCTCAGCAACACTTGAGCATAGTGAATTAACTTTTAAAGAAAAACCACAAATTCAAGGAAAGTACACACTTGGGCTGGTCTCTATTGAAACAGGCTTAGTGCAACCTCAACAAACCTCAAACTGGCGTAAATATTATGTCTCAGGTGCAGTAACGCTTCATCAATATGATACTTTTCATTTGTCGTTAACTGCAAACTTTGAACAATTTAAAGAGACTGATATTAATTATTATCAAGCACCGATATTAATTAATAATAATGATACCGAGTTAAATTACAGCTACGGGTTAATAGGCAGCTATTCAATCAACTCAACTTGGCATTTTTCGGGGGGGATTATTCATTCACCAATAAAAAATGATACTACAACTTCTGTACTAGAAACCGATAATCATATGGCCTTGGTTGGTACCACTTACTCTTTTTAGTGACACCAACCAGAGATTCCTTATCTATTTTGACGATTAATCATCTATATTAAGCATATATCCTTGTCCCCAAATAGTTTCGATACGAACTTTTTGCGTCGCTTTGATCATTAACTTGTCACGTAGCTGAGATACTCTTACATCAACAGTTCTCTCACTACCATTATATTCACGACCAAGTAATGTTTGATAAATATAATCTCTACTCATAATTTTGCCTTCATTTTCAGCCAGTAGAGACAGTAGCTTAAATTCAAACAAAGTTAATGTAATAGCGTCTTTGCCAAGCTTACATTTGTGTGAATATGGGTATAAAACTAAATCACCTGCAACGATTTGACTATTTTCATCAATCACTTTAGGTTTCACATAACGCTTAAATAAAGCCGCGATTCTGACAGAAAATATATTCTCTGAAACAGGCTTAACCATATATTCATCTACACCTAGCTGAAAGGCAGAGACCTGCTCCTGTTCACTATCACGTGAAGTGAGAATAACTAACGGGCCAACAAAGTGCTTACGAATACTTTCTATAATGGACAAGCTAGCTAAGTCACTAAAACCTATATCTAAAATCACCATATCCGCATTAGTATTAACTAGGCTTTGTTCGATGTTTTTATCTCGAAGCATAGGCTCAACGTTATAATTACTTGCGCGTAAATGCCGCTGAAGGGTATTAGATAACACCTGATCATTTTCAATCAATAAAACGCGCTTACCTTGAAATCCGGAAGCTGCATTGTTTAATGTTGAATAATTAACTGACTGTTCGCTGTGCTTAGTTACTAAACTGTTTTTCATAACAATTCTCCTTACATCAAGTGAAAATGTATCTTGATAAGAAAATTGTAAAACACAGTTACAAAGTTAACTGTAACCTATTGTCAATGCTTAGTATTAATTTGTAATGCGCTAAAAATAGTCGATTAATAAAGTTAGCGGGGATCTGTTTGACTTACACCTTCTTTCATCTTTGCTTGCTGATAAAAGTCAACTAAAGCTTTGTCTTGGCTAAAGTCATAAAGATTACGGAATTTTGCCCAATCAAGAAGGCAGAATAAACAAATAGCTGGATAATGCCATTGTTCAAAGTCTCCGTCATCGATTGATTTTGAAAGTACCGACATTACTTTTTTAACTCGACCGTGCTGTAAATTAAAAAAGAGTTTATCTTCACTTGTGTCAATGTCTGAGCGGCCCAGTAATAACAAACTCACTAAAGAATCATTTGCTGCATCAATTAAAGTCAGTAAGTTTTCTTGCTGCCAAGATAAAGGTTTTTGTTGATACTTTTCTGATAAATAGCGAAAAATAACGCGCGAATCATAAATACATTGTTCATCATCCACTAAAGCAGGTACTTTTTGTGCAGGATTATTTTCAGTGAGTAACTGACGGTCTTCATTTGAAAATATATCCAAATTAACAAAATCAAAATCCGTGACATTAAGATGAATGAAATATAACCGTAATCGTCTTACAAAAGGTGAGGTAGTTGAGCCAATTAATTTCATAATATTCCCTAGTCCATAAAAGTAAAAATTAAATGATGCCTAAACCGCCAGTAATTAACAACCAAATAGCAAAAAACAATTTAAGACGCGTTGCTGACAAATGGGTAACTAAAGTTTTAGCAAATATACCGCCAAGCACAGCGCCAGGACCAGCAAACACGACTACTTGCCAATATACATCTTCTTTGACATGCCCAATGGCACTCCACACCGTAATTGCTGAAACAACAACCGCTGCCGCTACAGCCATATTAATATCAAAACGTCGTAAGATCAGGTATATCACTAATAATTCACCAACGCCTACGCTTAACCATGCGGTTATCGCACCACCAAAAAAACCGATCAACACAATTGCAATATAATCGAAGAGATATATTTGACTACGCTCTCGATGAGACTTTAATAAATAAATCGTTAAAATAATAAAAATGCCCAGCAATAAAGAAAACCAACTAAAGCTAGTATGCAATGATGCTGGTGAAGCAAGGTTTAATGAGAAAACGCTAGTAATGGCTACAATAGCCGCAATTGTGGTTACCGAAATAATACGTTTAAAGCCTTGCCATAAGCGTAAATCCCTTTTCTCAGTATGATAATGATGAAACCAAGTAACCGCACCTGCTGTCATACCAAAGCACTGAATAGCAAAGCTTGTGGCAATGGCTTGCTGCTCCGTAAAGTTTAATTTAGCAAACATAGGTATAAAAATAACGCCGCCACCTGCGCCGGTAGCGTTAGCAAAAATTGCCCCTGCAACGCCTAAAAAACTAAACAGCCAATAATCTAATAACTCTTGTAAAGGCTGACTAGTGTTATAGAGCATTAGCAACCATAACGACACGAAAATAATAAGAAAACGAGGATTAGTTAGACGAATAGGATTGACAGTAGACATAGAAAAATCTCAATAATCGTTATTGAGAATTAAATTTTTGCATCAAGTAATTTTGTGCTTCGCTCGATAAACAACTTTTTGAGAGATAACTTCTGCTGCTACGTTTATCGATCTCAAAAAATATAGTAAAACCTAACTCTGACTCTTTAATATCAGTCATGTTTTGCCATAAAATTCTGCCAGTGTGATAGTAAGATTCACTCAATACGCCTTTCTCATCAATAGTAACCGTCACTTCACTGTTAGACGCTTTTGAAAGCATTTGTCTTAACACCCACCATGGTTGATGATAATAAAGACTAACGGCTTCTAAAATCCCCAAACCAATAACAAACCAAGCAGCATAAGCGTTTACTTGTGTGAAAAGTAAAAGGTATAAACCAAACAAAGTTAAAACAATAGACTTAAAATAGGCTTTCCCTGAGCGTTCAACGGTATTAGTTTGGCTGTAACACTCATTAAAGTGTGGTTTATCTAGCGTAAATTTACTGGTATAAGAAGCTGTCATGGGGTGTCTTAAGCAATATGTTTGCAGAAATAAAAGCGAGTCTACCAGAAACTCACTGAAAAAGTCATTAACCTAACCTTAACTCGGTTTAAGAGATAATTAACCCATTGAAAGTTATTTAAAAATTAATTTATTAACTCTCTAGCTTGATAATTTTACTTAATTCAAGGCAAATTTCGCGTCAATAGCTGGCCTATTGCAAGTAAATTTAACGCTGAAGTAAGGAAAAATAGCTGCTAGAGAAATATTTATTAAGCCGAGCTCAGGTTAGCCTAACATAATCATGGTTAAACACATGTTCAAATGATCAACCAACGAGCACAGTTGTTGAAAATCTTCGGTGGGAATTTCTCTCTTACTGCGCAAATACTGGCCACAAATAACACCAATTTCTTTTTTGCCTATCACAACAGGAATTAGCACAATAGCGCCATTATCGATAAAATCTGCTAACTCTTTAGTGATTAACTCTCTAAATTGCCTATGAGTATAATCATTAATTAACACGGGAGTTTTTGATGCTAAAACACGAGCAATGGCATTCTCACTTTGTTGAATATGAATCACAAACTTAGTGAGATCTTTTTCTCCTAAGGCATTAAAAACAAAACGAGATTTCACCTTAGTTTTATCATCTGAAAGCATTAAAAAGCTACAACGTTCAAACTCAAATGCCTTTGCTGCATCCATTAACACTGTTTGAATATATTCATTCAAATCTCGGCTAGACTTCATTAACTTGGTTAATGTCATAAAAGAAGCGAGAACCGCTTTCTCTTTACTCATCTGTTGAAGCGAAGATAAATGCCTGCTAGCACCAAAGTCACTACCTTTAGGTAACACTTTGATTAAATCAGACAATACTTCGGCACCATAAGAGCTTAATAATTCTATCGCTTGCTCTCTCGTATGAGTAATACGAGCTTTTAACTGCTGCACGCTAATATTCATTATTTGAGCAATACTTTCCAGTAACTGCACAAACTCATCTTCATTGTCGCCAGGATGAGCGATAGTCGAACTTAACTTATCAGCAAAATATATAATTTTAACTTCATTAGTGCGGCTTTCAGGCTGATCTAATGCTTTGAGTAATAAGTCACTTAAATTCCATGTTGTTGCTAAGCCTTTACTCAAGGCATTAAAACTAGTGCCTATTTCTTTTTCACAATATTGATTAAAATCGGGACTATCCATATCAGTAGCATTTGCTAATTTATCAGCAAAGTCTCCGCCACTACTCCAAAAAGCAGTTTCACCAATACTGTATAATAAAGCGGCTAAGTAGACTTCTTCTTGTGTTTCTTCACTGTAATTAGGCACCATCATTTTCGCTAACATGGCCGCAAAAAAAGAATTCGCCATTAACTGCATTAGCTTTTCATAAACACGAAAATCTAAGCTCTTACTCGCTAATAAACTATCCACCAATTTAGCTGTTAAGCAAACATTTTTAACGGTTTGAATTCCCAAAACTACTGTTGCTCTCGATACCGTAGTGACCTTATTCACCCCAATGTGCTGAGCATTGTTAGCCACTTTCAACAAACAAGAAGACAAGGCTTGATCATGTAAAATAGCTTTACTTAATTTTGGTAAGGAAGACTTATCGTCATTGGAAAATTTATCGAGCATTTTTGCCGTAGATGTGATGGCTGGCAATTCAGTATTTGCAATCAGCTCTATCCATTGTTCTGTCGTTTTTGGCGTATGCTTAGTCATTCAATACATTCACTTGAAAAAGATACATTCAAATGTTTATACCACAGTAGTAGCATAAACATTTTTTGAATGCATAATAAACCGTACTCTTTTAACTATGCACGCAAATAACTGTATTGTCGAAATTATTTACTTAAATTTTCGTTAAAAACTACTTCGATCAATAAATTCTTTTTTCATCTGTCCTTTTTTAGCTAAGCCGTTTTCCATTGCTATACGCTGGTTTTTTCGTCCTAATAAACGTAACTGTGTAATACGTTCCCAAAGCAACGCCCCACGGGTATCTTTGCGCCATGTTTTCTTAAAAATATATTTAGCCGCTGCAACTGCATCAGGGCTTTGCTTAATAATATCTTGCGCTAAAGACTCGGCCGCGGCTAAAGGGGTATCGCTGACTTTAGATACTAAACCAAATTCAGCTGCCTCTTTTCCTGAAAAAAATCGTCCTGTCATTGTCAGCTCTTGTGCTATATCTACTCGAGTCAGTCGTGATAACGTCACCATACCGCTCATATCGGGGATCAAGCCCCACTTCATTTCTAGAATAGAAAGATTCGCATCAGGTTTGGCAATACGGTAATCACAACCTAAAATAATCTGCATGCCTGCACCAAAACAATTACCATGTACAACCGCGATCACTGGCATAGGTAAATCACGCCATACATGCGCAACTCTCTGAAACATATTATCTTTTCGCCAAGGAAGTTTAAGAAAAAAGCGCACAATCATAGATGGATGTTTAGCAACATAATTAAAGTCTAACCCAGCACAAAATGATGCCCCTTCTCCTTGCAAAATAACACAACGAATAGCTTTGTTTTTTTTAATACACTTAGCCGTTTGCACCAATTGGGTAATCATAGACTCGTCTAAACCATTGTGTTTATCAGGTCGGTTTAGTGATACATAGGCGATGCTATCTTCAACGCGAAATAAAACTCTGTCATTTGTCATCATGGTATAAACCTTAAAACTAATCGTGCTAATTAGTGTCGCACACTTCAACTGGTATAACCAGATGTAAGATTGTTATCTAATTACGACCTTGTCAGTATTCAACAGCCACGAAAAATCAATTTTTTTGTCCATTAAAGATAAAATTTATGGTAAAGTGCGCAAACGCACCTAGATAAATGTCATTGTAAAAAATAATAAGCCAAAGGCTAATCAATAGAGAAAACTCTATAAACAATGATTCTGTTCCTTATAAAAAGTATTTTTATAAGGGTAATAGTTTAATTTTTCTAAGGAAAAAACATGCAAGTTATTATTTTCGATGATGCGCAACAAGTTGCCGAAAATGCTGCCAACTGGGTAGCAGAAATAATCAAGCAAAAATCATCTCCTGTACTTGGTTTAGCCACAGGTAGTACCCCCATTAGTCTTTATCAGCAATTAGTTACTAAACATAAGGCTGGTGAATTAAGCTTTAATAACACATCAACCTTTAACCTTGATGAATACCTTGGTATTGATGCCAATAACGTTCAAAGCTATCGTCACTTCATGAATGAAAATCTATTTGATCATGTTGATATCGATAAAGATAAAACTTTTTTACCTGCTTGTGCACAAGGAGAAAACCCTAGAGTGCAAGGTGTAGCGTATGAAGAAAAAATTAAAGAATATGGTGGCATTGATTTACAAATTTTAGGTATTGGTGCAAATGGTCATATTGGCTTTAATGAGCCAACCTCAAGCTTAGCGTCTCGCACGCGTATTAAAACTCTGACCCAACAAACGTTAACTGATAACTCTCGTTTGTTTGATAAGGATGAGTTTCAACCAACATTGGCGATGACTATGGGTATCGCTACTATATTAGATGCCAGATACGTATTATTAATGGCAACGGGCGAGAATAAAGCGAAAGCCGTTAAAGATATGGTAGCAGGTCCCCTCTCAGCGATGTGCCCTGCATCTGCTTTACAAATGCATGAAAATGCAATTGTTTTACTTGATAAAGCGGCTGCCAGCCAATTAGAAGATCAAGAATATTACCAATGGGCAAACGATCAAAACATAAAAATTAATCAAGAATTTGGCCTATTTCACAATTATTAAGCTGAATTTAGATTAGTTAGTGTACAAAGGCTGTTTATTTACCAAACAGCCTTTTTTATTGCTTGTTTTTAACTACGTCACTTTTAATTAAGTCACTTTTAATTATGTTAATTTCAATTAAATCGTACTCATAAACTAGGCTGTTTTTTGTTAGCCTGTTGCTGGCCTGGCAGTTTTGTCGATAATAGCGCGGCTAAAATTACAAAGAGTGTTGATACCCAAAGACAAGCTTCTAAACCAAACTGTTGAAAAATTAGTCCTGACAAGACTGTGCCAATTAAGCGTCCCATAGCATTGGCCATGTAATAAAAGCCAACATCTAACGATACACCATCTTCCTTTGCTAAACTCACGATCAAATAACTATGCAGTGAAGAATTGATGGCAAATATTGCTCCGAAAAATAGTAAACCCGCTAACAAAGATACTTGTGGATAAAAATCAAAAGTTAATGCTAAGGCAATAACCGCTGAAGAAAATGCTAAGTAACTAGCCCATTTAACGGCATCAATAGCTGAAGGCACTTTACCTTGTTTCTTACCGGTAAAATTTGGTGCTACAGTTTGCACTATGCCATAACCAATAACCCAACAAGCCATAAAGCCACCAACCCACCAATGATCCCAGCCAAAGCTTGCCGCAAGGTACACAGGTAAAGCCACCACAAACCAAACATCTCTAGCACCAAAAAGGAACAACCTTGCTGCGGATAAAATATTAATTGATTTGCTCTTAGAAAAAACTTCATTGAATTTAGGTTTATTTTTCGCTTTACCAAGCTCTTGCTTTAACGAAATTAAACTGAAAATCCACACCAACAGCAACATAGCTGCCATGATTAAAATAGCGCCTTGAAATTCAAATAAGGTAAGTAATAAGCCTCCTAGAAAAAAACCTACTCCTTTTAAGGCATTTTTAGAGCCTGTTAACAAAGCAACCCAATGGTAAAGCTTATCTTGAGCATCGCTGGCAACTAATAACTTTATAGCGCTCTTGGCACTCATTTTATTGAGATCTTTGGCAATACCCGACAACGCTTGCGCTAACATGACATAAAACACGGTAAGCATGGAAGCGGGAGCAGCAAGCATAGCTAAAGCAATAATTTGCAATGCTAAGCCGATATTCATGGTTTTATTCAAGCCAACCCTTGCCGCTAACCAGCCACCAAGCAAATTAGTCACAACACCAAAAAATTCATAAAACAAAAACAGCATGGCAATATTAATTGGGCTATAACCTAACTGGTGAAAATACAGTACGATTAACATACGTAATGCACCATCAGTTAAAGTAAAAGACCAATAATTACCGGTAATAATCAGGTATTGTTTTACTTGGCTAGATAAGTCGCTGAACAAACTCATTAGTTAAGATCTGAGCGGCCAACCATACGGGCAATTTCAGCAGTACGATTTGCATAACCCCATTCATTATCATACCAGGCATACAACTTCAGCTGAGTGTCATTGACCACCATAGTTGATAGCGCATCAATAATACTGGAGCGAGGATCGGTTTTATAATCTATTGAAACTAATGGTCTTTCTTCATAACCTAAAATACCTTTCAACTCATTTTCAGCTGCTTGTTGTAGTAAAGTATTAACTTCTTCTCGGCTTGTTTTACGCTTTAATTCAAATACACAATCAGTGATAGACGCATTAGCTAGAGGTACGCGTACGGCATGGCCATTTAGCTTACCTTGTAACTCAGGGAAAATATGGGTGATGGCTGTCGCAGAGCCTGTAGTTGTTGGGATTAAACTCATGCCACAAGCGCGAGCTCTGCGTAAATCTTTATGAGGCGCATCTAAAATTGTTTGCGTATTAGTAATATCATGAATAGTGGTCATTGAACCATGCTCAATACCTATTTTTTCATGAATCACTTTAACTACAGGTGCAAGACAGTTCGTTGTACAAGAGGCGGCAGTAACAATAGGATGAACGTTTTTATCATATAAATCATCGTTAACACCAACCACAATATTAAGAATACCCTCTTCTTTAACTGGTGCTGTCACAACAACACGTTTTACGCCTTGCGCTAAGTATTGCTTTAACAAAGGAGTGCTTTTCATCACGCCTGAAGCTTCAATAACTACATCACAGCCTGACCAGTCTGTCTCGCCAATTTCTTTGTTTTGACTGCAAGATATCACTTTATTGTCAATCACAATGGCATTGTCTGTATGTGATGCTTGGTGATGCCAAATACCATGCACAGAATCAAACGTTATTAAATGCGCTAGTGTTTTGGCATCTCCTGCTGGATCATTTATATGTACTATTTCAACATCGTCCCAATCAAATGCAGCACGCATTGATAGACGACCCATACGACCAAAGCCATTTATACCAATTTTAATAGTCATGAAAATACCTAATACTTAAATAGTGAATGTTAAATAATAAAAAAGTTAAATAATTAAAAATTAAATTTTATTGGCTTCAAACCAATGTTTACTCTTATTAACTATCGCAACCAATGACAACATAATAGGGACTTCAACAAGCACTCCTACCACAGTCGCTAAAGCTGCACCTGAATGCAAACCAAATAAAGAAATAGCAACAGCAACAGCTAATTCAAAAAAGTTTGAAGTGCCAATTAAACAAGCCGGAGCCGCAATATTATGTGGCAGTCTCATCCACTTAGCTGCAAAATAGGCAAGAATAAAAATACCGTAGGTTTGAATCGCTAGTGGAATTGCAATTAAGCCAATAATTTGTGGTTGAGAAATAATGGTGTTGGCTTGAAAACCAAAAAGTAATACAACCGTTGCTAGTAAACCGAGTATTGACCAAGGTTTAATTTTGGCTAAAAAGTAACTCACCTCTTGTTCGTTTTTGGCTTTATTTAATTTCTGCCGCGTTAGCACTCCAAAGAAGAGCGGTAAAACCACATAAAGCACAACTGAAATAAACAAGGTTTGCCAAGGCACTTCAATGTCAGTTATCCCTAACAATAATGCTGCTATTGGCGCAAAAGCAAATATCATAATAATATCGTTAATGGACACCTGAACGAGTGTATAATTTGCATCACCTTTGGTTAATTGTGACCAAACAAAAACCATAGCAGTACAAGGGGCAACCCCAAGTAATATCATTCCAGCAATGTATTCTTGAGCTGACTGCGGATCAACATAATCTACAAATAAGCCTTTGAAAAACAACCAACCTAAAAACGCCATAGTAAACGGTTTAATAAGCCAATTAACAACAATAGTGAGCAGTAAACCTTTTGGATTTTTACCGACATCTTTGATTGAAGAAAAGTCAATCTGAACCATCATAGGGTAAATCATTACCCAGATAAAAACTGCAATGACTAAATTGACATGAGCGACTTCAAGTTTGGCAATAAGCTGAAATACTTCCGGTTGCCATAAGCCTAAACAAACACCCAATAAAATACTTAAGCCAACCCAAACCGACAAATAACGCTCAAACAATCCCATACCATTACTTCCTTATGAGCAGCAGCTCAGAATCCGCTCAGGTCGATCACCCATTGCGTGCAAATTTAAAACAGGCTGTTGTAAAAAAGCCGAATTCTCTTTAACGGTTAATGAAATAACCTGTTTTGCCCATTTAGGTAACTCAGGATTAATAGCATAGTAAACCCATTGCTTTTGTTTTCTATCAACCAGCAAGCCACTTTTACGCAATTGTGCTAAATGCCGAGAAATTTTAGGCTGACTGTCTTCATTTAATGCCGTCATTAACTCACAGACACAAAGCTCTTTCTCCAACTCAATCAGTAAAAGTGATTTCAATCGGATATCATCGGCGAGACATTTATAAAATTGCGTTGGTGTAATCATTGTCATTAAAGTTTAGTGGTCATTTAAAGTATGGTTGTCGTATAAAGTTTACTGTTTCAGTGTTTATGCTGCATCTGAAAAAAACACATAAATATAACAAAATCATTATATACGATTTTTGTTATATTCTAATAATAAAGTTATTTTTGTCAACTCATAATTTTTCAATATAGAGCTTGCTTAATGAATAGTTTTCATAAAAAATGGCTACTCATTACTGAGTAGCCATTTTCTAAATTACGACAACCTACCTTAATCAGGTGCAGCTGTTTCTACATTAACTGCAACTACACTGCAAACGGATATTTAATTGCTTCATGGCATTGGTATCCTTCTACTTTAAAGTCATCCATGGTCACCCAAGTTTCTAAATCTTTTAATGATTTTATCTCTGGATTAATAATTAACTTAGGTGAAGGTAGTGGTTCACGCTTTAACTGCACATCTTTCATTAACTGTAATTGATCTTCATAAATATGCGCGTTGACAATTTTATGATACGCCGTCCCAGGCTTAAGGCCTGTGATTTGCGCCATAATAGCAAGAAAGAAAAACACTTGGATCTGATTAAAGTTTAATCCCAATGGTACATCACATGAACGTTGAAAACTGGTTAGATAAAGAGTGTCACCTAAAATTGAAAAGTTATGAGTATGCATACATGGACGTAAACAGCCCATATGAAACTCGCCAGGATTATAAAAGGTCATAATTTCCGCACGATCATCAATGCCTTGGCTTAAGTTATCAACAATTTTCTGCAACTGATCTATTGTGCCACCGTCTGGTTTAGCCCAAGCTCTCCCTTGAATACCGTAAACGCGCCCCATGTCATCTTCGCCTTTTCGATAGTCATTATTCAACCATGCCTCATTTAAATTGGCATTTGCATCCCAAGTTTTAGTCCCTAACTTGCGAAAATCAGCTGCATTATCATACCCTCTGATATAACCAAGAAACTCAGCTATCGCCGACTTAAAATAACTCTTACGCGTTGTGATCATCGGAAACTTATTATTCGCCACATCGTATTCCAAGTCGGCATTAATCACGGTTAAACAACGTTTACCTGTACGTTCATTTTCAACCCAAGTCCCCTGATCAACAATTCGTTGACATAAATCTAAATATGCGCGCATTATGCCTTTCCTTTTCTTTTAGATGTGTTGCTTGATTTTATCGCAGACTTTTCCTGACTAAGGTAGCCAAGGTAAATAATCAAAATACCAGCTAGAATCATTGGAATACTTAAAATTTGTCCTTTTGAGATAAATGATAAGTACAAGCCTAAATGAGCATCTGGCTCACGGAAAAACTCGACAAAAGTTCTAAATACACCGTAACCTATTAAGAAAACCCCTGATGCTAAGCCAAGTGTTCTCGGTTTACGGGTAATAAAATATAAAATAGCAAAAAGCACTACCCCTTCAAGAAAGAACTCATATAACTGTGATGGGTGACGCGGCAACTGTAGTGAATCTGTAGGAAATACCATCGCCCAAGGCACATCAGTTTCACGCCCCCATAATTCAGCATTAATAAAGTTGCCTAAGCGTCCCATACCTAAACCAATTGGCACCAGAGGAGCGACAAAATCGCCAACCGTCAAAAATGACTTTTTACTTTTACGTGCAAAACAATAAATAGCGACTATGACACCAATGAGGCCACCGTGAAACGACATTCCTCCTTGCCAGATTTGAAAAAGATAGAGAGGATCTGCAAGAAAATAATCAAACTGATAAAACAGCACATAACCAGCTCTACCACCAGCGATAACACCAAGAAAGCTATAGAATAATAAATCGCTTACTTGTTCTCGTGTCCAGAGGCCACCACTTTTATCTGCCGCTTTGTTGGCAATAAACATCGCGGCAATAAACCCCACTAAATAGGTCAAGCCATACCAACGTAATGCTACTGGCCCAATACTAAATATTACGGGGTCAATAACAGGAAATTGTAAAAATTGTTCAGTCATTATTTATCCAAATTATCTAAAATGAGAGCAGTTGAGCAAGTAATGCTTTGCGAGCTCTACGCTATCATCATTTTCAATGCGACTAAAATTAAAAATACCGCAAAACATTTTTTTAATGTTTGTACCGGTAGTTTCGTCGCAAATTTAACACCCATAGGTGCAAAAAGAGAAGACATTAATACTAAGCCTAACAAAGCAGGTAAGTATACATAACCTAAGCTCCATTGAGGCAATAAGGGGTTACCAAAACCTGACAGAATATAGCCAAGAGAGCCAAACAGGGCGACCTTCACTCCACAAACCGTGGCAATACCAATACAATGGCGCAAAGGCACACCAAAATAAGTTAATACCGGTACTAAAAAAGCACCGCCTGCCATGCCCATTAAACTAGCAATAACTCCCGTGATAAATCCTATCAACTGAAGTTTTATTTTTGAAGGTAGCGCTTGCGAATCTTGTATGTTTTTCGATCGAATAGAGAAAAGCATATAAGACGCTAATATCATAACCGCAACAGCAAAAAAATTAGTCAAGGCTTTAGCCGATAATAAATCGGCAATAAAAGCACCCGACAATGCGCCGAAAGCAACAATAAACATCAAAGGTTTTGTTAAATTCCAGGGAATATTACTATTCTTATGATGAGCATAGGCCGCACTAGAAGATGTCATCACAATCGCTGCCAGCGAAGTTGCTAAAGCCATATGCATGACAACACCAGCATTCAATGCTTCACCATCAACCACCAGAATGGGTAATAAATACACTAAAGCCGGTACGACAACTATGCCACCACCAATACCGAGTAAGCCTGCTAGAAAACCAGCAATCGAGCCGAGAAAGATACAGCTGATAAAAACAACTAACATCTAACTATAAACCTGCTCGAATAAACCCACCCAAACCGAGTAGTTCAAGTTGTTCATTTAAATAGCTATGTACTTGTTTAGCCGTGGTTAATTTTAAGGCGTGAGATAAGATAACTTTAGCTCTTTGAAAATCGACATGGCGAATAACCCATTTTATGCGCGCTATATTATGCCCATTCATACTCAGTTTATCAAAGCCCATTGCCAATAAAAGTAATGCGCCAGCAGGCTCACCCGCAAGCTCACCACATAAGCTTAAAGGAACGAGATATTTTGCAGATTGTTTCGCTATAGAATCAAGTGCTCTTAGCACTGCAGGGTGATAAGCATCATGCAAATCTGCCACTTGGGCATTGTTGCGATCAACCGCCAGTATATATTGTGTTAAATCGTTGCTGCCTACTGAAAAGAAGTCGACCCGTTGTGCCAACTCTTCTAATTGAAAGATAACCGACGGTACCTCAAGCATTATGCCTAATTTAGGGCGAGCAAGTTTAGTCACGCCTTGAGCAGTACCATCGACTTGTTCAGCTTCTGTTATTAATTCAGTTTTAACTTCATAATAAGCTTGATTAACTAAGCGTATAGCTTCGTCCACTTCACCAACATTAGATACCATAGGAAGCATAATTTCTAAATTTTGATGATGCAGGTTTGCCCGCAACATAGCCCGCACTTGCACTAAAAATATTTCAGGGTGATCTAAAGTGATACGAATACCGCGCCAACCCAAGAACGGGTTGTCTTCCTTGATGGGAAAATAAGGTAGCGATTTATCTCCGCCTACATCAAGCGTTCTCATGGTGACTGATTTCTTCGGAAAGCCTGCCAATATTTTTTCATACAGCTGCGTTTGTTCTAACTCAGAAGGAAAACAATGGCGATCCATAAAAGGAATTTCAGTTCGAAACAAACCAATACCCAATGCAGACAACTGTTCAGGACAATCAAAATCTGGCGACAAACCCGCATTTAACTGTAATTCAATAACACGGCCATCTGGTGTTATAGTCGGCAAATGAATTTCAGATAAGATTTTTTCAGTGAGTTCATGCTCTTGCGTAATTAAGTATTGGTATTCCCGCTTTAATGCTTCATCAGGATTAATAAAAATTTCGCCGCTATAGCCATCCACAATCGCTTGTTGCTGATCTATTTGTGCAATAGGAATACCACTCACGCCCATCACCGCAGGTACTTCTAAAGCACAAGCCAAAATTGCCGCATGAGAGTTTGCTGAGCCTGTTAAGGAAATAATCCCTTTTAACCCTTTATGTTGATATTCCGCCAACATTGAAGCCGTGACTTCATTTGCTAATAAGATAAACTCATCGGGAGAAGTTACAGGCTGGTTATGTTGCTGCTGCAAATTAAACAACAAACGATTACCTAAATCTCGGATATCACTCGCTCGCTCTTGTAAGTAGCTATCATCAATAGCTTCAAACTGAACAACATAATGCTCAATCACTAATTTAAGCGAACTTTCTGCTTGCCAGCCTTGATTAATTTTTTCAAACACTCCCTCGCTGATATCAGCTTGAGTAAGTAGTTGTTTATAAACATCAAAGATAGCTAAACTGTCATCACTTACTATTTGGCTAAGTTTTTCGCTTAATTGTTCAAAGTCGTTAAACGTTCTCGTCAGCGCTTTTTCAAACCGTTGTAACTGTTCCTGTTCAGCACCTTTAGGCACTTTACGCAGTGCTAAAGTAGATAAGTCTGCTTTTGGCTGACAAACCATAATCTGATTAAGCGCTATACCCGGAGCACCAGCAATACCCACCACCTGTTTAATTGCTTGGTTTTTCTCTTGCTCCTGATTGAGTATATTTTTTACTTCTGCATCCGCAAGTGCATTAGCCAATTGCGCAGCCAAGGTCACTAAAAATGCTTCATCATTTTCGGTAAAGTGACGAGATTGCTTCTGTTGAATAGATAAAATACCCAAGACTTTACGACGATGAATAATAGGCGTTCCTAAAAACGCATGAAAATCATCCTCTTGTACTTCTGGGGTATTAATAAAATGTTTATGGCTATGGGCATTAGCAATATTAAGAGGTTCTTCCCGTTGACCTACGAGTCCTACAAGGCCTTCAGAAAAACCAATAGTGGTGTGACCTAAAGAGCTTTTTGCTAAACCATCAGAAGCGGTTAACAAAAAGTGTTGTTGTGAATAATCCGCTAAATAAACTGAACAACAATCTGTTTTTAAAGCTTTTTTGATTTGACTAACCATACGCTCTAAAGCGCTTTGCAATTGAGCATCTTGGCTAAATTCAAGCACAATACGGCGTAGAGTAGTAAGCATAACATCCTTAGAGAGTTAAAAAACAAAATGGCCTACAATAGCAATAAAGTAGGCCATTTACATATATCATAATAATAATTAAGCTCGACGTTTACGTCTATGAGGACGCTTATCTGGTCGCTTTTCATAAGAAAAAGATAACGCCTGCGCGGCAAACTCTTTCATTACTTTGCGATAAACATCACGCTTAAATGACACAACTTGTCGTACTGGATACCAGTAACTTACCCATCGCCAATCATCAAACTCAGGATGAGCGCTATGCAATAAATCAACTGATGAGTCAGGCGAGGTTAATTTTAATAAAAACCACTTCTGCTTTTGCCCAATACACACAGGTTTACTGTCGTGTCGAATATAACGTTTTGGTAATTTATATTTAAGCCAATGTTTAGTTGAAGCAACAATTTTTACATGCTCAGGTTTCAAGCCAACTTCTTCATGTAACTCACGGTACATGGTTTGCTCTGCTGTTTCACCCTCATCTACCCCACCTTGCGGGTATTGCCATGAATGTTGTCCAAACCGTCTTGCCCAAAATACTTGTCCCCTGTCGTTAATTATTACTATGCCGACGTTGGCTCGGTAGCCTTCGGCATCGATCACAGGAACTCCTGACAAACTAAAAAGATTTGCATCAATTCAACCATATTAACGGCTAGTGAGCAAATAATAATTTCACTTGCTTGCAATTAACTTGCCCTTGATAATAGAGGGCAATTAACAACGAATGGGGTTAATACCATCATTTTTCCATCTCCCCAAAAATCACCAAGCTCAGAAGCAGAACTGATGCACCGGATACATTCACTAGCCGGATTAACCTTAGGTGAAATAGCTAACAATGCAGGTATCGCAATCCCTAAAGACTTAAAACGTAATAAAGGATGGGTTGGATTATTGCTTGAACATGTATTGGGAGCAAGCGCCAGCTCGAAGGCAGAGCCAGATTTTCCTGATTTAGCTATAGAATTAAAAACACTGCCTATCAATAGCCAAGGAAAAGTATTAGAAACGACCTTTGTCAGCGTAGCCCCTCTAAAAGGGCTCACTGGTATAAACTGGAAAAATTCTTGGGTAAAAAGAAAACTAAAACGCGTGTTATGGGTGCCAATTATTAGCGATAAAGACACTGAGTTAGCACAGCGAAAAATTGCCACAGCCTTTATATGGTCACCATCTAAAGAAGAAGAACAGTTATTAGCTATGGATTGGCAAGAGCTTACCGATATGATTGTACTTGGCGAAGTTGAAAATATTCACGGCAAACATGGTCAAGTATTGCAACTTAGGCCTAAAGCCGCTAATTCAAAAGCAAAAACACAAGCATTCAATTGTGATGGTGAGCCTTTTATGACATTACCTCGAGGCTTTTATTTAAAAATTCCATTTACTCAACTATTATTAAACAATCACTTACGTGTTGATTAGTGCGCAAACTACTTTATCTAGTTGCACTTGTGACAAGAGAAACGTAAAGTTAATTTACAATTGTTAATATATTGTCTCAAAAGACAGTTTTTTCTATATTATCTAACCACTAACTAGTAATGCTAATGAAGTTTATCAAAAAATTTGAACATTACATTTCAGTTATTTTTATCATCACTATTATCGTAATAATAGCGACCTCTTACTTTACTTTTAAAGAACTCTTCGCCACCAGTAACCAAAAGCAACAAGAAGCCATAATGCCATTTTTTTCACTGGTAACCAGTGAAATTATCCGCCCATTAACTGTGTCGCAATACATGGCAACTGATTCCTTCCTTGTTAATTACATTGAGCAAGATAGCATTGAAAGCCAAGTTGTTTTTGATTATATCAATAGCATTTCCGAGCGCTTTAATGCTATGACATTTATTGCACTGGAAAAACATGAATTACTGGTTGATTCATACGGTAACAGAACCAATTTAAGTACTGAAGATACTGAGTGGTACCATAGGCTAAAGGAAAAAGATAAAGACTTCTTCGCTGACTTTGGTAATGCTGAAAACCCCCATTTATTTTTCGATGTTAAGATCTTTAATAAAAACAATGAATTTATCGGCTTTATTGGCCTAGGTATCGATTTAGATCATTTTGCACAAAGGTTTGCTCAATTTAAACAAGATTTTGGTTTTGAAATATACTTCGTTGATGAAAACAATCATATTACACTAAGCTCTAGTCAATTAATGAAAACCACTAGCCACCATCGCAAAAATGAACTTGTTAATATTAATAACCTGACTTGGTATAAACATTATAAAGCTATTCAAAATGATACTCAGGAGACGAGTATCAGCACCAAAATTTTTGGCTCCGCTGACAATAAACTAACAGTCTCGCAAATGCCATTAAAGGAGCTTAATTGGCGTGTATTTATTGTCGCTCCACCTATAGATAAACAAGGATCATATTGGCGGCTATTTATTCCTAGACTGATCATTTTCTTGTTAGTTTCTTTAGCGCTTTATTATATTTTTGTACTTTGCATAAGCAACTTCAAATCTACTGTAGTCAAAGACTCTGAAACCGACTACTTAACAAAGCTTCCTAATAGAAGCTATGTGCACTGGAAGTTTTCACAGCTTGGCGATAATCATAAAAGTGTTAGCGTAGTAGTGGCTGACATTGACAATTTTAAAGTGATAAATGATAACTATGGCCATTTATTTGGTGATGATGTACTCAAAATTATTGCCGAAAAGCTTAATGAAAACTTAAGAAGCATAGACTTAACAGGCCGCTGGGGTGGTGAAGAGTTTATTCTTATTTTCCCTGATACCAGTGCTGAACAAGCGCGAGAGATAACCGAACGTATTCGAAACAATATTGAGAACACACTATTTTCACTATCATCTACCAGCCAAAAAATTAATATCACCGTCAGCTTTGGCATTTACGAAAGCGATTTATCTGATGTTTCATTACAAGATATTTTCGCTAAGGCAGACAAAGCTTTGTATCAGGCTAAAGCTAACGGGCGAAATCAAGTAGTAATTCACACCGATTAGCAATACGCTAAGCGATTATTTGATTGAACACTGCACACTTTCACTACTGATTTAACAGGCTAATACCTTGACCACTTGCGACATAGTTTGGCTTTCACCACTTTTGATAATTTGCGCTTGCGTGTTAGCAGCTTCTAAACAAACAAATTCTTGTTCGCCATTCACGTGCACATCCGCCATTTTATCAGCAATATCCTTGCCTGGATTCCAGAAAACCCATTGCTGAGTATTTACAGAACTTACGTCAATGATACGATGCCAGTGTTTATCATTAATTTGCATCACTTTATTGGAATGATAAACCCTATCAATAGGACCAACGCCATTTATTAAAGGCTGAGGTCCATAAGATTTCCCTGTTAATTTATCATCAAAAGGCGCTTCATTAAGTTTATCAACAGTAATATTTTCAGGGGAGCTAACTCGAAAATAGCTATGTAAAGCGCCAGTATAAACCACATTTTGGTCGCTCAAGTTAGTCATGGTCAGCGATTGGCTAAATGTGCTTCCAAATGATAACTTTTGCGTCACTTTAAAAGCATTTGACCACCATTCATGCATGTCGCTTCCTGTTAACACAAGCGTGATATGCACTGCACTTTCATCGATATTCACTTGCTCAACCTGCCAAATATTTTCACGAGCAAAGCCATGATTGCCCATCTTTTTGTCAACATCTTTAGGATGAGGACCAAACCAAGGCCAGCAAAGTGGAATACCACCTCTGATAGCTTTTCCTTGTTCGTATGATGAGGTATTCGATAACCAAAAAACTTCAGCTTCCTCTGCTGGTTTCCAGCTTAAAACTTGCCCACCATATAAACTTAACCTTGCTTGACAGTGTTGATGATCAACCACCAACACCTCAATCTCATTGAATGAATTATCTTGCTGAACTTGACCAAATTCATTGGTGATAGACACTGACATTGATGATTTCCATATTTAATAAAGAGGGCGTAAATAGTAATAAAATTAATTTGCGTTGCAAAGTTTAAAAGCTTTTACCTAGCGACAAAAACACGGTACTTTTACCGCCAGAAGCAAAACCAACACCAAAAACAGCTGGGCCAAAGCTAGTGTCTGTACCTAAATACACACTGCCTGAAGAAATCAAATCATCGAACTTAACAGACTGCTCAATGGTCCAGACATTACCTGCTTCGATACTGGTGCCTAGGTACATAGGTAAGCTATCACTACCAAAAAAAGCTCGCCCTAAGTCGTACTGGTAGACTACGGCCGCAAATGCTTTATGCACCCCTATAAGTTCATCTTGTTGATAACCAGAAAGATTTAAGAACCCACCTAACTCACTAACGTGCACTGAAAAGTTGCTATCATTCTCTACGGTTGCCATCGAAACTATACCCACAAGCGCATGATTACGAATGCTAAATGCTCCGCGCCAATCAACCGTAACTTCTAACGAAGTGTCTTTAGGGTCAATACCAAAATAATCATCATAGTTTTCGTTGCGTAAAAAAGCATTCAAGGTAAATTTATTACCTTGAGTAGGAAAATTCATACTATTTAAATTGTCATAGCCAAAAGAAATAAAGCCACCCAGAGAAGTATACTCAAGGGGTAAAGCATCTTCACTTTTAAAGGCTAATTCACCTACTTCGCCTATAATGCCAATTTCTATCGCGCCATTATCAGCATAGTTAAACCCTACACTGAGATCTCCTTGAAAGTATTCATTGATGAGCTCTGGCCTATTTTCAATTGATTCCCACTTATCTTGTGAGTATTCAATTCTCGCTCTAGAAAAATAATCATGTTGTTCATCTATGGGTTGGTATAACTCACTAGCTAAGGTAAATTCCCAGCCAACTTTAGCTTCGTTTCGCCACTGACCTCCATTAGGGGTAAAGTCATTCTGAATATAAGCCATATCGATGGCAAAAACTGATTTACTTGAAAAGTCACTTTGCAGGTTAAAACCAAAATGTAAATAATCTGGTCCCCAGGATTTTTCCTTGGTAGTTAACGTTAACTGACGCCCTTCAGGCAAGTCGATAAATTCAGCGTCAACATGCTCAAATTCATCTAATGAATACACGCGATCAATGGCAGCTTTTAACGACTCTTTGGTAACAACATCCCCTACTGCAATGGCAAACTTGTCTTCAATAATCACTTGGCTGACATTTGAGTTGTTATTATAGTTAATCGCTACAACGGCTTTATTAAAGCTATCAAACCATACACGCCCTTTCGATTGCTTTGCTTGTATGTATTCCTCATAAGCCTCTGAACTGATTGAAAGTTGACTTAATTTATTCTGCGCAGACAAGGCAGCCTCTTTTCCTAAAGATAATGCTTTTGGCATAATAGAAAAATCAGTAGTACTTAATTCATCAATGGCGGGGCGCAATAGAATATCTTGCGCATCCAGATTAGACTTTTGCAATAATGTTGTCGTATTAGTTAAAATATTTGAAAGCTGGTTAATAACATCGAGTGTACTTTTAATATCTTTTTTATCTAATAATGGTGAGCCAATATCCACAGCAATGACAATATCAGCTCCCATAGATTTAACAACATTGACCGGCATATTGTTGGCAATACCACCATCAACTAATAGTTTACCATCAATCAAAACAGGCTCTACAACCCCAGGCACTGCCGCTGATGCTCTCATGGCTTTTGTGACACTACCTTTGGTGATCACTACTTCTTTTGCTGTAACAATGTCACTAGCTATTGCTCGATAAGGAATAGCTAAGTCATCAAAACTGGAAAACAGAGGCACCACATCAGTTGACGTTTTTAGTAACAGTCCTGCAGATTGCCCTAACAACAAACCACTGGGCGTTTTTAACTCGCCATCACTATAGCCAAGACGAAAAGTGAGATTATATTGATCTCGAAGCTTTTTATTTTCATAAGAAAGGAATTGGCGAGGAATAAAATCTGAGTAACCATTATCCCAAGGTAGTTGGAGCATGATTTTTTCAATTTGATCAGCAGAATACCCCAAAGCATACATACCACCAACATAGGCACCTATGCTCGTACCTACAATATAATCAACGGGGATTTTATGCTGCTCTAGTACTTTCAGTACACCAATATGGGCTGCACCCTTGGCTCCTCCGCCACTAAGAACAACACCGACTTTAAGGCGTTGATTATGATCTTTTGCAAAGGTATTTGCTGTAAAGAATAAGCTCAGAAATATAAGAAATAATGATAGCGCGCGCATAAGTTAACATGGTTAATTATTATGGTATTGATATTACAAGATTTTGCTATCAATACCATAATTTTTTATGCCGCGCTTTTAATCAGGCAAAAGGAAGAAAGCTATTTAGTATAAGCTCTCGGCATGTCACTTTGTGTAGTATAGCGATCACGCAAAGCATCTTGTCTAGATTGAGTGGAAATTTGCTCGCCATTAATCCACATAGAATCAACTTTGGTACTTAATTCAAAAGGATCGGCACTCCACAACACTAAATCTGCTTTTTTGCCAACAGCAATGCGCCCTGTATTAAGCTTAAATACATCAGCAACATTCGCTGTCAGTGCTGAAATAGCATCAGCTTTATCTAAACCATTGGCAACCGCAATACCGGCATCAAAACGAAGTTGATTTAAGTTATGGCTTTCACTTTTAGGCGCTAATATCACTTTGACGCCTGCCGCAGTTAATGCTGCCATGTTTGACAAAGAGCCATGTAATGAGTCAAAGCTGCTTGGTAAGTTATCAATAGAACTAATAACCACCGGCACTTTAGCACTGGCTATTTGCTCAGAAACTAATACTGCATCACTAGCTCCCACTAACACTAAGTCAAGGTTATATTTTTCTTTAAGCGCTAATAATGCCAGTAAATCGCTCGCACGATCTGCGTAGGCAAGTAAAGGTTTCTCTCCAGATAATAACGCCTTAATAACCTTTTCATCACGCTTCAACTTTTTCGCTGACTTATCGTCTTTATCAGATTTTTTCTCAAGCTTTTCTTGGATATCCATCAACTTGTTATCTAATGATTGAAGTTTTATTGCTCTTGAACCTTTACTTTCTGAGCCTAAGTGAATGAGCACAGCGTTTTGCTTAGCAACAACACTATTAAAATCACCAGATAAATCAACCACAAAAGCTTGACCAGCAAATAACCCTTCACCACCTTGAGGCGTTACTATGTTACGAGTTATACCGCCTTTACGAGTGTACGGTATTAACGTGGATTTAGGGTTGAAAGCTAGGCTCGCATCAAAAGTAATATCAGCTTTTTTGTCACTGCTATCACGCGTTCGAGAGACAGCGCCCACTTCCACTAAGCCTAAAGAGTTCATACTAGCAATAAAGCCTGGTGTTAAAATTCGCCCTTGTGCATCAATGGTTTCATCGGCATCAACTTTCTCAGGGTTAATAGCAACAATCACATCATTTTCAAAAACCACGGTTGCTTGCGATAAAATACCTTGGCTAGCAACCGTATATACTGTCGCATTGGTAATAGCAGTTGTTTTTGCTTGAATTGACGTTGAAAACAACGCCGCTGACAGTGTTGCTGCTAATGTTAAAGTCACTGTTCTGCGTGGTTTAAATTGAGATAATTTATTAAATTTCATTATGTTACACCCTTACTCTTGACCTAACAGAAAATCGCTTTTGGCTTGATATTTTTCATCAACACGATCATACACCTTGGCACCATCCACAAAAACCTGTTCTGCTTGGGCATAAACACTAAAAGGGTTGCCATTCCATAAAACAACATCAGCATTCTTACCCGCTGATAAACTACCTGTTTGATCACTAATACCTAACGATTTAGCTGCATTTAAAGTGATCCACTTAATAGCATCTTCAGCTTTTAAATCAAAACCATTGTCATTAGCACGGTACATCACCTTACCTGCTTCCTGATTTAGGCGTTGAATTGTTGTACTTGAATCTGAATGAACAATGGCACAAGAGTTTTTCGCAGCATCAACAATTGCAACATTCTCTTCAACCATATCATAGGCTTCCATTTTAAAGCCCCACCAATCTGGCCACATTGCAGCACAATTGCCATTTTCAGCTAATTTATCGGCTATTTTATAAGCTTCAACAGCATGATGGAACGTTCCTGACTTATAGTTAAACTCTTTCGCTATATCTATCATCACCGCCATTTCTTCCGCTTTATAACAATGATTATGAACCAGTATTTCACCCTCTAATACACCCATAAGTGTGTCTAGCTCTAAATCGCGCGTGGGTGCTTGTACATTTTTACCCGCAGCGTAATCACTGTTGTATTTATCCCATGCTTGTTTGTATTCTGTAGCTGCAGCCCATGCTGCACGATAACCCGCTACATTACCCATTCGTGTAGAAGGTTGTTGCTTACGGCTACCATAAACACGCTTAGGGTTTTCACCACAAGCCATTTTTAAGCCATAAGGTGCGCCATCAAACTTCATACCCTGCATAGTTTCACTAGGTACATTTCGAAGTGTTACACCACGACCACCAAATAAATTCGCTGAGCCTGGCAAAATCTGTAATGTGGTGATACCGCCAGCACGTGCCGCTTGAAAACCTGGATCTTGTGGCCAAACACTATGCTCAGACCATACTTCAGCAGTATTAGGGTGAGTCATTTCATTGCCGTCAGAGTGAGACTCAACACTAGGGCTTGGATAAACACCTAAGTGCGAGTGAACATCAATAATCCCAGGTGTTACCCACTTACCTTGTGCATCAATAGTCACGGCATTAGTTGCACTAATATCTTTACCTACTTGGCTAATTTTGCCATCAACTATTAATACATCTGCATCATCAAGACGCTCACCCGTACCAGTTAATACTGTGGCATTAGTAAATAAAGTATTTTGCTGAGGCAATGCTTTATATGTACTAGGGAAAGGATTTTTATTGATACTAACTTTAGCATCTTGTTTTTCTGAGGGTAGGCAGGCTGTTAAACCTAATGAAGTCGCTGCAACAATTAAGCTTAACTTAACGGGTATTTTTTGCATGGAGGTTCCTATTCACAAGAGTGTAATATTATTTATATTTTAGATCTAAAAAGTCTATAACTCTTTGCGACTAACAACAAGCGGTCAGTGAAGATTAACGATAGCTTAGCGATAAAAGCCCAAAAAAATAGGACTAATGGCACTTTATGTTGACACAATTATCAGCAGGCTATTGAAAATAGGTTTATTTAAACAAGTAAAATAATAGTCGCTTAATTTTTTTATAGCGAAAAGCCAACAATAAAAAGGCTAAAAGAAAATAAAAAATAGGTGAAGTAAGCTCTGATTTCACCGACCAATAAAAGTGAATAGCAACTAACAACACTAAAAGGTAGATGTAGTTATGTAGGCTTTGCCATTTCTTTCCTAATTTTCTTTTTAGGCTATTTAACGAGGTGATTGCCAAAAGCGTAAAGATAATAAAAGCAGCCATGCCTACAGTAATATAAGGTCGCTTAAAGATTTCACTGACGAACAATGCACCATCAAATTGCACCTCAAAGGCTAAAAAGTTCAGTAAGTGTAATACTGCATAAAAAAAAGCGTAAAGACCAAGCGGCCTTCTCAGTTGTATTATGTAACCTTTTTTAAACCATTTTGCTAATGGCGATATAGACAAAGTTATTAGCAATAAATTTAAACTACCAATGCCAGTGAAATGAATTACGGCTTCAACAGGGTCTGCTCCTAATTCATCAATAAACGCTAAATAATATAACTGGATAACAGGCAATAAAGCGGCCAAATGCATTACCGTTTTTAGCATGAGTATTTTACGATTTTTATCCATAAAATTAATAATACTTACTCAAATCCATTCCTTTGTATAACTTAGCGACTTCGTCGCCATAACCATTAAACGCTAGGGTAGGAATACGATTTCGAGAAAACAAGCCTCCACTTGTAATACGTCGTTCACTGGCTTGACTCCATCTAGGGTGGTCGTGCTTTGGATTTACATTGGCAAAAAAACCATATTCTTTAGGCGCTAAACTCTGCCATGTTGTTGGCGGTTGATGCTCAAGTAACTTAATAGCCACTATAGATTTTATGCTCTTAAATCCGTATTTCCACGGCACAACTAAGCGGATAGGTGCACCATTTTGAGGGGGCAAAGTCTTTCCATATAAACCAACACTCATCAAAGTAAGTGGCTGCATTGCCTCATCCATTCGCAACCCTTCAACGTAGGGGTAACTAATACCACCGCCTAAGCGCCTGCTCGCTTGTCCTGGCATTTGTTCAGGATCATATAAGGTTTCAAAAGCTACATAGCGTGCTTTTGAATTAGGGGAAACTTTTTTAAGTAAGCTTGCTAATGAAAATCCTATCCAAGGAATTACCATAGACCAAGCTTCAACACAGCGAAAACGATAAATCCTCTCCTCTAGTGGGAATAGAGAGAGCAAGTCATCATAATCTAAGGTAATTGGGTGGTCACATTCACCTGAAACGGTTAATTTCCAGGGGTCAACTTTAAATGCTTGAGCTAACTCTGCAGGTTGATTTTTTTTAGCGCCAAATTCATAAAAATTATTATGAGTGATTACTTTTTGCTCAGGTGTTTTTTGTAAATCAAGGTGTTCAGAATCTTTACTATAAGTTAGCGCTTTCGTGGTAAAGGTAGGTGTTTCACTGCCAAAAAAACTTGCTGAAACCTTTGGATTATAAACATTCCCTAATAGGGCACCTGCTCCTAAAAAGCCGAGTTTTTTTAACGTATTTCGACGGTCTAAATATACTGATTCGTCAGTAACATCAGAATTTTTAAGGGAATATTTTTTGGGTATTTGAATTAACATAGCAGTGCCTAACAACAAGAGTGAGCTCTAGCAATATTAGACACCGTAACACGAAAAATAATTTCAACAATGTTTATTCGATAGTGGCTTATCAAGCAGCTTTTATTAATTGCTGTAAATGAGTGACAACATCACTTGATTCATATAACCACTGAACTTCACCATTAGGCTTTTCAATACGTAAACAAGGTACTGTTCTTTTACCCCCTTCACGAATCAACTCTTCAAGATAATCATTTTTTTGATTGATATTTCTCAATTCAATATTCAAACCTTCTCGCTTCATAGTACGGCGCACTTTCACACAAAAAGGGCAACTTGGTAACTGGTATAAGCTCAAGTTTTGAGTTTTTGCATCAATTTTATCCTGCTCACTCTGCGCTCTTTTCGGTGAACGTGGTGAAAAAATAAAGTTAATTAATAAAATAAGACGACCTATTGGCCAACGAATAAGAGACATGATCATAAGAATACTTCTGTGTTAGTTACTTTGTACTGGTTATTTGCCGCTAGTTTACAACGAGCCCTTTAGCTGATAGCTAAATTTTACTTCCAAAAACTAGGCAGAGAAGAATAACACAAAAGCACTTTTGCTAAAAATAAAGATTACAAACTAGCGGGTAAAATACCATGAGCACGTTGTTGGCCTGTCGCTATCGCAATACTGGTATTGATACCGGCACTAAAATAATTACCAGCTTTATCTAGCATAATTTTATCATCATAAACAAGCATAGCGGCATCAACATCTTTAAGATAAGATTGTGCTAAAAACGGAGAACCTTGCACTATCAATAACGACTTAACATTTTGCTCTTTAGCTAGAGCCAACTGAAGCTCTACCAATTGTCCGTAATGCGCTTGCACCTTAGCCGTTGATATTTGATCAGATTTGTACTGATTTATTGCCTGTTTTAATAAATCATCGATACCGCCTACATCAACAACACTTGCCGTTTTAACATTAACAGTAGCAATCACTATATCTGCAGCAACAAGCTGTTTAATATTTTGAATTTTAGCTAAAGCGCTAACGTCATCGCCTAAAATAGTCGTAATTTTAAGCTGAGTTTGTCCTGCCTTTTGCCACTGCTTAGCAATAGCTTGCTGTAGTACTTGCTGCTCATGTTCGTTAGCAACAAATAAGTGGATATGATTAATATTGGTTGGCGATATAGGTAGAAGTTCGCCGCTATTTTTTAATAAGGTTGTCGCTTCATTAGCCAGTAACTGCTGCGCTGCAATATGCTCTTCATTGGCGATAATTGCGTTAGCATTTGCAACCTGCTCAGCAACCGACGCATTCGATACCTGAATATATTTATCTTTATAGTGGTTTATTCGTGCTACAGAGTTATCAATTTCATGGCTATCTAACTGCCCTTGAGCAATTCTTTCTGATAATTTTTTACTTACTTCAATCACAAAACGTTTAAATTTATCAACATCTGCAGGCGACCTTACTTTAAAGGGCATTACCACTAAATCAGCTCCTGCGCTTATCGTTTCAACCGTAGCAGTAACCTGATCAAAATAGTGCGCCACTCCCGCCATGTCTAAGGCATCGGTAGCAATAATACCTTTAAACGCCATTTCATCTCGAAGTAAATCTGTGAGTATTTTGCGAGACATGGTGGCTGGCTTAATCATTTCCTCACCGTTTTTACTAACAAACGTTGTGCTATCCAGTGCTGGGTATTGAATATGTGCGGTCATCACCATAGCAGGCTCGCTATGCTTAATGGCCCATTTAAAGGGGGCCAAATCCATTTTTTCAATGGTCGCTAAGTCATGCTCTACTCGAGGCAAACCTAAGTGACTATCAACACTAGTATCACCATGGCCAGGAAAATGTTTTAAGGTAGCCATCACGCTTTCAGCTTGTAAAGCATTTACCGCAGCAGCACCTAACTCGGCAACCTGTTGTGGGTTTTCGCCATACGAGCGAGTATTAATCACAGGGTTATCAGCATTAGTATTAACATCGACTACAGGCGCATAATTATTATTAATACCAAGGGCATACAATTCAGTACCAATAACATGGTTCACTTGAGTTGAAAATTTCACCTTATTTTTAGAGTAAGTAGCACCAATGGCCATATTACCGGCAAATGAGGTTGCATGAGGTAGTCGAACAACACGCCCACCTTCTTGATCAATTGAAATTATTAATGGCTTAGCCGTTTTACTTTTTAGCGCCGCTTTTTGCAAATCATGAGTAAGCTGAATCACTTGCTCTGTTGACACTAGGTTTTCTGCAAATAAAACAACACCACCTATATTGGTTTCAGTAACTAAATCAGCCAAAATATCAGGTAATTGCGTTACGCCCTGCCAACACGCCTTCCCTTCAGCCAAGTCATCGTTACAAAAATATCGGATATCTAGTGCCATTTTTTGGGCTATTTTTCTTTCAAAATCAGTAAACATTGCTCTGCTAGCTTGGGTGTCAATTTTGCTAGCTATATTACTACAAGATGACAAATTAACGAGCAATAATGCTAATAAGGCCGTAATTATCAAAATGTTTTTTAAAATGAATTGATGGGGTTTGCAAAAAAGTGTTGTAACAACTACCATAAAAAAATCCGAATAAGGTGAACCAAAAGAGCAAAAATATTCGTACTATAAATACTTTGCCATCGCTCCTAAGTAACTCAGCATTAAGTATTTCTTAGTGATAAATTTTAAACAAGCTATTTTATCATATTTAATTTGCTCAGCTTATTTAACTTATTCAACAAATAAAAATACGATGTAATTTATTGTCAATAACCGATCTAGGGATTTGATCACATGAGCAATTTTCAGCAAAACTGCAAGGATGAAGGCGTTCCATCAGGTCACGTCTATATTATGAGCCACTCACTGTTTTCTGATGTTGTTAGACTTGGCTGTAGTGAAGAAGATCCCTTACATCATGCAAACACCCTATCTCATAGTACAGTCGGTAATTATACGGTTCTCTATTCTTTAAAATGCAACAACCCTTGTAAAATTACTCAACGTATTCGACACCAGTTAACAGCACAAAAATATGTAAATGAGTTTTATCAGGTACCCGCAAAGTTTGCTGAAGGCTTGATAAAAAGGGAAGCATACAAAATTCCTGTCATAATCAATGAGCCAACAAATTAAACCTATTCAGCAAGCACAATTTCATACCAAGTGAAATAACTAATTGGCCAATTAAATTGCTATAACACCTTCTTTGGCTAAAAAACTTATAGAGATTACAAAAAAATTATTTACCGATTTATTTCAAGTCATGATACATTGTTAACAATCAACTAAACACCATAACAAACGAATATAATGGCTGAAGAGTCAAATATTCAAGAAATAAACCTTCAATAACTATTAAGCAGCTTGATAGAGGAAAATGAACGTGAACAGTGAGCACTATCAAAGAGCATGCAGTTTTATAATACTCTGCTATGTTTTGGCTTCATTTACCCTGTCAGCAAACACGCTAAACAAGCAGATTTATAACCTATCCGAGCGCGTTGAGATAACGAAAGAAGGGCAAAACTTATTTGAGCAAGTTTGTGCATCATGTCACGGTAAAGACTTAAGTGGCGCATCAGGTTTTAACCTAAAAGATGGCGAGTGGATTCATGGTAATAAGCCGTCACAAATTCTCAACAATGTAAAAAACGGTTTTATGAAAGCTGGCATGCCAGGCTTTGAAACGGTATTTTCTGAGCAGCAATTACAATCCATAGTTGCCTACATACTATCAAAGCGCGAAGGTTTTGATGGTTTAAGCTACAAAATTTATCAGCTAAATAACGAAAATGATACCGAAGTAACCTCAGAAAAATTAATCAAATCGGGCTCTCTTCCCAAGAATTTAGCAGATTTTTCACTTCCAGAGATATCCCATTACTTTATAGAATTTGAAGGTGATTTTTATGCACCTAAAAAACAAGACAGCCAAATTTGGCTTGAATGGGGCTTTCCTCACGAAGTCAATATGTACATAGATGGTAAATTAGAAAAGCGAGGTGGAAAGCCTTGGTATCCCACATGGCGCTTAAAGCGTGGCAAACAACACCTAAAAATCACTTATCGATCAGGTAAATCCAACCCTAATCATCGAAATCTAGTTTTGCTGGGCACAAATCTAGATATGAGCATCAAACTGTTTGCCGTTTCAAGCAAAGGGCAAGCAGTTTTAGCTGATAATAAATATGAGCTAAAGGCAGAAGCAAAAACCATTGTTCAGCGAAAACGTGTATATGAATTACCACCATATACAATTTCTGTAGGTCTACCAGTCAAAATAAATTATGCCTTCAACACTAAAAGTTGCGCTGTTATTGCTTTATGGCAAGGGGAAATGATCAATATAGGCCCCAATATATCTGGTCGTGGTGAAGATCCAAGTTTGCCCTTAGGTGAACCAGTATTCGGTTACCCAAATCAACTAAAAGCGTCAGTAACAGATCAGATAAAATGTCAGTATAAAGGTTATAAACTACGCCAAAGTGATCCTGAGTTTTCTTACCAGCTTGCTGATACAAACTTTAGTGTTATCGCACAAGCACATCACAATCAAGCCATCACGTTTGAATATACCTTAGATAAGCCCAATTCTACTATCGCTTTGACGCTTCCTAACGCAGCTAACTTAAGTTGGTCATCAGACAAGGGTAATCTAAGTGTCAATGATGAAAATTCAGTGTTAGTTAACACCAATAGTCAAGGGAAATTTAGTCTCACAGCAACCATAAAACAACCTTAAATTAACTTTAAATACCATAAATAAGCCAAGCATAAAGTATGAAAAAATATAAAGTTTTGAAAGTATATCTGTTAAATAAAGTGTCTACTTGCTTATCCATCATCATGGCATGTACCTTAAGTTTAAATGTCTATAGCCAAGAAGCACCAAAGCATGCTTATAAACCTGACGGCTACAGTATCGTCACCATTGAAACCCCAAAAGATGTTAGGTTTCATATCACAGGCTTAGATAGCGACGCTAACGGTGTTATTTGGGTGGCAACACGTTTGGGGGATATTTGGTATTACCAAGAAAACAACTGGACTAAATTTGCTGAAGGCTTGCACGAGCCAACAGGCCTTTTAGTCGAAGATGATGGCTCAATACTCGTTGCACAGAAGCCTGAGTTAACCAAGTTAAAAGATAATAATGGTGATGGTGTGGCCGATGAGTTTATCGTTTTAGCCAATGGCTGGGAGTTTCATGACAATTATCATGAATTCACCTTTGGGCCAACCAAAGATCACCAGGGCAATTATTTTGGCACCCTCAATTTGAGCCACAATAACCCAGATGCTTTTACTCTAGGGGCTATGGGATCGCCGGGTGGCCATAGAGGTTTCGCATTTAAAGTGTCAAAAGAGGGGGAATACTCTCCATATGCTTGGGGGTTAAGATCACCCGCCGGTATTGGTACAAGCCCTAATGGAGAGGTATTTTTTACTGATAACCAAGGAGATTGGGTTCCGACATCAAAATTACATTTATTAGCAGAAAACAAGTTTTATGGACACCCCGTTTCATTAATTGAGATTGAAGATCATACTCGCGAAAGTGTCGCTAAATTAACTTTAGATGAACTTGCTGCCATGAGTGAAAAACCCGTAGTCTGGATACCTCATGTTGAAGTTGCCAACTCGCCGGGTAATCCATCGTGGGATACTAGCTTAGGTAAATTTGGTCCTTTTAGTGGTCAGATATTTATTGGCGATCAAACACAATCTAATATTTTTAGAGTGATACTTGATAAAGTTAACGGTCAATACCAAGGCGCTGTCATCAACTTTATCAACAAGTTTCAAAGTGGCAATATTCGCACGACATTTGATAAAAATGGTCAACTATGGGTTGGACAAACTGCACGAGGCTGGGGAGCTCAAGGGCCAAAACCTTTTGGCTTACAAAAAGTGGTTTGGGACGGTACTAACCCATTTGAATTGCTGACTATCAAGTTAACTAAAACAGGCTTTAGTTTAACCTTTACTGATGCACTCGATGCGAACACAGTCAACTTAGCCAGTTTATCAGCTCAGCAGTGGCATTATCATTATTCAAGTAATTATGGCTCGCCAAAAATAGACCTCGCAGCATTACCAATAACAGAGATTACTCTATCCAAGGACAAGAAAACCCTAAATATCAACTTACCCCTTACCCAAAACAAAGTGGTACAAATTGATTTTCCCGGTTTAAGAGACACAACAGGGCGAGCCGTCAGTGTTGAAAAAGTGTATTACACCATCAATCAGCTAATCAAAGGTGAATAGTGCGACTCCTTAAACAAAACCGTAAACGCTACATTAAGCACAATCTTAAACAAAGCTTAATACTCATCAGCTGCTTTTTATTCGGTTGCACACAAACCAGTGATGATACTCAAAAAATCCATGTGTTAATCCTTGATGGTCAAAACAATCATGTTATTTGGCCTAAAACCACAGACATGATGAAACAGTTTTTACAGAAAACAGGAAGGTTTGAAGTAGATGTTTATCGCAGTTTAAAAACATGGAACGGCGGTAAGTTAATTGCAATGTATCCTGCAAACGATGGGCGAGTACACCAAGACAGTGCTGCCCCTGAAATTGACGCAAGTTTTACCCCTAACTTTGCTGATTATGATGTGGTGATTTCTAATTTTGGCTGGCAAGCAGCACCTTGGCCACAAAAAACACAAATAGCTTTTGAAAACTTTATGCGTGAAGGTGGAGGTTTTGTCTCCATTCACGCTGCAAATAACTCGTTTCCCCACTGGCCTGAATATAACAAGATGATTGGCTTAGGCGGCTGGGGAGGGAGAACAGAAAAAAATGGCCCATACCTTTATCTCAATGAACATAACGAGCTCAAGCGTGATTTCTCACCAGGCAATGCGGGTGGCCATGGAAAGCAGCATACATTTGAAATTCAAAGCAGAAACCAAACACATCCCATCATGAGGGATATGCCGCTTAAATGGATGCACAGTAGCGATGAACTCTATAACCGTTTACGCGGTCCTGCTAAAAATTTAACCGTATTAGCCAGTGCCTTTGATGATAAAAAATACAACGGCTTTGGTCGTCATGAAATAGTCGCTATGACCATTAAATACCATAAAGGGCGTGTATTTCATACCACCCTTGGCCATGGTGAAGCTGCTTTTTCTGATCCACATTTTATTGCGCTAGTAACAAAAGGCACTGAATGGGCAGCCACAGGAGAAGTGGAAACTAGTAGGTAAACAAGCGCCAGCTGCATTTTATTTTTTATCCATATTTAGATCGGCTATAGCACTAATTTTCTAATATCAGTATCATTGCATTTATAACTTCGAATGTTAGTAAACTTACAAGTGTAATGTAGATTTCTCAAAGGAATGAGATACTACCGCTAAACCTACTCAGGTTAGTTTACAACAACCGCACCAACAGTCGCACAAGTGGCAATACAAAAGCAAAGTGTAATTAAAACATGCAAGACTTATCTCAACACACCCCTATGATGCGTCAGTACTTAACCATTAAGGCTGAATTTCCACATATTTTAATTTTCTATCGCATGGGTGATTTTTACGAATTATTTTTTGAAGATGCTAAAAAAGCCTCTGACTTATTAGACATTTCATTAACGGCACGTGGTAAAACGGGTGGTAATGCAATTCCAATGGCAGGTGTTCCTTATCATGCGGTAGAAAACTATTTAGCAAAACTTGTACAACTGGGTGAAAGTGTTGCTATATGTGAGCAAGTTGGCGACCCCGCAACAAGTAAAGGCCCTGTTGAGCGAAAAGTGGTTCGTGTTATTACACCGGGTACGGTAAGTGATGAAGCATTACTAACTGATAAACAAGATAACCTGATTGTTGCCGTATTTGAAAACCAAAATAGACAAAGTAAAACGGCTGAGTCAGCCTTTGGGTTAGCTTATTTAGACATGACCAGTGGCCGCTTTATCTTAACTGAGCCAGAAACTGAAGAACAGTTACAAGCTGAGCTGCAACGCCTATCTCCAGCGGAGCTACTCTACCCTGAAACTTTCGCTAACTTTACGTTAATTGAGCACTGTAAAGGTTTACGTAGACGCCCAGAATGGGAATTTGATTTACAAACAGCTACAAACTTGCTCAATCAGCAATTTGGCACGAAAGAGCTCACAGGTTTTGGAGTTGAAAATAAACCCTTAGGGCTTGCCGCTGCCGGTTGTTTATTTCAATATGTAAAAGATACTCAGCGCACTGCTTTACCTCATATTAGAGCTATTTTAACGGAATCAGCACACAAAGGGGTGATTCTTGATGCTGCAACTAGGCGCAATCTAGAGTTAACTCAAAACTTACAAGGGGGGGTTGATAATACCCTTGCCTCAATATTAGATAAATCAGCCACGCCAATGGGCTCACGGTTATTAAAACGTTGGTTGCACTTCCCTTTACGCGATATTGAAGTTCTCACCAACAGACAAAATGCCATAGAGCAGATCATCGAAAAAGAATTACAGCTTGATATTCACCCTTTATTTAAAGGCTTGGGTGATATTGAGCGTATTATTTCACGCATCGCACTTGGCTCTGCACGTCCACGCGACTTTGCGCGTCTACGTTATGCGCTGCAACAGTTGCCCGAATTACAAAGTTACTTATCTGAATCCAAACAAGGCTATATTCATCAATTAGGGCAAGATTGTTTGCCCATGTTAGATATTCAATCTCTACTCGAAGATGCCATTGTTGAGAACCCGCCCGTATTAATTCGTGATGGTGGCGTTATAGCCCCCGGATACAATGATGAGTTAGATACCTTACGCGACTTAAGCCAAGGGGCTGAGAATTTTTTAACTGAGCTTGAAACCAGAGAAAAAGAACGCACAGGAATTCAAACGCTTAAAGTAGGCTATAACCGCGTACACGGCTTTTTTATCGAAATCAGTAAAAGCGCGGCAAATGATGTGCCGGAGCATTATATACGCCGTCAAACGCTAAAAAACAATGAGCGCTTTATTACCGAAGAGTTAAAAGAGCATGAGCATAAAGTACTCAGTGCCCAAAGCCAATTTTTAGCGTTAGAAAAACGGTTATATCAAGAGCTTTTTGAGAAAATGCTGCCAAAAATTTCACAGCTACAATCATTAAGTCAAGCCATTGCTGAGCTTGATGTATTAACTACCTTTGCCGAGCGAGCAATCACGTTAAATTATGTGAAACCAAGCCTTAGCCATGATGCAGGTATAGATATTGAAGCGGGACGTCACGCGGTTGTTGAACAAATGACTGATGATGCTTTTATTGCAAACCCTGTCGTGCTGACTGAGCAGCGAAAAATGCTCATTATTACCGGCCCGAATATGGGGGGTAAATCAACCTATATGCGCCAAACGGCACTGATAGTACTCCTTGCCCATGTCGGCTGTTTTGTGCCTGCACAAGGCGCTAAAATTGGCATGGTGGATCGCATTTTCACCCGTATTGGTGCGTCTGATGACTTAGCTAGCGGCCGTTCAACCTTTATGGTGGAAATGACAGAAACTGCAAATATTTTACATAATGCTACTGAGCGAAGCTTGGTATTACTTGATGAAATAGGCCGCGGCACCAGTACTTATGACGGACTATCACTCGCTTGGGCGTGTGCTGAAATGCTAGCGTTAAAAACTCAAGCTTTCACCTTATTTGCCACTCACTACTTTGAACTCACTCTATTAGCTCAGCAAATAGAAAGCTTAGCGAATGTCCACTTAGATGCTATGGAGCATGATGATAACATTATCTTTATGCATGCTGTTCAAGAAGGTGCTGCCAGTAAAAGCTTTGGCTTACAAGTTGCCCAGCTTGCTGGAGTGCCTAAAGCAGTTATCAGTCGTGCTAAGCAACGTTTACTTGAATTAGAAAACCAACAAGCGCCTTCAATTTTACCAGAGCAAAGCGAGAGCTTTCAGCAATTATCGTTAGTGGCAGATGATCACCCAGCGCTAAACACTTTGCGTGACATTGATGAAAATGATCTTTCGCCAAGACAAGCGTTAGATCTCATCTATACCTTAAAAGAAACCTTAAAGTAAACCTCGAAATAACGTCTTTAATACCTTAAATACAATTAAAAAAAGCCGAACAACAATCGTTGTTCGGCTTTTTATTAGCTATACGAAAAATACGAAAACCATGCCTTATGGCATCATCATTTCGTCTTGATCTGCACCTTCTTTTTCAATCACTTCCGGAATTAAATCATCTCTAGAAATGCCTAAAGATAATGCCACTAATGAAGCGACATAAATCGAAGAGTAAGTACCTACAAACACACCAAATAGCAATGCAGTTGCAAAACCGTGAATTAACGCACCACCTTTAAAGAATAATGCCGCTAATACCAATAAGGTCGTTATTGACGTAATAAAGGTACGACTTAAGGTTTGCGTCAATGAAATATTAATAATTTCTTCAGGTAAGGTGTCTCTAATTTTACGGAAGTTTTCACGAATACGATCCGAGACAACAATAGTATCATTTAGCGAGTAACCGATAACCGCTAAAATTGCCGCCAGTACTGTTAAGTCAAATTCTAAACCTAAAATAGAGAATAAGCCTAACGTCAAGAGAACATCGTGGAAAAGGGCAATAACCGAGCCTATAGCAAAACGCCATTCAAAACGAAAAGCAACATAAACTAGAATACAGATTAATGCGGTAAGCATCGCTAAACCACCTTGCTCTGTAAGTTCATCACCAACGCTAGCACCAACAAACTCTATACGGCGCATATCAACATTCTGCCCCGTACCAGATTGTAATATTGACAAAATTTCATTGCCTAACATTTCAGCTTTTACGTCTTCACGTAAACCAAGGCGAATAACAACGTCACGGCTACTACCATAAAATTGAATTTTGGCATCATCATGACCATTATCTTGCATTAACTGACGCAGTTTTTGTAGATCAGCGGCTTGATCAAAGCCTACCTCAATTAAGGTACCGCCGGTAAAATCTAAACCAAAGTTTAATTTATTAACCGCTAGTGAAGTGATTGCCGCCATCATTAATAGCGCACTAAAAACCATCGCAATTTTGCGATACTTCATAAAGGCGACGGTGTTTTTCAATTGTAAAATTTGCATTATATTTAAATTCCCGTCTTAACTATATGGATAGCTTTTCAAGGCGTTTACCGCCCCAAACTGCATTAACAATGGTTCTAGAGCCAACGACTGAAGTAAACATTGAAGTGATAATACCGATAGATAATGTCACAGCAAAGCCTTTCACTGGCCCCGTGCCAACAGCAAAAAGAATTAATGCTGCAATTAACGTGGTGATATTGGCATCAATAATAGTTGAAAATGCGGCTTCATAACCTTGATGAATAGCTTGCTGGATTGTTTTGCCTTCTCGAATTTCTTCTCGAATACGCTCAAATATCAATACATTCGCATCAACGGCCATACCAACAGTCAGAACTATACCTGCCATGCCCGGTAAGGTTAATGTTGCGCCAGGAATCATTGACATAATACCAACAATGAGCACTAAGTTAGCACCTAAGGCAAAGTTTGCTACAACACCAAAAGCGCGATAGTAAATAATCATAAAAATGAACACTAAACCAAAGCCCAGTACGATAGCCTGAAAACCTAATTTAACGTTCTCTGCACCTAATGTCGGCCCAACAGTACGTTCTTCAACAATCGTAATTGGCGCAATTAAGGCACCAGCACGTAATAGTAATGCTAAATTATGTGCTTCAGCTTGTGAGCCAGCACCAGTAATTCTAAAGTTTTTACCTAAACGCGCTTGAATTGTAGCTACAGAGATAACTTCTTGAACTTTTTCGAAGATTATATTGCCTTCAGCATCACGTCGCTCGGTTGGTTTATATTCAATAAAAACGGTTGCCATCGGCTTACCAATATTACTTTTGGTGCCGTTAGACATTTTACTACCGCCAGCACTATCTAAAGAAATATTTACTTGAGGGCGTGAGTATTCATCAAAGCCAGACTTAGCATCAGTAATGTGATCGCCGGTTAGCATGATGCGTTTTTTCAATAACGTTGGTTGACCGTCTTTATCTGTTAATAAAATAGAGCTAGCCGGTACACGACCATTTAATGCCGCTGATAAGTCACCTTCGGTATCTACTAATCTAAATTCGATAGTAGCGGTAGCATTAAGAATTTCTTTCGCTTTAGCCGTATCTTGAACACCCGGTAATTCAATAACAATATGTTTTTGACCCTGACGTTGTACTAATGGCTCAGCAACACCAAGTTCATTAACACGGTTGCGGATAATAGTAATATTTTGCTGTAAGGCATATTCGCGAATTTCTTTAAGCTTAATATCCGTCATTTGTGCTGATAAGGTTAAGGTATCGTCGTCAGTATTCAGTAAAAGATCACGGTAACGTTTTTTTAGTAAAGACTCGGCTTGGTCAAGGTCTTCAGCTTTACGAAACTGAATAACAATGGCATCACCCTCTTCTTTTACACTACGATAACGAATTTTCTCATTGCGTAAATCACCACGAAAATCAGCAACCATACCAACTTTGGCTTTATTGATGGCTTCTTTCATGTTGACTTCCATTAAGAAGCTAACACCACCACTTAAATCTAAACCAAGCTTCATTGGTGTGCCACCAATACCCGCTAACCAATCTGGGGTAGCAGGCGTAAGGTTTAAGGCAACAGAATATTTTTTACCTAAGTTATCGTCAAGCACGTCACGTGCTTTTAGCTGATCTTCAGTATTTTTAAAGCGGGTAAGAACTTGCCCTTCTTCTAAAACAATACTGGCGTAATCAATATTATTTTCACTTAAATGCCCTTTGATAGTATCAAGGGTGGCAACATTCGCTTCAACACCACGTAACCCTGAAACCTGTACAGCAGGATCTTCACCATAAAGGTTAGGTGTGGCATAGAGTGCACCTAAGGCAACGATAAACGCTACCATCAGTGTTTTCCATAAAGGGTATTTGTTTAACACAATTTGTCCTTTTTCATTTATTACTTTTATTTAATGCTTACTTTATAGACGGTAACTACAAAGTAATTATTATAATGTTTGCATTCAAAGTGACTTAGCAAGTGAGAAGGTGCAAAAAAGGAAATACCAGCATGACACTAATCAATGGGTATTTCCTATAACTTCAGCGCTAGTTAACTATCAACTAAAGTATTACAAAGATTTCATTGTGCCTTTAGGTAATACCGCATTAATAGCTGCTTTTTGTACAGTAACTTCAGTACCTTCAGCTACGCTAACAACAATAAAATCTTTCTCGTCTGATACTTTTACAATTTTACCAACAATGCCACCTTGAGTAAGCACTTCGTCACCTTTTGATAACGCAGACATTAAGCTTTTATGCTCTTTAACACGCTTAGCTTGTGGGCGGTAAATCATAAAATAAAATACTAAACCAAAAACCGCTAGCATGATGATCATTTCCATACCACCTCCGGCTGGTGCTGGAGCGGCTGCGGCGTGGGCTGTATTTATAAATAAACTCATATTATCCTCTTCTACTTCTTTTAATAATTAATAAAATTGTTTTTACTTAAGTTAAACCTGTTTACTGCCTTGTGCTAATGGCGGCACAGGTTTATTTCTTAGCGCATAAAACTCTTCAACAAAATCGTCTAATTTACCTTGCTCAATAGCATCACGCAAACCTTGCATCACTTTTTGATAAAAATGTAAGTTATGTAAGGTATTTAATTGCGAACCTAAGATCTCTTTGCACTTATCTAAATGATGTAAATAAGCACGTGAATAATTTTTACATGTATAGCAATCACATGTGGGATCTAATGGCCCAGTATCTGTTTTATTACTGGCATTACGAATTTTAATCACACCGGTATTAACAAATAAATGACCATTTCTAGCATTACGCGTTGGCATAACACAATCGAACATATCAATGCCTCGGCGAACACCTTCCACCAAATCTTCAGGCTTACCTACTCCCATCAAGTATCGGGGCTTATTTTGTGGAATCAAGGGGGCAGTGTGATCTAATATGCGAATCATATCTTCTTTTGGCTCACCAACCGATAAACCACCAATCGCGTAGCCATCGAAATCAATAGCCTTCAGGCCATTTATAGACACTTCGCGTAAATCTTCATACATTCCGCCTTGCACTATACCAAATAATGCTGACGGGTTATCGCCATGGGCATCTTTTGAGCGTTGTGCCCAGCGAAGCGATAATTCCATGGAGTCTTTTGATTCTTTGTGCGTTGCTGGATATGGCGTACATTCATCAAAGATCATCACAACATCCGATCCTAGTTTACGCTGTACTTCCATTGAGCGTTCAGGCGTTAACATTATTTTTTCACCATTGACTGGCGAACTAAAGCGAACCCCTTCTTCGGTGATTTTGCGCATTTTACCTAGGCTAAATACCTGAAAACCACCTGAATCTGTCAGGATAGGTTTATCCCAATGAATAAAATCATGCAAATCGCCATGTTGCTCAATAATGTCCGTACCCGGGCGTAGCATTAAGTGGAAGGTATTGCCTAATATGATTTCAGCACCTGTATCACGTACTTCGTCGGTTTTCATCCCTTTAACGGTACCATAAGTACCTACCGGCATAAATGCTGGCGTTTCAACAGTACCACGATCAAAGGTTAAACGACCACGACGGGCTTTACCGTCAGTATTTAATAAGGTGTATTGCATTTTACTTTTCATAACTTTTCCTACCTACCAGCGAAACAGGCTGATGGTTCATCTTCAAAAACGCGAAAAATTCGCGCTGACTATTTTTTAGTTAACATTTGCTTGGTGAGGAACATCGCATCACCATAACTAAAGAAACGATATTTTTCGTTAATGGCATGCTGATAAGCACTCATAATATTGTCGTAACCAGCAAAAGCGCTCACTAACATTAATAAGGTTGATTCCGATAAATGAAAATTAGTGATTAAGGCATCGACTACCTTAAATTCATAACCTGGGGTAATAAAAATATCGGTATCACCATAAAAAGCCGCCAGTTCACTGCCTTGCTCTTGTGCAGAAGTCGCGGCACTTTCAAGTGATCGCACTGAGGTTGTGCCCACCGCAATCACACGGCCACCATTAGTTCTCGTTTGCTGAATTTGCTGAACAACGTCTTCCGGCACTTCAACATATTCAGCATGCATAATATGATCGGCTATTTCATCCACTTTTACTGGCTGAAAAGTGCCTGCACCAACATGTAAAGTGATAAAAGCTAGTTCAACACCTTTGGCTTTAATTTGCTCAAGCAATGCGTCGTCAAAATGCAAGCCTGCTGTTGGTGCGGCAACGGCACCAGGCTTTTCATTATAAACTGTTTGATAACGTTCACGATCACTGGTTTCATCGGGTCTATCTATATATGGAGGCAATGGCATATGGCCAATATCGTCTAGAATAGAAAGCACTGACTTTTCACCATGAAACTTCAGCTCAAATAACGCGCCATGACGGGCAACCATAGTGGCTTTTGCTGTTCCTTCAAGTAACAACTCAGCTCCCTCTTTTGGTGACTTACTGGCGCGAATATGGGCTAACACTGTATTTTTATCAATTAAGCGCTCAACCAATACTTCAATTTTTCCACCGCTAGATTTTTGCCCAAACATACGTGCTGGAATAACGCGGGTATTATTAAACACCAGTAAATCGCCAGCATTGAGCTGCGATAAAATATCTTTAAAACCCAGATCAGCTATTGCACCGCTGTCACCATTTAGCGTCATTAATCGGCTACCAGTACGATCAGCTTTAGGGAATCGAGCAATTAACTCACTGGGTAAATCAAAAGAGAAATCAGAAACACGCATGATATAAAGTAGAGCTTACCTTTTGGTTGATAATTAATAGTTGAGCATGCCGCTAAGCACTATACGTACTAAGCGTAATTAGCAACAAGTCTATTAATGAAAACAAAACGCGTAATTTTAGAGCCCAAGGCCTTTAATGGCAAGAGAAATAAACTAACTAACACTAAGGATATTGCTAGCAAACTTCTTTAAATTGATCCGCAACAACATAATTATTAATTATATTCAGTATTTACCTGAAACCACCTGTCGAAATGTTATTTTTAACGTATGCTCATAACTATCAAGAACTTCATGACAGGCTGCCCATATGAACAATCTCGCTTTTTCAATCGCAACCACAATCATCAATGGTTTTAATCGCCATATCCATCTGTTTATTGAGATTACTCAGTCTGCACAACAACGATTTCAGCAGTGCCAATGGGCAGAAGTTCAACAAGCAGCTAAAGCAAGAACGACTTTTTATGAGCAACGGGTTAAAGAAACTTATAACACCATCCAGGAAGATTTTTTTATCAACACCCTCGATGACACACTATGGCTACAAGTCAAAAAAGAATATATCAAACTTTTAGCTAGCCATAATCAACCTGAGTTGGCAGAAACATTCTATAACTCCGTTTTTTGTAAACTCTTTGAACGTAAGTATTACCACAACGATTATATTTTTGTCGAAAGTACAGCGCATCAACTTGATGATAGACCTACTCCAAACATTTATACGAGTTATAAACCAGAGGAAAAAGGCTTAAAACAAACCATCTGCGACATAATGAATTCTCAAAAAAGCACGGTACCTTTTATTGATTTAGAAGGCGATGTTGACATTCTGATCAGTGCCTTTCGCCGTAAAGCACATAAAACACGTTTTAAACTAGAAGATTTACAGTTCGATATTTTAAATTTTACTTTTTATCGAAATAAAGGTGCTTATCTTATTGGGCGAGTTATTTCGCCAGCAGGTGAAACACCTTTCATTGTGTCAGTTTTAAATAATGAACAAGGTAGCTTATACATAGATGCTTTATTAACTGACTGTGAAGACATGGCTGTAGTGTTTGGTTTCGCTCGCGCCTACTTCTTTGTGGATTGTCAGCACCCTTATGCTTTGGTTAACTTTTTACAAAGCTTAATGCCCCATAAAACCAAAGCTGATTTATATTCCGCCATTGGTTTTCACAAACAAGGTAAAACACAATTTTACCGAGACTTTCTCAATCACCTTGATAGCAGTGACGATAAACTAGAATTAGCCGCCGGTATTAAAGGTATGGTGATGTCGGTATTTACCCTGCCCTCATACCCTTATGTGTTCAAAATCATCAAAGATAAGTTTTCTCCCAGTAAAAACATGACTAAAAAAGATGTTAAAGGGAAATATCGTTTAGTTAAACAACACGACAGAGTGGGGCGTATGGCGGATACCATGGAATATTCTGAAGTCGCTTTTCCTAAAGATCGATTTAATGAAGAACTTTTAGCAGAGCTAAACCAAGTTGCACCTTCGATTATTCGCTATGAAGATGACCTAATTATCATCGAACACTTATATATAGAGCGGCGCATGGTGCCATTAAATTTATACCTAGCACAAGCCAGTGATGAAGAAATTAATAATGCACTTTATGGTTATGGTAAAGCCATTAAACAGTTAATTTCTGCCGATATTTTCCCGGGTGACATGCTACTCAAAAACTTTGGTGTAACCCGCCATGGTCGCGTTATTTTTTACGATTACGACGAAATAACTTACATGAACGAAGTTAATTTTAGAGTAAAGCCTGTCCCCAGAACAGAAGAACAAATTTATGCGGCTGAGCCATGGTATTCGGTTGCTCCTGGCGATATGTTCCCTGAAGAATTAGCTACTTTTGCTTTAGCTAATCCAAAATATTTAAAGGCATTTAAAATACATCATGAAGATTTATTAACCGCAAGTTACTGGCAACAATGTCAACAAAATGTGGCAAATGGTGTGTTTGAAGATGTTTACCCTTACCCTGATAAATTTAGGTTTGCGAATATCCGAGCAAATAGGTAAGTGGCTAATTAACAAACAAACAAGCAAACAATTATCATTAATTAACGATTAACTCTTTACCTTTGGCTGAGCATCAGTATAATTCGAATCCGTTGCAGGGGTGTAGTTCCAATTGGTAGAACAGCGGTCTCCAAAACCGACGGTTGGGAGTTCGAATCTCTCCACCCCTGCCATTTTCCTTTCTTCGTATTTTCTATAACAAATCAATTTCAGATCCACTTTCTAATAAGCATTAAGTCTGTCATTATTAGCGTATTATTTCTCTCTAACACAGTATTATGGCGATAACCTCAAGACAATTTGATCAGCTCAATGAAATGGGGATCAGTTTATGGCAAAGCAAAAACCACAAAGACACTAGCCAGGAAAACTCAAATTTTTATTTATCTCACGACCAACAAAGCTTAAGTGAACTGGGTCAACAACAAATTTTCAAAGACATTTTACAGTGTTTAGACTTAAGTATTGGCGAAGTGAAAGTGCAAGATAATTGCCTCGATATTGGCCTATTCAACTGGTATTTTTTGCCTAAAGAGCACGAGAAAGAAAACACAGAGAGTAAAAAACCATTAATTCATTATGCGAACAATAAATTAATTAGCCCCAGTGTTAGTACTATTTCAAAATCAACAACGTTAAAAAAACAGCTTTGGCACATTATTCATCAGCAGTTAATATCATGAGTCAAAACACAGAATTTTCCGCCATTAGCCAGAAAGATCTAGCGCAATTAATGCCGATAGAAACCCTGTGCCACTCTCACCCTTGGAGTGAAAAAACTTTTAGCAGTTGTATTGGTGGACGCTATTTTGGTGAGAAGCTCAGCAAAACGGAAAATGAGCAACCAAAAGTTATTGGTTTTTATATCGCTGAATTCGTTATTGATGAAGCAACGTTAATGGATATATGCGTAGCCCCTGATGAACAAGGCCAAGGCTTTGGTAAAAAACTGTTAAAGCAATGTATTTCAAAAGCCAAGGCGCAAGGTGCGGTAAAAATATGGCTTGAAGTGAGGGCAAAAAATATCAGCGCACAAATGTTATATATGAACGAAGGTTTTATAGAAACAAGTCGCCGAACAGGATACTACCCTAGCGCTAATGGCTTTGGTTATGAAGACGCCATAGTTATGTGTTTATCTTTATAAATAGCCCCAAAATTACAATTTAACACACTTCATCACTCGTTTACTCTATAACCTAATAGCAGCACGCACTAACATAATGTCTAATTAACTTATACCTTGAGAATGGACATGTTTACTAGCAAACAAACAATATTAAACAATCCGAGTTTACAACATACTGTTGCCCATGAAGCTTTATTTGAAGCTATCCATAAAATTGCAACGCAAACAGGATTAAACACACAAGAAAGTATCTACTTACTTCATCAACAATTAGGCACTAAACAAGCCCCGAATCCTGTCGTCAGTCAGCCGATATTAGCCAATGCCGAACAAGAGTTTATTGCTGATTTATTCCATTAGCCTATAAATTAAAAATTATTTCACTAAAAAGCTCATAAAGCGTGTGCTTTTGAATGACTTTTCGCTAGTATTTTCGCTATAATGTGCCGTTTTTTTTATTTGCATCTTTAGCCTAAAGGGTAGCTCGCATGTCAGTTCAACAAGAACAAGTCGATCTTCGTCGCACGTTCGCCATTATTTCTCACCCCGATGCGGGTAAAACCACTATTACCGAAAAGGTATTATTGTTCGGTCAAGCCTTACAAAAAGCAGGTACAGTCAAAGGTAAAAAGTCAGGTCAGCACGCAAAATCTGACTGGATGGAAATGGAAAAAGATCGTGGTATTTCAATCACTACTTCAGTAATGCAATTCCCCTATAACGACTGCTTAGTAAACCTACTCGATACGCCAGGCCATGAAGATTTCTCAGAAGATACCTATCGCACACTAACCGCGGTAGATTCATGTTTAATGGTCATTGATGTTGCTAAAGGTGTAGAAGCTCGAACCATCAAATTAATGGAAGTAACTCGCTTACGTGATACGCCCATCATTACCTTCATGAATAAAATGGACCGTGATGTACGTGATCCAATGGAAGTGATGGATGAAGTTGAAGAAGTTCTCAATATTAAATGCGCACCTATTACTTGGCCAATTGGCATGGGTAAAGAGTTTAAAGGCATTTATAATATTCTTGATGATGAAACCATTTTATATCAATCAGGGCAAGGCCATACTATTCAAGAAAAACGCGTAATTAAAGGCATAGATAACCCTGAGCTCGATGAAGCAATAGGCAGTTATGCTGAAGACTTACGTGAAGAACTTGAGCTAGTCATTGGCGCTTCTCATGAATTTGATCTTGATGAGTTTTTACAAGGCGAACTAACCCCTGTTTTCTTTGGTACAGCTTTGGGTAACTTTGGCGTTGATCATATGCTTGACGGCCTAACAAAATGGGCCCCTAAGCCATTACCACGCTTAACCGATGCTCGTGAAGTTAACGCGACAGAAGAAAAATTTTCTGGCTTTGTTTTTAAAATTCAAGCCAACATGGATCCAAAACATCGTGACCGTATCGCTTTTATGCGTATTTGTTCAGGCAAGTATGAAAAGGGCATGAAAATGAAGCAAGTACGTCTGGGTAAAGACGTAAAAATTGCCGATGCGGTAACTTTTATGGCAGGCGATCGCTCAAACGTAGAAGAAGCCTACGCTGGCGATATTATCGGTTTACATAACCATGGTAGTATTCAAATAGGTGATACCTTTACTGCCGGCGAAATGATGAAGTTCAGTGGAATTCCTAATTTTGCTCCTGAAATGTTCCGCCGTATTCGTTTAAAAGATCCACTCAAAGCCAAGCAATTACAAAAAGGTTTGATTCAGTTATCAGAAGAAGGTGCGGTGCAAGTATTTAGGCCCTTTATCAATAATGACATGATTGTTGGAGCGGTAGGTGTTCTTCAGTTTGAAGTAGTTGTACAGCGTTTGAAAACAGAATACAAAGTTGATGCGATATACGAACCAATTAGCGTTGCGACAGCACGCTGGTGTACTTGTGATGATGAGCGTACCTTAGAGCAATTTAAGAAAAAAGCGGGTGATAACCTAGCGTTAGATGGTGGCGATAACTTAACGTATATTGCGCCAACTATGGTGAATTTATCGTTAGCGCAAGAGCGTCATCCAGATATTGTGTTCCACGCTACACGGGAACACTAGTTTTGCTACCTAAATAGAATTTTTGCTGCATTGCCGGCGTAATTTTATCAAGTCACATAGGGATCCTATGCTCCCTGCTAAAATGACTTGGCGGCTTTGCTAAAATCCAATTTAGTTTGCAAAATATTTAAACTAAATTGAGAAACGAACAATTAAACGAAAAGAATACACAATATGAATATTAAACAAATACTCGCTAAGAAAGTAAGCGAAGCGATGATAAAAGCGGGTTTACCAGAAGACACAAACCCAGCAATAAGCTTATCTAACCGCCCGCAGTTTGGTGACTATCAAGCGAATGGGGTTATGGGCGCAGCGAAAAAGCTCAAAACTAACCCGCGTGAATTAGCCACTAAAGTCGTTGAGCACTTAGACTTAACCGATATTGCTGACAACATTGAGCTGGCTGGCCCTGGTTTTATTAATATTCATTTAAGTCAAACATGGCTAGCGGAACAATTAAATACTGTTGCCAAAGACACACATATTGGTGTAGCTCAACGAACTGAGCCACAAACTGTCGTAGTAGATTACAGTGCGCCAAACTTAGCGAAAGAAATGCATGTTGGTCATTTACGTTCAACCATTATTGGTGATGCTGTAGTACGTGCATTAGAGTTTCGTGGTGACAAAGTAATTCGCCAAAACCACATGGGTGATTGGGGAACACAATTTGGTATGCTTATCGCACATTTAAGTGACAAGCTTGCCAGTGATGAGGTTGCTGAAACCGCCCTAGCCGATTTAGAAAATTTCTACCGTGAAGCAAAAGTTCGCTTTGACGAAGAAGAAGGTTTTGCTGATAGAGCACGTGCCGACGTAGTTAAATTACAAAGTGGTGATCCAGCTTGTGCCAAGTTATGGCAACAGTTTATTGATATTTCTATCAGTCACAGTGAAGAAATTTACGATAAATTAAACGTATCACTACAGCGCTCAGATATCATGGGCGAAAGTGCTTATAACGATGATTTATCAGCTGTTATTGATGAGTTAATGGCAAAAGAAATTGCCGTTGAAGATCAAGGTGCTAAAGTAGTTTTTATTGATGAAATGGCAAATAAAGATGGTGAACCTTCAGTATTTATCGTCCAAAAATCAGGTGGCGGTTTCTTATACGCAACAACCGATTTATCAGCTTGTCGCTACCGTAGCGGTAAATTAGCTGCCGACCGCATCATTATTTTCACTGATGCACGCCAAGCATTACATTTCAAACAAGTTGAATTAGTGGCTCGTAAAGCCGGTTTCTTACCACAAAACGTTGGTTACCAACATTGTCCATTTGGCATGATGATGGGTGACGATGGTAAGCCATTTAAAACCCGTACTGGAGGCACTATCAAGTTAGCTGAATTACTTGATGAAGCCGTGGTACGTGCTAGCGCTTTAATTAAAGAAAAGAACCCTGAAATTAGCGATGCAGATTTAGCTGTTATTTCTGAAAAAGTGGGGATTGGTGCCGTTAAGTTTGCTGATTTATCGAAAAACCGTACTAGTGATTACATATTTAACTGGAAAACCATGCTGAGCTTTGAAGGTGCTACCGCACCTTATTTACAGTACGCTTATTCACGCATTCAGAGTATATTTGCCAAAGCTGGAACAGTTGCCAATGGCGCAACAATCAATATTGTCGAACCACAAGAAAAGGCCTTAGCATTAAAACTATTGCAACTTGAAGATGTGATTGATGCGGTGATCAGTGAATGTACACCTAACTTGTTATGTAATTATTTATACGAGTTAGCCAGTTTATACATGAGTTTTTACGAAGCCTGCCCTATCCTAAAAGAAGGCATTGAAGATGAAGTTAAAGCCTCTCGTTTAGCCTTATGTCACTTAATAGCAAATACCCTAAAACAAGGGCTAGATATATTAGGTATTGATGTAATGGATAGAATGTAAGCTTTTGAAAATAATAGGAGGCAATATGCAATTTACTGATAGCCATTGCCACCTTGATTTTAACGAGTTTTCAACAAACCTTCCTAATTTACTTCGCCAGTGTTATGACAAAAAGATTCACCGAATTATCGTCCCTGCGGTGAATCCTGAACATTGGCAGCGGGTATTGTCACTTTCTCAGCAAGGTGCCAATACCAACACTGCAAATGAAACAGTCACCATTGCCGCCGCGTTAGGTATTCATCCTTGGTTTTTGATCTTAAAAGATAAGCTATCTGCTAAAAATTTTGATTTAAACTTTCATCAGCAACAATTAAACCAAATTGTCAATCGTAATCAAAGCAGTATTGTTGCTATTGGTGAATGTGGTATTGATATTTTCAAAGCCAAAAAAAATACCGAAAGTGAGCAAGCGTTTGTTGAAAACATACAATTACAGCAAGACTTTTTTTCCATGCAACTTACCACAGCTAAAACTTATAACTTGCCTGTTATTGTTCACCATTGCCAATCTCATCAGTATATTTTGCCGTTACTTAAAGAACATCAATTAGCCAAAGGCGGTGTTATTCACGCTTTTTCGGGTAGTTACCAGCAAGCTAAAGCCTATGTGGATTTAGGGTTTAAAATTGGCGTTGGGGGCACAATTACTTACGATAGGGCTAAAAAAACCATTAACGCTATTAAACGTTTACCCCTAGAAAGTTTATTATTAGAAACCGATGCACCAGCAATGCCACCTTCAGGTCAGCAAGGTTTGATTAACTCACCTCTGAACTTAATCGCTGTTTTTCAGGCATTAACCGCAATACGTCCGGAAGCCGATGACGTGATTGCCAATCAAATAGAAAACAATGTTGAGCAGCTTTTCTTTACGCATGCTCATTAGGTGTAGAAGTAGGTACTCTATAACCTTGTCGGCTAAATCGATTAAAACCTCTAGTTAACAAAAAGCCAATTAAACCGGCAATAATGAGTAGCACCCTATACACAGAATCGCGATGATAACTTTCTTGCTCTAGTGCTGATGTTAACAATGATTTTTCAACCGTAATGCGTAAATACCCCGTTAACTTTTCATGTCGAATCTCAGCAATAAAAGGGATATATTTCTCACTTTTATTTAAGCTTTTATCAGCTTGGTCAATACCAAACAGCTTTTTAACTGATGAAGGTGAGTAATCACCATGTTCTGAAGCCAGAATAAGTTGCCCTGTTTCATCGTATAAATGAATGTCTCTAACAAAGTCAGCCTTAGCCATATTATTCAGGTAATGTTGCAGTAAAACGTTGCGTGCTTTTTTATCACTACTCATCAACTTTTGATCAAGCAATATTGACGTACCTGCAATGGCTTGCTGTAAAAACTGTTTTGACGTTTGCTCAAAGTGCTGTTTTATCACTTCTTGGTTCTTTTCGACGCCCGACACCCAAATCGTCATTAAAACAACGATAAGCAAAATAGCACTAACTAATTGCAGAATTTTATTATAAATTGGCGATAATTTAGGGTATAAAGGCTGCTCTACTGGTTTCATAATAAATTTGCCTAGAATATTTATATTCATAATAGAGAGTTAACGTGTCTTTTACTACTAATCTGTCAGCTTCTACCCAAAAATTATCTTCATCACTTGCTTCTTTCTTTGAAAACCAGCAAGTTCATACTCATTTGCCATTAAACTGCACATTAAATGACGAGTCATTTACCGTAGAAAAACAAGCAAATACAGAAACATCGCCACAAGAATTAGTGGTTTTTGCTGACTTATCCATTGACAACTTATTAGCTTTACAAAATAAAAGTAATATCGACATTATCGCCTTAACCGCCATTAATACTCGCAATAACTTAACGAGTTATCGCTTTAGTGTTCGTTGTGATGATTTTGTTAGTGCCCGTAAAACAGTTGCAGATTTCGCACTAACTATAGGTTTTGAAGCGGCATTAATTAAACAAGCTCCAAAGCTGAGTGAACCAGGCTTATTAGTCATGGATATGGACTCAACCACTATTGAAATAGAGTGTATTGATGAAATTGCAAAATTAGCCGGTGTCGGTGAACAAGTAGCGGCAGTTACTGAGTTAGCGATGCAAGGAGAGTTAGACTTCGCACAAAGTTTACACCAACGGGTTGCAACATTAACAAATTCTCCAGAATCTATTTTAGCCGATGTAGCGAAAAACATTCCGTTAATGGCTGGCTTAGAAACCTTAATCAGCGAACTAAAACAGCACAATTGGCGTATTGCTATTGCCTCAGGTGGTTTCACCTATTTTGCTGATCACCTAAAGGCTTTACTTGATCTTGATGCCGCTTTTGCAAACAAGTTAGAAATTATTGACGGAAAACTAACGGGTAAAGTCTTAGGCTCAGTGGTGGATGCACAAGTAAAAGCAGATTCATTAGCGCTTTTAGCTGAGCAATATGATATTCCTAGCACGCAAACTGTTGCGATGGGCGATGGCGCAAATGATTTAGTGATGATGGCTGCGGCAAGTTTTGGTGTTGCTTTTCACGCTAAACCCATTGTTTTAGCCCAAGCTGACAGTGCGATAAACCGCCAAGGGCTTGATTGTCTGTTACACTGGTTGGCTTAGCTCAGCGGATAAATTATTTAATATTCCGGCGTCGCGAATAAACTCACCAGCAGCACTGTTTTGATTGACAATGCTCTGTTAACACTCGTGTTAGTGCAAGTGAATTAGTTATTCGCCGCCAATTGATTAAAGAGTAGTGCTTCTTTCGTTACATCAAATACTTGAATAGCACCAACAACACTCCAAATATCTTGCTCAATTTGTTTGCCGCGATGAATCGCATAAGCGCTAACATAACTAAGCTCTGCGTTTAAATAGTCCATATCTGGCTCATTAGTACGAGATATTTTAAGTTGCAAACAGTAGAACTCCCCTACTCGTAACGCCTTTCTAATAAAGAAGTTCTTCAATTCTGGCGTATTAAGCTCAGTATCAAGGGCTATAGTTATCGCTTTATCAACCTTTGTTTCACTCGTGTTTACTGCAATATACAGCAACTTAGTAATTGGCTCTTCATTGGTTAATAATGCTTTTAAGCTTTGCTCAAGCGTGCTACCTGTTTGTAACTTGCTTAAAAGTGGATATAAATTATAAAAACGCTGACGATCACTATAAGCTTTCATGGTATCTAACAGTGCATTGTCAGTGTCATTACAGGCCAGCACTTCTATTTTATAACGGCTACCACTGGTTTGAACTACTAATGACGGTATAGTCATACTTCTAGCGTAACTAGTACGCAAAGCCCCTGCTAACCCTGGCGTTAACATCGCATATTCATCGGGTGTTAACTTATGGCGATTTTTATTGATTAATAATTTGAAGAAAGCTCTACCAATATGTTGATGCTCTTTAACATGTACTCGTAAGTTGATTATGGTCTTCTTTTTATTAATACGTACGATTTCATAAGGCAATTGCTTAAGATTAAAGTCTGAAGTTATTTTTTGTAGCTTAGGGAAGCTAAGGTAAACAATATCGCCCATCGACAAAACAGTACTGCTATCAAGTTGGATCTTTAACCCTGAAATTGAAAAGTCTAAAGACTTACCTTGCCAAGTCACTTTTTCACACTCAACAACAGCCTCAGTCTTATAAATAAACCGTAATTCTTGCCTTTGATTTTTATAGGTAATACCTAATTCATCCACTTGAACTGCGCTTTTTAAGCGTTTATGGCCATAGTCCTTGAGTTTTACGGTATCTATTTTTCGGTTAGAAAGCATAAGATACTGTTCAATAACACTTTCATGAGTGATATCACTCACCACCACAATATGCGGTAAAGATTTTAAGCTAGTAATTGCTTCATCTGAAGGAGGTAAATTAATATATTGGTTTTTCAATGAGCGCGTATTAGAAAGGGCAAAGGGAGCATAAACTTTACTATCGTCAATATCGGTATAGCTTAGTTCGGTGACACTAAAAGAGCTTTTACTTGCCGCGAAGGCTAAAAAATCACTAAAGAAGGCATCACCTTTAGGTAATTGCTGCTCATCAATACTGTAAAAAAACACTTTACCTTGATGCTTGTGGGTAAAACTATAAACCAGTAAAGATTTTTGTTTATTTTCAGGTGCTAATAGTCGCTCAAGGCGTTCACTATTTAATAAAGCATATAAGGTTGATTGCCCTTTCTCATCTTGCCAATATTGAAAAATAGCTTGATTGTTATTGGTGGTTAAGGCGTAGCGAGGCAATAATTTATTTGACTCTTGCTCTAAAACCACGGGCAATTCATTTAATTTCGGTAAGATGAATTGCTCATAACTTCGTGATTGTAATGCTGCAATTGTATTATCTAGATTAACTTTATAACGGCGTTTATTTCCTTGAATATATGCTTTTAAGAAGCGTTTAAAAGCATCTTTCTCAGGCGCTTCAATACGCTGGCAACCAATTAACTGGGTATCACCATCGTGATGGGTGTTTTTAATTGCAAAAGTAAACACATCGGTGCGACCAAATTGAAATTCTTGCTCTAGGCCAACAAACTTTATGGTTACCACTTCATCAACAAGTAATGGTTGCTGTTGGGTGAAACGAAATTTACAGCCATTAACACTAATATCAATACTGGTAGCGGGAATTTCTTTGTTATTTTCCAGTATAATAATGAGGTTAATCGCAAAGTTCATTCGCTCTTCAAGACGATCGTAGTAGTTAGAAAATTGATACAAACTGGCAGGATATTGCAGCTTTTCATATACCTTTTTAACCGCGCCTTCTGGACTTGAGGCCAACTTCCCTGCTTTTTCGTTTTGATAAATAACCCTAAAGTTATTTTCGGTATTCTTAACTGCCTCATACACACCAAAGGTATAACTACCGTAACGTTCAACACTTTCTTCGAAAGTTCTGATGGCAATATCATCTAAAAAATGGTTTTGCCCTTTATGTTCATAAATCCGACAATCACCATCAACCAAGCCCCGTAAGTCGATAGAGCGAGTACAGGCACTAGCTAAACGTTTCAATTCCATTTTTAACAAGAAGGAATCTTTTTTAGGCAGCTTTTCAGTGCTAGCTGCAAACTTCGCATCAAAATCACTTTCGTGAACCCGTCCACAAAAGCTATTCATTAATGTTTGATGTTTAGAAAAGTCTATACTCATGAATTATTAGTTCTAATTATTGTTTAACTCGACATTTAGTTGATAATGCTTAGACAAAAAGCATAAAAACATTATAATTTATAATTCAGAAATAAAGCAATTATTATGCCTAAAGCCAAAACAAGAATGCTTTAACTAAAGGAAAAATATGGCAAAAAACAAAACCGCTTATGTTTGTACCGACTGCGGCTCAGAATATTCACGTTGGTTAGGGCAATGCACTGACTGTAAAGCATGGAATACTATTTCAGAATTTAGACAAGCAAAATTACCTGCTCGGGGTGGCAATTTTTCCGGTTTTGCTGGTGCAACACTCAATGAAGAAGCAAAAGTTCAAACACTTGACGCAATTGATTTAGCCGACTTACCACGTTTTTCTGCCGGCTTTGCCGAGTTTGATCGTGTTCTTGGCGGTGGTATTGTGCCTGGTAGTGCTATTTTAATTGGCGGTGAACCAGGTGCCGGTAAAAGTACTCTGCTGTTACAAACCATGTGTTCTTTAGCCACTAATATGTCTGCTTTATACATCACTGGTGAAGAATCACTGCAACAAGTTGCCATGCGAGCAAAGCGTTTAGGCTTACCGACTAATCAATTAAAAATTCTCTCAGAAACTAGTGTTGAGAACATCTGTCATACAGCCATCAAAGAACAACCTAAAATTATGGTTATTGACTCGATACAAGTCATGCATATGAGTGATGTGCAATCAGCGCCGGGCAGTGTTTCACAAGTGAGAGAAAGCGCCGCTTATCTAACGCGATTCGCCAAACAACATCATGTTGCCATTTTACTGGTTGGTCATGTCACCAAAGACGGTTCGCTGGCAGGTCCGAAAGTATTAGAGCATTGTATTGATTGCTCGATTATGCTCGAAGGTAGCACTGATTCCCGTTATCGTACATTGCGCGGACATAAAAACCGCTTTGGTGCCGTTAATGAACTTGGCGTGTTTGCCATGACAGGCACAGGCCTTAAAGAAGTGAAAAATCCGTCAGCAATTTTCCTCAGCCGAACCGATGAACAAACTCCCGGTAGTGTTGTGATGGTGCTATGGGAAGGAACACGACCATTATTAGTCGAAATTCAAGCACTGGTTGATCACTCGGCATTAGGTAATCCACGCCGTGTGGCAGTTGGAGCAGATCAAAACCGATTATCCATGTTACTGGCTATATTACATCGCCATGGTGGTTTGCAATTAAATGATCAAGACGTGTTTGTTAACGTGGTTGGCGGGGTGAAAGTAACTGAAACCAGTATAGATTTAGCCTTAATCCTTGCATTGGTTTCTAGCTTTAAAGATAATGCTTTATCACAAGATTTGGTTATTTTTGGTGAAATAGGCCTATCTGGCGAAATACGCCCTGTGCCTAGTGGTCAAGAGCGGATCAACGAAGCAGCAAAGCATGGTTTTAAGCGTGCTATCGTCCCCTATAACAATATGCCAAAGCAGCCTATTGATGGCATGGAAGTTATTGGGGTGAAAAAATTAAGCGACGCTTTAGAAGTGATTTAAAGTTAACTCTAAAGCAATCAAGATCGCATTCAATATTTATCTTACAGAGAACGTTCAATTTTCTATGAAACATTTTTTAAAGAAAGCATTATTAGCACTCAGCTGTACCTTTATCATAGGCAGTAATGTTAATGCTGAACAACTTACCTTAGATCGTATTTATAGCTCTCCGTCTTTAAGTGGACAAACACCTAAATCACTAAAATTATCTCCCGATGGTACGCGAGTCACCTATTTACAAGGCAAAAGTGATGATTTAAATCGCTACGATCTTTGGGAATACAATTTAGCCAGTAAAGAGAATAAATTACTGGTTGATTCACAAGATATTTTTAGTGGCACCGAAGTGCTTTCAGATGAAGAAAAAGCCCGCCGAGAACGCCAGCGTGTCTACGGTTTTGGTATCATGGAATATCAATTTTCCAGCGATGGTCGCGCGTTATTATTTCCCCTCAATGGTGATATTTATTACTACCATATTGAATCTAAAAGTGGCAAACGTTTAACTAACACCAAAGCGTTTGAAACTGACGCTAAGTTTTCCCCAAAAGGCAATTATGTTTCTTTTATTCGCGGTGAAAATATTTTTGTCCTTAATATTAGTAGTGGCGAAGAAACACAACTTACTCAAGATGGCGGTAGCAACAATATTAAAAACGGTATGAGTGAATTTGTCGCACAGGAAGAAATGGGGCGAATGACTGGCTATTGGTGGTCACCTGATGAAAAGCATATCGCTTTTCTTCGCGTTGATGAATCACAAGTACAGGTAGCTATTCGAAACGAAATTTATGCCGAAAAAATAGCATTAATAGAACAAAGATACCCAGCAACAGGTACCAACAATGTTACCTTGCAATTAGCCGTAACTGATATAAAAGCTAAGAAAATACGCTTTATCGATACGGGTGAGAATACTGACTTTTATATTCCACGTGTTAAGTGGTTCCCTAACAGCCAAGATTTATCCTATCAATGGCAAAGTCGTGATCAAAAGACGTTAGTTTTAAAATCTTACAACGTGAAAAAACGTCAACAAAAAACATTATTAACAGAGCAATCTGATCATTGGATAAACCTACATCATGACTTAGTGTTTTTACGTGATAGCAAATCATTTATATGGGCATCAGAGCGTGACGGTTTTAAGCATTTATATCACTTTAGCAGTAACGGGAAATTAATTAATCAACTAACCAAAGGACAATGGGTAGTAGATAGTATTGAACACCTAGATGAAGACAAAAATGTTATCTATTTTACCGGCCGTGCTGACACGCCACTAGAGCGCCATTTATATCGTGTACCTCTTCATGGAAAATCACCCGAGCATGTTGCCCGATTAAGTAAACGAAACGGCTTCCACGATATTAGTTTTAGCCGCGATAGCCAAAGCTATATTGATAGCTTCTCTAATATCAACACCCCTATGCAAGTTAGCTTACACAAGGCTAATGGTGAACATATTACTTGGTTAGCTGAAAATAAAGTCAACGAAGAGCACCCCATCAAGCCCTTTTATGACAACTTAGTGCAACCTAAGTTTGGTACCTTAAAAGCTGATGATGGTGAAACTAGGCTTTACTACAAACTTTATAAACCAAAGGGCATGGAGCCGGGTAAAAAATATCCGGTTATTGTTAATGTTTATGGTGGCCCTAGAGCTCAACGAGTAAGGAATATTTGGCAAGGTGCTGATTTCACGCAATATATGCTACAACAAGGCTATATCGTTTTTCAGTTAGACAATCGTGGTTCGAATTATCGCGGTACCGCGTTTGAATTCCCTATTTATGAAAAACTTGGTCAAGTTGAACTTGAAGATCAAATAACAGGCGTTAAATATTTGCGTACCTTATCTTATGTTGATCAACATCGTATTGGCATTTATGGCCACTCTTATGGTGGCTATATGGCATTGATGGCGATGTTCAAAGCGGGTGATTACTTTAAAGCTGGCGTAAGTGGTGCTCCGGTAACCGACTGGTTACTTTACGATACCCACTATACAGAGCGTTACCTCAACCATCCAAATGCCAATAGTGAAGGATATGAGCAATCGAGTGTTTTCCCATATATCAGTGGTTTAACAAATCCATTAATGGTGTACCACGGTATGGCTGATGATAATGTGCTTTTTACCAATACCACTAAATTAATCAAAGCTATGCAAGATGAAAACAAGCTGTTTGAGTTAATGACGTACCCGGGAAGTAAGCACAGTATGCGTGGCAAGCAAGTTAAAGTGCATTTAAATAGTACTATCATGAGCTTTTTTGATAGACACTTTAAAGAAGCTACCAAACACAATACTAAACAAAGAACTGAGCAAATTACTGAACAAGGAACAGAGCAAAGAACAGAGCAAAGCACCAAACAAGCTAGCAAACAGAGTACTAACTAAACGCAAGTTAAGCGTTAACGACTAATGATTACCACTTGTTAAAGCCTTGTCAGAACCCTGTCAAAATCAAAAAAGCCGTGATTATTATTTTAATTAATAATCACGGCTTTTTAGTTGAAGTTTAAACTAGCTTCTACTCTGGTTCGTAATCTAAGTTAGCCGATAACCAACGCTCCGCTTGCTCAATAGTAAAGCCCTTACGTGCGGCATAATCAAGCACCTGATCTTTAGCAACTTTTGCCACAGCAAAGTACTTGGCATCAGGGTGGGCAAAATACCAACCACTTACCGCTGCCCCCGGCCACATGGCATAACTTGAGGTAAGTTCCATGCCAATATTATCTTCTACGTTTAATAGTTCCCATAATAGCCCTTTTTCTGTATGTTCAGGACAAGCTGGGTAACCTGGTGCAGGACGAATACCTTGATAACTTTCACGAATTAATGCCTCGTTATCTAAGTTTTCATCGGCCGCATAACCCCAGTATTCTTTACGGATTTTCTCATGTAAGTACTCTGCAGATGCCTCTGCTAGTCGATCAGCAACCGCTTTTAATAAAATACTATTGTAATCATCATGCTCAGAATCATACGCTTTAACTAGCTCATCAGCGCCAAAACCTGCCGATACAGCAAAAGCCCCCATATAGTCTTTAACGCCTGACGCTTCATCTGCCACATAATCGGATAAACAGCGATTAAATTGCCCAGCCGGTTTTTTACTTTGTTGACGTAATTGTTGCAACCTCATAAAAGACTCACTACGCGAATCATCTTTAAAGAGCTGTATGTCATCTTCTTTACGCTGAGCAGGAAATAAACCAAACACAGCTTTTGCCTTAAGTGTTTGATTATTTATCACATCATCTAACATGGCGTTAGCATCATTAAATAGTTTAGTTGCTTCTTGACCAATAACTTCATGCTTTAAAATTAATGGATACTTACCCGATAACTGCCAAGTCATAAAAAATGGCGTCCAATCAATGTAGCGACGGACTTCATTAAGATCTAACTCTTCCAACACAGTAACCCCTAACTTATTAGGTGTTTTCGGAGTATAAGCATCAAAATTAATTGGCGTACTGTTCGCACGTGCTTCTTCAATAGTAATCAAGCTTGAGCGTGGACCTTTTTTATAATGACGCGCACGTACTCGTTCATATTCTTCTTTAGTTTTGGCAACAAAATCTGCTTTATGCTCATCAGATAACAAGTTGCTCACCACAGATACAGCGCGCGATGCATTTGAAACATACACAACAGGATGATCATATTGTGGCTCAATCTTAACGGCTGTATGGGCTTTTGAGGTTGTAGCACCGCCAATTAATAAAGGTATTTCAAAGCCTTGTCGCTTCATTTCTTTGGCAACATGTACCATCTCATCTAGCGAAGGTGTAATTAAGCCAGACAAACCAATAGCATCAACTTTTTCTTCTTTGGCAACACGTAAAATTTCTTCTGATGACACCATTACACCTAAGTCAATAATGTCATAGTTATTACACTGAAGAACAACCCCTACAATATTCTTACCGATATCATGAACATCTCCTTTTACCGTTGCCAACAGCACTTTACCATTCGAGCTTGCTTCGGTTTTTTCCGCTTCAATATAAGGATTTAAATAAGCCACGGCTTGCTTCATAACACGGGCAGATTTCACTACTTGTGGTAAGAACATTTCGCCGGCGCCAAATAAATCACCTACCACATTCATGCCATCCATTAATGGCCCTTCAATAACATCCAGTGGTCTATTGGCAGCTAAGCGCGCTTCTTCAGTATCTTCAATAATAAATTCATTAATACCTTTAACCAAAGAGTGCGATAAACGCTCACTGATAGGTAAGTCACGCCAAGCAAGATCAACTTTTGATTGTTGACCGCCCGCTTGACCATGATACTCCTGAGCAATATCTAATAAACGCTCCGTTGCACCGTCATCACTGTTTTGAATAACGTCTTCAACCGCGACACGAAGTTTTTCGGGAATATCAGAATAAATGGCCAACTGACCCGCATTAACAATCCCCATATCCATACCATTTTTTATGGCATGATAAAGAAATACCGCATGAATGGCTTCACGAACTGGGTTGTTACCACGAAATGAGAATGACACATTCGATACGCCACCTGAAATCATAGCGTAAGGTAAGTTTTGTTTAATATCTGCTACTGCTTCAATAAAATCAACGGCGTAATTATTATGCTCTTCAATACCGGTAGCAACCGCAAAAATATTCGGATCGAAAATAATATCTTCAGCTGGAAAGCCTATTTCATCCACTAAAATATGGTAAGCACGCTGACAAATTTCAAATTTACGTTCACGCGTATCTGCTTGGCCTTCTTCATCAAACGCCATCACGATAACAGCAGCGCCATAACGGCGTAATAACTCAGCTTGATTACGGAAATTTTCTTCCCCCTCTTTCAAGCTTATTGAATTTACTACTCCTTTACCCTGAATACATTTTAAACCTTCTTCTAAAATATCCCACTTAGAAGAGTCGATCATAATTGGCACTTTAGCGATATCAGGCTCACCGGCAATTAAGTTCAAAAAACGCACCATGGCTTTTTTCGAATCCAACATACCTTCGTCCATGTTGATATCAATAATTTGAGCGCCATTCTCTACTTGCTGTAGGGCAACGGCAATGGCTTGCTCATAGTTTTCTTCTTTGATTAAACGTTTAAAAATAGCCGAGCCAGTGACATTGGTTCGCTCACCCACATTCACAAATAAGGTGTCTTCTTGAATGGTAAGTGCTTCAAGGCCAGATAAACGACATGCGATTTTACGCGCTTCTATTTTCCGTGGTTGAATATTGGCTACACTCTCTGCCATACCTTTGATATGTGCAGGTGTAGTCCCACAACAACCACCAATAATATTTAAAAAGCCAGCATTCGCCCACTCAGCCACATGATCATTCATATCTGCTACGGTGAAGTCATATTCACCAAAGGCATTAGGCAAGCCAGCATTTGGATGGGCAGAAACAGCAACATCACTGATACGGCTAAGCTCTTCAACATATTGTCTAAGCTCAACAGGACCAAGCGCACAGTTCAAGCCAAATGAAATAGGCTTAGCATGACGTAATGAATTATAAAAAGCTTCCGTTGTTTGCCCTGAAAGGGTTCGCCCTGATGCATCAGTAATTGTGCCTGAAATCATCACAGGCAAACGCACTTGCAACTGTTCAAAAACAGTTTCTACAGCAAAAATAGCCGCTTTAGCGTTTAAGGTATCAAAAATGGTTTCAATTAAAATGATATCACTACCACCTTCAATTAAGGCGGTGGTTGATTCTATGTAAGCTGCTTTTAATTCGTCAAAAGTTACATTACGAAAGGCAGGATCATTAACATCAGGCGATATTGAGCAAGTTCTATTAGTTGGCCCTAACACCCCAGCTACAAAGCGTGGTTTATTGGGAGTTTTGGCATTGTATTTATCAGCGGCGGCACGGGCAATTTTGGCCGCTTGCAAGTTAATTTCAGCGCTAATACCTTCCATGTCATAATCTGCCATGGCTATGGTAGTTGCATTGAAGGTATTGGTTTCTAAAATATCTGCGCCAGCTTCTAAATATTCTTCATGGATTGCCTGAATAACTTGAGGCTGTGTAATAGCTAAAAGGTCATTATTACCTTTAACATCACAATGCCAATCAGCGAAGCGATCACCTCGAAAATCTTGTTCTTCAAACTTATAAGCTTGAATCATGGTGCCCATCGCACCATCTAAAATTAAAATATTTTTTGCTAACGCTTGCTCTAGCAAAATAAATGAAGAAGATTTTTTCATGGGGTTTCCGACTTTCTAAAAGTAAAAATTCAAATCAAAGATGTTATTTGGCCAATCTTAAATAACAGTATCCGGATGGATAGCTTTTATACCTGAAGCATCCAATTTATATGGCGTAATTTGATAAACATAATAATTAAGCCAGTTAGTAAATAATAGACTACCATGACTACGCCATGAGCCTATTGGAGTATTATTTACATCGTTATCTTTATAGTAATTTTCTGGTAGTGCCGCCTTAGGATCAAGCTTGCTGTCTCGCAAATACTCTTCATGTAAGGTACTGGTGTCATATTCTGGGTGACCAGTTAAATACACTTGCTGTTTATTTTTACTTGCCACTAAATACACACCAGCATCTTCAGATTCTGCCAGAATCTGTAATTGTTCAATACCTTGGTAATCCGCTTTTTCAATATAGCCATAACGCGAATGCGGCACATTAAAGTGCTCATCAAAACCACGTGTTAACGGCTCTTTACTATCAAGTGTTTGATGTTGAAAAACCCCTGATAATTTTTGTTCACGCAAGTGACGATTAATACCATAATGGTGATATAGCGCAGCATGAGCCGCCCAACAAGAAAACATAGTAGAGGTTACATTTTTTTCCGCCCAATCAAAGACTTCACAAATTTTATCCCAAAATTTCACTTGCGAGTAATCAAGCAGTGCTAACGGTGCGCCTGTGATAATTAAACCATCATATTGTTTATGCTTAATATCATCAAACAGACAATAAAAATTATCTAAATGTTCTGCTGGTGTATTTTTAGAAACATTTTTATGAATACGCACAAACTCAACATTAATTTGCAAAGGTGTATTCGATAACATTCGTAAAATTTGTACTTCAGTTTCAATTTTATTAGGCATCAAGTTTAAAATGGCCACTTGCATTGGACGAATTTCTTGACTGATAGCACGATGCTCAGACATTACAAAAATGTTTTCATTACCGAGTATCGATAGCGCTGGTAATTGATCGGGGATTTTAATGGGCATAACACATAACCTAATAAGAAATTAAAGTCTCTCACACAGGAGACATGTTACTTGGATTGCTAGATATGTCAACTTCTAAACGTATAGACGTCTAAACAAAAATATATTTTTCATGACATAAATAACAAATTTTGTCTTCTATATGGCCGCAATAAAACATATTGAACCTATATAGTAATTTCTAGATAATAAAACTACTCGTCGCAAACACGTTAAGTAAAGAATAGTCTATGTTATTCAAACACGAATCAAAAATAGCTTTTATTATTACTGTTATTACATTACTCAACGCGTGTTCTCATTTACCAACAAATTTCACTCCTATAGAAAGCTATGCTTATACAAACACTTCTGATACTTGGCTTGGTAAAGCGGCAGCCAAAAAAACGCCAGAAAACAGTGAATTCTCTTCTATTTACTTAATCAGTGAAGGTACGGATGCTTTTCTGACACGTATGGCTTTACTTGCTAAAGCTGAGCGCTCTGTAGATGTGCAGTACTTTATATGGAAAGCCGACATTATTGGTAAGCTGCTAATGCACAAGATGTTAGAAATTGCTGATAATGGTGTCAGAGTTAGGCTTCTACTTGATGATTTACCACTAAACAGTGAAACCAAAGCAATATTGTTTGCCATGGATCACCACGACAATATTGACGTTCGAATCTATAACCCTTTTTCATCAAGTGGTTATAAAGTACCCGCAGCCTTAACCGATACCGCTCGCATTAATAGACGTATGCATAATAAATCCTTCACTGTTGATAGTCAGTTCACCATAGTTGGTGGTAGAAATATTGAAGAAAACTATTTTTCTGCCAATACCAGAAGTAATTATGCTGATTTAGATATCATCGCTTCTGGACCAGTTGTAAAAGGGGTTAATAAGCAATTTGACACCTATTTTAATAGCCCCTTAGCTATTCCTGGCTATGTATTTGATGAATATGCATCACATAAATCGCGTTTAGATCAGGTAAAAAAAGAGCTTTCAGCATTTGTTTTATCGGTACAAGATTCTGATTATGCAAAAGATCTGAAAAATACTCGCCTATATCAACATAGCCTTAACGGTTTATCTAGTGAAAAAGAAACGTTTCACTACCAAGGTAAAGCCCATGTGATTTACGATAATCCTGAAAAAACATTAGGAAAATCTGAATTCGAAACTACCTACTTGATTTCAATGCTCAGGCCACACACAGATAAAATTAACCATTCCCTCGATTTAGTATCACCTTATTTTATTCCGGGTGATGAAGGCACTAAGCACTTAACGTCCCTGGTAGACAAGGGTATTAAAGTGCGAGTGATTACCAATTCACTTGCCTCAACCGATGGTATTCTTGCGCAATCGGGCTATGCAAGGCATAGATATAATCTACTTAAAGGCGGTGTCGAGTTATATGAGCTAAAACCAAAAGCCAAGTCTGAAGCTAGCCGCTCGCTAACGCGTAGTGCTGAAGCAAAAAGTGCCTTGCATGCTAAAACCTATATATTTGATCGTGAAGAAGTCTACATTGGCTCTTTTAACTTTGATCCCCGATCAGCAAATATTAATACTGAACTTGGTGTGGTGTGTGAAATACCTGAAATGGCTGAGTTTATTACTCAAGAGTTATTTAACAATAAGCTGCTGACAAATGCTTATCAACTAAGCCTTCATAATGATAGTGTTGTTTGGCTGGAAAATGTAAATGGTGAAGTAGTTAGACATGAAAATCAGCCAGAAACTAGTCTGTGGCGACGATTGAATTTAATGCTTTATTCGCTACTTCCCGTAGAATCACAGTTATAAACTAGGTAGTATTTAATTTGAATATCATTATTGATGGATTAATAGAGACTTATGGCTAAATATATATTCAGCGCTTTACTGTTCGTTATGTCATTATCTTCTTTTGCCGAAGAAGACTATGAAGTAGGCCCTGATACCTATAAAGAAAATCCACAATTTGATGACTGGAATTACCTTGTTGCCTTTCCAATGATTTGGGCACCATCAATCAATGGTGAGATAGAGTCTGATGGTGAGCGTTTAGATATTGAAATCCCTTTTAGTGATATCTTTAAAAACCTAAACGCAGGTATTATTGGCGAACTTTACGCACAAAAAGGCAAGTGGCTGTATAGTTTACGCTTTGACTTTATGCGCGTTAGTACCAAAACAGATACTGAAGGGCTCACAGGTTCGATTACTGGCGGTGTTATTGCACCTGCACACAGAATTAAAACCACGTTACAAATGGCAGCCAATGACTTATTAGTGGGTTATGAAGTCTACCCTGGCTTACGCTTGTTAACGGGAGTTAGGCATATTCACGCCAATGCAGATCTTGATATTTATCCGTTATCAGATGAAGGCTTCATTAAAATAGAAAAATCATCTAATTTAGTAAAAACCAATGACTTTGACTGGTTAGTTGGCGCAACTTACCGTTACTGGTTTAGTGATGACTGGGGAATTTCGGCAGCGTTTGACACAAAAATCATCGGCGATAATGACAGAGATTTAGGATTTAATGCTCAAGCCATCTATCGCTTCGGTGGTTTACATAATGTTTGGATTGGCTATCGTTATTTGCAAATAGGTAATGACGATATTGAAAATGGCATCAAAACAGAAATCGACTTTATTCAACATGGTCCACAAATTGGTTGGGCATTTACCTTCTAATGTACTATTTAATATACCTTTTAATTTACCCTGCAATTAAGCTTGAAGTGGCTTGTTTCAGGGCGGATAAAAGCCACAAAAAAAACCTTTACTGGTGAGTAAAGGTTTTTGATTTTCAGTACGCGACAGTATTTTCGCTAGGCTTATTCAGCAACTTCTACTTCTTGCTCAGCTGATGTGTTTGACTTATTTAAAAACATAGCGCGTAATTTGCTATCTACATCTTCAGCCATGTCAGTGTGCTCTTCTAAATATTTCACAGCATTAGCTTTACCTTGACCAATACGTTCGCCATTACAGCTATACCATGCACCTGATTTTTCCACAAAACCATTCTTAACACCTAAGTCTATTAACTCACCTAAGTTGTTAATACCTGCGCCATATAAAATTTGGAACTCTGTTTGTTTAAATGGTGGGGCAATTTTATTTTTTACCACTTTCACTCGGGTTTCATTACCGACAATTTCATCACCATTTTTTACAGCACCAATTCGACGAATATCTAAACGCACTGACGCATAGAATTTTAATGCATTACCACCTGTTGTTGTTTCTGGATTGCCAAACATAACACCAATTTTCATACGAATTTGGTTGATAAAAATCAGCATGGTGTTAGATTTTTTCAGGTTACTGGTTAATTTGCGCATAGCTTGAGAAAGCATACGTGCTTGCAGACCCATGTGCGAATCACCCATATCTCCTTCAATTTCTGCTTTTGGTGTTAGGGCAGCAACCGAGTCAACAACAATCACATCAATAGCACCAGAGCGCGTTAACATATCAACAATCTCTAACGCTTGCTCACCTGTATCAGGCTGAGAAACCAATAGCTCGTTAATGTTTACGCCTAACTTTTCCGCATAAATAGGATCAAGCGCATGTTCAGCATCAACAAAGGCACAAACCTTACCTTCTTTTTGCGCCTGAGCAATAACTTCTAGGGTAAGTGTCGTTTTACCGCTTGATTCAGGGCCATAAATTTCCACAACACGACCTAGTGGCAAACCACCAGCACCTAGTGCAATATCTAACCCTAAAGAGCCTGTAGAAATAGTTTCTACATCCATTGTATTGTTGTCGCCTAACTTCATAATTGAGCCTTTACCAAATTGACGCTCAATTTGTCCAAGGGCGGCGGCGAGTGCTTTTTCTTTATCGTCTTTCATGTGTTGCTCCACAAATCTTTATGGGTTATTTCGTTTAGATGAGCTCAGTATACTGTAAGTTCGTACAGTATCAAGTTTTTTTATAACTTTTTTTATTTTTAATATTTTTCCTAATAAAGCATACTTTCAAGCCATTGTTTTTTATTGATAATTTAACGCTTAATAACTTTTTATTTTTTTTTGCTAAAAAGTTACTTTCGGGTATTCACAGTAATTTATGGCTTTTTCATACAGTATTTTTTTAGCGTTTTTACAGTAGTCTCTTTATTAAAGAATGAAATGTGTTTTCTTTGTGTGTTTTTGCCTTATCAGCTTATAAAAAAACATTGCTTTTATTATTATGGCCACCTGTATTAATTCTGGACAAACCAGTCTCCACTAGCCCTGTAACAGTATTTGTTATTGACGCTGACTCACATTAATACACCAAAAAAACCATCAAAAGTGATATCACATTTATCACAATATTCTGATTTGTTTGAGTTATTTCTGATGGTTAGATTTTATGTTTTAAAGGAAACAGTAATGAATTATAAAGCTCACTTATCGACATTGTTTAAAATGCCATTAATTTTCACCTCTATTGCCTTATTAGCATTAACGGGTTGCGATTCCAGTGATGGAGATGATGACGAAACGAATACGGGTTATTTCCAATTGTATAACACATCATCAAGTGCTCCTGCTATCTACTTAACGGTAGATCAAGAAGATGATGATGACTTTGATGAAAATACTCATACCGGTATTGCTTATACCAATATCAGTAGCAGATTAACCTATAGCAAAGATACTTATGATATTGAACTTGCTTGGAAAGATGAAGATTATGATCTTGAACTTATCTACGAAAGCCAAGTAACTATCAAAAAGAACACCAATACCTTCATTGCCATCGCTGAAGATATATCTGCTCCTGCTATTCATATTTTTGATATAGCCGTTAGAGATGATGATGAAATAAGTGATGATAGTGATGACGATGTATTTAATATACGCTTTTTAAATATGCACCCAGAATCGAGCGGTGTTGATATTTACATGTCTGAATCAGATGAAACCTTCAACGAGGCTGAATTAGTTGGTCAAGTGACTTATGGCGAATTAAGTGACAACCAAAAAATGGAGCAAGACAGCTATGTTTTCTATATTACCGAAGCAGGAAGCGATGACATTATTTTCACTTCTACAGACATTTCATTCCCTTATGCGTCCGAATATATTGTTTCTGTTCGTGATAATAAAGGTGCCGGTTCATCACCCTACGTCATGGATATCATAGGTACATCATCAATAGGTGAATATGCTGACGTAAATTCTGAAGCCGCTTTTAGAATATATAATGGCATCATAGAACATGAATTATTACCCCAATACCAAAGCACAATTGATTTACATGTAGATGGCATTGATGACAGCCCTGAGGTTGCTGGTCTTGGCTTTAATGAGTTGAGTGAAAAAATTCAAACAGAATTTGGCGACTACAGCATAAACCTAGTTGCATCAGGGGATAACACACCTATCATTGAAAACCACTTACTGACTTTAAATGAAAACAGCGATAAAACAGTTTTCTTTTATTTAACAGAAGATAATGTTGATGACGATGGCGATGGTAATGTTGATGAAGACGGGGACGGTATTGTTGATGAAATTGAAATTTCCGTAAATTCGCTCGTTGTGAATAACAGCCTAAACGAAAGTATTTATACGCATCAAATTAACATTATTAACTTAATTGACACGGATGATTTTAGCTCGGTAGATGTATACTTTGTTCGAAGCAATGAAATTATTGATACTGCCGAAAATTCATTAGGTGTCGCGTATATTGTGCCCAACTCAATCACCTTAATTAATAATACTTACAGCGTTTATGTGATTGCCACCATTAAAAGCTCTGATGTCATCATCAATAGTTTTGAATTAACACTCGATGAAACCAGTAAAGATCAGTTTTTAATTCTCGAAACAGATGAAAATACGGCTACAGGTTATAGATCGACCTTAACAGATCAAATGGTGGACTAGCTGACGAGTAGCTAAGTAGTATTACCTTGCTTTAATTACTCAAGCTATATAATACTATGAAGTTACTCATATTATATCCCTGATATACAGGTCACTAATGCGCATAAAAATAGCCTACAAATTACTCATTGCCAACCTCAGTATTATTTTATTGTTAGTGTTGGTAATGCAGGTAATTAGTTACTTTTCAAACAGGGAAGTTCTCAATGACTTTATCAGTGATATCGAAGAGCAAGTACTCGAGGGTATCACTGATAAAATAATTGATGAATATATAAATGAAGGCTCTTTGGCAATATTTCAGCAAAAGCCTAAGCTGTTAAAAGAAATCGTCTCTAGGCAAATCCGAGACACTAAGCCCATGTTAAGTAAACCTCACAAAGGCCCAAACTTTGACAACAGACCTCCCCATAGAAAACCACCTTTTGGCGAACGACCAAATCGTCGCCCACCGAAGGGGCCTGACAAGCATCTTCCTGAAAAACTAACCAATGACTTTTTCAAGCGTCTAAGTTTACTCGATGCTAAAGAACAGCTCGTTATTCAAGCTAGCACAAAAGATGATGTAATGTTCAGTAAAGCATTAGTGCTAAACAATCAAACTCTTGGCTGGATAACCCTCAATAAAAAGCAAATAAAAACCAATCCATTAGCTACATTTTATATCGAAAAACAGTTACGTATGAGCTATTGGGTAGGAAGTATAGGAGTGCTTATTGCAGCCTTAATCAGCTTCTTTTTATCTCGTCATATAACTGCGCCCATTACGTTATTGACCACAGCCGCCACGCAAATAGCTCAACGGGATTTTTCCACTCGCATTAAGGTGAAGACTAATGATGAATTTAAAGAGTTAGCTCGTAATGTTAATAATATTTCCAAAGCTTTGGCTAAATATGATGGTCAACAAAAACAGTGGCTCATGGACATATCACATGAGTTAAGGACACCATTAACAGTTTTAGACGGTGAAGTAGAGGCATTACTCGATGGAATAACCCCTATAGATAAGCAAGCAATAAAGTCTTTACAAGAAGAAATTACAATACTGATGCGTTTAGTGAATGATCTTCATGATTTAACCGTTATCGATAAAATCGCATTTGAATGCCAGCAAGACGATATTGACTTAACAGAGTTACTTAACTTACAAGTGAACAAATATCAGAAAAAGTTTCAAGATCGAAATATTAAATTAATTAGTCTTCTCCTCAACGACGCTATAGTCGTCAAAGGTGACCAAGCTAGATTGAGCCAAGTCATGCAGAATATCTTAGAAAATGGCCTGCGTTATATCAGTTCACCAGGAAGTTTAACCGTATCAACAATTATCTCAGTCCAAGTGATTGAAGTTGTTTTTCATGATACTGGTCCAGGTGTCAGTGAAGATGCATTGCCAAAATTATTTAACCGACTTTACCGAACCGACGGCTCTAGAAACCGAAAAACCGGCGGTGCTGGTTTAGGTTTAGCAATTTGTAAAAATATCATTGAAGCTCATCACGGCGAGATATTCGCTAAACAAAATGACCAAGGCGGCTTATCTATTCATATACGCCTTCCTATCCCACTTTGAAGATAAACACCAAGAACATGGCTAAAAATCACATTTTACTCATCGAAGATGAAATCAAAATAGCGACGCTGATAGGAAAATATCTCAGTTTAGATGGATATGAGTTCACACATGTTGCAGATGGGGGTAAAGCAATTCAAAGCTTTCAATCATGCCAAGCAGATCTGATTGTTTTAGACTTAATGTTACCCAACATGAATGGCATAGAAATTTGTAAAGCTATCCGCAAAACAAGTAACGTGCCGGTGATCATGCTAACCGCTCGTGTTGAAGAAATAGATAAATTAATCGGTTTTGATGTTGGCGCTGACGACTATGTTTGCAAACCCTTTAAGCCAAAAGAGGTGATGGCGAGAATAAAAGCTATTTTGCACCGCTGTAGCCAAACTTTCCAAAATCAATCCGCAAAGTTAACCTCGGGCGATATCAAAATAGATATTACCAGTCATCAAGTTTTCGTGAAGAATAATGAAGTGATTTTAACTTTTAATGAGTTTAATTTATTAAAAATATTCTTAGAGTTTCCTGGCAAAGTATACTCACGCCAAGAATTATTAAAAATCACCCAAGGAAAATATTTTGAAAGTTATGAACGAACCATTGACTCTCATATCAAAAACTTGCGGAAAAAATTAACCAAAGCGGCTCCGAATACTCAACACATTAAGTCTATCTATGGTGTTGGCTACCAATATGTAGCACAAGCCGATAACGCTGATTAAAAAACTAAAATATCATCCTCTATCTCAACTTTTATGCCTAACTCCTGAAAAATTTTAAACTGCCACTTTATTGAGATAGCGTTTAGAATTCCATTCTCTTTAATACGCTTAAAACCCTCTTGCCATTTACTCATTAATGCTTGAGATGTTCCTTTTTTTGACATAGCGAGATAAACATCAGATTGCTTGATTTTATATATCGCTTTAAATTTTTGGATATCTATAGCTAATGACTGAGATAAATAAGACAAGCCTTGGTTTTCATAAGCGATAGCTTCTACACGCCCCACCAGCAAACGCCGAACATTTTGCTCATGTTGTGTTACTGAATATATATTCTCAAACCCTTGATTGATTAACCACTCTTCGCGGACATCTCCCCTAACAACGCCAATTAATGGCAGTGATTTTAAATCAGCTACATTGTTAATCACTATATTTGAGTCACTTAAAGTAAAAATACTCCATTGTTTTTCCATGACCTTAGCTAACCAGTGCAATTTATTTTCTCTTAAATTTGTTCGAGAGAAACTAAATAGCACCACATTAGGTAAATGCTCCGCGATATAGAGCGCCCTCGCTTCAGGAACAAACTCAATGTTTGCAGTGTTATTTATTTCAGTTTGAATGGCTTTAACAATATCCACCACATAACCTTCTGCTTCGCCTTGTGCATTAACAAAACTCGCTGGAGGCTCATTAACCGCAATAATACGTACCTCTTCAGCGATGACAGGTAAACAAAAGAAAAGCCAACATAATAAATATCTAATAATATAGCCCTACCTAATAGAAGTTAGCCCTACCTAATAGAAGTTAGTCAATATAGTTGCCATTAGCCCGATATTGATAAGCATAGCAGAAAGTTAAAAACAGACACTTAATCGAAGGTTAACTTATGACCAGCATTAGACACTTTAGCTTTAAGATAATCTTCATTACCTGCTTTGATATGAGTAGATGTATTCACTTCCTCCTCAATCGTTATGCCATAGTCTGTTAACGATTTAACCTTTTTAGGGTTGTTGGTCATGAGTTTTACTCGTGACACTTTAAGTGCTTCAAGCATTTGACCCGCTTCAGTAAAATCTCTTAGGTCATCACCAAAGCCTAAATGATTATTGGCTTGATAAGTATTCATACCTTCTGACTGAAGTTTATAAGCGTCTATTTTATTATATAAACCTATGCCACGGCCTTCTTGTCTAAGATACAAAATGATACCTCCAACAGTCGCCATGTGATTTATTGCTTCATCGAGTTGCTCGCCACAATCACAGCGAGAAGAGTGGAAGACATCCCCGGTTAAGCATTCAGAGTGAACCCTAACCAGCGGCACGTCTTGTAATTGATCCGCTTGCCCTAAAATTAAAGCAATATGCTCTTTATCAGAAACCAAGCCATTAAAAGAGACCATTTCAGCGGGTATTTGGCTGTTAGCGCCCACCTTTAATGAAATTCTTGTACGTATATCAGCCATCGCTATTTATCTTCTAACCTAAAAGTTAACTCTTATCTTATTATAGCGATTATACCTCAAATATTTATACTGAACTGATGAATATTAGTGATATTGTAAATATTTGGTGAAGAGTAAATTAATGCTAAATGAAATAAGTATTTCACCAATACAGAGCGGTTTAAAGTAGTAGCAAAAAGATATATCAATGATTGCATACCCAGATGAAGCAACTATGGGCGCAGATGATTCCTTTAATACTCAGCTAAAGGTAATTGATAACGGGCTTTTATCGATATACGTTGCTGAACAATTTCATCAAAGGCTTTTTGGTAAGTATCTACCACCGCATCAGGAGTGTTGATATTAAACGCTAAATAATTCCCAATTTTATTAACCTGCCAGACTTGTTCATAGTCATTAGGATCAAAATTAAGCTGTTTTGCCATGTGCGCAAAACCATGAATTGAAACAACAATCATATCAACACGATCTGACTGCATCATTAAAAATGCTTGCTTTAACTGAGACACTGTTGCCATATTTGAAGAAGGAAAGCCCACTTGGCGTAAAGATATCTCTGAAATATCTCCTTCAACCGTTGCGACAGTATGATAAAAAATTTGGCCTAAACTGTTAAAGTTAAACTGCTTTGATTTTTTCGCCATCAGCACATGAGTAGAGTTAAAAATAGGGCCAACCCATTTAAAGAATTTCTCACGAGATTGTGTTCTAGACATGGTGAATAAGGCTGTATTCTTTTTATCTAAAGTAAATCGATAACCACGCGCCCAAGGTACCATTTGAATTTCTTGTTCTGGAATAGCTAAGCGTTGCCATATAGCTTTTAAGGTATCAACAGAAATACCTTTAAGCTGGTCACCTTCAACATAATTCGCTGGCGGATAGTTTTCAGTATAAAAAGTGATATTCTCAACAGCTTGTTCTGCAAGTAGTTTTACCGATAACAGCATAGTAAAAAGAATTAACAGAGTTTTGGAAAAAATAACTTTCATTAGTAGCTAAGCTCAAATTTTTATTAAATTAACACCATTTAACCAACAATAACGCAGTCGGTGCCTTAACTGCTACATTTCTTGCTCGTTCCTTAGCATGTTCAGCTATTTATTAAGTCACCAATGTGCAGACAACTTAACAAGCTTGCGAAGGGTTTAGCCAACAAGCTTGTTAACAACACATACTAATCAGATTAATCTCTCATCAATTTAGATCGAAATTGCAGTGTTTTCTCAGCAATATCACGATCTTCAATATAAAAACTTTTATCAACACAAGTATTATTATATGTATCAATTAAGGCATTAAAAGCAACTAACTCTTTATCAAGTTTAGTTTCTTGCACAACTAAATCAGCATTTAACTCATTATACTTGTCTATTTTAGCATTAAATTGATCTATTTCACGTTGACTCGTATCGTCTAAAGTTTTTTCTTCTTTATCGATTAATTTCCCTAAATCTTCATACTGAGTGAGCACTTTATTATAATGCTTTTCCCCTGCTCCATAAGTTTGCTCTGTATCTTCAATACGTTTTTCAGATTTCAAGCACTGTAATACTGCAGCTTGCGACATAATATCACTACTATACACTTTCTTTGCGCCAAGCAGAGCTAAGCCAGCAGCCGTAGAGGCTCCACTTTTTTTATTCTTCGACTTTGCCTCTACAACTGTACTCAATGCAACAAAGCAAACAAGTGTTACGGCGAATAATAATTTATGCATCCTAATTCCTTAATCTGATATTCATTCTGTTAAAGTATAAAAACCTTTAACCAATGGCGATAGTCTAAGCTTTTATAAACCTAGCAGCTAAAGTTAATTTTACCCATTTACAGGAGGGAAAGGCGAGCTAATTTTTTATACTCGCTCACCAATGTCCTGTACTTCTATTCTGTGCTATTAATGTGTTGTCTTGTCAATCGTTCAAGGGTTCTAACACGCCACAGGTAGTAAATAGCAGGTAACACAATTAAGGTTAACATAACGGCACTTGCCATGCCGCCAACCATGGGTGCTGCAATTCGACTCATGACTTCAGATCCTGTACCTGTACCATAAAGTATAGGCATCAACCCTATTATAATGGTTGCAACTGTCATCATAACCGGACGTATACGCATACCTGCACCTTCCATAACAGCATGCGCCAATTTCTGGGGAGTAAATGGCCGATTAGCTTGCTCGCATTCCTCTTTAGCGCTTTGATAGGCTTGATTAAGGTATACCAGCATAATTACTCCTATTTCTACCGCCACCCCTGCAAGTGCAATAAAACCAACGCCAACCGCAACGGAGAAGTTAAAACCTTCTATATACATTAACCAAAGACCACCAATCATAGCCATCGGTAAGGTGACAATAATAATCGCTACTTCACTCAATGACCGGAAATTCAAATAAAGTAAGATAACAATAATTGCAAAGGTTAACGGCAACACATACATAAGCTTGTCTTTCGCTCGTTCCATATATTCGTATTGCCCAGCCCAAGTTATAGAGTAACCGCTTGGCAGTACGAGATTTTCAGCCAAATATGATTTAGCGTTTTCAACATAGCTGCCAACATCAACGCCATCAATATCGATGAACGTCCAACCGTTAATTCGGGCATTTTCACTCTTGATCCCAGGAGGTCCATTTTCCACTCGAATATCTGCAACATCACCTAATGCTATACGTTGTCCATTTGGCGTAACAACGGGTAGTCTTGAAAGCTGCTCAGGTGAATCACGATAATCCTGAGGATAACGCAAATTAACCGGATACCTTTCTTGCCCTTCCACGGTTTGAGTAACATTCATGCCACCTATCGCTGTAGAGACCACTTGTTGAACATCTTCGATATTGAGGCCAAAACGACTGGCTTTATCACGAGATATATCCACCTTAATATAACGGCCACCAGCCACACGCTCAGAGTATACTGACGCTGTGCCTGCAACCCGAGGTAGTAATTGTTCTATCTGCTGACCAATTTCCTGAATAGTATCTAGTTCAGGACCTGCAACTTTAATCCCAACAGGGGTTTTTATTCCTGTTGCTAGCATGTCGATACGTGTTTTTATTGGCATGACCCAAGCATTGGTTACCCCAGGAAACTTCACTAAGTTATCAAGCTCAGCTTTTAAAGAATCTGTTGTCACACCTTCACGCCACTCTTCCCTTGGCTTGAGCTGAATAAAGGTTTCAATCATAGTTAAAGGCGCAGGATCGGTTGCCGTTTCAGCTCGGCCAACTTTTCCAAACACGTTTTCAACCTCAGGAACTGTACGGATAAGTTTGTCCGTTTGTTGCAACAATTCCCTAGCCTTACCAATGGAAATACCGGGGTAAGTGGTTGGCATATACATCAAATCTCCTTCATCCAATGGCGGAATAAACTCACTACCAATTTTATCAACAGGCCAAAAACCCAAAGTGGTGATCAAAACGGCTGCGACTAGTGTGGATTTAGGGAACCTCAAAACGCCTCTTAATACCGGCATATAAAGACCAACCAAGAGACGATTTAACGGATTTTTCTTTTCAGAAACGACTTTTCCTCGGATAAAATAGCCCATTAAAACGGGCACTAATGTAATTGCTAGACCAGCAGAAGCCGCCATTGCATAGGTTTTTGTATATGCGAGCGGAGAAAACATTCTTCCTTCTTGCGCTTCCAAGATAAACACAGGCAAGAATGAAACAGTAATAATAAGCAAACTAAAGAACAGTGCTGGACCAACTTCACTGGCCGCCTTAGCAACTATTTGCCATCTATTTTCATCAGTCAGTGATACGCCCTTTTTATTTAGTGCCTCCATATGTTTGTGCATGTTCTCAATCATAACAATGGCACCATCTGTCATGGCGCCAATGGCAATAGCAATACCACCTAGTGACATAATGTTGGCGTTTATGCCTTGCATATACATGATAATAAACGACACCAAAATACCTAAAGGTAAAGTGATAACCGCCACAATAGACGAGCGAAGGTGAAACAAAAATGCTACGCATACTAATGCCACAACGGCTAGTTCTTCGAGTAATTTACGCCAAAGATTTTCAACAGCACTCTCAATCAATGTTGATCTGTCGTAAACAGGCACAACCTCTACCCCTTCAGGCAAAGATGACTTAAGCGATTCAAGTTTCTCTTTGACGCCCTTGATAGTGTCTTGCGCATTTTCACCAAAGCGCATTACCACAACACCACCCACCACTTCCCCTTCACCATTTAGCTCAGCAATCCCGCGCCTCATTTGAGGGCCAAGATTAACATCAGCAACATCACCTATACGTAGTGGCGTACCTTGTTCATTAATCCCTAATGGGATTTTTTCAATGTCTTGTACCGATTGGATGTAACCCGTCGCTGTCACCATGTACTCGGCTTCTGCCATTTCAACAACAGAGGCACCAGTTTCTTTGTTGCCACGTTTAAGCGCCTGTTGAATATGGCTTAATGGCACGTTGTAAGCTCTTAATTTATCTGGGTCAACTTGCACTTGGTATTGCTTAACCATACCGCCAACGGCAGCAACTTCAGACACGCCCGGCACGGTTTGCAATTCAAACTTTAAAAACCAATCTTGAATACTTCGCAATTGGCTTAAATCATGATTGCCAGATTTATCCGTTAACGCATAGATATATACCCAACCGACACCTGTTGCATCAGGGCCTAGTTGTGGTTTTGCTGAATCAGGCAGGCTAGAGGCCACCTGACTCAAATATTCCAGTACTCGACTTCTCGCCCAATACAAATCAGTGTCATCATCAAATATGATGTATACGTATGAGTCGCCAAAAAAGGAGTAACCTCGCACTGTTTGCGCACCAGGCACTGATAACATGGCTGTGGTTAGCGGGAAGGTAACTTGATCTTGCACCACCTGTGGCGCCTGCCCCGGATAACTTGTTTTAATGATCACCTGCACATCAGATAGATCAGGAATCGCATCAACGGGGGTATTTTTCACCGAAAACACGCCAGCAAAAGCGATGACTAAAGTGACTAATACCACGAAAAATCGATTGCCTACCGACCACTTAATTATTGATTCAATCATAATAAACTTCCCTATCTGCTAGTCGTGGCTATTGTGATTAGCATTGTGGTTTGATTGGTGATTTGAATGCTCAGTTTTAGCATTGGCATTCGATGCTGCTAGCGATATCTCGGTAATAACAAAATCATCTCGAATTTCAAAGGTAAATATGATGTTGTCGCCAACAGAAAAATTTGAAATATCGAGTTCGTCCGCAACAATAAAATCCATGGTCGCCGCAGGTCTGTTCCATTTTTCAATTGCTCCTCGGCTAATATTTAACGTGCGAGTAGCTGAAGTTATAGAGTTAATGGTTCCTGTTACGGTTGCTGACGAGAGCTTTTCGCTGCTAGCGTCAGGCTCAGACATATCAGATTCAGACATAATGTGAACATGTTTTGTAATCTCCTTTTGGTTCATACGTTTAAAGTCTGAGCTTTTGCTAGATTCTGAATCAATAAGGAACTGTGCCGAGGTAACGACTACATCGTCTTCATTCAATCCAGCTAAAATCTCGATACTCTCCTGACCTACTCGACCTATGGATACTTCAATCGATTTAAACTGGCCATTACCCAGCGCAAGCACTACTCTGTCTTGCTTTCCGGTTCGAATGACAGCTTCCTTGGGCACCAAAATCACCTGTTGATTTTGTTCGGCATGAATCGATACTTGCGCGAACATATTTGGTTTTAATCTTTGCTCAGGGTTATCGAACTTCAACCTTACACGCAGCGTTCTGGTTTTGTTATTCAATGTTGGGTAAACGTAATCAACGATGCCGCTCCACTCATGTTCAGGTAAATAATCAAGTGTCATAGAAACTGGTAGCCCTTCTTTGATTAACGCCGAATCTCGCTCAAAAACTTCAGCTTCTACCCAAACTTGCGCCAACTTTCCAATACTCAATAAGGTGTTTCCCGGTTTAACAAAAAAACCTTCGCGAATTTTTAAGCCATCCACAACACCTGATTGCGGAGAGTAGAAAGTAATACTCTGTTGAACTTTTCGACTTTGCTCTAATTGCTCAATGAATTGATTAGATAATTGCAACGCCCTAAGACGATTTTTCGCCGCTGAAATCAAAGGTTTATTGTTTCGGTTTAGCGCAATAACTAACTCTTCTTGTGCGTTAACAAGTTGTGGTGAATAAAGTGTGTAAAGTGGTTGTCCTTTCTCAACGGGGTTACCAGCCGCTTTGACAAATAACTTTTCAATCCATCCATCAACACGAGGGTGGATATGAACTAACTGATCTTCATCATATTGAACATAGCCCACGGTGTTGATTTCAGAGTGCATTGTTGTCAGTGCTACTTTTGCTGTCCTAACACCTAAGTTATTAACAACATGCGGGGAAATAGTGACTGTGCCTGCCCCCCTGTTTTCGCTTGAAGTTTCACTCGAAGTGTCCTCTTCATAAACAGGTATTAACTCCATACCCATTGGCGATTGTCCCGGCTTATCTCTTCGATAATTAGAGTCCATTGGTGCTACCCAATAAAGCGGTTTTTTCTCACCAGACACCTCTTCTTGCTCAGGCGCATTAAACGAGTTTTGAAATACATTCAATGCACTAGACCCAAGTATTGCACCTACTATGACTGCAGCAACTAATTTAAGATTCGGTGTATTTTTATTATGAGCCATTATTTATCTCCCAATTTCGCACTTGAGCCATTTTTAAGTTGGTTACCGCTCTTATTTAAAGGTGAAGGTGCAACAGCGAAAAAATAATTGATTCGAGCAACTGTTTTTAACGTTTCTACGTCGATTTTTAATGCGGCTACTCTGGCATTTAATTCAGCAATTCTAGCTCTGACCACTTCAGCAAAATCACCATCATCGTTGGTATAAGCTGTTAGGGAAGCTTCTGCTTGTTCATGCATTTGTTTTAGCAATTGGTCTTTGTAGAGGGACTGGCGTTCTGACAAACGAGTGAGTTGCCTTAGCTCTTTCTCAACAGCACTTATCATTTGTTTGGTGAGCAATAACTTTTCAGTTTTCACCGCTGCTGATTCCGCAACAGATGCTGCAACGTTTTTGTCTTGTCTATTTTCTGTGAATAAGGGCATATCAAAAGAGACACCGACAGAAAATAAATCAGCGCGATCTTCTCCTGAAGGCATGTCATCTCGATAACCGTAACTTGCGTTTACTCCCCATTGTGGTTTGTATTGCTGCTTCGCCAGTTCAATCCCTTTTTCTGAAACTTTTCTCTTCACATCAATTGCTAATATTGCAGGGTGATCTGAAAACTCGAGTGCTAGCTTATTTCTTGAGTATTTTGTTGATTTCAACAATGATGGGTTTTCCAACCGTATTGTCGGAAGTTGGTTTGACACCCCAAATACATTAGGCTGTGAGTCGAAATCAAAAACACTATCTAAATTGCTACTGTCATAGACGTGCAACCATTCATTCAAGTGAGCAATGGTCGACTCAAGTTGTTGTTTCTGGGCCGTAAGCCTATCTTCTAACTGCACTATTTCCAGTTGCGCTCTAATAACATCTTGCTGCCTAGTTTTGCCAACAGCATTTGAGTAACTAGCTCTAGCCACTTCAGCCATTTGCTCGAATAGCGCCCAATCAGACTCAATTAACTTAATGGTTTGTTGTGCAAGATAGGCATCTAACCATAACTCTGACACCATAGTTTTTACTTTTGCTTTTCGGTTAGCACGTAGTAAGGGAAACTTAGCCGCTTCCATTTTCAACTGACTTTCTTTTATCGTTAAGCTATCTCCACGAGGAAACTGTTGAGACACGCCAACCTTAATCTGCGTCATACCTTCTTGGTCAAAATCCCAAGAATCTGTAGGTAAATTCATCATACTTATTGATACTTTAGGATCTGGTAAAGTGCTTGAGGCAACACTTCTATGTTCCATTGCAGACTGCTGTAATTTGCTACCATGTAGCCAAGGATCATTTTGTTGTGCAAGGCTAATTGCTTGCGCTAGTGATATGATCTTTTGCGCCTGCGCAAAGAGAGGGGAAAGCAGTACTAACACTGCAATGTTAAAATTTCTAGTCTTCATTTTTGCCCCCAGAAAATTCTGGATTACTTCAAACTACATTTCGTATGAAATGTTTATTTAGAACTTAAGGTTTGGTTTAAAAAGTGTGCGCAGCTAAAAGCTTTTTGTGAAAAGCAGACGCACTGATCCTGTGTTAGGCAAAAATTGGTGGGCGATAGAGAGAAGTTAAAATTGACTTCGTTTGAATACTTGGTTGGAAAGTTACGCCTTCGCTTAGGCGAACTAAGTAGTCTTCATTTAGCGCTGAGCCGGCAATAGTAATATTCATACACGCACTAGCTGGGCATACACAATCGGCACTGCAACATGCTTCATGAGTGTTTTGGCTTTCGTTAGTCATCGAATGATGATTCATTGATGCATGATCCATATCAGAATGGCTCATGCCAGAGTGATTCATATCCGAGTGATTCATAGCACTAGTAGCCATTTCCATATGAGACTCATGTGAGTCATTAGACATTTCGCAAGACATAGAAGAATACGCCAATGCTTGCCCAACAAAGGCAACAAGCATAACCGTAAAAACTAAAACTTTTGAAAGTGACTTAAACATAAATATCCCGATATGAATTATTGATAATCCTATAAGATATCTAGGGAAATGTAAATTTTATCTGATAGAACCTCTGGGATTACTGAGCTTTTTTTTCTAAATAAAATATGCCTGCAATATTAGGGGAAGATCAAACAACTGTATGTTTCTTTCAAGACAAAAGCATTTACCTTGTATAGCAATGGATAAGTCAAGGTTTCCTCATGCACACCTAAAAAAAGTGAATACGCTGGTTGGAAAATTGTAGATTTAACACTTTAATTTCAAGCAAAAAAATAGACAAACCTAAGTTTGTCTATTTTTAATACATTGTCTGAATTTTATATATTCAGACACAAAAATGTCATGCTCTAATAAAGATTGTGACTTAGCCCTTAAAAATAAAGAGACGTAGAACAGCAACTTTTTAATTAAGTTTGTGACTAGATAGCAAATACCACTCAATTTATCGGCTAAAAATCGAATAAAGTTTGTGACTTACTAATTAGTCAGAATGGCCAATTAGAAAGTCAAGCAACACTCTGTTTTGGCAATGATGACTTGTATCAAAAGGTATAACCCAAAGCTTTAAGTTACTCTCTTCATCATAATTAAAACTATGCTCAAAAGGTTTATCAAAGCTATCGCTTTTAGGGTATATCAACACCAAGTTACCAACACCTTCTAAATATTTGTGCCCATAGCCAAGCATTTGATAAAAGTCGCTTTGAGATAAACCAAATTTTTCCTTACCTGCTGACTTGTTCTGATCAATAAGTTTCCACTTGGTATCTAACACAGTATTAGCAATATTCAGCTCAGTAATATAAAGGTCTGGTTTCAATCGAAAATAGCTTTTATTGCCATAACTGACTAGCGATTTAGACTGAACTTGAGAAGATACCTTTAATGACGATGGCAGATGTTTTTTCAAGTATTTAGCAACAAAGCTTTCAAACACAGCCTCCATTGGGAATAACAATGAATAAGCATTATTAATTCCAAGCATTGATTGTGGTGAAAAACCTTCAAGAATTAACCGAGACCAATTAATAGGTGCATCATAGTGCTGCATACCTCGTCCGAGCTTAATAGTAGAAAAATCATTCTTATAATTCTTACTTAGTGGGATATCACTAAAGGCAAACAACAACTCTTGTGCTAGTTTTTTACTTCGGTTTACCTTGGTATAACCAGTAATTACATGAAGCGCTGAATGAATAACCCTATTGGCAGGTCTATCTTTAAGGTATTCATCATACTCAACATAAAATTTGTGCTTATTAATGAAGTTATGTTTCAACTGCTGACTATGAAGTAATTTCCCTTTTAAGTAAGTACCGTTGTTTTGCTCACGTACATAGTCACTCCTAATGCCCTTTTTTACCAAAGTATTAACCGAGTTTAGAAACTGAGAAATAAAGATTTCCATTAATGGCATTTTCTGCTTTTTAATACTGGCGATTTCAGTTTCTATATGTCTGAATTTTTTTAAAGACCGAAGCATCATTAGTAACGATAGCCTAGCTAACTCTTCGCTTTTATTGGTATCGACAGTCTCGTTAGCTTTCGCTACTTTAGGGAGTACTTCTATTTGAGTTTCATCAGGGCACAACACTACGCCTGCATAGTTTTGAACTTGCAATACTTTCATGCCATGCATTATTTTCATTTTTAAAAAGCGAGATTCAGTATCATCACATAAACAACATTTTTCTAGATAATCAAAAGCACCCTCAGGGATATGGTGAACTTTATTATTATCACTTTTGGCCTTTTTATCAGCACTGAGTAAATCAAACTCAAATACAGTAATATTCGCCACCTTTTGCTTAGGCACTTTAATTATTCACCTAAAGCACTTGGCTGATATATGCCAACATAAGTCAGTGGTTCTTTCCAAAGTTCTGAATCAGCTTTTATCAATTGATAGTCATTAAGCTCATCATCCATAATATCAACCTCTTCGGTATCACCAAATAAGCCTTCCAAATCAACATCAGACTCTTGTATAAGCTGTAACCCTTTTGGCTTTTGATTATCCGCTAGCACTAAACGTATCTTTTTCCAATCTTCAAAAAAGTATTCTGCCAATAACGGAATAAGCTTATTTTGAAAACAATTAGCTAGTTTAGTTAATGCTCCTTGATGATTATCTGCTTTGATCTCTTCAACCACAGGCATCAAAAACGCGTGACCTAATGTATGCTCCCTGTCATATAATGCTGATATACGTTTGTTTAATGTAGAGAGTAGTGCTACCAAGTCAATTTCATTATCTGATTGGCTATCTACCAGCGTAATACTGTAAGGAAGGTTTTCATTGTCTCTTAACACACTGTAGTCAGGCATCATTTCAATAAAATCAAACCGTCTTCTTAGGGCCGTATCCATTAAGGCTAATGACCTATCTGCCGTATTCATAGTACCAATAATATGAAGGTTGTCTGGTACTGAAAATTTATCTCCTGAATATGGAAGAGTCACTTCTATAGCTTCAGCTTGTCCTAAACGTTTTGAGGGTTCAATTAGCGTTATTAACTCACCAAATATTTTCGAAATATTGCCACGGTTAATTTCGTCAATAATTAATACAAAGTTTTCCCTGCTATTGATAAGCCCAATTTGAGTTTGCTCATTATCTAAGCTTTCAATATATTCAATGAGAGCATCATAGTAAGGACTTAACCCACCTCGGATCTCTTTTTCTAAATTGTAAACAGATTTTAAGGTTTTAATACTCAACGTATGAACAGAGTCACCTTTCTGTTTATCAAAACGAATTGTAGTATCGGTTACATCTGTAACATTGAAAAAGGTTCTTCCTGATAAGTTATTAACTTTTACACCATGTTCAGATAAAGCGACCTGATTAAAAAAGTATTCTAACTTAGCTTCAAATTCGTCTTTTTCGGTTGGAGGAGTACCTAAAAAACCTTTCGCATCCACACAAATACTTTTAAACACACCATCTTTTTCAAAATAACTTAATTTATCCCCCTCTGTTTTAGCACTAAGTCCTTCTACAAACTCCTCATAACCATAGCTTTGATGAAAAGTCACAAAGCGGATACGGCCTTGGCTAACTAAATAATCGTACAGTTCTTTATATTTAGATCTTATAATATCTACAGAATCACCTTGTGGTGAAAAATCAGGCTCAGCCGCATTAACAGCCTCTACAATCGTATTATAGGTTTTACCCGTACCAGGTGGACCATATAGTATTTGATTTAAAGATTTCAATTTAAAGTCATTGTCGAAGCCTTTTTTCTCTTTCTGAGTAGCACCGTCAAATTCGTTTTTAGTCTCTTGTTGAGCATCAGCTTGGTTATTTACCACTAGATCTTCATATAACTTCCAAATAAAAGTATTAACAAAAATAGGGTTTTCTTCTTGCATCCCTGCATCCGCTAATTCTTTTTTCAATGACAAGTTCCTTTCCAACCAATTACCCGTTATAGAGATATCAAAAGCGTAGCGTTGATTAAGTAAATTAATTAACTTATTTAGGTGATCAATATTTAATATTGTCGTTATTTTTTGGGGCGAAATAGCTGAGAATACTCTATGTATAACTCCTTTTTTTATCGATTTGAACTTTCCTTCATGTTTTGCCTTTTCAGCCCACTTGTATATGTGAGCTAATGTCTCACTTGATGGGTCATCAAATATTTTTTTGGTGATAATCGGAAGTTCAGGTCGCAATTTCTTATATTCTTCATTACTGAGAAACCCAGGGCTAACATTTGCGATACCGTTATCAATTGTGGCCCAGAGATCTCGGATAAATTGTTCGCTATAATCCGATGAGCTTTTATCTTGATAACTATTAACTTGCTCACAAAATTGTTCATAGTTTGATATCCAACTACTATTAGGTCTTTCTTTATACTTTTCGAACAAACTTAAAATAGTGTCGCCATTTTGTTCTGCAAGTACATTAAAGCCAATATTGTTAACATGGGTAATAAAGTTATTAATATTACCTATTCCCCATTGACTACAAACAAGAACCTCAATCCCATCTCTTGTAATTAGTAATTCATTGTCTTTGTTAAAATATCGTTTAAGTGAATCAGAACTTAAGGTTAATTTTTCTTGAAATTGTTCTTGAGAAATAACACACTCTTTTACAGATATATTTTCTTTAGAAAACTCACTGATCAATTCAGAAAATAAAGGATTAAGATCTTCAATATATTTTTTAATTACAGCAAACACCAAAGGGCCTTTACCATAAACACCTCCTTGAAAATGATATTTTGTATTATCTTTAGCCATTATTATTTCCTAAATAATTTACTCTTAAAATATTAAATAATTTGATATTTAATATTTCCTACCTGATGGTAGGTTATTTTCTAAGCTTCAAACAACCTAACTTATAGAACCATACTATATTAGTTTTTCACACTACTTCAGCAACTATTCATTGCCCTGCGCCAACAACACACATTAGAGTTCCGATACCAAGGACTAATATTGAGAAGCGCCCAGAAAAATCAACAAAACTCGGATATGCTTTTACTATTTCCATGTTCTTTTCAGCATTTTTCAATACCAACTGATTTTCTTTTATTGCTACTTCTAAGTTTATAGCCAAATCCCTTTGCTGAGACTCTAGAACACTTAGATTTAATTTGGCAGTGTGAATCTCAGCTTCAGCCAATGATTTGTTCTCCCTAACCTTTGAAGACCAAAACATCCCAACAGTCCCAAGTAAGGCCGAAGCAAATATAACAAAAAGTCCATATTGCGTAAGCCACAACTTAATTTCTTTTTCTATACTCGAAAACTCTGTTTTTAGGTTAAAAAACACAACCCCATAAACAATTAAAGTGCCGATAGTAATAGTGAATTGTTTTAATTTTGTTGGTAACTTATGGTAGCTCATTTACTGTCCCTCTTTGATCGACCTAATTTTGAAAGCGCTCTGATATTTCATCGAAAAATGCTTTACCTGCATCAGATAATAAATAAGCATTAACGCTAGGTTTTTTCAGCAATATATTGCGGTCAATTAAGATACTTTTTATTGCACTACTAAAACCATTTTTAATTGAAGATCGTTCTAACACTTCTTTTGTATCATCCATTTGTTCAATGGCTTCAATATCTGCTTCTGTAAGCCCACCTGACGATTCAGTTAATTTAGTTATCCGATAATTGTTTTCAGTAATGTACTTGCCTATCAACAGCAACAACACGCATGCTTTCATCGTAACATCAGTTTTTAAGTCTTCTTGATTGCTCGCTAAGTCTCTAATGAATATGAATGTCGGTGATTCTACGAAGTCACAGCCAGACATTTCATATTGCTGCCGATAATCCTTCAAATTTCCCATAACTTCATTAAACAAGTGGTTTTCAATAAATTCACCAGCATTATTAAGAATGGTTTTATTTATCACTTTACCGTTTGTAAGTTGATCAAAAATTTCTTTACTTAACTGTTTATCATACATTTTCAATACTCCCTGAATAACTCAACTGTACATACTCCAAATAATGAATTTCATCATTTATTTGCTTTCTTTTGATAGGAAAACTCCGCTCAGCCCCGCTATAGAAAGGTAAAAAAACTTCTAAGCCGTAGAGCACATCTGAGAGTTCAAAGTCAGAAAGTGCTTTACTTAGCTCGCTATATAAAAACTGGTGAACATCTGGTAAGGATTTAGTCTCATCAAACTTATCAATGATAAAGCTAATAGCCTGCTTTCGCTCATCGCTTACATTACACTCAACTGCTAAGGGCTTAAGTTGACGATCCGTTTTTTTAAAAGAAGTTTCATTGACGGTTAATAAATACTCTTTGAAGCGTAATCTAGTTTTATTTGCGTGCCATTGTAACTTTGGTTTAAATTTAGATTTTAGCCTTGTAAGGCCATCTAAAGCCGTATGATTGTTAAACACTTCCGATTTACTAGTTAAATAAATGTTCCTTTTTAGTCCGTGCCTTAGCGGCTCAATACTTTCCATAAGGTGTGAGAAAGCACTTTCAATTGATAAATAGAAACTACGATCTTGGCTTAGGTGATTTGAGTATTGATCGAGTTTCCGTACTAAGACTCCAATATCTTTATAATAGCTAGTAATCGCTTTCTTTCTAAATTGAACCAACGTTGCTTCATCATAAAGGTTTAATTCACTTTTATAATGTGAAATTAATCCATCAACCGCCATAGAGAAACTTTGTGTTTGCGCCATTTCCATCGAAGGGTTAATGAAGTCATAACATGGCATTACATAACGGCTATAAAGTTTTGAAACTTTGTTATAAAGCTCTATAACATTAACGGCATTATCGCCTTGGTCATATGACTTATACTCTAAAGCAATACTATCAACTTGGTGGGTCAGAGCTAAAACATTCTCTTTTATCTTAGAATGTATATCACTCATCAACCGATTAAATGTACCTTTAGCTTCTTTATAATCGATTGAACTAATTTCATACTTTTTAATTTGTTCACAGGCGGCAACAATAGCAACGCGAATATTTTCAAATTCTGCATGGTCTAGCTCTCTAGCCCTTTTTACATCTAAAAAACTTAGTAAATCAACAATAACTCTTTCAAGCGTAATCTGACCTGTATTCGGATCGTTATGAATAAAAACACCATTCTCACTCAACGATTCAATACTTAGGTAACTATGTACTTTCTCATCAGAGTCTTTACAAATAACATTGTTGTACAACTGTAAATAAAGGCTCTCTGGTACTTCATTGGCACCATCATTTAATGCAATATGATCAAGCAATCTTAAAAATACATTTTGATGTTTGATAATTGCATGAATTAAAACATCTCGATTAAGTTTCACTGCTATTCGCTCCAAACCTTTCAATGTGCTCTGGCAGTATATTCATGTGGCAAGCTTTAACCATAGGCTCCTTAATCATTGATTGATCAATCATTACATAATGACCAACCTTTTTACTTACCAAAGCATCAAACTTAGGTGTTGCACAATAGATAGAAAAGCCATGAGTTGTTATCTGATTAATAATTGCATCGGTATTTTTTGCGTCTAAAGTTCCAATTTCGTCAACAATGATTGGCATTCTTAACACGGTATCATTTGAGGTTATTCGCTGTAACAGTACTGATAAGACAAAAGCTGTGATTGCAGTAGTTGTTCCGCCAGATTGACTCTTAGTGACCAACTCTCCAGTATCAGCCAAACGATATTGATAATTAACGGCAGCAATAATATCTTTCATCTTTAATCTACGAGTTTTTTTGTTGAAATACTTATGAATAAAGGTAGATAGTAAGTCGTAAAACTCTGGTTCTAACAAAGAGTCGTCTAAAATACTATGCTCACCTAAAGTATCCATCAGTGACTCAAAGCTAGTATTTAACTCGATGTTCAATTCAATTTCAGATAAATTCGAAACAGTTTTTGTATTTAACTCCTGATTAATACCTGAAATAAACGTAGCTAATAAGTCTTTAGCATCCTTAAGCTCGTTAAGTTGATTATTTAAAAATTGGTTGTGGCTTCTAATTGAGTCATTTAGCTGTTTAAAGTCGTACTGGAGTGTAGCAAATGAGTTTTGATAACTGTCGATTACCATTTGGCAATCTCTTAAACAACCATGCTCTTTATGATTATCTAAATCAGGATGTGGCAACGTACTCTGCAACCTAATTAGCTCACTGTTAAGCTTATTAAAGCTATGTTTATAAGTGTTGGCTGATGAAACCACATCTAATGCGACTTGTTGTGTAAGCTCTATTTGAACTATGTCGCTTTGATCAATCGAACTTGCCGCTGAAGTATTGCTTGCCGACTTTAACTGGTTTTCAATGAAATCAAAATTAGATTTTTGACCTTCAAGCTTTTGAAGCAGATTATGCAATGTTGAAGACTCAGCTCTAATTTTTACACTCAAATCTTCTTCGGCTTTGAGCTTAGTCTCTTTTTCACTAATCTTATTAGTGTTATTGGTAATTTCATTTTCAATTTCAACCAATTCTCTTTCTAATTGTTCAATAGCACCAATAGCAGCTTTTTCATTCTCTATTTTAGTTATTTCAGCTTGTGTATCTTGGATAAGCTTTTCAATATTTTCATTTTTAATAGCTTTCGTTAAGTCATCAATTTCACCAGTAACATCATCGATTTGATTTTGCTTTTTAGTTAGAGACTCTTCCCAATCTTTAGCGGACGTTTCCATATCAGCTTTTAATAGTTTACTACCGCTCAATGTTTGCCCTAAAAACTCAAGGCTGTCAGCTTCATTGCTTTCAAATAGACCTACAAAGGATAAAATCACATTGCGTTGTTCATCTGATAAATTGAGAGTTATGTTTCTAAATTCATTATTTAAGGTGTATAAAACATTTGCTGCAAAGTCATCGTTAAGCTGATGGAATAACGAACTGCTTTTATTTTCTAATAGCCCTTCAAGTATTTTTATCTCTTTAATCAGTCGATTTTTTTTATTGATATTTTCTTGCAGGCTTTTAGCTCGTCCTTCTTCGGTTTGGTAATTTACTAGATTATCTTGCTCACTTTTTAATGACTCTTCAAAAACAGCCATTACCTCTGACATACTATAGCTGGGGTATTTCTCTACTAATTTCTTACCTTTCAAAAGCTGTTTATTTTTATTGGCTAGAGTCGTAGATTTTGATGAATTGACAGCGCCTAGCTTCTCAATTTCTAATACTAACGTATTTATTGATGCTTCTAATGTTGTTAGCTTTGTAGCTTTATCAGTATGTTTTTGACTAATATCAGTATGTTCAGGGGTAAACTTTTCTTTAGCTGAAATTAGAGCATAATTGATGGAATGGAAACCATTAGAGTACTCTTCAAGTTTTTGCTGTGCTGTTTTTGCTAAGTCAGTGACCAACAAGAATTGTTGCTCTGTATTTTGAACTTGCTGGAGCCAATCTCGCTTTTGAACCAAGACACTATGCTCGTCTGCTAACTGAGTTAAATTTGCATCTAGTCGTTCTTGATCTCTGCTCCGCCCCATTTCCAATAATGTAGCCATTGCTTCGGGCATAGAATCAACTTCTGACTGCCCTGTTTCAAAAGCAAGCTGAAATATATTTCGAAATGCATCAATAGATTCTTTTCTAGCATCTTTCAACGGCACTACGCAAAAACGGCTCCTATCAGGCCCTTGACGATAACTTGCAAACATCAAGTCAGCTATTTTGGATGTATCAGATAATTGCTCACCTTTATATTTTTTACAAAATTGGCTAACACTGTTTATGCTGATTGAGGAGTTAAACGTATTATTATCTTTATCCCAAAACAAGGGCTTTATAGTTTCATATTCAACAGGGATAAAGAAACGTCCATAACCATAGTTGCTCATTTTGTAAAGGACCATACAAAAACGTCCACGAGGATTGTCTACCTCAAGGATTATAAATGAACGAGGGTCTGGAAAATAAAAGTCATAAGACTCTTCCGCTGAATACAGCCCCTTCTTCCCTTCAAACTTAAATTTTCTTTCACAATTATAAAAGTCAGTTTCAGGGAACAGTAACAATTTAGTCCCTGCTAAAGAAGCAGTCTTCCCTTTATTGTTATCCCCGAACATAGCAATATTGCATGCAATGCTAATTTCAGAATAAGCGTGTCCCGCTGAATTTATGTAAACCATACGGCTCAAAATATATTCTGACGGTGCTAACAGCTCCATGTTAATTTCATTTTCAGACGTCATTTAAATAACTCTCTTGTTCCAAAATTTTCTTATGTTTATGAATTATTGAGGCTACAACAGTTAAAAGTGGGTAGTTGCTACCTAAATCAAACACTTTTTCCAAATAGTCATGGTTTTTTACTTCAACTACCTTTGAAAGCCTTTCTTCAATATCTAATGGGAGTATTAATTTCATAGAGGTATTTGGTAAAAGTTCGTATAGGTTTTTTGCTATTGTTAAGCCACCTAAATCCAAGTCCAACAGTAAAGAAAGGTGCTTATACTCAGACAAAAACGGTTTATGTAATGCATTGCTTACTGCATTTCCTTCAGTAAAAATAATATCCAAATTAGGTGGTAAGTCACTATTGGTATACTTTTTTATGAATTTCAGCGTTTCATTTATTTTTAAAAAATTCTGCCTATTCTCGATAAGCAAAGCCTGTTTATTTTGTTCAAAACCCGTTACAACTTCTCCATTACCGTCAATAGTAACTAATGTTGGCAAGTTAATTGGACTTCGGATAATGATAAATGAACCATCAACATTGACATCATGGCTTCGGTTCTGCTGTGCAAGACCTTCTCTATTCCAATCATTAGAGGAAGTAAGCAAATACAGTTCTTCTTTTAATTTAACCTCAATCTCTGTAACGATATAGAGATCACCACTGTGCTTATATGCTTTGACATCATCACTCGCTCTTGAGGTTTCTAAAGACAACGCATCAACTGCCTTAAAAAACTTTGAAAGGTTTATTGGTTTGTTATTTTCAATATTCTCTAAATATCGCTTTATTTGTTTTAAACTCATCTAGTGTTCATTAATAGGCACTATACATTTGTAGCCACTATATATTATTATCTACTACATTCAAAATAAATTTTAGAAAATATGTCAGATCTTAAAACCCAACGACAAGAAGAAAGACTCAAATACATCGATTTATGCGCTTATGTGATGGGGTTCGTGAATAGAAAAATATTAATGAATCGCTTTGATGTAAAAGAAGCTTGGGCAACAAATGACTTTAAAACCTATCAAGCTAGATCTAATGAAGGGTTAATTTACGATCATGGACTCAAAGCCTATAAACCAATTGATTCTTTTTCGCCTATTTTCGAACATGAATCGGCAACTGCAATTCAACTTCTCAGTAATGGTAGCCAAACCATCATTTGTGAGCCTAGTTTTGCGAGCAAGTCGTATAGCTGCAAAATACCTAGCGTTATGCCAGAACTAAAAAATATTTATCCGGTTCTTAGGGCTATCAGCTTAAATAAGCAAGTTGAGATAGAATATTTTTCACGCTCAAAAGGGAAAACAAGAAGAAAATTATCTCCACACTCGTTGATAAAGACAGGTTGCTTTGATTACGTTAGAGCATTTGATCATAATGAAAACGAACATAGAACATTCAAACTCAGTCGTATATTCACTGCTAAATTTGTAAACCTAAAACCTAAAGAGCATGAAGCTATTGAAATGGACGATGACTGGAACACACAGGTAAAACTAACAATAGGAATAAATAGCGATGGTATAGAAAAAGAAACCATCAAATTTGATTATGCTTTTGAGGGAGACTCAATTGAAATTGAACTAAAAAAGGCAATAATTCCTTTTTTTCTAATGGACTGGAACATAGCACCTACTGATTATCCAAATTTACCAGAAAAACTATTCCCCCTAAAATTAATTAACACTGAAGATAATTAAATAAGTGTTTTAACAAAGCGAAAATTTATCATTTGGATAATTAGGAAAATTAATATTTTGAAAACGTTAAATAACGAAGAATCAATTTTAGCAAGAACAGAAGTCGACCAGTTATTGGATCGTTATATTGAAAGCGCAGATACATGTCATCAAATTCGAGACGTAGCGATATGGCACCTATTAACTACATTTGAGGATATGTAGTTTCATAAGCTTAAGGTAGTATTTTTAGGCTTACATGCATGTATTCTTGTGTGAAGGTAATACTTGCGTGCCCCATTATTTCTTGGATATGCCTTAAGCTTGCTCCATTATAAAGCATTGTTGTAGCTGCATTCTGTCGATAGAGATGACAAGCACCTGTTCAGTCTACCCCTGATAGCTTCACATACTTAAGGCCATATCAGGTGCTCGCCTCTCTTTCTCAGCTTTCAAAGCTCCCATAATAATTAACAGGTACAAAAAAGGTGAGCGTTTAGCTCACCTTTTCAAGGGATTATCAGTCACAGACTTTATTAGACTACGACACAAAAACTCTAATCAATATAACTATCAACCGGTGGGCAGCTACATACTAAGTTTCTATCACCATAAACATCATCAATTCTGTTTACGGTTGGCCAGAATTTATCAATTGCGACACTTGGTACAGGGAATACGGCTTCGCTAATTGAGTAAGCTCTGTCCCAGTTATCATCAGTGATATCCGCTAGGGTATGAGGAGCATTATGAAGCGGGTTATTTTCTAACGTCCAATCACCTTGCTCTACTTTGCGAATTTCTTCTCGAATACTAGTCATCGCTTCAATGAATCGGTCTAATTCTACTTTAGATTCAGACTCAGTTGGCTCAATCATTAATGTACCTGCAACAGGAAATGACATTGTTGGTGAATGGAAGCCATAATCCATTAAGCGTTTGGCAACATCCATTTCTGTAACGCCACATTCTTCTTTAATTGGGCGTAAATCAACAATACATTCATGTGCTACACGACCATTTGGGTCAGTATATAAAATTGGGTAGTGTTGGCTCAACTTAGTAGCTAAATAGTTTGCGTTAGTAATTGCGTACTTAGTTGCTGCCGTTACACCCTCTTTACCTAACAAGGCAATATATAAATAAGAGATACATAAAATACCCGCACTGCCGTATGGTGCAGCTGAAACAGCACCGTTGCCTGACGTTGTTTCATCTACATTGATTAAAGCATGATCCGGTAAGAATGGCGCTAAGTGTGATTTAACACCAATTGGTCCCATACCTGGACCACCACCACCATGTGGAATAGCAAACGTTTTGTGCAAGTTAAGGTGTGATACGTCGGCACCGATAAAGCCTGGCGATGTAATACCCACTTGTGCGTTCATGTTTGCGCCATCAAGGTAAACTTGACCACCATTGTCATGAATAATATTACAAATTTCGGCAATTGTTGTTTCATATACGCCGTGTGTTGACGGGTAAGTGATCATAATACACGACAGGTTATCAGCTAACTCTTCAGCCTTAGCTTTTAAGTCTGCCATGTCAACGTTACCTTCTTTGTCACAAGCAACTACAACAACTTTCATACCAACCATTTGTGCTGAAGCAGGGTTAGTGCCGTGCGCAGAGGCAGGAATTAAACAAATATTACGGTGCGAATCACCACGACTTTCATGATATTTATGAATAGCAATAAGGCCAGCATATTCACCTTGAGCACCTGAGTTAGGTTGCATCGACATTTTGTCGTAGCCAGTTAATTCAACTAACCATTCGGCTAGTTCATCAATCATTTTCTTGTAGCCTTGGGCTTGATCTTGTGGGGCAAACGGATGCATGTTGGCAAATTCTGGCCAGCTAACTGGTACCATCTGCGCAGTTGCATTCAGTTTCATGGTACAAGATCCCAATGAAATCATTGAGTGGTTTAAGGCTAAATCTTTATTTTCAAGGCGCTTAATATAGCGAAGCATCTCTGTTTCACTATGGTAAGAGTTAAATACAGGGTGCGTTAATATTTCCGAAGTACGTATTAGTGCTTCAGGAATAGAGCTGCTGCCTTGAGTAATAATTTGTGCATCAATACCTGCAACATCTAGACCGTGATCCGAGCCTAATAAAATCGTAAATAGCTGTGCTACATCAGAGCGTGTAGTGGTTTCATCAAGTGAGATACTAATTTGATTTTCAACATCAGTACGTAAATTAACCCCTGAAATTAATGCACGCTCAACAATATCGGCTTTGTTTTCAACATTAAAAGTTAAAGTATCAAAGTAAGTATCATGAACTGGCGATAAACCTTTAACTCTTGTACCTGTCGCTAAAATATCGGTAAAACGATGAATTCGATTAGCAATAGTTTTTAAACCTTGAGGCCCATGGTAAACCGCATAAAATGCAGCCATGTTGGCTAATAAAACCTGCGCAGTACAAATATTTGAGTTGGCTTTTTCGCGGCGAATATGTTGTTCACGCGTTTGCATCGCCATACGTAATGCTTTGTTGCCGCGTGTATCTTTAGAGACACCAATAATTCTACCCGGGAGTGAACGCTTGTATTTGTCTGACGTAGTGAAAAATGCTGCGTGAGGACCACCATAGCCCATTGGCACACCAAAGCGTTGGCTTGAGCCAATAACAGCATCAGCACCTAACTCGCCAGGCGCTTTTAATAGCACTAAGCTCATAATATCTGCCGCAACTGCAACAATACCTTTATTAGCATGAATTTTTTCTATCAGCTCACTGATATCACTTACTTCACCTGTTGCACTTGGGTATTGAATTAAAGCACCAAATACATCATGTTCAGGCGCTTCATTGGCTGGTGCAATCACCACATCAAAACCAAACATTTCTGCACGTTGTTTTACAACATCAATAGTTTGTGGGAAAACATCAGATGAAATAAAGAATAAGTTTGATTTCTTATTTTTAGAAACACGTTTTGCTAGTGCCATTGCTTCAGCCGCTGCGGTGCCTTCATCTAATAACGAGGCACTGGCTAAAGGTAAACCAGTAAGGTCAATACACATTTGTTGGTAGTTTAATAATGACTCTAAACGACCTTGAGCAATTTCTGGTTGATAAGGGGTGTAAGCTGTGTACCAGCCTGGATTTTCTAAAACATTACGCGCAATAACATTCGGCGTTAAAGTAGGATAATAACCTAAACCAATATAGGAGGTGTTTACTTGGTTTAAATTAGCAACCGTTTTTAAATCAGCTAATGCTTGTACTTCTGTTTTGCTATCTTCAATAGCTGGTAGGCCAGATAAACGAATATCTTTAGGTACAATTTCATCAATTAACGCGTCTACTGATTCCGCACCAATATCACTTAACATTGCCTGAGTTTGAGCAGCATTTGGGCCAATGTGACGACGAATAAAATCTTGTGTTTGCTCTAGCTGCTCTAACGAAGAAGACGAGAGTGAGTTAACAGGTAATTGAGAAGTCATAACAGTTTCACTTAAATAATTTTCACTAATTTTAAAATAAAAGAAAGCCTCGTTTTCTTATAATAAGAATGAGGCTTCCGTATACTTTAGGCTAAGTCATCTTTACTAAGTCACTTGTAGTTAGATAAAGCTATCAAATTGCGAGTCGCTGAAGCTTTATACGCTAGATACGTGTGACTGGGTAACTAGACTATTTAACAGCGCTAAAGCTAGTCTTCGTCGATAGAGTTTGCATACCCTTCAGCGTCAAGCAAATCATCTAATTCGCCAGCATCATCTAACTTAATTTTAAATAACCAACCGTCTCCAAACGCATCTGAGTTCACTAATTCTGGAGAGTCTTCTAAATCTTCATTGACTGCTACAACTTCACCCGTTACTGGCGCATAAATATCTGAAGCAGCTTTAACTGACTCAGCAACAGCGACATCATCGCCGGTACTAACTTCATCACCAACATCAGGTAATTCAACAAAGACCATATCGCCTAAAAGATCTTGTGCGTGCTCAGTAATACCAACCGTCACTGTACCGTCACCTTCATTACGCACCCATTCGTGAGATGTAACATACTTTAATTCAGAAGGAATATTGCTCATTTTTGTTTTCCTATGTGTTAAATTCTTTAAATTAGTGATTAAATTAAGTTAGCTGTTCAACTAATATAGAACATCTAGATTTATTTTCAATCACCATAATCAATGGTTTTTTATATAAAAATTTCAATTAAAATACTTTTTGACCGTTACGTACAAAACTAGGTTTTGTCACTTGAACTTTGACAAGTTTTTTACGCATTTCAACTTCTACTGTGTCACCTACTTTAACACTGCGCGGTACGCGAGCTAAAGCAACACTATGACCAAGCGTTGGCGAAAAAGTACCTGACGTAATTTCACCTTGACCAAATTCAGTAACTACCACTTGATGAGAGCGTAAAACGCCTTTTTCTTCTAAGACTAAACCGACTAATTTAGGTTGATCACCTGCTGCTTTTTGCGCAGTTAAAACTTCACGACCAATAAAAGCACGTTCTTCTGGCTCCCAGCTAATGGTCCATGCCATATTAGCGGCTAATGGCGATACAGTTTCGTCCATATCTAAGCCATATAAATTCATACCTGCTTCTAAACGTAAAGTATCACGAGCACCTAAACCACAAGGTACAACGCCAACATCAATAAGCTTCTGCCAGAATTCTTCAGCAGCGCTGTCAGGGACAATAATTTCGTAACCGTCTTCACCGGTATAACCTGTGGTTGCGATAAATAAATCACCTACTTGCACACCAAAGAAAGGCTTCATACCTTCAACAGCAACAATTTGTGCGGGCGTTAATAAGTTGGCTACTTTCGCTTTTGCTTCAGGGCCTTGAACAGCAATCATGCCAAATTCAGGGCGCTCTGAAATAGTAATTTCAAAACCTTCAGATTGTTTTGTCATCCAAGCAAGATCTTTTTCACGCGTGGCCGAGTTAACCACTAAACGGTAGTTAGTGTCTGAGAAGAAATAGATAATAAGATCATCAATCACGCCGCCTGCTTCATTTAACATGCCGGTATATAATGCTTTACCAGCGACTGTTAATTTAGCAACATCATTAATCACTAAACGACGTAAAAAGGCTTTAGCGTCTTTACCTTGTACATCAACAATGGTCATGTGAGACACATCAAACATGCCTGCATTTTGGCGAACAGCATTATGTTCTTCTATTTGAGAGCCATAATTAATTGGCATTTCCCAACCGTGAAAATCAACCATTTTAGCGCCTGACGCTAAGTGTTTTGCATGTAGTACAGTTTTATTTGTCATAGCTCTACCCAAAAATAAAAAGGCTCTTCAAATTTGCGGTAATTATACCTTTTGCCCTTTGATTATTCAACAAAGCAACCAGTAGAAATTCAAATAAAAAACCGACTTACCACCAAAAACAGAATTTAATTTTCAGTGCAGACAATATAAAAAATTAAAAACTAAAAAACACCATTTCAACAGTAGCTGACCGACATAAATTTCAAAACTTTTTTACAACTCTTTTCAGAATAAATAATCAAAATAATTATTCATTCACTGGCTTTGCGTAACTGGGTAAATCACTTTTTAAGCCTAACGCTTGTTCTATCATTATTTTTTTGGCAGGTTTTAGGTTATCAAGCAAACTCATGCCAATACCTCTAAGTAACTGTAAGCCGCTTTGTTGTACTGAAAATGTTTGCTTTATAGCTTCCATTGCCGTGATCATTTCAACGGCATCAGCTTTTCGATAACGCGCAAATGCTTTTAAGGTTTTTACATCAGCAAGATCTTGTTCATTAGATAACGATGCTAAACTTTCAGCTAATGCCGCCGCATCAAGTAAACCTAAATTCACTCCCTGCCCCGCCAATGGATGAATAGTATGCGCAGCATCACCAATAAGGATGACGCGTTCTTTGATAAAGTCTTGTGCTAAACGCATTGTTAGCGGGTAAGTAAAGCGCTCACTCATTAATTCAATAGCACCTAATTTACCGTCACTAGCAGCCGTTAATTCTTTAGCAAAAGCCTCTGCAGGGAGTTGTGTTAATCGCTTCGCTTCCTCGGGCGAGGTTGAATAAACAATAGAGCAAACATCACTGTTTTGAGGGTATAAAGGTAAAAAAGCTAACGGGCCAGTGGGTAAAAAGACCTGCCAAGCGGTATTCTTATGACCTTGTGAACATTTAACCGTAGCCACAATAGCGTGGTGATCATAATCTCGGCTTATCATAGGTGTCGCTATTTGTTTTCTTACCCAAGAGTTACCCCCATCAGCGCCAACAACAAGTTTAGCAATAATAGGCATTTGCGGTGCAGCATTTGTTTGTTCTTGTTGGGGTTCAAAGCTAGCAAATACTTCACTTTCACCCATGGCAATATTAGCGAGTTTACTGCTCGTAAAAAAACTAATACCGCTATCTTGTTGGGCTTTCTCCCATAACGCATTACGAATCACTGTATTTTCAATAATCCAGCCTAGCTGATCATGCTTTGGAAAATCACTTAAATCATCAATGGAAAAATCAAGTTTTCCTATGCCTGCTTTATCCCAAATATGCATATTTTGATAGGCTTGTGTGCGAACATTTTTGATATCACCCCAAACGTCAATATGCTTAAAAAGTGTTTTACTGGCAACATTAATGGCACTCACACGCACCTTAGGTTCTTGGCTGAGCTCTTCTAAAGGTAAAGTGTCTGCTATGGCAATGGTTAATGAGGTATTTTTTCTTAATGCTAAAGCGAGTGTTAAGCCAACCATACCTGCGCCAACAATTAATAAGTCAAATTTTTGCATTGCTTCTCTCTAATATCCCATAAGTTTATTCACTAAAGCATTTTTTAGTGGTGAGACATAATTCATTACTTTTAAGCCAATATTTCGCCCTGCGACGAGTGGCGTTAACTCATTACTGAATAAAGTGACTAACGAGTCTGTTAATTCGATAATGTGCTTTTGATCTTTTTGTCGCTGAATCGCATACTCGTTAAGCAGCGAAAAACTTCCTAAATCGCCGCCGAGTTGCAACTGCTTATTAACCAAACCCGCCATTACTTGTACATCTCTTAAACCTAAGTTAAACCCTTGCCCAGCAATAGGGTGAATAGTATGGGAAGCATTACCGATTAGTGCCATGCGATGATAAGTTTGTTGCTGAGCTTGCAATAACACCAGAGGGTAACTATCACGCTTACCTGCATGAATAATAGCGCCTAGCCAGCGACCAAAAGTCTCTTCAAGTTGTGCTTTAAATTCATCATCATCTAAAGCCAAAATAGCTTCACTTTGCTGCGCAGATAATGTCCAAACTAATGAACAACGGTTTTGACCATCAAGCGATACCAACGGCAACATGGCAACGGGGCCTGATTCAGTAAATCGTTCAAAGGCTTTATTCTGATGCGGTTTTTCTGTTGCCACATTGGCGATTATCGCAACTTGTTGGTAGTCGCTATGATTAATAGCTATGCCTGATAATTGTCGACACGGCGAGTTTGCGCCATCACAAGCCAGTAATAAACTGCCCACAAGGCTTTGCTTTGAACTCAGTTCCACACTGACCTTATTACTATTATTTTTAGCTTGCCAATGAATATGGCTAATACTGTCTGGAGAAAACCAAGTGACATTGCTCTTGTTAGCTAACTCAGTTAATAAGCCTTTACCAATCAATGCCATATCAATGACATAGCCTAATGCTGAAACGCCATGCTCTTTAGCTTCAAGACGAGCCTTACCATAATGGCCTCTGTCTGAAATATCTATTTTTTCAATAGCACACGCTTGATCTTTTATATGTTGCCATGCACCTACATCAGCTAAATAACCCGCGCTACCATGAGAGAGTGCTAACACGCGATCATCAAAAAGCGGCGGTTTAGACTCGGTACTGGCGACAGTACTTTGGTTGGCTTCAACAATAGCGATTGATAATAAGCTGCCATCGGATTTTGTTAAGTTAGCTAAACTCAGCGCCATCAAACAGCCAGATAAACCACCACCAGAAATAATAATATCAAATGAATGTTGCGTATTTGCCATTAACGTTAACCAGCCATTAATTGTTCAATATCAGCAATAGTTTCCGGACAATTTGCTGTTAAGTTCTCAAAGCCTTGTTCGGTTACAACAATATTATCTTCAATACGAATGCCTATGCCGCGCCACTGCTCATCGATTGATACATCGTCTAGCGGCATATATAAGCCCGGTTCAATGGTAAAGACCATGCCCGGTTTAAATTCGCGACATTGCTCTTTATTATCATTAATTTGATAGTCACCGACATCATGCACATCCAAGCCAAGCCAGTGCCCTAAACCGTGGATAAAATATTTTTTAATAGCTTTTTCGCTAAGTAAATCCGTTAAATCACCGGTGAAAATACCTAATTCAATAAAGCCTTTTGTTAAACATTCATTGGCAATATTGTTTAGCTGGGCAAAAGTCACGCCTGGCTTAATGGCTGATATTACTTCACTTTTGGCATCTAGAACCAATTGATAAAGTGCTTTTTGAGGAGCAGTAAATGTTCCATTAACGGGAAAAGTACGCGTAATATCGGCAGCATAACCTGACAACTCTCCGCCAGCATCTATCAATAACAAGTCACCATCGTTAAGTGGCTCACTGTTATCGGTATAGTGCAAAATATTAGCGTTATCACCACCAGCAACTATGGTTGCGTAAGCCGCATAACGAGCTCCGTGGCGGGTAAATTCATGCAATATTTCATTTTCAATTTGGTATTCAAATAAGCCGACTTTAGTTTTTTGCATCGCTCTTTGATGTGCTAAACATGAGATTGCATTAGCGCGACGCATCAAGGCTATTTCATCAGCACTTTTTATTAACCGTAATTCATTAATGATAGGTGATGCATCAATAAGTTGATTGGGAGTTTTCGCTCCTTGGCGAGTACTTGCACGAACTTTTGCTAAAAAACCAAATATTTGAGTTACTACTTTTTCATGTTCAAACTCAACATAAACTTGGCTGATACCGTTAAGTTGTTGCGGTACTAATTCATCCATTTCACTTAAGGTGAAGCATTGATCAAATTGATAATCTTGGCAGGCTTTCTCCTGCCCTATTCGACGGCCGTGCCATACTTCATGAAGCGGATCTTTCGGTAAAGAAAATAAAACACTCTCTTTTTTGTCAGCCGTTTTTATTAAGAGCAATAAAGCATCAGGTTCATTAAAACCTGTTAAATATAAGAAGTTTTTATTTTGACAAAAAGCATACTCGGTATCATTACTGCGAGTAACTTCATTAGCAGCAGAGAAAAATGCAACACTGTTATCAGCCATTTGAGCGAAGAAGTTTTCTCTATGTTGCACAAAGGCACTTGTGGGTAATGTAGAAATTTCAGGTAAGTTACCAGTCATCATGATTGACCTCTAGTGAATAGTACCATTGCTATTTTCAGCATCTGATTTAGTGGGCAAGTTGCCTAGTTCACTAAAGCATAATAAGGCTGAAATCCGAACATATTCACTGATTTCAAAAAATGCTTGTTCGGTATCTTCATCTTCTTCCATTTCATCAGAAAGATTAGCGATTTCAGCAAAATCAGTCAGTACTTCTTTAACTTCATCTGAGCTCACAGGCGTATCTTTTTGCTGTAAACCAAAACCTAAATTAAAACCTTGTACCCAAGCGCCTAACGCATGACCGCGTTCTACAAGCGAATCATCATCATCAGGTAACAGTAATTGAAAAGTGTAGCTATCATCAAGAATATCTGTCCAAAGATCACTAAACATCAACTTAACAGCATTCTTAATAGGCTTTGGCAGATTATCACCTTCATTAAACATATCATTTAATATGGTTAAGTAACCTTGGTCTTCAAAGGTAAAACCCGCACAAATTAATCCAGTCAGTACACCATGTACTTCACTGGCATGCGCTTTAATATTTTCTGTGGTTATAACCGCTTGGACACTGGCAAAATCTAGTTTGTTATTGGCAGAAGAGGTATTTGACATAATGCTGCTCTAGTTATTAAAAATCTATGCCGTTATCCTAACATTGCCCTGTATAAAAGGCATGAAAAATCATAGAAAATACACATTTACTTGCGATAAACTTGCAACAAAATACCGGCACAGTTATAGTGCAACTTATTCTTAACTCATCATAAATATTGGAATTTTTCTACGCATGGCGCAACGTACTGTTGAAATTGATGTACTAGATCGCAAACTAAAAGTTGCCTGTCCTATTGGAGAAGAAAGTGCATTACTCAATTCTGCAGAAGAGTTGAGTCAACGTTTAGCACAAACCAATAACAACAAGTCTATTGCCACGCCAGAGCAAGCTTTATTGATGACAGCACTCAATTTAGCCAATGAATTATTGCGTGCCAAACAACAACTCAAAAACGAGCAACAAGAAAACAAACAAAAAATTGCCTTATTGCAGTCAACCATAGAGCAAGCCTTAGCGCCAAATAGTAAAAAACAAGCCTAAATTCAATTTCTGTTTTAATTGTTCAACTAACCATCATAAAGTGCTTAAATACAAAACACTTAGCGCTTACCAGTGAAAAAATACTTAATCCACCTGAGTTTTTAGCTATAATGAAAGTGTCTTCTGGGATGTTTGTATGCAAACTACGTCCCTGAGCCGATAAGTTTTACCTTAGGAATTTGACTATTCACTATTGTGCAAGCCCGGCATGTATCGGGAAGCCTACGGTAAGTAAGATAGTTCCGCCCTGAACACACGGTGTTCAGGACTATTGTGAGCTGCGGCATTCTGGAAGACCGTCAATTCTTTTCGTTAATTAAATCCAACCCCTTTTAGTAAAGAGAGTTCCGCACGCACTCAAGGAACACACACGGTACTTAGGACTATTGTGAGCTGCGGCATTCTGGAAGACCGTCACTTCTTTTCGTTAATTAAATCCAACCCCTTTTAGTAAAGAGAGTTCCGCACGCACTCAAGGAACGCACACGCTGCTTAGGACTATTGTGAGCTGCGGCATTCTGGAAGACCGTCTTACAAATAAGTAAGTATTTTTGCAAATTCAGCTATTGATTTATTCCGCCCATTGAGATGTATTTTATTTCTAGATAGTCGTCCAAGCCATATTTCGACCCTTCACGGCCACTTCCTGACTGTTTAATCCCGCCAAAAGGTGCAGAAACATTAGATATCATGGTGTCATTAATCCCTATCATACCAAAGGCTAATTGTTCCGATACTCGCCAAACAGTGCCAATATCTCTTGCATAAAAATACGCTGCTAAGCCATATTCTGTATCGTTTGCCATAGCAATCACTTCTTCTTCATTTTCAAAAGCAATTATCGCAGAAACGGGGCCAAATATTTCATTACTCGCAATAGGCATATCATTAGTAACATTTGCTAAAACTGTTGCTTGGTAAAAATTATCACCTGCTTCATCACGATTACCGCCAAGCACTAATTTAGCGCCTGCTGCAATAGAGTCACTAACGAGTTGTCCAACCGTTTCAACTGCTGAAGTTGAAATCAATGGCCCTATATCAACATTTTCTGTTAAGCCATTCCCTAGTGTTAACGCCGCAACGGCGGCACTATATTTTTCAGTAAACTCAGCTAAGACAGCTTGTTGTACAAATATTCTATTTGTACAAATACACGTTTGACCCGCATTTCGATATTTTGAAGCCAAAGCGCCTTTTACTGCGGCATCAATATCAGCATCATTAAACACAATAAAAGGAGCGTTGCCCCCAAGCTCCATCGATACTTTTTTTACCGAGGTTGCACATTGGCTAATCAATGTTTTGCCAACAGCAGTGGAGCCAGTAAAAGTAAATTTAGCCACATCAGGGTGAGTAGTTAATACCTCTCCAATGGCTTTAGCATCATCACCAATAATCACATTAAAAACACCTGCAGGAATACCCGCCCGCTCTGCAAGTTCAGCCATTGCCAGTGCTGACAAAGGTGTTTGAATAGCTGGGCGAACCACAAAAGTACAACCGGCGGCTAAGGCGGCGGCCGCCTTACGTGCAATCATTGCATTAGGAAAATTCCATGGCGTGATAGATGCTACAACACCTACAGGTTGTTTAATCACGATTAGTCGCTTATCGCCGCTTGGCGCAGGAATCGTGTCACCATAAACGCGCTTTCCTTCTTCAGCAAACCATTCAATAAATGAAGCACCATAAGCAATTTCTGCTTTGGCTTCAGCTAATGGCTTTCCTTGCTCTACTGTTAAAATTTTACCTAGGTCGTCTTGATGCTGCATCATCAAATTAAACCAATTACGCATCAAACCAGCTCTTTCATTAGCTGATTTTGAAGACCATGCTTTGAGTGATTTTTTCGCCGCGTTGATTGCTAACTCAGTTTCATCAACACCATCATTATTGACGCAGGTAATCACTTCACCGGTTGCTGGATTGTGAACCTCTATCGAGGTTCCGCTGATATGCCAACTACCATTAATATACGAATGGTTTTTAAGCAGTTGCTTGTCTTGTAAAACTAACATGTGATCGTTTTCCGTTGCCAATCTCTTTTAAAGAGTATTTTATCGAGTAAATCAGTATAAAAACAATTAAATATAACAATAAACACCTTGTCGTTTATGATATTCTCACCGCATGAAAACGACTAATACACATCATGAACAGGCGATAGGCATTTTCGATTCCGGTCTGGGCGGCCTTTCTATTGCCAAGCAAATAAATGCTTTACTACCTCATGAAAACCTTATTTATATTGCTGACAGTCAGCATGCCCCTTATGGCGATAAACCAAAAAACTTCATCGTTGAACGAGTAAACACACTTGCTCAGTATTTAGTTGAAAAGCAGTGTAAGGCGCTGGTTATTGCCTGTAATACCGCAACAGTAAATGCGATTAATCAACTGAGAGAACAAGTTAACATGCCTATTATAGGTGTTGAGCCCGCAATCAAACCTGCTGTTGAAGTCAGTAAAAATAAAAAGATTGCCATATTGGTGACACAAGCAACTAGCAAAAACCAACACTTTCACCAACTGATCAAACAATACCAAGGAGATACTCAGGTAATTATTCAGCCTTGTCCTGGGTTAGTTGAATTAATTGAACAAGGCCAACAACACAGTCAACATTGCTTTGCTTTGCTTGAACAATACATAAAACCTTTAATTGAGTCTGGCATAGATACATTAGTGTTAGGTTGTACTCATTACCCATTCTTACAAGCACAAATACAGGCTATTTCAGCAAAATCACCTATCAATATTACCGTGCTAGAAACCGCCAAGCCAGTTGCTCAACAACTCAGTAGAAAGTTAAATGAGCATGGACTCGAGAACGTCTTAACTGCAAAAGGAAGTTTGGCATTTCTAAGCTCTTCTACTAAGCTAAAGCAACCACAAGTATTGACCAAACTTTGGCATGAAGCTGTTAATTTCAGTCCTTTATAGCGCAACGTTTAAGATGCCTTTTTAGCTAAAAAACATAAAAACTTACTCATCAGAGCAAAGACTTCAAGCCATTTAGACGTCTAGGCGTAAAAAAGCTAGAAAAAACTCAGCAAACCATGTAATATCGCCCCATTATTTTATTCTCCACGTTAAATGCTGAGGATCTATGTCTAGACACTATTTTACTTCAGAGTCAGTTTCTGAAGGCCATCCAGATAAAATTGCCGATCAAATTTCAGATGCAGTTTTAGACGCTATCATTGCCAAAGATAAATACGCCCGTGTTGCTTGTGAAACTATGGTAAAAACCGGTGTCGCCATTATATCAGGTGAAGTAAGTACCGATGCTTGGGTTGATTTAGAAACCATCACACGTAACGTGATCAGTGACATTGGTTATACTTCCTCTGATGTGGGTTTTGATGGCGAAACTTGCGGCATTATGAACTTAATTGGCCAGCAGTCTCCTGAAATTGCTCAAGGTGTTGACCGTTCTAAGCCTGAAGATCAAGGCGCTGGCGACCAAGGATTAATGTTTGGTTATGCCACCAATGAAACAGAAACCTTAATGCCAGCACCACTGTACTACTCTCACCGCTTAGTTGAGCGTCAAGCAGAAGCACGCCGCTCTGGTGTACTACCTTGGTTACGACCAGATGCTAAATCTCAAGTGACTTTTGTTTATGAAGACAACAAGCCAGTTGCTATTGATACTGTAGTACTTTCAACACAACATAACCCTGAAATTAAACAGGAAGACTTAGTTGATGCAGTAATGGAAAACATTATTAAACATGTACTTCCTGCTGAGTTGTTAACTGAAAATACTAAATACTTTATTAACCCAACCGGTCGCTTTGTGATTGGTGGCCCAGTGGGTGATTGTGGTTTAACAGGTCGTAAAATTATTGTTGATACCTATGGCGGCATGGCTCGTCATGGTGGTGGTGCCTTCTCAGGAAAAGATCCATCAAAAGTAGATAGAAGCGCAGCATATGCAGGTCGCTATGTTGCGAAAAACATTGTCGCAGCTGGTCTAGCAGACCGCTGTGAAATTCAAGTATCGTACGCCATTGGTGTTGCAGAGCCAACGTCAATTTCTGTTGATACCTTTGGTACCGGCAAAATTAGCGAAGAACGTTTAGTTGAACTTGTACGCGAAAATTTTGATTTACGCCCGTATGGCATCACTAAAATGTTAGATTTATTACACCCTATGTATCAACAAACTGCTGCATACGGTCACTTCGGTCGTGAACCCTATGAAATGACTGTAGGTGAAGATACTTTTACAGCCTTTAGTTGGGAAAAAACTGACAAGGCTGAAGAATTACGTAAGTCTGCAGGCATATAAAAACTAATCACTTCGTTAGCTTTACCCAATAAAAAAACCAGCGTTAATAATGCTGGTTTTTTTATATATATATTTTAAGAAGGCTCTGTACTAATTAGCGCTATCAAGCCTTTTACGTAAACTTCTACCCCATTGATGGAACATTTCATCTGCGCCAGCTAAACGCGCCATTTCAGTATTGGGCTGGTACTCATGACCTACAGCAACCGTACCTTCAAAAATATGAATCAAGGCACGTGATTCGCCATCTCTTAATTGCACTGAAATGTGAAGTTCACCACTACCTTTAGTTTTCGCTTCAGTATTGTCTTGCTCAACGTAAGGCATGAAGCTGATAATTTCAACATCTACATTTAAAACACCCTTGCCTACGGTATCAACAATAGTATAACGGCCATTATTTTCTGTTAAGCCTTGAACAACCCCTGCATGAAAACTTTTTCTCAAAAAACTAATATTATTCAAGTTCACTTGCCAATGAAACTGCTCTTTATCAATCCAAGGTGGAGAAATTACTTTCGCTGATGACAAATCAAGTGGCTGAATATACACCTTTTCGTAACCACTCAACGAAACTATCGGACTAGCAAAATTCTTATCAACCGAAACAATATCATTATTATTTGCTTGTGCTGATTGCCCAAGTAACCCTATAAAAAGAATACCGCCTGCTAATTTTTTCAATACACTTGATTTCATTATCGTTCCTTAATTGTTTTGATAAACAAAAACTACAAGTAAATTCGTAGCTAGTCAAACAGATTTACTACTTTAATAACAACTTAATACATAATTCGATTGTAATTTCTCATTTTCGCCCATACTTTAATAAATAAGAATAAATAATACGCTATTACAACCATGCGAAATCCAAGAATTTATCAAAACAATCTCTTTTCTGTAGCAGAAAAAGTGAAATTATCTGACGATGCCTTTGGTCATATTGTCAGAGTTTTACGGTTAACTGATGGCGATATAATAACCCTGTTTAATGGCCAAGAGTCTTTTCAATATAGTGCTAAATTAGTTGACGTACAAAAGAAAAGTGCTTTTGCCGAAATCTTAAGCAAAGAGGAAGTAACCAATGAGTCCCCTTTGTCTATTCATTTAGGACAGGGAATTTCTCGGGGAGATCGCATGGACTTTACCTTACAAAAGTCCGTTGAATTAGGCGTAAACAAAATAACGCCACTCTTTACTGAGCGTTGTGGGGTAAAGTTATCAAAAGAACGCTTAGCGAAAAAACAAGAACAATGGCAAAAAATAGTGATTAGTGCCTGTGAACAGAGTGGGCGTTGTATCGTGCCCGAAGTTACCGAGCCTATGGATATTCAAACTTGGATTGAGCAAGACACTCACTCATTGAAACTAAATTTACACCCTAAAGCTAAGCACTCTATTATGACGCTGCCTATAGAGGCTAACCACAAAAATGTATCGGTCAGGCTTTTAATCGGCCCTGAAGGTGGCTTAACAGATGACGAGATAGCAAATGCAAATCGAGAAAATTTTCAAGATATTTTGCTTGGCCCTAGGGTATTACGAACAGAAACCGCAGCGTTAACAGCAATAACAGCACTGCAATGCCGTTTTGGTGATTTAACCTAATTTATAGTAGGACGAAAAATGACAACAACAACTCCGATAAAACTTGGCGTAGTAATGGATCCAATCAGCACAGTCAAAGTTGCTAAAGACTCCTCTATGGCCATGATGCTTGAAGCACAAAAACGCGGTTATGAAATTTACTATATGCAAATGCAAGACTTATATCTTGATAGAGGGCAAGCACGTGCCAATACTCAGCAAGTAAAAGTATTTGATGATGCCAACCACTGGTATGAGTTATCAGATGAGCAAGACATGGCGCTAAATGATTTGGACGCCATTTTAATGCGTAAAGATCCTCCTTTTGATACCGAATATATTTACGCTACTTATATGTTAGAGCGCGCAGAAATTGAAGGTACACTGATAGTGAATAAGCCGCAAAGCTTAAGAGATTGCAACGAAAAGCTTTTCACTGCTTGGTTTGCTGACTTAACGCCACGCACACTGGTAACCCGAAACGATAAACAAATCCGTGCGCTTCATCAGGAATTAAAAGACATCATCATCAAGCCGCTTGATGGCATGGGCGGATCTTCTATTTTTCGCATTAAAGAAGATGATGCCAATGTCGGTGTCATTATAGAAACCTTAACCAATCACGGGCAGCAATATGCCATGGTACAAGAATATATGCCTGAAATTGTTGATGGCGACAAACGTATTCTTATCGTTAATGGCGAACCTATGCCATACTGTTTAGCAAGAATCCCCGCCACGGGTGAAACACGTGGTAACTTAGCCGCTGGTGGACGTGGTGTTGCTAGACCATTAAGCCCGAGTGATAAGCTCATTGCTGAAACGATTGCTCCTGAGCTGAAAAAACGAGGGCTCTATTTTGTTGGTTTAGATATTATTGGCGATAAAGTGACCGAAATTAATGTCACCAGTCCAACGTGTATTCGTGAAATAGAAGCTGCTTACCCAATAAATATTAGTGGCAAATTAATGGATGCTATTGAAGAGAATTTACACCGTTAAATTCTATCCATAAATTATCAATGTATAACGCTTAAAAAGGTTGATAAATGAAAAGTTTAGAGAATCAATTTTTAATTGCCATGCCAACTATGGGCGACCCCTACTTCAACAAAACCGTCACCTACATCTGTGAGCATAATGACGAAGGTGCGATGGGGTTGATCATTAACTTGCCAGTGAGCTTGAGTTTAAATGATCTGTTAAAACAAATTGACGATGAATCTGATGAATCTGATGAATCTGATGAATCTGATAAGAGTGATACCCATCAAGCAAAAAACCAAGAAGACACCGAACAAGTAACAAATAATGTTCTACTTGATGCCCTAGAACAACCAGTACTTTCTGGCGGCCCAATATCTCAAAATAGAGGCTTTGTATTACATAGCACGCAACAAGGCTGGAAAAGCTCTTTAGCGTTAAGTGAAGACGTGATGATCACAACCTCTAAAGATATTCTCCTAGCACTAGGGACTGACAAAGCCCCTGAACAATATATGGTAACCTTAGGTTATGCTGGCTGGGGCCCTGGACAACTTGAAAAAGAATTACAGGAAAACTCTTGGCTAACGACAGAAGCTAGCAGTGATATTATTTTTAAAACGCCTATCGAGCAACGCTGGCAAAAAGCCACTGAAATGTTAGGGATAGATTTAGCCCACTTATCTTCAGATGTTGGACATGCCTAACAGCGCACTAGAGTAATTATTATGGCAAAAAAATCTACCGCTATTGGTCAGCGTACTATCATTGGTTTTGATTTTGGCAAAAAATATATAGGCGTTGCTGTTGGGCAAGAGCTCACTGGCAACGCTTCTCCTTTAGGCTCTGTTAAAGCCAATGATGGCATTCCTCATTGGGAATCATTAGCGAAATTTTTAACTGAATGGCAACCAGACTTAATCGTGATCGGCTTGCCATTAAACATGGATGGTAGCGAACAACAACTGACAAAAGATGCCAAAAAATTTGGTAATCGTGTTGCTGGACGCTTTGGGTTAAAAGTAGAATTTCAAGATGAAAGGTTAACCACCGCAGACGCAAAAGAGCAATTATTTGCTCGAGGCGGCTATAGAAATCTTAAAAAAGATAATATTGACGCGGAATCAGCCAAACTCATTATTGAAAGCTATTTCGAACAAAGTTATCAATAACTCTTTTATTTCTTTTTATTTCCTTCCTGCCTAACTCAGCCTAAAAATCACTACAGGCCGCTATGCGCTAAGCCTCTTTAGGCATTTTCTCGACTAATAAATCAATAAAACAACGTACTTTCGGCGATAAATGTTTGCGGCTAGGGTAAATAGCGTAAACATTAACTTCCTGCACTGGGTAGTCATCAAAAAGTGTCACTAATTCTTTTTCTTCCTCTGTGCCATTTAATACAAAGTCCGGCAAACGGCATATTCCCCGACCTGCTATTATCATTGCCAGTTCCATTTGTGAACTATTACAAAGTATATTACTGCTGACATCCACGTTAATGTTTTCGCCCTCTTTTCCTTGGAAAACCCAACGGTCAGGCTGCTTTAAATTGCTATAACAAATACACTGATGTTGTGTTAACTCTTGTGGTTTACTGGGCTTTCCATAGCGTTGAAGATAACTTTTAGCTGCTAAGGTCACAATGTTACTACTATAAATTTTTCGACAAATAAGGCTCGACTCTTCAAGTTGCACTGTTGCTCTAATCACTAAATCAAAGCCATCTTGAACAAGATCAACATGACGATCATTCAAATCTAATTCTAATTGAATATCAGGATAACGCTGTAAATATTCAGACAGAATCGTCTTCAAATGTCCTTGAGCAAAATCCACTGGACAGCTAATTTTAAACACACCTTTAGGCTCGATATGGCTTTGATTGACTAAAGCAACAGCGTCTTGCGCATCAAACACCATTTGCTGGCATTGCTCAAAATAAGCTTTACCTTCAGGAGTTAAGCTCAGTGATCGTGTGGTACGATTGAGCAAACGAACTGACAAGCGTTCCTCAAGCTTATTAACAGCTTTACTGATATAAGAAGTGGAATGTCCCAAATATTCTGCCGCCGCAGAAAAACTGCCACTATTAACAACTTGGGTAAAAATTACCACCCCATCAAATAAGTTAGTTTGCTTTTCATTAATAGCCATATGGAAACAGTCTTGTTACTTTCAAGGGATTAATTACAATTAAGGTTAAATGTATAGTAGTCATCATCAACTTGTCAAAGGAAGTTAACTGATGAAACTATTAGCCTTTGCTGCCAGTAGCAGCTCCAAATCCATTAATAAACAACTTGCCGCTTACGCTGCTTCGCAATTTAAACTCAATGTTGATGTTGAAGTAGAAATACTTGATATCAATGACTATGAAATGCCGTTATTTAGTGAAGATAAAGAAGCCATATTAGGACAACCTCAACAAGCACAAGATTTTTATGCCAAGCTTGGTAGCGCCGATGCCATTATTATTTCATTTGCAGAGCATAACGGCTCTTATACTGCCGCTTATAAAAATTTGTTTGATTGGACATCACGTATCAACCAAAAAGTGTTTCAAAATAAACCTGTGTTATTGCTAGCTACCTCACCAGGCCCAGGTGGTGCATCCTCAGTACTTGCGGCGGCAACAGGCTCAGCTCCCTACTTTGCCGCCGATGTCAGAGCCAGTTTATCAATACCAAGTTTTTACGATAATTTTGATCTAGAAAGTCAGCAGCTCACTAATCCAGCGCTACAAGATCAGCTACAAAGTGCTTTAACACAGCTCGTATAGGCATAATAATTAAGTGCATCGTATATAAAGAAAATTTACGTTTAAGCATATAGAAATATAGTTGCGCAATGAAATTTAAGTCATAATATAGCTTGAAGATAAAGACCGCTTAGCATAGATTACTTTCCCGACTAAGCGGCCTACTGCTCGAACCTGATTACTTTATTAAAAGCGACTACAAGATGACAACGCAAAAGCACTTTCCTTATATCAATGATCAAATGTATGCTGAGCAAGTAGCTCTACACGATATAGCCAAGCAGATAAACACTCCTTTTTATTGTTATTCAAATACCGCAATTAGAGAAAATTACCAAGACTACCAACAAGCATTTTCCGAGCAAGATGCGTTGATTTGTTATGCAGTAAAAGCCAATAGCAATCAAGCAGTTCTTTCAACCTTGGCTAAATTAGGCTCAGGTGCCGATGTTGTTTCAATGGGTGAAATTCGCCGTGCTCTCGCTGCAGGTATTCCTGCTGAAAAGATCGTGTATTCTGGGGTTGCTAAAGTTGAAGCTGAAATTAGCTATGCCTTAACGGAAGGCATTTTCCAGTTTAATGTTGAGTCGGAGCCAGAGCTTGAAATTATCAGCCGCGTTGCAACAAAATTAAATAAAGTGGCCGCCATTGCTTTTCGAATCAACCCAGATGTTTGTGCAAATACCCACGCAAAAATATCGACAGGTAAAGCAGAAAATAAATTTGGCGTTCCTATCAGTAAAGCCCGTTTAGCTTATAGCCAAGCGGCAAAACTTCCTGGTATAAAAATTCAAGGGGTTGATGTCCATATCGGCTCGCAACTAACTCAACTAGCTCCTTTTGAAGAAGCTTACCAACGTATTGCTCAACTGGTTTCAGAATTAAGAGCAGACGGTCATGATATCAATGTCATTGATATCGGTGGTGGCTTAGGTATTACCTATAACGAAGAAAGTATTCCGAGTAAATCAGCTTATGCCGAAATTGCTAAAGCACAATTAGGACACCTAAATTGTAAAATAGTGATAGAGCCAGGTCGCTCTTTACTGGGGAATGCAGGTATTTTAGTCTCGAGTGTCGTTTATGTTAAAACTGGGGAAGAACGTCAATTCTTAATTCTAGATGCTGGAATGAATGATCTTATTCGCCCTAGTATGTATGAAGCACATCACGACATTCTTGCCGTTAACAAAACCAATTCTGAACTAAAAACTTATGATGTTGTTGGCCCAGTATGTGAAACTGGTGATACCTTCGCCAAAGGGCGACAAGTGAGTGAGTCAACTTCAGGAGATCTCGTTGCCATTATGAGTTGCGGTGCTTATGGCGCTGTTATGTCCTCAACCTATAATACCCGCATGTTAGCCCCTGAAATCATGGTAAAAGGTGACGAATTTGCTGTTATCCGCCAACGCCCTAGTTATGAAGAGATAATTAGTGCTGACGCTATTCCAAACTGGGTGTAAAACTTCCTACAAAATAAGCAAGTTTGGCTAACACCAACTTGCTTCGTTGTCAGGTTGTTTAAGTTGCTCTTCAATATTGGCTAACAATACTCGATAACCCACATTGCCATATAAGGTTTGTCGACCATTATCAATAATATAAGAAGGGCTACCTTTTAATGCCATTGTTTTAGCTTGCTGATAGTTATTCATCAAAGCAGCCATGGCACTACCATCAAGTAAAGCTTTATTGACTTGCTCACTATCTAGTCCTGCAGCGTTAATAATGGCAAATAAAACCTCTATATTGCTGACATCTTTAGCCTCAATAAAAAAAGCCTGTCTAAATTTTAGCGCTAAGTCGATGCTGTCTTGCTCTGAATACGTTATCTCAACAGCTTTTAACACTAAATGTGCATTAGCCGAAGTTGTTGGTCTAACATTTGACCAAATAAGGTGATTAACCGGAGCATTTTCATAAGCTGAAGCAGAATCAAGAACATGAGCACCAAAGCCTTCATAGCCGCCTCGTGATTGCCATTGCGTAGGGATTTTATTAACGGCATCACCAAACACATCAAGGTAATGATATTTAATGGTTATTTTATCTCCAAGTTGTTTATGCAATTCTTCAATTCTACGCTGCGCTATCCATGCCCAAACACATAAAATATCACTGTAGTAATCAACGACTAGGGCTTTACTCATGACTTTCCTCTGCTCATCTTAATATATAGTTTCCGCTAGTTAGCTTGCGCACAAATATCGTCAAAGCTACAGCTAATCACCCAAACATTCTTATAACCTACACGCTTCAACTGCTCAGCAGCAAAGGTGGCTCTTGCACCAGTAGCGCAGTAAATAAAAATGGCCTGTTCCTCATCAGGATACATTTGCAGCATTTTCATTTCTAGTAAACCACGTGGAATATTAATGGCTCCTTTTGCTGATTTTTCATTAAACTCTGCTGGCTCGCGAACATCAATAATTAAACCATTATTCGATTTGCATTTCTCCACAGCCTCAGCTGCCGAAATAATATCAAGAGTCTGCCTAGCTTTAGCGATCACTTCAGGTATAGTTTTTAACATAAGAACTCCTCAAAAAATTACATAGATAAACGCTTAACACGCTGTTCTATGCGTACAAAATACGCCAGCAATACATAGCGACATACTGTTTAGCTGTTTTTAAAACCTAACTTTTTCAAAATTGTCATCATTAAACACCATTTAGTGACTGATGATTGAAGTAGGTTTACGCCAATAAAAGCCGTAAACCAAATCCAATGGGGTGAATGGAATTGAGTAAGTACTAATGATAATAAAATCATGGTTCCTGCAATTAAACGCAGGGCTTCATTAACCGTCATATTAACCTCCAAAAGAATAAATTCAAAAACACTACTTTAGAATATGCTAAATTAACTTTTTCTAAATTAATCTTATATTAGTCTTTACTAATTTAAAGTGCAATAGTAAACTTCGATAAAATTATCGTTACTATTAGAGATAAACTATGATTAAAGATCAGCAAATATTGGCTGAAAATGCGCAGCAAGTTGCCGTTATTTTAAAACAACTTGCTAACCCTCATAGACTCATGATTTTGTGCTGTATAGCTCAAAGTGAAATGACAGTAGGCGATTTAAATACCCAAGTTGATTTGTCACAATCAGCGCTATCTCAACATTTAGCAAAATTAAGAGAAAGCAATATCGTCTCAACAAGGCGCGAGTCGCAAACTATTTATTATCAAATTGCTAATCCAAAAATAAAAAGTTTACTTGCCGTATTGCAAAGTGAGTTTTGTGAAAACGACTAAGTTTTCAACACTTTCTATCTGCAGCAATATCGAGGAAACTATCCGTTTATGTCAACGCCATCTAATTATACAGCTCAATTCATTCGTCAAGTATTAACCAGTAAAATCCCTTTTGCTATTTTACTGTTATCAATCTTTGCGGGCTTATTGGCATTAAACTACACCCCAAGAGAAGAAGAGCCACAAATCGTTGTACCTATGATTGATGTGGTTGTCAGTGTGCCTGGCACTAGCTCAAGACAAGTAGAGCGGCAAGTAACCACACCATTAGAAAAGCTGCTTGCACAGGTAAGCGGTGTAGAGCATGTTTATTCAACGACACAGAACTCTCAAACCGTAGTGACCTTGCGTTTTCATGTCGGAGAAAACCGCGAGCGAGCACTACTCAACACCTACAACAAATTACACTCAAACACTGACAAAGTGCCGGCTATTGTAAGTAACTGGCGTGTACAGCCAGTTGAAGTAGATGACATCCCCATTGTCATGTTGGGATTATGGAGTAGTGACGAGAAAGCCATCGATGATTACGGTTTACGCCGTCTAGCTGAAGAAGTATCAACCATACTTCAAGCAATTGATAATACGAGTGAAGTTAACATTACTGGCGGCCGCACAAGGGAAATTCAAGTTAATTTAAACCCTGAACAAATGACTGCCCGCAAAATTGCCATCAGTGATGTTTTTGATGCCATTAACGCCTCAAATGCCTTACAACACCATGGTAATATTGCCATAGAAAACCAATCCTTTCGCCTTGAAAGTGGTGACGTTTTCCGCGATATAGCAGCGCTTAAGCAAGCCCCTGTTATTGTTGTTGATGGTAGTACCGTTTTGCTCAAAGATATTGCCAATATTATTGACGGACCAGCAGAGCAAAGTCATTACACATGGCTTGATTTTGCTAATAACTACCAGCAAGAACATTATCATCAAGGTAAGAAAAACTCAGACAATCCCGTGGTCACACTTAGTGTTGCCAAACAACCAGGTAGTAACGCTGTAGCTGTAGCACAAGCAGTTCATGACAAGATAGCTGAGCTGCAACAAGCTATTTTTCCAGAAAATGTCCATGTTGAAGTGCTACGTGATTATGGTGAAACCGCAAACGAAAAGGTTAATAATCTTACTACCAGCTTAGCATTTGCCATCTTTACTGTGGTTGTTTTTATTGCCGTCTTTTTAGGCTGGCGCTCAGCAGTGGTGGTTGGTTTAGCTGTACCTATTTGCTATGGCGTCACCCTATCGTTAGATCTCCTTTTTGGCTACACCATTAACCGTGTCACTTTGTTCGCACTCATATTATCTTTAGGTTTATTGGTGGACGACCCTATCACGGGTGTCGATAACATAGAACGATACTTAACCAAGAAAAAAGGTTCGCTTACTGACAAAATAGTTGGGGCAATTAATGAAATTCGAGTGCCATTGTTAATGTCAACGCTAACCATAGTGTTAGCTTTTGTTCCGCTGGCATTTATCACCGGCATGATGGGACCTTACATGGCGCCAATGGCTTTTAATGTGCCCGTGAGTGTTATAGCGTCAACCTTAGTAGCCTTTTTAGTTACCCCTTGGTTAGCATCAAAATTTATCAAACCTAAAACAGAAGCTGAACTCGCCATACAAACCAAACAAGGTCAAGGGTTTGCGAATTTCTACCGGAATCTGTTAACACCGCTGTTAGAAAACAGAGCAAAAGGAAAGCTGGTATTATGGCTAGTATTATTACTTTTTATTGGCGCAGCGTTATTACCTGTTTTACGTTTAGTACCGCTAAAACTATTACCCTTTGATAATAAAAATGAAGTGCAAATTATTATCGATATGCCTGAACATTCGACTTTAGAGCAAACTGCCGCTATCGCCAAAAAAGTTTCAAACAAGGTACAGCAACTTCCTGAAATTAAAGCGATTTCAAATTATGTCGGTATTCCCTCCCCTATCGATTTCAATGGCATGGTTCGTCAATATTACCAACGCCATGCACCCTACATGGCTGATTTACGCATTTTATTACTTGATAAAAGCAAACGTGAGCACCAATCTCACGCTATTGTATTACGACTTAGAGAACACCTTGCTGACTTAAACAAGGATGGTATTAAGATAAAGGTGGTTGAAGTCCCTCCTGGCCCGCCGGTGTTAAGTACCTTAGTTGCTGAAATTTATGGCGATGAATTTACCCAATATCATGAGTTAGAACACGCTGCTGAAATTGTCAAAACAAGATTGCAACAAGAGCCTTTTGTTGTTGAAGTAGACTCAAGTGTGGCTGATGATCAACCTATGCTGCGCTTTATAACTGACAAAACCAAAGCAGCACTCTCAGGTATTTCAACCCAAAATATTAATCAAGCTTTAGCAGTCGCCAATAATGGGCAAGTTGCTGGTTACCTACACATAAACGATGAAGCAACACCGCTAGCAATTAAGGTAAAATTACCCATAGCAGAGCGAGAAACCACCGCTGACTTATACCGCTTAACCGTTAAAGGGCAAGCAGGTATAGTACAAAATACCACACCACAAGGCATAGACATTGCGCCACAATCATTAGTTTCACTTGGTGAACTAGGTGAGTTTGAAGCGCTAGTTAGCGATAAAGTTATTATGCGCAAAGACCTAAAACCTGTGGTGTATGTTACGGCTGATATTTCTGGCCGAACGCCTGCGGAAGTTATAGCTGACGTGGTTAGTGACCAAAAAATGGCGAACAGTAGCATAGCTAACACGACCGCTGCCAATGACTGGCAAAGTCGTACCTTTTTATCTAGTGGCGGAGAGCAACACTGGCAACTGCCTGAAAATATTAACCTTTCATGGAGTGGTGAAGGTGAGTGGCGTATTACAGTACGCGTATTTCGCGATATGGGCTTAGCTTTTGCCTTTGCACTAACAGCCATATATTTTGTGTTAAGAATACAAACTGGCTCAGCAGCATTGTCGGGTATTATTATGTCAGCAATACCTCTGACGGTAATTGGCATAATGCCTGGCTTTTTATTACTTAATCAATTTGGAGAACGACAAATTGCCGGTGCGCCTGACCCTGTGCTGTTTACCGCAACGGCTATGATAGGCATGATTGCTTTAGCTGGAATTGTCGTTAGAAACTCATTAATTCTTATTGAGTTTATCAGTCAAGCTCGAGCACAAGGAGAGACTATTCAAGAGTCACTCATCACGGCAGGAGCGGTACGCATGCGCCCAGTATTACTGACGGCAGGTACAACACTGTTAGGAAATTTGATTATTACACTAGATCCAGTATTTAGTGGCTTAGCCATAGCCATCATTTTCGGCATCATATCATCAACTATATTCACCTTGCTCGTTGTACCTATTGTTTACTCATTAGTATTTGATAAACAGCAAACAAATTCTTTAACATCACCTGAGGCTTAATCATGACTGACAATCAATCACAACAAAGCACTATCTCTCAAAATAAGTCACAAAATAAGCTTCAAAAAATACTTGTTCCTATTGTTGCCTTAACTGTACTTCTGTTAATGGTTGCCTGGTTAGCGGGCGCCTTCAATGAAAAAGTAGCGCCAAGCATACAAAATAAGGCATCAGATCCTCAGGTAAGTATACAAAACACCTATACGGTTACTGAAAAAACTACTGCTATTTTTGAGCCAGTTGCCGCTAGTGTTGAAGCAAAGCAAGCCACCATCATATCTTCAAGAATCTTGGCGCGAATTGATAAAATAAACAGCAGAGCCGGCGACTTAGTCAACAAGGGTGACGTGTTAGTTTTACTTGAACAACACGATTTAAACGCACAAGTATTACAAGCAAAGCAAAATGTTAAGGCCATGAAAGCCCGTCATAAAGAAGCGAAACAAAACCTTGACCGTGCTTCAGAGTTATTCAAAACGAAGCTCATTTCTGAATTTGAATTTGATAAGAACAATGCTGATTATCAAAGTACCACAGCTGAATTAACCGCCGCAGAGCAAGCCTTGTCACACGCTCAAACAACGTTAAGTTATGCCACCTTAGTTGCACCCATTAATGGCCGTATTGTTGATCGCTTTGCTGAACCAGGCGATACCGCACAAGCTGGCAGCAAATTATTATCCTTATATAATCCATCATCATTACGAGTAGAAGCACAAGTGAGAGAAAATCTTGCTTTAACACTACAACAAGGACAAAGCATCACTATTGACCTACCTACCATCAATAAAACTATCGCAGGGGAAGTAGAAGAAATAGTGCCTGCTGCCAATACAGGCTCGCGCAGCTTCTTAATAAAAGTACGCATTAACAGCGATGAAAGGTTATTACCTGGTATGTACGCACAAATGTTAATACCAGCAGGCGAACAAACGACACTCAGTATTCCTCAAAAAGCCGTGGCTCAAGTCGGACAACTTGACTTTGTTTGGGTAGTAACTGACGGCGATATTCAACGCCGATTTATTAGACTAGGCAAAAAAGATAATAACAATAACCTTGTGGTTATTTCTGGTCTAGAAGTTGGCGATAAAATTCTGACTATACCCAAACGTTAATTATTAAAATTTAGTGATCAAAATGGAACCCTAGCTAACTAGTTGAGAAAAAAGCCTCTTTGGTTATAATGAAAAATGTTACAGTAAATTTTTTATTATTCGACGTGTTAATCATTGCTCATTTAAGGTAGCTAGCCCATGTTTGGTTTTATAAGAAAAGAAGAACTCACCGCCTTAGAAAAAGAAAACCTAGCGCTAAAAAAGAAAATTCTAGATCTTGAAACTGATATTGCCAATGCAGATGATGAAAAGAAACTGCTAACGCAAGACATTTTTGATAACACCAGTAACAACCGCCACCAAGAAGAAATCAATAACTTATGGCTTGGCTCTTCAGGGCTAGTCAATAATATTCGTGAAGAACTTGCATCCTCTTCAAGCAACTTAATTCATCACAGAGATGACTTTCAATCTTCTCAAGCCTTATTTGAAGATATTTTAGCTATGCTTTCTTCGACTATTGTCGCGACAGAAAAAATTAGCAGTGACAGTCAAAACGCCTCAACCTCTGTAGATAACTTAAAATCAGCGACCGCTGGAATTAATGACTTTGTTAACATCATCAAAGGTATTTCAGATCAAACCAATTTACTGGCCTTAAACGCCGCAATTGAAGCTGCTCGTGCAGGTGAGCAAGGTCGTGGCTTTGCCGTGGTTGCCGATGAAGTAAGAACACTTGCCCAGCGATCAGCAGAAGCGTCTAATGAAATTTCTAATCTTATCGAGCAAGTTAACCAGCAGATGGAACAAGTTATTGCAGGCATTGGTCACGTAGGTGAAAAAAGTAGCGAAATCAATGAAAGTACTGCCAGCATAGAGTCAATGGCTAATAATATTGTCACTGTATCTCAACAAATGTTCTCTGTAATTTCTAACTCAACTGACGACGCATTTTTGCAAACCGTAAAAATGGATCATGTAGTTTGGAAGCTTGAAGTCTATCAAGTGATGCTTGGCATGTCAGACAGAGATGTAAACGATTTTGCCGATCACACTATGTGTCGCTTAGGGAAATGGTACTTCCAAGGTGAAGGGGCTGAAAAATACTCAACATACAGTGCTTTTAAACGTCTTGATGAGCCTCATGCACAAGTACACACCTATGGCTTACGTGCATTAAAAGCAATGAAAAATAGCGATATGGAACAAGCGGTGAAAGACCTTGCTGTCATGGAAAGTTCAAGTGTCGAAGTGATAAATTTACTTACTGATCTTTCTCATGAAATAGATAATAGATAATTTAATAACAACACATCTAGCTCAGTATTTTTCTGAGCTATTATTCACTCGTGCTAATTTCTTACCTCAAATTACCCCCTAACAACAAAGGCGGATTTAAATACTTAAAAACGCCTTTGTTATCTTGTTAGATTTCATCTATATGGCTGTGCAAAACCTAACATGAAATCTGTAACACGAAAGTTCTAACATCAAAGCTAACCTAGACAATCCCCTTCTGTTCATAACAATTTTTTAGTGACCAAAGCATACCTTTTCTTAAGCCATCAACATAATATTCACTTCTTAAGGTGCCTTTAGCCTTCTCACCGCGCATAATCCCGCCAGCAGCATATTTAAACTTCATTTGATTGCCAGCTACGTCTTGGCAAAGGGTTCTATTCTTTACTGTTTGCCCTATAGCAAAACCTATAGGCCACTGTAATGCAATCAAAGCTACAGTACTGGTAACTAACGTTACTTTAGTGATTGTTCGCATGAATTATTTTGTTCCTTTCAAATAGGTAATTTTTAAAAGTGGAAAATTCTACAAACTAAACTGAGTCGCAACTGTTACAGCTTGTTACTCAATATATGCAGACTTAGTTAACTTTCATAAACTCAGCATTTTTATTATCTAGCGTTTGCTAATTGCCTTATGAATAACCTAAAATAACGACAATTAAATTTTTATATAAAGAAGGCTTCCTAATGGCATTGCCAGATAAGTTTATTTTCTCAATGAACCGCGTTTCTAAAGTGGTTCCACCAAAACGCACTATCCTTAAAAACATCTCACTTTCATTTTTCCCTGGTGCCAAAATAGGTGTTTTAGGTTTAAATGGTGCGGGTAAATCAACATTACTCCGTATTATGGCAGGAGTTGATAAAGAATTTGAAGGTGAAGCCCATGCCCTTGCTGGCACCAACATTGGTTATTTACCGCAAGAGCCAGAGCTTGATGAAAGCAAAACCGTTAGAGAAGTTGTTGAAGATGCTGTTTCCACAGTAAAGAATGCCTTAAAGCGCCTTGATGAAGTATATAACGAATATGCCGCAGAAGACGCTGACTTTGATGCACTAGCCAAAGAACAAGGGCAATTAGAAGATATCATCAATACTCATGATGGTCATAACATCGACAACGTATTAGAGCGTGCAGCTGACGCTTTGCGCCTGCCACCATGGGAACAAAAAATCTCTGTCCTCAGTGGTGGTGAACGTCGCCGAGTCGCTTTGTGTCACCTATTATTGCAAAAGCCAGACATGTTATTACTCGATGAGCCAACTAACCACTTAGATGCAGAATCTGTAGCTTGGTTAGAGCGCTTCTTACACGATTACTCTGGTACTGTTGTGGCAATTACCCATGATAGGTATTTCCTTGATAATGTTGCCGGCTGGATTTTAGAGTTAGATAGAGGTGAAGGTATTCCATGGGAAGGCAACTATTCATCATGGCTTGAGCAAAAAGATGCTCGCTTAACTCAAGAAAGTAAAAGTGAAAATGCCTTACAAAAAACCATTAAACAAGAACTAGAATGGGTGCGTTCTAACCCGAAAGCACGACAAGCTAAAAATAAAGCACGTATGGCACGTTTCGAAGAACTTAATAGTCAAGAAAGTCAAAAGCGTAATGAAACCAATGAGCTTTATATTCCACCTGGACCACGTTTAGGTGACAAAGTGCTTGATGTTGCCAACCTTACCAAATCATTTGACGGTAGAGTATTGATTGATGACTTAAGTTTTAGCATACCTAAAGGTGCTATTGTCGGCATAATCGGTGCGAATGGCGCGGGTAAATCAACTTTATTTAAAATGATGTCAGGCACAGAAACGCAAGACTCAGGCAGCATAGAGCTTGGTGATACGGTAAAATTAGCCAGTGTTGATCAATTCCGTGATGATATGGATGGCAATAATACTGTCTACCAAGAAATCAGCGAAGGCCATGATATTATAGAGATTGGCAACTATCAGATCCCTAGTAGAGCCTACTGTTCACGCTTTAACTTTAAAGGCAACGATCAGCAAAAATTCATCAAAGATCTTTCTGGGGGTGAACGTAACCGTGTTCATTTAGCTAAGCTAGTAAAAACAGGTGGTAACTTATTACTACTCGATGAGCCTACCAATGATTTAGATGTAGAAACGCTACGTGCGCTTGAAGAAGCTATTTTAGAATTTCCAGGCTGTGCTATGGTAATTTCTCATGACCGTTGGTTCTTAGATCGCATAGCAACGCATATTCTAGATTATCGCGATGAAGGGCAAATTAACTTTTTTGAAGGTAACTTCACAGAATATGAAGCTTGGTTGAAGAAAACTTTAGGGACTGCTGCCATCGAGCCTCATCGCATCAAATACAAAAAAATAAGCTAAATGATTACCGTTAGTTAGCGTTTTTCTGGGAGTTATACCAATTTGATTAAATTTCTTCCCTACTCAGAGCTATGCTCGATGTTCAATAACAAGGCAAATTTGTTTAGGTTTAGTCATTCTAAATCAAATAAATTTAACGAAGTTAGTGGGCATCGAGCAAGCTCCCAAAGGGCGAGTTTAAAAGGCTTACATGCTGCGTTATTGATTTTGACAAGGGAATAACCATTCTCTTCAATCAATGCCTTGCCTCTAAGCCTTTTAATTCTCGCTGAGTGGGAAAGAACTTAATCAACTTGGTATTAATTCTAGCCGAACAATAACTATCAGCGCTTATTCAAAGAAGGTCGTTAACTATTCATCACTTAACGGCCTTTTTTTATACCATTTCACTGAAAACCCGTCTATGCTAAGAATATGTTTTATCAATGATTAACTTCAGTGGGCAAATTTTAATGGAGAACAGACGACAGTTTACTCGCATTTTATTTTCAATTAAGGCTGAGCTTACCGTTGAAGATAACACTTATCCAGTATCAATCCATGATATTTCTCTTAATGGTGCTTTAGTGACCGCGGTTAACAGTGAGCAACCGCTAAAAGGAAAGTTCGGCACATTAAGTTTCTTTTTATCAGACGAAAAGTCGGAAGTTACGATGCATATAGCCGTAGTCCATGAGCATCATGATGAGACTGGCTTACAATGTAACGCGATAGATATTGACAGTGTCACTCACCTTCGCCGCTTAGTTGAGTTAAACTTAGGCGATAGCGAACAACTTGATAAAGAGCTTAGTCAGCTTTCTAGACTCACTTAATTTCAAATTCCCAAAGGTATAAGATAGGACGTATTATGAACCACCTTGTAATTTCTTGCATTGGTCCTGATAAAGCAGGACTTGTTGACTCATTATCGAAAAAAATTAACGATCATCAAGGCAACTGGCAAGTAAGTAGTTTACATCATTTATCAGGTTTTTTTGCCGGAGTCATTGAAGTGGCCGTGGATGAAAGCCATTGTCAAAATTTAATTGACGACTTAAAGACAATTAGTGGCCTAAACTTTCAAATAGAGTTAGCTAAGCAAGACTTGACTAAAGTAAGCACTAACTTAGTTCTGGAATTAACAGCCAATGATAGAGCGGGAATTATTCAGGAAATTGCATCTGTGATTCACCAACAAGGTGGTAATTTAATTAAGCTAGTCAGCTCACAAGCTAGCGCTCCACATACCGGACAATTAATGTTTAATGCTAAGGCACAAATAGCAATGAATGAATCTGATCTAGATGAATTAGTGACAGCACTTGAACACATAGCAGATGATTTAATGGTAGATATTACTCGTTAATAACAGCGATTTTGTTTAACCTGATAGTTGTCCATTTAGGATAATAATTCAGGTTAAACGCTACTATAAAGCGATATCCTCATCGAAGTAGATTGAAAACTCGCTGCCCTTCCCCCATTCACTGGTTATGACTAGCTCAGCTTTATGATGCAACAGTACATGCTTTACGATGGCTAAACCTAAACCTGAGCCACCGGTATCTCTTGAGCGCGATTTATCAATTCGGTAAAAACGCTCTGTTAAGCGGTTTAAATGTTCAGCTTTTATCCCATCGCCATTATCTTTAACACTAAAAACCATTTTATCGCCATTACGCTGCCAACTAACATCAATAGTTCCATTAGGTGGAGTATAAGAAATCGCATTTGAAATTAAGTTAGCACAAGCACTTTTTAGTTCAGTTTCAATACCATAAACGCCATAATCTGATGAAATATTTGCACGAAGTTTATGTTTCTTCTCTTGGTTAAGCCATTTAGCATCCTCAACAAGATTGCTCACCAAAAATGGCATGTTAACCTGATCCATATCGACATCATCGCGATTATTTTCAACTTTCGATAAACTCAATAACTGCTCAACCAAACGCTCCATTCGGCTAACTTGACCTTCAATGGTACCAAATACTCTTTGCCAATGAGGGTCTAACGCATGCTCAGTTTCTTGAATCATTTCAACATAACCACGCACAACCGTTAACGGAGTTTTTAATTCATGAGAAACATTAGCCACAAACTCTCGGCGCATTCTTTTTAAACGATGATATTTAGCAAGCGCCCGCGCAATTAAAATAACCCTTTCATGACCAAATGACATCACCGATATTTCAAGCTGTAGTTCATCATTTAAAGGTGAAACTACAAATAGCGGCGTCTCAAAATTGTCTTGTTGGAGATACTCAGTAAATTCATGTGCTGTTAGTATTTCTGTTATATGTTGACCAACATTTTCAGGAAAACGCACACCTAATAGACGCTGTGCTTTTTTATTACCAGCAATAACCGTTAAATTGGGTGATAACACTAATGCAGCATCGGGTAAGGCTTCAATACCAGAATGAAATCGAAAATCTGATTTGCCATCAATGGCATTTAACGGTATTGCAGTTGCTGAAATACCATTGCTCATGTTTGCTTGGTTTGACATATCGATATTCACGTTATGAAAATAATATTTTAAAGAGTAAAGGCAGGACAAGCATTTACGTTTTAAACTTGTGGGCTTTTTAATTTACCTGAGAAGCGATAACCAGCACCACGCACCGTCTGAATAAATTCTTCATGACCCGCACCTGATATTGCTTTTCTTAAGCGTCTAATATGAACATCAACTGTTCTGTCTTCGACATAAACATTGGTACCCCATACATTATCAAGCAATTGCTCTCTTGAATAAACGCGCTCTGTATGTGTCATAAAAAAGTGCAGCAACCTAAATTCAGTTGGCCCTAAATCTATAGCTAAATTATTAATAGTGACATGATGTGAAACGGGATCTAGTTTCAGGCCATGAAATTCAACCTTTTCAGCTAAAAGTGTAGGAGACACTCGACGAATAACTGCCTTTATGCGAGCAATAAGCTCTTTCGGTGAAAATGGCTTAGTAACATAATCATCGACACCAGCATCAAGACCTTTCACTTTATCATCTTCATCAGCACGCGCTGTTAACATAATAATAGGTATATTTCGGGTAAATTCATTTTGCTTTAAAGATTGAGCAAGTTTAACCCCTGTACCACCAGGTAACATCCAATCAAGCAATATCAAGTCAGGGTATGGCTCGATAATATTATCCATCGCTTGTTTAATATCGCATGCCTCCACAGAGTTAAAACCATTTTGCTCTAAGACAAACGTGATCATTTCTCTAATAGGGGTTTCATCTTCAACAACTAAAATGTATCCACTCATATAAAAACCTTAAGTAACATTGGTATTACTTCATGTAATTAACCGTGTGACTATTGTGCACATTTATCATGACATTTTTGTGACAACACGTAAAAAGGTTAATAAAAATCCGATATTAGTCATACTAATATCGGATTTTTTATGACATTGATGTGAAGTTCACACTTTCAATAACATTGGTATTAAAATTTTTGCTCCATACCAATACCAATGTAGCTTCCTTCAGTCGCTTTTTTAACAGGGTTACCATCTAGACTTAACCCTTCTCGGTCTGTATACCAAGCAAATACTTTGGTATTTTTACCAAGTTTATAGTCTGCACCTACACTAATTGCACCCGCGCCAGCAAACTCTTGATATTGTACTTTAGCTAATACCTTACCTAATTTATAAGAAGCATTTACCGCATAACCATTTTCACTTTGACCAACTAAGTGACTGTTTGCAGGATCTGTCACTTCATTAATTTCACTTTCAGTTAAGATGGCACCAAGGCGTAAATCACCAAACTTATACATACCCACTAAACGTGTAGTTTCATAAGTTCCATTATTATTATCACCTTGCATGTTTTGATCATGAGCCAACGCTACAAAGTAATCTGTTTTCTTTAAACTACCATCACCATATTGCACACCAACAGAGAAAGGATTTTTTAAATCTTTATCTTCGGACAGAATATAACTACCTAAAAATTGAAAATTATTAAGTTTTGGCGATTTATAGGTTAATGAATCAGTAACACGGTTTTCACCAATAAATAAGTGTTTTAAGTCACCTTCATAATCATTAAATAAATCAAACTTACCTTGAGAAACTTTTAACGTAGTATCAGCACGACCTATAGTCACCTCACCAAAACCACCTTTAACACCAACCCATTGATTACGAGCAGTTAAATTATTTTTTGAATCATCATCTACATTCACTTGCCATTCAAGTTTATAAATTGCAGTAAGTGCGTAATCCGTATCTAATTTATATTCGCCTTTTACGCCAACACGAGAAGCATTACTTTTCAGCTCATTAACCGTCTCACCACCTTCATCAGATGCTTGTAGAGAAATATTAAGTTTGCCGTAGAATTCTATTGCATCGTCTAATTCACTACTTTTATTATCAGCTGCGAATGCAGGTACTGAAAGCACAGAACACGCTGCCAATGCAATGGTAGATTTCATCAGTTTCATATTTTTGCCTTATTTTTTATAAAGTTAATTTAACTCTTACTTTTAACTCACCTGTTTAAATATCAAGCAAGCTGAAATTGGCGAGTATATTATGACAGCTTTATTACACAAATATTACAACAGACATAAAATTACAGTTATATTACAAAATAACTAATAATTAAGGTAAAGATGACACTTTTACTACAAATTTATGAATAACCACGGCCAAAAGTTACAACATTGTTAAAATTATAGGCAAAAACTAAGATTTTGTATAAAAAACAACTAAATTAAGTAAAATAAGTAAAATAGTTTATACCTTGCTAAAAACTAGCTAAAATTAGCAGTAGATACGCTCAAATTTATTAATAACCCTACTTACGTGCTAATATACTCTTATATGAAAAGAACTAGTATTTCTCGAAAACTGTTAACCAGAGTACTCTCCTTTTATTTTATTTTAACGGTGAGTGTGACGGGTATTCAGATCGTTGCTGAGTATTTCAACACAAAAAATCATATAAATAGTGAGCTATTAACATTAGAAAAAACAATTAGTGAGAGTTTAACTCGTGCTGTATGGGAACTAAACACACAGCAAGCTATTGATATATCAGAAGGCTTAGTGGCTATTCCTGTAATCAAAGGCATTACAGTTACTGATGAATCTAATAATATCATCACACAATTAGGCGAAGTGCTACCTCAGGAGCAACTAAAAGTTATTAATGAGGAGGCAACTGAAGATTCACAAGGTATCAGCTCTATAAGTGGGGATTTATTTGGTCACTCTTTTCCACTTGTCTTTGAGTTTTCTGGTCGTACAACATCTGTAGGAAGAGTAACGTTACTCTCAAGTAATGCGGTTATTTTTAGCCGGATTGAGGTAGGTATATACTTCTTGCTAGGTAACGCGATTGTTAAAACAGCCTTCTTAGTATTTTTATTTACCCTAGCATTCAATAAATTACTCACTTCACCATTACAAGAACTTACCGATCAAATAAACCAAGTAGACTTAGATGATCCTGAGGCTTCTAAGCTGCATTCAATGAATTACGAAAAAAATGAATTGAATATATTAGAAGACGCATACAACAACCTCATTGATGAATTAATAGACTTTAAAGACAAGCTAGCCGTCTCTCAACAAGAAACTAATTTAGCGAATGAGCGATTAGATGAGCAAAATATTCAACTAGAACAAGAAGTCGCGAAAAAAACTTCTTCGTTAAGTAATACGATGCTGAAAATGGAGGTGCAACAACGCAAACTATTAAGTCAGCAGCAAAGCCTTAAAGATGAAAATATAAGACGCAGTAAAACCGAGCAAATATTACTCACCACCAATACCGAATTAAAAAGCTCTATTACTGAACTTAATAAAGCTAAAGAGCGCTTATTAGAAGCTGAAAAAATGGCATCGCTTGGGAGTTTATCCGCTGAAGTTTCTCACGAAATTAATACACCTATTGGTATTAGTATCACTTCTGCAAGTTACATACGTGACACCATTGAAGAGTTAAAAGCAAATATCAACCAAAGTAGAATATCCAAACAGACTATAGAAAAGTTTATTGGCAATATCAGTAAAAGTACTGAGCTTCTTACTACAAACTTAAGTAGAGCCTCTGAACTAATAATCAGCTTTAAACATGTTGCAGTAGATCAAACCAGCGACAAAATTAGGCTTATTAATGTAGCGAAATATATTGATGAAATTATTCAGTCGCTACACCCAAAATTAAAACTCACCAACCATTGTGTCAAAGTACACTGTGATGAAAGCGTTGAGATATACTCTCACCCGGGTGCTATTGCTCAAATCATGATTAATTTAGTCATTAACTCGATAATACATGGATTTGAAAACATCAATCGTGGTGAGATAGAGATCAATATTCAACCATTAGAGTCTGGTATTGTCATTAATTACAAAGATAATGGCCATGGTCTTTCTGATGAAGAAATGAAAAACTTATTCAATCCTTTTTATACCACTAAAGCAGACAAAGGTGGAACAGGGCTAGGTACACATATTATTAATAATTTAGTTATGGATACCCTTAATGGCACCATAAATGTACAAAGCGAGAAAGAGCAAGGTTTACACTATGACATCACTATTCCTGATATGAGAAGTTAAATAAACATAGTTATTCATACTTATTGATTACAGATCATTTTGATCCTTGCCTAAATGCTTAGTTACCATTTTCATTATCTTATACGATCAACTTCCTAGAATTGCATTTTCAGTACTATTTTCAGCTATTCTTTTCAGGTAAACTGACCGCTTTCAAAAATGAGTATTATGCCAAGCTTCATAATACCTTTAGCCTAGGATCTTATTTATGTGGTTTAAAAACCTGTACTTTTTTGCTTTTACTCGTCCATTTGAACATTCAGAGCAAGATTTAGAAAAGCACTTATCAGAGCACCTTTTTACCCCATGTGGCTCTACTGAGGTTTCACATTTTGGTTGGGTAAACGCTTTAGGAAAGCATGGCCACTCCAGTGTTCACAGCGCAAACGGTAATTTTTTAATTTGTGCACGCAAAGAAGAAAAAATATTACCCGCGCCTGTAATCAAAGACATGATTGAAGAAAAAGTCAATTTGCTCGAACAAGAGCAAGGTCGTGGCGCCACGAAAAAAGAAAAAGAGCAATTTAAAGAAGATATTATTTTTGAATTGCTACCGCGTGCTTTTTCTCGCATTTCTGACACGCATGCTTATATCAGTCCTAAAGACAACATCATTGTTATTAATGCCAGTGCTCGCGGTAAAGCGGAAGACTTACTCGCTCTGCTTCGCAAAGTATTAGGTACGTTACCAGTAACAAGTTTAGAGCCTGATGTGCAAGCTGATGAAACCATGACAGATTGGTTAGTGAACAAAAACTTAGGCGCACAATTTCAGTTAGGAATGGAAGCAGAGTTTAATGCTATGGGTGATGATGGCGCAGTTATACGCGTTAAAAACCAAGATCTCGAGAGTGAAGAAATCAAATCTCATTTAGATGCTGATAAGTACATGGTTAAAGTAGCATTAGAATGGGATGAATCACTTTCATTTGTATTATGTGATGATTTGTCGATAAAACGCCTTAAGTTTTTCGATGTTATTCAAGACCAAAATGAAGATATTGATAGTGACGACATCGTTGCGAAACTTGACGCTGATTTTGCCTTAATGGCGGGTGAGTTGAATCGTTTCATTCACGACTTACTTTCAGAATTTTCATTAAAAACAACTGGTTGTTTAGAGAAAGATTAATTTAACAAAGTTCTAATTTATTTGGAGTCAACATGACAATTATTAAAATGGCTGACGTAGATTTAGCTAATAAACGTGTTTTAATCCGTGAAGATTTAAACGTACCAATTCAAGACGGAGAAATCACTTCAGATGCTCGTCTTCAAGCAGCATTACCAACAATTAAACTCGCTTTAGAAGCAGGTGCCAAAGTGATGGTAATGTCTCACTTAGGTCGCCCTACTGAAGGTGAATACAATAAAGAATATTCACTACAACCTGTTGCAGATTATTTAGCTGCGGCTATCAACTACCCTGTTCGTTTAGTTACTGATTATTTATCAGGTGTTGAAGCAGCTTCAGGTGAGTTAGTTGTACTAGAAAATGTACGTTTTAACGCCGGAGAGAAAAAGAATGATGATGCGTTAGCTAAACAACTAGCTAGCCTTTGTGATGTTTTTGTTATGGATGCCTTTGGTACAGCGCACCGTGCTCAAGCAAGTACCCATGGTGTGGCTAAATATGCACCAACAGCTTGTGCAGGCCCATTACTTGTAAGCGAATTAGAAGCCTTAGGCAAAGCATTAGACAACCCAGCACGCCCATTAGTAGCTATAGTGGGTGGCTCAAAAGTTTCAACAAAATTAACTGTTTTAGATTCATTATCAAAAATAGCTGACACTCTCGTTGTAGGTGGCGGTATTTCAAATACTTTTGTAGCGGCAGCGGGCAATGAAGTTGGAAATTCTTTATATGAAGAAGATCTTATCCCTGAAGCGCAACGCTTATGTAAGCAAACACAAGTCGTTTTTGCAAATGATGTAACCGTAACTCGTGAAGGCTTTAGTGATTGGAAACACGATTCAGCAACACAGATTAAAGCTGCATCTGGCGTTGATGCGCAAGATGATATCATTGATTACGGCCCTGAGACCGCTGCTAAAGTTGCAGAAATAATCAAAACAGCCGGAACTATCTTATGGAATGGCCCAGTTGGTGTTTTTGAAATTGACGCCTTTGCTAAAGGTACTTCTGTTATATCTCATGCTATTGCAGATAGCTCAGCATTCTCTATTGCTGGTGGTGGTGACACCCTAGCTGCTGTGGATAAGTATAATATTAAAGATAAAGTTTCTTATATTTCAACAGGTGGCGGCGCTTTCTTAGAATTTTTAGAAGGTAAAAAATTACCTGCTGTAGAAATATTAGAGCAAAGAGCACAAGGCTAAATTGGGTTCAACTTAGCTATCAAACCAAACAACCTAGCAAATAAAATAACAAAATAGTTATATTTTGCTAGGTTACATCTACAATAAAATAAAAGAGTAATAAAAATTAAGTAAAATAAAAACGTACCCACACCCATTGAGCAAACATCTATAGGCTCAACCAAAGGAGATGATTATGTCTAAAAACTCAGCAGCTCTTGAATCAATGCTAACTAAAGTCGTCACACAAAATGGATTTATTGCCGCGCTTGATCAAAGTGGTGGTAGCACTCCTAAAGCACTTGCTTTATACGGCATCGATTCAAATCAATATAATAGCGACCAAGCAATGTACGATTTAGTGCATCAAATGCGTAGCCGTATTGTCACCAATTCTGCATTTACTGGCGAACGAATACTTGGTGCTATTTTATTTGAAAACACCTTAGACAGAGAGTTTGACGGTAAACCTGCTGCACAATATTTATGGCAAGAAAAGCAAGTAGTTCCTTTTTTGAAAGTCGATAAAGGTCTTTGTGAAGAACAAAACGATGTGCAACTAATGAAAGAGATACCTGAGCTAGACTCACTCCTTGATAAAGCGGTTGCTCAGGGAGTATTTGGTACTAAAATGCGCTCTGTGATCAAATTAGCAAATCAACAAGGTATTACTGACATTGTTGCTCAGCAATTCAAAGTAGCTAAACAAATATTAGCAAAAGGTTTAACACCAATAATCGAACCAGAAATAGATATTAACAGCCCAGAAAAAGCAGCGGCTGAAGGTATGCTTAAAGCAGCGTTACTGACGGAACTTAACCAATTATCGAGTGACCAAAAAGTCATGTTAAAACTCACTTTACCCGATGAAGACGACTTTTACACTGACTGTATAAATCATGAAAACATCATTAAAGTTGTTGCATTATCAGGTGGTTACACAAGAGAAGAAGCAAATAATAAAATAGCCGCCAATCATAATATGATAGCAAGTTTTTCTCGCGCTTTAACGCAAGGGCTCAGCGCTAATCAATCTAACAGTGAATTCACTCAAGTGTTAGATACTGCCATTGAAAGTATTTTTAATGCTTCAAAAACCTAAGCTGAAATCAAGTCTAGTATATTAGAGTTAACCACATTTTTAGTTGTGGTTAACTTTCAATCAAAAAAAATTAACCTCTCTCAAAACCAGCTTTTTTTGTATGGTTTCTTGTTAACTTTCATACAAAATACAAAAACATCAACTAAAACCGCTAAAAGTATAAATTTCACTGCCCAAAGGCTTACTTTTTGATACAATCTCGTAATTGAAAGAAAAACCTTTCAGAGCAACAAACAAATATAAAATAAAACAAAAAAATAAAACCCGCACCCTCAACCTAAATAGCCAATTCTAGGAGTAATTAATGGCCTTAATTTCAATGCGTCAAATGCTTGATCATGCCGCAGAACATAACTATGGTATTCCAGCATTTAATGTCAATAATTTAGAGCAAGTTCGTGCTATTATGCTAGCAGCAAATGATACCGACAGCCCTGTAATAATGCAGGCTTCAGCCGGTGCTAGAAGTTATGCTGGCGCACCTTTTTTGCGTCACCTTATTTTAGCTGCAATTGAAGAATTTCCCCACATCCCTGTAGTGATGCACCAAGATCATGGTACTTCACCCAGTGTTTGCCAACGCTCAATACAGTTAGGGTTTTCATCAGTCATGATGGACGGCTCTTTAAAAGAAGACGGCAAAACCCCTAGCAGTTATGAGTATAACCTTGCAGTAACAAAGCAAACCGTTGAAATGGCTCATGCCTGTGGTGTTTCCGTTGAAGGTGAATTAGGCTGTTTAGGCTCATTAGAAACAGGTATGGCTGGTGAAGAAGACGGCATAGGTGCTGAAGGTGTATTAAGCCAAGAGCAAATGCTAACCGATCCAGAAGAAGCTGCTGATTTTGTCAATAAAACACAAGTTGATGCGCTTGCAATTGCTTGTGGTACCTCCCATGGTGCCTACAAGTTTACTCGCCCGCCAACAGACGATATTTTAGCGGTTGAACGTATAAAAGCTATTCATAAACGTATTCCAAACACGCATTTGGTCATGCATGGCTCTTCATCTGTACCACAAGAATGGCTAGCCATAATTAATGAATATGGGGGCGATATATCTGAAACCTATGGTGTGCCTGTTGAGCAGCTCCAAGAAGCAATCAACAACGGTGTTCGGAAAATAAATATCGACACAGACTTACGCCTTGCAGCTACCGGTGCAATTCGCCGCTTTCTAGCACATAACCCAAGCGAGTTTGACCCTAGAAAGTATTTAAAAGAATCAACAAACGCCATGTATGACATATGTAAAGCGCGCTACGAATCTTTTAACACAGCTGGAAATGCTAGCAAAATTACTCCTATTAGTTTAGAAACCATGTTTGATCTTTACCAAGCTGGAGAATTGAAAGCCGTCATTAAATAATACTCGATAGCGCGTTTATCCCTTTGTTATGACTGGTACAGTTTCCATTGGGTATCAACGCGCTATAGCTTTTTTAAGGATACAAACAAATTTTCTTTAAAATAACCCCAACTTCATTATAATGTTCCCCCTAATTATTGTGATTTACCCATAGCTCTGTTACGTCTTGCTTGTACACTCGCTTTTAAATCTAAATAACCATTTTTAAAACAGGATTATTTTCAAAAAAATATATCCTTAATGAATAACTTTGCGTCATAAACAGAGAATAAAATGATCCGCCACTTTAGCTTAACGACACTATTATTTTTATCTATCAATGCTTATGCACAAGAAAGTAGCACTCAAGCTCAGAGCAATGAAGCTACGGCGAGTGATATTTTATCTAGTTTGAAAAAGGCCGATCAGGCAGAGCCTGTAATACTGACACCGGAGCTGATTGGCTCTGCGGAGCTCGGTTTTTTATATAAAACGGGTAACAGTAATAGCGGTGATATGAAAGGTGGCCTTGATCTACGTTTTGAAGCGGGCCGCTGGTTAAGTTTATTCAATATAGATGTTTTGATCAAAAAAGCGGATGTTGAAGATGAAAATGGTGATATTCACTTTCAAACGACAGACCAAAAATGGACAGCAACGTCTCAAACCAACTACAGTTTAGGTACTTCCGAGAAAAACTATATTTACGGGAATATTTGGTACGAAGACAGCGAGTTTAATAGTTTTGTAAATCAAAGCTCTGTTTCTACTGGTTGGGGGCGTAATTGGTATAAAAGTGAAGAAGCTTCACTTTGGGCAGATATTGGTCCAGGTTACAAACGTGACTTATTTAAAACAACCGATACAGAAAAAGGTAAAACAGAAGAGTCTTGGATTATACAAGCGCAAGCTTTATACATCAGAAAGCTTGGTGAGCATGTTGAATTCAAGCAATTTGTTAGTGCAAAACACTCTATAAAACAATCAGATAACAGCATTTACAAAGCTGAAACAAGTATCACAACAAAGTTAATATCTACCTTACAACTTAAGTTCACCTTTACTCTTGACTACAATACTGAAGTCGAGATGGATCAAGAAAACCTTGATACTCAAACCGCTGTAACACTTGTTTATAGCTTCTAATCGCATTTTTTACGGCTAATCGTATTTAACATTATATTAACGGTTGTTATAATAGCCGCCTTAAAAATACTAGACCTCTATCAATACAAGGGAATACCATGAAACGTAAATTTACGCTCGCCTCTTTGTGCTTGCTTCCGCTCGCTTCGTTTGCCACATTGGCAGAAGAAAAAGCTGAAGAAAAACCAGCATTTACTGCCTCTGCCGAACTTGGCTTTTTATACAAAACAGGTAACACCAAAAGTGGTGATCTAAAAGCCGGTTTAAACCTTAAGCATGAGAAAGATAAGTGGCGTTCTGCGGTTGCTTTTAATATCTTGGCTAAAAAGCTTGAAAAAGAAGATCCAGATACAGGTGAAGATGAATATGTAACCACCGACAATAAGTGGGACATTATCGGCCAAACCAACTACACCATTGGTGAAGCTGGCAAAAATTATTTATATGGTAACCTTGCTTATGAGCAAGACAAATTCAGTGGTTTTAAATCTCAAAGTTCATTCTCTGCAGGTTGGGGCCGCCACTGGTATGAAACTGAAACCTCATCATTATTTGCTGATATTGGTCCTGGTGTAAAACATGATATTACTCGTGCAACAGACACTCACGAGTCTACAAGTAAGACTGACTTTATTGTGCAAGCACAAGCACTTTATCAACATAAATTTAATGAACATGTTGAGTTCAAACAATACCTTGTAGCAAAACAGGCAGTTAAATCAGGTGAAAACAGTGTTTATAAATCTGAAACTTCTGTAACAGCAAGACTCGTTGATTCATTACAACTTAAGTTTGCTTTACGTGTTGATTACGACACTGAAGTTGAAACAGGTTTTGAAAACACTAACACTGAAACATCAATGACATTAATTTATACTTTCTAAGCTTAACCCGTTTATAATACCAAGTTGATTAAGTTCTTTCCCACTCAGCGAGAATTAAAAGGCTTAGAGGCAAGGCATTGATTGAAGAGAATGGTTATTCAGGAGAATATGCTCCTGCATTCTCTAATAAGCTACATCCATGTAGCGTCCTTGTCAAAATCAATAACGCAGCATATAAGCCTTTTAAACTCGCCCTTTGGGAGCTTGCTCGATGCCCACTAACTTCGTTAAATTTATTTGATTTAGAATGACTAGACCTAAACAAATTTGCCTTGTTATTGAACATAGAGCATAGCTCTGAGTAGGGAAGAAATTTAATCAAATTGGTATAAAGTTATTCTTTTGTCACTATTAAGATAAAACAAAAGGCTGATACATTATGATGTATCAGCCTTTTTTAGTTTTCATTAGCAATAAAATCTATTCACAAGGTAACAGTTATTGCCTATTTGAACCTTACAAGGTTAGCTGAATTGGTTAGAAGTGTTTTTCGCACCACCAGCTTTTAATGCATTTTCACCTGCAAAGTATTCTTTGTGATCATCACCAATATCAGAGCCTGACATATTTTGATGTTTAACACAGGCAATACCTTGGCGAATTTCTTGACGTTGAACACCTTTCACATATCCTAGCATCCCCGCTTCGCCAAAATACTCTTTCGCTAAGTTATCAACAGACAAGGCCGTAGTATGATAAGTAGGTAATGTGATCAAGTGATGGAATACATTGGCTTCACGTGAAGTATCTGCTTGGAAAGTACGTGTACGTTCATCAGCCTCTGCCGATAATTCTGTATCATCATATTTAGCATTCATAAGATCAGAACGGTCGTAGGCTGAAACGTCTTTGCCCGCTTCCACCCATGCATCATAAGCTTGCTGGCGGAAGTTAAGTGTCCAGTTAAATGACGGCGAGTTGTTATAAACAAGTTTCGCATCTGGATGAACTTTACGTACATCATCCATCATACCTTTAATTTCGTGAACAGTTGGTACTGCCGTTTCAATCCAAAGTAAATCCGCACCAGCATTTAGTGCGCCAATACAGTCAAACACACAACGTTCATGGCCTGTGCCTTCACGGAATTGATATAAACCTGACGGTAAACGTTTAGGACGTACTAATTTACCATTTCGATTTAAACAAACATCACCTTCACGCATTTGTGATACATCAATTTCTTCTACATCTAAATACGAATTGTAAATATCACCCTCATCACCTGGCTCTTTAACAACGGCAATTTCTTTTGTTAAACCCGCTCCCTCAGAGTCAGTACGCGCAACAATAATTCCGTTGTCTATACCAAGCTCAAGGAAAGCATGGCGTAAAGCACGAATTTTAGCGTGGAAATCGGCATGTGGCACCGTTACTTTACCATCTTGGTGACCACATTGTTTTTCGTCAGCTACTTGGTTCTCAATTTGTAGAGCACAAGCACCTGCTTCAATCATTTGTTTAGCCATTAAATAGGTAGCTTCAGCGTTACCAAAACCCGCATCAATATCAGCAACAATTGGTACCACGTGCGTTTCATAGTTATCAATTTGATCTTGAATTTCAGCTGCCTTAGCATTTTCATCTGCTGCTATTGCTGCATCTAACTCACGGAAAAGGCCGCCTAACTCACGAGCATCTGCTTGGCGAAGGAAGGTATATAACTCCTCTACTAAAGCGGCCACAGAGGTTTTTTCATGCATAGATTGATCTGGTAAAGGTCCAAACTCAGAGCGTAGCGCTGCCACCATCCAGCCAGAAAGATATAAATACTTACGCTTGGTTGTATTAAAGTGTTTCTTGATAGAAATTAATTTCTGCTGACCAACAAAACCATGCCAGCAACCTAACGACTGTGTATATTTAGTTTTATCAGCATCAAAAGCTTTCATATCAGCTTGCATAATATCTGCTGTATACTGAGCAATCTCTAAACCTGTTTTAAATTTGTTTTGAGCTCGCATACGCGCTATTGATTCAGGGTTAATCGCTCCCCAAGAGTCACCCGCTTTTTCTTTTATTGCTTTAACTGCTTCAATTGCACTTTGGTAATTAGACATAACATTCTCCAATGGGTCTTATTTAACATTAACCTTGCTGTTGTAACAAATACCGATGTAACCAATACTGAAAACTGTCACACCGAACTACAAAAACAATAACCCAACCCTTAAGTATTTCTGAAATATATAATAAACATTATCAACATTCACATCATAAATATAATAAACACCACAAAACAACAAAACACATTAACCTTAATTAACAAAGACTTAAAAATATTCCTACTTTAAACTTTCTCAAGTAAGACTAAAATCTAATATAAACATTATTGAATATTGAAAGAATATAGCTTATATCTATCTCAATTATATTTTATTAAAAAGCCATTAAAATTATGAATATTTCTAAAATCGACTTAAACCTACTTATTTATTTAGACGTATTACTTAGAGAGAAAAATGTGACGCGCGCAGCAAGTCAGCTAAACATAACTCAACCTGCGATGAGTAATGGCTTAAAACGTTTAAGAACACTCTTTAACGATCCTATTTTGGTGCGTACTTCTGATGGCATGGTTCCTACAGAAAGAGCGCGAACGCTAGCACCAAGCATTAGAAAAATATTGCTTGAATTAGAAGAAGCTTTGCAAGGTGAAGAAGAGTTTAACGAAGAACATAGCACTCGTGTTTTTCGGATTATGGCCAGTGATTACGCTGCTTCAACCTTATTACCTAAGCTATTGATGCTACTTAATCGAGTGGCTCCTAACATCACCATAGATATTATGACACCAAGTGATGTTACCTTTCACGATGTGGAAGCAGGTAAAATAGATATGGCTATAAATAGGTTTGAAGAGTTACCGCAATCGTTTCACCAAAAATCCATCTGGCGTGACTCTTTCTCCTGCTTACTTAGTGCAGACAACCCTGTAGTGAGTAAGTTTAACCTCAATTCTTACCTAGCGGCGAAGCACGTATGGGTATCAAAAACAGGTTTCGGTGTCGGTATTGGCATGAACCCAGGTGATATTCAAAAACTAGGTTGGGTAGATGAATCATTGGCACGTTTAGGTAAAAAACGTGACATTAAAGTATTCACCCGAAATTACCATGTTGCCATGCAGTTAGCTTATGAAGATAATTTAATTGCTACTTTACCAACACGAGCAGCTTTGCTCCATAAGTCTGATCCTAGTTATATCATTGTTAAGCCGCCTTTCGAAATTCCTGATATGGAACTAAAAATGATCTGGAGCCCATTATTACACCATGATACAAGCCATATTTGGTTCAGACATTTAGTGATAGAAGCAGCAAGACAGGTGCAATCAGGTGAATAATTTACTTAAAGCTATGATATGAAGAACGTCCTGTACACCATCTTTGCAATAGCACTTTGCTTAGCGGTGGGTAAGCTTATAAACTTTTATCTGGGCGGCTTGCCAAGTAGTTTATATGGCATGATTCTTTATTGTTTATTGTTACAACTTGGGTTACTAAACCCTAACAAAGTTAACCAAGTAAACCTCTGGATAATCAAACATATGGGCGTGTGTTTGGTACCAGCAGCAGTGGGCGTAATTAACCACTTTGAATTAATAAAAAACCATGGTTTCACCCTTATACTTTCCATTATTTTTACTACATTCGTGCTCATTACCTTTATAGGCTTAATGGCTGATCGCTACTTTAATTTAGCAAAAACGGACAAACTTTAGGGTGTTTTCAGCTTCTCTTAATGATTGGCTTAATAGCCCAGCTTTTTCACAAAGCTATATTTTGAGCTCACTAGGCTTGTCTTTGCTTACCTTAGTTATTTATCAAACAACGGCATGGCTACAACAACAGTGGCAATATATTTGGCTCAATCCTGTGCTGTTAACCATTTGCTTAATAATTCCCTTTTTACTTCACTACCAAATTGATTATCAATCATATCAACAAGCAACTCAGGCGATTCATTTTTTACTAGAACCAGCAACAGTGGCGCTGGGCTTCCCACTATATCAACAAATAAAAACAATAAAACGTCATTGGAGAATACTTGTTTCACTGCTAGCTTTAGGTGTGATCATTGTGGTTTCGTTAAGCTTTTTACTAACAATGCTACTTATTCATCAAGAATCAATTGCTATTTCTCTGTCTTTAAAATCAGTGACGACCCCCATTGGCATCATTTTAACTGAGCAGTTATCAGGCGATAGTTCAATCACCCCTTTTGCTATTATGATTGCAGGTTTCTCAGGAGGGTTACTTGGGCCATCATGGCTAAAATTGATCAATGTTCACTCCCCTATCGCTACTGGTCTCTCGATTGGTACTGCAAGCCATGTTATTGGTACTGTGGTACTTACCCGACAAAACGCGCATACGGGTGCATATAGCTCTATAGCATTAATACTTTCAGCAGTATTAACTGCATTTATAGTACCGGTACTAATACCACTTTTAACGCATTTACTAGCCTAACACACATAAAAACCACAAACCCATAAGGCAAAAGCATTCACAACATGAATAGTGGTTATTTTTAAAGGCTTATTGCTATAATCCCCTAGTCTTAATAGGATTGACTCATTGAATTCTCATTGACTTAGTAAACTTTCAGAATACATTTCAGATTTCAAAATATATTTCTGCATGGTTACACGCTAAGTATCTACATCTTATAAAGCTAGAGAGGCACTTATGAGCAACACAATTGAGCTAGAAGGTTTACAAATAAACCAAGATCTTTTTAACTTTATTGAGCAAGAAGCACTTCCTAACACTGGCATTACTACAGGCCATTTTTGGCAAAGTTTTGCAAAAATCATCGCTGATTTAAGTAGCGAAAATGCACAGTTAATTGCAAAGCGTGAAACTTTGCAATCTCAAATAGATAGTTGGCATCAAGCAAATTTTGGTGACAAATTTAATTTTGCTGACTATAAAGCTTTCTTACAATCAATTGGCTATTTAGCTCCAGTGGTTGATGATTTTACCATTACGACTGAGCATGTTGATGCCGAGTTAGCCACTATTGCTGGCCCCCAACTTGTAGTGCCTATCATGAATGCACGTTTTGCACTCAATGCTGTTAATGCCAGGTGGGGAAGCTTATATGATGCTCTCTATGGTACGGATGCAATTAGCAGTGAAGGTGGTGCTGAAAAAGGCAGTGCATACAACCCTGTTCGTGGCGCTAAAGTTATTTCCTTTGCCAAAGAGTTTTTGGATCAAGCTATCCCACTCGATAATGCCAGTCATCAGCATGCCATCGCTTATCAATTAGAAGGTCAGCAGTTAATAATCAGCCTATCTACTGGCGAGCAAACTATATTAACTGAGCCAGACTCTTTAGTTGGTTTTACTGGTACTTCAGCTTCGCCAAGTACTTTGGTGTTCAAACATAACGGATTACACCTTGAGCTTATTTTTGACCGTAGCAGTGATATTGGCCAATCAGATCCTGCAGGTTTAAGTGATGTATTACTCGAGTCTGCACTGACTACCATAATGGATTGTGAAGATTCTGTTGCCGCTGTAGATGGCGAAGACAAAGTACTCGCTTATCGTAATTGGCTTGGTTTAATGCAAGGCAATTTAACCGAAAACATCAACAAAAATGGCAAAACCTTTACACGTAAAATGAATGCAGATCGCACTTATCAAACAATCTCAGGTGAGCCTGTTACATTGAAAGGGCGTAGTTTGATGTTTGTACGTAATGTTGGGCATTTAATGACAAACAACGCCATTATCGATAGTCAAGGCCGAGAAGTGCCCGAAGGTATCCTGGATGCCATGATTACCTCACTTATTGCTATACATGACATAAAAGGAAATAGCACACTAAACAATAGCAATGAAGCTTCGATATATATCGTTAAGCCGAAAATGCATGGCCCCGAAGAAGTACAATTTGCTGATACCTTATTCGCCCGAGTAGAAGATGCCTTATCACTCCCGCGTAATACCATCAAAATGGGTATTATGGATGAAGAAAGGCGCACCAGTGTTAACTTGAAAAATTGTATTCATGCTGCAAAAGCTCGTGTGGTATTTATTAACACTGGCTTTTTAGATAGGACAGGTGATGAAATTCATACCTCAATGGCTGCAGGCCCTATGGCACGCAAAGGGGATATTAAATTAACACCATGGATTGGCGCATATGAAAACAATAATGTTGATGTGGGATTAGCCTGTGGCTTTAGCCAAAAAGCCCAAATAGGTAAAGGTATGTGGCCAATTCCAGATCAAATGGCCAACATGATTGCTACCAAAATCAATCACGTTGAAGCAGGCGCTAATACCGCTTGGGTCCCTTCACCTACGGCGGCAACTTTACATGCTTTACATTATCACCGTATTGATGTTTTTACTTTACAACAAGAAATCTCAAAACGTGAAACGGCAAATATCGATGATATTTTAACGATTCCTTTAGCCACTGATACAAACTGGTCTGCAGCTGAAATAACCGAGGAGCTTGATAATAATGCTCAGGGAATTTTGGGCTATGTAGTGCGCTGGATTGATCAAGGTATTGGTTGTTCAAAAGTACCTGACATTAATAATGTTGGCTTAATGGAAGATAGAGCAACACTGCGAATTTCTAGTCAGCATATGGCAAACTGGCTACATCATGGCATTTGTACTCGCTCACAAATACAAGCCAGTTTAGAAAAAATGGCTAAAGTTGTAGATGAGCAAAACTCCCATGATCCAAGTTATCAAGCCATGAGTGAAGACTTTAATAACAGCATCGCTTTTAAAGCAGCCAGTGCTTTAGTTTTTAGCGGCGTTAATCAGCCTAGTGGTTACACAGAGCCATTATTGCATCAATTTAGGCTTGATAAAAAAGCCAGCTTGTAAGCTCCCCCTTCAAGTAGCACACCTTTGGCAATTACCGCTGAGGGTGTGTTACTTGTTGCTAGTTTGTCAGTGAAACACCCTACCAATAATCATCAAAAACCCCTTATCTCAAATAACGGGTAATTTACCTCATTAACATTGCAGTTACATTCCCTAACACTTATAGTAAGATTGAAATTAAAAAGTAACAGCATTTACTTGCTATTAGTTAACTACAAACGAAACTAACTACAAACAAAGGAGAGCTATTTTGAAACAACTACTAACACTAGTCTTTACAATGGCTATTACTTTCATTATGTATATTAATGTTGCTTGTGCAGAAGTTATTTTAATAAAGCAAACCGTAGTACTTAATAGTAATAATGCTTTGCACAACGCCAGTAAAAGCAATGTAAACCTTATCTACATGGAAAGATTGCCAAAGTTAGGGTCAACTAATGCCATAGCAGCTAACCATAGCGAAATGTTTGGTTTTGAAAGCGAAAGCATGAACAGAGAACGGAATTATTTTTTCGAATTTTCGCTATTATTCAATGACAAGTTACAGCAATTTATTGCTTTTTTTACACGAAACAGCAAAAACACTACCGACAGCAAAGTAAATAAAAACAAAACTGTTTCAAAAACTTCTGCTGACACCTGTATTTATACTAAATAAGTGGCTAATCCCACTCGCGAATAGTCACTTATTTTTGAAAAGAAATTTCCCTAATCTCCCCCTAAAATTGATAACTATTTGCGTTGTCAGCTAACTTTTTAGCGGTTATTTTGTCACTAGCACAGGCAACAATATCCTTTTTATCAAAAACAAAAACTTTATCTTTATAGCCTGATCTTACTTTTCTATCACCCGCTGATTTTATCACTAAACTGATACGCTCTGCTTTGGGTAACGCTTTCAAGCTATTTCCGTATAAGCATAATGTATCAACGAGAACAGAGGTTAAAAGCGCATTATCTGCACGCCTTTGTTCTCTTTGTTTAGCTAACTGCTTTTTCTTCTCAATCTGTATCTTTTCTAATTTTTGAGCTAACGTTTTTTGTGCTTTTTCTAGCGCTAGCTTCTCTTTTGATAACTTTTGTTGCTCGGATTCTAATTCAGCTTTTTCCGCTTTTTCAGGTTTATGACTGAGTTGAAAAGCGAGATCTTTCTTTTCTCTTGCTATATCTCTGAGTTCGTAAGCTAAATCTCGCTGTTGCTCGCGCAAAACACGATAAGCCTCACTTTGCTGGCGACTTGCTTCATGCCTTGACTCGATTTCAATAACAACCTCTTCATCATCAGAAAAATACTCAAACTCGACATCTTCGCCAGAGCCTTGTGGCGCAACAGGTGGCACAGGCGCAATAGCGCGAATAGATTCCGGAAAATCAAAATCTACATCATGGTGAGCAAAAATAAATGAATGACCAGCATTAATCGTAAAAACTACCCCTTGTTTAGCTAGGTATAAGCTCTCCACTCTTGTGCTTTTCAGTTTTTTATTATCATGTGCGTTTAACGATGATTTAAAAATACCATTCATAATAGTTAGCTGTTTTGACAAGTCATTGTAAGCAGGTGTCGCTTGCACATTTGCCATGAAAAAACTTGCGGATATCGCTAAAGTAGATAACACCCTTTTGGTCTTTAATATTACAAACAATTGATTTAATTTAAATTTACTCATTTACTTACTCCTTAATTATTCCTAAGTTACGCACTAATCAGCTGATCAATTTTTTACCTAATGAGGCTTGATGGTTGAAAATTTGCTTTTTGATAGCCAATCGCTTGTTCTAACTGTTGAAATTTTATTGTTTGAATTAATTGCTCTTCTTGACGTTGCTCATTAATGAAATTCACAAAGTCATTCAGATCTTCTTTACGTTCATTTCGTGCTGAAGCAATAACATAACCAGCTAGCTGTAAATTGTTACTTTCTTGCCTAGCACTTAGTTCAGCTTTGTAATTCGCTAAAATCACTTGTTGCTCATTAGCAAACTCTCGTAACTTTCGATTAACTTCAACGTCAAGCTGCTCTGCTACTTGTGCTTTCACTAAAGCAGCTATGGCTTGTTCATCAACATGGGCATTATTAGTCAATAAAGTGCCAAGCAGGGCAATAATACTTACCGAGCAAGCAAAAGCTGCAACAGCAACGCCTTGCCCAGACACAAAACCTAAACGATGCCACCAAGATGTATTTACATGGGTAGAGTATTGCTCAAAGGCTGCGGCTCTGTGCCAATTTGGCACCTCAACTTCTTGATGTTCATTTGCCTGTTGAAGAATACGCTCTGCCAAAGCTTCTCTTTGTTGAGTATCTTTATCTGCATCAGTTTTAAACATGTTTAACCTCACTACATTGCTTGTTCTTTGCAATTTTTTTCATTACCTTGCGGCAAATATCCCGGCAATAATAACTTCAATTTATCTAAGGCACTATAAAGCTGAGATTTTGCCGTATTTTTTGAAATACTTAACTGTTGAGCAATTTCCTCAAAAGTACATTGTTGGAAAAATTTAAGCTCAACAACCAATTTTTGTTTAACCGGAAGGCGCTGTATTGCCTGAATTAGTTCACTATTTTGTTGTTTCATCAACAAACTCTTTTCCGGACAATCATTGCTTTCATCATCAATTAACTCAGGAGCATCATCGATAGAATGCATGGGCCTTTTTTTACGGTAAAACTCAATACAACGATAATGTGCTATTTTAAATAACCAACCTTTAAATGGACTTTCTGCTCTAAAAGTATGAAGACTTCGAAAAACGGCCACAAAGATATCCTGCATCAAATCCATTGCATCAGCATGATTATTCACCATGCGTAAGGCATAATTGAAAATGCCTTTTTCATAGCGCTTAACTAAAGCAATCCATGCTGTTTTTTTTCCTGCTAATGCTTGTGCAACTAGTAGATCATCACTTCGTTTAAACACACATATTCCTATGTCCAGTTATTATTGAGTTACGCTGTTATTAGTAAGGTAGTTATTGGCTTTCAAAAAGTTTGAAAATATTTTTATTTTGCTATTTATTTTTCTGAACCTTAGACGACAGCATAGCTAAAGTTACTTTTTAAGCTAACTCAAATTCGTTCAAGGCATAAGTAACAATTATTAAAACTTTAAATAATTAAGTAGATAAGCTATCGTTATCATGAACTTATCATTTAATTATTAAATAGGAATAACTATGTCTCAAGCCGCAGCGCGTCACTTGTTGGTTGATACCGAAGAACAATGCTTAGCATTAAAAGCCGAAATTGAAGCAGGTAAAGATTTTGCAGATGCTGCAAAAGAACACTCTAACTGTCCCTCTAAAGCGCAAGGTGGCGATTTAGGAACTTTTGGTCCAGGTCAAATGGTCGCAGAATTTGATAAAGTCGTCTTTTCAGCACCTTTGAATGAAGTTCAAGGCCCAGTAAAAACTCAATTCGGTTACCACTTATTAGAAGTGACAGCCCGTAGCTAAATTAGGCCTAGTATTTAAATCTCTATCAGCGCTCACACTATATTCAACATGATATGAGCGCTTTATCTTTAGTTAATCAGTACTGATTTTGCGCGGTTAACGCTAAAATATTTTCTTGTGCATCGACAAGTTGTTGATTCACGCGTTTATGATGTTTAACTGCATCTTTGAGGGGAATATAGCAAATTGCACTATGTTGCTCGGCAATCATTATATGATTTTCACCCTTTACCAGTGCCTGAATTGCCGCAACCCCCATTTTGGTAGCTAACAACCTATCTTTAGGTACAGGAGAGCCACCACGTTGTATATGCCCTAAAACGCAGGCTGTACAATCAATACCTGCGGCTTCCTTAAGTTGTTCTGCTAACATAGTTACGCCACCAGGCCATAAATTTTCAGCCATGACTATAATATAACTGGTATGGCGATTTTCTTTCGCTAACTTAATTTCTTCGGCTAATTCTAGTAATTTCTTTTGCTGATCATCAACGCTGAAATTTTCAAAAGAAAGCACTTGCTCCGCCGCGCAAGCAATTCCAACATTGAAGGTAATATGGCCACTATGCCTTCCCATTAGTTCAACAATAAAAATACGTTCAAATGCGTCTGCGGTATCTCGAATTTTATCAATAGCATCAATAGCGGTATTAACCGCAGTAGCAAAACCTATGGTGAAATCCGTGCCGTCTACATCATTATCGATAGTACCTGGAACACCTATCAGTTGCCCCTGCCAGTAATTTTTTAAGGTCAGTAAACCATTGAATGAACCATCTCCCCCAATGACAATCAAAGCATCGATTCTCTTCTCATTGAGTGAAGTTGCTGCTTTTTCAAGACCTTGTTTTTCTAACATTTGAGGACAACGAGCACTTTTCAAAATAGTACCACCACGTTGAATAATACCGTCAACATCATCGAGCGTTAACCGTTTCGCTTGTGCAATATTTTCTTCACAAATTAAGCCGTTATAGCCATGATAAAAACCGATCACTTCAATATGGTAATGATGTGCTGCAAGAACAATAGCGCGTATTGCTGCATTCATTCCAGGGGCATCACCACCACTAGTGAGAATGCCAATACGCTTAATGCGAGTGTTATTCATTAGATAATCTCTCTCATATTCACCTATAAAACTATACCACCTGCTTTGAATTTGAAAATCATAAGTTATTAAACCACAGTCACTCTAACTAGTTTATAGCTGCCCTGTTAGCTGGAATGCTGCCCAGTAAAATGGGTGCGAGTTATAATTATTCTTGATAGATAACTGGGCTTTTCTTAGTGCTGATGCCTTATTCATATTCTCAAAATTATCATAAAAATTAACCATCAGCTTTTCTGTTGCCATATCATCAACTTTCCATAAACTTGAGATTACAGAGCTGGCACCCGCATAAATAAAGCCACGAGTTAACCCAATCACATCGTCCCCTTTCTTGATGTCACCTATGCCTGTTTCACAAGCGCTTAATGTGACTAGTTCTGCATTAAGCTCTAGCGCATAGATATCATTGACTGTTAAATTGCCATCGTTTTTATTGTCACTTGCTAACAGTAGCCTTGAGTTTAACGGATTTTCAGGATCAAACTGACCATGCGATGCTATATGTAATACTCGTGCGTTTTTCCCTTGTTCTTTAATCAGGGTTTCTGATGCTTCTTTTTGAATATACACCTGAGTATTTTTTCGACCTTTTAATGATAAAACTTCTTTTTCTGCTGCCGGTAATTCAAACTCAACTGCTTCTAACGTAGGGTTACCAATGGCTAGCATATCTATTGATGAGTCTGACAAACTAGCATCATCAATGTAGTTCAGTGTACTTAACGAGGGTAGTATTCTGATATTGTATTGTTCTATTAAAAATTCATTGCCATTATAAAGTGCTGAAAAGGGCAAATAATGCAGAGAACCGTGAGGAATGATGGTGATATTATCGTGCTTAATCTCATCTTTTAGTGGTGCAATTAACGCTTTATATAAAGCCTGAGATGTAATTTTATACTTATCACTTTCTGGGTGTCTTAACTGCTCCCTTACTAAACCTACTTGCGCTGATAAATCATCGATAGAAAGCTTTTTCATGACAACATTATTTTTCGATGCGATAAACGCATACATCTGTTGATCATCACCGAAAAATTCAATAATACTCTCGTTTGAACTGATGGGTTTAACTAGGTCAGTGAATGCATAGGCTTCTACAGCAGTTACTGAAGAAAGTTTACTGGATGTTTGATTGATTTTTCTTTTCAACGCTCTAACTGAGCGTGTGCCTTCAACTTCATTACTATTTGAAAGTGAAAATGAGCTGGTTTCTTCTTGGTATAAGTTTGCTAATAATTCTTGCTCTTCATGCGAGTTACCAAATTGCTTTTTAGAGGCCAGTAAATCAACTAATGCTCTAGCTTTTGCACGCTCACTATATTCAAACGCTGTTTGATAGTCGCCTACTTCAAATAGTGTTTCTATTATATGGTTGTATATTGATAAACGTTCATTGAGGAATCCAATTTTCTCACCATCAAGTGCAATTGAAGACCTTTGCGCTTCAATGATTTCAATGCCTTTTGAGAAGTAGTTAATGGCTGAATCATGCTCATTCAACTTGGTAGCAATAATACCCAAATTATAATAAGCAGAAAACTGTAAATTACCAAAGCTAGTTAACTGCTTATTGGCAACGATAGGGCTGTAACATGCTTGAGCTTCTTGATACTTTTCTAAGCCCAATAAGGTATGACACATATATATGTTTTCAGCCATTTCTCTGTAACTATATAATTCAGAGGCAGAGGCATTATATTCAGGATAAAATGCCCCCGCTAACGTAGTGCCAACCGAATAAAGTGCTTTTGAACCCGCAGTGCTAGATTTTTCTAAGGTAAGTGCATTGTAGGCACTTTGATAGTCTTTTTTGAATAAATAAACTTTAGCTAACCAATATTTTTTCGTATTTAAAGCATAATAATAGTTGTTGGCTTCATATGAAGGATCTAACGCTTCTAAGGTTTTGATATATTGTTCTGCTGCTTTTAAATCATTGTCTTTTAGTGCCATGATGCTTGCTAAGCCAGCAGCTTCAGCAATAACTCTATCAATCATCATTTCAGTGAAATAGCCAACAAAGGGTTGAGACGGCACGATAGATTCGTACACTTGATAACTTATCGCTTTCGCTTTTTGATAATCGCCTAAGTCGTAGGCAACTTGAGCATCGAGCATTTTAAAACGACCGTCGAGAGTTTTTTTATAATCAGCTATTTCTTTGTTATCCGTAGGTAAAACATCTAAAGTATGCGCTTCATCTAATTTAACCTTACAGTATTTATATTCTTTGAACATTTTTAAACTAGCATAGGCTTCACATAGCAATAAAATCCCATTTTCCATTGTTCCACTGTGAAAAGCCGCTAACTCTTCATAAGCATTTTCCTGCTGCTCCGCATATTTTACTATCTCCCGTTTATCTGTTGTCCAGGTAGCTTTTTCTAAAGGGGTAAGTGAACAGCCCGTTGACGTAAAAATAAAAAGAATAATAGAAAGATAAAATTTCAAAGGAAGGCCTCAAATAATTATATAAATATCAATTATGTATATTATATTTAATTTAGGAAAAATCAATTTTATGCTAAATATAAGCTTGTGAAGGTTTTATTAAGACACTCGCAATGAGTGTGAATAGAGTAGCTTCCTCAGTAATAAAGGTAATATTTAACTTAATTATTAAACAAAAAAATACCCAACATCAGCAAGCTAATATTGGGTATCATCAATCATATATTAATGAGAGAGTAGTAATAAAAAGGTATTAAGGACGATATTCAACTTCTACGTCATAATCATCTTCGTCCCAATCTTCATCATCTAAATCATCATCAAGATCAGCCATCGCATCTTCATGGTAGGTATCCCACTTAAACTCAACCTCTTTACCATCAGCCACAACTTCCGTTTCTTCTGGTGGTAATTCTTCAATAAAGGTCATCAGTTTTTGTGATAAGGCCTCTGTACCCATTTTATTAAATGCAGAAATACTATGTACTTCGCCTTGCCAATTAAGACCCGCTAAAATTGCATCCGTTATTTCTTGTGCTTCTTCTTCAAGCAGTAAATCTAATTTATTAAATACAATCCAACGAGGCTTACCCGCCAGTTTCTCATTATGCTGTTCTAGCTCACTGATAATGGTTTTTGCATTCTCTAAAGGATCTGAGCCATCCGCAGGCATAATATCAATAACATGCAGAAGAATTCGACAGCGCTCAAGGTGTTTTAAAAACTGTGTACCTAAACCAGCACCATCTGCTGCACCTTCAATAATACCGGGGATATCAGCAATAACAAAGCTACGTTGAGAATCTAAACGCACCACACCTAAATTAGGTACCAAGGTGGTAAAAGGGTAATCAGCTACTTTAGGTTTAGCCGCTGAAACACTGCGAATTAAGGTCGACTTACCTGCATTAGGTAAACCAAGTAAACCAACATCAGCAAGTAAAAGTAACTCTAACTTAAGATTACGAATTTCACCTGGTGTACCATCCGTTCTTTGACGAGGTGCACGGTTAGTACTACTTTTAAAGCGAGTATTCCCCAAACCATGCCAGCCACCTTTGGCCACTAAAAGCTTCTGCTCTTTATGGGTTAAGTCACCTAATTGCTCGCCAGTATCTACGTCGATAGCACGCGTACCCACAGGTACTTTCAAAAATAAGTCATCACTGCTTTTACCTGTACAATTACGACTTTGACCATTTTGACCACGCTTAGCACGATGAAAACGCTCAAATCGATAATCTATAAGGGTATTTAAGCTTTCGTCGGCAATAAGATAAACGTCACCGCCATCACCGCCATCGCCGCCATCAGGACCGCCATATTCAATATACTTTTCTCTACGAAAACTGACACAGCCATTGCCGCCGTCGCCAGCTTCAACTCTGATTTCAACTTCATCAACAAATTTCATGGTGCTTTAAACAACCCCAAAGTATTGTGTTTAGATACTGTCAGTATAAACGATTTTATTTGGATAAAAAATCGCCACACTAAGTTCTACACAATTAAAACAAATTAGGTAAAAAAAAACCTCGCATGATGCGAGGTTTTTAGAAAATCGAATCTAAGATTAGTCAGCGATAATGCTAACGTACTTACGACTTTTTGGACCTTTAACATCAAACTGAACTTTACCGTCAGCTAATGCGAACAACGTGTGGTCTTTACCGATACCCATGTTATCACCAGCGTGGAAACGAGTACCACGTTGACGAACAATAATGTTACCTGCTAATACTGACTCACCACCAAAACGCTTAACACCTAAACGTTTAGACTCTGAATCACGACCATTTCGTGTACTACCTGCAGCTTTCTTATGTGCCATTTTAAAATGCTCCTAATTAGCCGTTAATACCAGTAATCTTCACTTCAGTGAACCATTGACGATGGCCCGCTTGTTTGCGTGAATGCTTACGACGTTTGAATTTTACAATGGTAACTTTATCAGCACGACCTTGGTTTACAACCTCAGCCACTACTTTACCACCAGCAACGTAAGGCGCGCCTACATTGATGTTATCGCCATCAGCGATCATTAAAACGTTATCAAATTCTACTGCTGCGCCTACTTCAAGCTCAAGCTTTTCTAGACGAACTGTTTGTCCTTCGGTTACACGATGCTGTTTACCACCGCTTTGGAATACCGCGTACATAGCTACTCCGTACTGCGCCACTTTACCACTACTTGATTAAAGTCTTCTGGGTTATATGACGCTAAATTTAAAAATATAGGGCGCGAATTCTACGCGAAGAAACCTAACAGAGCAAGTAGAAAAATGATCATTTATAAAGTTTTTCTACTATTTAGTTTTTTAACGAAATAAATTTATCACAAACTGACTTCAAACAAGCTTTCTCACTTTATTGTCGGCTATTTTAGTGTAGAATTTCCTCTATAAAAAAGTCCGACAAAAATAGTGGTTATTATTCAACCCCTATAGCTAACTGGAAATAAAATAAGTGGATATAAAAGCAATACAGGCACTTTCGCAAGATGATATGAGTCAAGTGAATGACCTTATTTATGGGCAACTACACTCTGATGTTGCCTTGATTAATCAATTGGGGATTTATATTGTTAATGCTGGCGGTAAACGTATGCGACCAATGCTCACAGTATTAACTGCTCAAGCGCTAAGTCATAACAACTCAACAAAGTTAACTAATGAACACTGCACTATAGCCGCTATTATTGAATTTATTCATACCGCAACCTTATTACATGATGATGTAGTTGATGAATCAAACATGCGTCGTGGCAGAGAAACTGCTAATGCCTTGTTTGGTAATAGTGCTAGCGTACTAGTAGGCGACTTTCTCTATACACGTTCGTTTCAAATGATGACGAAACTTGGCAACATGCGCATAATGGATATTTTATCCGATGCCACGAATATTGTTGCCGAAGGTGAAGTTTTACAGTTAATGAACTGTAATGATCCTGACACCACTGAAGAAAGCTACATGCAGGTCATTTACTGCAAAACGGCAAAGCTTTTTGAAGCAGCCACCCGCCTTGCTGCTGTAGTAACCCAGCAAAGCGAAACAATAGAAACAGCCATGGCCAATTATGGGAAATACCTTGGTACAGCCTTTCAATTGGTTGACGATATAATGGATTACACTGCTGATGCGAAAGAAATGGGTAAAAATGTCGGTGATGATTTAGCTGAAGGTAAACCTACCCTACCATTGTTGTATACAATGGCCCATGGAACGCCTGAGCAAAAACAACTTGTTAGAGATGCCATTGAACATGGTAACGGTATGGAACACCTAGACGATATTCTAGAAGCCATGCAACAAACTGGCGCTTTAGTCTATACTCAGAAAAAAGCTGAGATAGAAGCAGACAAAGCGATTAGTGCTTTATCCGTTTTACCTGAATCTGACTATAAGAAAGCCCTGATCTCATTAGCGCACATTGCAGCTAACCGTTCAGCTTAATTCAGTAAAGTATTGAGAAGCGTATGACTGATAAAAGTATATTTGAGAACAACCCACTACACGGTGTTGGCTTAGAGCAAGTCATAACTGAGCTTGTTGATCACTATGGATTTGAAATATTGCATGCTTATTTAAGTTTAAACTGCTTTAAAAACAACCCAAGCATTAAATCAAGTTTAAAATTCTTGAAAAAAACAGAATGGGCAAAAAATAAAGTAGAAGGCTTTTACCTTTATCAATTTAAAAACCTTCCCCGTGCTGATAGCACGCAATTTGAATTGCCACCACGTGATCGCATAGTGCCTGCACATCACAAACCTAAAGCACCAGCAGAATTAAGCTTTGAAGATGCTGAAAATCTAAGGCAAAAAAGAGCTAAAAAAACGCGAGAACGTTCTTCAACACCTGCAAACCCATGGGGAAGATAATTCCCCATGGCTGTTATTTCATTCAAATAACACCTTACTTTTCTAATCTCTCCACAAATTATCTTGCTTAACATACTGTAGAGATAAACAAACTAAACTACTCTCATGGTCTCTTTTATGGGTTCCTATAGCGCAAACATAACCGTTTATTGATCTAACACAGCTAAACATTGTACTGACCACTACAATCATTTGTTAATTTAACGTGCAGCAACTAAGTTAATAGTAACAGGTAAAATTGCTGGAGAATTACCATGTCGTTAATCAACTGGAGTAACGAATTAAGTGTTGGTATAGAGAGTATTGATGAGCAGCACAAAAAACTAGTTAATATGATCAATGCTCTTAATGATGCCATGTTATCGGGTAGCTCCCATGAATTATTAGGCAAAATATTTACTGGCTTAGCCGCTTACACACAAAAGCACTTTGCTTATGAAGAAGACTTGTTTGCAGAGTATGGCTATGCAGATTCAAAAGAGCATAAACGTCAACATACTGAATTAATTGCTCAAGTAGTTGAGCTAAAAGAAAGGTTTATAGAAAACCCTAAAGGCACAATCAGTGAAGATTTACTCTTGTTTCTCAAACGTTGGTTAACCAACCATATCATGAGAACAGATAAAGAATATGCGGAATTTTTACGATCTAAAGGTGTGATGTAAGTAATATAAAAAAGGGATGTTAATCCGTTGATTAACACCCCTTTTAAATTAAATATGACGTTATGTCTAATTAACATAACAGCCATTTGGCATTATGCCATGAAATCAACACCTTCTTGGATGTCTTTATTCAAAGTAGCTAACATGTCATCTTTTGCTTGCTGTTCAAAAGCACTTAACTCACCGTACGATAAAATTTCGCTAACACCGTTAACACCTAAACGTACTGGATGTGCGAAATAAGGCGCATCACCATTTTCAATAGCTACATATGCGTAATCTACAACATCTTCACCTTGTAGACCTTTTACTAATGATAAACAAAAACGCGCTGCTGCAGCACCCATAGATAATGTTGCAGAACCGCCACCCGCTTTAGCTTCAACAACTTCAGTACCTGCATTTTGAATACGCGGTGTTAAAGCAGCAACTTCTTCTTCAGTAAAGCTTGCGCCTTCAACTTGAGAAAGTAATGGTAAAATTGTTGTACCTGAGTGACCACCAATAACAGGTACTTTCACTTCACTTACATCTAAACCTTTAAGTTCAGCAACAAACGCTTCACTACGGATAACATCTAAAGTAGTAATACCAAACACACGGTTAGCATCATAAGTACCCGCTTTTTTGAATACTTCAGCAACAATTGGCACTGTTCCGTTTACAGGGTTAGTAATAACACCAACTAGCGCTTTAGGACATGCTTCAACAATACCTTCAGCTAATACTTTAATAATACCTGCATTTACATTGAATAAATCTGCACGATCCATACCTGGCTTACGTGGCATACCTGCTGGGATAAGTACGATATCTGCACCAGCTAAAGCGGCATTTAAATCATCACGACCAAAACCTGCAACTTTTACATCCGTTGGAATGTGAGATAAGTCGACAGCTACACCAGGAACAACTGGAGCAACATCGTATAGTGATAACTCAGAACCTGCTGGTAATTGAGTTTTTAATAATAAAGATAACGCTTGACCAATACCGCCTGCGGCGCCTAAAACTGCTACTTTCATGTGATCTCTCCGAGATTTTAATGGGGGTTAAACTAGGTTCAGTTTATTTTACAAAATAAATTTGAGTAAATACGTAAAAAATTGCTGCGCAAAAGATATAGCATAGACAACAAAAAAACAATTATTATTCACTTATAACGTATATTTGTATTTATGATAGCTTATAATGACTAAAGCGTAATACTCAACTTTAGTATTACGATAACAATAGCGATAGCATTATTTTTCTAATAAAAAGGTTTTAATTTCAAATAATGAACGGACAACAAAAGCAAGAGTTTCTTATACAGGCATTTAAAGATTTACTAAAACAAGAGCAATTTGGCTCACAAGGTGAAATTGTTGATGCATTAAAATCTCAAGGCTTTGATAATATTAGCCAATCAAAAATATCACGAATGTTAAGTAAATATGGCGCTGTTAGAACGCGTAATGCCCGTCAAGAAATGGTGTATTGTTTACCCGCAGAGCTTGGCGTACCTACAGCCCAAAGCCCATTAAAACAATTAGTATTAGATATTGAACACAATGATGTGATGATTATTATTCAAACTAGCCCTGGTGCCGCACAGCTCATTGCTAGATTGTTAGATAGTTTAAGTAAAAGTGATGGCGTACTTGGTACCATTGCTGGCGATGACACTATCTTTATTGCCCCTACCAATGTCAGCAATATTACCGAAACTATCAAAAAATTAGAGCACTTATTTTCAATAGAGAAGTATTAAGCTTCGACAAGTAATATAGATACAGCCGCAAAGCTAGTCACTAACGGGCTAATACTTTTAAAATACTGTCACGAAGCACATCCCCTGTTACGGGTTTAGCAATATGTAAATTCATACCAACAGCCATGCTGCGCAGTTTATCCTCTTCGCGAACATGAGCCGTCATGGCGATAATAGGCAAGGCTTGCTTCGATGATGCTAATTCATCTGCTCTTATCAAACTCGTTGCAGTTAAACCATCCATAACTGGCATTTGAATATCCATTAGCACAACATCGAATGCTTTCTCGTTAAGTAAATCCAATGCGCGCTGACCATTATCGGCAATTGTTACTTTCGCCTGCATACTTATTAATAACTCTTTCGCCACGAGCTGATTGACGAGATTATCTTCAACCAACAAAATATGCACATTAGCCAAGTCTGCATTGGCGTTTTTGGCTTTTGCTAGTGTTGCGGGTACGTCATTTTTTGCTGCTTTAATGTTAATATTTGTTTTGACTTCCCCCTGTAAGCCTTTAACAATTTCATCTAATGAATGTCGATATAAAGGAGTATCTAACAAAATGTATGGTAGAGACATCTGCTCTAGTTGTTGACAAATATCCGTTTCTAGCTCGACCATGGCAGGTTGACATAAAGCAATTAATTGTACATTTTCATGCCATTGTGTAGCACTTTCATTAACCTGTGCTATTTGTTTGGAAAGCTGTGCTTCATCAATCAATAAAACCACGTTTACGTCTTTTGATTGATTATGTGTTTTTTCAGTTAATTCAGATAGGCTAGATAACTGATGATACTGCCAATCATAGTTTGAAATAGTCTCAACACAAGAGGTTGATAAGCGTTGTTTAAAAGCACAAATTGTTGCTGCTTTAGGAAAAGCTAAGCTATCTTTTTGTTCTACAACCTTATCTACAATACTAAAAGGTAGAATAAAACTAAATTCACAGCCTTTTCCTAAATCACTTTGTAAACTAATTTCACCACCCAATAATTTTACAATTTGCTGGCAAATAGATAGACCTAAACCAGAGCCGCCATATTTTCTCGTCATTGAAATGTCAGCTTGTGAAAAGGCTTCAAATAAATGCCCTTGCTTTTCTTTCGCAATACCTATTCCAGTATCAACCACTTTAAAGCGCACCAGTGCATTAGTATTACTTTGACCAATAGTATCGATTAATAACGCTACTTCACCTTGCTCAGTAAATTTAATGGCATTATTTAATAAATTTGATAGCACTTGTATTAAGCGCATTTCGTCAGTTTTAATGGCAATAGGAACATTAGCCGCCACATCAATTCTCACCTGTAATTTTTTATGGTGGATACTCGCTACATTCAGTTTAAAAGCCTTATCAATGGCCGCCGCAAGGTTCACTTCTTCTTTAAGCAGGATCATTTTTCCGGCTTCAATTTTTGATAAATCTAATAATTCATCAATTAAGTGCAATAAAGAAAAAGCCGCAGTTTGTGCATTCGCTAAATAATGATACTGCCTTGAGTTAAGCGAAGTACGGTTTAGCAAATCCATCATCCCTTGCATAGCATTGATTGGGGTTCTGATTTCATGACTCATATTGGCTAAAAACTGAATTTTAACTTGGTTTGCATATTCAGCTTGGTTTTTGGCTTTTTCTAAAGCTGATTGTATTGATTGACGCTCAGTAACATCTTGTAAAATTGTAATTGTACCCAGTACTTCCCCTTGTTCATTGCTGAACTGATTACAAAAGCCTTGGTAAATTTCATCCCCAGCTTCAATGAGTTCTTGCTGCGGATATTCATCTTTAAAATACTCATTCAAACGGTTAATTTCATAGGCAAGTGCTTTCGGCATAAACTGACTTGCTTGATGACCTAACATATTGGCTTCAAGGTTTTGACATAACTGTTCAAACGCTTGGTTACAACCCATCAATTTACCTTGTGGATCATTGAAAATGATCAATTCAGGTATAGCATTCATCACTGAGCGTAACAAGACATAATCACGCTGATGCTTGGCACTAGTCTCTTGTAAAGCTTGAGTTTTTTCTAGGACACGGCTATCAAGCACTTCATTTTGTTCTTTTAACTGTAACAACAAGCTACGATTTTGAGTAAAAATATCTTCTACTAACACAAACCAGTGTAACCAATCCGCATTCGCCTTTATCTTGCCTGGGTCTCCTTGAGCACAGTACTCAATATGACGAATAAAGTTATGAGTAGGTTTAATAAAACTGCGCCGTGTCATGGCATTTACCAACATTAGAAAAGCCAATAAACCCAGTAAAAAAATGGTGAACATAAAAATAAAATGATCACGTAAAGGTATAATAAAGCTCTCATAGGGTTGATATTTTAATAAGGTCCAGCCATTAACTGCTATGGTTTGTTTTTCAATTAACCAGTCTCCTATTTGACTTGAGTCATCTAACTCTTCTAACTGTTTACTGGTTAATTGCTTCAACCCTTCTGGGAGAAGCGTTCCCCATGAAGCTCGGTAACTTAACGGTAATTTTCCTTTTTGTTTAAAGAAAAGTATTTCATTATTTTGGTTATATAACACCAACCCATGCTCGCTAGATTCAAGCTCTGGCATACTTTGTTGTAATTTAGCTAAATTAATATCTATCATTACAGCGCCAATTAATTGCTGAGCCCTATACACACCTATACCTAAGGATGAATTCATGCCTTTACCCGCGGAATCAATATAAGGAGCAGACCAAATAACTTGATTGTTACTATAGTTCAGTTGCTTAATTCTCATTGAAAAAGGGTTGTCTAGCATCCGTCTGCTGTACTGCCAACTTTCTCTGCCAATCCAAGGAAAAATATTCACAAAATGATCGAGCGATACATAATAAAGCCAAGTCGCTTCTTCAATCACTTTTTGTGCTGTTACAAAGGCAGGCGTTAACAAATTTGCCATGGCAAGTTCTTGTGATTTTAGCGCTGAGAACTCACTGACCTTACCTAAACCAGTAATATTGCCACTGAGTAACTTATCTTGTTCAAGAATATCGATACGAGGTTTTTCTAAATAAAACCTTTCGCCATCTTGCTTGAGTTTTACTATATCGGTATCTAGCTCATGAGGATGCTTTAAAACATATTGAGCAAATTCTTGAATACCTAAAATAGCTTGTTCACTTTGCTCTAACATTGTATTTAATTGATTAGCTTGTGCTTGTAACTGGCTTAAGCCCTTTTGTTTATGCACAGTCAATTCACTGTAATAACGAAAAGCTGCAGCTGCCAAAGCGATAAATACAATAACAATAAACGCAACGACAACTGCGGTGTTATAGCGCCTAAATACTGTATTTTCTGCGTTAATATCTAACAATGTTTTGCCTTAGCTAAGTAATCTATTCCCCCTTATCGTAACTAAAAAGCAGCACTGACTCCACCTAATAAATTCTATGTAATTCCAATTAGCTTTCATTTTTATAACCGTCAAGTCATCCGTAAATATTTCTCTTTTTCGCGCCTTAGCCCGCTAGTGTCTTCATTAATAGTTCTATTATATTAATCTTAAATTAGATCAAATGATAATTATTCGTATTTACATTAACATTACATTCTATTACCATGTGCCCGAATTTTAATACTAAGGAGTTACAATAAAATAATGAAAAACAAATCTACCGGTCTTAAACTAGCGCTTGGCGGCCAAGCAATAGCAGCAGCTTTAGCGATAGGCTCTTCCCCAATTGCAGCACAAGATATTCAAGAAGAATGTAATTTAAACACTGATGCTAATTGTGAAGTGAAGAAAACTTCCGAAGAAGTAGAACGCATTCAAGTTCACGGCGTCAGACATTCTATTTACAACGTAAATAAATCGGGAGATCTTCGCCGTGTTGCTGAGTTAGTTGATACTCCACAAGTAATCACTGTATTAACTCAAGACCAAATTCAAGAATCCGGCGCTACTGATCTTAAAGAAATTCTTTCCTCTCAAGCCGGTGTTACTTTAGGTACAGGTGAAAATGGTAATGCCTTTGGTGATAGATATATCATTCGTGGTCAAGAAGCACGTAGTGATGTTTTTGTCGATGGTTTAAGAGATCCAGGCATGACAACCCGTGAAAGTTTTGCCACGGAAAGAGTAGAAATTACCAAAGGTCCAAGCTCAACGTTTGCAGGTCGTGGCTCTTCAGGTGGTGCGGTAAACAGCGTAACTAAAAAAGCATCAACCTCATATAACTTTGGGCGTGTAGATGCGGGTTTAGGTACCGATGACTATTACCGAATCACTGCAGACTTTAACGCAGCCTTAACCGAAGAATTTGCATTACGCTTAAACGCTTTAACAGCCTCTGAAGATAAACCTGGCAGAGAAGGCATAGAAAAAGATCGTAACGGCTTCCAACTGTCTGGTACTTATTTAGCTACTGATGCACTTAACTTCACAGCTGACGTATACCATTTACAAGCTGAAGATAAACCTGATCTGGGTAGCTATTTTGATTCTGAAACAAGAAAGCCATTAGAGGGCATCCCTGTTTATGCGCAAGATGAAGACTTCTTAGATTCAGACGTGACTACTTTCACCTTACATACTGAGTACGAGTTCAGCGAAAATGTGCGCATCATCAACTCGACTCGTTACGGTGAAACAGAAAACGCCTACATCACCACAGGTATGCGCGGAACAAACAGAGATATTACAGACCCATTAGCGCCAGAAGCCTATACATTAAGTTTAAGTACACACCAAGGCTGGCAAGAAGTTGAATATACTACCTCTCAAACCAATTTATTTTGGGATACCAGTTTATTCGACATGAAACACAGTCTTGTATTTGGCTTTGAGTACTCTGATGAAACTGTTGAAAACGGCGTTTTCGATATTAGCTATGGTAACGAAACAAACTGTATTACTTCTGGTAGACGTGGTGCCTCAGGTGCTTACTGTATTCTTGATGAAAATGGCAACCAAGTGGAAAACATCGGTGCATTGATGAACCGCTCTTTTGCCTTTGGTGATTCAGATGCCATACATAAAGTAGAAACCTATTCACTATACTTTATGGACTCTGTAAATTTAACGGATCAAACACAATTACACTTTGGTTTTCGTTACGATGATTTTGATTACAGTAACGATGTCGTTAGCAGAGGTACGCCATTAGCCTACGAGTACAATGATACAATGCACAATGGTCATATTGGCCTTGTACATGAAATTATTCATGACTTAAATGTTTATGTTAATTATAGCACTGCAACAAATATCAACGGTGGAGAGTCTGACTTAGGGGCTAACTGTGGATACGGCGGTCTTTGTGGCGACCCTGACCAAGCTTCTCAAGCATCCCCAGAAACGGTTGAAAACATCGAACTTGGTACCAAATGGTTAGTGGCTGATGACAGTTTATTATTAACCGCTGCACTTTTCCAAACCACTAAAAGCGATGTGATGGAAAGTGTTGGTGATAGCTACTCAACACTAGGTACTTTAAATACAGGTGAGAATGAAATTAGAGGTTTAGAACTCGGTGCGGCTGGTGATATAACTGACAAGTTAAGCATTCAATTTTCTGCGGCCTTCATGGATTCTGAAATAACAGATTCTTATGATCCAGAAAACATTGGCTTGAAATTAGCCAACTTCGCAGAAAAAAGTGCATTTCTTCAATTAAGATATGAACTTAATGAGCAATTTGTTTTTGGCGGTAATGCGAGTTACCAAAGTGAAATGTACGGTGGTCAACCAGACACTGCTGCAGGTTTTGATACAGACAATAACCGCTATAGTATAGTGGTTCCTTCATACACTGTGTTTAACTTATTTGCTAATTACAATGCAACTGAGCAACTGACTTTACGCGCTAATATTGGCAATGTATTTGATAAAGAATACTGGACAGCTGCTTATCGTTCAGGTGCATTTATGTATTTAGGTGATGGTCAAAACCTACGCTTAACCGCAACCTACGAGTTTTAATTTAAGAGGGTAAATTAGCATGGTAATTGTTGAACAACTTTTAACCAAAGATGAGGTGAAAGCCTTTCGCCAAACGTTAACTCAAGCCAATTGGCTAGATGGTAAACAAACAGCCATGGGCATGGCAGCTAACGTAAAAAACAATTACCAAGCTGATCCCAATGATAAACTTGTTTCAGGTTTGGCAAACACATTGTTAAGTAAAATGGGGCATTCTCCTAAACTAGTTTCTGCCGCATTACCCCATAAAATTTTCCCACCTTGCTTTAATCGTTATGGTAAGGGAGAAACTTATGGCTACCACGTTGATGCTGCTATAATGCGTTTACCAAACAGCCAAGACGTTATCCGTAGTGACGTTTCAATGACTGTATTTTTGTCTGAGCCAGATGAATATGAAGGTGGTGAACTTACTATCGCTACTGACTTTGGAGAGCAAAAAGTAAAACTTGAAGCAGGATATGCTGTTGTATACCCATCAAGTAGTTTACATCAAGTTACCCCAGTGTTAGCAGGTGAGAGAATTGCAGCAATATGCTGGATGCAAAGTATGGTGGCAGACTCTACCTTAAGACAAAACCTCTACCAGCTAGACTCGACAATTCAAGAGTTAATAGCAAAAGAGCAAACTAATCGAGCTGAGTTAGATAAATTGCATAATGTTTATCACAATTTGATCAGACATTTCACACAACTCTAAGCTGATTTCAGGTAAAACAAAGCCGCTTTGTGTAAATAGCAAAGCGGCTTTTATTTTCATCACGTTTTATCCCATAACTTAAGGCTTTAAACGCATTAGCTTATCGAGTTAACTTTTATACTTCACCGAACAACCATAAGGTGGAGTTAATTTATTTTTCACGTCTTTACCTGCTAATAAAGCAGTCATCGCTTCCTCTACATAGTTATCAGCTTTTGCAATATCAGAAATTCTTGCTGATTTAATACTATCAATTCCACCTGCATATTTAAGTGAACCAGCAGGGTCAATAATGTACATATGCGGCGTAGTTTTCGCGCCATATGCTTTACCTACACTTCCTTCTGGATCAAATAACACATGCGTAGGAGCGGCTTTACGTGAACTCGTTAATTCATCAGATTTAGCACCATCTATATGACCTTGCTTACCTTCTGCTGAAGAAATAATAGATAACCAAACTACATCTTGCGATGTGTATTTTCTTTGCAAGCTTGGGATATTATCGCTCTCATAATGCTTCTTAACATAAGGACAAAGATGGTTAGTCCACTCCAGCACAACATATTTACCTTTATAATCAGACAAGCTAACCATTTCCCCTTTGGAATTGGCTAAACTAAAATCTGGCGCGGCTTGCTCTACTTTTACAGCTGCCATCGCACTACCCACAACCCCCATAAACAGTGCAACGATTGAGAGGACTTGTCTTTTCATTTTCTTATTGTTAATCATGGTTAATCTCCTTCTTAGCTTTTGTTATTGCTTCTATAACTATTTCAGGCGTTAACATTTGTGGTAACACCTGTTCATAATGGTTACCCGCATAAACTACATATAGCGGCACACCAGATCGTTGATACTGTGTTAAAAACTCTAATATAGTGTCATTTTTATTGGTCCAGTCACCCACTAAGTAGTGGACATCTGATTGTTCGAAAGCAGATTTAACTTGCTCTCTACTAAAGGCAACTTGCTCATTTACTTTACACGTAATACACCAGTCTGCCGTCATATTGACCAGTACTACGTCTCCTTCATTTCGCAACTGTTTTAATTTATTTGGTGAGAATGCCTGATGCGAATTTTCTTTTTGAGGAGGGGTGCTCCCCACACTAGAGTACAAAGCAGAAATCAATAAAATAATGGCAAGTAATAAACTAACATAACTATACCCACCTGTAAGTTTACTACTTAACCACATCATTAATGCAAAGCCAACTAATGACATCAACAAGCCAAATTGCGCAAAACCACTAGTTTGCCCTAGGTATACCCAAACCAACCAAACAACAGTAGCAAGCATTGGAAAGACCAACAACTGCTTGAAGGTGTTCATCCATGCACCGGGTTTAGGCAGTAACTTTGCAAAGCGAGACGAGATAAATAAGAGTGATAACGGTAAAGCAAAGCCTATTGCCAGCGCAGTAAAAATTAAATAAGTGGTCATAGGGGGGCTTACTAAAGCTACCCCTAAAGCAGCAGCCATGAAGGGGGCCGTACAAGGTGACGCTACTACCACCGCCAATACGCCTGTAAAGAATTGGCTTGAAAAACCATTTCCTGAAATTAAAGACTGCCCCATGCCTGCCAATCGAGCGCCCGAGGGAGCAATATCCATTAAAATAAGGGCAATGAATACAAATAAGAAAGCTAAAAATGCGATAACGGCGGGCTCTTGCATATGAAAGCCCCAGCCAACCGCTTCACCACTACTTTTTAATAAAATAATCGCCGTAGCAAACAAGTTAAAACAAGCTAGAACACCTAAGCCATAACCCAACTTTTGGCTTACTGTCATATTTTCATTACCAATAGCCATAGCTTTAAATGACAGAACAGGTAATACACAAGGCATAATGTTTAAAATCAAACCACCCACGAAAGCCATGAGCATAAACATAATAAGCGAATCACTAGCCTGTTCTTGATTGTCATTTAGATGAGCAGAAAGGTAAAAGCCAGCTTTGCCATCGGTAAGTAAAAAGTCAAGTTGTTGCACATTACCGGTAAAATAATCCGACGACAAAATAACTTGAGTATTAAGACCATTCTCCGTGAAAAGCTGCTGCTCTTGGTTATGTTGAGCAACATCAGAGCGTAATGGCAATAAAGACCAATCAGCTTCATAAGGGGCTTGATAGCCAACCGTTAAGTGTTGTTCAGTAATTTCAAACTTAGCCTTTAACAACTTATCGCTAGGTAATTGCTGACGCGTTTGTGCAAACAGGTCGGCGTAACTTGATGCTTCTCTTTCACTGGCAATAGGTAACGTTACCCTTAAATCTGCCCAACCAGGTATACAATCTTCTTTACACACTAACCAAGACAGCGCAACGTTGATTTCTACTTCTGTAATATTATTGTTATTTAAAAGCTCGACGGGTACCATCAATAATACCTGCCCTTCATAGCCATAATTCACTAGATGAGCGACAGGAATTTGTTGCGGAACTGGCCATACAATATCACCAAAACTAAGTTCAGCCGATGCGTTCCACTCTACACTCGGAGCTTCACCCGAATCCCCTGGATTTTTCCAATAAGTATGCCAATGCTCTTCAGGCGAAAGCAGGACGCCAATCCAGTTAGTTTGTTCGGCACTAAGTTGCTGATACTCGGTTATCAGCGCAACTTCAATATGCTCACCTTTAGCCTTACTTGCCACATTAGTGACTTCTGCATAGCTAATAGAGGCATATACCAAAAGACTTAACAACCAAAAAGCTTGAATAATTAACGAAAAAAACTTTTGCTTACTCATAAGGTTACCTAAATTCTCACCTATTACTTTTGCACTTCTATGCTTTATTATTAAAACTATGCTGAATTTTTTGCTTTATTTAATTCATCCACTAAGATTTTTTCTTGATCTGCTCTAGGCTTAGCAAAACGTGCTAACCAAACATATAACACCGGTGTTAAGAATAAAGTGAAAACGATAGCTATGCCTAAACCGCCAAATACAACCCAACCGATAGCATTTCTCGCCTCAGCGCCAGCACCGGAAGAAAGAATAAGAGGTAAGCCACCTAATACCGTTGATAATAAGGTCATCATTATAGGTCTCAAACGCACTTTCCCTGCTTCAATAATGGCTTGGTGAATTCCAACTCCCCTGTCTCTTAGCTGATCAGCAAATTCAACTAACAAAATAGAGTTTTTCGCTAATAAGCCGATCAACATCACTAAACCAATTTGCGAGTAAATATTTATGGTGGTATCAGTGAGCCATACAGCAAAAATTGCTGCGGCAATACCAAATGGCACGGTTAACATGACAACCAAAGCGCTTGTAACACTCTCAAACTGTGCAGCTAACACAAGTAGCACAATTAAGAACGCCACCAAATATGTCATACTCACTTGTTGATCCGTTTCTTGATAGGTTTTAGCCTCGCCAAGAAAAATCAACTCAAAGCCATTAGGTAAATGTTCTCTGGCTAGTTCGCGCAATACTTGTACGGCTTCATCAATCGGCATTGTCTCTGGCATTTCTGCATCGACTTCTATAGCTCTACGTTGGGCATGACGCTCTAATTCAGCGGCAACACCTTCTTCAGAAATGTACGCTATTGACGATAAGGACACTAACTCTCCATTTTGTGCAGCAACGTATAAATTGGTTAAATCTGATGGCGTAGCAGAATCTTTATAAGAAGACTGCAAAATTATCGGAATAGCCTTATCTCCTACATTTAAATCAGTAATGTCGTCACCACCGATAGCCGCTCGTAATGTTTGATTTATATCGCTAAACGGTACACCAAGCTCTTCAGCTAAATTACGGTCGATATGAACCCGCATTTGTGGCTGAGTTGGTTGGTAAGAAATATCTAATTGACCAAATTCTGGATAATCTGATTCTACAACTTTACTAAAAGACTGAGTTACTTGATAAATTTCATCATAATCATTACCAGTAATGGCAAACTCAATACCACCACCATTACCTCTAAGGTTAAGGCTATTTGCACCAGAAGCACGTGCTGGTGCGCCTGGAATACCCGCAAGTTTAGGACGTATTTCAGAAATAATTTTCTGTTGGGAATTTTCTCGTTCAGCCCAATCTTTTAAATGAACTCTCATCAGCACAACATTGGGATCCCACTGCCCTACAACCGTATTGATAGATTCAATATCCCCAAGTTCAGCATAAGGTAAGACAATATCTTCCATCGCTTCAGCCTGACGATCCATATATGAAATACCCACACCGTCAGGCCCTCGAGCAACAATACGAATACTACCTCTATCTTCTGATGGCAGCAGCTCTTTATCTATACTGTTATAAAGCATAGTAGCGCCACCTGCGACGAAAAGACTTAAGAGCAATATAAGCCAACCAAATTTAATACAAAATTCTAGGGACTTTTCATAAGCTAAAACAATACCATTTCCAAAGTTTTTAGAACGCGAACTTTCTTTAATATTGGTTTTATTTTTAATTTTTGCTTTCAACGCAGGCACTAAGGTCAATGCAACTAGTGAAGAAATAATAACAGCGCCCGCTAATACGCCACCAAATTCTCGAAACAATTTTCCAGCGGTTGAAGGCAAGAAAGCAATTGGCAGAAAAACCGCAACTAACACTGCGGTAGTAGCTACTACCGCAAAGAAAACTTCGCGTGATCCAACAACTGCTGCCGCCCGAGATTTCACGCCTAGCGATTTATGTCTTTGGATATTTTCCGAAACAACAATCGCATCATCAACAATTAAGCCTGTAGCCAATACTAAAGCAAGCAAGGTAAGAATATTAATTGAAAAGCCTAGTGCCCAAATTATTACTAACACGCCAACTAACGATACAGGAATAGACAAGGCAGGTACTAACGTTGCTCGCCAACTACCAAGGAACAACCATAACGTGAATACGACTAACGCAATGGTATAACCGAGTGATTTAATCACTTCTTCAACAGAGCTACGGATAAACTGAGCATCGTCAGTAGTCACAAAAATTTCTAGATCGGGATAACGTAATTTGATCTCTTCAACTGTGGCTAAAGCCTGATCGGAAATTTCTATCGTATTAGAGCTGGCTTGTCGAATAACACCTAAGCCAATCACTGGCTTACCGTTTAAACGCACAAAACTATGCGCATCTGCAGGCCCAAAATAAACCGTAGCGACATCACCTACACGGGTATTGCCATCGATAATTATTTTCTCAACCTCTGCTGTCGTAACTGAAGTAGCATCAGCTCGTACTATCACTTGGTGATCGGTAGAGCGTAAACTACCTGCAGCAACATCAAAGGGGGCAGATCTAAGTGCACTAGCAACGTGAGAAAATGACAGGCTATAGCTAGCTAAACGAATAGGGTCAACAACCACGCGTAATACTCGCTTTCTTTCACCATTGAGTCTTACATCAGCAACTCCTGATATTGAAAGGAACAAGGGAGAAATATCTCGTTCAACAATTTCAGCAATGGTTTCGATATCATACTTCTCACTGCCTATAGCTAAATTAATGACAGAGCGAGCATCATTATCTGCTTTTATAATTGATAGCCTTTCTACTTCGTCAGGTAAACGGCGTTGGATACGGCTCACTGACTCTCGCACTTCATTAGCAGCATCTTCAATGTTAACACCAGGGCGAAATTCTACTCGCACCCGTGCTGAGTTTTCTTCACTTTGTGCTCTAATTGACTTAACACCACTTACCCTAGCCACTGCGCCTTCAATTCTTCGGGTAACTTCATTATCAACCGTTTCAGGTGCACCGCCTGGATAGTTAGCAACAACACTAACTATAGGTCTATCAACATCGGGGAGCTCTCTAACTTCTATCCCTAAAATGGCCGATAGACCAGCAATAATAATAAGAATGTTTAAAACAACAATCGTGACGGGTCTGCGAACCGAAAGTGAGGGTAAATCGTCTTTATTTTGAAATAGATTCAGCATAATAATACCTTAATTAACCTGTTTATTTGCTAACACACTTTCGACAACAACTTCAGCGCCTTCTCTTAAGCGTTGAATACCTTCAACAACTAATACGTCACCTTTGGATAAATCGCCTTCAACAAGTATCCTACCCCGTAAACGTTGTTTTATTGTGACTGTTTTCTTGTACGCTTTACCGTCTTTTACAAGCCAAATGTATGAGCCAGTAGCGCCCCAAGCCAATGCTGCTTCAGGAACAACAGGATAAGCAGCGCCTTTTGCACTCAAGGTCACCTTAAAACTTAAACCAGGGCGAAATAAATCGTTACTATTGTCAAGTAATGCCCTAACTTTTAAAGTTCGTTTCGCTAGATCAATTCGACTATCCAATTGATCTAAGGATGCACTAAAAACACTATCTCTATTGTTCCATGGTTGTACAGTTACACTGGTATCAGACCCAACTAAATTATATGAAGATTCAGGGACGGAAAAATTAATAAATAATTGCTCTCTATCATCAATCGTTGTGATCATGGTTACTTGATTAATGCGATCACCAACTTCTACGCCTGCTAAGCCAAGATGACCATTAAAAGGTGCGACAACACTTCTATCTTCAAGATCCGCTTCTGCTTCAGAGACCCTAACAAGCGCTAAATCAAGCAGTGCTTGTGCTTCATCTACTTCTGATTCCGTAACAGCACCATTTGCTTTACTTTTAACAAGGCGGTCTACATTACGTTGTTTATCGGCTAGTTCAATTTGGGCTCTTTTTAATGAAGCGATTTGTCTACGCGCATCAAGCTCTACTATTACCGTTCCCTTTTCAACAAAATCTCCCGGCTCAAAAGCAATCTTTGTAACGCGATCTGCAGCCGCAGGATAAAGCAAAACCGACTTATGCGCTTCTGCGGTACCAACAGTTTCAATCGTGACTTTAATTGGCTCAAAAGACAGCGCTTGGGTGATAACATTGGCAGGCGGCCTTTTACGTTCATTAGCATGAATAGATGTAGATAGCAGCACTATTACTGCGGTAAAAATGATAAAAACTCTCATAATTCCCTTAAAATTTTTTGAAGATATTCAAGCGCAAAAGACAAGCTACTAAATAGCTTAACTTTAATGAAAAATATGCTGCATTTAATCAGCCTTTGTTACATTTTAATACACTTAAAACGATAAACTGCATAAAAAGCAAGCCAAGTTGTACAAAAGATCTAAAACATCTAAAAACTAGTGTAAATAACAAAAGGCGACCATTAGGTTTCAATCTGTACAAGCATTTAAACTAACCCTAATTATCATAGTGTATGTTTTAACAAGGCGATAGATAAGGCATTGATAATGATGTCCTAAGTTATTTTCTTCAAACTATCGATGAGTAGCTGAACAATTACTGATATATAGGTAAAACAATTTGCTATAAAAAACAGTAAAAATTAACTAGTATGCTTTGAGTATCTAATACTTAGCATGTTATTTATGGCAAATCATAAAAGCTAAAACAAGCTGCTCTACATGAAAAAATACTTAAAAAACTAGATACGCATTAATTGAAGGAGCTTTTACTAATGTCATTAATCAACAAACTAAAAAAACTATTTAGTAAACAAGATACTGCTTTTAAAAACTCACCAGAGTTAATCGCCTCAATTCAACAATTATTATCTGATCTAGAAGCTAAAAACCTTAAAATTGTTGGCAGTGCCTATTCTAGCTCTCATAATAATCAAAGCCTTGTATCCAGAGCTATTCGCTATGCCGATACCCATTTAGAGGTACTCATTGATACTTGCCATGATGACGAATTAATTAATAAGCTAATAAACAACCTTAATGAAGCCAAACCCTTATTTTCAGAACATAATTATGATCCGGATGGTGCAGGAATAGGAACTTTAGTGGACGTAGTCAATGCTCTGCAACAAAAGATTTCTGAAGACGAAAAAAACTAAAAACACAAGAAAGGCTTTAAATGACTTGCGCTATATTTCGCTTACGGTAGGTACTTACTGGGGTCAGATATTTAGATAAATTGCCTATTGTTTATCATAATTTGATAAGACACATTACTAATACCTAGCTAGAACGTATATCCATTCTTAAAAACCTTTGTAATGAAAGCTTTTTTATTTTTTAATAGAGAAAACTAGGTAATAAGGAATGACATTGAGAGCTTCTTTTATAATATTTCTTGGCTTTTTAATCTGTTCATGTACAACGAAAATAGATAAGTCCTCATGGATTTTAATAGATGACTTTGAATCCGGTGTGCTCAATAACTGGCAGTTAGCCGATACTCAAAATAATACGTCGCCTTTTGTTCCTAACCCTCAAGTTACAGAAATACGCCAACAAGGTTTAAATAGTTATTTACTAAAAAAACCAGCTGTAGATGGTGTTGTTGGCAATAGGAAAGCCCTAACCTATATAGCTTTACCTTCGCCCGTTCCTGTAGGACAAACTTATACTTTTTATACTCGAATTTTTGTTGAAAGCTTTCCTAATAACCATGCCTTCGGTATTAGTAACTTAAATGGAGAAGACATCAAAAAAGAAGCTTATAACGCTTTTGAACCAACGCTAAGAGTCACCGATAAATACGAATCAAATGGTTTTAAGAATGATGGCACTTTAATGGTAAAAATTGATAGCAATGATAAATACCGTCAATACAGTAATATTCAAAATTATTCGGAAAATAAATCAGCCTTACCTTTAAAGCCAAAAACTTGGTATCAAATTTGGTATGTTGTTAATAATGCTAAACGGGAAGATGGCGGGCAAACCTATGATGTATATGTTAAAGGCGGAGAGTTTGATAAACAACGTTTAGTATTCAAAGGTGCTGATTTTAGAATGAAACGGGAAAAGCCACTAATTTACTTTTTTGCAACCACCAACACGGGTTCAGTTAAGAAACCTTATGGCAACGGTGGCTTAGCATATGATGATCTGTATATGTCTAAGGAAATAAACTTAACCTCCCCACTATTATAGAATTCACCTGACTAATTCAGGGAAAGAATCTAAATTTGGCAACTTAGGAAAAGTAACTGTGGAGCTTATAAGGGTCAGAGTAAACTTAATCACGTTTCAGCCTTCCCCCTTTATTCGTTACCAACCTAATACCTTTAATTAGCCCGCCATCAATATGCGCTTTAAAGATTGACTGGTAATTATTCATCCTTTCTTGAGCTTTATTTACTTTATTTACTTAATTTACTTAATTTAAATCATAGATATCATTGTTTGATAGTATGTTTTTTTTGAGTTCTTCTGCTATAACTTGAGCACTCTCAATTTGCTTTTGACTCATCCTAGAAATTAAATTTGTACTTATTTCATTTGAACGATTATAAAAAAAATTATTTCTTGTAAATTCCATTAGAGCAGTACTGTATGCTAAGGCTGCAATAGAATGCTTATCTTTAACTGCATGATTTGTGTTTTCAATATTAAATAGGACTAATTGGTAAATTGCAGGAAGACTACCTGAGTTTGCAGCTTTTTCAACGTACTCTATATGCGCTTCAAAATATTCACGTTGTTTTTCATCTTGTTCTTTTTTTAATAAATCTGGATACTTTTTAGAAACAAGAGAATGAAAGTCAACTGAAACACTGGCGGAAGGAATATTACCTAGGTGTGCTGATTTAGATAAATAATCATAAAATTTAATTCTCTCGCTAGCAGGTATCCCTTCGCAATTATAAAAAGCTCTATTGCTAGTCAGATATTCTGCGGATATTATTTCTTCTGATCTATCACTGACTCCCTCCATAGCAACTCTAAATTCTTCATTATTCTGAATAAGCTCTTCTTCAGAATAGGGTACAGTTAAACACTTTTGTAAATTTACTCCCAAAATATAACCTGCATCTAAATCGCCATTTTGAAACCGCTGAATTAATTCATCAAAGTGATCTGTAAAATTCCCTTCTAATTGTGTATTAGGGAACTCTTTATAAGTAATACCTATATTCGTATCAGTTGTATTAGAAGCAATTGCTTTTGAACGTGACTGGTTTTGAATTTGTGTTATTGAGGAGGTTTTTTTATCTTCTGAAATTATAACTTGCGTTAAAGAACGATCATTTTCGAACTCAAAGAGGTATAAATATAAAATGAAAGATACTATGAAAAGTAAAAAAATAAATAGTGTTTTTTTTGTAAAAAAAATCATTATAATTTAAAAAATCCTTGTTAAGTATTACAGCTTATTTTTTTACTAACTAAAATAAATTTATAAATCACTAATTATTAAGGTGTTAAATGACAAAACGAAACTAACTAGGGTCAGAGTAAACTTAATTACGTTTCGGCCCTCCTATCATAGCAGGGCGCATTCTTCTTCCAGTTAAAGCTTCTAATTGAAACTTAAATGTTTCTCTACCAATTCCCCCTTTATTCGTCACCAACCTAATATCTTTAATTAGCCCGCCATCAATATGCGCTTTAAAGATTGACTGGTAATTATTCATCCTTTCTTGAGCTTTATTTACCTAAAGATAAATAAAGCCCATGCTCCTCACATAACTCAGAGCTTTTCCCTAACATCTTAATTAAGCTTAATGAGTGATGAATCAAACCTTGTTGCTTATAAGTTTTCTTCTGCAAAAGAAGCCAACTTACTGCGCACCACACCATTTAGGTTAACGGTTGCACTACCGGGGAAGTCCTTAAAACGTTCAACTATATAGGTTAAACCGGAAGTGACAGCGGTTAAATAATTACTGTCTATTTGCGCTAAGTTACCTGAGCACACCAGTTTAGTTCCTTCACCACAGCGGGTGATAATGGTTTTAAGTTGAGCAGCAGTGAGGTTTTGACATTCATCTAACAGCACCAATGAATTTTGAATACTACGACCACGCATAAAGTTAACCGATTTAAACTGTATGTTAGCTTTATCCATAATGTAATCTAAACTACCAGACATATTCTCATCTTGCTGATGAAGTACTTCTAGAGAGTCAGTTATGGCAGCTAACCAAGGTGCCATTTTCTCTTCTTCTGTGCCAGGTAAAAAGCCGATAGATTCAGCGATTTCAGGTGTTGAGCGGGTGACAATAATTTTGTCGTACAAGCCTCGTTCTATCACTTGCTCTAGGGCTGTTGCCAGTGCCAGTAATGTTTTACCACAGCCTGCTGGCCCCGTTAAAATAACTAAGTCAATATTCGGATCTAATAACGCATCCATCGCCATACCTTGGTAGATATTTTTAGGATGAATACCCCATGCGCTTTTACCCATCAAGCGCTCACGACCTAAGTCTAAAATGGACACTTGCTCATCATTCCAACCTGTTACTTTACCGGCAAAGTTCTCATTTTCATCAATCAGGTATTCATTCATGTAACTTAGTGGCACTAAGTTTTTATCAATAAAGTGTGTGGTATATCGGCCGTCAGACTCACTATCACAGGCTTTAATTTGTTGCCAAAAATCACCTTCAAATTGATGATAACCTTTGGTTAAAAATTGAATATCATCAATGAGCTGATCGGTACGGTAATCTTCAACATGCGCTAGACCTGCCCCTTTCGCTTTTAAGCGCATATTGATGTCTTTGGTGACTAAAACAACTTTCGTGTCAGGGTTTATTTCTTGAATATGTAAAGCAGCATTAATAATACGATTATCATTTTCGTTAAACGATAAGGTTTTAGCGGTTTGTTTTAAGGCGTAATCATTAATAATAGATAAACAACCACTAGGGTGTTTATCGTCATTTTCAGGTAATTTAACCCCGGCAAGTACTTCCTCTGGGGTTGCATCCGTTAAGGTATCTTCAAGGGCTCTTATAGCCACTCTCGCATCTCGACTAACATCTTTTCGTCTATCTTTGATGGAATCTAATTCTTCGAGGACAGTCATGGGAACGACTACGTCATGTTCTTGAAAGGATAAAAAGGCGAAGGGTTCGTGCAGTAGAATATTGGTATCGAGGATATAAATAGTTCTTTCTTCAGTCATATAAGCATCTCCAGCATTAATGATAAGAAAACAGCAGATAAATTTACAAACAACTACACCTAAACAATGGCAGTTTATTTAGTGCATGACAAGAGAAATATCAGCTTTTTTAGTAAAGCTAGCTATGATTATGTATAACGAACAGGTACTATAGCGCCGTTTTTTTCACAGCAAGATTTGTGAAGTTTTTTACCTAATATTTTTGAGTACTTTTGGAGCTTCTTTTATGCCATTTCAGGTAGGCCAACGTTGGATCAGTGATAGTGAATCAGATCAAGGATTAGGAACGGTTACAGGGATTGAGCACCGATTTGTTAATATTATTTTCACCGCTACAGGCGAGTCACGACAATACGCGCAAGCGAATGCACCATTAACGCGAGTAATCTTTAATAACGGTGATCTCATTCCTAGCCATGAAGGTTGGTTATTAAAGGTAACCTCAAGCAGTGAAGAAAATGGCCTAATAACCTACCAAGGTGTCAGACAAGATACTCAAGAGCAAACCACGTTAAAAGAAGTGATGATAGATCACTTTATAAAATTTAATAAGCCGCATGATCGCTTATTGAATAGCCAAGTAGATAGATTAGATTGGTATCGATTACGCAAAGACTGCATTCAACATCAGTATCAGCAACAACAATCTGACTTAATGGGCTTAACAGGTGCACGCGTTAGCCTGATCCCGCATCAACTTTACATTGCTGATGAAGTTGGTAATCGTTTTGCACCACGGGTATTACTTGCTGATGAAGTCGGTTTAGGTAAAACCATTGAAGCGGGGTTAATTCTCCATCAACAATTAGTCAGTGGCAGAGCAAAACGTATTTTAATTATTGTGCCTGAATCATTAATGCATCAATGGTTAGTAGAAATGCTGCGCCGCTTTAATCTTAAATTCAGTATTTTTGATGAAGATCGTTGTGTTGAAAGCTCAAATGCAGAAAGCACAAACCCTTTTAGTAGTGAACAATTAGTGTTAGTCAACTTAGGTTTCATTACTAAAAACCCACAATGGTACGATGCACTCATTGATGAAGATTGGGATTTAATGGTGGTTGATGAAGCCCATCATTTAGATTGGCAACAAGATAAACCTAGCCTTGAATACCAATGCATTGAACAGTTAGCACAAGTAATTCCAGGGGTATTATTACTGACAGCTACGCCTGATCAGTTAGGACATGAAAGTCACTTTGCTCGCCTGCGTTTACTCGACCCAGACAGATTTTTTGATTACGAAAAATTTACCGAAGAAGAAACTCACTACAGTGAAGTTGCTGATGCCGCCAATGCCTTAGTGGAAGGTGAAAAACTAACAAGCGAGCAAGAAGCCACACTGAGCGAGCTGTTAAAAGAAAGCGATATTAGAACACAGCTACAAGCGCTTAATAGCACTGAAGACAGCACTAAAAATACTGTTCGCCAACAGTTATTAACGCAATTACTCGACAGACATGGTACGGGCCGTATTTTATTTAGAAACTCTCGTAACACCATCAAAGGCTTCCCAGCGCGTGAAATTCATCCTCAGCCTTTAACTATGCCAGAAGAATACCAAGCAAGCTTAAATGAATTTATGCTCAGCGGTTGCCCTGAATCATTGGCAAAATCTAAACAGGCTAGCACTATCTTTACCCCTGAAATCCTGTACTCATTTGATGTACAGCCGCAAACTTGGACTGATTTTGATCCGCGTGTTGATTACTTAATCAACTTATTAGCCTCACTCAAAAAAGAAAAGGTGCTATTGATTTGTGCCCACGCACAAACCGCGATAGATCTCGAAGCAGCACTTCGTATTAAAGAGGGTATTCGCTCGGCAGTATTTCATGAAGGTTTATCTATTTTTGAACGCGATAGAGCAGCGGCATACTTTGCCCAAGATGAAGATAGCGCACAATTATTATTATGCTCAGAAATCGGCAGCGAAGGACGTAACTTCCAATTTGCTCACCACTTAGTACTGTTTGATTTACCACAAAACCCAGATTTACTTGAACAGCGAATTGGCCGACTTGATAGGATTGGACAAACTCAAGTCATTCGTTTGCATGTGCCTTACTTTCAAGATTCTGCACAGCATTTGTTGTTTGACTGGTATCATCAAGGACTACAAGCTTTTGAGCATACCTGTATTACTGGGCGTGTTGTTTATGAAGCGTTTGGCAACACATTGTTATCATTAGCCTTGAGTAACCAACAGCAATCAAGTGAAGCAGAGCAACTTATTTCTCAGAGCTGGCAAAAACATTTGTCGATAAAAGCTGATTTAGAAAGCGGTCGAGATAAACTACTCGAGCTTAATTCTTCTGGGCAAGGCAGAGCACATGAATTGGTGGAAAAAATCGCCTTAAATGACAAAAAAGTAGATTTGCCACAATTTATGTTTCAAGCTTTAGATGTATTTGGTGTTCAACAAGATGATAAAGCCGACAATGCTATTGCCCTTAATCAAAGTGAACATATGCTTAACAGTAATTTCCCGTGTTTACCAGAAGATGGCACTACCATCACCTTTGATCGTGATACCGCGTTAATTAATGAGAATTACCAATTAATGACATGGGATCATCCAATGGTGCGTGGCGTTATGGATCTTGTGCTCAGTGATGAAATTGGTAATGCCTGCATCGGTTTATTAAAAAATGAAGCGCTTCCAGTTGGTACTTTCTTTCTAGAATGCTTATTTACGGTTGAAGCAACAGCCCCAGCCCACTTGCAATTAGGTCGTTACTTACCCACCACACCTATTCGTATATTGGTTGATAAAAGCGGAAATAACCTCGCCGATAAAGTCAGTGAAGACCTGCTTGATAAGCAATTAACGCCGGTGAAAAAGCAAATGGCGTTACAACTGACCAAGGCATTAAAAGCGCAAATTGGGCCACTAGTTTCAAAAGCTGAACAACATGGCCAACAAAAAATAGCGGCTATTCAAGAGAAAGCCCTAACCAATATGACCAGCAAGCTTGAACAAGAGCAACAAAGGCTAACGGCGTTAAAAGCCATCAACCCAAGTGTTCGCCAAGCTGAAATAGACTTTATCAACCACCAGCAAGCTGAGTTAAGTCATTATATTGATAAAGCACAGTTAACCTTTGAAGCTATTCGTATGATAGTAGTAACCCATTAATCGCTGTAACGAGAGTCCAATGAGTGCAAACCCTGATTTCATCTATCAGCCACCGATGAGCCCTTATCTTGATATTATTTATCAAGATGAGGACTTAGTGGTACTAAACAAACCCAGTGATTTACTCAGTGTGCCTGGTAGATTACCTGAGCATCAAGACTGCTTACAGAACAGAGTACAGCGTGTGTTACCTACCGCGACGGTTGTTCACCGCTTAGATATGGCAACGTCAGGCATCATCATCATGGCGCTAAATAAAGCCGCACACGTAGCCATTAGTCGCCAGTTTGAACAACGTAAAACGCAAAAAAGTTATATTGCCCGCGTCTTCGGTAAAATTAATGACATAGAAGGCTCAGTTGATTTACCTTTGATTTGTGATTGGCCTAATCGACCGAAACAAAAAGTCGATCATGAAAATGGTAAGAAATCACTTACTCATTACAGCGTCCTCAGCTATTCATCATTAAACGAAAACGAAGAAAGTACCTTAGTGGAATTAAAACCAGTAACAGGTCGTTCTCATCAATTACGCGTACATATGCTTGCCTTAGGGCATCCTATTTTAGGGGATAGATTATATGCGCATCCGCAAGCCCTCGCCGCTAGTTCACGCTTGCAATTACACGCAAGAAACTTAAGTTTTGCACACCCAGTTACCGGAGAATTACTCTGTTTTGTAGCGCCTTGCCCGTTTGATTAACATTATCTGGCTTATGGCCGATAAAAATATTACTCTCTAGAAATATTTTGAACTAAAGGAAATACTGTGTCGGCATTTTCTACACTCATGACAACAACTAAATTCATGATGGTGGCTTTAGTCCTTTTCTGTTTCTCAACTTTGGCCATGGCCGAGCAAAGTGCAAATAACAGTGAAGATACCAAAGCTGAAAAAGCGGAAAAAACAAAAAAAACCGCCAGCAGCGATCAACGAAAAGTGCCTTTACCGATAGAAGTAGATAAACAATATCAACAAGATATTAAGCATTACTTACCTCCCAGCAAAGTAAAACCTATATTAGTAGGTACGCAAGAATACACTACCATTATTCATGAAAATACCGCACCAAATAATAAAGGCGTAGCCATACTCATACCTGACTGGCATCAAGGTGCGGTAAACCCAAAAGCAATTAACTTTCTGAGCACTGCCTTACCAAAACAAGGCTGGACGACTATTAGTATTCACCCTGATGCTAAACCTGAAAATTTTCCCTCATCTGCGTTAAAAGTAAGCATTCAACAAGAAGAAAATAATGCAACGCTTGAGGCTTATAAAAACACATTTGCTCCCCTGCTCAATGCTCTCGTGAGTAAAGCAAAAGAATATCCTGGTATTGTAATGATGGTTGCCAAAGGGAATCATGGCGCACTATTAATTGAAGTGTTAAATTCAGATGAAAGTATTTCACCGCCCAACGCCATTGTATTGCTAAGTAGTTATGCGCTGACGGGCAACAAATTACTTGATGAACGCAATGCTGAATTTGCCAAAGCTTTAGCGAATAGTGAGCCTCCCGTTTTAGACTTATACTTAAAACGTGATAACAATATAGTCTTAAATAAAGCGCCTCAGCGAGCAGCTATCGCAAAACAAGAAATGAAAGTGTATTACCGCCAGCGACAGCTCAACAATACCGCCCTGGGTTTCTATCCAGAGCAAGCATTACTGAGTCAAATAAACGGTTGGTTAAAATCAATAGGTTGGTAAGCGGTTCTTTAACCATCAGAACCCATTACTGTTTTGAGATTAAATCATACGCCGCTTGAATATCTTGGGTTTTCTCTTTTGCCGCTTCCATCATGGCAGGCGGTAGCCCTTTAGCGATAAGTTTGTCAGGATGATGTTGTGACATCAGTTTACGATACGCCTTTTTAATTTCAGCTTTCGAGCTATCCTTGTTTACCCCGAGTATTTTATATGCATTATCAAGTTGGTTTCCATGATTAGCATTAGAGCCATTTGATTGTCGATAACCACCACCTGCTTGTTGCTGATGAAAAGCGGCGCCAGCAATAATCATTTCTAGTAGGTTATCAAGCTGACGTGCTGAATAACCTAAAAATTTTGCGATTGTGTGTAATACTTCTCGTTCTTGACTATCTAAATCGCCATCAGAAAAGGCAACTTGAATTTGAATTTCCAAAAACATTAAAAGCAAATCTTGACGATTTCCACAAATACGTTTGAATTTTCTCAGGCGCTCTTTTAACGGGAAGCCTGCCATTTTGCCTTCACGAAAGGCATCTTGTGCTTGTTGACGTAACTCACTATTTAAACCAAGCTTGTCCATGTAGGCACTAGCAAAAGCAATCTCATGATTAGTCACCTGTCCTTTAGCTTTGGCCACATGGCCCATAACAGAAAAAGTGGTGTAGAAAAATGCAGCTTGTCGTGAAACATCATCTTCTTCGCCCTGCGTTAATCCATCAAAATCAAAGCCTCGACCACGATCAAACATATGTCCTAGCCAAGCACCTAACAAAGCACCAAATAAATTTTTACTCAGCATAAAGCCGAACAAAAATCCTAAAACTTTTCCCCAAATGCGCATACTTATGTTTTTACCTTACAATTAATAGCGAGCTCGTTATAATTGCTATATCATATACGCTTCATCATGCATATTTAAGATAACATTTAAAAATTAATGCTTTTTTCCCGACAATTTTTTTCTTTTCCCAGCTTTATAACTTTTTCAACTAGTTTGTTATGTCATGCTGTTTTTGCCGAGCAAACCCAAAAAGATGATAATCCGCTTGCTTTTCAGTGTCCTTTACCAACGTATGTGCCTATTGTAAAAAATGCGCCTAAAATCACTGATGATAGCATTCATATAATTTCGAAATACTCCAGCATAGAAAAAGATCAAATCGCTAAGTTTCATGGCGAAGTAACTTTAGTTGATAAAAACCAAACTGTACTTGCCAATAACTTGTCATTTGACCGCTTAAAAATGACCTTTGATGCACAAGGCGATATTCATTATCAAAATAAAGCCATAGATGTTTACGCCAGTGAATTAAGTGCAAGTAAAGCAGATAGAAGTACTACTATGCTAGATAGTGCTTACCAACTGTATGGTAACCCTGGCCGAGGTAGCGCTGAAGAGCTCACTTTAAGCTCAGAAGAAGGGCTTAGCTTACTTGCTTCTACGTTCACCACTTGTCCAGGAGAAGAACCTGACTGGCAAATAAAAGCCTCTGAAATAACCATTTCAGCAGACGGTAGTGAAGGTGAAGCCTATCATGCCCAAGTGAGATTATTTGATGTGCCTGTCTTTTATCTCCCTTATTTTACTTTTCCTGTATCCAAACAGCGTAAGACAGGTTTTTTATACCCTAAAATCAGTAGCTCAACTAACTCTGGTGCTGAGCTTGAAGTACCTTTTTATTGGAATATTGCTCCAGAATTGGACGCAACTATCACACCCCACTACATGTCTAAACGTGGTACCCAATTAAAAACGGAATTTAGGTACTTAGCGGATCAGCAAAATGGCAGCGTGCACCTTGAATATTTGCATAAAGATAGAGAAATAAAGTCCAACGATGACGCCCGTTACCTAGCAAGAATTCAACATGTAGGTACATTTTCTGATAACTTCAGGGCTTATGTTGATTACACCACTATGAGTGATGATAACTATTTAGTTGATATTGGCTCAAAGCAGTATAACTCTAATGATGCCTATTTATATCAAATGGCTGAATTAGCCTACTTTGGTGAAAATTGGCAAACCGTGATGAAACTGCAAGATTTTGAAGTATTAGGTAATCATGAAGCAAGTTATAAAACACTACCTCATATAGAAGCATCAACCCAACAACCACTTGATGCATTAGTGCACTCTAGCTTACCAGGTCAATTTGAACTCTACTCAGAAATAACCAGCTTTCAACCTGAGTTAAATGATCAAGTGAATGCAAACCGCTATCATGTAGAAGCAGGTTTAACCTTCCCTATGACCGCGCCGGCTTGGTTTTTTAATTCTGAATTCAAATTAATGCATACCTATTATCAGCAAAGTAACATTCAACTTGGCAGTGAACTAGAAGAAAGCGTCAACCGTACATTACCAAAAGCGCGTTTTCATGGCGGTATTAATTTTGACCGTGATACGACATTATTCGGTGCTAAATACAGACATACCTTAGAACCACAGATACAATATCTTTATATTCCAGAAAAAGATCAAACCAACATTGGCTTATACGATACCACCAATTTACAAGATGACTACAACGGCTTATTTAGAGATAAAATTTACAGTGGTTTAGATAGAATAGCAGGCGCCAACCAATATACTTGGGGTCTTACTAGTCGATTATTAGATGAGTCAAACCTCGAAATAGTACGTATTAGCTTAGGTAGAATTCAATACCTAGATGATAACAACACTTATGATGAGTTTATTGATTCCGATTTTACCACTGAAGACAATGGGCAGAAATCTTCACTCGCCGCTGATTTATTTTACCGTTTAAATCACCAATGGCAAATTAGTGGTGACATTCAATATAACACTATTGACAATTTCACCAATAAAGGACAAGTTGCACTAAATTATCAAATTGATAAATATAACTCAGTTCAATTGAACCATCGTTATACTCGTAATGTCTCAGGTAATAGCTTAGAACAAGCTTCATTATTAGCGAACTTCGCTATTAATAAAGATTGGGCTTTTGTTGGTCGTGTTACGGAAGATTTAAAAAATAGTCGCAATTTAGAAAGCTACGCGGGTTTTCAATATGAAAGCTGTTGTTGGGCTTTACGTATTGCCTATCATAGACATATCAACTCAAATTTAAGCGATGATGGCATGTTCAATGAGAACCGCGATGAATTTAATAGTGGTTTTGTGCTACAGTTCATCATCAAAGGGCTCGATGGCAAGCAAGACGCTATTGGCACACAAGAAATGTTTAACTCAAGTATATTTGGCTATAAACGCCCATATTACTTACAGAATTAACACATAATATTAGTATTAGAAGATAAGTATTAAATGAAAAATATAGCCAAAACAATTACATTAGCCAGTACATTACTCATTAATTCATTAATGTCAGCTACTGCCGAAGAAAAGCAACTCGATAGAGTATCCGCTATTGTTAATAGCTCCGTTGTACTTGAATCTGAGGTGAAAGACTTATTAGCCACTATAAAATTACAAGCACAAAGAAATGATCAAGCTTTACCATCAGACAAAGCATTACGCACGCAAGTAATGGATAAGCTCATCAATGACAGCCTTGTGCTGCAAATTGGCGAACGTATGGGTATACAGGTCAGTGATGCCCAATTAGATCAAACCATCGCAAATATGGCACAAGAAAACAAAATGACTTTGTCACAGTTTCGTCAAGCAATTGTCAATGATGGTACCGATTATGAGAAATACCGTGAAAATGTTCGCACTGAATTAATTTCTGGAGAAGTAAGCCGTAACTCAGTTAGAAATAGAATTTATATTTCTCCACAAGAAGTTGCCAACTTACTCGATTTAATGAAAGCTCAAACTAACAATGATGTTGAGTATCACCTTGGTCACATTTTAATTGAATTTCCTTCTGATGCGAGTCAAGAGGAAATGACTGCAGCCAAAGAACGTGCTGACAAAGTAATTGAGTTACTCAATTCAGGCTCTGACTTTACTAAAATTGCCATCGCATCATCTGGTGGTGCTAATGCGCTACAAGGGGGTGACTTAGGTTGGAAAAACATCAACGAAATGCCAACGTTATTCTCTGAATTAATTGATGGTAAAGAAAAAGACACCGTTGTAGGCCCTATTCGTACAGGTTTAGGCTTTAGTATTGTGAAAGTGCTTGATATTCGAGGCAGACAAATTGTTGAAGTTGAAGAAGTACACGCGAGCCATATCCTCATTAAACCTTCAATCATTTTAAGTGAAGCAAAAGCAGAAGAACAATTACAAGGCTATTTAGACAAAATCAATGCGGGTGAAGCTACTTTTGAGGAGTTGGCGAAAGAGCACTCTGAAGGCCCAACTTCTGTACGAGGTGGAGATTTAGGTTGGGCAGATCCAACAAGTTATGACCCTGCCTTTAAGGATGCACTGGCATCATTAGAAAAAGGTGAATACCATAAACCATTTCGCTCATCATTTGGCTGGCACATCGCTCAGTTACATGATAGACGCATGGTTGATGCCACATCACAAATCAACCAAAATCGTGCCTATCAAATATTATATAACCGTAAATTTGGTGTAGAAAGTGCTCGTTGGATCAAAGAAACAAGAGATGAAGCCTACATTGAAGTATTTGAACAGGATGGCAAGTAATGACCAAGCGTATAGCTATTACCCCGGGTGAGCCTGCAGGTATTGGCCCTGATCTCGTCATTGCTATTGCTCAACAGGATTGGCCCGTACAAGTAGTCGTTGTTGCTTCAAAAGCCTTGATTAAGCAAAGAGCAAAGCAGCTAAACATGCCTGTAACCTTAATTGACTTTGATGAAACTATTGAGGCAATACCACAGCAAGCTGGCAGCTTAACTATTTTAGATGTACCGCTTGGTAAGCTTTGCGTTGCCGGTGAGTTAGATACTAATAATGGTGCTTATGTTGTAGATACTCTGCAAGTAGCTAGCGAAAAAAACATGTCAGGCGAATTTGATGCCGTGGTAACAGGGCCTGTTCATAAAGGCTTAATCAATAAAGCCGGTGTGCCATTTAGCGGGCATACAGAATACTTCGCTCACCAAGCTAATTGCTCTGATGTTGTTATGATGCTTGCTACTGAAGGATTACGTGTTGCTTTAGTTACTACACATATCCCGCTTGCTTATGTATCTAAAGCGATCACTTATGAACGCTTACAAAAAGTAACTCGCATACTCCATCAAGATTTACAAACCAAATTTGGTATTGATTCACCTAAAATATATGCCTGTGGGATTAACCCTCATGCAGGTGAAGACGGCCATTTAGGTCGCGAAGAAATTGATACCATGATTCCGGCTTTCAATGAATTAAGAGAAGAAGGAATGGATATCATTGGGCCATTACCTGCCGATACAATTTTTCAAGAAAAATACCTAGCAGATGCTGATGCCATTTTAACTATGTATCACGATCAGGGTTTACCCGTTTTAAAATATAAAGGCTTTGGTGCTTCAGTCAATATTACCTTAGGGTTACCCTTTATCCGTACCTCTGTTGATCACGGTACAGCACTAGAGCTTGCCGGAACGGGCCAAGCCGACTCAGGTAGTATGATGGAAGCGATGAAAACCGCTATTGATCTTGCAAACAGTAGTAAACCACGAGGATAAGCTGTGGTATGTGTTTTTGCTGAAGACCTTGTTCTCTTAGCAATCACTATATGTAATCGAAAAACATACCCGTTAAATCAATTTTTAAATGAGATATTATGAATAGCAAAGTCCACTTAGGCCATCAGGCTAAAAAACGATTTGGCCAAAACTTTTTACATAATGATGCCATTATCAGTGACATAGTGGATGCTATTAACCCTGAGCCTGGTGAAAACTTAGTGGAAATAGGTCCTGGTCTTGGTGCATTAACTGAGCCTGTCGTAGAACGCGCAGGAAAACTTTCTGTGGTTGAATTAGATAGAGATTTAGCGCATAGACTACGTCATCACCCTTTTTTAGCTCCACATTTAACTATTCATGAAATTGACGCACTAAATTTTGATTTCTCTGAGTTAGCACAAGAAAAACCACTGCGTATTTTTGGTAATTTACCCTATAACATTTCAACGCCGCTCATTTTTCATTTGCTCACGTTTAAAGATAAAGTCCAAGATATGCACTTTATGTTACAGAAAGAAGTTGTTGAGCGTATGGCTGCAGGGCCAGATTGTAAGGCTTATGGAAGACTGTCGATCATGTCACAATACCAATGCCAAGTTATTCCGGTGATGGAGATTGGCCCAGAAGCGTTTAAACCTGCACCAAAAGTTGATTCTGCCATTGTGCGTTTAATTCCACATAAAGAAATTAAAAATCCCGTTAAAGATATCAATGCGCTAAATACTGTGTGTTTAACCGCATTTAATCAACGTCGTAAAACTATTCGTAACACCTTTAAAAAACTAATGAGTGTAGAACAACTTGAATCTTTGAACATTGATGCCACGCTTCGACCTGAAAATTTATCCATAGATGACTATATAAAACTTGCCAATTTTATTACCGACAACGTAGTCAGTTTAGAAGCAAACGATGATAAACAATTATCGAGAAAAGCCTTAAGAGCCGCACAGCAAAAATTGAAAGCCAAAGGTTAAGTGCATGGCAACGTATTTAGTCGGTGATATCCAGGGATGCTATCAGGAGCTAAAAGCACTACTATCTCAAGTAAATTTTAACCCAAAAAACGACAAGTTATATGTTGCTGGCGATCTAGTTGCCCGAGGACCAGACTCTCTTAGTACCTTAAGGTTTATCAAGTCATTAGGTAATTCAGCAAAGGTAGTTTTAGGTAATCACGATCTCCACTTACTTGCTGTGTATCACGGTCTTAAAAAAGCGAAAAAACAAGACAAGCTATCAGAACTACTGATTGCACCAGATCTTGATGAATTAATGCACTGGTTAATTCAACAACCATTAATTCAGCAAATCAATAATGAAGACGCCTATATGAGCCACGCGGGAATATCACCGCAGTGGAGTTTATCTGAAGCATTAACGCAAGCAAAAGATGCTCAAACAAAACTTACTTCACCTAAAGCTAAATACTGGCTACAGTCAATGTACGGTGAGCAGCCTAATAACTGGCAGCAAGCCAATAGCCCCGAAGAAAAGTTCAGATATACCATTAATGCATATACGCGTATGCGCTATTGTGATGAAAATAAGCACTTAGAATTCGAGCAAAAATTTTCACCTGACTCATTAACTTCATCTAAAGCGGAACTAAAACTATACCCATGGTATGAACTATCAAATGTTATTAACACTACTACTTGGGTATTTGGCCACTGGGCGGCATTAATGGGCAAGAGCTCACACCAAAATGTTTATGCCCTTGATACAGGTTGCGTTTGGGGTAATCATTTGACGCTGTTACGCTGGCATGACAAAAACATTTTTACTGAATCAGCACATTGAATGCTTTATTTGTACTCAATCTATAAATATTTATGGGTGAAAAACTTATTCATCTTGATATACTCAAGCAGTCTAAAACAAAATTAAACATATTGAGCCCATAGCCGATATGTTTAAGGTAGCTTTAAATGGATAAAAAGCTTAAGCAAAAAAAATAGATTTAAACTAAAATAATAGAATAACAACCTCCTCCCAACGGGTATTATTCAACGATAATTAATGCATATGCTTTTAAACTAACCGGTGGTATTTATGAATTTAACTGTAGCGATGAGAATAATTGGTGGTTTCACCATCATCTTAATTCTACTTGTTTTAACTAGTGTCATTTCTTGGGTTAACCTCAACACTATTAGCGACTCAACCCAACAACAAAACCAATTAGCTATTCCTACGTTAAAAGGAAGTAACCAGTTAAGCCTTGAATTAAACCAAATGGCCAGCTCTACTTTAAAGGGCTTTTATGATACCGAACTAGAAACGTTAGCAAAAAACCTACAATCTTTTCAAAGTATCAATGCAAAATTTAACCCTGAATTTAAGCAGCTCAAAACTCTAGTTCAAAATGAAAATGCGCTGATTACCAACCTCAATAAAGTGACTAAAATTTACACGACTTTTGAGCGAGATGCACAATCAGTATTTGACAATAGAAAGGTGTCAATTGAGCAAAATAATGCCCTAACAGAAAAAGTAAGCGGCCTAGAAGAAAAAGCGGATGATGCCGTGACCTTGTTACTTGATTTAGCTGATCACGACTTAGCTGATACTAAACTTCAACGTGCTATTAGTTTAAGTGAGCAATTAGAAAATCAATTTAACAGCATTGTTTCCTCTTCTTTTGAATACCGAGATTCTTTAGTTGAAAGTACTGCTGAACTCATCGAAAGTGAAATATCTTTCAGCCTTGAAGGCGCACAAGGCTCAGTCAATGATATTATCGCTGAGCTGACTATGAATAGACTTGATGATACCGCGCAAGATTTATCTAGTGCATTTGCCGACATCGAAGAGTTATTATCTTCAACTGGCGGTATTATTTATCACAAACGCTCACAGTTATCAGCTAATCAACAAGCTAAAAACATGTTAGCGTCAGTAGAAGAGAACACCGCTCAAGTTAACACCATTTTAAATAAACAGGTGGAATTAGCGAATCAAACCACCACAGAAGCTACTAAGTTAGTTAAAAGCTCTGTATCTAGTGGTAATACACAAACAGCGGTTATTATGGTTATTTCAATTATCATCGCTATTATTATCACGCGTTTTACTTTAATCAGCATTACTCGCCCGTTATCGCGTGTAAATGACATGCTTAATATTGTTTCTTCTGGCGATTTATCACATAAATTAGATGAAAGTGGTCAAGATGAATTTGCGCTACTTGCTAAAAACTGTAATGTATTAATTGATAGTTTACGTAACTTAATTGAAGGGATTGTTAACCGATCTTCACAACTAGCCGCAGCTGCAGAAGAAACATCCGCTGTAACTGCAGAAAGTACAACGGCTATAGAAGAGCAGCGTAACCAAGTTGAACAAGCAGCTTCTGCAACGACAGAAATGAGTAGTACTTCACAAAGCGTATTATCAAGTGCTAATGATGCACTTGGTGAAATTAAACACGCTGATGATGAAGCTGAGCGTGTAAAAGTTATTTCAGGCCGAAATAGAGATACCATTGAACAACTTGCTGGTGAGGTAGAATCCGCATCACAAGTTATCAATCAATTACAACAAGATAGCGCATCAATTGGCGGTATTTTAGATGTTATTCGTGGCATTGCTGAGCAAACCAATTTACTCGCCTTAAATGCAGCTATTGAAGCAGCACGTGCTGGTGAGCAAGGTCGTGGTTTTGCCGTAGTTGCTGATGAAGTAAGAACCTTAGCTAGCAGAACACAAGAGTCGACTTCAGAAATTCAAACCATGATTGAAGCCTTACAACTAGGAGCGGGTAAAGCCGTGACTGTGATGGATGCTGGTAAGCTCAAAGCCGCTGATTGTGTGACTCAATCAGAAGAAGCGGATAAAGCACTAGAAACGATAACTCATGCAGTACATGAAGCCTTCGACCGTAGCTCTCAAATTGCTAGTGCGGCAGAAGAGCAAAGTGTTGTTGCGCATGAAATCAGTGAAAACTTAGAATCAATTGTAGCCATTGCTGAGCAAACAACAGCAGGCTCACAACAAACCGCAGCTTCAAGCAGTGAAGTGGCTAAGCTTTCTGAAGAGCTACAACAATCGGTTCAAGAGTTTAAGCTTTAGGATACCCTTCATTATTTAATTCATAATAATATTGAAAATAATAAGCCGCTGTTATTAATATAACAGCGGTTTTTTTATGTTTGCTAACAACATCTTCATAGCCTCTAGCGTATTGTCATAGCTATCATCATTAGCCAAATATTCTCTCATAAAACAATAGATGAAATAATGTCACTACTAGTCACAATGTGAATTATAAAGTGTGTTCATGCTAGTTACTCGCAAGTAAAACTGGGGAATTTATTGAGCCAAAGCTTGACATAAACTAAGGCGGCTTTATAATTCCACGCGCTTAAAGTTCGTTTTATATTTTTGTACACCATTACGCTGTTAATATCTCTTCTGGAACTAACACGTCCTGTTTTATAAGTAATAGCAACACTTTTTAGCAAAATTCGCTTTTCGATTAATAAGCTATAAATCAAAAGCGCATCATTACTCATAAATTTAGGAAATAAATATGTCTACTACTACAGGTACAGTTAAATGGTTTAACGAAGCAAAAGGCTTCGGTTTCATCGAACAAGAAAATGGCCCTGACGTTTTCGCTCACTTCAACGCAATTGTTGGTGACGGTTTCAGAACATTAGCTGAAGGTCAAAAAGTTGAGTTCACAGTAACTGACGGTCAAAAAGGCCCACAAGCTGAGAACATTGTTGCACTTTAATTAGCAACAATTTAATAATCGCTTGCGATTATTAAACCAGATATAAAAAACCAGTTACATTGTAACTGGTTTTTTTGTCTCTTTGAAAAGCCTAATACTTACTTGCCAAGTTCCACGACCATGCCATTTGGTTTGTCAAATACCGGCTGTAATTTCTGCCAAAAATCATCATTAGTACCAATAAAGTTTTTCACGGCTTTACTCAACTTAAGCGGTTGTGGGACAGAGTCAATAGATAACGGCGCATGTACTTCAATCAATTGCCTTTGCCCTGATTCATAAGACATCTTAATAGGTTGATCAATAATTCTTACCTTAGTATTTAAAGGCACATTGTCATACATCCACTTAATGTCTTCATCAAACATTCGAATACAACCTGAGCTTGCTCTCATGCCGATACCTATACGTTTATTTGTGCCATGGATTAAATATTCGCTAGCCCCTAATCTTAACGCATACTTTCCAAACGGGTTATCAGGCCCAGGGGGGAACTCTACAGCCATTTCTTTACCATGTTCAGCAAAATAACGTTCACGCATGGCTTGAGTAGGACGCCAAACAGGATCTTTCCTTTTATCACTGATATAACTGGTGGCTATCGGTGTAGGTAATCCCTCTTTCCCTATACCGACAGGGAAAACATGGACAACATTTTCTCCCGGAGGGAAATAATATAAACGCAGCTCGGGTAAATTAACCACAATTCCCTCACGTTTTATAAAAGGTAAAAGCATTGCGCTTGGAATTGTTATTTCTTGACCTAACTCAGGCAAAAAAGGATCTACCTCAGGGTTAGCTGACATAAGGGCTAAAAAACCAACATTATACTGCTCGGCAATTTTTTGAAAATAATCTCCCTTAACAACTTTGTGCTTTTGCACTTCACCAATAAATCGACCATTATTGTCTGGAAGTTGATAAGGTATGGCTTGTATCTGCTTAATACACAGTCCGATTAGCAGTGCACTAGTGATGAAAATTTTTTTCAACATACGTCTATTCTATTTACTTAATGTATCTTGGTATAAAGCATAGCCGCGTGCAGCTTTACTTTGATTACCTGGCGTTAAACTAAATAGCTGTTTTAATTCTTCAGCTAGAGTAAACAAGGCATTTTTGTCGCCTTGCACTAATTCGATTTCTAACTCTTTGATAGGGATTAATTTCGAACTATTTTCTGTACTGATTGTGCCACCATCTAATGCGAGCTCAATAACACTGTCATCATAGTTTATAAGCCACGCTTGACGGATAAAGTTAGTATTAAAAATAATTTGAAGGCTTTGCTCTAAAATATTGAGGTGAAGTTTTTCTGGCCAGATATGCTCTGGAAACAAACTTAAATCTAGCTTATTATTTTCAAGCGCTACATTATATTCTGGACGTTGGTGCAAACCGTCCACCACAATGCCCGCTGTTTTGATGGTTTGCTCAAACTTGCCTTCCTGCGAGCGAATTCTCAAACCCATATCCATTTTTCTAAGCTCAAGTTCGGCATTATCAAAGTAATCATTGACCAACAACTTTTCTTTAAATTCAAAGCTAACTTGTTGACTTGAAAGCATTTCAGTAATTTTAGCTGCCACCATGTTGTTATCAACATCTGTCTCAGATAACAAATACTTAAGTTCTATTTCAACTGTCATTCACTCTACCAATATTTTTTAATGCTTATTAACACACTACCCAAAAGTAGTTCATGGACTCATCACTAAAGAAAACATAAATTTAGCTAGGTAAAAAGTCCTCTTTCTCATACTTAAAGTACTGAAAGTCTTTTTCGTAGATTCTTTCAATAACATCTTTAGATTCTTGACAATAATAGCTTTTCCAAGACTTACGAGCAGACTTATTTCTATGCTCAACTTTTAAAGGGGGTAACTTTAGCTCAGCCATTAAGCGCTCTAACTCTTCATTGTAATTCTCATAACGGCCAATAAAGTCCATATCAATATGCTCAACCCAACAATATTGAGGGTTACACATACTCATCCCTTGAGAGTTATACATGCCGATATCATCCATATTCCCTTCAACAGATTGCCAAAAAGCAAGAAAAGAAGGTTTGTCCTGCATTTTTTTAGTCAAATAAACATACAAGGATACGGCTCTATCGTATGGGTTACGGCAAAAACAAAACTTAAATGATTTCTTATCAAACTCGGCTGTTACATGTTGATTTTGTACTAGCTGGTGATAATCCATATGATCAAAGGTCACAAGACCACGCTGAGAAAAGCGCTTTTTAATTTGATCTAATACTTTAACTTTAATACAGCCATATGTTCTAAGCATATTATAAAGGCTGGTGCCGGCATTCTTGGGAATCCAAATAAATACAGCTTCAGGCCTATTCCGGCTACGAAGATAATGGATGAGTTTATCTAAACGGGTTGAGTGATAGAGGTACTTAATTTGCTTCTCAACAGATTTATTATTTTTTAATCTCATGTAATTACCACTTAATAATTTTAATGATGTCAATTTGTTAGGAAAGCAAAAGATATTCACACTCTTGACAACTTTGCTGGCCGTCATTTTAGTATAAAAGTACTATGCCTATCTATATTTAAATAGCGTAACCGATAAAAACTAGAAAGATAAATAATACAAAGGTTAAATCAGAACAATTAGGAAAGTAGTTAAACAAAGGTAAAGGGAATTTCATGCCGTCTTTGATAGACTATAAATCTAAACTTGCTATCAAAGCAGCAAACACATAATATCATCATTTCAATGATTTATTTTATCTAGTGGTTATTTCATGAATGCTCTAAATATCTTTTCCAAACAAGTACCATTACGGTTATTTCAGCAAAGCATCCTAGGTGTTTTTATCATGTTAACTGCCGTTTTTTCTGCTCAAGCACAAGAAAGTCAGCAAGGTTATATATCGGATGACCTGTTTATTTATATGCATGCTGGACCTGGCACTAATTATCGCATATTAGGTACAATTAACGCTGGCGCTGAAATAAAAATCACAGGTAAATCATCCAACGATTATAGTGAAATTATCGACGACGGTAATCGTATTACTTGGATAGAGTCAAAATATATAACCACTCAACCTGGACTACGTTTTGTGGTTGCTGAACTTAACTCACAATTAGCAAGCAGCAATGATTATAGAGCGCAACTTGATGGCGAAGTAAATGAACTAAAAAGTACTGTAGAGCTTCTCAACCAAGATAAAACCAAGTTGCAAGCCAATTTAAAAAAAGTACAGCAACAACTTACGCAAACTCAAACTAAAGTAAAAGACCAAGACACCAACATAAAAAAACAATGGTTTTTCAATGGTGCTATTGTGTTAGGTGTAGGTTTACTTTTAGGGCTTATCTTACCTAAATTCTTCGCTCGTCGTCGTAGTTCAATGGATAACTGGGGTTAACAGCTTCTTTTAGGCTAATATCAATTTCTCATGAAAATACTTGTCATACCAAATCGTGGCCGTTCATATAATGCAGTTCGTCCTGAAGCTCAATGCTATATTGAATTAGCTAAGTTAGGACATGAAGTAACTGTTATGTCGAGTGCCACTAATGCTTACGTTGATGAGTATAAAAACTCTGCTGTTAACTTTATTGAACTGAAAACCCTTAAAAAGCATAGCTTGTCTGTCATCCAACAAATTCATCAATATATCAAAGCACATGATATTGATATTGTTTATGCCACTGAATCTAAAGGCATTCCCAATGCAGCTTTTGGTTGCATTGGTACCAAAGCAAAACTGATTGCTTATCGTGGTACCTCCGGCGGTATGTATAGAACTGACCCTACTAATTACTTATGCATGCTTCACCCAAGAATTGATGGTGTTATTTGTGTTTCAACACCTTGTACCGATAATGTCAAAAGTAAAGTAAGAAGCTCCATCAAAAATAATGTTAAAACTATTTATAAAGGCCATGATTTAGCTTGGTATAAAGAACCAAAGGCTGATTTAAGCTCCCTTGGTAGTGATAGCAAGTATTTCAATATTCTTTGTATTGGCAGCCCAAGGCCTCACAAAGGCACCAGTGTACTGCTTGAAGCAGCCAAGCAATTAACGGATATAGAAGAATTAAGAATTATACTGGTTGGCGACAACCTCAATCGCGAACCTTTTATCACTCAAATCAATGAGTCTGGAATGAAAGAGCGTATCATTCAGCCAGGTTTTAGAAGTGATGTTCCTGCGATTGCTAAAGCTTGCGATTTATTAATTCTGCCCTCATTAAGTAAAGAAGGCTTATCTCGAGTAGTACTTGAATCACTCTCAAATGGGACCCCAGTTGTTTCATCAGAAAATGATGGTGTATTAGAAACTATTGAAGATGGTGTTAATGGTTATTTAGTGCCTATAGGCGATACGACAGCACTCGCTGATAAAATTAGGATGCTATATAAAGATAAAGATAAACTTGCTTTAATCACAAGTAACGCAAAAGATGTCATCAAAACTAAAATGTCGCATCGTCAAACTGTGTTGCAAATGGAACAATATTTTACCGATATATTAACGCAATCCTAAAGTTAATTTTGACCTGTATCTAGTAATTACAGGTGTAGCTCGTTAAAATAATCAGCCAAATTATGCTTAAAGTTGAAGTAACCTTTTTGAATTTTTTTAAATTTCCCGCCCTATTTGGGCTATGCTTAATTGCTTTTAGCAGTATTGCTAAAGGCCCATCGCCTTATTTACCCCTTCAAGTAGAGCCTTTGATAGAGCTAGAATTAAATCGTTTAGCGACACTAGCAAAGTTGCCGATTTTAACCAAACCTTATCATGCAGCAACTATAGATCGTTATTTAGCAAAAGTTGAAGATAGTCACCCTGGCTTGCACAGAAGAATTACAAATTATATTAAACGCTATAAGCAAGATGCTGCTATCACTTATGCTTCAGCTGAGCTAAGTTACGCTAATGAAGAAAATATTCCCCTTGCCAACCAACGTGGCCAAATGGCTGATGCAAATTACAGCGCTGCATTTAGTGGCTTTTGGCAGGCTAATCAGTACCTGATTGTTAATGGCGGCGGCCGTTATTATGAAGGTGGTGATTATCTAAGAACTAATAGTTTTGTTTCGTTTGGTGTCGACCTGCTACAAGTTGATGTGGGTTACAGAGAGCACTGGGTATCTCCTTTTCAAGACAGTGCTGTATTACTTTCTACCCAAGCAAAACCACCACTAAGTGTCACCATAAGCAACCCAACCCTTATCACCGACTTCAATATAAAATATGAAATGTCTATAGGTATATTAGATGAGCACGATGGTATTCGCTTTGATCGTGATGAGCCAGCTGTTTCTGGAGAGCCATCTTTATTAATGATGCACTTAAGTGCTCAACCTTTTGATTGGTGGACAATCGGTTTTAACCGAACACTCATGTTTGGCGGTGATGAACCTGTTACCTTAAAAGACATTTGGAACGCAATTATTGACCCTGTGAATAGTGATAACTGCGGTGGTGTGGGAACCGACTTGCAAGATTGTAGTGAAGAGTTTGGCAATCAACAGGCATCTATTACCAATAAATTTGATTTAAATTGGTTTAACATGCCCTTTAGTTTTTATTATGAATATGCGGGTGAAGATACCAATAACTACACTAACTATAAACTCGCTAACTTAGCCAACAGTTTTGGCCTCTTCTTTCCTTATTTAAATGAAACTATGTCTGTGAACCTAGAGTTCACCTCATTTCAGTCAGCTTGGTACACGCATCATATTTATGCTGAAGGCTATTCAAATGACGGCGTGAAAATGGGCCATTGGTGGGGCACAAGAAAAGATCCTAAAGATAAAGTTGGCGGTGAATCAGGCAGTATTCGTTTTGATTGGCAAAACAGTGATGACTCCCAAATTTCTTTTCTTTACCGTACCGCTAATTTCAACAACTCTAATTATGCTGACTACCAACAATCTCATGAGTTAGAAATTAATTACTCTAAAGCCATTGATGCTGCCTTTTTAGGGCTAAAGGTGTATTTTGGTCAGAATAATTACGGCGAAGAGTTTATTCGAACCAGCGTATCTTACACATGGTAAAGTACTAGTCAATTAACGGAGAAAATTGAGCATGAGAGTAATAACTTTTGGTACTTATGATATTTTCCATGTTGGACATGTCAATATATTAGAAAGAGCCAAACTTCATGGCGACCACCTGATTGTTGGTGTTTCATCCGATAAGCTAAATATCGCTAAAAAAGGTCGACCACCTGTTTATACTGAGGAAGATCGCCAACACATTATTCGCTCAATGCGCTGTGTCGATGAAGTTTTTTTAGAAGAATCTTTAGAATTAAAAGCCGAATATATAAAATACTATAACGCTGATATATTAGTGATGGGTGATGACTGGCAAGGAAAATTCGATCACTTAAAAGATATTTGCCAAGTTATCTACCTTCCCAGAACACCTTCCGTATCAACAACGGAAATTATCGAAGTAGTACAAACTAAACGCCTTTAGTGTTAAAAATTAACTATACATTGCTCAAGGAAATATCATGGCAGCAACACGCTATTTATTTTATATAGCGCATAATTACTCCTTTGAAATTTTGCGTCCCATGCAAACGCGCATTTTAGCTGCGGGTGATGAAGTAAAATGGCTTGCTGTTGGCAAAGAAGTAACCCAAAGCTACTTTCATGATAACGAATCTGTTTTATCTTCTATTGATGAAGCACGAGCGTATAATCCTGACGCTAGCTTTGCGCCGGGCAATGAAATTCCAAACTTTATCCCTGGGCTAAAAGTGCAAGTTTTTCATGGCCTTGAATGGAAGAAAAAAGGTCATTTTATCATTCGTGATTTTTTTGATTTATATTGCACTCATGGCCCTGCAACGACGAATCGCTTTAATACCTTAGCACAGCAACATGGTTTTTTTGATGTTGTCGAAACCGGGTGGCCAAAACTGGATTATTTATTCACAACTCCAGCAATGCCAATAAAGACTGAGTTACATAAAGAAAATAAAAAGATTATCCTTTATGCGCCCACTTTTTCGCCTGCCTTAACCTCTGCCCCTGCTTTATTTGATGAAATTAAACGTTTAAGTGAACAAAAAGATTATCACTGGTTAATAAAATTTCACCCAAAAATGGCTCAAAACTGGTTAGAACAATATCAAACTTTAGTCAAAAGTAATGTACAAATCATTGAAACCTCAAGTATTAATGAATTATTGCAAACCGCAGATATCATGGTTTCAGACACTTCCTCTGTGATTGGCGAGTTTTCATTACTAAACAAAGCAACCGTCAGCTTAAATAATAAAGAGCCCGGTGATTACTTAGTTAACATTCAATCAGCAGAGCAACTTGAGCAAGCTATAGTAACAGCGCTGCAGCCTGGCGAGAAATTACAAACGGCAATTAAAGCCTATGCTGACGACCTTCATCCCTATAATGATGGTCAATCAGCCCAACGTATATTAACGGCGACAAAGGTGATGTTAGAAAACGGTAAAAAAGCAAAAAAACGTAAGCCGTTGAATATTTTTCGTAACTTAAAGCAACGGAAAAAACTTGGCTATTGGACATTATAATGTTGTTTTGCCGCTTGATATAACAAAACCATCTAGCCATGCAGCTTTTTTCATTTGACCAGTTAGAGTATTAACGTTATAAATACATACATTAATAAATTTTATTTTACTCTTTATGCGTAATTGATGCATAATCAGTAAAAATGATTAAGCAAATATTTAAAAATGAAAGTAATGATTAAGCACACTCTCCTCAACCTCCTCCTCGTACTCATTGTGCGCGGCTAGGTTTTATTGCTTATTCAAACATTTTAGATATTACGCTAAAAATAAAAACAGATAAGAATTCAATTAAAACCCGCGCTAACTAACGCGGGTTTTTTACGTCTATGTGTTAGTTAGCATTTAAACCACTCCGGTGGCATAACGTTAAATAAATATTAGGCAAAAATAAAGGATATCAACATGAGCAACACAGCAACCAACTCAAAAGACAATGTCATTATCTTTGACACGACTTTACGTGATGGCGAACAAGCCCTAAACGCCAGTTTATCTGTCCATGAAAAACTGCAGATTGCCCAATCGCTTGAGCGTTTAGGTGTTGATATTATGGAAGTTGGTTTTCCAGTATCATCCCCGGGTGATTTTGAATCAGTTCAGCAAATCGCTCGCGTTATAAAAAACTCACGTGTTTGTGGTTTAGCCCGTGCTGTTGAAGCCGATATTGATGCTTGTGCGCAATCGTTAAGTGTTGCTGATCAATTCCGTATTCACACCTTTATATCCACGTCAGATGTGCATGTACAACAGAAGTTACGTAAAGAGTTTTCTGATGTACAAGCGATGGCAGTACATGCGGTGAAATACGCCCGAAAATTTACTGATGATGTCGAGTTTTCTTGTGAAGATGCAGGCCGAACACCGATTGATAATTTATGCCGTATGGTGGAAGCAGCAATTGATGCAGGGGCAACAACGGTAAATATTCCAGATACAGTTGGATACACCTTACCTTTTGAATTCCAAGGTATTATTACCAACTTATTTAACCGTGTTCCTAATATTGATAAAGCAATCATCTCTGTACACTGTCATAACGATTTAGGTTTAGCTGTTGCTAACTCTATGGCTGCAGTTCAAGCAGGTGCTCGTCAAATTGAATGTACTATCAATGGCATTGGCGAAAGAGCAGGTAATTGTTCATTAGAAGAAGTTGCCATGATAATGAAAACGCGTGAGTCATTATTGAACGTATACAGCAACATAAATCATCAAGAAATTGCTCGCACCTCAAAACTTGTGAGCACTGTATGTAATATGCCTGTGCAACTAAACAAAGCAATTGTCGGTGGCAATGCCTTTAGCCATTCTTCAGGTATACACCAAGACGGCATGCTAAAAGCCAGCAATACCTATGAAATTATGACTCCTGAAAGTGTCGGTATTGCCAAAACCAAATTAAACTTAACCTCACGTAGCGGCCGTCATGTTATTAAGCATCGCATGGAGAGTTTAGGTTACCAAGAAAGTGATTATGAACTTGAGCAATTATATGCAGACTTTTTGGCTTTAGCCGATAAGAAAGGCCAAGTATTTGATGATGATCTAGAAGCATTATTATTCAACATTCAACAGCAAGATACACAAGATCATTACCGTTTAGGCGCTATTAATGTGCAGTGTGGCGATGGCGAATTTGCCACAGCCAGCATTAAATTATTAGCAGGTGAAGAAGATTCAACAGTACATGCCACTACAGGTAACGGTCCAGTTGACGCACTTTATCAAGCTATTAAACAAGCAGTTGATGTTGAGTTTGAAGTCAGTGATTACAAAATATCAAACAAAGGTTCAGGCGAAGACGGGCTTGGGCAAGCGGATTTAGTGATCACTTGGCAAGATAGAAATTTCCATGGTTACGGCTTAGCAACCGATGTAATAGAAGCATCAGGCCAAGCATTAATACATGCATTAAACAGCATACACAGAGCAAAAACTATCGCTGAATTGAAAGCAGCAAGTAAATAACAGTCTCTGTCATTAAATTTGAAAAGAAAGGTTTAAAAAATGTCCAATATAGCAATACTAGCCGGTGACGGTATCGGTCCTGAAGTTATGGTTGAAGCCAAAAAAGTTTTAACCACAATTTCTAAAAAGTTTGATATCACAATTAATACTAAAGATTATGATGTAGGTGGCGCTGCCATTGATAATCATGGCAATGCCTTGCCTGAATCAACCATGAAAGGTTGCCAAGAAAGTGATGCTATTTTATTTGGCTCTGTGGGCGGCCCTAAATGGTCTAACTTACCACCAACAGAGCAACCTGAGCGTTGTGCTTTATTAGGTTTACGTGGTCACTTTGACTTATTTTGTAATATGCGACCTGCAACATTACAACCAGCACTTTCATCATTGTCTACATTACGTAGCGATATTGCTGAGCAAGGTTTTGATGTGTTAGTGATTCGTGAATTAACCGGCGATATATACTTTGGCGAGCCAAAAGGTCGTAAAGGTGAAGGGGAAGAAGAAACAGGCTTTGATTCTATGTTCTATTCTCGTCGTGAGATAAAACGTATTACACACCTTGCTTTTCAAGCCGCTCAAAAACGTAATAACAAAGTGACTTCTGTTGATAAAGCAAACGTATTAGCCACTAGTCAATTATGGCGCCAAGTAGTTGAAGAAGTGGCTGTTGAGTACCCTGAGGTTGAACTTGAACACCTATATGTTGATAACGCAGCTATGCAATTAGTGCGTGATCCGAACCAATTTGACGTGATGTTATGCCCTAACTTATTTGGTGATATTTTATCAGACATCTGCGCCATGATTACTGGCTCTATGGGCTTATTACCATCTGCCAGCTTAAATTCAGAGGGCTTTGGTATGTATGAGCCTGCAGGTGGCAGTGCACCAGATATCGCCGGTATGGGCATTGCTAACCCAATTGCACAAATTTTATCAGCCGCTTTAATGCTACGCTATAGTTTAAATGAAGACGCTGCAGCTAAAGCCATTGAAGATGCTGTTGGCAAAGCCTTAGATAATGGTATTTTAACGGCAGACTTATTACCTGCTAATGAACGTAGCAATGCAAAAACCACTAGTGAAGTGGGTGATTATATCTGTACACAAATAGAGAGCATGTAAGATGACAACAAACACTCCCCAAACCATGTATGAAAAGTTATGGCAAAACCATTTGGTTGAAGATGTGGCAGGTGAAACGCCATTACTTTTTGTTGATAGGCATTTAATTCATGAAGTAACTTCACCACAAGCTTTTGCAAATTTACGTTTTCATAATCGCCCTGTTCGCCATCCTGAGCGTACCATTGCGACCATGGATCACAATATTTCAACGCGCTCAATTGAAATTGATGCTGCAGGTGAAGGCGCCGCAAATCAACTACGTGCTTTAGAGAAAAACTGTAAAGATTTTGGTATTGAATTATTTGGTATGGGTCACAAAAACCAAGGTATTGCTCATGTAATGGGGCCTGAGCTTGGTTTAACACTACCAGGAACCATTATCGTTTGTGGTGACTCTCACACTGCCACTCATGGTGCTTTTGGTGCGTTAGCCTTTGGTATTGGTACTTCTGAAGTGGAACATGTTTTTGCAACACAAACTTTACGTCAAAATAAAGCTAAAACGATGAAAATCGAAGTTAAAGGACATGTTGGTAAAGGGATTAGTGCTAAAGACATCATTCTAGCAATCATTGGTAAAACAGGTAGTGCTGGTGCTACAGGCTATGTGGTTGAATATTGCGGAGAAGCCATTGAAGCCTTGAGCATGGAAGAGCGCATGACGGTCTGTAACATGAGTATTGAGTTTGGTGCTAAAGCAGGTTTAGTTGCACCTGATCAAACTACATTTGATTATGTTCAAGGTAAAGAATACGCACCTAAAGGTGACTTATTCGAGCAAGCCGTAAATGATTGGAAACAGTTAAAATCTGATGATGGTGCTGTTTTTGATGCCGTATTAACGTTAGAAGCGAAAGACATTAAAGCGCAAGTAACTTGGGGTACAACTCCAGGACAAGTAACGAGTGTTGATAGCATAGTACCATCACCAAGCGACTTTACCGATCCGGTAGAGCAAGAGTCTTGCAAGCAAGCTCTTGAATATATGGATTTAACCGCAGGTACTAAAATTACAGATATTACAGTAAATAAAGTTTTCATTGGCTCATGTACTAACTCTCGTATTGAAGATCTTAGAGCAGCAGCGAGTGTTGTTAAAGATTTAACCGCCAATGGCGAAAAAGTACAAGACACTGTCGATGCGATAATTGTTCCAGGTTCATATCGTGTAAAAGCTCAAGCCGAAGCAGAAGGTCTAGATAAAATATTTAGCGAAGCAGGTTTTGAGTGGCGCTTACCTGGTTGTTCTATGTGTTTAGGCATGAATGATGATGTTTTAAAAGCAGGTGATCGCTGTGCTTCTACTAGTAATCGTAACTTTGAAGGTCGTCAAGGTCGAGGTAGTCGAACTCACTTAGTCAGTCCTGAAATGGCTGCTGCAGCCGCAATTACAGGTCACTTTGTTGACTTAAACGCATAATCTAATAGGAACAAATCATGGAAAAATTTACTACACACACTGGTTTGGTTGCACCGTTAGACATCGCTAATGTTGATACAGACCAAATAATTCCAAAGCAATTTTTACAAAAAACTGAACGTATTGGTTTTGGCGTTCACTTATTTCACGATAGTCGCTACCTTGATCATAGTGGCAAAGAGCCTAACCCTGAATTTGTGTTAAACAAACCAGAATATCAAGGGGCAAGTATTCTATTATCACGTGAAAACTTTGGTTGTGGCTCTAGTCGTGAACATGCACCATGGGCCCTTGAAGAGTACGGGTTTAGGGTAATTATTGCGCCAAGTTTTGCCGATATTTTTTACGGTAACTGCATCAATATTGGTTTATTACCTATCAAATTAACTGAAGAGGAAGTTGAAGAGTTATTCCAGCTTTCACCTAATGCTCAATTAACGCTTGAAGTTGACTTACCTAACAATAAGGTAAGTTATACCAATGATAAGGGTGAAAAAACTTCGTATAACTTTACACTTAATGAATTTCAACAATACAGTTTAGAAAACGGTGTTGATAGTGTCGGTTGGACCTTGGGTAAACTCGATAAAATCGAAGCATTCGAAGCGAAGATGCCTGCTTGGCAATAACAGGTAAACTTTCAAGCTCACATATCATTAACGAATCTGTGAGCTTTTAGTTGCCGGACTAACTACCAGTTAGTCAACGCGGGTAAGCTAAATTTTTCACCGCGATAAGTTAAAATAACTTGTTGCGGTAATATCTTCTCTACGGTTAACCCTTCTGCGACAAGATCACCTTCATACCTATCTCTACCATTTACATTCACCCAACCTTGGCCATCTGAAGCATAAATATGTTGCTCAAATTGCAAGCGCGGAATGCCTTTTTGTACCCATGCAGGCATTTGCGTTAATGGCCTTATTAATTCATCACTTTCTTGAGTAAGCTCTGGATCTTGTTCTATATCTACTTCACCACTTTCTTCAATTGCGGCTTGAAACCTTGCTAGTAAATCATCAGAAACGCCATCAACAGCTGCAACTTGATATGCAGGTGTTTCACTTTCAGCTTGCACAGCAACATTATCTACCGTACCAGAAGTATCTTTAGACGCTACGTTTCGATTTACGTTGCTTTGCACGGGTGCTTCCATTTCAGCCTGCTGAGTATCTACAGTCTTGCTAGCAACTTCTACCGTTTGTGTTTGCTTTTGAGTTGGCTGCTCTGAACTTTCCATACTGCTTTCAAGCACTTTATCTGAACTTACTTGCGCTGTTGCAGAAACATTTTCAGGTTCTATTTTAAGTACCTTGACTTGCTCAGTTACACTTGATGATTCAGGCACAAAAACTTGAGCATCACTTTCTGTTAATGCTCCCTGATGGCCTTGCCCAACCCAATAGCCTGCAAATGACACAAATAGAAAGATGCTTGCCGCAATAGCCCATTTAAAAGGCGTTTGTTGCCAAATATATGGTCGTTTAAAGTCTTCACCAAGTGCTTGACTCGCGGCTTTATAAACAATTTTTTTGTCAACCACAGCGTTATTCGAATTATAGGCTTCCATTAAGGCTCTATGACAAATTAAATTGACTAACCTTGGCACGCCTTGGGATATTTTATGAATGGCCTTAATAGCGCCAGTATTAAACAAAACACGGTGGCAATCAGCTACAGATAACCTGTGTTTTATATAAGCGCCTAACTCCTGATGATTTAACGGCAATAGGTGATAGCGCGCAGTAATTCTCTGTGCTAACTGCCGTAAATCACGACGTTTTAATAATTGCTGTAACTCAGGTTGACCAATCAAAATCACTTGCAGTAACTTTTTAGTATTGGTTTCAAGGTTGGTCAGCAATCGTAATTGCTCTAACACCTCTGCTTCAAGGTGTTGAGCCTCATCAATAATTAATAATGTATTAATACCATTGGTATGGTTTTTTAATAATTTTTCGGAAATTTTGTCGGTTAATGTTTTTAATGTCGCCCCGGTTTTACGGTAACGAATTTTTAACTGATCACAAATTGTCGCTAATAATTCTTGGCTAGATAAAGTCGGGTTTAAAATAAAAGCCAGTTGGGTTGATTCAGGTAAGTCAGCCATTAAACAACGACTCACGGTTGTTTTCCCTGTTCCCACCTCACCTGTAAGAAGAACAAAGCCTCCCATACCTTCAGCACTGTCGTTATTATCACCTACCAAACCTGATCTTAAATGTGTTAATGCCTCACGATGTCGATCGCTCATAAACAGGTATTTGGGATTTGGCGCAATTGAAAAAGGTAACTCACTCAGTGAGAAGAAACTTGTGTACATAAAATCAAAACAACAAAAGTAAAAATTCACTGAAGAAACTACCCTGTTGTTACTAGGATGTCTACAATTTACGCACATACTTCACTAAAATTTATGGTAAGCTTTACCTTATTACTTATCTTTTCCGGCTAATCTTTTGAGCACAGACACTCCTACTTCTAGCACCGCTGAACTCAATGTTTACTTAGTTGGTGGGGCTGTACGAGACAAGCTACTAAACCGAGCAGTTAAAGACCACGACTACTTGGTTGTTGGTGCAACGGTTTCGCAAATGTTATCACTTGGTTTTCAACAAGTTGGTAAAGATTTCCCCGTGTTTTTACATCCAACCACGAAACAAGAATATGCACTCGCGCGCACAGAACGTAAACATGGACATGGCTATACTGGCTTTAACTGTTATGCCGAACCCGATGTTACTATTGAGCAAGATCTACTCAGGCGAGATTTAACCATCAATGCGATGGCGATGTCTGAAGATGGAGACATCATAGATCCCTACCATGGACAGCAAGATCTTAAGGATAAAGTTTTACGCCACGTTAGTGAGGCTTTTACTGAAGATCCCTTACGTGTATTACGTGTAGCTCGTTTCGCTGCGCGATATCACAGTTACGGCTTTACCATCGCCGATGAAACACTTCAATTAATGACTCAAATTAGCCTCAGTGGTGAATTATCAACCTTAAGTGCCGAGCGTGTATGGCAAGAGATTCAGCGGGCATTGTCAGAAGATAACCAAACTGAAGCAGGTAGAAAGCCTGCCAATCCAGAAGTGTTCTTTCAAGTATTACGCCAATGCCAAGCATTGAAAGTGTTATGGCCTGATCTTGATAATTTATGGGATGTGCCTAACCCAGCACAATGGCATCCTGAAATATGTAGCGGTATTCATACCATGATGGTGTTAGAGCAAGCGACCTTACTGACTATCAATCATGAGCATAAAGCTGCAATCCGTTTTGCTGCCTTGTGCCATGATTTAGGTAAAGGCTTAACTAAAGAAGAATTCTGGCCAAGTCATCATGGTCATGAAAAAGCTGGTTTACCTTTAGTTGAGAAAATAGCCAAAACGTTAAAAATACCAAATAACTACAAACAACTCGCTTTGAAAGTTTGCGAACACCATTTACATTGCCATAAAGCATTTCAGTTAAAACCAAGTACCTTATTGAAGATATTTGATCAACTTGATGTTTGGCGTAAACCTAAAGAGTTTGATGATTTCCTTATTGCTTGTAAAAGTGACTTTCTAGGCCGACTCGGCTTTGAAGATCGCCCTTATCCTCAAGAGCAATATTTACGTGATGCTATGCAAGCAGCTTATCAGCAAAATGCCAAAGCTTTCGTAGAGCAAGGTTTAAAGGGGATTGCCATCAAAGAAGCCGTAGCGAAAGCACGCTTAACCGCCATAACTGAGATTAAAGCAAGCTACCAAAAAACATAGTTAAGTTTAGTTAAATTGGTTGTTTTATCAGTTCAACAATTCGTAACTTTAGCATTACAAACTAAAACAATTTCATTTTGGTCATCAATTAAAATACCAATATTATTTAAGTTAATATGAGTATTTATTATGACAATATTACAAGTTGCCCCTAGTCATGCAATGACTTATCAGCCCAACTATAGTGCGAATCACCAGCATCATAGTAATGCTTATCCATCAACTATAATAAATACTCTCCCTGAGCAAGGAAACAGCATACAAGATGACTTGACCCTGTATGCTGCTGAGCAAATAGATAATATTAAAGCTAACTATCAAGCAGCTAAAGATATGGACTTAACACGTCTGTATTATCAACAGCAACAACAAGTCATTGAAGCGTATATGCGTTCAAACAATCATAATCATGATAGTGACGACAATAAAAGTGTAACAGGTTCATTAACTGCACTCTATGCATCGCTTTATGAGCTTCACCAAGAAATAAAAAGGGGCGGTCCTGAACATCCAGATAACAGTGACGAGGTGACTATCCAGCCAGTCATTATTCCTGAAAATGCAATACAGGCTGAAAAATACAACAGTATTATGATGCCAAGCAACGCATCTCAAATACACTTAAGTGCTTAGCTAGAAAAGAGAAAGTAGGTTTTAATAAATCATCACTGCGCTTGGGCTTAAAATAGATAAAATACCTAAGCGCTCTAAATCACAAAACTCTATCGCTGAAGTTAAGTGACTTTCTTCAAGTGATAATTGCGCTAATTGCTGCTCACTGATATCAAAAATACTACCTTGTGGTTTATATGCGGTTAAACTTATCATCAACTTTTTTGCAACATACAATAATTGAGACTCAGTATTTACTATTTCAAAGTTTTCTTCATTTTGATTACGAATTGGCGCAACTAAATTATAAGGCAACTGCCATAGTTTTAATAACTCAGCACCACAATCAGCATAAGTGAAGCCAAGTACCTCTTGTTGTTTTTGCACTGAGCAAGAGGAGTTATCGTCACTTTTGCATAAACTGGCTTTTTCAGGTGAGACTTGTTGAACAATTAACTCACCTAAATTATGTAACAAGCCTAAGATAAATAACCGCTCAGCATTCGCTACATTCAGGCTTACCCCTAGGTATTTGATAAGTAACGCACAATCAACACTTTTCTCCCAAAAATTCTCTAAAAATATTTTATCAACAGAGGTTGATTTAAATGCTTGCGTAGAAAAATAGGCGATAACTAAGTTATAGACTTCTGTAATACCGAGTACTAAAACCGCTTTTGAAATAGTGTCAATTTTTCCTGGATAACTGAATAAAGAGCTATTAGCTAATTTTAATATACTCCCTGCGAGTGCAGGATCAATAATGATAACTTCACTAATATCATCAATTGTCGATGACTCATCATCAATCAGCTCTTTAATACGTAAGAAAGAATCTGATAAAACAAATAACTCACTCGCCTGTTCAGCATAGTCAATTGCATTCATAAAATTGATATCCAGTGCCAGAAAAACAAATACTTAATGTAAATCTAGCACATATTTTCTAAAACATTAGCGAGAAATCAATATTCAATACTTATTTGATAAGAAGAGAATTTGCGCATATTAATCACGCCTTGCTCAAAAATTAAATATTGCCCTTTAATTCCTAACAAAATGCCTGACACGACCGGTGTTTTATCAAAATTAAATGAACTAATCTTCGTTAAATATTGACTCACAGGATAATTGATCTCAACCACTTCTTCATCTAACAATTGAACAGCATCTTCACCATACTTTAACTTAATATCAGCTAAACGCTCTGCTATTTTAGGTACCAACTCTTTTGCCTTTGCATTTAAATCTATAGGATCATTACTGCCTTTAAGCATAGCTCGCCAATTTGTTTTATCACCAATAAACTCCCCTAAAGCAGTTTCAACCAACCCTGACTGTAAGCGAGTACTCACTTTAAAAATAGGTAATGCTTGAGTTGCCCCTTGGTCAATCCAGCGAGTAGGTATTTGAGTATGACGAGTGATACCTACTTTTAAGGCTGAAGTATTCGATAAGTACACATAATGATCTATCATACAATACTGCTCACCCCATGCTGGCTCACGGCAAGTTCCCTTTTCAAAATGACAAGTTTCTGGCTTCATGATACACATGTCGCATTGAGCTAATTTTGTCATACACGGATAACAAAAACCTTGCGAATAACTTTTCTTAGTTGCTTTTCCACAGTGCTTACAAGCAATTTTATGATGAAAATTTAGGGTGATTTTCTTTCCAATAAGTTCATTTAAAGGAATACTTTGTGCGCTCTCGTTGTCATGAATAGCAGCTAAAGGAAGCTGATATTGCACGGTATTATCACTATCAAGTTGGGCTGTTAATTTTTCTATTGCACCGATTGCTGAAACTGGCATTGACACTCTCTTTTATTAAAATTTAACTTTTTGACGTGTTTGTTTAATGGTTTTTTTATTAGCTTTATCTGTTAACCGCCGTTGAACAGAGCTTTTAGTTGGTTTGGTAATACGACGCTTTTTTTGTACGACCATCGCAGAAACAATAATAGCTTTTAAACGTGATAATGCGTCATCTTTATTCATTTCTTGAGTACGATAAGATTGAGCTTTAATGATAATAACTCCATCTTTTGAAATACGAGTGTCATTACTTGCCAAAAGCCTTTCTTTATAAACTGACGGTAATGAAGAACGGTTTATGTCAAAACGAAGATGAATAGCAGTTGCCACTTTATTTACTCGTTGACCGCCATTCCCCTGAGAACGGATAGCACTCAGCTCTATCTCCCAATCAGCCAAACTGACGTTATTTGATATCTCTAACACTTTTATTTACCATCGGCTTATCTTAAAAATACTTGTCGGTAATAATGACTACAAACAGTAATTGGTACGTTTATTTATTGCGCTGTAATGACAACAGCTTATATGCGGGAATCACTACAGATATTGAGCGTCGCTTACACCAACATAATCATAGCAAGCTTGGGGCTAAATATACTAGAGCAAAACGCCCTGTTACACTGGCTTTTATTGAAACAGCTATTGATAAGAGTAGCGCCAGCAAAAGAGAATACCAATTAAGAAAGCTCCCCAAAATAAAAAAAGAGCAATTAGTTACGGCTTATCTTGCTAGCAATGAAACTGCTTAGAGGTCTGCTTTGTTGATTTTAGCACCATTTTTTTCGATTTATCGCGTGATCGCTGTTAGAATGCCCCGTTTTGAAAAATGAAGTGATGTAACATGCCAGAAAAATCTATGCTTAACGAATCTATGTTTATTAAAAAATATTGTCCTATTGAAAATGAAGTGATCAGCTTTACTCGCCAGCAAGGAAGTGACTTTGCCAAAAAAGTAGCTGATGATTTTAATCCGCTTCACGACATCGACAATAAACGTTTTTGCGTACCTGGAGATCTATTATTTTCAGTCATTATTGCTAAATCTGGCTTACATAAAGAAATGAGTTTTAACTTTTCAGGCATGGTTAGTGATGAGGTTCCACTGGTATTTCCAACACAAATTTCGACTAACTTCGATATCAAGGATGAGAAAGAAAAAACCTATTTATCTGTAGAAGTAGAAGGTGAAAATACTCATTGCCCAGCGCTCATTAATGCCTTAACAAAAGCGTATGTGAACTTTTCAGGCCATACTTTTCCAGATATTTTAGTTAAGTTAATGGCTAAAGAAAACGTAATGATTAATCCTGCACGTCCTATGGTTATGTACCAAAGCATGAAAATCAGTTTACAGCGTTTAGATATTACAGACCTAACATTAGAGCTTGCCAAAACCAGCTTATCTATTGAAGGCAAGCGTGGTGATGCTTGGTTAGAGTTTGATTTGATCAGCAACGGTGAAGTTGTAGGTCATGGTAAAAAGCACATGCTGCTCAGTGGCTTACGTGAATACTGCCAAGATAATATTGACGCATTAGTGACTCAGTATAAAGAGAGTAAATTACAGTTTAACAGCAAGTAGTTACTCAACAGTCTGCTGGTCAACTGCTTGCAGGGTAAATTCCTTATTGGGCAATCCCTTATTAGTCAATTCCTTGCCGATATTGCGCTTCAAAACTTCCTCGTTGTGTTTGTTTGTTTTCACTACAAAAGGCAAACACTTTCAGGCTTTCAGGTCGCTGGCATTGCTTAGGCTGTTGATAATACTCCAGCCAGGCATGCTTTTTTTCTCCTTGATATTTTGACTTAATAACAATCGCATCACTGGTTTTAAAAGGGGTACCAGCTTTCATTGTTTTATATCGAGTTAATGTTGATGACTTGCTTTTTTTAGTGGTTTTCGACTGACTCTTTTTACTTGAATTGCTTTTTTGTTTACCTGAGCCATGTTCACATTGCCACCACTTATCACGTGCCTTATCCTCACGTTCTCTTAAACTTAGTCCACGCTTAGCCGAATAGCCGTGTCGCTGCATCGCTTGTATGTTATGAAGTTTAGCTAACAAAGGTTTACAACGCTTCTTTGCTTCAACCGTAGGTGACAGCATCAAAAGTAGCATAATGATAAAAATAAAGACGAGTTGGTACATATATTCAATCCTTGAACATTATTTATTAAAAATCCCATTTCAATAAGCTTAGTTGATTTTTTAAGCTATGCTTATTGAAATAGGATTTTTTTGTATAGCTTTAAAACAAGGATGTTATTTATGCTAAACACTATAGTAACAGTAGTGACTGTTTCCTTCTGGATCTTAATTAGTGTGAGCGCTATTAGTAAAGCTAAAGCTGCTCAACCCCCGTTTGAACAACCCGCCATCCAACAAGCTAAAACTTATCGTTCTGTCGTAGATATCCAGAAATATTGGCTTTCTGAAAAGCTTGACGGCATTAGAGGTTACTGGAATGGGAAACAACTTCTTACCCGTAAAGGCAATATTATTCACGCCCCTAAGTGGTTCACGCAACACTGGCCGGAACAAGCCATGGATGGTGAATTGTGGATGGGCAGAAACCAATTTCAACAGACGCTTTCTTGTGTCAGAAAGATCAAGGAAGATAATCATTGCTGGCAAAAAATACGTTTTATGATTTTCGATTTACCTGAGCACCAAGAAATTTTCACACATCGAATAGCAGCCATGAAGCAACTAATAATCACAGTGAATTCACCTTTTTTACAAATGGTTGAACAGTTCAAGGTAGAAAATCACCAACAGCTTGAAGCAAAACTAAACAGCATTATTGCTCATCATGGTGAAGGGCTAATGCTACATCTTGGCAATGCCCATTATCACTCTGGTAGAACCGCAAATATTATGAAGCTGAAAAAGTACCAAGATGCTGAAGCTAAGGTGATCGCACATATTAAAGGCAAAGGTAAATACCAAAATATGCTGGGCGCAATAAAAGTAGAAACACCAGAGGGCGTGATATTTAAAATAGGCTCAGGGTTCACTGATAAAGACAGAGCAAACCCTCCCGCTATTGGCAGTATTATTACCTACAAGTTCAACGGTTTTACCCAAGCAAATATTCCAAGATTTGCTCGTTACTGGCGAACAAGAGCTAAAAATGAATAAAAGCCATAAAAAAATAAACGTATAATTTTCAATCTATTGATTGTAATAAAACAACATTTAAAGAGTGAAAAGAGAATTAAACTTGTTTTTTAATAAAAAAATACGTAATAATATTACATAAACTAAGTTTAAGCGGAAAAGTTTTTCAGCATAAATTAGCTAACAAAACTAATTCCCCGCCGGTAAAAAACTTAGACAATAAAGAAATAATGAGCAAATAAACGTTCAAAAGAGAGGATAAGATGGAAGAGAAAAACACTAGATTACAAGAAAACCAAGCAGTAACCTTAACTGAGTTTGATTATGATAATACTGATTGGCCACGTGATTTTGATATACGCATTGAAGTGGCTGAACAGCGCGAAGTGCTTGAGAAGTAATTCACTATATTTAGCCATTAGCTGTAACATTCAAAAATTACTATATAAAAACAGTGCTGTACAAATGAAAAGTCTGTGCAACGCAAATGAAGCTGTTTTAGCTGAAATTAACGGCTATTAAGCACTCTCATTAAACAACCAAAACTGCTTAGTATTAATTTTTACGGCTGATACGTAAAGGTTAATACTTTTAAGCCCTTACCTGAGTGCGCCTCTTTAAAAACCTCTGGATTTGCAATTTTTTCTTCAAACACACACTCAGGGCATTCACGTGCCACTTCAGTAAGTAAAAATTGCTCATCCAGATCTGGGCTATTCAAACAGAGTACAAGCTTAGCGCCAGCATTCATCCACTGTGGAATTCGACGAATAATTTTAGCGTAATCACGTTCAATGTTAACACTGCCTTTTTGAAAAGATGGTGGATCGCAAATTAATAAATCATATTTGCCATATTTTTTTATACGGCTATTTGATTTAAATATATCAACACCTTCAAAAATAACTCGCTTACCTTCTTTTTTAGCTAACTGATTTAACTGATGATTTTCCCGACCTTTACTCAAAGACGCTTTACTTAAATCAATATTTACAACCTGACTAGCGCCACCGGCAGTAGCAGCCACAGAGAAAGCACAGGTGTAGGCAAACAAATTTAAAACATTTTTATCTTTTGCGTGCTGGTAAACCCAATGTCGCCCTTTAGCCATATCTAAAAACAAACCACTGTTTTGCGCTTTGCCAAATTCAATATGATAAGACAAGCCATTTTCTGTCACCACAGTATGGTTAATACTCTCGCCCAATAAGACAGAGGTTGGAGCGTATTTTTCATAACGCCGCTGCACTTGCACACTTCGACAATCAACAATTAACGATTGCAGTGCCTGTGCTTGCTCAAGCAACCAATCCTCTTCTACAGCTTGATATAAGGTAATTAAAATCACAGGCGAGAGCCAATCAACATTGACATGCGATAAATGATCATAAGCATGCCCACGGCCGTGGAATAAACGTTGGCAGTCAGTAAAGTCTGTTGCCGTGATATAGTCAATCATAGGAGTTTTTCGAAGAAAAAAAAGCCGAGTAATAATAACATTGCTCGGCTTATAGTTTCAAAATTTTTGCTGGCTATATTTAAAAACCAAATAGGCTGACTTCAAAGAATTTATGCGCAACAGTATTAATAAAAATAACCAAAACGATAGCGGGTATAAAAGTGCCTAAAGAGAAGTTAATATACTTTTCTACCCAAGACCCCACATAACTATCATTGCCAACACTTAAATGCTCAGACAAGTTCTTTTTCTTCCAACGATAACTAACAAAAACACATAATAAGAAGCCGTTAAGTGGTAATATAGTGTCATAAAAAACATCATAAACCAGATCAAAAAAGGACTTAGTGCTACCAGCATAGGAAATAAATTCAGTAAAAAATGTCACCATTCCAAATGATAAGGTAGCAAACACAGTCAAAACGCCTGCGGTCATCAGTAAAATAGATAAAGCCTTTTTACGGCTATGCTTCTTCTCTGTCACTAAATAAGAAACCGGTACTTCAATAATCGACACCAAAGATGTGATTGCAGCAAAGAAAACGAGAATAAAGAAAAAAGCAGCTACTGCACTTGCGCCTATATAGCCAATAGAGGTTTGTAAGGCTAAAAATATTTTTGGTAAGAATGTAAAGATTAGTGATACCGAGCTATCACTTAACTCACTTGGATTGACATTAGGGTTAAATGAAAATACTGCTGGCAGAATCATTAAACCGGCAACAAAAGCAACACTTGTATCAGTTATTGCCACAAGTTTTGCCGAATTTGGAATATTCGTATTTCTATCAATATACGAGCCATAAGTAATTAATATTCCCATGCCTAATGACAATGAGAAAAAGGCTTGTGATAAAGCGCCATTGACCACACTCGGTGTGATTTTACTGACATCTGGAATTAAGAAAAACTCAACACCTGCAAATGCATTATCAAGGCTGAGTACAAAAACAACCATGATTACTAACATTATGAACAACGCTGGCATGAGAGTTTTAGCGGCTTTTTCAATACCGTCTTTAACACCAGCCACTAAAATAAAATTCACTATTGCTGCGACAACAGCCATAGCAACAAACAGATAAGGGCTATTTATGAAGGTACCAAAACCTTCACCACTGGCTAAATAATCTAAATTTCCTGAGACTGTTAATGCGATATAACCAAAAATCCAAACGGTAATTACCATATAAAATACCGCGATCATAAAAGGTGTTAGCACTCCAAGAAAGCCAGCTGCTCCCCATAACGAACTGTTACCGCTTAAGGTTTTATAAGCACCTACGGGCTCTTTCTCTGTTTTACGCCCTACCGCCATTTCTGCAATCATCACTGGCAGACAAATTAAAAACACGAACAGGGCATACATAATTAAGAATGCTCCACCGCCATTTTTTGCTGCGTTAACAGGGAAGCCTACTAAGTTACCAATACCAACTGCAGAGCCTGCCGCCGCGAGAATAAAACCAATTCGGGAGCTAAAAAGCTCTCTTGATGTACTCATAAAATTCCTTCACTTCTACTTATTATTTTATCAATTCAGCAGTTTTTATTGTTGAAATGCTTTTATCTTTGAATCGATTGATGCTAACAAGCTTTAAGATACTTGTCTTGTGTAAATAAACATAATAGCACTGCCCTGTGTATAGTATTTTGTCCACTCTCTAAGATAAGAAACACAACCATTTACCTAGAAAAGAGTTTAGGATTCATTACCGTTAAGATTCCTTCAGCATCATTACTTGCTATTTCAGCAGCTTGTGCAATATCTTCTTCACTTAATTTTAAGCTTTGGCATAACGCTTTATCAATAATACCGTCATAGTCAAACTCATCAGCATGACTATCAAGTAATGCAAGCCTTGATGCTAAATTGAGTACTTTAACATCATTATTGATTTGATTACTCTGTGCTTGATTAAAGTGACGAATAGGAATGATAATTTTCTCTGGTAATTGCCAAATTTTCAGTAATTCTGCAGAAATATCCGTGTAAGTGAAGCCTAAAGCCGAAGTTTGTAATGGCCAAGGTAAATGTTCTTTATTATATTTTTCACATTGTTGTGCTATTTCAGGGGTTATTTTCGCCACCAGTAACTCACCAAAATTTTGTAATAAACCAGCAACAAATAAACGCTCAATATCTTTAATACCTGCTTTTATCGCTAAGTTTTTGCTTACTAAACCACAAAAAACACTCATACGCCAATAGCGTTTTAAATCAATAGCTTGGTTTTCAAAATGCTTAAACGCAGTTGCTGCGACATCGACCAGCATCATATTGTAAATGGCTTCAGTACCAATAATGGTGATAGCACGTGAAATTGTGCTAATTTCTCCTGGAAAGCGATAAATTGCACTATTAGCTATTTGCAACAATCGAGAGGTCATAGATGGATCAACACTGATCACATCAGCAAAATCATTAATTGCTGAATTTTCATCTTCCATCAAAGCTTTCACTTTAAAACAAGCATCAGGCAAAGCAAACGAGCCATTTGCTTGCAGAGCATATTCATGTGCGTTCATATAAATCCTTATTTAATAATGTTGGTTTCCTCATGCATATTCGCCTAAATCTCAAATGCAATTATGCTAACGGCACACCAGCTTCTTCTTTGATATGCTCAGTAACCATGTAAGTATGAGTTTGTGATATTGCGGGGAGTCCTGCAACTTTTTCTAAAATCAATCGGTAGTTCTCAATATCTGAAAAGCGAATTTTCAATAAATAATCATAACCACCAGCAATTAAATGACATTCAACTATTTCTTTAATTTTAACCACTTCTACTTTAAATAACTTAAAAACGTCTGCTGTCGTTCTATCTAAAGTCACTTGAATAAATGCCGTCATGCCATAACCAAGCTTGCTAGCATCTAAAAATGCACCGTAACGTTTAATATAGCCTTCATTTTCAAGTCGCTTAACGCGATCTAAACATGGGCTAGCACTTAAGTTAACTTTTTGTGCTAACTCAACATTGGTAATTCGACCATCTGATTGCAAGGTTTTTAAAATAATATTATCAATACGATCTAAAGGTTTTGATTTGTTCATTTATCGATTAAACAGTCATAAATATGGAGATAAAACTATACTACCACAGATTAAACTGAAGAATAGCTAATGTAAGGCCTTTCCACAGCCTGTTAAAAGCTTACCATCAAGTTTTAATGCAACACGGGTTTCAAATTGCTCACCTGACATAGTATCTGTACAAGCCCTGCCGGTAAGTGTAATACGAAGTTGATGTGCCTCATTACTTAAATGATAAATGCTACTCGCATTATTAGGATCAGATTCAGGGGCTTTATAACTAAAAGCTATCGTCGTTTTGCCATAATCTCCTTGATAAAAAACCCCCTCTTCTTGGCTAATTGTTACACTCCAACCAGGCTCTTGCCCTATAGCTCGAAAATCTGCTCCCATTAACTTGGCATGTTCCCAGATAGCTGCTTGCCTGTTGTTTTGGCAGTTTTTATAGATTTTTTCATCAATAGAAAGCGTGGCGTCTTGGCCGTGCTGCCAAAACAAAAACCGCTTCTTATCATCATTAACAAGGCTATATTTTGCGCCTGAGGCACTAACAACTTTCATTAATTGTTGTGAACTATCGGGTAAAAAAAGCCAAATAGCGTCATTATTTTTTGAATGAGCAACAAAAGCATAATCACTTTCACATTGATAGACAAAGGTTTGCGTGGCAACTTTAGCTTGATGGTTAGCCAATAAGGTGTTGGGCTCTGGTTCCAACACAGTTGCAGAATGACAAGAAATCAATAGTGTAAGTAACGCGCTCACCAGTAGTAATTTATTTAGGCCCATGTTACTGCCTTATTGGTTTACAAAAAAAGAGAGTTCAAACCATAAACCATCAATCACCTAGCATCAACCACTCAGCATCAACTATAAAAAACGACTATTTGGAAAATAAAAAGGCAAAACCTATGGGTTTTGCCTTTTCAATTTATCACTTTAGTCACAATTCGTGGCTTTAGTACTTGTTTTAACTAAGCCTCTTCATCTTCCACTAAGGTCATCAAAGAAGTATTTCCTCCTGATGCCGTCGTATCAATACTTATCGTTTTCTCCGTTAATAAACGCTGAATTAAATTATCGAAATATTCAGAGCTAATAACAGGTAAGATAGCACCTTGGCGCTCAGACAATTTTTCACTGATATAATGTTTACGATCACAATGACTATCAATAACAACACCTGATAATGCAGGGTGCGCAAGCATAGTTTCTAAATGACAAAGCTTAGCAACCTGCAACACACCTTTATCTGCACCAGTAGATAAAAATTTATCTCTAAAGGCTAACGCTTCTTCATAGAATAAATCAGAAACTACAGTCACTACCGTGTTACCTGTAGCTAACGCTGTTACTACTGACATAACCCAAAAGTGGAAGCTAACATTCTTATCGGCAAAACAAATGACACAACCTCTATTTTCTAAATACAAGATATTAGACTCACCTGTAGGGCCAGGTAATTCATTTGGCTTTTTAAGCTGTTTTTCAATGCGAATTAATTGATCACGTGAATCAGCTAAAGTCAGATTTAAATCATCCGCTAAATCATCCACTATTTCTACATGCGCTATTTTAGCTAATAACTGGCGCACATGAGATATACGCGTATTTAACTCTGTTAAACGCCAGTTTTTCTCTGCTTCGTTAGCGCTCACCATCAATTGATTGGCTTCTCTTTGCGCTTGTTCGTCACCCGTTAAAGCAACATTTTTTGATGCAAGTGAATCTGATTGCTCATTTTTTGGTGTTGACTCTTCAACCACTAAACGGCTTAAGTAATTAGGGCCACCAGCTTTTGGCCCCGTACCAGATAAGCCACGCCCGCCAAAAGGCTGAACACCAACAATAGCGCCAATCATATTTCTGTTAATGTATATATTACCCGCGCGAGACAATCTAGCTAAGGCGGCAGCACGATGTTCTATACGCGTATGAATGCCCATAGTTAAACCAAAACCTGTGCTATTCACTTTTTCAATCACTTGCTCAATTTCATCACCTTTAAAGCGAACAATATGTACACAAGGACCAAACACTTCTTTAGTTAACACGCTAATATCACTGATTTCATAAAGACGTGGTGCAAAGAAGAAATGGCCATCCTCGTCTGAAACTTCACTGCCCAGCTGACATTGATATAAAAGCTCACCATGCGACTTCATATAATCTGCATGCGCATTCAGTGCATCAAGTGCTTTCTGATCAATAACTGGACCAACATCTGTGCTTAGTTTCTCTGGGTTACCTATATGTAACTCAGCTAAGGCACCTTTAAGCATTGAAATAACGTTATCAGCAATATCTTCTTGCAAGAATAATACTCGTAGCGCTGAGCAGCGCTGTCCTGCCGACTGAAAGCCAGATGAAATAACATCATCAACCACTTGCTCAGGCAAGGCTGTGGAGTCAACAATCATACAGTTTTGACCACCGGTTTCAGCAATCAATGGCACTTGATCACCACCACGCTCTGCCAAGGTTTGAGAAATTCGTGTACCTGTTTCAGTCGAACCAGTAAACATTACTGCAGCTACCCTTTCATCAGGCACTATTGTGCTGCCAACAACACTACCGCGAGCAATAACAGCTTGAACCACATTCTCAGGCAAGCCAACTGATTTCATCAACTCAATAGTACGAAGTGCAATTAAGCCTGTTTGCTCTGCGGGTTTAGCTAACACGGTATTACCTGTTGCAATAGCAGCGGCAACTTGCCCCAAGAATATTGCTAGCGGGAAGTTCCATGGGCTAATACACAATATCACGCCACGTGCTTTTAAGCGTTGATCACCACTTTGTTCAATAGCGCGAGCGGCATAATAACGACAGAAATCTACCGCTTCACGCACTTCATCAATACCATCTTGTGCAACTTTACCCGCTTCTTTGATACATAAAGCAATAAGTTCAGCTGTGTGTGCTTCTAACACGTCAGCAATACGACAGAGTAATTCAGCGCGCTCTTTTACCGGTGTTTGTGACCATGAATTAAAGGCGAGTTCAGCTTGATCTATCATCGCTGACATTTCAGCTTGTTCATGATGATTGTGAAAACCTATAATTTCAGCATGATTAGCTGGATTTTTAACAGCAACAGCACCATCTGGCACATTGTTTTTGTTGAGTAAGTTTTCAGCAAACCAGTTATCTAACGCTGCTTTAAGCGGAGTAATTTCATTAATATCAGTTAAATCTAACCCCGTTGAGTTATCTCGACTTGGTAACTGGCTATTACTTGCTGCATTCTCACTACGGTATAAATCAACAGGCATAATAATTTGCTTGTTGTATTTATTTTTAAGACGTAGTGTTTTCTCAACAGGATCTTCTAGTAAAGATTCAACCGGTTGAGTCTCATCAACAATGGCGTTAACAAACGATGAGTTTGCGCCATTTTCTAATAAACGACGTACTAAGTAAGCTAGTAAGTCTTCATGGTAACCAACAGGAGCATAAATACGACACTGAATACCTTCTTGTGAAACAATTTGATCATATAGCGAATCACCCATGCCATGTAAACATTGGAATTCAAAGCCTTGTTTATCATCGCCGGCTAATTCAACAATTGTCGCTGCTGAATAGGCATTGTGCGTCGCAAATTGTGGATAAATAGTATCTCTGTATTCCAATAACTTGTTGGCACAAGCGTGATAAGAAACGTCTGTTGATGATTTACGTGTAAACACAGGGAAGTGACTTAAGCCATCTTTTTGCGCATTTTTAATTTCGGTGTCCCAATAGGCACCTTTGACCAAACGGACCATCATACGACGATCAGCTTTAAGAGTTAATTCACGAAGCCAATCAACCACAAAAATAGCGCGTTTTTGGTAAGCTTGCAGTGCAATACCAAAACCTTGCCAATCACCTAAATCAGCGTCAGTAAAAACCGCTTCTATGATATCAAGTGAAATATCTAAACGCTCTGATTCTTCTGCATCAACCGTTAAACCAATATTATACTGTTTTGCTTGTAAACATAGTGCTTTAAGCTTAGGTACTATTTCTGCCATAACGCGTTCGCTATGAGTAAACTCATAACGAGGATGAATAGCCGATAGTTTTACTGAAATTCCCGGTACACGACGTGGGTCATTTTTACCTGACTTTAATGAAACCTGACCAATCACTTCAATGGCATCTTGATAAGACTTAAAGTAACGATCGGCATCGGCCATAGTACGAGCACCTTCGCCAAGCATGTCATACGAGTATACATAACCTTGTTGCTCTTTTTCCGCCGCTCGCTCAGTCGCACTTTGGATAGTTTCTCCCATCACAAATTGCTTACCCATTATTTTCATGGCGTAGTTCATAGACTTACGAATAACAGGCTCACCTAAACGACCGATAGTTTTTTTCAACAAACCAAACTTATCTTGATTACGTTTGTCGGCATACCCCACCATAGAGCCAGTAATTAATAAGCCCCAAGATGAAGCGTTTACAAATAATGAGTCACTTGAGCCTAAGTGAGAACTCCACTGCCCTTGAGAAATTTTGTCTCGAATTAACATATCCTGTGTATGTTTGTCTGGCACACGTAACAAGGCCTCAGCTAGACACATCAAAACCACGCCTTCTTCCGAAGATAATGAATATTCATTTAATAATGCATCTATAGCGCCATTGCCTTCTTGATCTTGGCGAATTTTCAATACCATTTTTCTTGCGCGCTCCCAAGCGCGCGAGCGAGCACTCACATTCACTTCAGCAAAAGGTAAAATATGGTCAATAGCAACATTTTCATCTATTCGATAAAAGTCACGGATTTTCTGACGAAGGGTGCAATCTGATGTTAATGAACCAGTAAAAAGCATGAGCATTCCTCAAAGTAATTCAAATTAAAATGATATTTATTAAACGATAATTAATTGAGTATAGTTAATACTGCTGCGTATAAAAAAGCTGTCCTTTGGGGTAGGCTGCTAAACTAATTTCAACGAATTATTAAAAAAGGAATTTTAAAGATAACACCACAGAATGTGCTAGCTATTTTCGGGATTTTACAGATTTTAATACTGAAAAAGCCACATTTTTCCATAATTAATACTGAAAACATGTGGCTTAATATTTGGGTAGCTAGGTGTTGTTGGTTTAACTTGCAGAAATGCGGGTAATATCAGCACCTAAAGCTTGTAATTTATCTTCAATGCGAAGGTAGCCTCGATCAATATGATAAATGCGATCCACTTGCGTTGGCGTTTCTGCCACTAAACCAGCAATCACTAAGCTAGCTGATGCACGTAAATCTGTTGCCATAACTTGAGCACCATTAAGAGAATCAACACCGCTAACTATTGCGGTATTTCCTTCAAGCGTAATATGGGCTCCCATACGTTGTAATTCAGGTACATGCATAAAACGATTTTCGAAAATGGTTTCAATGACAGTGGCAGTACCTTGAGCCAATACATTCATGGTCATAAACTGCGCTTGCATATCAGTCGGAAATGCTGGATGTGGCGCTGTTTTTACATTGACAGCCTTAGGCTGCTCAGTCATTTCTAGTTCAATCCATTCTTGCTTGTTAGCATCAATGCCTGTGGTAATAGTTGCGCCCGCTTCAGTCAGCTTAGCTAATACTGCCTCTAAGGAACTTGGATCGGTATTTAAGCATTTTACTTTGCCTTGTGTTACTGCCGCAGCCACAAGAAAAGTACCTGTTTCGATTCTGTCTGGCATAACAGAATATTCACTGCCACGAAGCTCTTCAACACCTTCAATGGTCAGAGTGTCTGAACCAGCACCTGAAATTTTCGCGCCCATACTAATTAAGCAATTGGCTAAATCGACAATTTCAGGCTCACGGGCAGCATTTTCAATAACGGTAGTGCCTTCGGCTAATGCTGCAGCCATCATTAAGTTTTCAGTACCTGTAACACTGACTATATCCATAAAGATATTAGCCCCTTGAAGACGGCCTTGCTTTTTAGCAACTATGTAGCCATTTTCAACTTCAATATCGGCGGCCATCGCCTTTAAACCTTGAATATGAAGGTTTACAGGTCGCGCACCTATAGCACAACCACCAGGTAAAGAGACTTCAGCATGCCCCATACGCGCAAGTAATGGACCTAACACCAAAATTGACGCTCTCATTGTTTTAACAAGTTCATACGGTGCACAGCATTCGGTAATAGCGCTTGCATCGATACTCAACTTATCTTCACTTAACCACTGAGTTTTAGCCCCCAATTGGCCTAATAATTTTACAGTGGTGAGAATATCATTAAGTTGCGGTACATTATTAAAAACAACGGTTGTTTTAGATAACAGTGCTGACATTAAAATAGGAAGTGCGGCGTTCTTTGCGCCAGAGATAGTAACTTCACCACGTAGTGGCTTGCCACCAATAACTTTAAATGCGTCCAAAATATTTACTTTCTTCAGTGTTAATTAATGGGGAGGGGCTGCTCATATTGCACCCTAAACTCGATTTTGACCAGTATTACATTAATTAGTTCAATGAGCAGCTTTTTTCTTGGCTAAAACTAAATGAAGGGCTAAGTGTTACAAAAACACTACATATTAAACAATTTATCACGCTGCCATTGTTCTTTAGTAAAGGTTTTAACCGTTACGGCATGAATAGTACCCGCTTTGATTGCATCAGCTAAAGGGGCAAAAACCACTTGTTGACGTTTTACACGAGATAACTCAGCAAACATGTCAGCGACAGCAACAATGCTACATTGTGAACCGTCGAATTTAACTTGTAATTCATCAAGCGTTAATGCGTCATTAATTAATTTTTCTATTTCTGCTATGTCCAAGTGTTTTTCCTCAATTATATTCAAATGTTGTGGTGACGAGTTTATTGCGGCAAAAAGCCCTCTACCCCACTTAACTTAATCAAATTATCTAACTTAGTGGGTAAATTTGCAAAATTTAATTGGCAATTGACATGATGAGCTTGCTCAAGTAGATAAAACAACCATGCAAGACCAGCAGTATCAACTTTACTGACTTGCTGTAAATCTACGAGTATTTTAGTTTGTTTTAATAAAAACTCATGAGTTTTTGGTGATATCTTCATTAAGGTATGGCGGGTAAGTTCACCTTGTAGGGCAATCAGGTTTTCACCAAAAATAACATCTATATCTGCCACAAGCTAACCTGCTTTTTTGTTTGATGTTGTTGCATCAGCATCTTTTTCGCCTTGCGATTGCCCTTTAAAAACGATATTTCGCTCACTTTTTTTTCTAAGCATATCAGTAACGTATGGCAATCCTTTTTGACGAATAATGCTACCAAGCTCAGCTTTTTTACTATCAAGCAAACTAACACCTTCAGCTACCATATCAAAAGCTTCCCATTCCTTAGTTTTACGATCTTTTCTTACCTTGAACGAGACATCAATATCTTCACCACCAGGTATTAGAATTTTAGTGTTAACTGCAACTATTCTCTTATCAGCAAAGCCTTTAGCAGGGGCAAAAATCACTTCTTGGTTATCATACAAGGTAAACACTTGCGCATAAGAGGTAACCAAATACTCACGAAATACAGGGACAAAAGCACGTCGCTCCGCATCGGTTGTTTTCTTGTAATTCTTGCCGATAACTTTAAAAGCAGAATACTTATAATGCACATAAGGCATTAACTCTTCACGCACTATGTTTTTAAGTAAGTTAGGGTTCTCCTTGATGGCCTGCTCTTCTCTGGCGAAGCGTTTAAACGTTTTTCCAGCGACTTCCTTAATCATCAAATAAGGATCTTTTTTATCAACAAGATCGTTTGTGGGCACAGATGGTAGTTGTGCTGCTTTGGTTACAGTGGCGTTTTCTGTTTGGGCTAGAGCAATACTAGTCCACATTGAAAAGCTGATGATTAAGCTAATCGAAAGTACTAGCTTTTTAAATGTTTGCTTTGTGTGAATACCTATCATCTGCATTACTCGTCACCACTTCCTTGGCTAAATAAAAATTGTCCTATCAGTTCTTCTAACACCAGTGCTGGTTTGGTATCTTCAATATAATCACCAGGTTGTAGTATTTCGAGTGACTCATCCATAAAGCCTGGCTGTAACCCTAAATACTGCTCGCCTAATAAGCCAGAGGTTAAAATAGCAACAGAAGTTGCTTCTGAAAAACTATTGTATTCTTTAAAAATTTCTAACGTGACTACTGGAATATAATCTTCTTCATCTAAAGCAATGTTACTCACACGCCCAACAACAACACCACCGACTTTAACGGGTGAACGTACTTTTAAACCGCCAATGTTATCGAATTTAGCTAATAGGTTATACGTTTCACTATTGCCTGTCATACCTGTATTAGCCACCTTAAGCGACAGCATTAGCAAAGCGGCAATACCTAAAGCAACAAAAAAACCTACCATTAATTCTATTTTTTTTGACATCATGTCTTTCACCAAACGCCTTTTATTTAATACTATTATGAGTTCATTCGCGACAGAATGAAAATTCCCACTAACGATTACTTATTTCATTTTTGCGCTTACTTCGCAAACATAAGCGCCGTTAAAATAAAGTCTAACCCTAAAACTAATAATGAGGATTGAACTACAGTTTCTGTTGTTGCACGTGAAATACCTTCCGAAGTAGGCTCACAATCATAGCCTTTATAAATCGCAATCCAAGTCACAACAAAAGCAAAGACAACACTTTTAATTACACCATTTAAAATATCTTTATTAAAATCAACTTGCCCTTGCATTACAGACCAAAAAGTCCCTGAATCAACACCGAGCCAATCAACGCCAACGAGATGAGCACCTAAAATCCCCACCATTGAAAAGATAGCAGCCAGTAAAGGTAAACTGATTAAGCCTGCCCAAAACCGTGGTGCAATAACACGACGTAAAGGATCAACAGCCATCATTTCTAAACTTGATAATTGCTCTGTTGCTTTCATCAAGCCTATTTCTGCGGTTAAAGCAGAGCCTGCTCGACCAGCAAATAATAATGCGGCAACCACAGGCCCTAATTCTCGCAACAATGACAATGCAACCATAGGCCCTAAACTAGACTCAGCACCAAAATCGACTAAGATAGTGTAGCCTTGCAGCGCTAGTACCATGCCGATAAAAGCACCTGAGACTATAATAATAATCAATGACATTACACCGACACTGTATAATTGTGTCAGTAATAATGGCAGACCTTTTTTAGGGTTTGGCATATGCAATAAAGCTGATACCAGTACAATAACAGCGCGTCCTAAACCACTAATAAGGTTTATGGTTTTTCTACCCAATAATTGTAACTGCTGCATTATATAGTGCCCTGCGCTACATTGGCTGAATCAGTTGGGTTTACCCCTTGAATTAGCTCTTGCTGATAATTAGTAGCAGGAAAGTGAAATGGTACAGGACCATCGGCATAGCCTTGTACAAATTGTTGAACTAAAGGCGAGCTATCTTGCTTGATTTGCTCTGCTGTTCCTTGACCGATAATTTTTTGCTCAGCAACAATATAAATATAATCAGCAATGCTCATGACTTCTGGTACATCATGCGAAACCACCACAGAGGTTAATCCTAACGCATCACTTAATGAGCGAATCAAACGCACAATGACTCCCATAGAAATAGGATCTTGGCCTGCAAATGGCTCATCATATAAAATAAGTTCAGGATCAAGTGCAATAGCACGAGCAAGTGCAACTCGTCTAGCCATTCCCCCCGATAACTCACTGGGTTGTAGATCCTTCGCACCGCGAAGCCCTACCGCTTCGAGTTTCATTAACACTATTTTTTCAATAATAACTTCAGGTAAGTTACTGTGCTCACGAATGGGAAAGGCAATATTTTCGTAAACACTCATGTCGGTAAATAAAGCACCACTTTGAAACAGCATACTCATACGCTTTCGTGCTTCATATAATGCTTTTCGTGACAAGGTTGGAATATCTTGGCCTGAGAATAATATTTGTCCACTTTCAGGTTTTATTTGACCACCAATTAATCGCAACAAGGTAGTTTTACCAATACCGCTAGGCCCCATAATCGCAGTCACTTTTCCTTTAGGGATCGACAAACTTATATCATCATAAATAACACGCTCCCCTCGTTTAAAAGTTAGGTTATTTATCTCAATTATATTGTCAGAGGTTGCTGTTATTGCCATAGATTAACGTCAATGTTACTTCATTACTTTGTTTTAATAACTTTGTTTTGAAGAAAGTCACTTTCTTGAATGAAGGCAATTTTACCTGAGGCAACATTATTGTTCACTAAAAATTAACAAATTGCCTCATAAAAAAATGTCAGAAAATGTAAAATAAAATATAACAGCCCTTCATAGCTGCGGATAAAGCGCGAAAATAATACAAACCCTAACTATTTTGCCTCTAATTGAATTAATTACTTTTTTTTTAATCCACAACGGGCGACAATTTAACATCTTATACTTATTGATCAACGTTGTGCTCAAGTAAGTATTATTTTTGGAGTGTTGAATGTTAGAAAATGTAGTTATTTTATTAATCGCCTTTGGGACACTTGTATGGAGTGCAGACAAGTTTGTTTTTGGCGCATCCTCTCTAGCGAGAAACTTAGGCGTTTCTCCAATGATAATAGGCTTAACTATTGTTGCTATGGGCTCTTCCGCCCCTGAAATGATGGTTGCCGCAGCAGCGTCATTTCAAGGCAGTCCAGACACAGCTATAGGTAATGCTATTGGTTCAAACATAACCAATATTGCCCTTGTGTTAGGTGTGACAGTATTAATTAAACCGTTGGTCGTTTCCTCGACAACCATTAAACAAGAACTTCCTCTACTGTTAATATTGACCATATTAGCTTATTGGATGCTATCAGATGACTTTTTTAGTTTTCCTGAAGGTGTCGCCTTGATGATAAGTTTTTTTGGCTTCATTACCATTTTACTAATCAAAGCCTTAAAACAAAGAAAAAACAATACGCTAGACGATCCCATGATTATGGAAGCAGAGCAGGAACTCCCTGAAGCTACCAGCACAGTAAAGTCCATTTTTTGGCTTGTTGTAGGTATTACTATCTTAATATTCAGTGCTCATTTTCTTGTTGATTCAGCAATTTTTATTGCTAAAGCCTTTGGTATTAGTGACTTAGTTATTGGACTAACTATTATCGCTATAGGAACAAGTTTACCTGAGCTAGCAGCAAGTATAGCGAGTATACTAAAGAAAGAAGACGATCTGGCGATGGGTAATATTGTCGGCTCAAATATCTTTAATATTTTAGCAGTACTCCCTTTTGCTGGCATCATAGCGCCAGGGGCGATAAATCCTGATGCCTCTCTGCGCGATGCTCCCGTTATGATGGCTATAACAGCGCTACTATTTATTTTATGTTTTAGCCGTAAATCAGGCTACTTTAGACTTACTCGTGCAAAAGGTGCATTATTATTATTAAGCTTTATCGCTTATCAAATATTGCTTTTTTCTCAAACAACCATTAACTAACAAATACAGCCTTAAGTAGACTATGACGAATTTTAAACAACTGGCTAAGAACGTGATTAACATAGAGCAGCAAGCTATTGTTGAGCTGCTAGAGTATATTGATGACAGTTTTGAGTATGCCTGCCAATTGATGTTTTCATGCCAAGGTAGAGTCATTGTTATAGGTATGGGGAAATCAGGTCATGTTGGCGGTAAAATTGCGGCAACACTGGCCAGTACTGGTACACCAGCATTTTTTGTTCATCCCGGTGAAGCAAGTCATGGTGATTTAGGCATGATCACCAAAGATGACGTGGTACTTTCCATTTCTAATTCCGGTGAAACAACTGAAGTTCTTGCGATCATTCCTGTTATAAAACGTATCGGCGCTAAACTTATCACCATGACAGGCAATAAAGAGTCTACTCTAGCAAAACTTGCTGATACACACATCTGCATCAAGGTATCTACCGAAGCCTGCCCGCTTGGTTTAGCCCCAACTTCAAGTACAACAGCTACTTTAGTCATGGGAGATGCTATTGCTGTAGCACTACTCAATGCTCGTGGTTTTACTGCTGATGATTTTGCGCTATCACACCCAGGGGGAAGTCTAGGCAAACGTTTACTGCTTCGTTTAAGTGACATTATGCACCAAGGAGATCGCCTCCCTGTTGTGAGTGAAACAGCGCTCATCAAAGACGCCTTAGTAGAAATGTCACTTAAAGGGTTGGGAATGACTGCAGTAGTGAATGCAGACAACACCTTAATAGGCTTGTTTACCGACGGTGATTTACGCCGTATTCTTGATTTAAAAATCGATATACATCGCGATAATATCGCCACAGTAATGACAACATCTCCCACGGTTGCACAAGCAGATATGCTAGCAGCACAAGCACTAAATATTATGGAAGATAAGAAAATTAATGGCTTAATCATCATTGATGAACATCAGCAACCAATAGGTGCCATGAACATGCATGACTTACTCAGCTCAGGAGTACTTTAATGAATCAATTATCAAATTCACCTAATAACACGCTGTATGGGCAAGTGAGTGAGCAAATTCTAAAACGTGCAGAAAAAATAAAACTGTTAGTTTGTGATGTTGATGGTGTTTTTTCAGATGGCCGTATTTATTTAGGTAATGATGGCGAAGAATTAAAAGCATTTCACACTAAAGATGGTTTTGGTATTAAAGCACTCGGCAGCAGTGGTGTTGACGTTGCCATTATTACTGGAAGACGCTCAGCTATCGTTGCTAATCGCATGGCGGCATTAAATGTTAAGCACATAGTACAAGGGCAAGAAGATAAGTTACCTGCGCTGATTGAGCTTGCAAAACAACTCAATTTATCAGCAGATGAAATAGCTTATATAGGTGATGACATGCCTGATTTACCTTGCATCTTACACGTTGGTTTAGGTGTCGCTGTTCAAGATGCGCATCCCAACGTATTGACGCAAGCTGATTACCAAACGTTCACAACAGGAGGATTTGGCGCAGTCAGAGAAGTGTGTGATCTAATAATGCAATGTCAAGGTACACTTGATCAAGCAACAGGCGCCAGTATATGACACGTCTGCATACATTAGCTCTTTTGGTATTATTGCTAGGCGCTATGGCCTACGGTATTATTGAATGGCGTGGTTCACAAGTACTGCCAGGGGCAGATGTTGAACATGATTTAACACCTGACTTTATTGCCGAAGCACTGAAAAGTGATATTTATACTGATTCAGGGCAATTATCTCATGCCATTATTGCCGACAGAATGGAGCATTATGCCAAACTTGAAGTAACCCACTTTGAGTTACCTAGTTATACGTTATATCCAAAAAATAATGAAGCACCATGGCAACTTAGTGCAAAAGAAGCGACACTATACAAAAATAACAGAGTTATTTTAAATCACCGTGTTCATTTAAAAGCCACGGATGAAGAAAGTTTAATAGAAGAAATTCACTGTAAGTATCTAGAATTAGATTTAAAGACCAATATAATTAGTTCAGAGCAAACAGTTATGGTGCAAGGGAAAGACTTTACTATGTATGGTTCAGGCTTGATCATTGACCTTAACACTAAACAAATGACCTTAACTGAACATGTACGTACCATTTATAAGAAAACTGACAGCTAAAAAACAAAGAGCTAATTGCAATTAGCCCCATATAAATAACCTTGTGATAACTTTATGATAAAAAAGAATTTTGTAAAACCTTCAGTAACGAAAATTAAATCTATTGGTTTAGGTGTTTTACTCGCGACTAGCGTATTAACATTTACTAACGCTAGTTATGCGGCTAAAAAAGATCTCACACAAGAAATTACCATAAAATCAAAACGTCAAAGTGCAGACTTAAAAAACAAAATTGCCAGTTATTTGGAAGACGTAAGTATTCGCCAAGGCTCTATCGCAATAACAGCCGATATAGTGCAGGTTTTTAGCAAAACGAATGAAAAGACCAATGAAAAGCACGACACCTACCTAGCCAAAGGCAAACCAGCTCTTTTTCAACAACAATTAGAAGACGGCAGTTTAATTAGCTTACAGGCTGATGAAATAAAATATCAACCGGACATTTATCTGATAACCGTATCAGGCAATGCCAAAGTGAAACAGGCTGGTAGTATGGTTACTGGTGAAACAATCACCTATAACACCTTAAATGAAAAGCTTGAAGCTGAAAGTAGTCGTGATGAATCCGTCACCACTATTTTACAACCTGCACAAATTAAAGCTCAACAAGAAAAAAATAACGCCGCCAATAATGACAGTAAAAAAGACAGTGACAACAATGATTAATGCAACTGACAACACTGATATAGCTACCCTTAGCGCTCACGGTTTATCTAAGTCATATAAAGGTCGGCAAGTAGTAAAAAGTGTAAGCCTCAATGTGAATACCGGGCAAATTGTTGGTTTATTAGGCCCCAATGGCGCCGGCAAAACCACCTCGTTTTACATGATTGTTGGCTTAGTTCCTAATGATGACGGTAAAATTATTTTAAGTGATGAAGATGTCACACTTGCTCCTATGCATGAAAGAGCACGACGTGGTATAGGTTATTTACCTCAAGAAGCCTCAATTTTTAGAAAACTCACCGTCACTGAAAATATTATGGCTATTTTGCAAACTCGCAAAAACCTTGATGAAGGGAAAAAGCAAGAAAAGCTGGAACATTTACTCGAAGAATTTAATATATGTCATATCAAAGATAACCTTGGTATGAGCTTATCTGGTGGCGAAAGAAGACGTGTAGAAATAGCAAGAGCACTGGCTGCTGATCCTCAATTTATTTTACTGGATGAACCTTTTGCCGGTGTTGATCCTATATCGGTAGGTGACATTAAAAAGATTATCATTCATCTTAAAGAGCGAGGAATTGGTATCTTAATCACAGATCATAATGTCAGAGAAACCTTGGATGTTTGTGAGCATGCTTATATAGTAAGTCACGGTGAAATTATCGCTCAAGGTGATGCAAACCAAATACTTGCAAATCAAAAGGTCAGAGATGTATACCTCGGCGAACAATTCACGCTATAGTTACTAATATACAAAAAAAATTAAGCTATAATTTATAGTGAATGTATTACTAAAATAACAACAACAGGATAAGAACAGAACTAAATGCGTCCATCACTGCAGCTCCGAATAGGACAACAACTCACCATGACGCCGCAACTGCAACAAGCGATAAAGCTTCTGCAGTTATCGACGTTGGAACTTCAACAAGAAATTCAAGAAGTGCTTGAGAGTAATCCTTTGCTTGAAGTGAATGAAAATTCACCGAGTAATAGCAATGAAGAAAACGACAACAGTAATGAACAGTTAGAAGAAGCTTTTTCTGCTAGCACAAATAGCACAGAACAAACCAGCCCTGAAGGTAGTGAAGACACCAGTGCCACTATTGATGAAATAAGTACTACCGAAGCAATGGCTCAAAATGATATTCCTGAAGAGTTAAATATAGATACCACCTGGGAAGAGAGTTACAGTGCTGGAACCTCTAATACAGGTGCAATCTCAAGCCCTTCTGAAGATTACACCTATCAAGGTGAAACCACAGACTCTATTCAAGATCATTTACTCTGGCAAATGGAATTAACACCCTTTACGGATACTGACCGCGCAGTTGCTATTGCCATTATTGAAGCGGTAGATGATGCTGGCTATTTAACCGTTTCTTGCGAAGATATTTTAGAAAGTGTCGGTATTGAAGATTTAGAGCTTGACGAAGTGGAAGCGGTATTAAAGCGCATTAACGTCTTTGATCCAATCGGTGTTGCCGCTCGCTCCATTGCTGACTGCTTAATCATCCAGTTAAATCAATTTGATGAAGACACTCCTTATTTGAAAGAAAGTAAACACATCATTGAAGAGCATATAGACCTACTGGGTAACCGAGATTACCGTCAGCTTATGCGTAAAACTAAGCTTAAAGAAAATCAACTTCGCGAAGTAATGCGCTTAATTCAAACACTGAATCCACGCCCAGGTGATGCGGTAATAAAAGGGGATGAGCAGTACGTTATTCCTGATGTTTCCGTAGAAAAGAAAAATGGACGCTGGATTGTAGAATTAAACCCAGATACAGCGCCTAAATTATCTATTAACCAACAATATGCAGCCATGACTAAAACCACCAAGTCTTCTAGTGATGATGGTCAGTTCATTCGCTCAAACCTTCAAGAAGCAAAATGGTTTATAAAAAGTTTAGAATCGCGAAATGATACACTACTAAAAGTGTCAAATTGTATTGTTCAGCGCCAACAAGGCTTTCTTGAACATGGCGCCGAAGCCATGCGCCCAATGGTATTAAATGATATAGCTGAAGCAGTAGACATGCATGAATCAACCATTTCACGTGTAACAACACAAAAGTACATGCACACACCAAGAGGTATTTTTGAGCTAAAATATTTCTTTTCTAGTCATGTAAGTACTGAAAATGGTGGTGAATGCTCTTCAACAGCAATTCGTTCCTTGATTAAGAAGCTCATTTTAGCGGAAACACCTGCTAAACCGCTAAGTGATAGTAAAATGGCCGATTTATTGGCTGAGCAGGGCATTAATGTTGCAAGACGAACCATAGCTAAATACCGTGAATCATTAGCTATTCCGCCGTCAAATCAACGTAAGAGTTTATTGTAAATCTCATTTAAAAGGATCACGCATATGCAAATTAATCTTACTGGTCACCATGTAGAAATTACCACGTCTTTACGCGATTATGTCGACACAAAATTTGCCAAATTAGAGCGACATTTTGATCATATTAACAATGTTTACGTTGTACTAACGGTAGAAAAATTAGACCAAAAAGCTGAAGCAACGGTTCACCTAAATGGTAGCGAAGTGCATGCTTCAGCGGTGAATGAAGTGATGTATGCCTCTATTGATACCTTAGTAGATAAATTAGACCGCCAAATTCTTAAATACAAAGGCAAAATTGCCAGCCATTAACCCCATTCAAAGTACTATGACCCTACAAGACATTTTAACGCTGGACTGCACTGCCTGTGCAGTTCCAGCAAGTAGCAAAAAACGCATACTCGAAACTCTCTGCCAACTTGCCAGTAGTAAATTAGGTGAATCCGATACAGGTACGCTATTAGATAGCTTACTAAACCGAGAAAAAATGGGCAGTACAGGTATTGGTAATGGTATTGCGATACCTCATGGAAAATTGCAAAACTCAAATAAAGCAGTTGCTGTCATGCTAACCACTGAAAAAGCGATTGAGTTTGACGCAATAGATAATAAACCTGTCGATATTTTTATTTGTTTATTTGTACCTCAAGATTGCACTCAAGCACATTTAGAAACTTTACAAAGCATAGCTAAACTGTTTAGTGATCGAAAAGTAGCGAAACAAGCGCGTAAGTGTACTTCTAAACAAGCTTTATTTAATCTAGTTCAACAAGCACATTAAAAAGCAACGTATTTTACAACCGCATAATAATGTAAAGTACCTAAATAACAACTTATTTAACAAAGCATGCAAGCCATCATAACAGCTGTCAATGACACTGCTTTAGCCTTGTAGCGCGAGATATCAAGTATGAAACTTATTATTGTCAGTGGCCGTTCAGGATCAGGGAAATCTGTTGCTTTAAGAGTATTAGAAGATTTAGGCTACTATTGCGTAGATAATATTCCTATTAACTTATTACCTGCCTTAACTCATACTGTTATCAATGATTACGAGAATGTTGCCGTCAGCTTAGATGTCCGTAACTTACCCAATGATCCTAAAGATATACCGGAAATAATCGAGTACTTACCGAATGCTGTTGATGTAACTACCCTTTTCTTAGATGCTGACGATATAGACCTTACCCGTCGATTTAGCGAAACACGTCGTTTACATCCATTAATCAAAGAAAATATCCCCTTAGATCAAGCAATAGCGTTAGAAAAAAAGCTCCTTACGCCTATTTCTACCCGAGCAGATTTATACATTAATACTAGCCAATTAAGCCCGCATCAATTAGCTGACTTAGTCAGAGAACGTATTTTAGGTAAAAAAACAGGGGCTATGGTATTAGTATTTGAATCATTCGGTTTTAAACATGGCATCCCTGCCGATGCCGACTATGTATTTGATGCGCGATTTTTACCAAACCCTTTTTGGGAAAAAGATCTGAAAGCCTACACAGGGTTAGAGCAACCCGTACAAGATTTCCTTGCCAGTCAACCGATAGTAACAAAGTTTATCTGGCAAATTAATAGTTTTATGATGACATGGCTACCACATCTAGAACGTAATAACCGTAGTTATGTCACTATCGCCATAGGTTGTACAGGCGGTAAGCATAGATCCGTTTATATCGCTGAACTATTAGCCAGTAACTTTAGAAAAGAAAAGAAAGATGTACAAACACATCACCGTGATATTGAGAAAGTAAAAAAATAATAATGAATCATTATGAGTAGCCTTATGACCACAACTATTTCTAAAGACTTAACTATCATCAACAAGCTCGGTTTACATGCTCGCGCTGCAACAAAGCTTGCTCAGTTATGCCAAAAATTTACCGCGAAAATCACCCTTGAATTAGAAGATAAAACCGCTGATGCCAATAGTATTATGGCAATAATGTTACTCGCTGGCGGTCAAGGTAAAACCGTAACAGTCACTGCTCAAGGTGAAGATGCAGAACAAGCATTAGCCGCTATTAGTCAGCTGATAGGCGACAAGTTTGATGAGTCTGAATAGTAAAGTAGCTTTTTGAGCGCAAGCAAGCACGAACAGTTTTTAAACATCTAATCATTACAATGACTTTTTAGCATTAAAATAAAAAGCTGATAAAACCATTGAGTTACGATAAACTTATTAAGTAAACCATCTCCAAACTTTCCCAAAAACTAAATAGCAGATTCATCGCCATGTCAGAGCTAACAGAACAAGAAGACATTCAACGAAGATTACATCAGGTGAACGAAGCCCTGAGTGATGGCATGTTTGTCTATGTTCGGCAGCTTTTACAAGAATTGCCTGTTTATGATTTAGCACTAGTACTTGAGTCTTCCCCGGCAAAAAACCGTTTAGTGTTATGGCAATTAATTGATGCTGAATTTCACGGCGAAGTATTAGAAGAACTCAGTGAAGAAGTACGTAAAGGTATCCTTAAGGGCATGCGACCTGAAAAACTCGCTGCTGCCGCTGAGGGGATGGATGTTGATGATATTGCAGAAGTTTTTCGTACTCTACCTGATAGCGACTACCAAGAAGTTCTTAACTCGATGGACTCGCAAGATAGAAGCCGAATAGAAACTGCTTTATCTTACGAGGAAGATACCGCCGGTGGTATCATGAATACAGATACCATCACCGTTAGACCGGAAGTGACTGTCGATGTGGTATTACGGTATTTGCGATTAAAGGCCGAGCTACCTGAATCAACAGACTCCTTTTATGTAGTTGATCGTAATAACAAATTTATTGGTGCAGTGTCTTTAGCTGCCATAGTTACAGCCAAGCCAGAAGTGATTATTTCAGATCTAATCGATGCTGATGTCGAAGCTGTACAGGCCGATATGAGTGAACAAGATGTGGCACAGTTATTTGAACGCCATGATTGGTTTTCAGCCCCTGTTGTCGATCAAGAAGATCACTTACTCGGCCGTATTACAATCGATGATGTAATTGATATTATTCGTGAAGATGCTGAACATTCTATGATGAGTATGGCGGGTTTAGATGACGAAGCCGATACCTTCGCACCTGTCATCAAAAGTACCAAGCAGCGCTCATTATGGTTAGGGGTAAATTTAATCACCGCACTTATGGCTGTTGCAGTATCCAGTATGTTCGAAGGAATATTAAGCCAATTAGCCATTCTAGCGATATTAAATACCTTAGTGCCTAGCATGGGTGGTGTAGCAGGTGGGCAAACCTTAACCCTAGTTATTCGCGGTATGGCCTTAGGTCATGTTGGTGATAGCAATGCAAAAGCATTGTTATATAAAGAGCTCGCCGTCGGCTTTTTAAATGGCTTATTATGGGCGTTATTAATTGCGAGTGTTGTTGGTTTATGGCAACAAGATATAGTGCTTGCCGGCGTAATTGCCATAGCCATGTTAATGAATATGACAGCAGCAGGTTTAGCCGGTGTCGCTGTACCTATTATCCTAAAACGTATGGAAGTAGACCCCGCATTAGCAGGTACAGTTATTCTCACTACGATTACTGATGTTGTAGGTATTTTTGCCTTTTTAGGTACTGCAACCCTACTATTAGCGCCGTAACTAAATTCACCATAATAACTAAAACTATCATAACTAAACCTTAGTACTCAGTCGCAATGCTGAGCACTAAAGGTAGTAATAGAAAATTATTGTCCAGCTATTTGCATTTCTTCAAGTAAAATAGAACCCGTTCTAATACTACCATGCATATCAACGTCAGAGCCTACAGCAATAATGCCTTTAAACATATCTTGTAGTTTACCCGCAATAGTAATCTCACTGACAGGGTAAGCTATTTCGCCATTTTCTACCCAAAAACCAGCGGCACCACGAGAGTAATCGCCATTAACAACATTGACCCCTTGCCCCATTAACTCAGTAACTAATAACCCCGTCCCTAAGGTTTTTAACATAGCATCAAAATCACCGCTATGATTAGTACTTTTACTATTTACCAGCCAATTGTGAATACCACCAGCATGTCCCGTTGTTGTTAACCCTAATTTGCGCGCTGAATAGCTGGTTAATAAATAGGTTTGTAAAACGCCATCTACAATAATATCTCTATCTTTCGTCGCAACTCCTTCACTATCAAAAGCACTACTTGCTAATGCTTTAAGCAAATGTGGGCGCTCTTGAATCGATAAAAAGTCAGGAAAAACATTTTTTCCTAGCGCATCTAATAGGAAAGAAGATTTTCGGTACAAATTGCCACCGCTAATAGCCGCTATAAAATGGCCCCAAAGGGTATTGGCAATGTCAGCGCGAAATAAAACAGGCACTTTCATGGTAGAAAGCTTTTGTGGATTTAATCGAGAAGTGGCTTCATGGGCGGCTTTTTTACCAATGCTGATACCACTTTCTAATAACGAAAAATCACGATTAACATCGTAAGCATAGTCACGCTGCATTTCATCACCTTCACCAGCGATAACAACGCAACTCAAGCTATGTCGTGTACTGGGATAAGAAACAATTTGACCGTGACTATTACCGTAAACCTTAAAGCCAGAAAAACTATCTAAACTGGCGCCATCTGAGTTACTAATACGCTCATCACTTTCTAATGCACTTTGCTCACAAGCTTTGGCAATGTCTATCGCCTCTTCTGTAGATAGTGCTTTCGGGTGATATAAATCTAATTCTTTGTTATCCATTGCTAAAAGGTCTTTATCAGCCAACCCCGAACAATCATCAACTGAAGTATATCTAGCAATATTCACTGCAGCTTCTACCGCTTGTGTTAATGCAGCTTGTGATAAATCGGCAGTAGACGCACTACCTTTTCGCCCTTGTTGATATACCGTAATTCCTAAAGCGCCATCATTAGTAAACTCAACATTTTCAACCTCTCCTAAACGAGTACCAACACTTAAGCCTTGTTGGCGAGTCATTGCAACTTCAGCGCCATCGGCACCTAATGATTTAGCTAAATTAAGCGCTTTAGCAACACGTTCTTCAACTTCATTCATTTGTGCTAATAAGGGGTTTGTAGTTTTATTTGTTATGGTCATATTTATATCTATTTAGGCTTTTGAATATCAACTTTATGGCAATTTGCGTATAATAAAGTTAGTACAATTAAATTTAACTGATAGTAACGCTTATTATGCCTCACTCTGCCAACGATATCGACGACTTAGCATCAGAAATAGAGTTAAAAAGTAAAACAGAAATCAAAAAAGAAATGCACCAGATGCAAGATTTTGCACAATCTTTAGTGGATATGTCGAAACATCAACGTAGCCTGCTACCTTTAAATGATGATCTCAAAGACGCTATGGTGGTAGCCGATAAAATTAAAGGTAAACATGAAGCCGCACGCCGACATGTTCGCCACATAGCTAAACTACTATTAGAAATAGACCGTGAACCTATTTATAAAGCAATAGATGTCATGGCTAATAAACACCAGCAAGCAACCGCCAAATTTGAGCGTTTAGAAAGTATTCGTGATCAACTGATTGAAGAAGGCAATGAAGCCATTGAAGCTTTATTAGTTGAGTTTGAACAACTTGAACGCCAAAAATTAAAGCAACTAGTTCGACATGCCGCTAAAGAAAAGAAAGCTGAAAAGTTAGGTAAGCATTACCGAAACTTATTTACTTACTTAAAAGAAAACAGCTAGCTGTATCACAAACAATAAAAGTGGATGTTTAATCTCAATAAGTACAATATTTGCTATAAGAAATCAAAGACTGCTTTATTAAACAGTCTTTGAGAGCAAAGTAACCAAGTGGCTATTTCGGCGGCTGGTAGGGATCTTTAGCCCCCATCTTAATAGGTGGATATTTAGCAAACGACATTTTATGTTCAACCAATTGTGTTAAAGCCGCTTTGGGTACCCAAGTATGAGGGAAAAGCACATTGGTGCGCTCTTGAGGATCACTCATTAAATTATATAGTTTCGGCATAGTTAACGTTACCAATGGCGAACTCCATGACTCTTGTTCTTTAAAGTGAAGTTTCCAGTTTTTCCACTTCACACCAAAAATCTCATTGCCCATATAAACTACAAAGCCTTCACGACCCGATTGATTTGATTTTCCAGTAAAAAAATCTGCCATGTTAATACCATCAATGACTCTGTCAGTTGGCACTTTGCCACCAGCGATTTTAGCCAGTGTTGGAAAAATATCCATCGCATGCACAATTTCATCACTCACCCGACCCGCTTTAACTTTTTTGGGCCAACGCATCACAAATGGCACTCGTAATGCGCCTTCAAAGCCAGTAAACAAGGTTCCACGCCATGGCCCTGCACTACCATTCATTGCTGTTTCTACTGTCATTGAAGTACCCGACATCTCCAATGCCTCTGGTCCATTATCGGCGGTAAAAATAAATATAGTGTTATCAGTCAGTCCTAATTTATCGACTGCTCTTGCCAGTTCCCCGGTGTAACTATCAACCTGCAATAACAAATCTGCCCAATCGCCATTACCCGTTTTTCCTTTAAAGTCAGGATGTGGCATGGTTGGAAAATGTGTTGCCGTATAAGGTAGGTAAACAAAAAAGGGGTTTTTAGATTTTGCCTGACGTTGCATAAAGTCTATTGCTTTGTCAGTTAAATCACGATCAATTAGCGGGCGATAATCTAATCTATATGGTCTAATTTTTTTCGGCATTTTACCTTTTACACCAGACATAACATAGGTTTCATCAACACCACTACTCTCAAAACCATCCATATCATAATAGACAGATTCATCTGTTGAGTTGGGTATGCCATACCATTCATCAAAACCTTGGTCTGTTGGAAAACGTCCTTTCGTTCTTCCTAAGTGCCATTTTCCAAACATACCTGTTTTGTAACCCGCATCAGAGAACATTTCAGCGATAGTTTCTTCCCACTGAACTAACCCGTATACCCCTTTACCAACAGGTACCGTTGCATTACCACTACGAAATGCATAACGACCAGTCATTAAAGCCGAACGCGATGGAGTACATTGCACCTCAACATTAAAGTTAGTGAGTTTTAAACCTTCATTAGCTATTTGATCTAAATTGGGCGTTTCAGCACCACGAATTATTCCACCACCATTAAATCCTGGCTCCCCCCACCCAAAGTTATCCATAAAGATTACAACAACATTAGGTTTGTCTGCCGCACTGACCAAGGAGGAGACACTTAGGAAAGTAACTGCTACGACACTAGCTATTTTTCTTTTCAACGTTTTCATATTCTTATCCTTAACTTATAAAAAGTAACAATTAAAATCCGTATTTATATTTGATATAAGCATTGCCATCAAAGCTTGTTGAATCAGTCTCAGCGCCTAAATAACCAAAACGAAACATATGGGTTTTATATTGATAACCTAAGAAGCTATCAAGCGTTGTATTAGAGTATGAATTTTCAGCTGTCGTATAAAAAGGGTCGATACCAATAGAAAAACCATTGCCGAGTTGTATGCGAGAATAAACTCCAATTGTTGCAGAAGTTGACCAATCACCTTCCGTTAGCTCTATACCACCTACCGTTACAATAGGGTAAAACTGAACAACTTTATTGATGGGCAATGCGTAAATTCCACCAACGCCAACAGAGGAGCCAGAGTCAGCTTCAATTTGATACGTTGCATCAACATACATACCCAAGCCTTTCCATAGTTTCATTTTTGCATAACGCACATTAAGCGCATCAAAATTTTGTCTAGACTCTATAGATAATAAATTGTTTCCCCAACCGGCACCAAAAGAAACATCCGCATCGCCGTCTTCATTAATCACACCACCAACACTTGAATAAACGGCAGTGGGATCTGACATATCGATATCTTTAGCTTGTGAAATGCCTAAAAGATTAAACCCAACAGTTACCCCTATCAAAATCAATTTCTTCATTTGTAATTCCTTTTCTCATCGTTATTACAATCAAGCCAATTAATTTATTGATAGATTAGCAACTAAATTATCAGCATATAAAATAACTTATTCAGCCTGTTACTGAGTACCACCAATTGTCATTTCATCCACTTTCAATGTTGGCTGTCCAACACCAACAGGTACACTTTGACCATCTTTACCACAGACACCGACACCGGCATCAAGCTTTAAATCATTACCAACCATAGAGACTTTATTCATCGCCTCAGGGCCACTGCCTATAAGTGTAGCGCCTTTAACTGGAGAAGTGATTTCTCCATTTTCAATCATATAAGCTTCTGAGCTAGTAAAAACAAACTTCCCTGATGTGATATCAACTTGTCCACCAGCAAAGTTGGGCGCATAAATGCCTTTTTTCACTGATTTAATAATATCTTCTGGGCTCGATTCACCAGCCAGCATGTAAGTATTGGTCATTCTGGGCATAGGTAAATGAGCATAAGATTCACGTCGACCATTACCCGTTGGTTTTACGCCCATTAAACCGGCGTTATGCTTGTCTTGCATATAGCCTTTTAAAATACCTTTTTCGATCAAGACATTATATTGACCCGGTGTACCTTCATCATCAATACTCAATGAGCCACGTCGATTTTCCATTGTGCCATCATCGACAATAGTACATAGCTCAGAGCACACTTTAGAGCCAACTTTACCGGAGAAAGTAGAAGAGCCTTTACGGTTAAAATCACCTTCTAAACCATGCCCCACTGCTTCATGTAATAGCACACCTGGCCAACCTGCACCTAAAACAACAGGCAAGGTTCCTGCAGGCGCTTCAATGGCTACTAAGTTCACTAATGCTTGACGAACCGCTTCTTCAGCAAAAGATAAATACCGAGCTTTACCCTGCTCTACTTCAAAGAAGTAACTATAATCGGTGCGAGCACCACCACCAGCACTGGCTCTTTCTCGCTTGCCATTTTCTTCAACTAATACTGAACAATTCAGTCGCACTAACGGTCGAATATCAGTGCCATAGGTGCCATCACTTGCAGCAACTAATATTTTTTCATACACACCCGATAAGCTAACAATAACTTGAGAAACACGCTTATCAATTTGTCTGGCATGCGCTTCCACTTCATGTAAAAGAGATATTTTTTGCTCTTGCGTTAAACTGCCTAACGGCTCAACAGCCTGATAAATATTAATCGGTGACTGGCGTTTAAAGGCTTGGACTTGCGCTCCTTGACCACTATCAGCGATCCCTTTGGCGGCATCAGCGGCTTGCTGTAAAGCCAGTGGTGAAATATCGTCAGAATAAGCAAAGCCTGTTTTCTCACCAGAAATAGCACGTACACCCACACCGCGCTCTAAATTAAAAGAGCCTTCTTTAACGATACCGTCTTCTAACATCCAAGATTCATGTTGGCTAGACTGAAAATACAAATCAGCAAAGTCAACTTGACGCGTTGTCATGCTATTTAAGGTGGCTGATAAAATAGCATCATCTATCTGGCTATCGGCTAGTAAGGCTTGCTCAACTTTATTCATTTAAAACTCGGTTATTAATTAATTTTTTAAAACATGCTTTAACGGCATGCTTGCTCTCGTGCTTTGAATTTCTTGAGGGTTGAAGTCAGTGGTAATTAGCCCTTCTCCCTCTTCAATACACGCTAAAATTTCACCCCACGGACTGATTATCATAGAATGCCCCCAGGTTTCTCGTTTATTGTCATGTATACCCTCTTGCCCCGCAGCAATAATGTATACTTGATTTTCTATTGCTCTTGCTTGCAACAAGGTTTGCCAATGCGCTTTACCAGTTACACGTGTAAAAGCGCTCGGTACAGTAATAATATCGGCGCCGAAGTCATTTAGAGTTTGAAAAAGCTCAGGAAAACGCAAATCAAAACACACGGTTAAACCAATATTAGCCATTGTAGTGCTAACCACACAAGGTGTATCACCGGCTTGTGTATAACGTGACTCACAATATTGTCTAGCGCTGTCTTGTACATTAACATCAAACAGGTGGATTTTATCATAGCGGCCAAGTATTTTCCCTTCAGGGTTAAAAATACAGCTGGAATTAGTAAATTTATCACCTTGCTCAGTTAATATCGGAATCGTACCTGCGATAAGGTAAACCTTGAATTGCTTCGCTATAGCACTTAATTTACTTTGTAAGCTACTTATCAATACGTGCTGTGATTGCTGACTCGCTTTAGCGAGTTCAAGCTGACCTTTATCTGTATCGCCAAAAAACAAACAACACTCAGGCAATACCACTAAATGTTCTACATCTTGATAACTCGTTGTCAGTTGCATTAAGTATTTAGTAATGGTGCGAAGGTTTTCCTCAACATTTGGCTTAGTATTTAATTGAACTGCGCTTAACTTTAACACCTTAAAATAACACCTTAGCTTTTGCCATTTTTCAGATCATTAGCTAAGTCGTCACTATAATTAATAGACTTATATTGTTGAAGTGATTGAGGTTGAATCGGCTCTTTTTCTGATTCTTTATTATCACCAACACTGTCTTTATCTGCATTATCAACAAATTCAGGTGGTTTGGAGCGACCAACACTAATGTCCCTATTTTTACGATTCACTTCTTTAAAGTTAGGATCTTTAATTTTCCCGGTTAATTCAAAATTAAACTCTGAAACAACCTGTGATGTAATGACCTGATCAATGGCAATCCCAGCTAAAAACAGTACGGGATCTAAAGTTGCTATCCAAGCAAGAACCGGCAAACTAGAAGTTAAGTTTGGCTTGTAAGTCATTTTATAATCAAGCATGTCAGTGGCAAAATTTGTATTGCCCTTGATAAATAAGTTACCTGCGGTGCCATTCATACGAGTATTATCAGTATAAAGTACACCGTTTTTCATGTGATAATTACCTCTAATATCACTATAAAACATACCATCACTGAAAATATCACGAAAATCTAACGTTAGCTTTCTAACCAAGGAATCTAGGCTTAATACTGAAAATATTCGTGCTTTATCGCTTACTTCAGCTAAATAACCATCATCAATCGTCGCTGAAATATCGCCATTGAGGTGCTTGGCGCTAAAGTCATGTGGCCCACCTTGCCAGTTCAAAGTAAAATCTAACTTGCCTCCACTGTCTCGAATAATGGAAGCATAGCCCAGTTGTTTCATCTCATATTCAATATCTTTGAGTGTTAGATTTCCCTTAATAGAAGTAGTCGCCCGTTGCCCTTCTTTTTGCCATTGACCTGCAAGACTAAACTCAGCTTGCTCTCGCTTAGCGTTAAAATGGTCAATATTGATAATATTGTCATCTTGACGAGATAACGCAAACTTCACCGTACCCAAATCCAGTTTATCCACTAAACAACGATCACAATGAAAATTTATTTTTGGTGTATTTGCAAATACATCTTGCTCATCAATTATAGCAACAACATCACTTTCTTCAGCAAGAAGTGTTTCCTCGTTATTTATCTCGCTATTTAATGATAAATGCATAAAGTCTGCATTAACATCTATACCTTGCTCTAGCCAGTTTGGATAAAACTTAATTCGGCTACGTGTTTCCTTCGCATTTAGTTGCAATAACCACCAGTCAGTTTTATCTAACAAGTTAAAAGAGACATTATTAAACTGCTGGCCAAGTAGATCTAATTTCGCAATCGTCCCGCGGATACGTTCAGGTTTTGAAAATAAGGGCTTTGTGTCTTCTGTATCACTTTGCTGCTCATTAGCACTACTCACAGAATCAATAATATCGCTAATTAGAGGCTGCCAATGGGCAAAATCGGCATGGCCTAATTGGGTTGTAATATGAAAACCATCCATAGGTAACAGCATTTTTTCATTACCCAAAACAAGGTGTGAGCGCTCAAAGTAACTATTTTCATGATCAAGCACACCAAAGAAACCAAGCTCTTCGCCATAATTCACATTTATCGTTGATTCATCTAGTTGACCATTAACAGTCACGATTAAAGGAAGTTTTTCTCCTACTGCCTTCTTATACGGCTTAGGTAAATGCAGCAGTGTTTGTGCTAACTCGCTATTAATTTTCAGATCATAGGAAAAGCCACCATTATGATGCTGATGTAAGGATAAATCTCCTTGCCACTGCAGTTGGCCACCAGAATATTTTTTCAATAGTGGCGTAACATTCTGCTGCCAAATACTTTCATCCCAATCGGCTACGAGCGCAATATCAGTATCGTAATACTCTTCCTTATTAACACCGGTAATATCTAAAGATAGTGGCATCCCCAACCACGTAAGGGATAAATTTTTTGTCGTGATAAGATCATTAGCAAAGTTTAACTGGCCGTTTACCTTTGCAAAATCCATACGCGGTGTTTGCAAGGCAACTGGATTATCAGAGAAATTAATCAAGCCACTGGCAACAACATTTTGCGTTGCATTAAGGGGTAAATTCAAATGAAATTCACCGTGCACATCACCACCAATTTGTAATTGTGTTAACACTTCACCGACATTGTCTTTTAACGGGCTATTGATCATTAATTGCGTAATCAAATCTGCTGATAACGGTTGAATAAGGCTATCAACGGTTAATAATTGCTCTTTACCTAAATCATCAATAGCTGCTTGCATGCCATTGACATCTAAGCCAAGTAAGCTACCTTCCCGTCCGGTTATCAGCATACTGTTATTGGTAAAATTTAAGTTAGCCGCAAAGTCTGTGATATTAGGCCAGTCATCATCAAAATTAAACGTGCTTTGGGAAAGCTCGGCATCAACGACAAAAATACCTGAATGATCGGTAAAGGGGAAACTTGATAGCGGACCATTGATCAGCACTTGTGCTTGTTCAAATCGGCCTGCAACAATAGCATTATTAAGGTAGGCAATTAATTCAGGGCTCATTGTGGTTAGAGGGTAATAATGCCCTGCTTTACTTGCATCACCCTCGGTAATCGTTGCCAAAAGCGACATAGCTACATCGCTTCCTTCTTCAGAAAAAATAGCCATATCAGCACTTAGTTTAAGCTCTGGCGAAACAACAGTTAAATCATTTACCTGTAACTGCCAACCTGCTTTATTAGGCGTTGGAGCGCTCAAACTTAAGGCAATATTAGCCTCAAGTGTTTGATATACAATTGGCGCAACAAAGAGTTTGTCAAAGTCTAATGCACCATCTTTGCCAGCTAAATCCAAATGCAAGGTATCTTGAGCAAAGCTTAACTGCCCTGATAAGTTTTGCACACCTGGGATACCTTGACTATATTGCACCGAAGTCTGCTCAAAATTCGCTAATGCTTGAATATTCTCTGCCGATTTTTTGAAATAAATATCACTTGCCTCACCCACAACATTTAAATCAGAGAGTAAATAACGCGTGTCTAAATCACTAACGAAGAGTGAAGAAACTTGACTAATAAGTGCTAAATCAAACTTAGATAAATACACAGAAAAGGCATCTGAGGTTTTATTCATTTGAAAAACATATTCTTGCTCAGCTTGTTGATCGAGCGTCATTTGTAGCGGTGTACTAAACAGCTTAAAGCTCTCGGGAGATTTACCTTTAACCAATAACAGCTGTCCTGAACTCAATGATAAGTTGTGCTGCCCCTTTTTATCCTGCCAACTAATGTAATTATCATGTAAGGCAACTTGTAAACGTTCTATTTTGCCATTATTAACTTTCAGCCAAGTTGCAAAGCCGATATCAGCTTTGGTTTGTTCATTATCTAACGCTAATACTGTGTCAAGCCAGGGGGTGATATCAAGGTGGTTAGCTTCTAAGTAAATCAAGCCATCTAATTCTTCTACTGAATCCCCCGTAACATCAATTTTCATATTTAAGTTATTGCTACTTAATTCATCAACAATTACTTTACCTTGGGCTTGATGGCGACTACCCCTATTTTTCCAATGCAGATTATTAATATGAAAATTTCGCTCTAGTGATTTACTATGAATCACTATATGGCTATCACGCAGTGTGAACTGATTTAAACGATTTAAGAAAATTGAAGTGAGTTGTTCAAAGCCGCCTTCAGCTTCATCACCTGTAGCCTCACTGCTATCTATATTTTCTTCAGCACCTTCACTATTCCACGCCCCTTGTGACAGTTGGACTTTAGCGCCATCTAAAATTAAATTACTCGAGACTAGGTTTCGTGTGGTAATCGACTTCCAAAAGTTTATTTGCATTTCCAAATGGTCGATATACACATAGGCATCAGGCTTATCAACTAAGGTGACTTGCTTGGTGACTATCGTTGGCCCCCAACGCTGCCAACTCATCCCTAAGCTACCAATAACAACATTGGTTTGGTTAGTTTCATTAATATAAGTTTGGAAGTCTTCTTTATAATGCTCTACATAGGGTAGAAACAAACGAAAAGCACTGATTAATACCGCAAAAAGTACCAGCAAAATTGCCAGTATTTTATAAATACGGTTTAACCAACGATTTGATACGTTTGTAACAGACATTAACTTTAACTTTCCTATTTGCTCATGATTAAAGTGTTACATCATGACAACATCAAACTGCTCTTGCGAATACATAGCTTCGGTTTGCACTTTGATTGATTTACCAATAAACACCTCAACTTCTGCGAGGTTATGAAATTCATCATTCACTAAAAAGTCACTCACTGCAGAAGAGGCGTAAACAATAAACTTATCGGCATCATGTGCCCTATTTACTCTAACAATTTCACGTAATATTTCAAAACATACCGTTTCAACTGTTTTTAAGTTACCACGTCCCGTACATACAGGGCATTCGTCACACAACACATGCTCTAAACTTTCACGGGTGCGCTTACGGGTCATTTCAACTAACCCTAGGGAAGAAAAACCACTAACACTATGTTTTACTTTATCTTTCGACATTGCCATTTCTAAACTACTTAATACACGGCGTTTATGATCTTCATCATGCATGTCAATAAAATCAACAATAATGATACCACCTAAATTACGTAATCTTAGTTGACGAGCAATCGCTTGCGTTGCTTCAATATTAGTACTAAAAATAGTATCTTCTAAATTCCGGTGTCCTACAAATGCACCAGTATTAATATCGATAGTCGTCATCGCTTCCGTTTGATCTATGATTAAATAGCCACCCGATTTCAATTCTATTTTTCGATGTAAAGCGCGCTGTATTTCAACCTCTACAGAAAATAAATCAAAAATGGGTCTTTCACCAGGGTAGTACTCCATCACGCTAGTCAGCTCAGGCACAAATTCTTCACTGAAATCTTTAAGTTGCTCATAGGTTAATTTAGAGTCAACACGGATGCGTTCAAACTCCATACCGACAAAGTCTCTTAGTACCCGAAAAGATAACGACAAATCTTGATAGAGTGGCATTTTAACTTGCTTTCGTTGTTTTCGTTCTTGTACTTTCTTCCATACTCGACGTAAAAACGTTGCGTCATGTTTTAACTCTTGCTCGCCAGCCCCTTCACCGGCAGTACGCACAATAAAACCCTGCTCATCATCACAAAACGGAGTAATTATATCTTTTAAACGTTTACGCTCTTTGTCATCTTCAATGCGCTGAGATATACCCGCATGACTTGAGTATGGCATTAACACTAAATAACGCGAGGCAATCGTGATATCTGTGGTTAAACGCGCTCCTTTAGAGCCCAACGGGTCCTTAACCACTTGCACCATCAAATATTGCCCTTCATGTACTAGGGAGCGTATATCAGGAACTTGCTCGGTTTCTTCGTTTAAAATTAGCTTTGAATTAATATCTGAGGCGTGTAAAAAAGCAGCTTTTTCTAGATTGATATCAACAAAAGCCGCTTGCATACCGGGTAATACTCGAATCACTTTACCGAAATAAATATTACCCACAATGCCACGTTTTGCTTCGCGTTCAATATGTACTTCTTGTAATGAGCCATTTTCAATGAGTGCAACACGTGTTTCACTCGGGGTAACATTTATTAATAACTCACTACTCATCTTATAATCCTTTGTCATTACGATAGCTTGCTATGATAACGCAACGCTACTGATACAGTCGGTTACAGGGCTGATTGAATACTCGTCGGTAAACCTAGCTCTGTTAGCATTTGCGCTGTTTCATACAATGGTAAACCAACAACAGCGGAATAACTGCCATTAATATTCGTGACAAATTGCCCACCTATACCTTGAATAGCATAAGAACCGGCTTTGTCACATGGCTCCCCTGTGTGCCAGTAACGTTGAATCTCACTAGTTGATAACGTTTTAAAGCTCACTTGAGTAATTACTACTGCCTGAGTATTTATATTATCACCAACGACAGCAAGACTGGTGAAAACTTGATGTTTTTCGCCACTTAATTGTTTCAAAGTACGAATGCAGGCTGATTCGTTTTCCGGTTTCCCCAATAGCTTGCCATGATGAACTACACAAGTATCTGCGCCTAAAACTAGTGTATTTGCTTGTTCTTGTGTTGATAAGCGATCGAATACTGTTTGCGCTTTTTGCTCTGCTAACCGCAATACATAATCTTTAGCCGTTTCACCATTGTGAGCTGTCTCATCTATATCAGCCACCAAAATAGTAAAATCATAACCTAACTGCTTTAACAGCGCTTGTCTTCTAGGTGATTGTGAAGCCAGTATAAGTTTTTTCATGAAGTTATTTAGCTACGTATTATTTGATAGAAAAGTGACGACGAACTTTACGAAGCAATAAGAACATCCATGGCCATAAAACAATAGAAGTGATCACTGGGTATAAATAACTGGTTAGAAAAACCACATCGACTAAAATTCGTTGCAACCAAAAGACCACAAGATGATATAAAGCAGCTAAAATCCCAGCTATAAGGGCTTGTTGTCCTACTGAAAAGTTACGTATTTTTTGATAACTTTCCGCCACAATATAAATGGCAATTGCCATGCCAGCAGCATGAACACCGAGTACAGAGCCAAGCAATACATCTTGTAAAAATCCCATCACCCAAGCAGTAATAATATTCACTCTATTGGGTAAAGCCATGGTCCAATAAATTAACACAATTAACACCCAGTCAGGGCGAAAAGCATCAACACTTAAAGGTAAAGGCATAATGCTAGCCATTAAAGCAATTAGCAGGGTAAATATAATAATAATGCCATTATGTGCAAGCATCATTGACCTACCTTTTGCGTTGTTGCTTTCGGGGCAAAAATACTTTTAGGTTTACTTTCAGACAGTAGTAATAGGTAACGTAAACGATCAATTTCTGCTATGGGTGTACTATAGACACTCACAAATTCACGAGATTCATCTTGGCTGATAAAAGACACTGTCGCTACAGGATAACCTTCAGGGTATTTTCCGCCAAGACCAGAACTCACTAACAAGTCTCCCGTTTTAACATCAGCACTATGTGGGACAAAGTTATGGGTTAATCGATCAATTCGACCACTGCCACTGGCTAACATTCTTAAACCATTGCGTTTAACTCTTACCGGTACAGCATGAGAAACATCTGTGATTAATATAACCCGTGAGCTTGTTTGACCAACATGTAAAATTTGTCCCACAATCCCTTGCGCATCAAGCACAGGTTGCCCTTCGTACACGCCATCACTAGCACCACGATTGATCACTACATGGTGAGTATAGGGATCACTATCTACCGATAAAACTTCCGCCACCATTTTTTTAAGATCACTGCGAAGTGGTGACGCAAGTAAAGAGCGTAAACGGGCATTTTCTTGCTTAACAATATCAAGCTGTAGCGCTTGCTCACGAAAGGTTAATTCATTTAAACGGTATTGCTGATTTTCACTCATCAGCTGTTGACGGGTCACTAAATTTTCTGATGCCCAAGTCATCACTTGTTTAGGCGTATTAGCAATATATTGCAGTGGACTCACTAAAGACTGTAGATAACCTCTAACTGATTCAAAACTGGCCATTTTATGATCAAAGAAAATTAATAACGCAGAGCAAATCAGCACTAAAATAAGTCGGTGGTGGGGTGATGGGCCATGTTTAAAAATTGGGTTCATATAAAACCAGTTACACGCTTTAAATGGTAAGTTCTATTCATCTCAACTCAATTTAGTAAATTGATAGTTTCTTCGCAGGAATTTATTTCAACAACAAGGCTAAAGCACGGAGTTGACGCTAGTCAATAAGTACTTTTAACGCGGTTATTGAAATAAATAACAAAGAAGAAATATCAATTTTATTCATAAGAGAAAAGATCGCCCCCATGCATATCAATCATTTCTAGGGCTTTACCGCCACCTCTTGCAACACAAGTAAGTGGATCTTCAGCTACTACGACAGGAATACCTGTTTCTTCCATTAATAATCGATCTAAGTCTCTTAATAATGCCCCGCCACCAGTTAATACCATACCGCGCTCTGAAATATCAGAAGCTAGCTCTGGCGGTGACTGTTCAAGTGCAACCATAATAGCACTAACAATGCCTGTTAATGGCTCTTGTAATGCTTCAAGTATTTCATTGCTATTTAAGGTAAAGCTGCGAGGTACACCTTCAGCTAAATTACGACCACGTACTTCTATTTCTACTAATTCTTCACCAGGATAAGCCGAGCCAATTTCATGCTTGATACGCTCGGCAGTTGCTTCACCAATTAAGCTACCAAAATTCCGACGAACATAATTAATAATAGCTTCATCAAACTTATCGCCACCTATACGTACTGATGACGAATAAACAACACCGTTTAATGAAATAATACCCACTTCAGTAGTACCACCACCGATATCAACCACCATAGAACCAGTCGCTTCAGACACTGGCATACCAGCACCAATTGCAGCCGCCATTGGCTCATCAATTAAATACACTTCACGCGCGCCGGCACCCATAGCAGATTCTCGAATAGCACGACGTTCAACTTGTGTAGAACCACAAGGAACACATACTAATACTCTTGGGCTAGGACGTAAAAAGTTATTACTATGCACTTGCTTAATAAAGTGTTGTAGCATTTTTTCAGTGACAAAAAAGTTTGCGATAACACCATCTTTCATCGGACGAATAGCTTCAATATTACCCGGTGTACGACCTAACATTTGCTTAGCAGCAACACCCACGGCTGCAACACTTTTTGAGCCACCAGCCCTATCTTGGCGAATAGCAACTACAGAAGGCTCGTTTAGAACGATACCTTGTTCTTTAACATAAATAAGAGTGTTTGCTGTACCTAAATCGATAGATAAATCGTTAGAAAACATACCACGTAATTTTTTAAACATAAGCTCGAAATATCCTGTGAAAATGCGAGTTAATTAGTAACTTGTTTATAATGCTTATTACTGATCGACCAATCATACCCTAGTATGCATAAAGATGCGAAGTACAATTGTTATTTAACCTCAACTGGGCTTAATAAATTTTTCTAAAAATGTTTTTTTAGTCTCTTGAGTAGTTAATTTGCCTGAACTTGGCAAAAACGCCCTTTCATCAAAATAGGAAGCCTCTGGCAAGATAACATCAAATCACTATATTAACCTAACGTAAATATGGTATTAGTTAATAACTTCTCGTTGGTAAATAATTCTATCATTACCTCTAAACAAACCAAAGGTTGCTATTCCCGTTGGGTTTTCATCGAAAACCTTAACTTCTACGCCGTTCCAGTTCCAGTCATACTCTAACCACGGATAAACATCATATTCGACAAAAATCGTTCCTTGCCTACCAGCGCCAGGGGCAATCAACTTCAACGCCTTAGTTTCGCCATGGGGTAATTCATCATCAAGCTGACCATTCGCCGTATTCATTCTGGTGAATAATTTATTTAATGTTCCACTTGTTAGGGTGATGTTATCAGTATTAAAGTGAGTACAAACATCTAAATCATTAACAACAAACTGTCTTGAGGCATTAAGGTATTGCACAGAAAAAGGTTGAGGTAAATCAGAAGTTTCTGGGCCATAGCTGTTGGCTAAATAGGCACGACCGAAACGTATTTCTTTACCTACAGGATTTAAGGTAATAACAGTATCTGTAGCAACACCAGTATCACCTACATCATCGGCATCGTTCGCAGTTACTCCATCTCCATCAACCACACTAGATAAGCTCAGATTAATATCAGCAATAAAAGGCGCTACTTCTGAATTTTGCTCATGAGTATAAATAAAATTATCATCGCTGCTATATTCATAACTTAGCACACCAGCTGTTTCAGTAAGTGTGCCATCACTAAAATTACTGGTAAGTTTCACCTTATTAATACCATCAACACCATCAGTGGTGATATCTTCAATAGGCGCATCCACTAATGTCCCAGAGCCATTATCTACTTGGAAGCGAGTGATACCAGCAAGTGATAACAGATTAAAATCGCCGGTATAATTACGGGTATGATCGCCATCAAGAGTTTGTGGAGTAATAGTGACTATTGGAGGCAAAAGATATTGTAAAACACCAATATCTTCATCTGCTACAGTACCTTGACCAATATAGGCAAAATCCATATCAGGATTTATACCAGCACACACTGCAGCAAAGCTGCCATCGGTATCAATAGTTAGTTCAAAATGATGTGGAATAAACCGCCCAACATAAGGCTCATAACCAAGCACATTACTCGCACCTAGGTAACTATTATCTATTAAGCTCGCTTCAAAACTAATAATACCTACTTCATCATAAACGAGAGCATTACCATTAGCTTCGCTATGGGTGGCGACACCTGAAATAAATTGATTGAAGTTATTGTTTTCTAAATCCCCTAATTCCGCGGGATTAGGTAAATACAAATCATGATTTATGATTGCGGTTTCAGGAACAACTTCATTACCAAAGTTTACCGCAACTAAATTATCAGATAAATCGGCACCATCATCAGGAACACCATCGTTATTGTCATCATCGCCAGCTTGCCACTGTACAGCGCTAAGGTGGGTAGTAAAACTTTCACCCGCAGCAATAAACACATCCCCTAAATGGCTAGTTGCTTTAGGATTATTTTCAACATCAATATAAAAACCTAGCGGCTTAACAACAAAATTATTTGAGGAGCCAAACATATAATTGCCTGTTGGGTTTCCATCACTATCAGGAATGTTATACCTTGCAAAAAGTTGAATTCTACCCGCGTCTGGATAGGTAAGAATAAACTCAGCAGTATTAACCGTATCATCACTAAAATCTAAACTAACTGTACTGTAAGTTAAGGTATCTGCGTTATTTACTGTACTTATATTAAGGGTATTCGTTAAGTTATCTATCGCGACTTGATTACCAGCACAGGCTACAGGATCAACACAAGTGGCGGCCATTTCCATTTTAGTCGTGTCAACCACAGCCGCTTGACAAGCGCCTGAGTCTGGATTCTTCTCTATCGCTTGAATCTTTATTACACTAGCATTGTAACCCGTATTAGATGGTTTGCCTGATAGTTGTGTTGGGATAGGAGTCCCTTCAGTATCAGCGAAAAACCTAAATCCGGTATCTTCAAAGGTAACATCACAATTACCTGGGTTACCATTAATACACTCAAAGGTTTGATCCAAACCTAAAGTCGCTACGCCAGCAGTGGTGTAATTAATGGTAGTATCTGTACTTCCTACCACAGTAACCGTTTTATGAAAGCCTCCATTAATAAAGAGCTGTACGTCAGTTGCATCATTATAAAGTATCGAACAAGCAGCATCCGAGCACGCCTTGATATTAATATTATCAGCTTCACACGTTAACCCTTGTCCATCAATGGCATCAATTTCAAAGTGGTCGATGTAAACAGCACAAGGATGAGTTTCATTATAAATCTCATTCACTTCACTTTGACTTAAAGCACTACCATAAATTCTAACTTCATCAATGTTGCCATCAAAATATCGTCCTACAAAACCTTGATCTTGACCAATTTGTAAAGGATCATTATTTAGAATTAAATTACCAGTATGCGTTCTGGAACCTCTTTCAACACCGTTAACATAGATTTTTTGTTCACCACTTTTATAAGTAATGGCGATGTGATACCAATTGCCCGGAACAATATTTGCTCCTGATGAGGCAAAGGAGCTTGTACTCCACCACCAAAATATTTCACCGGAAGAATTCAGATGAAATTCATAATTTTCATCTTTAGACAATATTGTTTTTAATCCCGAAGAAGGTATTGAGTCTGGACGAATCCAAGTAGTAATTGTTAACTCTGTTTCAAGATCAAGCTGCGGATCATCGGCTACTTCGACATAACCATTACTGCCATTAAACACGCCATAACCACAAGTACCAGGATTACCAACAATTGCAGGGCTAGCTTGTTCAGTAGTAGCATTATAAGCTCGAGCATGAAAATTTCCTGTTTCATCGATAACTTCACCAGCAGCGCCAGTCCATGACACTTCATCCATACGCCACTCAGCAATCAATGATGAACTACAAGCAGATTCATCTGCCATATCCGTATGAATTTCAGTTTGAGAAATGACTTTGTTATAGAGGCGAACTTCATCAAAACGGCCATTTGCAGAAGTTCTAGACGCTAAAGAGGTGTTATTATTTCTAGCGTAAGTACTGGCGTTATCACCAAAGACAACATCCCCTAAATCACTGAGTTGACCATTGGTATTAAAGCTTTGTTCAAGCCTTAAGTTTCCATCGACATATAGCTGAAAGGTGTTATTAGTTAAATCCCATGTCGTTGTTATGTAGTACCATGTGGCGGCATCACGGATAGTGCCACTAGGCTCAGTCATTTGGAAATCAGCGTCACTAGAGTCTTCAAAGGCAAAACGTAACAAGCCATTCGCTAATATTTTTAAAGTAAAATATTTACTGTTTACCGTATCAGGGCCAAAAGAGGCGTCAAATAGAGTTCTTTCACCGCCGTTATAGCCACCTTCATCCCAGTCTGTATTACTATAAAACCAAAAACTAATACTGCCTTGGACACCAATATCTGTATCTAAATCTAAATTAGAAGTAAACGCATTATCGGTGGCTATTTCTTGGTTAGTGCCATTTGAATCAAAAGCGCGACAATACTTACCGCCAGAGGTGGAGGCACCACCTAAGTTGCTACCGTGATTATCAAAACCACTACTATCATCAATTTGACTATTAAAATTATCTTGTTCAAAGTGATATAAGCCGAGTAAGTTTGAAGTTGGCTCTACTACCTCACAAAACCCATGTGGATCAAAGCCATCAAGATCCTCAATATCAAAATTAAGTTCAACATCATCCTCAACGGTTAATTTATCAGTATTTACCGTAATAGCGCCGTTAATAACTACATCTTCATTAATTTTTATCTCTTCATCTGCAACGATATAAACGAAAGCATTTAAGGTTGAATCTTTTCCTATTTCTACTTTTTTATCGGTTTTTATAACCAAGAGCACTTCTGCAGGAACACCTGAAGCATTTAAATTGGTTCCTTCCGGGATAATAATATCATCGCCGTTACTCTCGATGTAAACGACTGCAGTGCCATCGCTATCGGTATAATTAACCGTGGTTCGATTAGAGCGCCAGTTATTATAGAAATTGTAATCAGTATCAGTGATTGATCCTCGATTAAACTCACCAAGATCACTACCCCCGGAAGGTATGGTAGGTAAACGTTCCTCAGTAACATCTTCAATAGAACAGTTACTACCATTACATTCTGCGCTACCCTTTATATCAATATCTCCAATATTACCAATACTACCTAAAGGGCTATCTCCGGGAAAAAGAATGTCACAACTTGGAGGGGGTGAAGGTATAACTGTTCCCTCACAAAAATCACCAAAATCAGGCTCTGTATCTACAAAAGTAACTTGTGCTGCATACCCCAAATCAATATTTCTACCGCTAATCGCCCCCTCTATTTGAGCAGCTTGTTCAATATCCACGTCTCTTTCAGCGTATAGATATGCATTGACAAGAGTTTGATAACCAATATCCATATCATCATCGCTATAAAGCAATAACTGGCCAGTATCGCCGTCTAGGTTAATTTCACTTGCTTGGGCTAAAATAATGTCATCTCGCACAAACATGCGAACAACACCAGAGCCCTCGACTATGATTTTACTTTGATAATCAAGCCTTAAATCACCACGAAGCCGGTAATCACCTGGTTTAACAATCAAGGTAGCGTTGGTGGCAAAAGTGATATTGTTATATACACCTGGCTCAAGAGTCAGTGTTTGAAGATAGCCAATATTAATATTGTTGTTATTATTAGGAAAACTATTCCAGTTTTCCGATTCGGCTGAATCACCTGAATGGGTACAGTTACTGGTATCACACGTTAGGAGTAAATTAACACTGTCATTAATATTGCTACTAGATTCAAGGGTGTTATCTGGGCTATTAAATACTTGCGCATCTTGTGCAAAAGTAATTTCACCACTGTTGTTATTATTTTGAATAGCATCAGGGAAAATAGCCGAGCACTGCTCTGCCAACACGGTACCTGCATTGATAAATAATAGAAAGAGCGTAACGCAAAAACGAAATAACATTTAAGCACTCCTAAATTTCAGGGGGCTATTTAAATAATGGCAAAAATTATTAAAAGGGTTAATTAACACTGCGAGCCTCTACTTCAATAGTGCGGCTAGTATTAAAACCAGCAAAACTACAAGTACCTGTACTTGTTACCGTATAATATTGAATACCTTCATGACTGATACTGTCGTCACAAGTGATAGTAAAATCACAATTTTCTATCCCTATAGTTGTACTGATATCAGGCTCAACAATAATGTTTTTACACAGCGTAGTACCCGGTGTATTTAAAGGGAATAATTCTGCTAACTGCCACTGAATACCTGCTTGGGCAGCGGTGTAAGCTCGAGTGCCCGCCACTTCATACACCACAGTTTCACCACTCGATTGCTGCATACGGATCAGTGCACTCCCCAATAAAGTCATAATCACTATCACAAATATAGCGGTCACTAACGCACTACCAGACTGTTTGCTGTTAGGTAGGGTCTGTTTAATAACACAATGATTTATACCACGAATATTACGGGACATTTGACACCTGTATCTCGTTATTAAAAGTAACCTGCTCAAAATTTGAAGTAAAAGTTAATTTAATCAGCACCATTGAATTTCTCAACTGGGTGGCTTCTGTTAACCAAAATGGGGGAATAAGCACACCAGATTCATGAAAACTAATATTTTCAGCCATTAATACCCCAGTAGAATTAGGCGTATTATCAGCATTGCGTGTGTAATTCTCATGTCGCCTTAATTGGCCACTTTGCACACAATAACTCACAGCATGATTAAAAAAGTATAGGCGATTTGTCGGTGAATCTTCAGCAAACGTTTGCGTTGAATCTAACTTAATTGTCCACTCGTTACCTGACTTAGTAATGGTATTATCATCTAATGTAAAAACCTTATTCGTTGCTCCACCATAAAATTCATTATTACTTAGTACGTATACACCTACATGTAAATCAGGAGCAAAACCGCTATTAAATAGCGCTTCATTAAAGGCAATCACTTTAATCTCATCGGTGGCTGGCTTTGGAGACACAGGAATATCAGTATAAATAGTGCTTAAAACTATAGGGGTAAATTCTATACATTGCTTAGCTGTGCTTCCGGTTAAACCGTTTGTATTTACCCTTACACTATTAGGCACCGCTGAGCGTACTTCTCTATTTAAGCGCTCAATGGCAAAACGCGCTGACGAGACTACATTCTCTCGGGCAGTAGCATCAGTATAAATTTGAGTACCAAAACCAATAAAACTACTAACACCAACGGCGAGTACCCCTAAAATAATCACCACTAAAATAATTTCAATCAATGAAAAACCCCGAGTTTTTTTAGCGAGGTTTATTGGCTTTTTCTTTGCCGTATTGCTTAAATTAGCCATCAAAAATTTGCCTTATATGAAGAAAAGACAAAATCAAAATCATTGGGTGTTGTCACTGTAATAGTGATCAATTTAGCCAGCTCGATACTATTGCTACAAGCGGCAGAAAAGTTGCTATAACAGACAGCTACATTGACATTAAAACCTGGGTATAAATCTGCAAAATTTTCATTAAGGGCATTGGTTTCTGAGCTAAAGTTAAAATCTATATAATCATCAACATCATTATAAAGCGCCCGTTCAGTTTCACCGCTATCGGCGCCAAGGTTTGCGCTATTAGTACATACAACGGCATTTTCACCACATCGAATTAAGCCACCTGTCATATCTGAATTTTGATCAAATGCACGAGCAAGAATTTCGTTCATCATAGATTGACCTAACTCTGCCGCTCTCACCTGGTGCAGCTGTTCAGCGCTTCTTTCTGACAAAGGCAAAATAAGTGATGTCAGTAATGAAAAGGAAATAGCCAATACAACAACCCCAACCAATAACTCAATTAAGGTAAAGCCCTGTAGTTTTTGAAATGAGGCGTTTCGTTTAATTTTCATGTATATAGCCCTCTGATTCTATCGCTACATACAAAGTACTATCGCCAAGTACCGTAATTAAACACGCGCTACAACTTGGTCGTCCCATACTGTCAAAGGTAAAGGAGTAATTACCAGAAGAAACATCAAAACTAACATCATGACCTGATTGAATCACCACAGAGGTTGTTTCACTGTGCCAGTTACCTGAAGATATATTACAGTTTTCAGGAATACCCAACCCTGTTGCTGTCACTAATATCAAATGACATTCGCTGCTATTAGTCTGCTGCATTGCTCGCGTTTGAACAGCGCGAAGCTTGGTGATAACTTCAGCTTGATAGGTATACTCTTGAAAGCCGGTAGAATTGAAAAACTTAGGCACAATGGTTACCGCCATAATCGCTAGCATAATAATGACTACGATAAGCTCTATCATAGTAAAACCATTACTTTTAGCCTGATTATTTTTCATCGCTGCCCTTTTAAGCTGACGTTTAAGAAATCACCTTGTTAAACACACGGATTAACCGTGATAACTGGCTTTTGTGTTGCTGTGGCAACTTCATAGGTAACCAAACAATCATCGGTGATCTGAGGGATAACTTCTAATGACGGCTCATAAACTATTAAGACTCCCGATCTCGTCGCCATAATAAAATCATTACTATCAAGATCCAATAAATTTTGCCAACCCATCACTGACGCTGTTGGGTAACCGTAATTAATATTTATCTGCGTGCCATCTGACAAGGTGATCACAGGGGCAGGTGAATCGGACGAGGAGGCATTTTGATTACCGGCAACAAGCGACTTGCCATAAACAAGAGCTGAAGCTCCTTCCATGGCAGCTTTCACCCCATGAAATGTTGAGGTTTGAGCATCAGCTTGCAGATTAATAAACCTTGGCGCAGCCGTAACTGCTAAAATACCTAAAATAACTATGACAACAACTAATTCGATTAATGTAAAACCTTTATTATTCATTTTATCTACCATTAACATCAGCAACTACTAAACAGGATAATTTTATCTAAATATCCAAAATATCATGTCGCTATATTACAATAATTTATTGATAGATGGTAAATTATTCAACCATTGCCTGAATCAATTACATTTTTGAGTTTATTTTGTCACTGACTAACTTTTTTAAAGCTTTTCTCACCGCATATTTATTGATAGGTATGCATATCATTTTAGATACACCTGGCGGTACTGGCTTATATTTATCCTACAATATAATTGCTTGGTTATTTGTTGTCATACTAATTTCGCTAGGCTTGTGGAAAATATCGGTTAATCAAAAAATATACTATAGTCATATGCTTATCGGGCTAGCATTTGGTTATATTTGTTTATTAATACCCGTCTTCTATGGCTTTGAATTTACTGACCATGCCATCCCTCGCCTATTAGCTTTAACAGGTGGCTTGTTACTATTATTTAGCTTATATCAATTTAAGTTTTCAAAAGTCGAGCAAACACATTTACTCTGGTTGATTGTTATAGCTGTAGCGTTAGAAGCCAGTTTAGGGATTGTCCAATTTTTCTTTTTCGAAGCCGGGTTTTGGGGAGGATATAAAGTGGGTATAAGCCGTCCTCATGGCGTATTTTTACAACCTAATGTGATGGCTAGTTTTATGGCGACAGGCTTAGCGATTGCGCTGTTTTTATCTGTCACCACACATAAAATTAAGTTAACTCATCACTCACTTGCCATGATACAAAACTGGCAAAAGCCGCTACTCTATTTTGTTTTGTTCACTACCAGTTTTTTACTGGTAATTTTGCAGTCCCGTACAGGTTATATCGGCGCGATTATTGCCATACTTTTACTCATTCCCTATTTAGCCAAAAAAGCACCTAAACAACTCGCTATAAACTTCGCTATCATTGCATTAGGGATTAGCACGGCTTTTGCCAATTTCAATGACAGTCAGATCCCTAAAAGAGATAGCGATATTTATCAATCAATTGGCGCGCGCGATGTTATTTTTGAAGTAAGCGCCAATATGATCATCACTAAACCCATTTTAGGACATGGTTATGGGCATTTTGAACGCAGCTTTATTGATCACTTTAATCAATACGCAATAGAAAATCCCGAAGTAGGTAAAACCATTGAGCGTTTATCTCACCCTCATAACGAGATACTTTTCTGGGTTGCTGAAGGGGGGATTTTATCTTTATTAGGCTTTATTATCTTAATCTTTGCCTATATAAGGATGTGGTTAAGAATACCAATTAAAAAGGCGCTAGCATTATTGGCCCTTCTCTTTCCTATCTTATTGCATAGCCAGCTTGAATTTCCTTTTTACAGCTCAGCTAGCCACTTTATTATTTTTATCTTGTTACTTTGGGTGACGGATACTCAAAGCCATTTCAACCAACAAAGTGCAATATTGGTGGTATCGATACAAAAAACCTTTTTAATTCGTTTTTTTTCGCTATTAGAGCCGGTAGTTTTCATTCCCTTTTTAATCACCAGTATGCACACCGCTCATATATTAGTAGAGCATGAGAAGAACCAATACCAATCACTTGAACGATTAAGCGATATTATTAACCCTATAGCATGGCAAAATAGATTAGACAGCATAGTATACGCTCACATTTTAGTTTCAGGTATGGCAGAAAAAGATCCTGTAAAACTTGAGCGCTACCTTGAATGGGGATATCAAAGAATAAAATACCTACCACGCGCAAATATCTACTCCAATATGCTTCTTGCCTTAAAAGTATTAAACAAAAAAGCACAGTATGAGTTATTACTAACTGAAGCGAAAAAAACCTACCCACATCGTAATAATTGGCATGAAACCATAGTGATTTCTATGCCTATTCAGTAACCTTAACCAAAAACAAATGTCATAAAAAACGGCATAAAAAAAACCGAGCATATCGCTCGGTTTTTTCAATATGGTTACTGCTAACTCAGCTTATGCCAAGTGAAATAACTATTTTATAAAGTGCTATTAACAGCCTGTCACTGTACTTGTGATACTTGGACGAGTTTCTGTATTTGCTAAGCCAGAAGAGTCATAAACAGCCACACAATCTGCTGCCGTGGTAGCATCAACGTGCTCAAAAGAACCAGCAACACCGCTCGTTTCAACAATATCATCATCTAATTCAAGTAAATCAACCATAGAAGCATTAGTTGGCCAGCCATAAGTAAAGTTGATAGTGCTACCACCAACACTCATTGCATCACCAGTGGCAGCAAGATTACCTGCTACTAAAGCTTTCGCATGCGCCATATCTGCCGCTGAATTGATTGAACCACGCACAGCTTCAATGACTGAACCTTTTGCATCTGACGTTAAATCAATAAACTTAGGTGCCGCTGTTACAGCTAAAATACCTAAAATAACAATAACAACAACAAGCTCAATTAATGTAAAACCTTGTTGCTTGTTTGTGAAGTTAGTTAAGCGCTTCATAGTGTTTCCTTTCTTATATTTAAAATTTTGAACTTGATTTAGTTATTAATATTTACCACAACAGAGCTATCAGCATTGTTATAGGTAAAGTTATTTCCTACCGAAGTATCTGCAGGGGTTTCATAAAGACCGTTATTATCTTGATTTAACGTTTCTCTTAAGAAGTACTGACATTCATTATTGGCAACACTGACAAAGTAATTCATGCTGTCGTCATTGTTGATATCATTAATATCTGAAGTAATTGTTGGTGGCTGTGCAAGAATACCTTGCCAAACCGCAATACAATCTGCCGCTGCCATTGACACACCAGTAGGGTTATCATTGCGATCACCCGTTGGGTAGCCAGGTCGGATATTGTTGTTATTGCCAGGCGTTGTTAAAAATAACTCTGCACCATCATATTCTATACGGTTAACACCGCCAGCAGTAGGACGTGCTTCTGCTTCCCACTGCGCTCTTGCTAAAGAGACACCAGTAGCAAAACCACCAGCCATGCCTTCAATGTTAGCTTGCTTAGCTTGTTCAGTTAAGTCTAAAAATTTAGGAATAGCGGTTACTGCCAAAAAGCCTAAAATCACAACCACAATAACCAGTTCAATTAAGGTAAAACCTGATTGCTTTTTCATGGTGGCTCCTTTGTTCATTCGTTGTTTCATAACTACCTCTATCTATAAAAACGATTGTAACAGTGATTTATTTACTAAGTCACTTATTTAACACTAAAATTACAAAAAATTATATTTATTTTGCATTATTGGCTGTTATTACTGCGCCAACCTTGCCGTTAAAACGGTTATAATCAAAATATGTACCGCTAGGCAATATATAACGGCAAACTGAACTCCCCTCACTTTCTACTTGTTCTGCATTATTACGTACTTCAATAGCAACAATGTTTTGCTTCATAAAACTTAAAGGTGTTTCCATCACCAACTGCCAAATATGCTCACAATGTTGTGATATTTTATTGCTGTCAATCCAACCTTTTTGATTGACAGTTACAGCCTGTATCTCAGCATTATTTAAAGCGGCTAACATCACAACACTTGGCTGTTTATCCATTAACCACTGAGCATGTACAGCTGAAACCTTAGTAGTAAAGCTTTGTGATAAGGTCTTAAAACCTGTATCACTAAATTGTGCTTCTTGTTTAATGTAATAGTTAATAAACACACTCATAAACACACCAACAAGCACAATAATGACCATAAATTCAGCTAATGATTTTTCATTTTTTTCACTGTTGGTTGTCACTTAGCGTTCCCTTTGCCTCTCAAAGTTTACTACCCAATACTTTATTGAACAAAACTCACCCATGAATTTTATTTGCCCTGCATAGCGGAGGCCATATCCCACATCGGCGTAAATATACCAAGTGCTAATACGAGTACCATAACAGCGACTACCACTAAAAGTATGGGTTCAATACGCGCTGTTAAAGTCGATAAATCATAATCCACTTCTCGCTCGTAATAATCACCGACTTCTTTTAAGAGTTCATCAACGCGCCCAGTCTCCTCACCTACCGCAATCATTTGTATTACAAGTGGAGTAAACAAGGTACTTGTCATCGCTGAACGCAACAAGCTTTCACCGCTTTCAATGGCTTGTCGCATGGCGATGATTTTTTCTTTCATAAAACTATTATCCACGGCATCAGCAACTAAGGTTAAACCTGTGGTCATCGGAACACCCGCTTTTAAGATAATACCAAAGCTATGTGAAAACCTAGCTAAAATAGAGCGTTCTATAATACTCCCAATAATGGGTAATTTAATTTTCTGTTTGTCCCACTGATAAAGACCTTTTTCAGTTTTAAGTGCATGCCTAAAGGCAAAATACCCCACCACGATGATCAATAACATATAAGGCCAGAAATTAAGGAAAAAATTAGAGCTGGCAATTAAAAACTTAGTCATTATCGGCAAGTCTGCCCCTAATTTCGCAAACATATTCGCGAAGGTTGGGATAACAAATATATTCAAAATAACCAAAGCAGAAAAAATAGCAACCAACACCATTGTAGGGTAGCGCAACGCGGTTTTAATGCGTTTTCTAGTAGCCTGCTCTCGTTCTAGGTAGGTGGTGAGCTTTAAAAAAGACTCTTCTAATTGTCCGGTGTTTTCGCCTACGTGAATCAGTGAAACGAATAAAGAGTTGAAAATTTTAGGGTGTTGATTCAAGGCTGAAGAAAGGGTATAGCCACCTTCTAGTTGTGTGCCTATTTCACCTAATGCTTTTCTTAACGATGTTGAAGTACTCGATTCAGCCATACCGTTAATGGCTCGTAAAATTGGCACCCCTGAGCGCATTAAGGCATACATTTGTCTGGAAAATATAATTAATTCATCAAGAGAGACATGTGTGACGCCAAATAATTCTCGAATATCCTTGCTAGCAGGGCTCTCACTTTCTTTATCAGCGCTTGCAGTTATAGAAATAGGTGTAATACTGCTTCGCTGTAATTGTTCAGCAACCGCAGAAGTATTAATAGCTTCCATAGCACCTTTCACTTGAGTGCCACTACTGTTACGACCTACATAGTTAAATGATGCCATAGCGTTAACTCACATCTACTGTTTCAACTAAGCGCAAGACTTCTTCAACCGTAGTCACCCCTGCTTTAGCATAATCAAAAGCAGCCTTAGCTAATGGGGTAAAACTCGGATTTTCTTTTGACAGTTGGGTAAACGCTTCACTGTCATCACGTTTTAATGCTGCCATCATAGGCTCATTCATTTCAAGTAATTCAAACACACCAATTCGCCCTTTGTAGCCAGTGTATTGGCAGGTTTGACAACCTTTACCTTGAACAAATTTAGTGCTTGCTGCTTGCTCGCCAGCAAGATTAGTTAACCATAACAATTCTTGGGCATCAGGCGTATATTCTTCCATGCATGACTCACACACTCGGCGCACTAGACGCTGTGCAATGATGGCACGTAACGAGCTTCCCACTAAAAACCCAGCCGCGCCCATATCAATTAAACGCAGCGCACTTGTTATCGCATCGTTGGTATGTAATGTTGATAATACTAAGTGACCCGTTAAGGCGCCTCGCAAACCTATTTCAACAGTCTCCTGATCACGCATCTCACCCACCATCATGATATCGGGATCTTGGCGAAGTGCAGTACGTAGTACGGTGGAGAAGGTTAGGTCAATTTTCGGGTTAACTTGTACTTGGTTTATTCGCTCAATGCGATATTCCACCGGATCTTCTACTGTGATAATTTTTTTACTGGCCTGATTTAGTTCACTTAAAGCCGCATATAACGTGGTGGTTTTACCGCTACCTGTTGGGCCTGTTACTAGCACCATACCATGAGGGCGAGTAATTTGATGTCGAACACGCTTGATCAGATCGTCTGGCATACCTGTTTGATCAAACGACAACAAACCTGCTGACTGATCAAGTAAACGCATTACTACCGATTCACCGTGTTGTACTGGCATAGTTGACATACGAACATCAATGCTATGACCTGATATTTGTATATTAAAACGGCCATCTTGAGGAATACGCTTTTCAGAAATATCTAGGCCTGCCATCAGCTTTAAACGTAACACCATGGCTGAAGCAATTTTATTTTCTTTTAAAATATTTTCTTGCAGAACACCATCAATACGTTGGCGAATACGCAATTGGTTTTCATCTGGTTCAATATGAATATCAGATGCGCGCATTTGCACTGCATCTTCAAAAACTGATTGTAATAACTTACCTACGGTTGCATCACCCGTTTCATCAACAAACGAGGTTGATAAATCAAAGCTTGAAGATTGCTCATATTCTTCTTCAAGCTGGCTTGCAAAGGATTCAATATCAGCTGTTCGACGGTATAAACTATCAAAGGCCTCAAATAGTTGTGAGTCCATGACCACGGCTAAATCAATGCGTTTAGGAGCAAGAATTTTCTCTAATTGGTCAATGGCATTTAAGTCAGCAGGATCACTCATGCCAAGCAGTACCGAATCACCCCTGTCTTCAATAAGCAAAGCACGTAAACGTCTAGCGTGTACTTCAGGTACTAAATTAGCAATTTCTGTCGGTATGCGTCGCTGACTAATATCTAAAAAAGGTAAGCCAAGTTGTTGAGCCAAAAACTCTAATAACTGCCGCTCTGATAGATAACTCAGTTCAATTAAGGTATCACCTAATTTTCTGCCAGTTGTTTTTTGACTGTTTAGCGCTTGCATTAATTGTTCATTGGTAATGATATGCTCATGAACAAGCAAATCACCTAACCGCATTTTTAATTTAGGGGCTGCCATGGTAATTATTCTCCTAACGCTTGCATGCGCTGCTCTGCAAACTCAGCTGATGCTTTTGATAAATCCTGTTTACTTAACGCCGCCGCATAAGATTGCTGAGCTAAGTCAAACTGACTATTTTTGTCATACGTGATAGCTAAACCCAAATGCCATTTACCGCTATATGGCTGCATAGAAATCAATACTTTATATGCTGAGACAGCACTCGGGTAGGCTTCTATTTGCTGAGCGACATTGGCCAACATCACTTGATACTCTTGCTGCTTTAAATCAGGTAACGCTTTTAAGGTTTGATATGCGCCTTTATGCTGACCTTGTTGTATTTGTATTCTTGCTTTTAATAAACGTAAATCTCCGTCATTAGGCGCTAAGGCAATACCTTGTGACAACAAGTTTATTGCTTGCTGATAGGACTGACGACCAAACCATAGTGCCGCAAGTTTCTGTCGAGCATGTTTGTTTGTTGGCTCAAGGATCAGTACATCTTCAAACAAGGTTTCTGCTTTAGCTATCTGATTAGTATTAACGGCCTTTTCAGCTTTATCTAGTTTTTGTTGTGCTAATTCTTTTGAGCTTAATTGGCGACGAGAGACAGTCATTTGGCTAACATTATCCGCTTTATTTGCGTTCATTGTTTGCTCATTAGCATTCGACAGTGTTGTTGCAGAGGCTTGAGGTGTTTCAGATGTTTGTGATGCAACAGAGGCTACTGATTGTTTGCTTGATTTTAGCTCAGGCTGATTTCTATCAAGCGGAGTTGTTACTTTTTTCTCAACGCTCTTTTCATTACCCTGAGCTGTTTTAGTTAAAGTTTCTGTCTTGATTATTGCCTTTGGTTCAAGTGAAGTTTGGCTAAGATTAGGTCGCGGTTGAACATCAGCTGTGTTTTTTACTGGTAGTTGAATTTCTTGAGCTTTAACTTCTTGTACTTTTGCTTCTTGTACTTTTGCTTCTTGTACTTTGACTTCTTGTGGCTTTACTTCCTGTGCTTGGGTTTCTTGTTGTTTACTGGCTTGAAGTTTTTTCGTTAGACGAATATTTTCTTGCTCGGTTAACTCACCCTGAGCAACCCGGGAGTTTAAATCCCAAATATAAAATCCTAATACATTGATACAAAGCAAGACGATAACAGAGATAATAACAACTTTTGTCGTTGATGTTTTTTGAACAACAGGTATCGCACTAGGAGCTTGGCCAGCTTCTGGTGTCCTTTCCTCTAAATCTTTAAGCATTTGGTTAATAACACTCATAAACTTAAACCTGAAAAGTTAATACCTAATACATAAGTCAAAACAACATAGCTCATTAAAATCATCAATACACCTAGTGCAACACGTAGGTAGTTATTACTTAAAACACTAAAGTGATTCGCTATAACGCCCTCGGTATCTTTGATTGCCGCAAGCAATGCTTGCTTAGTCATTTGATAATGCCCTTGTCCATAAGTTAGCATCAGCATTTTATGACAAAGAATATTAACTAATCGCGGTGTACCATGTGTCACTTTAGTTATTTTTTTGCAAATACTTGGCGAAAATAATGCTGCACCCTTATATCCTGCCACTTGTAACCTATATTGAATATATTGCTCAACTTCTTGGTTATTCATGGATCGCAATTGGTATGAGAAAGTAATTCGTTGGCGTAACTGTCTAAACTCAGTTTCTGCTAAACGTTCATCTAACTCAGGTTGAGCGAACAATACCACTTGCAGCAATTTTCGTGTTTCAGTTTCTAAATTAGTAAATAAGCGTAATGCTTCTAAACTTTCAGCAGGCAAAGCTTGCGCTTCATCAAGAATAAGTACGACAGAATGTCCTTTGCCATGCAACTCTAATAGCTTTTGCTGTATGCGCTGGGTAAGTAACTGCACAGACATTCTCTGCGCTTGTTTAACTCCCAACTCAATAGCTACTGCCCGTCTTAACTCGTCTGGACTTAAGTAAGGGTTAGGGATATAGGCGGTCACAAAATGCTCTGGAATATCATTGAGCAACTTTCGACATAATAATGTTTTGCCCGTTCCTACTTCCCCAACAACTTTAATAAAACCTTCACCCGTTTTTAATGCTGTCATTAGTACAGCTAGCGCCTCATTATGAGGTGCTAGTGGTAAGTAAAAGTTAGTGTTTGGCGTTAACGTAAAAGGTAGTTCTGTTAAGCCAAAGTGGTACAAGTACATAATTTATGGGCTGTCTCAATGACTTTACTTTGCTTGTTATTGTTCAGTAGATTCTTCATCTTCTTCAGGGAACCATTTCTTCAATAATGCACGAGCATCTTGAAGTTGAGATTTCCAAGTGTCTTGACCTATCACTACAGGTTTTAACAAAATAACTAATTCACGTTTTTGAGTTGTTTCACTTTTACTTTTGAACAACTCTCCCATAAATGGAATATCACCTAACAGAGGCGTTTTTGATTCTTGATCTATGGTATATGTTTCTATTAACCCGCCAATAACCACTATTTCACCTGATTTTGCGCGAATAATAGTGTCTGACTCTCGAACTCGGCTTTGTGCAAGCGGTAAAATTAATTCTTCAGAGCCAATCTGAATATTTTTGTTTTGCTCTTCTGTAATCGTAACCGAAGGATGAACATGTAAAATAACATCACCGTCTTTATCAATTTGCGGCGTTACATCCAAAGCAATACCTGAGAAAAATGGCGTTAATTCAACTTCAGGCGTTGTAGTCGTTGATGTACCTGTAGTGGTGGTACTAGATACTTCTGTAACAAAGTATTCATCTTCACCAACTTTTATAATAGCTTTTTGATTATTAGTCGCCGTGATTCTTGGGCTTGATAATACCTGCACATTACCTTGAGTTTGTAACAAGCTAATCACACCACTAAAGTCTGGTCCTGAAAAACTCAATGAGGTTGTGCCGCCAATATTTGATGAAATTACATTACCAGCAATACTTCCTGTGGTTTCGAAAGTAAAATCTGTATCACCCAGACTACCTAAAACCTGATCCCAATGTACACCTTGTTGGTAATCATCATTTAAGGTGACTTCCATGATTTTTGCTTCAATAATCACTTGGCGATGTAAGTGGGTTTCCGTGTCTTGAATAAAGTTTTTAACGGCTGTTATTTCTGCCGGTAAACCGCGAACCGTAACTAAACCTGCTTGTGGAGAAATAATAACTGAGCGACCACCTTCAGTACCTACAAAGGCCGTTAATGTTTCTTTCAGCTCTTTCCAAAAATCAGATTCATTCTCAGTGTAAAGGTTGATACCAGAGCTATTTTGATCGTTTTGATTGTTACTGTTGTTATTATTGTTGCGATTACTATTACGACTATTATTGCTGTTATTACTATTGTTGCTGCTATTGTTACTATTAGGGTCGTTCTCTGAGACACCACCAGAGTTGATACTGGTACTAGAGCTACCAAAACGTTTTAAGAATAAGTAGTTTAAAGCAAAGGTTTCAGTGCGAATTCCCGCAGGATATACCTGAATAATATTGCCGTTCACACGAATATCATAGCCATAAATATCTTGTACAACATCAAGTGCTTCGATGAGCGTTACATCGGCTAAGCTTAATGAAATACTACCAGCAACCTCAGGATGAATAGCGACACTATAGGCTGATCCTTTAACCAGTGCGGTGAAAAAATCTTTCGCGTCAACTGAAGTAGCGGATACTTCAAGCCTTTTTTCACTTAGCATGCCTTGTTTAGCTTGTGCCATATTTTCTTGCATAAGCTCTTTTTGCACTGAATTAGGGATTTGAGTTAATGGCTTCGGGGCACTGAGTTTACGTGTTTCGTCAATCGCCGAATCGAGACTATCTTTCATCTCGCTAGGCTGGTTTGGTACTGTTTGACAACCAGCTAAAGTGAATAGCAAGCTTGATAAAGCTATTTTCAATGTTGAATATTTCATAGGTTTTTTCATTATTTTCATTATTTGCTACCGCATTACTTTACGACGTTAACGACATTCTCTTTAAAGATATAGAGCTTCAGGCGTTGTGTGTCACTTCGCAATACAACACTTTGATCGTTTACTGCTGTTAATCTATATTCACCAATAGTGTCATTAGGCTTTAACACTTTGCCGTTGATCACTACGGTATGTATACCATCACCATGAATAATGGACTCTAACACGAGCTTTTTTTCTGCTGCTACTTGTGAATGTTGGCCGCTATGACCAAAAGGGCCAGTAGGATCAACTTGTTTAGCAGTGACAACCGTTGAAAATAGCGCAGTCATAAAGAACAATACCGCTATCAAAAACATAGTTTGAGTTACTTTAAACACCAATAAACTCCTTATTAGTACTTAAACTATAAATAATTATTTCTAATTCACTGTTTGGGTATTGAGTGAGTTTAAAATTAAAATCTTGCCAGAAAAACTTCCAAGGTAATTGTTCAAGCTGCTTTAGGTAATTCTGCAACTCAAAATAGCCACCTGATAATTTAAGTTTTATGCCATGACGATATAAATTTTGCCCAGTACTCTTTTGTTGTTGAACGTTAATGGACTTATCTTCACTTTGGCTTTTTAATGTCAGTAAAGGCTCGACTGCAAGTAATTCAAAAGAAAGTAGTGACACGCCTTTTTCGAACTGCAATAAGTCAATTAAGGCATGGCGCATTTGTACTGGGTTAATAAGCTCTGACGTTAACGTCAGTAATTTAGCATCCACTTTTTCAAGCTTGGTTTCAAATTGCGCTATTTTTTGTTTTATCGCTTCATTCGGATCAGTTTTAAGCGCGCTTTCTATTTCAGCAATCGACACTTGCATTGAACGGTTATTGGTATTTAATCGCTCAATTTGACGACTAGCTTTTTCATTTGCTATCAATATTGGGTCAATAAACAAATGGAAAATAATAAAAAATATTGCCACTAAACCCGTCGCTAAAATTAGGTATTGTTCACGCGTAGTTATTTGTAAATACTTTTCACAGTATGCTTGCCATTGCTTATTCATGGTAATAGCTCCTGTGACTTCTTGGAGCTAACCATAAATTCAGTAATATTATGCTCATTTTCAGATAATTTAAATTGTTCAAACGCCTTACCCGATAATAACTGTGAGTTTTCAAAGCCCGCTAACCATGCTGGAACAGCCTCAGGTGTCAACGCCAAGCCGCTAAAAGTCATTTGCTCTGTACTCAGATGAATAGCTTGCAAACGAATATCTTTTCGATGCATTTTCGAAAGCTCTTTCATTGCAGCAGCAAAACCGGCGACATAGGTTTGATTAGGATCAGTCAACTTAGCATGCAAGGCTTGTTTATTAATCATCAATAGTTTGAGGGTATCTAGACGCTCTGCTAGCTCACTGTTTACTTTGCGATTATTTAATTCACTGGTTAACGTTTCAAGCTGTCTTGTTTGTTGCTTATTTTCTTGCTGAACTCGTTTTAATTTCGCTGTTAAGTTTTGCTGAGTGTAATCACTGGCCATAACCCAGGCTACCATAAGAAAAAATACCACACCCCATACTGCCAACACACGAGGCAGGGTTAATAACACCTTTTCAGGTAACAGCTCTGGCTGTAATAAATTGATATGAAATTTGCTTGGCTGATTAACTGACATGACTTAACTCCTGCCCTTGCAATTGTGCTATTTCTTCATGTCGAGTTTGAAATAAAGTAGCACCGATTGCTGCACCATAACCCCGTTGTTGCTGATAAGCTTCAGGTAATGCTAATAACGAAACAGGGACAGGGGTAATTTCAGCTAATTTACGCGCAAAATAACTCTCCAATTCCATCGGCAATAATACTTGAATTTGCTTGATTGGCGCTTGCTTTAATTGGCGTTCAAAATAATCAGAAGAGCGCTGTATTTCTAACGCCAAGGTATCAACCAGGGTCATGGCTAATTCATCTTCGTTCTTTGAAGCAATCTGACTAAAGCCACGTAAACGGCGATAAAAGTAAAGCTGACCTTGTTTAATAATCAGAATAACTACTTCTTCATTTGGCTGCTGACAAACCAGCATACATGCATCATTTTGAACGGGTAGCAAATTAGCAAAAGCAAACTCTTCAGTAACAATACTAGCGACTTCCGAATCGGTTTGATTAATAGCTGCGACAATGTTTTTCAATTCTTTTAAAGGCGCACAAACCACGTGAATCTTTTCTTTACCACCTGATAATATTGGACCATCAAAATAGTCTAACACCATATTTTCAGGTGGTATGGTAACTAAATCTTTTACTTGCCATTTCAATGCTGAAACAATCTCATTTTCAGGTACATTAGGCTTATCCACTTGCACAATTTGTGATTGTTGGGCATTTAATACCAGGTGACATTGCCCAGATAAACTGTTCGCTATTTTCGGTGATGAAATCCCCTTTGCATAATCAGATAAAGACACCTGGGTTTGATGAAACAGTTCGTTCGATGAATCTGTATTTTCATCTGCTGCTAATATTTGATTATGAGGAGCCAAACAAACAGAGAGAGACTCTTGTTGCAAGGCAATACCACATACTTGGTTTGATTGCTGCTTAGAAAATAACTTTCTTATCTGTGTGATTAAAGACATTGATTAGTGCTATATTATTGTTATATAAAAATGCATAAAAAACATTTAATAGAAGTACTTGTAACATTATCCTTTATTCACCTTAAGCTGCAAGCATTTTTACTTATTTTTAACCTTTTAGCTACTTACTGTGGCTATATTTGCCTGTTAAGACTCATGAGTAACCTTTCACAATTACAAACATTAGCTCATCCATTATTTGAGCGACACAAAATTCACGTTTATGTTAAACGAGATGATGCTATTCATCCGATAATTTCAGGTAATAAATGGCGAAAACTTGAAGGTAATTTAACGCACTTTAAACAGCAACCCACAATACAGGGTGCATTAACATTTGGTGGTAGCTTTTCAAATCATGTTCATGCTTTCGCTTTTGCCTGCAATCAACAAAACATTCCTTGCGTTGGCATTATCAGAGGAGAAACTGAATACGCCAATAACTATACTCTCAGTTGGGCTCGTCATTGGGGAATGAAGCTACATTTTGTAGATAGAAAAACTTATCGCCGCCGCCATGACGCAGACTATCTAGCGCAATTACAGCAACAATATCCTAATTACTTTTTTATTCCTGAAGGTGGCAGCAACACCTTCGCTATTTCTGGCGTTGCGACAATTATGCAAGAATTAAAAAACCAAGTAGAGTTTGATACTTTAATTACGCCTGTCGGCAGTGGCGGCACCTTAGCCGGTTTAATAGCAGGTGATCATACCTACTGTAAAGAGGAGCATAACCTTTTAGGTATTGCCGTATTAAAAAATGCTCAATATCTCAAAGAGCACGTTGAAACATTACTACCTAGCAATGGTCAGCCACATAAAAGCTGGAAAATACTTCATGACTATCATGGTGGCGGTTACGCAAAATTTTCGGATCAAGATGTTGAAAGAATTCTGACGTTTAATCGAATAACTGGTGTAAATTTTGAGCCCGTTTATTCCGGAAAAATGGTGCTTGCACTACTAGATTTAATTGAGCAAGGCTACTTTAACGCGGGTGAGCGTATTGTCTTACTACACACCGGAGGTATGCAAGGACTTGGAGGTTTGATTGAGCGAGGGCTTTTAGCTGCAAAAGATTGGCCTCTTCCCACAGTACTCGACTAATAAATTTACACAAAAAAAACACCGTAACCTCAACGAGGGTACGGTGTTTTTATTTATTCAATAACAAAGCTGCAATAGCAAAGTAATTAAGCTTCAGCGATTACATTCACTTTGATACTTGTATCAACATCAGTGTGTAAGTGAATAGCGATTTCAAATTCGCCAGTTTCACGAATAGCACCTAATGGTAAACGTACTTCAGCTTTAGTAATTTCAACGCCAGCTTCAGTGATCGCATCAGCGATATCACGAGTACCAATTGAACCGAATAGCTTACCTTCGTCACCCGCTTTTGATGCGATAGTAACTTCAGCTAATTCAACAACTTTAGCCGCACGAGCTTCAGCACTTGCTAATTCATCAGCTAATTTAGCTTCTAATTCAGCACGACGTGCTTCAAAGTGCTCAACGTTAGCTGCTGATGCAAAAACTGCTTTACCTTGTGGTAATAAGTAGTTACGTGCATAACCTGATTTAACAGATACCTTGTCACCAAGGCCGCCTAATTTGGCGATTTTATCTAGAAGAATTACTTCCATTATAAACCCCTTTTAAGCTTACTTGTGTAAGTCAGTGTATGGTAACAATGACAAGTAACGAGCGCGTTTGATCGCACGAGTTAATTGACGTTGATATTTAGCAGCAGTACCAGTGATACGGCTAGGAACAATTTTACCACTTTCAGTGATATAGTTTTTTAAAGTTGCAATATCTTTATAATCGATAGATGTTGCGCCTTCCGCTGTGAAGCGGCAAAACTTACGACGTCTAAAAAAACGAGACATAATATTCTCCGAATTTGGTTTTATTACTCAACGTATTACGTTTAGAGAAATAAAACACTAATTAATCATTTCTATCTGTTGGGCATGTAATACCAATAATGGGTTACCATTTTTTGATTCGTGACGGTTAATAAAACCAATCACTTTTACATATTGTCCAACAACTAATTCACGAGTTAAGTGTGATAATTCACCTGTAGCAACAACTTGTATCCTGACAAAAGCTTGTCTATTCATGCCAGCTTCATTTTGTATAGACTTATGATCTATTGAAAACTGACTGTGAACGATACCTGCTGGGCTACTTGACTGCTTTGGAGGTTTTACCACAGCACCTGTCAATAGTAGACAATTCTCTGGTAAGGAACCTTGTAAAGCGCCTTGCGAGTCAATCACAGATTACTTATTCTTCGCTAGCAGCTTCTTCAGATACTTCTTCAGTAGCTTCTGGCTCAGCAGCAACCTCTTTCTTAGCTTCGCGACGGTCATCTTTAGCAGCAGCCATAGGCGATGCTTCAGTTACCGCGTCTTTAGTGCGCATGATCATGTTACGAATAACAACATCGTTATAACGGAAAGAAGTTTCAAGTTCATCAATAACTGACTGTGGCGCTTCAATGTTCATAAGAACATAGTGTGCTTTGTGTAGTTTATTGATTGGGTATGCTAATTGACGACGACCCCAGTCTTCTAGACGGTGGATTTTGCCTTCAGCAGCATTGATCAAGTCGGTGTAGCGCTGGATCATACCAGACACTTGTTCACTCTGATCAGGGTGAACCATAAATACGATTTCGTAATGACGCATTACGAGCTCCTTATGGGTTGTAGCCTCATTATCTGGCTCAGCCGACACCAGTTGAAGCAAGGAACAAAAAAGTTCAGGCTGAATTAAGGACGCGTATTGTAGGGAAATTAGTCAGTTAATGCAAGCTAATTTATTATGGTGGATTTAGGCTGAAAGAGTTAAAAATGATGGTGGAATAAAAACGTTAGGGCTACAAATAAAGCAGCCCTTTTTAAGATGTGTTCAACTAGTTAATTCAATTACCGTTAAACACTTCTCACATGAAAGACATGCTCAACCGTAGATATTTTTTCTAACAAGCTATCTGTCGGCTCTTGCTCAATATCTAAAATAGTATAAGCAATTTCATCTCGGCTTTTATTGACCATATCTAATACATTAATATTTAAATCAGCCAGTAAATTTAACACGGTTCCCAGCACTTTCGGCACATTATCGTTTGCAAACGTGACACGATAACCTGTGGTTCTTTCCATCGACACCGCAGGGAAATTAACTGAATTGACAATATTACCATTATCTAAAAAGTCGATCAGTTGATTAGCGCCCATTACAGCACAGTTTTCTTCCGCTTCAACGGTACTCGCTCCTAGGTGAGGAAATAAAATAGCCTTGTCATGCTTGATCAAGTTTTCACTTGGGAAATCGGCAATATAACGAGTTAGTTTTCCAGAGTCTAACGCTGCAATCACAGCACTTTCATCAACTAACTCACCACGCGCTAAATTAATCAGCTGAGCGCCATCTTTAATTGCTGAAAATGCTTCCTCATTCATAAAACCTTGTGTCGCTGGCACTACAGGTACATGTAGCGTTACAAAGTCAGAGCGAGCTAATAACGAATTTAAATTACCTGCACGCGTTACTTTTGAAGAAAGTTGCCATGCAGCTTCAACACTCAACTTAGGATCATAACCAATAACATTCATACCTAGGTTAAGTGCTAAGTTCGCAATTTTAGCCCCGATAGCCCCTAATCCAACAACACCTAATGTTTTTCCTTCAAGCTCACTACCGCCGTATTGCTTTTTACCTGCTTCGACTTTTTTATGTAACTCTGCTGGATCCTTTTCTGTTACTAGCGAGTCAACATAATTCATACTTTGTGTAATACCACGAGAGCCTAGTAGCAAGCTCGCCAATACAAGCTCTTTTACTGCATTTGCATTAGCGCCTGGGGTATTAAAAACCACCACACCTTGCGGGGTGTAATCACTCACGGGAATATTGTTCACTCCTGCCCCTGCACGGGCTATTGCTAATACAGAGCTAGGTAATACTTCGTTATGTAATTTATGACTGCGTAGTAAAATCGCATCAGGGTTTTCAGAAGCTGCTGAAACTTCATAGCTATCTTGTGGAAATTTATTTAAGCCTTTGTCAGCAATATTGTTATAAGTTCTTATCTTTTTCATGAGCTCTCTTCATTATTATTGTTTTAAATTTTCTCTCGCCTGGTAAGCGAAGTTTTTAACACTTATTGTTAGTAACTCTTTCTATAAGTAACACTATGAGCAAAGAAGAGCCCATAGTGTGCACTTAAAATTAGGCTGTTGCTTGTTGATATGCCCACGTTAGCCAAGGTAACAAGGCAACAACATCTGCTTTTTCAACCGTAGCACCACACCAAATACGTAAGCCAGATGGCGCATCTTTATAGGCACCAATATCAAAAGCAACTTTCTCATCAGCTAATAATTTAATCATGGTTTTGATTTGTTCATCACTGGCTTTTAATTGGAAGCAAACACTGGTGTTTGAACATATTTCTGCGCTTTGGGCGAGAAAATCAATCCAGTCATTTTGTGCAACATACTCAGCAAGCACTTGTAAGTTACTTTCACTTTTTTCAATTGCTGCAGGTAAGCCACCAATAGTGTCTATCCAGTTAAGGGCATCAAGATAGTCTTCAACACATAAAAGTGATGGTGTATTAATAGTCGCGCCTTTAAAAATCCCCTCGATTAATTTGCCTTTATTGGTTAAACGGAAAACTTTCGGTAATGGCCATGCAGGCGTATAAGATTCAAGACGTTCAACGGCTCTAGGGCTAAGTATAAGCATGCCATGACCACCTTCTCCGCCTAGTACTTTCTGCCAACTAAAAGTAGCAACATCAATTTTTTGCCAATCAATTTTCATGGCAAAAACGGCGCTTGTTGCATCGCACAAGGTTAAACCTGTACGCTCATCGCTGATCCAGTCGGCATTATCAACTTTCACGCCTGAGGTGGTACCGTTCCATGTGAAAATTACGTCATGATCCGGGTTAGCTTGTGAAAAATCGGGTAATTGTCCATAGTCTGCTATAAAAGTACGAGCATCTTGCAATTGTAGTTGCTTAGTCACATCAGATGCCCAGCCTGAGCCAAATGATTCCCATGCAAAAACGTCTACAGGACGTTGTCCTAAAAGCGACCACATTGCCATCTCCATCGCACCTGTATCAGAGCCAGGCACAATACCTACTTTATAGCCTTGTGGTAAATCTAATAAACGAATCGTTTCATCAATGGCTTTTTTTAAACGTTCTTTACCAATGCTACTACGGTGAGAACGACCTAAGCTGTCGGTGTTTAAGGCACTAAGTTGGTAGTTTGGGCGTTTAGTGCAAGGGCCTGAAGAAAAATTAGGGTTTTGCGGTTTAACAGTAGGTTTCATTAATATTCCTTAGTCGCTTTAATTCTAGTGAGCGTCTTTATTATTTAATCTGAGCTAGCAAAATACAGTGCAGATTATTTATTTAATTTCTGACCAAATAGTGCCTTAATTTCATACAGCGCTCAATAGATCAGGATCAACAATTACGGTTATCGACAAATAGTTATGGTCTAAAAAAGAATTTTATTGCATAAGTACAATAGTAAAGAAAGGCATCTAAATGAATGAAAATAAAGGTTATACCCTCTATTTATTGCAAAAAAAAACAATCGCATAATCATGCACAGAGGTAATACTAGCTTGTGATTCATACTTTTAAATTGTAAATAAAAAAACGACTAGTTAACTACTTAACTAGTCGTTTTTTGTACTTCAATGAGGAGTTAATCGAGGTTTAGTTTAAAAAGACGTATTATCGTGCAAACACACCTTTAACACGTTCAACCAATAAGTAATTTACCGGTACCAAAATTAAGGTAATAAGCGTCGCAAAAATAATACCAAAACCTAAAGAAACAGCCATCGGGATTAAAAATTGTGCTTGTGTAGACTTTTCAAACAATAAAGGCATTAAACCAATGAAGGTTGTTAAGCTAGTGAGCATTACTGGCCTAAATCGAGCGGCTCCGGCAATCAGTACCGCATGCATCACATCATTATTTTCTAGACGTTTTTTATTGATAAAATCAACCAATACTAATGAATCATTAACCACAACCCCTATCAAAGCCAACATACCTAATAAACTCATGATAGTGAGCTCCATGCCCATCACCCAATGTCCCATAACCGCACCTATCAAGCCAAATGGAATGACACTCATCACAATAATAGGCTGTAAATAAGACTTAAAGGGAATCGCTAACAGCGCATAAATGATAAAAAACACAAAAACTAATGCCCAAGCAAGTGAGCCAAACGATTCTCGCTGCTCTTTAGCCTCCCCTTCGAGAGAGTGTTTTACACCTGGGTATTGGCTCACTAATTCATCTAAATATTCTTTCAACTCGGCTTGTAACACTGTCATGTTTGTATTGGATTTTTCCACATCCGCTGTGACATTCACGGTGCGATATAAATCTATACGATGAATAGTGGCGGGACTTTGATCAGGTATTAAAGTTGCTACATGAGATAACGGCACATTACCGCCCTGTGGCGTAGTAATTAAAATACTTTCTAAATCAGCCACTGAACTGCGCTCAGCTTTAGGTAAACGAACCATCACCCTGACATCGTCTCGACCACGTTGAATACGTTGTACTTCGGTACCAAAAAAAGCACTACGCACCTGTCTAGAAATATCTATACGCGTCAATCCTAGCGCTTTACCTTGCTTGGTCAGCTCAATGCTTAACTCTTCTTTACCATCAGATAAACTATCGGCAATTTCAAAAACAGTAGGATATGTATGTAACCGCTCTTTCACCTTATCAGCCACCTCTTGTAGGGTCACTAATGATGTGGCACTTAGCTGTACATTAATGGGATCTGATGATCGGCCAATCTCAGCGCGATAGGTGACACTTTCAGCGCCAGGAATAACACCGATCATTTGTCGCCACTCACTCACTAATTGTCGAGAGGTAATATCTGACTCTCTTTCCTCTGCTGGCGTAATTTCAAAACGCACACTACCAGAATGTGAAACACCACCACGACCACCGGTTGAGGCAAGAATATTCAAAATAACACTTTCGCCTGTTTCGCTATCTCGGTACTTATTTTGTAACTCTTCAGCCTTGTCTGCCATGTTTACCAAAAAGCCATTAGTCACTTCAAACGGCGTGCCAACTGGCATAGTAATACTAGCTCTTACCGTTTCACTTGGTATACGAGGAAAGAAAATAAACTTAGTCCAGCCACTCATAATAAGTGAAACAATAACAATAAAAATACTGATAAATAAACTTAACGTCGCCAACTTTTGTTTTAATGCGAGCTCAAGTAAAGGTTGATAATAACGTAAAACTACGCGTTCAAAGCCATCAGCAAAACCTTGTTGAAATTTCTCAAACTTACTTGGTGCTGATTTTTCATGTCGTAATTTTATATTTTTCAAGTGAGAAGGTAATACGAACTTTGACTCTATTAATGAAAATAGCAATACAGGAATAACAACATAAGGAATTTGCGCAAATAAAGGCCCACGCCCACCTTCCATAAAAGCGAGCGGAATAAATGCGGCAACAGTCGTTAAAATACCAAAGGTCACAGGTGTCGCTACTTCTTGCGTGCCAGTAATTGCAGCATGTAAACCTGATTCAGCTTTTTGCAAGTGGGTGTAAATATTTTCGCCAGTCACAATCGCATCATCGACCACGATTCCCAGCACTAATATAAAAGCAAAAAGGCTCATAATGTTTAAAGTTATATCCATAACCGGCATAAAAATAAATGCCCCCATGAATGAAACTGGAATACCAATACATACCCATAATGCAATAGAGGGTCGTAAAAACAATGATAACAAGGCAAAAACTAAGATTAACCCTTGTATGGCATTAGTTGTTAAAGTTGAAATACGCCCTTTGACAATTTGCGAATCGTCATCCCAATAACTAAGTTCATAACCATAAGGTAGGTTATCTTGCCTTTCTTCAATATAATTTTTAACTTTATCCGCGACATCAATAGCGCTTTGTTGACCAATACGAAACACGTCAATAAAAGCGGCATTTTTACCATTGAAACGTACTCGAATAGGCGTTTCTTCAAAGTCATCATTAATAATCGCGATATCATTTAAGGTGAGTAATGAGCCATCAGCATTAGTTTTTATCGCTATACCTGCAAACTGATCTTTATAATATGCTTGCCCTTTTGAGCGAATAAGAATATCGCCGCCTTGTGCTTTGATATTACCTGCAGAAACATCACTACTTGAGTTGGCAATAGCTGAGGAAATGTCACTAATATTCAAGCCATATTGACGCAATTTTTCTTGTGGAATTTCAATAGCAATTTCATAGTCACGCACGCCAGCTAACTCAAGCTGAGTCACGCCAGGAATTTGTAATAAATCATCACGTACTTGTTCTGCAAATTCACGAATTTCTTTTTCGCTATAAATACTGGAAACAGTCACAGCAATTACATCACGCTTACGTTCAGCTAGAGCAACAATAGGTTTTTCAGCTTCAACAGGGAAGGTATTGATAGCATCAACCCTAGATTTAATATCGGCTAATAGCTCTCTGGCGTCATAAGAAGATTCAATATCAATACCAACTGATGCAGACCCCTCTGATGAACGGGAAGTTATTTGTTCAATACCTTCTAAATCTTGCACAGCTTCTTCAATACGAATAGCAACACCCTGTTCGACATCTTCAGGTGTTGCGCCACGTAGAGAAACATTGACTGTCACTCTATCCATAGCAATTGTAGGAAACACTTCTAGCGGTATTCGCGTTGAAAGACTAAATAGTCCCAAAAAAAGGATGCTGACCATTAACAGGTTAGCAGCAACGTGATTACGAGCAAACCAAGCAATCATTAGTTAGCCCTCGAGTGATTTGCTGAATTTTCAGGCTTACCTGCCCTTACTTTTTCCTTACCATTTTGATTATTTCGAGGTTTGCTCCCTTGCTCTGATTTATCGCCTACCAGTTTAACAGGGGTACCCGAGCTTACTTGCCCTAACGGTGTTAACACTAAATGCTCACCAAAGTTTAAGCCTGAGGTGATAATAGCGTCTTTACTGTTTTGCCAGCGAATTTCAATATTTTTCCGCTTTAATATTTTTTTATCACCAACTTGTTCTACAACATAGACGTAACTGCCTTGATAGATAGCGGTATTAGGAATAACAAGTGCTTGCTCTAATGTACGACCAATAATTTCAGCATTGACATATTGACCAATTTTAATGGGTGCCATGTTATTTTCTTGAACATCATAAGGATCATCTATTTGTGCCACTATGTATAGCTGTTGAGAGTTTTCATCAATAGCACCTTCTGTACGTACAATGCGTCCACGCCAGTGCTGACTACCGATAAGGTCTGACGTAAAGTTAACTACTGAACCAAGGGTTTGCTGATCTGAATGGCGAAATTGCTCAGGTAGAACCATAAAGCTTAAATCTTTATTATTAATAGGCAGTCGAATTTCCACATAATCAATGGCAAAAATATCGGCTAGTTGTGAGTTATTAACCACCACACGACCAAGATCTACATGTTTCTTTAAAATTCGACCGGCATAAGGGGCAACCACTTTAGTACGCTCTAACAATAGCTGTGCTTTTTCTAAATTGGCCTGCGCTGATAGTACTTGTGCTTCAGCAGCCGCAAGTTGAGGTTTTCTAAGCACTAAATCATTCGGCTCAGCGCCATTACCTAAACGCTGCCAATCAATCAAGGCTTGCTTAGCGCGTGCTCTTTCTTCCATTAAGACTTGCTTCGCTGACAACAAATTTGATTGGCTAATCTTCACTTCCGCGCGATGGTCCCTATCATCAAGAGTTAGTAAAACATCGCCTTTTTCAAAAAATCCGCCATCTCTAAATTGATCATTAATCGTGTTTATTTCACCTGAAACTTGTGCAACTAACACACTTTGCGTTCGCGGTTGTACAGTACCAAAACTATCAAGAACTACAGGGTAACTTTGCGGTTTAAGCGTTAAAGTTTCGACACTAATTTGCGCTAAAGACGGCCCGCCACTACGTGTACTCTTAGGCGGGTTACTAATAATAAATTCCACCAAAAGCCACGCCATAGCTAATATCGCTACAGGCACTAAGACTTTTTTAAGGTTGACTGCTTTCATTGAATTACTTTAGTCCTTATCTTGATTTTCTTGCTCTGAAAACGCTTCAGACGGCTCTGAAAAGCTTCCACCAAGGGCAATGTGAAGATTTATTCGGTTATTAATTAGCTGTTTTTTAATTTCAATAACAGCGCTTTGCGCATCGTAAGAGCGACTTTGTGCATCCAGTACCGTTGTATAATCCACTAAGCCACTTTGATATTGCTCAAAAGAAAGCGTTTGCGCTGCAATGGCATTTTCTTTTGCGGTTACCATCATGTAATAACGCTCTTTAAGACTCGCCTCATAGGTAACCGCATTTTCAACATCAGCAAAAGCATCGTAAAGTGTTGATAAATATGATTGCTCGGTTTGCTTAAGTAATAAGCGTGATTTTTCTTCATTTGCTTTTAATTTCCCGGCATTAAATAGCGGCATAGCGATATTACCTATTAACGACCAACCCAGAGTTGATGAAGATAACAAGTCTGAAATGTCTTGTTGATCATCACTCAATGTCGCGGTAATGCTTACACTTGGGAAACGCTGTTTATGTGCATATGCTAATGCAGAATCTGTTGACAATAGCTGATACCAACTCGCTAATAATTCAGGCTTTCTTGAAATCAAATCGCTAGGTAAACCTAAAGGAATTTCTGAGCTTAATAGTGGTAAGTTGGCTTCAACAAACAGTTTACCTTCAGGGTATTGCCCTATTAATTGCTCAAGTTCACGAATAGCGAGGGTTTTAGTGGCTTGTTGTAACGATGTACGCGATAGCTCATTACTTACTTCGTTTCGGGTAAGATAAACATCAAGGGCGCTATTTAAGCCTTGCTGGTAACCCGCTTCAATGATCAATAAATTTTGTTGAGTGTTTTTACTGCGTTGTTGATAAAGCTCAAGAAGTTTATTCGCTTCGATTACGTTAAACCACGCTTTAATTACATCGGCAACTAGTTGCTGCCTTGCTTGTTCAAAAACCGCTTGTTGTGCCATTAGCTCCAGATTAGCTTGACGCTCAGCATCAGAAAGTTTTCCCCATAAATCAAGTTCATACTGTAAATTTAAATTTAAACCAGCATTATTACCATAAGTTACAGAGCTATCATCTGATACGTTTTTTATGCGACTACCAGAAGCAGAGATATCTAAAGATGGCCATAAAGCACTGCCAGCTATGATTAACTCCTGCTTTTTAATATCAATCGCAAAAGCTTGCTGCTTTAATTCAAAGTTATGATTAAGCGCTAAGTCAACGAGTTGTTTAATTTGTGTGCTTTCAAGTTGATCGAACCAATTTTCATTAACGGGATCCGTTAACAGATCGTTAGACCACTGCGTTGGAGCGTGTGATTTTTGCAGGGCTTCATCTATCTCATGGGTACTACTACAAGAGAAAAGCAAAAAAGAAAGCACTGCAATTGGTAGGAATTTCAAATTTTTCACTAAAAAATTACATAAAATAGTTTATAAGTATCCTGACATTATAATTCGACTTAAAATATAAATCCCATGGAATTTACACAACTTTACAGTAGATAAATTCCATGGGACTTGTCAGAAGCTCTATTGCAGTAATATTTTTTAGCGTTTGTAAGTCCTCAATACATTAAAGCTCGAGGACTTACTTAAGGCCTTAACTTAAAGGCTCTACCAAAGTTACTGTAATGGGATCACAATACCATTAACATCTAATTGGCCTTGAGAAAACTTCGCTTTAAAGCTTAGCTCTTGATCTTCTTTAATGAGTAAACCTTGCTCTACATAGGCGTCCACCATAGGGGATAAGCCAAGTTTAGCAAGAAAAGCATAAGGCGCTTTACCATTTGCATCTGCGGCTAATGCCGCCATGGCAGACATTAGGTTATTTACATCAAAGATGTTTTTATCCAGAGTCACTTCCATCGCTGATTCAATTTTACCTTCAGGGGTTTCGACACTTAAATCTTCAATGGATAATGTTGGATCGTTTTCTAGTAGTGTAGTCAATAAAGGCGATAGCTTTTCCATCTCTTGTTGGGATAATAGCTCTTCTCCATCAGGAGAAATGTTTGCAAAAATCATGTTTATTTCTTGCATCGCTTTAACATCTAGCTTGTCGAAAACTACTTTAAAGTTAGCATTTTTTAGATGTTGCCCTGCTGTTTTCATCTCACCGGCACCATAACTAACATCAATTTTCATGAGATTATTTTCAAGTGATACTAGCGCAGCAATGACAATATTTTGAATTGATACGGATTCATTACCCATAGCGTCACTGCTATTAATTGCCGACATTGTTAAATTAAAGTCACCAGTAGATATGGCATTGCCTTGGTAATAATCACCGGCGATAATGGTTTGGTCTAAATCAAACTTCATCTCACCAATAGTAAACTTTTCTTCACTCGTGTTAGCAGTTAATCCTCCCCAGCTAAATTCCCCATAAGCGCGGGTTTCATTTTCTAGCACAAACTCACCTTGTGCTTTAGCTGAGTGAATTGAATTACCGTCGACTTCTTTGTTGATTTCATCGACAACTATGGTGGTAACAACATCTTTTGAAAAGGTTAATAACCCCGTTAAGTGAATTTTATCATTAATAAAGTCACTCATTTCTTCATCCAATAAGAGTTCATCAAAAATAATATTCATTTGTGAATAACTCAAAGCAAACTCAATGCCACCGTCTGTAAATATAACAGGGCCAAACGATAGGTTGTCTTCAACAGCGAGTGTGATATCACCGATTTCGTCATCATGGAGCAAAACTGCCATTTCAATTGTTGCTTTGCCGCCAAACCAAGTGCGGCTAAAAGTAGACGATTTAATTTCTAAGGCAGGGTTTTGAGCTAACTTATCTAGTGCGACTTGGTATTCTTTTTCTACAACACCACCAATAAATTTTGGCGCTATTAAAACGGCAATAACAATAGCAATAATAAATAGGGTAATTTTTTTCACGGGTTCCGATCCTTGTATTTGTCCATAGACTTATTATTTTAACCTGAGGTTTGCATAAGAAATTGTGCAACGCCTATTAAATCAAACGCTTAGGGTTGTTTGACATTTCTAGTGAGGAATTTTTGCTGTATTCAAGGCAAATTTTCGCGTCAATAGCTGGTCTATTGCAGGTAAATTTAACGAAGAAGACAGAAAAAATAACCGCTTGAAACGCTTTGCTTATGCTATTCTAAGGTTATCTTAGTAAGCCACTATAATTAAAGATTTTTTTTACTGCAAGGGGTTTGCTTAGATAGATAGATACAGAGTCCTCTACCTCGATACCTCGATACCTTTGAACGATACCTTATGGCTAAAGAAATTGAGAAGGTTAAAATGTTTCTATCATCGCAAGTGCTGAGTTATCAATAAAACTCAAACCTCAGCACGCACAGCGATAAATGTACTCAAGCTAGTTTTTACGTTGCCTAACCATTTCAAATAAGCAAATGCCTGTTGCTACTGAAACATTAAGACTAGAGACACTACCTGCCATAGGAAGCTTCACTAATTGGTCGCAATTTTCACGCGTTAAACGACGCATACCTTTACCTTCAGCCCCCATCACTAAAGCCACAGGGCCTGATAAACTTACATCATACAAACAAGTATCTGTTTCACCTGCTGTGCCTATAATCCAAACCCCCATCTGCTGTAAATGCTTCATAGTACGTGCAAGGTTAGTGACTTGTACTAAAGGTACTGTTTCAGCAGCACCAACCGCTACTTTTCGCACTGTCGCAGTTAATTTGGCAGCATTATCTTTTGGAACAATAATAGCCTGCACACCGGCAGCATCAGCATTGCGTAAACAAGCACCTAAATTATGTGGGTCAGTAACGCCATCAAGAATCAATAAAAAAGGAGGTACATCGCGCTTTTCTGCAGTAGCAATAATATCGTCTAAGTCATTTTCAGTGTACATTTTGCCGGGCTTAACTCGTGCTACAACACCTTGGTGTTGCTCGCCACGGCTTTTATCATCAAGTACTCGACGTTGAACCATTTGCGTGGCTATACCGTATTTACGAGTTAAGTTAATAATGGGTAATAAACGCTCATCATCTCGACCCTTCAATAACCACATTTCGATAAAGCGCTCTGGAGCACTGGCTAATAAGGCATTAACCGCATGAATACCAAAGACTAATTCTTCATTTTTTGCCATCTTCATTTACCTTTCTAGCAACCACTTTATTTTCGCGTTGTCTACTTTTTAGCTTTTGCTTTCTTACGGGCATTTTTACCCGGACGTTTTTTTCTATCTGTTCGTTTTTTCGCTTTAGACTTTACTTTAGCTGGCGGTTTTTTCTTACTTGTCAGCTTTGCATTTGGCTTGGAATCTTTTTTTCTTCGTGATTGACTGTTAGTTTTTTTCTTACCTTTTGCACGCGCTATTTGCCCTTGCATGGCTAAATCAATTTTTTTCTCATCTAAATTTACCGCTGCAACTTGCACGCTAACAATATCACCAACACGATATTTTACCCCTGAATTCTCACCTGTTAAGCACATGCGAACATCATCATAATGATAATAATCAGCGCCAAGCGAGGTAATATGTACTAAGCCCTCAATATGTAAGTCTTGCAAACGTACGAACATGCCAAAATTAGTAACTGTACTAATAACACCTGTAAAACTATCACCAACATGATCTTGCATAAACTCACATTTTAACCAATCACTGACATCGCGAGTTGCTTCATCAGCACGACGCTCAGTCATTGAACAATGTTCACCAAGCTCTATGACTTCTTCTAGGGGGTAGCTGTAATGTCCGGCATTTGCCGCTTCCATGTCAGTATTTTTTTCTTGTGAGTTTGCCTGTTCAACTAAAATACTTTTTATTACACGGTGAACCACTAAATCAGGATAACGTCTGATAGGCGACGTAAAATGACTGTATGATGGTAATGCTAAACCAAAGTGACCTAAGTTATCGCTCTGGTAAACAGCTTGACGCATTGAGCGAAGCAGCATAGTTTGAATGAGTTCTTGATCGGGCCGATTAGCAACTTTAGCTAAAATATCACAATAATCTCTTGGCTCAGGCGTTTCTCTTACCGGCAATGAAATACCCAGCTCAGCTAAGTAGCTGACAAAATTATTATATTTATCTTCACTTGGCTTGTCGTGTACACGGAATAAGCCCGGCTTAGCGTGTTTATCAATAAACTTAGCCGTAGCAACATTGGCTAAAATCATACATTCTTCAATGATTTTATGAGCATTATTGCGAATTAAGGGCACAACACTTTCTATTTTCTTATTTTCGTTAAAAAGAAAAATTGATTCTTGCGTTTCAAAAGCTATAGCACCGCGTTTATTTCTAGCGTCACTTAACGCCAAGTACATGGATTTTAAATTCTCTAGTTCCGGCACACGTGCTGAATATTCTTCTCTCAGTTTTTGACCCGCCAGATTATCTTCAGCATCTAATATTGCGGCAACTTTACTGTAAGTAAATCGAGCATGAGAGCGCATCACTGCTGGGTAGAATTTACTGCTTGATAAATTTCCAGCCTCACTTACCGTCATTTCACAGACCATACAAAGGCGGTCAACATCAGGGTTTAATGAACATAAACCATTAGATAGTTTTTCCGGCAGCATAGGAATAACTTGGCTAGGAAAATATACTGAATTCCCGCGAGAGATAGCTTCATCATCCAAACTACTACCATGGCGAACATAATAACTCACATCAGCAATGGCTACCCATAAACGCCAGCCCCCTGATTTTTTACGTTCACAATACACGGCATCATCAAAATCACGGGCGTCTTCACCATCAATGGTCACTAAAGGTAAGTCACGTAAATCTTTACGAGGTAACTTCGCGGACTCTTCCACCTCATCAGCAATACCGGCAATTTCAGCTTGTACAGAATGAGAAAATTGATGAGGTAAATCATGAGCACGTAAGGCTATTTCTATTTCCATCCCCGGCGCCATATGATCGCCTAAAACTTCAATTACTTTACCAATAGCGTGGGAACGTTTGGTTGGTCTTTGTACTAATTCCAATACCACCATTTGACCATGGCGAGCGCCTAATTTTTCTTTTGGATCAATTAAAATTTCTTGCTTTATTTTAGTATCTTCCGGTACTACTGAGCAGACATGGTGATCAACATAAAAACGACCAACTATTGGGGCTTTTCTAGGCGTTATAACCTCAAGTATTTTTACTTCTTTACGGCCTTTTCGATCGGTACGATCAACTAAAACCGCTTGTACTACATCACCATGAAATACACGCTGCATTTCATGCGATGAAATATAGAAATCTTTACCACGCTTGTCTTTAATTCCTGAATCATCAGGCGAAAAAAAGCCAAAGCCATCGCGATGTCCAATAACTGTACCGGTAAGTAAATTGTTTTTGGCTAATGGGGCATATTGCTTAAATTTATTAAAAACAAGCTGACCACTATTTTCCATGGCACGCAAACGTCGCTTTAAACCAACCAGTTGATATTCTTCAGTATAATTAAGTGTTTTCACTAAGGTTTTAAAGGTTGGTGGTGGCGAGCACTTTTCAATAATCGATAACAATAGTTCGCGAGAAGCTACGGGCTTTTCGTATTTTTGGGCTTCACGCTTAGCGTGTGGATCGTTTAAGGTCACAGTAATTGGTTACTTATAGTGGATGGATTTATAAAATCAACTTGCGTTGAGTATATCACAAAGTCAGCTAATGAAAGTTAAGAAAATAAGTCTTGCTAACAGAATAGGTTACATTGTTTCGATTATACGACAAACAGTCATATCTATGCTTAGAAATACGGAATTTTTAGCCCGATAAAAGTCACAAAACAGCCATCAGAGCGAATTACTCAAGTAAAAGAAGTTATTAGTGAAATATAGAGGCGATAAGCGTTTAATTGGTATAGTCTACCTTTTTAGCAGACTCAACAACATGGGCTGGCATTTTCATAGCTAACTGTTTTTTTAACTGAGTGATTTTCTTATAAACCGCTTTGTCATCAGTCAGAGCATGATGTAGTTGAGAATATAACGCTGGATAATCAAGCGGACTACCATAGCCTTGCTGATAAATATCCGCTAAACGCATTTGAGCGGCAAGATTGTTCATAGCAGCGGCAGCTTTTAGGTAAACAATGGCTTTTGATATGTCCACTTGCATGAACTTCCCTACATGATAGTAGCGCCCCATTTGCTCAAGCCCCTCAGACAAGCCTTGATCTGCCGCTAATTGCATATAATGTAAACCAAGCTCAATATCTTTTTTAACACATACACCATAGGCCAGCATATCTCCCCACAAAAACTGGTAGGAAGGCATTTGAGCTTTAACCGCTCGTGCTTCAATATCTTGAACCAATTGACACTCATCAATAACAACCTGACTTAAGTGTTTGTTTTCCTTTATTAAGTCAAGTAGCTGATCATCAGTGTAAATTTGAACAGCCTGCAAATTTTGCCCATTTGCGGGCGTTAAAAATAAACAACATAGTAAAGCAATAAAAATACGCATAAAAACCCTAAGAGACAATAAACTGCATGTTCAACACTAAAATAGAAATATATAACTAAAGTAATATGCCTTTTTATCGGCAACTTCCTTTTTTAGTTGAATACCCAATTTTTATTGAAGCAAAATTAACACCATTTTTTACATTTTCTACTATTGTTAATCTTATAAATTTCGCTACACTGAACCGATACTACAGATTGACCGTTAATTTAATAAGCGCAGGTAAATGCATTGAAAACTGAAATTGACATTACCGAACTCAAAGTAGGTCATTATGTGGTTGAAATAGTGAAGCAACAAGGTAATTTAAATTTAACCGCTTCAGGACATATCAAAAATCAAAATGTGATTAACAACCTTAAAAGTAAACAAGTACAATCACTCCTTATTGATGAAAATAAAACCATTGCCTCCTCCCCTTCACACAAGGCGAAAATAACAGCGGAAGTAAAACACGCAAAAGCGGTTTTTAACGAATCAAAAGCCATTCAAAAAACTGTTTTTTCTCAAGCACTCACTGGCGCAAGTATAGAGCTAGCACCCGTCATTGATGTCTGTAACAAAAGTATCGATGCAATTTTCAATAGTCCTGATTCATTAGCCTGTATGGTTAATATTCGACAAAAAGATGAGTACTTATTAGAGCACTCAGTAGCAGTTTCAATTTATATCATACTTTTTGCTCGCTACCTTAAGCTTGATAAAAATATTATTGAGCAGCTCTCTGTTGGCGCCTTTTTACACGATATTGGTAAGATTAAAATCCCTGATGAAATCTTAAATAAGCCAGGTAAACTTACCAATGACGAATTTACTGTGATGAAAACCCACGCAAATCACTCCATTGATATCATCACGAAAACCCCTGGCATCAGTGAAATTAGTACAGAAATTGCCGCACTACATCATGAAAAATTAGATGGCACAGGTTATCCTTTTCAAGTCAAAGGTGATGATATCAATCAGTATGGTCGAATGATTGCTATATGTGATATTTTTGACGCGCTCACAGCAACACGCGTTTATAAAAAAGGTTTCTCATTTCCAAAAGCTTTTGCAATTTTACGCGAATTAGCACAAAACGATCATTTAGATACTGAGCTTGTTGATCACTTTATTAAATGTATTGGTGTATTTCCGGTTGGCTCGCTTGTGCAGCTCGATTCAAAAAAACTGGCAATGATAGAAGAGCGTAACGACAAAAATCCTACCAAACCCAAAGTGCGAAGCTTTTATAGTGTAACCGCGAATAACTTTGTTGAAGCTGAAGCAATTAATTTAGCAGAAGCTGACGATTTCATTGAAAAAGGCGTTTGTGCAGAAGAGTTTGATTTAGATATGAATAAAATCATTGAAATGTTAATGATGGATGGTTAAAGTTCATCTGTACTCATTAATATTATTCATGCCCCCTAATTCTGTATTTGTACTCCTGATTGATGTTCGGGTACAAAAGAGGTGATATTATCATGTCAAACACCGTGATCGAATTAGAGCAAAAGTTAGCTAAAGTATTAGCTAACTCACGCGCCAATGAGGCAATCGCCCAAAAATTATTTGAAATAGAAACACAAATATTAAGCTGCAAATCAAGCCAAGAGCTATTGCAACAGTTACTCACTACGATCAAAGAAAAGTTTAATTTAACCGGTATTTGCTTATTACTGGTAGAGCCGACACCGATAAAATATTTACTCAGCGGCAATATGCAAACTACTTGGCATCAAGCTAATTGCAGAACTATTGCCACCAAGCAGTTACAAGCTTTTCATCCACATAGAAAACCTTTTTTAACCAATGACATTCGTCAAATAGCCAGCATACTACCTAAAAACTTGGTTAACAAAACCCAATCTGCGGCGTTGACACCGCTCACACTTGAGGGCGAATTATTCGGCAGTATACTGTTCACTGATGATAATAAAGATCGTTTCCACCCCAATCTCGGTACGCTTCACCTAGAACAACTTGCGGTTAAAATTAGCCTGTGTTTGTCCAATGCCATGATTCGTGAACAGTTAGAATATATGGCTCACTACGATAGGCTAACTGGTGTCGCCAACAGACGTTTAATGGAAGTGACTATCAATGAAGAGTTGATCAGACAAAAACGTTATAATGTTCCCTTTTCTGTTATCTTTATTGATTGCAATAAGTTTAAACAAATCAACGATACCTATGGGCATGACTGTGGTGACAAGGTACTGACTTACGTCGCTACCCAGTTACAAGAATTAATTAGAGAAAATGATCGGTGCTTTCGTTATGCCGGTGATGAGTTTGTTATTACCTTAGCAAGCCAAACCTATCAAGAAGCCTTGCAAGCTTGCCATAGGCTAACAACGTTTTTCCAACAAAACCCTATGCCTTATGAAGGCTCATATTTACCTGTGACAATTAGCTGTGGTGCAGCCGCCAGTGATGGTAAAAAGAACATGGATGAATTATTAAAGGCGGCAGATGAGCAACTTTATATTCACAAAAAGGCTTCTGTTACCTGAGCGTATTGAGTGACCAATAAAAAAGCCTGCTTGAGCAGGCTTTAATTGATAGTAATAAGATAAATTTATATTGAGAACGATGAACCACAACCACAGGTTGTTGTTGCATTTGGGTTATTAACCACAAAACGACTGCCTTCTAAACTCTCAAGATAATCAACTTCACCGTCCACTAAATACTGCAAGCTCATAGGGTCAATAACCATCATCACTCCTTGCTTTTCAATCGTCATATCCCCTTCGTTGACTTTTTCATCGAAGGTAAAACCGTATTGAAAACCAGAACAACCGCCACCTGTTACGTAAACTCTTAATTTTAATTCAGGATTTTCTTCTTCAGTGATTAACGACAATACTTTTGTCGCGGCAGCATCTGTAAATTTTATGGGTAACTCTAGGTTATCTGTGGACTCAGACATGAAACTCTACTTAATAAAATGTGAACAACAATAAACCGGCTAATTATCTTAAACCTGACTAATTTAATCAAGTATTATTTCTCTGCTAGCACAGGGTTTAAGGCACTCACATCACATTAACTTGATGTTAAAACCAACTAATTACTCAATACTCCAAGTTACGGTTTTATTAAGCTTTTGGTATTTTTGCCATTTAGTTTGAGTCAAAATCGCTGAAAACTGTACTTTTTCTGGAATAAAATTTTCAGGTAAAGTGAAAGCGCCTTCAATAACCTGAAAGTATTTGAAACTAAAGGCGAGATCTTTTTTGGCAATGTCCGCTATTTCGCTCAGTTTTAAACTATGAGGTTTATTATTTAAGCTGCCGATAACTTCAATATCCACATAACCTTTTGCATAACGTTTTTTTAATAGTTGCTGAACGAGAATTACTTGAAAATTATAATGGTTCGGGCTTTGGGTCGCACTTACCTTAACATTATCAATCACTAAACCGTCAGCCTCTTTTTCTGGCGCCATCACTTTTTCGTAAAAGGCTAACTGCTTTTTCACTTGATAATGCTCATCAGCCATTTTCTTTAAGGTGACTTGTGCATTTTGATTTGCTAACTGCTCAACCGCTAATTCAACTTCTAGCGCATGAATATGTTCAACTTGTTTAGATTGTTGAGCATACAAATTATCTAAACGCTGCTTTTGTTGTGCTAACGTTGAAGCTTGAAAACTATGATAATAATTACCTAACCGATATCCCGTAAATAAGCATATTACAATAAGAGCCACTAAAAAAATTGCTGATTTAAATGGCCCTAAACGCTCTATGACAACGCGCAGATTTATTTTTGCTAACCAATTCATATGTAAAGTATAATGATCCTATAATAACAACAATAAGTCGCTTAAACATAAACAAATAATGATCTCTCTAGCCTCAGTCAGAAAGCACCTTGCTTTACCTAAAACCTCATGGCAGATTTGTATTCTTGCCATTTTGGGTGGAGTTTTCTCGGCTATATTAGTGATTTTATTCACACTGGTTATTCAAGAAATCCAGCAACTCTATTTAACAGAGCGCGATAACTATAACACCTTAGATGGAGTAAGTCGTTTTGATTTACCGATTATTGGTGCACTCATCATCTTATTGTTTGCTTGGTTAACGGGTTATAAATATTTAAGAACCGGTATCCCTTTTGTTCTACACCGCTTGAAAGTTGCCCATGGTGTCATTCCACTAAAAAATACCTTGAACCAGTTTTTCGGTAGTGCAGTAGCTTTAGCTTCAGGTTTTTCTGTCGGTAGAGAAGGCCCAGCTGTTCATTTAGGCGCTGCTGCAAGTAGTTATATTGGAAACCTATTGAAACTCCCCCACAATAGCACTAAAACCTTATGTGCCTGTGGTATTGCTGCGGGTATTTCTGCGACGTTTAATACTCCTATAGCGGCAGTGATTTTTGTCATGGAAGTGATCATGCGTGAGTATAAAATTCATATTTTTATACCTGTTATGTTAGCTTCATTAGTTGGCTCAATCATGACGCGTAGTGTCTTTGATGTTTCTCATAATTTTGAATATTTTCATACTATAGAGCTGATTCCTCAGCATTATATTCCGTTAATTATATTAGCCATTTTATTAGGCTCTTTAGCAGCAGCGTTTAATAAAAGCCTTATCACAATTATTAAACACAGTGTGAAATTTCATATCGTCGTCAGATTAATGCTAGCAGCCTTAATTACAGGCAGCTTAGGTTTTCTTGTACCTGGTGCGATGGGAGTTGGTAGTGGTGCTATCGATGTCTCCCTAAATAATAACTGGCATATAGGTTTACTACTGGCTTTATTACTTGCCAAATTTGTAATGACCACTTTTGCCTTAGGTCTAGGTATTCCCGGTGGCATCATAGGTCCCATCATTGGCATTGGTGCCATTGCTGGCGCATTAGCGGGCGCTGTGGTTATGCATATTTTACCGGGCGAACAGCTTACCAATGATTTTATTTTACTTGGCATGGCAGGTTTTATGGCGGCAAGTTTAAATGCTCCGCTTGCCGCCTTACTAGCGGTAGTTGAGCTATCGGGTCAACTAGAAATAATTGTTCCAGCCATGATAGTAATTACCGTTGCCAGCATTATTTCAGGACAGCTATTTAATAATCGCTCTGTGTTTACTATGCAGCTGGATGTGCAAAACCTCATTTATCGTCGACCACCAATCGAGAAAACCTTAGAAAAAATCGGTGTGCTTGGCATCATGAACGATAAGTTTAAGTTACTAGAACAAGAAAGCAAAAATGCCATTGCCGGACAAGTTGTCAGTACCTCAATTGATACGCTAGTGATTAATAAAACGATCAATAAGATCATGGTCAAAAAACAAATCACCGAACAAGTAAGTTATTTTTGGGCAGAATTCGACGAGCAAGTGCCGTTAGCCACTGGTGTTAATGACAGCGAGATAAAAACCAGTCACTACCAAGTATCAAAAAAAATGCAGTTACACGAACTCACTCCGCTTTCCCATCAAGCAACCTTGGCCGATGCATACTTATTGCTTGTTGAGAGTCGTTGCGGCGGTGTCTACATTTATCAAAAAGATATAACCGATATTATTGGTATTGTGACTTTTGAGCAGATTCGTCAATACTTAGTCACCGGTAAATTGAGTAAATATACAAAAGGAAAAACCCTGTAATGAGCGACTTTATTATTAATCACCTATTATGGTTTAAAGCTTTTCATGTGATATTTATGGTGGCTTGGTTTGCGGGTATTTTTTATTTACCACGACTGTTTGTTAATCACGCTGAAACTGATTCGCAAGCAGTAATAACGCAATTAAAAGGGATGGAAAAGCGCTTATTATTCTTTATTACTCCTTTTGCTTTGTTAACCTTAGTCTTTGGCTTAGCTATTATTCATGGTTATGGCTCTGCTTGGTTTGCTGCAGCAAAGTGGATGCATATAAAACTGAGCTTAGTAATATTGCTGTTTGTTTATCATGGATATTGTTTTAAATTACTCAAAGATTTTGCGCAGGATAAAAACACTCGCTCAGGAAAATTTTATCGCTTATTTAATGAAATTCCTGTGTTAGCATTATTTGCTATTATTATTTTAGCTTATGTGAAACCCACTTTTGGTTAAAAACATAAAACTGACATCATTAGAGGTATCAATGAAAAATATTTTGCAGTACGTCATCACTTCAGTTTGCCTATTAATAGCATTTGTCAGTATTAACGTTAGCGCAACAGCAACAAAAGACAACCTGATAAAGCCTAAAATAGTTGGTGGAGAAGCAGCCAACATATCTGCTTGGCCGTGGATGTCTGCATTAGTCTACACCTTTGACGAAATATCTACCTCCCTAACAGTGGCTAATACAAATTATGAATCCCAACCTTTCAGCTATGGCGTAGCAGGCTCTGCTACAGGTGACATTGTTGATTGTGGCATTGGTGATACTGCATGTACCGCTGCTGACCAAAATATTTGTTTGATTGAGCGTGGCGATATTAACTTTTCGGTTAAAGTAGACAATTGCGAAGCTGGCGGCGGCATTGGCGCGATCATATATAATAATGTTGATGGTATTATTAATGGCACCTTAGGAGAAGAATATACCGGCACTATTCCCGTTGTAGCTGTCACTCAAGATGACGGAGCTACTCTGCTCAATTCCATTGGCATGGCAGCAACGGTAACTGTTTCTGAAGCCGTGTCACTTGCCCAAACCCAAACCTGTGGCGGTTCATTTTTAGGTGATAAATGGGTATTAACTGCCGCCCATTGCGTAGACGGTGTCAGTACCAACCAATTAAAAGTTAATGTTGGAGAGTGGGACTTAAGCAATGGTGCTGCCAATGCAATAGCCATTAAACGTATCTACGTTCACAGTGATTATCAAAAAGATATTGAACTTGATAATGATATTGCCCTCATTGAATTAAGTGAAAGTGTTAACAATGAAGCGATTACGCTCGTGGGTTTAGCCGAAACATCACAACTAGCCATAGAAAACAGTACAGCTACGGTCATTGGCTGGGGTGGTAGAGAAGGTTATGATCCCGACAACGGACCAACATCTGATTTCCCCAACATATTGCACCAAGTTGATTTGCAATTGATGACCAACCAAGTTTGTAAGACGACATTAGCGCAATCATATAGCGAAATTTATGAAGGTAATTATTCAGCTAATGCTGTCGGCATTACGGATGCCATGATTTGCGCTGCAGTGCCTGGAGGCAATAAAAGCTCATGCCAAGGAGACAGTGGTGGGCCATTAATGGTAAACACTAATGAAGGCTGGCAACAAATAGGTATTGTCAGCTGGGGTGTTGGGTGTGCTGCCGAAGGATTCCCAGGCGTATATACTCGCTCAGCATTATTTATCGACTGGATAGATCAGATCACCAAAGGAGTTGCTACAGAGCAAAATGTAGATTTTGGCATTCAAGCACAAAGTATCTCTGAAAGTACACAAATCACTTTAGTCAACAATAGTGACTTAACTGCAAATTTAACCTTCAACATTACAGGTAGCAGCCATTTCACTATAACCAATAATGTTTGTTCAATAATAACCGCTGGCAGCACATGTGAGCTTGAAGTGACTTACGATGCTAGACAAGTTGGCAGCCATAGTGCTCAGCTTATTATCACCTCAGATAATACTGACATAGCGACGAGTAGCAGTGCTTTATCTGCCGACACTATTGCGCTATCCAATACGATAAAAACACAACTTACAAGTAATGATGAAGCTTTAACTTGGTATACAGGTGGCAACGCAAGTTGGCAGCTTGACAATACCCAAGCAGCCATTGTCAGTGGCTCTATTTCAGGTGAGCAGCAAAGCGCTGTGATGGTGACCTTTACAGGTGCAGGTGAATTATCCTTCGAGTGGGCTGTGTCTTCTGAAGAAAATACTGAGGATCCAAGTGATCCTTTTGATGCTTTATATGTTTACCTAGACAATGAGTTAATTAACTTTATTTCTGGCGAGGTTGCTTACACAAGTGAAACCATTGAATTTGCCGAAGGTGACCACAAAATAACTTGGGTATATGCTAAAGATCCCTTTGTTTCAGAAGGTGATGATAACGCTCATATTCGCAATATCATTTTTACCCCCACGCAAACAGACGATCCTCAAGATAGCTCACCAAGCACGCCATCGAACGACAACTCAAGTTCAGGAGGTGGCAACATTGCTTGGTTATCATTATGGTTGATTGCATTAATGTTTATTCGTAAAAAGTAAACGGGCTAGATTATGACTAGTCAATGAGGATTAGCTTGATATCCTTATTGGCTAGCATTTTAAAAACTACAATTTTGTGCTATATTCCTGCCAAATTTTCTGCGGAAACTTCTTTTTAAAATGATGACATTTCAAGGCAGCCACATTCTGTCAGTTTCACAATTTGACCGTGATGCAATTGCAAGAATTCTAGATATTTCAGCACAAATGGCTCCTTATGCCGCGAGGAAGAAGCGTTGTTACGTACTCGAAGGCGCAATATTAAGTAACCTATTTTTTGAACCAAGTACTCGAACTCGCGTAAGTTTTGGCACGGCCTTTAACTTGCTCGGCGGCTTTGTTCGTGAAACGGTTGGTCAAGAAAACTCATCCTTGAGTAAAGGTGAATCTCTATTTGATACGGCGCAAGTGATTAGTGGCTATAGCGATGTTATAGCAATGCGACACCCACAAATGCACTCGGTTGAACAATTCGCCCAAGGCAGTACAGTGCCAGTGATCAATGGTGGTGATGGCGCCAATGAACACCCAACGCAAGCCTTACTCGACTTATTCACTATTCAGTCTGAAATGATGCACTATCAAAAAGGACTAGATAACCTTGATATTGTCTTAATGGGTGATCTAAAACATGGCCGTACTGTACACTCATTATCTAAATTATTGAGCCTGTATAACAACGTTAAAGTCACCATGGTTTCGCCACCTGAGCTACAAATGCCTGATGGCGTTGTATCAACATTAGAAAATGCCGGCCATCAAGTGATTATCACAGACACCATGGCTGGTAATTTATCCTGCGATGTGATTTACCAAACCCGTATTCAGCAAGAACGTTTTGCCAGCAAAGATGAAGCAGATTTATATCGTGGTCACTTCAGCTTAAACAGAAGTATCTATAAACAGTATTGCCGTGAAAATACTGTCATCATGCACCCTTTACCTCGAGATTCTCGCCCTGAAGCAAATGAATTAGACATAGATTTAAACGACCTAGACAGCTTAGCTATTTTTAGGCAAGCACAAAATGGTGTTTTAGTCAGAATGGCATTATTTGCATTAACTTTAGGTGTTGAAGATCAATTAACGCAATACGAAAAAGAAGTAAACTGGCACACGAACAAGCGTTAGCTTTCAATCGCCTAATAATAATTTCTGCGCGACACTTGGCTTGATAGTTAATTGAGTAAGCCGCAAACCTAAAAAAGAGTTTTGACTATGAATGGAACAACTAATTTTTCAACCAGTAATTCTGAGCAATTATTCGCTCAAGCAAAAACAATTATCCCTGGTGGCGTAAATTCACCTGTACGAGCATTTAATAGTGTGGGCGGCACACCGTCTTTTATCAAACGCGCACAAGGTGCTTATATTTATGATGCTGATGATAATGCTTACATTGATTATGTTGGCTCTTGGGGGCCAATGATTTTGGGTCATAACCACCCAAGCATTTTAGAAGCGGTTATTAATACCGCTCAAAATGGTCTTAGTTTTGGTGCGCCAACGGAATTAGAAATCACCATGGCTGAGAAAGTACGTGAATTAGTGCCCTCTATGGAATCACTACGCATGGTAAGCTCTGGCACTGAAGCCACCATGAGTGCAATACGTTTAGCTCGAGGTTTTACTGGCCGAGACAAAATATTAAAATTTGAAGGCTGTTATCATGGTCACGCCGACTCATTACTCGTTAAAGCGGGCTCTGGCGCCTTAACCTTAGGTGTGCCAAATTCGCCCGGTATTCCTGCTGACTTTGCAAAACATACATTAACGGTTAGTTATAACAATCTAGAAGAAGTTAAAGAAATTTTTGCAAAATACCCAGATCAAATCGCCTGTATTATTGTTGAGCCTGTAGCGGGTAATATGAACTGTGTACCTCCTGTTAAAGGCTTCCTTGAAGGGCTTCGTGAGGTTTGTGATGAATTTAATTCCGTGCTTATTTTTGATGAAGTAATGACGGGATTTCGCGTTGCTTTAGGCGGTGCACAAGCGCATTACCAAATTAAGCCTGACTTAACCACTTTAGGTAAGGTCATTGGTGGCGGTATGCCTGTTGGTGCATTTGGTGGTAAGCAAGAGATAATGGACTACATTGCGCCTGTAGGGCCAGTTTACCAAGCAGGTACGCTTTCAGGTAACCCTATTGCGATGGCTGCAGGGTTAGCTTCATTAACAGAGTTATCAAAAGGTGAAAAACACCAACAACTTAGTGCTGCCACTGAAAAACTTGCGATGGGTTTAAAAGCCGCAGCAGAGCGTCACGGCATTAACCTAACAATTAATTATGTAGGTGCAATGTTTGGCTTCTTCTTCACTAATGATGAAGGACCTATTACTAGCTTTGAACAAGTTATGGCGTGTGATAGTGACAAATTTAAACGCTTCTTCCACTTGATGTTAGAGCAAGGTGTTTACTTAGCACCTTCAGCGTTTGAGGCGGGCTTTTTATCTACTGCACATACGGATGAAATTATTGAGGAAACGTTAGAAGCTGCAGCGAAGTGCTTTGCGCAACTTTAATGTATTAATGAAATAAAATGCAACAAAAGAACTATCACTCACTTGATAGTTCTTTTGTTAACCAATCAAACCCTTGCTGCCAGCCCAGCTCTAAGCCCGCAAATGTTTTCATATTCAAATCATCCATTTCTCGTAGTGAGGCTATGCGTTTACTTTGCTTAACACCAGCATCATGATAATTAATCACAGCAATGGCTTTAAGTTTTTCATGAGAACCCATAGTTAACTTAGCTTCATAGCTATATTGATAACTATTAACTTTATTGACTAAAAGACCAAAACTGTCAAAAAAGTGCTCCGAAAAAAATTGTTCACATTCTTCAACCATTTCTAAGGTCATTTCAATATTTTTATTAATGATAACTTCGGCAATGTTGTTATTATAAATTTTAATATTACCGAAACTAAGTTGATGCTTCATAGTCTGTTCCTATCTAAGATAATTTCAGTCTAGTTCAACATTTTTATTTTGTAAATGATTCTCATTTAAAATCATTTACACTACAAATTTATTACATTTTGTTTACACATTTCATTGCAAAAATTGATCAAACAATTGTACAGTCACGGTTTCTCCTGCACTGACTCTCCCTTGCTCAGCCGCCAGTACAATAAAACAATTAGCATTGGCTAAACTGGATAAAATACCTGAGCCTTGAGCTCCTGTAGATGAAACAACATTTTCACCCTGCTCATTTATCATTAATATGCCGCGCTGAAAATCCATACGGCCAGGTGATTTTTTTAGGTCATGAATACATTTAACCTGTAAATGAGTTCGCTTTAACGCAGCAGCATTTTGCATTTTAGTTAATGCGACAATAGCTAACTGATGAAAAGTGACTAAGGCGGACACAGGGTTACCTGGCAATCCGAAAAAGACACTGTTCGATAACTTACCAAAAGCAAAGGGCTTACCTGGTTTCATGGCTATTTTCCAAAAACCTATTTCACCCAGTTCATCCAATACAGTTTTCGTATAATCAGCATCGCCTACAGATACACCACCAGATGAAATAACAGCATCCGCTTGACTATCAGCACTTACAAAAGCGGCTTTTATAGCTTCAAAGTCATCTTTGATAATGCCAAAGTTGATCACCTCAATATGTAATTTTTCCAGCATTGCTTGTAAGACAAAGCTGTTACTTTCGTAGATATCACCTGAATTAAGTGTTTGACCCGGCATTTTTAATTCATCACCAGTGGCAATTAACGCTACTTTTAATCGACGAAAAACGCTCACTTCACTTACGCCAAGTGAGGCTAAAATGCCAATATCAACGGCTGATAATTTCTGCCCGCGACTTAACACTGGCTGACCAAGTTTAATATCTTCACCTGCTTTACGCACATGAGAGCCTAACTGCCTTTCTTTGAAACTTTTTCCAGCCGAAAAAGTAATTTGATCTGCCTCAACTTCTACATTTTCTTGCATTTCAACACTATCACAACAAGCTGGCATTTTTGCGCCAGTCATAATACGAATGCATTCACCTGACTTACACTCGCCCTGAAAAGGCGCACCAGCCATAGAGCGCCCTACCAAAGTTAAGGTATTGCTTTGAGATAAGCTATCTAGTGCAAAAGCGTACCCGTCCATAGCAGAGTTATCATGATTTGGTACATTCAAGGGGCTAGCAATATCTTGCGCTAAAACATAATCTAACGCTTGTGTAATCGGTAAGGTTAAGGTTTCTACTACCGGCGTTATTTGGGACAGCATTTTTTCTAACGCACTGTCAAAGGGCAACAGTCCTGGAGCAGAACAACAATCAGACATGGCAAACTCGCTTAATTTTTTTCTAAAAACTCAAAAGGTGAATGGCGTTATTATTACTTAAATAAAGGCGTTAGTGATAGTCATTTAATCTGACATTTATAGATATATATCAAGTATTGATAAATCAAAAAAATGATACTATCACTCTCATAAAATGATATATACTTAGAAGAAGCCATTTGGTTTTAAAAGTATTTTACACCGAGCTGGAATAACTAACGCACTGTTTTTTACTAAACAGCTATGTTATTTCAAGCCGTAGCAACTGTGTTATGAAAAAACGCTTTGCTGCCAGGGTTAACAAGGAAACGCGTTAGCCTCCCGACATTTGGAAAGGTGATATGTTAACAGACAACTACGGCCGTAGGTTTTATTACCTGCGTCTATCTATTACTGACGTTTGCAATTTTAAGTGCAACTACTGCTTGCCTGACGGTTATCAATGTGATCAACCTCGCGACTTTTTGTCGCTTGCTGAAATTAAGCGAGTTACGTCAGCCTTTGCCAGTCTTGGCACAGAAAAAATTCGAATTACCGGTGGTGAGCCTTCCCTTCGTAAAGACTTACCTGAAATAATTGCGGCATGTAAGCAAACCCAAGGCATTAAGAAGGTTGCAATAACCAGCAATGGTTATAAATTACCTGAGCACCTTCCTCACTGGTTAGATGCAGGTATTGATGCAATAAACATCAGCATAGACAGTTTAGATCCAAGACAGTTTCTTGCCATTACAGGTCACAACAAGCTTGATACAATTTTAAAAGGCGTTGATATGGCCTTAGCTGATGGCCGACCAAGTATCAAAATTAATACCGTGTTAATGCGTGAATATAGCGGTAAAGATATTCAAAGCTATTTAGACTGGTTAAAAGACACACCAGTAACATTACGCTTTATAGAATTGATGCAAACTGGCGATAACCAAGCCTTCTTTGATGCTCAACACGTGCAAGGCTCTCGTATCAAACAAAACTTAATTTTAGATGGCTGGCTGCCTGTTATTCAAGACAAAGCTGCTGGTCCTGCACAAGAGTTTTACCATCCAGACTATCAAGGCAGAATCGGTTTAATCATGCCTTACTCAAAAGATTTTTGTGACAGCTGCAATAGATTACGAGTTAGCTCTTCAGGTAAATTGCATTTATGCTTATTCGGTGACAGTGGTTTATCGTTACGTGAACAATTGCAATGTGATGATATTGAACCGTTACAAGCTAAAATTTTATCTTTGCTTGGCGATAAGAAAGCTTCACATTTTCTGCATGATAAACTTACTGGCGGCACTAAGCACTTGGCAATGCTAGGCGGTTAATATGACGACCTTATCAATTCATGACTCATTTAGCGATGACTGTTTAGGTGTTGTACTTGCTGGCGGTTTATCGTCACGAATGGGGGAAAATAAAGCCTCCTTGACCCGTAACCATACTTCTATGCTTGAATTTTCTAAACAATTATTAGCAGATTCAGGTATTCAGCATATTGTTGTCAGCGGTGATGATTATGACGTAGCTGATCAAATCAAAGACGCTGGCCCAGTTGGTGGCATTCTGAGTGTTTTATCACGTTTTCCTCAAGCTAAGTCACTATTAATTTTACCGGTCGACTTACCTTGCATGACGGTACAAGCGTTAACTGAGTTACGCTTAAAAGGGGAATTAAGCCAAAAAGCAACACACTTTACCGGCCATAATATTCCATTGTATTTACCGAACAACGCTTATTTAGAGCTGTTTTTACAGCAAGCTTTTAATCAAGCAGTTTCAACAGAAGCAGAGTCAGCAAAAGCCAAAAGCACTCGATTTAAAAACAAAGGGCCATCAATAAACAGTTTATTAAAACAAGTCCCCCATCAAGCCATTAACATAGCAGATGAGCAGGCACTTTTTAACACCAATACGCCCGAACAATGGCAACAAGCAAAACAGTTATTCAGTCAATAAATATTTTTCAAAGGAACAATTATGTCAGCACACGGCGGCAAAACTTTTACCCCTTTAAACATAGCAGTACTAACAGTGTCAGATACTCGCACTGAAGAAAACGATACCTCAGGTCAGGCATTAGTTGAGCGTCTCACTGACACTGGTCACAACTTAGCTGATAAAGCGATTGTTATTGATGACGTGTATCAACTACGAGCAAAAGTATCTCAATGGATAGCTGATGATAGTATTAACGTCATTATTTCAACAGGTGGCACAGGTTTTACTGCCCGTGACAATACCCCTGAAGCTTTAATGCCTTTGTTTGATAAAAATATCGAAGGTTTTGGTGAAATATTTCGCCATATATCGCTCACTGAAATAGGCACTTCTACCATTCAATCACGTGCCTTTGGCGGTATTGCCAACAAAACCGTAGTGCTGTGTGTGCCAGGATCAACCAATGCTTGTAAAACCGCTTGGGATAAAGTGATTAAAGAACAACTAGATGCCAGTCACAGGCCGTGCAATTTTGTCCCGCATTTAAACCTCCGTGCTGAGCAATGTGAGACTCGCAGCTAATGACAGATTCAACAAACGCTACACAATCACCGACGCTAAGCCACTTGAATCAGCAAGGTGAAGCCAATATGGTTGATGTCACTGAAAAAGCCATGACATCCCGCACCGCAACAGCGCAAGGTTTTATTAAAATGAATGCGGCAACCTTTGAGCTCATCACTACAGGTAAGCATAAAAAAGGGGATGTTTTTGCTGTAGCACGTATTGCCGGTATTCAAGCAGCGAAAAAATGCAGCGACTTGATCCCGCTATGTCACCCATTGATGTTAAGTAAGGTACAAGTTGACTTCACACTTGATGAAGAAAACACACAAGTGAAGGTTACAAGCCTATGTCGTTTGACTGGTCAAACTGGCGTTGAAATGGAAGCCTTAACGGCTGTTTCAGTGGCTTGTTTAACGTTATTTGATATGTGTAAAGCCGCTGATCCCGCGATGGAAATTCACGGTATTAAAGTACTCACCAAAGAAGGTGGCAAATCAGGCAGTTGGCAATCAGCATAGAAACGAATCGAAACGAATGACTGGTGTGCATCTCCATTAGCTCATTTTTAAACAAGAGAAAATTATCATGATCAAAGTTGTTTTTTTTGCCGCATTACGAGAGCAGTTAGCCTGCAGTGAATTATCAATTGATAATGACAAGATTGACACAGTTGCTGATTTAAAAGCTTTGCTTGCCAGTAAAAGCAAAAATTGGCAGCAAGTGTTTGCAAACAACGCACTATTAGCGGCAGTCAATCACGATATGGTGGGTAGTGAGCAAACGATTAATTCAGGTGACGAAGTGGCATTTTTCCCACCTGTTACCGGCGGATAAACCTTCGGCTAAAGCTATTATGACAACAAATCATCACCCAGAAATATCGATACAAACCGCAGACTTTAGCTTAGCTGATGAAGTTGCTTTACTTGAGCAAGACAACGCCATAGACGGTGCTGTAGTGACCTTTACCGGCCGGGTACGAAATAAAAATGAAGGTAAACATGTCACCAGTTTAACGCTGGAGCACTACCCAGGTATGACAGAAAAGTCATTAGCCAAAATAATTAACACTGCCAAAGAGCGATGGCGTATTAACCGTGTAAAAGTGATACATCGCGTAGGTGAATTAAATATTGGTGAACAAATCGTCTTTGTGGGCGTTACCAGTATGCATCGTCAAGATGCTTTTGCCGCCAATGAGTTCATTATGGATTATTTAAAAGTTCAGGCGCCTTTTTGGAAAAAAGAAGCCAGTGAAGATGGCTCAAATTGGCTTGATGCCAAAGCCAGTGACGAAAATAAAGCAGCTAAGTGGTAATTTATGCAGCTAGGCTTTTCAACTGAATCAACTGCTAAATCAGCCACTAAAGTCACTATTTTTTGGCTTGTAACCGCTTTGCTGTTTGCAAGTGCGGTTTTTAGCGAACAAGCCTTAAGTAAAGTTAAACAAGTTGATCAGCCTTTACGCATTGCAGTCGCCTCAAATTTCACTCCCGTATTAAAAAAATTATTGGTGGAGTTTCATCAACAAAGCCAAATTAGCACGCAAATTATCAGCGGTGCTACTGGCGCATTATTTCTACAAATTAACCATGGCGCACCTTTTGACATTTTTATTGCCGCCGACACCACAAGACCTAAACAGCTTGAGCAGCAAGGATTAATTGTTAGCAATAGTCGGAAAACCTATGCCCATGGCCAGTTAGCTTTATTCTCTATAAGCAAAAAAGCAACATTACAAGATTTACAATCTCAGCTAAACAACACACCAGCACATTTGGCTATTGCTAACCCTGATATTGCCCCTTACGGAAAAGCTGCTAAACAAACCCTTGAAAATTTAGGCTTGTGGCAACAATATCAAGCAAACCTTATTCAAGGCATCAATGTTACTCAAACCTTTACCCAAGTGCGCAGTCAGGCAGTCAACTTAGGATTAGTCGCTAATAGTCAATTAGTGTTAAATGACTTAACTGGGACAATTATTCCAGCAAATTATCATGACCCTATTGCTCAGCAATTGGTGATCATAAAAAACAGCAACAATAAAAACAAAGCTCAAAAGCTAAGTGACTACTTACTTTCAAAAAGTACTCAACAACGTATCATTGACTTTGGTTATGCAAATGTTCAAGCAGCATCAACAAGCGTGGGGACAGAATGAACCCTGACTTACTTGCCTTAACCACCACACTAAAAATGGCGGCCTTAACCACCATTATTTTACTGTTAATTGGCACGCCACTGGCGTGGTTCCTTGCCAAAATGCAAAGCCGTTTTAAAGTCGTGATAGAAGCAGTTGTTGCCCTACCACTCGTGCTACCGCCAACCGTATTAGGTTTTTATTTACTCATTGCTTTCTCCCCGCAATATTTACCAGGGCAACTATGGCAACAAGCCACTGGGCAACAACTTGCATTTAGTTTTTCAGCTATTGTTATCGGCTCTGTGCTCTACTCTATGCCTTTTGTTGTACAACCTCTGCAAAAAGCGTTTGAGCAATTAGGCGAGCCATTACTTGAAGCGGGCGCTATGTTAGGCGCTACACCTTTAGATAGATTCTTTAATATTGTTTTTCCGATGACAAAAGCAAGCTTTATCACCGCAGCCAGTCTAGGTTTTGCTCACACTGTCGGTGAATTTGGCGTAATTTTAATGATTGGTGGTAATATTCCCGGTGAAACTCGGGTGCTATCTATTGCCCTGTTTGATCATGTTGAAGCTTTCGATTATGCCAAGGCTCATGTGCTCGCCATCAGTTTATTGATCGGTTCAATGATACTTTTATCGGCTATTTACCTCCTTAATAAACCAAAGCTAAGTTTAGCTAAGCGAGTAAATAGTGACGCTTAATCTAGATATAAAAATAGACTTTAACTCGTTTACTTTAGCGGTGCAGCAAGCACTCACATTAAAGGGTATAACAGGTATTTTTGGTCATTCAGGCTCAGGAAAATCAACGTTATTAAGAGCTATCGCGGGATTAACAAAAAACATTACTGGCGAAATAACGCTTGATGAGACCTGCTTAGTCAATAGCAAAACTGGCCACTTCATCAAAGCCGAACACAGAAAAATAGGCTTAGTATTTCAAGACACCCGCTTATTTCCACATTTAACCGTACTCGAAAACTTAACATTTGCAGTTAAACGATGTAGAAACCGCCAGTTAAATTTTGAGGAAATAATTCAGTTAACTGAGCTAGGCTCCTTACTCCACAAACATATTGATGAACTGTCTGGCGGACAGAAACAACGTGTGGCTTTAGCCAGAGCTATATTAGCCGAGCCAAAATTATTATTGCTTGATGAGCCACTATGTGCGTTGGATAGACAAGCAAAAAGCAAACTACTTAAGTTATTACTAAAAATACAGCAGGAGCTAAAACTGCCTATGCTGTATGTTAGCCACTCGCTTGATGAATTACAGCAAGTTTGCGATAAATTGTTGGTGTTATCACAAGGAAAAGTGGTGGGTTATGATGATATTCACTCTATGATTCACCAGTTAAACTACAACCAAAACCAAACAAATTCTGGTGATATTATTCACCAACAAACCAGCTTGTCATTAGCCATTAGTACGTTAGATAATGGTCATGGTTTAGCCGTTTTAAAACTCAGTGAACAGCAAGATATATATTTACCTGCGCTTACAAACGCTGAGCAAAATAATCCGCAGGATAAACTGCGTTGTTTTATTTTAGCGCGTGATATCAGCATATCTTTAACCGAGCCTGTGAACTCATCTATTGTCAATCACCTTACTGCAACTATCACCACTATTGATTGCATTGATAATAAAGTCCTCATTACAGCAGCAGTGTCAACCACTGCCAGCAATAAGCAAACGTTTTTTGTCAATATCAGTACCTTTTCACAGCAAAAATTAGCACTTACAATAAATAAAACTATCTACTTACAGTTTAAAGCGAGCGCAGTACGCACTTACCTTTACTGAAAAAAACAGGAAATATTGTGTTAACAAACCAAGAGCAACTTAAATATTCACGCCAAATAATAATGAATAAAATTGGTGAACAAGGGCAACTAGCTTTACGTAATGCCAAAGTATTGATTGTAGGTGTGGGTGGTTTGGGTAATCCGGCAAGTTTATATCTAGCAGCAGCAGGAATCGGAACCCTGTATTTAGCTGATGGTGATAGTATTGAAATCAGTAACTTACCTAGGCAAATTCAATTTAGCCCAGAAAATATTGGGGAAAATAAAGCCGATGTGGCGGCAGAGAAACTAGCGGCTCAATTTCCTGATACAGAGATTGAAGCAATTGATGAAATGTTAGATCAAGAGCTATGCGATTATTACCTGCCACAAGTCGATTTAGTCCTCGATTGCTCAGACAATATCAAAACGCGCTATTTAATCAATCATGCCTGTATTAACCATAAAACTCCTTTAGTTGTCGGCGCAGCCACAGGGTTTGATGGCCAACAATTGGTTGTCGATCCAAGGGATGAAAGCAGTGCTTGCTATCATTGCTTATTTCCCGCAACTGAAAAAGCACCAGCAAATAATTGTCAAACTATCGGAGTTTTAGGGCCTGTACTTGCCATTGTTGCAGGTATGCAGTCTTTACAAGCGATAAAGCTACTCACGGGTAATGACGCACAAGTTAATCAGTTAAATTTATTTGATGGTTTATCAAATCAGTGGCAACAGTTTACAATGAAAAAGCAGCAAAACTGCTCAGTGTGCGGAAACAAAAAAAGTGTCAATAATTAGTGTGATTAGATGAAGTGTAATAATGAAGTGTAATGATGAAAGGCGATAACGGATAATACGGTAAGAAACAATAATCTTCTGGTAAAGCACAATGCTACAAGCAAATACTTGAACAAAGTAGCATTGCGCTAAACATCAACGACAACCTTATTTAAATAAGCCCATATTTCGATCACTAACAGCTTCTCGCCACCCCCCTAACCATTGCGATTTAGTATCAACATTTTCATAAGGGCAATTGTCTTTCGATTTCCCGCTCAGGCCTGCTTGGTAGCCATTTGAATGCGCTCTTCCTAGTTTATCTCTTTTCTGTCTTCTCATTTCCAAAACACCTCGTAACTTTAAATACCATTTTAAACAAGTAGTTAACTGTGGTTATCAGTCAACAACTAATACTACGTAGTGGCCAGCCTTATCAAATAACTTATCGCTAACAACTTAGCTAAGAGCCTAACGGCTGACTATTTCATTTAAGAAGATTTAGACCCGTGATGCAAGTATAAAAACACACTCAGTTAGTGACAAAAATCACAGTGGAAAGCTACGACATTCTTGTATAAATTTCAGACAAAAACTTCTATTAAAAAAACAATTCTTTATAAAATAGCAACTCCTTTTTTATAGAATAAGACGCTATAAAAATTAAAATCATTAGCGTAAATTAATTTAAAAGAAGTATGTGGAAGATTGATACTTTCTAGTTAGGTTAAGAAAGTTGTTCATGCTTTTTTTCAAAAAACAAAAGCGAAAAAGAACTCACCACATTTATGAGTTTTCTTGTAATAAAGGCTTAAGCATTCCTTCTAAGCCATTAAGTTTTATTTCATACATTAACGCCAGTTGTTCCCCCAGTTTACCTTCTGGAAAACCTTTGCTATGAAACCAAACTAAATAAGGCTCAGGTAATTGTAATAATTTTCTACCGGCGTATTTGCCAAATGGCATCGTTGTATTTACCGCTGAAATTAACGCCTGCTGTTCTGCTAACAAATTATAATCCTTAGTTTTTAACCTACTTATAAAAAATATATCACAAATATTTTATCTAATCCTGACATAAAAATGTCATCTTCACCCCCTACAATGACACGCATTAACATTTCTGATGAACCTAACACAAAACCTATGTCAATTATCCGAAAGCGCAGTGCAGCACACAAAAGCTATATTCCAAGCAATGCCCGTGACAATCAGTATATTTTAGCCGAATTCGCTATTACAGACGATCTCTTAGCAAGGTTTTCATCGCACACAGATACCGAATATAACAGCCCGTATTATGCTTTTTATCAAACCTTAGCTGAGATATTTTTTGAGCATGGTGATAGGTATGAAATAGAAAACTGTCAGTTTATCGCCAATGATAAATTAGCCCGCGTCCGTTTTAATCAAGAAATGCATCAATGGCAAACTAATCAACAAATTTTGTTCTACTATGATCCTGAAAATCATCAATTACAAAAATCATTTTTTGATGTCAATAAACGCGCCAAAAAAATCGCCTTGTTGTTTTTAACTTCAGGGACAGACATTAGGAATAATTCCGCGAGATTTCACTCACAAGTGTCTCAATTAATAAAAAGCTACGCCAAAGAGCTTGCCATTGATTGCTGTGATATTCGCCTGCGCGATCATCAGCACATTACTTATGATTTATTTGCCAAGCATAAACCAAACAATGCGGATAACAGTTTAACAAGTCAGGCGCACAAATTACGCCCCATTGCCCAACGATATGCCAGTATGCATGTCAACTTACCTGAGCATCATTCGGCAATGACCTATGTGGTAATTAATTTACCCGTTTCAAATAGGTTGTTAAATATGGTGGAGGTTGACCCTCATTCTGATGATCCTTATAACCCTTTATATACGTATATCACCGACACTTTTACTCAGGCAGCTAAACATTATAATTTAAATAATGGCGCCATCATTGCGAATGGTTTAGTGCCCATAGTGCGCTTTAGTTTGCATGATATTGTTTCACGTATTGGCGAGCTGCAAATGCTAGGCTATAACCCAGCACAAAATCCATGCGGCATAATTAGTAAATGGGATGCCAATGAGTTAGTTGATAATATCCAATTGGTATTTGTTGCGACCAACAAAAATCAAACAGAGTATGGTTTTGGCCGATTTTTAAATCAAATAGAGCAAGCATTACGTTTAATGGCAACTGAATTAGAAATGGAACCCGTTAAAGAAGAAGTGACTATTAGATTTCATCAACATGTCGCCTATAACTTTTAGTTAACCTTAACTCAGCCTTAACTCGGTTTAATTCGCAGGCCTTTTTTGTAGCTTTCTTTGTAAAGTTCGCCTATGCATAGAAAGCTGACGTGCGGTAGCAGAAATATTACCGTCATTGGCTTTTAACACTTGTTGAATATGCTGCCACTGAGCTTGCTCTGCCGATAAGGTGTCACCATCAATAACAGTATCTGTTGTGATACCAGAAGCCTTTTCTTCATTCAAAGCCGCTAATAAGGTTTGCGTATCAAGAGGTTTAGTTAAGTAATCATCAGCCCCTAATTTAATGGCGTCTACAGCGGTTGCTATACTGGCAAAACCCGTCAGTAAAATAATACGGCTATTAGGTAAAGATTGACGTATCGGCGTGATGATATTAAGCGTAGTCTCTTGTGCAAGTTTCATATCTAACAATACAACATCAGGCTTTAAGCGCTGACAGGTCAATAGTGCCTCTGAGTTTGTTTCAACATGCTGACAAACAAAACCATGCTTGGTTAGTCGTCGCATCAAGGTGTTGGCAAAAATAATATCATCTTCAACCAATAATAATTTTTTCATTATTTACTTCCGTTAAATAGGTAAACTCAAGGTGACTAGCGCACCACCTTCTTGATGGTTGGTTAAGGCTAACTTACCACCAAGGCGTTCTAAACTGGCATGGCTTAATAATACTGCCATACCCAAACCTTGTTCACTGCTAACCGGTTTAATACCTAGTTGCTTTAACTTTTCAAGGGTAAAGCCTAAGCCATAATCACGAATAGTAAACTGCCAATTATTGCCTCTGACCTCACTCGTTAAATTTATATTGTTCGCTGCATTCATTTTCGTTGCTCTGATCGCGTTATTAATTAAATTTAAAATGGCAGGCAATAGCGCAGCATCAGCGACAACATTAACATCTTCTTGATGCAATTTATTCAGTGCCACCTTTATATCCGGATAATTAACACCTAAGTTTTCAAGAATTTCATCAAGTAACTGATTAATACTCACTTGTGTACTCTCTTGCTCTTTTATTGAAAAGACCATAGTACGAAAGGTGTCTAAACTATCAGTGCAACGCTTAAGTTGGTTTTGCATTTCGGTAATGACATTATTATCAGGAAAATCTTCTTCCAGTTCATCAGCTAATAATTGCACCGTCGCAATCGGCGTTGCTAATTGATGCGTGACTTGCGCTGATGCGACACCTAATGAGGTGACTTGCTCTTGTTTTAATAAATTTTCTCGATAGGCGGCAATTGCAAGTTCTCGTTGATTAATACTGCGTGCCATATTACCTACAACCACAGCAACCACGAGAGCAGAAAATAAAAAGTTAATCCCCATGCCTATAAAATGCCCTTGCATATTTCCGTGCATAACACTCATGGGTAAAAACCAAAGCAACATGCTATAAGAAGCCATAGCTAACAAAGCCACCAATGCTAATAAACGAGGGGAAAGTGTGACAGCGGCAATGGCAATAGGCAGTAATAGTAGCGATACAAAAGCATTGGTTGCACCACCACTGAAAAATAACAGCAGCGACAAAAATAAAATATCCGCACAAATTTGCACTAACAAAGCTGATTGACTGATTTCCTGTCGGTTACGATAAAAAATAAAACTAACTAGCGTAAAGATAAGTTCTAAACCAATCACACTAAACAGTGGTGTCCAAGGTAAGTCATAATTTAACCCTATATTGACGAACAGAATTAAAAAAAACTGCACGACAATTGCAGCACTTCGTAAAGCGAGCACAAGCTGAATTTGCTTATTAGAGATTAAGTTTGTGGTTAAATGATTGATTTTAAAAAATGGCGACATAAATTGATGATCTATTGAGTCTATTTAACTTCATCTAAATATTATATTATTCCTATACTATCTCTATTTTTATCTTATGTAATGAGTGAAATCATAAAAATGTCAATTAATCCTACAGATAAAAGCACCAACAAATCGCCACAAATCGCCACCCTAGCTGGTGGTTGCTTTTGGTGTATTGAAGGAGCATTTTCACAACTGAAAGGTATTTCATCAGCCGTATCTGGTTACATGGGAGGCGAAACAACCGAGCCTACCTACAAAGCGGTATGTACAGGAACAACAGGCCATGCTGAAGTGGTACAGCTGACTTTTGATCCTAGCATAATTAGTTATCAAGAAATCTTAGAGATATTTTTTACCCTGCACGATCCAACTCAGTTAAACCGTCAAGGAAACGATATAGGTACACAATACCGCTCCGCCATTTTTTATCATGATGATAAACAACAACAAGCAGCCAATAAGATTATTGACGAGATGACAGCTGCGAATATGTTTTCTGATGCGATAGTCACGCAAGTTACTGGAGCCGTTACTTTCTACTCAGGCGAAAACTATCATCAAGATTACTTTAATAACAACCCTGAAAATCAATATTGTCAGGCTGTCGTTTCACCTAAGTTAGCCAAATTTCGAAAAACTTTTGTGAGTAAATTAAAGTAAGCGTTACGTAAGTAGCAAAAATTATCGCCTCAATGTTCCGCTAAACAAACTTACACATGCCATGCCCTAGTGAAGCAGTAGGCCTTTCTAGGTAGGCATAACGTTTATAGAATGCTTCTTTACCTTGTGCAGCTAACAGGCCAATCGTTGCACCTTGTTTAGCTGTAGTAGCTAGGTAGTGTTCAATATGCTCCATCACCAGTGTACCCAAACCTTTACCCTGAAAAGTTGGCGCGACAACTACGTCTTGAATATAAAAATAGAGTGCGCCATCGCCAACCAATCGACCCATAGCCACTAGCTGTTTATCTTCATAAACAGCTACATGAAATAAACTATTTTGCAAACTAGTGAGTACTTGCGCCTTGCTAGCATTAGACCAGCCAACTTGTGCTCTTAAGCTGATAAATTCAGAGGCACTTGGGCTATCAAACTTAACCTGATATTGACTGGCTATGTTGGTCATAAAAAGTATTCACCTTTAATAAAATGCCTTAAAACCAGTGAAGTATTAAAGCCAGCAATTATTTAAAACGCATCGATAGATCAATCGCTTGCACGTGTTTAGTCAGTGCACCAGACGAGATAAAATCTACCCCTGCCTTGGTGTACTCTTGTAGAATTTCTAGCGTCATGTTGCCTGATACCTCTAGCTTTGCTTTGCCACGCGTTGCAGTAACGGCAAGTTCAATCATAGCTGGTGTGAAGTTATCAAGCATGATGATGTCAGCACCTGCATCAAGGGCTTGTTCAAGTTCAGCCATTGATTCCACTTCAACCTCTACCGTTTTGTCACTATGGTTTTTCTTTGCTGTAGCAACAGCTTGAGCAATGCCACCACAAGCGGCAATATGGTTCTCTTTAATAAGAAAGGCATCAAACAAACCAATTCTATGATTTACACCACCACCACAAAGCACGGCATATTTTTGGGCGCTTCGCAAACCTGGTAATGTTTTGCGTGTATCTAACAATTTTGTGTTTGAACCAGATAACGCTTTCACATAAGTGCTTGTTAAAGTCGCCGTCCCTGATAAGGTTTGTAAAAAGTTAAGTGCCGTACGCTCACCAGTAAGTAATGTTCTGGCATTACCCTGCAATTCAAATAATGTGGTGTTTGCTTTCACCATTTGACCATCATTCACAAACCAAGTGATTTTTGTATCAGCTACGTCCTTTTGGGCAGCATCTAATTGAGCGAACACTTCATTTACCCAAGCAACACCACAAACGATGCAATCTTCACGGGTGATTACCGTCGCAATTGCTTGCTCATGCTCTGGAATCAACATGGCAGTAATATCTTGCTCTGTGCTTGGAGACTGCCCATCAACAACACCTAAATCTTCTTTAAGTGCCCAAGAAACAGTTGCAGCAATATCATGTTGTAGTGTCGACATCTCGTCGGAAAGTAGTTCAGAAGTAGCCATTGGTTTATCCAGTTATGTGCTGTTAAGGGTATTCACGTAAAGTAAGTTGCTTGCCGGTTTGGCTAAACTCTACTTTTTTTAACGCACTCATCCCCAATAAAATAGCATCACTTTTCATGCCTGGGTTGATATGCGCGGCAACATTATATAGGAAAATATTTCCAATGCTAAGTTGATCTATTTGCGTTTTATAAACGGTCACTGTGCCATTCGCAGTTTGCACTGGATAACTACCAAAACTTTCTAGGTGTAAGCTATCGGCAATATGAGCGGGTATGGAGACCTGTGTTGCCCCCGTATCAAGTAAAAACGTGACTGGCGACTCATTGATCAATCCTTTTGCAACATAATGCCCTTGCCTATTTTGTTTTAAAATAACTTCAGCTTGACCTGAACTGGTTAAGTTAACTTCTGGGCGAGTGTTTGGGTTATATTGCTCATCAAGTACATCTTGGAAAACAAACATCAATAATGCCAGTGCCATAATCCAGGCCAACCAGACAAATGTTTTACCTATTTTGTTTGTTGAGTTATCTTCAGTCATAATGAGAAATATAAATAATAGAAACTAACATTCATTGTATGTCGTTAAGCAAACAGAAAAAAGCCAAAAAAAGTAATAATTTACTACCAAGATTTGTCATCGAGCAAGGTTGGCTGCTAGAAGCAAAAAAAATAAATTCTGACTTTTTTACCCCTCGAGATATGCACGACAAAATAAGCTTGTTGGTTGTCCACAATATTTCTTTGCCTGCAGGCCATTTTGGTGGTGATCATATAACTCAGTTATTTATGGGTAATTTAGATGCCAATGCACACCCAAGTTTTGCTGATATTGTTAATTTACAAGTATCTGCCCATTGCTTAATTAGACGAAATGGCAGTATTATTCAATATGTTAGCTTTAACGATAAAGCATGGCATGCTGGTGTCTCTTGTTTTGAAGGGCAAGAAAAGTGTAATGACTTTTCTATTGGTATTGAGCTCGAAGGAACTGATGATATTCCGTATGAAACAGTGCAGTACCAACAATTAGCAAAACTTACGGCAAGTTTACAAAGCCAATACCCATTGATATCGAAAAAAAATATCGTAGGTCATTGTGATATTGCCCCAGGTAGAAAAACAGATCCTGGACAGGCATTTAATTGGCCGCTTTTTCATACCGAGCTTGAAAAAGTGAAGCAACTTAAAGCATAGGCTTTATGCTATACAAACAGGTATAGACACTACTTTAAACTAAATAGTTACAGTACAATAGCGCATCCGAGCTGCTATGCAGCAGCCAGGGGCATACTAATTAATAATCAGGTTAACACATGAGTCTACTAAGTTTACTAATAGCACTTGCTGCTGAAAGATCATTATCTTCATCTTATTGGCGCTTTGAATTTTACTATCAACAATACGCGCGCTTTTTTCATGATAATGCAATGTTATCGCAGTTAAAAAATCGCAACCTTAGTTATAGCCTGTTTATTCTATTACCTGTGGCTATTGTATATGGCGTATTATCCTTAGTTGAAAACGGCTTATTGCATTTCATCATTTCAACCTTAGTGCTGATAGTAAGCTTTGGTTGTATCAATATTAGAGATATTTATAAACATTACTTGCAATCGGCTTTTCGTGGCGAAGAAACCACCGCTGAGTTATACCACCAACAACTATTACAAGATAAAAACTTACCTAGTATGGGATTTGGGCAAGCACTCATTTGGCTTAATTACCGCTACTATATTGCCATCATGTTGTTTTTTGTATTCTTTGGCGCTGCAGGTGTGGTTTTTTACCGTTTACTGACAACAGTAATTGAGCAAGAAAATAGATCTAGTTCAACAGAAGGTTTAGATGAAGAACAGAGCGACAGTGTAAACGAGAAAACTGAAAGCGAAACACTGCAAGCATCTTTGAAGGAAGAAGATAGTTCCACAGTAACTGACGAACATCAACCACCAAACATTGCCTCTGGTTGTCAAAATTATCAAGATGTATTGTTTTATCTTGACTGGTTACCAGTAAGAATTACCTCTTTTGGCTATATGTTAGTAGGCCACTTTTCAAGAGCACTGCCTGTCTGGTTAGAAAACTTATTCGACGGTAAAAAATCAGCACATCAAATATTAACCGACGTTGCAGAAAAATCTGAAGATATTGTCGTCGATAAAGATGACTGCACTGCAGAGCCCTGCCTATTAGTGCGCTTAGCTAAACGCAATCTACTACTATTGCTTTCTGTACTTTCAATCCTGATATTGACTGGCGTTATAAATTAACCACTAAGTTATTATAAATTCAATTAATAGGTTATTGTTGTTAACCGCAACAATAACCTTACTTCCTCATAAAACTCCCTCTACTCTTCGCATAAAACCAATCAAAATAGTGCTTCACACTACTCGAAATATCACACAACCATATTGGTAAGACCATTAAATTTAAACACACAAATAAAACAAGCGTTTCAAGTTTTAACTCTATAAAATTTGCTTTTTTTAACAGAAAAGCTCCTTGCTTTAATCGCTATCTTCTACTAAATTACATTGCAAATAGGGCATTTGTTTGCTATTTTATTGTCCTTCTTTTTAATGGTATTACCAATTTACCATTAAAAATCAGAGCAAAAAATATACGTGAAACGTTTGAAATATTCATTATAAGAAAAGTAAACAAAGGCTCAATAATTCATGTTAAACCCTTTGAAACAACAACTTAAGCCACAGAAGTTATCGGACATTATTCTAGCGCAGCTAGAAAACATGATAATTGAAGGGAGTTTACAGCCAGGTGAAAAGCTATTACCTGAACGTGAACTGGCGAAGCAATTTGAAGTTTCAAGGCCTTCATTACGAGAAGCCGTGCAAAAGTTAGAAGCAAAAGGCTTAGTGGTTCGTAAACAAGGTGGTGGTACCTTTGTTACTAAAACATTAATGAAATCTTTTGAAGATCCATTATTTGATTTAATGGCGAACAGCAACGAATCACAATTCGATCTGTTAGAGTTTCGCCATGGTATGGAAGGCATGGCCTCATATTATGCGGCAATGCGTGGGACAAGCGCTGATTTTGAGCTTATTCAAGAAAAGCATGATCTCATTGGTAGTAGTCAATTAGAAGATGACTTTCATCTTGAAGCACAAGCAGTATATGAATTTTATATGGCCATATGCGCAGCATCGCATAACGCAGTGATATTACATACAGCTCGCAGCATGGCGACATTGCTGATAGATAACATAGAACAAAACTTAACAGTTTTAGCTAAACGACCTGATATCTTTAGCAAAATAACAGATTATAGAAAAAATTTGCTTGATGCTATTACTAGCGGACAGCCTAAAAAAGCTTGGGGGGCAAGTCATCGCCACCTTGCTTTTATTGAAGAAGTGCTATTAAAGCTCACTCAAGAGAATAGTCGCATGGAACGTTCCATGAGGCGAATGTAATAAAAAGTTAATGTAAACGGATACAAGTATTATGCGTATAGCCTTGTCTATACGTTGTTGATTAAAAAATTATTAAATAAACAAATAATATTGGAGACAATGCAATATGTCAGATCTACCAAATATCGATATTGATTCAGCAGAAACCCAAGAGTGGTTAGAGTCATTAGAGTCAGTATTAGAAAATGAAGGCCCTGAGCGTGCGCATCAGTTATTAGAAACATTAATTGATAGAGCTCGTCGTGGTGGTACTCACTTACCATTTAATGCAACAACGGCTTACGTCAATACTATTCCTCCAGGGCAAGAGCCGCACATGCCGGCAGATCAAACCATTGAATCTCGCATTCGTGCCGCTATTCGTTGGAATGCTTTAGTACTTGTTTTACGTGCTTCTAAAAAAGACTTAGAGCTAGGTGGCCACATTGGTAGCTTCGCTTCTTCTTCAACCTTATACGATGTTGGTTTTAACCACTTCTTTAAAGCAGCAACGCCAGAAAACGGCGGCGACTTTATTTTTGCACAAGGTCATATTTCACCGGGTATTTATTCTCGTGCGTTTATGGAAGGTCGATTAACTGAAGAGCAAATGAATAACTTCCGTCAAGAGTGTGATGGTAAAGGTTTATCTTCTTACCCACATCCACACTTAATGCAAGACTTCTGGCAGTTCCCAACAGTTTCTATGGGCTTAGGTCCACTACAAGCTATTTACACTGCACGCTTCTTAAAATACTTAACAGACCGTGGCATTAAAGATTGTTCTGGTCAACGAGTTTACGCCTTCCTAGGTGATGGTGAGTGTGATGAGCCAGAATCATTAGGTGCTATTGGTTTAGCCGCGCGTGAAGGTTTAGATAACTTATGTTTCGTTATCAACTGTAACTTACAGCGTTTAGATGGCCCTGTTCGTGGTAACGGTAAAATTATCCAAGAACTTGAAGGTACTTTCCGTGGCGCAGGCTGGGAAGTAAATAAAGTTATTTGGGGTTCATACTGGGATGCTTTATTAGCCCGTGATACTTCTGGCAAATTACTACAGCTTATGAACGAAACAGTTGATGGTGAATACCAGAACTGTAAAGCGAAAGGTGGTAAGTACACTCGCGAAAACTTCTTTAACAAGTACCCTGAAACAGCAGCTATGGTTGCAAACATGTCAGACGAAGATATCTGGCGTTTAAACCGTGGTGGCCATGATCCAGTTAAAGTTTACGCTGCTTTTGATAAAGCTATTAAAACCAAAGGTCGTCCTACCGTAATCCTTGCTAAAACAGTTAAAGGTTTTGGTTTAGGTGCATCAGGTGAAGCATTAAACATTGCACATAACGTTAAGAAAATGGACGTTGAGTCAATTAAACACTACCGTGATCGTTTCAATATCCCAGTAAAAGATGAAGATATCGCAGACTTACCTTTCTACAAGTTCCCTGAAGACAGTGAAGAATACAAGTACATGAAGGCACGTCGTGAAGCGTTAGGTGGTTCATTACCAGCGCGTCGTGAACAAGCTGAAGAATCATTAGAAATCCCAGCATTAAAAACTTTTGATGCAATCTTAAAGGGTTCTGGAGAGCGTGAAGTTTCTTCAACAATGACTTTTGTTCGTGTATTAAACAGCTTATTAAAAGATAAGAAAATTGGTAAGCGTATCGTACCAATCATCCCTGATGAAGCACGTACCTTTGGTATGGAAGGTTTATTCCGCCAAGTGGGTATTTATGCCAACGAAGGTCAAAAATATGTACCTCAAGATGCTGACCAAGTTGCTTACTACCGCGAAGACAAGAAAGGTCAAGTACTTCAAGAAGGTATTAATGAGCTAGGTGCAATGGCATCTTGGGTAGCTTCAGGTACGTCTTACTCTACTTGTAACGCAACAACAATTCCGTTCTACATTTACTACTCAATGTTTGGCTTCCAACGTGTTGGTGATTTAGCATGGGCAGCGGGTGATAGCCAAGCACGTGGTTTCTTATTAGGTGCTACTGCTGGTCGTACTACGCTTAATGGTGAAGGTCTACAGCATCAAGATGGCCATTCACATGTTCAAGCAGGTTTAATCCCTAACTGTGTAACTTACGATCCAACTTACGGTTATGAGATTGCTGTAATCGTACGTGAAGGTTTACGTCGCATGTACGAAGAAAATGAAAACATCTTCTTCTACTTAACCTTAATGAACGAAAACTATCAGCACCCAGCAATGCCTGAGAGCAAAGAAGTTGAAGAGCAAATCATTAAAGGTATTTACCAACTAGATCAAGTTGCACCGAAAAAAGCGGTAGCGAATGTTCAATTACTTGGTTCAGGTACTATCTTAGAGAAAGTTCGTGAAGCAGCTAAAATCTTAAGTGATGATTACAATATCTCAAGTGATGTTTACTCTGTAACGTCATTCAATGAACTAGGTCGTGATGGTCAAGATGTAACTCGTTGGAACATGCTTCACCCTGAAAGTGAGCAACGTGTACCTTACATCGCACAAGTAATCACTAAAGAAGCGGGCCCTGCAATTGCAGCAACCGATTACATTAAAAACTACTCAGACCAAGTTCGTGCCTTCATTGACACAGAGTACCGTTGTTTAGGTACTGATGGTTTTGGTCGTAGTGATAGCCGTGCAAATTTACGTACTCACTTTGAAGTAAGTGCAGAGTACGTTGTAGTGGCTTCTTTATATGAATTAGCAAACCGTGGTGATGTTGAACACAGTGTTGTTACTGAAGCAATTAAACGCTTTAATATCGATACTGAAAAACTTAACCCACTTTACGCTTAATACTGACTAGAGAAGGAAAATATAATGTCTATTGAAAAAGTTCTAGTCCCTGATGTTGGTGGCGATGAAGTTGAAGTTATTGAAATTTGTTTTGCTGCTGGTGACACATTAGAAGCAGACGAAGGGATTTTAACCGTTGAAACTGATAAAGCATCAATGGATATCCCAGCACCATTTGCCGGTAAGCTTGTTAGCTTAGCGGTAAGTGTTGGCGATAAAATTAAAGAAGGTGATGTGATTGCCGAAATGGAAAGTGCTGAAACGGAAGCAGCTTCACCTGCTCCGGCTGAAGAAGCACCAGCAACACCTGTAGCTGAGACCCCAATCGCTCCTGCACCTGCTGTAGAGGCTGCTCCAGTAGCAGCACCAGTTGAAGCTGCTGCATCAGAAATTATTGATATTGCAGTACCAGATATTGGTGAAGATGGCGAAGTTGATTGTATCGAAGTATTAGTTAGTGTTGGTGACGTTATCGAAGAAGAAGATGGCCTAATCACTTTAGAAACTGATAAAGCGACAATGGATGTACCATCAACACATGCTGGTACCGTTAAAGAAGTTTTTGTGAACACTGGCGATAAGGTTAAAGAAGGCTCTTTAGTTATCAAACTTGAAACTGCAGGAAGCGCGGCTCCAGTAGCTGAAACGCCAGCAGCGCCAGTTGCAGCACCTGCTCCTGCACCAGCGGCAACAGTTGCATCAACCACTGCTCCTAAGGCAGCACCAGTACCTCATCATCCACAAGCGGGTAATGTCAGTAAAGGCACTATCTACGCATCACCAGCAATTCGTCGTTTAGCACGTGAATTTGGTGTTGATTTAACACTTGTTAAAGGTACTGGCCGTAAAGCACGTATCTTGAAAGAAGATGTGCAATCATACGTTAAATATGAACTGTCTCGTCCAAAAGCCAATGCAGGTAGTAATGTTGGTGGCAGTACAGGTGGCTTACAAGTTGTTGCTAGCAAGCCGATCGATTTCTCTAAGTTTGGTGAAATTGAAACTAAAGAATTATCTCGTATTCAAAAGATCTCTGGTCCGTTCTTACACAAAAACTGGGTAACTATTCCACATGTTACTCAATTTGATGAAGCTGATATCACCAATGTTGAAGCATTCCGTAAAGAGCAGAATGTTGTTTGCGAAAAGCAAAAACTTGGTTTTAAAATCACGCCATTGGTTTTCATTCTTAAAGCTGCTGCTGACGCATTACGCGCTTACCCAACCTTTAACTCAAGCTTGAGTGAAGACGGTGAAAGCTTAATTTTGAAAAAGTACATCCATATTGGTGTGGCAGTTGATACGCCTAATGGTTTAGTAGTTCCAGTTGTACGTGATGTTGATAAGAAAGGTATTCATGAGCTATCTCGTGAGCTACTTGAAATCAGTATTAAGGCGCGTGAAGGCAAGCTAAAAGCAGCTGATATGCAAGGTGGCTGTTTCACTATTTCAAGCTTAGGTGGCATTGGTGGTACTGCGTTTACTCCAATTGTAAATGCTCCTGAAGTGGCTATTTTAGGTGTTTCAAAATCTGAAATGAAACCTAAGTGGAATGGTAAAGAGTTTGAACCTAAGCTAATGTTGCCATTATCTATGTCATATGACCATCGTGTTATTGACGGAGCCCTAGCTGCTCGCTTTACCGTACATCTAGCTAGCGTTATGTCTGACATTCGTAAATTAATACTTTAGTCAGATATTAGTAATTAATATTGGCGAAACTCTCTAGATAAGCGTAGAATTTCGCCAAAGATATTTTCAACCAATAAATAAGGTTAACGAGGAAAATTATGAGTGATATCAAAACTCAAGTTGTCGTTTTAGGATCAGGCCCTGGTGGTTATTCAGCCGCTTTTCGCGCAGCAGATTTAGGCTTAGATGTTGTATTAGTAGAAAAATACGAATCTTTAGGCGGTGTTTGTTTAAATGTTGGCTGTATCCCATCAAAAGCATTATTACATGTTGCTAAAGTAATTGATGATGCAAAAGATATGGAAGCTCATGGTGTTACTTTCGGTGAGCCAAAAATTGACTTAGAAAAAATTCGTCAATGGAAAGACAAAGATGTTGTAGGTAAGCTTACGCAAGGTGTTGGCGGTATGGCCAAAATGCGTAAAGTGAAAACAGTTACTGGTTACGGTAAATTTGCTTCAGATAAAACCATTGAAGTTGAAGGCGCTGACTGTAAAACAACTACAATCACGTTTGATAATGCGATTATCGCCTGTGGTTCATCAGTTGTTGACCTACCATTTATTCCAAAAGAAGATCCACGTGTTATTGACTCAACTGGCGCACTTGAACTTAAAGACGTTCCGGGTGAAATGCTAGTACTAGGTGGCGGTATCATTGGTTTAGAAATGGGTACAGTTTATAGCTCATTAGGCTCAAACGTAAGCGTTGTTGAGTTTGCTGACCAACTAGTTCCTGCTGCTGATGCTGATATTGTTAAAATTTACACTAAGCACAATAAGCCACGTTTCAAGTCAGTTATGCTGTCAACTAAAGTTGTAGCTGTTGATGCGAAAGATGACGGTTTATATGTTACTTTTGAAGGTAAAAATGCACCTGCTGAGCAAGTTCGTTACGACAAAATTTTAGTGGCTGTTGGCCGTAAGCCAAATGGACATTTAGTAGCTGCTGACAAAGCTGGCGTAAATGTTGATGAACGCGGTTTTATCAATGTTTCTAAAGAAATGCGTACTAATGTACCTCACATCTTCGCTATCGGTGATGTAGTTGGTCAACCTATGCTAGCCCATAAAGCAGTTCATGAAGCACATTGTGCTGCAGAAGTTATTTCTGGTAAGAAACATGAGTTTGACCCACGTTGTATTCCTTCAATTGCTTATACTGATCCAGAAATGGCTTGGGTTGGTGTTACTGAACGTGAAGCGAAAGAGCAAGGTTTAAACATTGAAGTGGCAAACTTCCCATGGTCTGCCTCAGGCCGTGCTATTGCTTCTGCTCGTACTGAAGGTAAAACTAAGCTTATTTTTGATAAAGACAGTGGCCGTATCTTAGGTGGTGCACTTGTTGGTATCAATGCAGGTGAGTTGTTAGGTGAAATTTGTTTAGCCGTTGAAATGGGCGCTGATGCAGAAGATATTGGTTTAACCATTCACGCACACCCAACGTTAAACGAATCAATTGGTTTAGCCGCTGAAATCTTTGAAGGCTCTATCACTGATTTACCTAACGCCAAAGCAGTGAAAAAGAAAAAATAACTGAAGCTAAATAAATTATAGCCTCAGTTAACTGAACCTAAAAAAGCCAATCGTAATTTTACGATTGGCTTTTTTGTTGTCTAAAATTTAATATCTGTTAAATATATTTAATCAGTATAACCCCATGGGGTTACCGGCTGACTAACAGTGTTGGTTAGATCAAAATCAACCTGAAATTCACGGCCAGGTCGTGTGAGACGGTAGGTAAATTTATCTGGGTATATATACATCTGCCAGGTATTTTCCATTGATTTGGGGATAGCTAAAGTGACAAATAATTCTTTAGAATACTGATCGGCTGGAAATGATTGCACTTGTGGCCAACCCCTATCAACTGTATGGCCTCCATACATAGTAGATTCATCGCTTGAACCATCTTTATGGCGATGATCATGCTTTAAGCTTAATCCGCTACCTGTTTTGGTGATAATCCAAGTACGTGATGCGTTATCTCCCACATGAAAGGGTATTTGTAGCTCTGTCTCTGTGCACTTTCGTATATGCATGACTAACTTGCTGGTAGTAAAATCACTTGGCGGTGCATTATCAACGATAATTTTACCTTCAAAAGATTTACCACAAAGAGCTTTTAAACTGTTAAAAAAAGCATCTTGGCTTGGTATGGACACTAAGGGGGCTTGTGCAAATATGCTATTTGAAGCCAAGATTAAAGCCGCAAATATTGTTTTTCTGAAGTTAAAAATTTTCATAACATGCCTATCAAAGTCACTAAAATAAAAAAGTGGATACAGGTAACTTACCTATATCCACCATAGTGACATGACTTTACTCAAAGATTAAATAATTTACTAGTGAGTAGAGGGATTTACCCACGCGTAAACCTTCATGTAAAGTGTTTAGTTGTCATTAAAACTTAACAGTACCCCATACCCAAAGCTTATCAGTGTCTACTTTACCTGCACCAGCATCACCAGCAGAGTATGAAGCGAACTTAATACCTGCAGAGTAGTTCTTAGTAAAGCTCTTTGTATATACGGCATTAATTTCAGAGCCTAAATCATCAACAGTTGCTGATGATTCATCAGCATCAAATTTGTGATAAATAACAGACCACTTACCACCACCAAGTTTACCGCCAACGCTTGCGTATAAATCTGCTAAACCTTCTTTAGGTGTTGCTAAAAATTGGTCACTCCAACCGTTGAATTTATGAAGTGTCGCTAATGGTGTAGAAAAACCGTACATGCCATCATCTGAGCCTAGTAATTCATAACCAAGTTTGATACCTATGCCTGAAAAAGCAGTACCTACTTCAGCAGAAAGGTAATCAGCAGTATAACTGGTTGTCGCACTGTCAGAGTCTTGCGTTGCATACTCTATGCGGTAAGAAAGTTTGCTCTCACCTATAGATGCTGAACCATCAAAGCTTAAACCGTATGTGTCTAAACCATTTTCAACACCGTTATCCACTTCTAATAGGTAGCTATAAGCAACAATTTTACCAACAGAAGTTTTATATGAAGCATTAATCAAGTGATCTTTAGAATCGATATCTTTAGCTTCAGCAAAGATTCTATTACGCTTGGTGAGGTAACCATATTGTAAGCTTAAGTTTTTGATTGGCTCATAGGCAAACGTTACACCATCAAACGTTTGTCTATCTTGACGCCAGCCAACATGACCCACGTACCTATGGTTGTCCATAGTAATCACTTGACGACCTGCTTTAGCGGCAAAACCACCGTTTTTATACTTTAAGAAGAATTGATCAAATTCTGTAGTTTCTGGATCGGCAATAACAGAGTGATCGGTATTTTTACCTAACGTATTGTTGTAATCATCAATACCTAATACATTACGTGAATCTTCAAATTCAACTAATGAAGAAAAGCCTGCAACACTGCCTGTAGTGTAAGTTAAACGTGTACGCAACGTGAAAGCATCAGCGTCTTTTAACGCGTTATCTTGAGATACTGTTTCGTAACGTAAGTTTAAATTAGCACTGGTTTTACCGTTGATTAGCGCTTCTGTAATTGACTCAGCTGATGCGAGTGAAGAACAAGTTCCTGCTAACACAGTAGCCAGACATAAAGCGATTTTCTTAGGTGTCATAAGTTAATTTCCTTAATATTTAATGTTATAAAATGCGTTATTAATGTTTGCTAAACTTGGTTAGCAATTTGTTTTTGTTGTTTTGTTGTTGTCACTTTCTTTTCTGAAATATTTTCTACTTTACGTTGTTTCTCATAGAGGAAGGTTAAAACCTCAGAACGTAAGCGGTTATATTCCGTATCTTTCGCCAGTGCTAACCTGTTACGAGGACGCTCAAGGTTAACATCAAGAATTTCACCAATAGTTGCCTCTGGACCATTGGTCATCATCACAATTCGATCTGAAAGCAATACCGCTTCATCAACATCATGCGTGATCATAATTACCGTGTTATTTAGTTCATTTTGAATTTCCATTAATGAATCTTGCATATGAGCACGTGTTAATGCGTCCAATGCACCAAAAGGTTCATCCATTAATAGCACTTCTGGTTGCATAGCTAGTGCGCGAGCAATACCAACACGCTGCTTCATACCACCAGATATTTCATCAGGGCGCTTGTGCATCGCATGATCCATATGAACTAGTTTTAAATTGTGCTCAATCCAGTCTTTCATTTCAGCTTTTGACATGGTTTTGTTGAAAACCTGTTTCACTGCAAGCTCGACATTTTGATACGCCGTTAACCATGGCAATAATGAGTGGTTTTGAAACACTACGGCACGTTCAGGGCCAGGTTCATTAACTTCCTTATTTTTAAGTAGTACACCACCTGTTGTTGCTTGATGAAGACCGGCAACAATGTTTAAAACCGTTGACTTACCACAACCTGAGTGACCAATCAGTGAAATGAACTCACCCTTTTGTATCTGTAGATCAACTTCTTTAAGTGCGGTAAAGCCACCTGTAGGGGTTGGGAATACCATGTCGATTTGGCTGATGTTTAAAAATGCGTGTTCTGCGTTATCTGTGATTATTGAAGTCATAATTATTTCCTTAAGCGTTTACGCTTGATTTATCCCAAGAGACTTGTTTCTGTAGTAACAACATAAGTCTGTCTAATAAAAAGCCAATAAAACCGATAACGATAACTGCTGCCATAATTCTCGCTAGTGAATCAGAGCTGCCGTTTTGAAACTCATCCCAAACAAACTTTCCTAAACCAGGGTTTTGTGCCAACATTTCTGCTGCAATTAATACCATCCAAGCAACACCAAACGATAAGCGCATACCGGTAAATATCATAGGAATTGAAGCAGGTAAGACAATTTTTTGAATATGTTTTAATGTTGGTAATCTCAATACTTTACTTACATTAAGTAAATCACTGTCGATAGACGCAACACCAATTGAGGTGTTAATAACCATTGGCCATAAGCTACATAAGCTCACGGTGATCATCGAGGTTAAAAATGATTTCGATACCATAGGATCATCAGATACATACAATGCACTGACCACCATAGTAACTAACGGTAACCAAGCCAAAGGTGAAACCGGTTTAAATACTTGTACTATAGGGTTAAAGGCTGAATTTAATCGTTTACTTAAGCCCATCCAGATACCTAATGGAATAGCGATAACTGCGGCGACTAAAAATCCTGCGGTCACGGTAAACAAACTAGTAAATATTTGATCTACAAATGTTTCCTTACCAGTATACGCTCTGATTTTTGCTACATAATCAGGGTTTTTAGCTATTTTAGCTGCATTTCTTTTTTCCTGACGCTCATAAAATGCCTCAGCTTTTTCTCTTTCTGTGACATGCTCGTCATATAAAGAAGAGAACTGTTCAACAACAGCTTTTGGCCCGGGAAAATCACCTAAAGAGGTATGGATACTTTGTGCGGTAATTGTCCATAAAAACAAAAATATTGTGATACCTATAGCTGGAAGTAGCATCAAATCTGTGATTTTAAGAACTGTACTTTTAAGTGCTTTCATTGTCCGCTCAGTGATTGTTGAATGAGTTATGTTTACTGTTGTTGAGTTCATCTTCTTTTTCCTTTAATGGTCACCAGTTGGTGATACCAGCCCAACTAAGGGCTGGTATACATACCCTAAAGCTTTTGTCCTTTTTTCAAACCGATATCAAATTTCTCTATGTATGCATTTGGTTTTGTACCGTCATAAACAATATCGTCGATAAAGTGTTTTTGAGGGGCTTTAAAACCAGTTTCAGTTGCAAAATCAGGGAATTCGTTAGCTGGAATAATTTTCTCTGCGATAAGTGATTTAGCTGCTTTTGTGTAGATATCTGGGCGATATACTTTGGCTGCTAAGTCTTTGTACCATTGGTCGCTTTTATCTTCAGAGATTTGGCCCCAACGACGCATTTGCGTTAAGTACCAGATAGCATCTGAGTAGTATGGGTAAGTCGCGTTGTAACGGAAGAATACATTGAAATCAGGTACTTCACGCTTATCACCTTTTTCATATTCAAAGGTACCCGTCATTGAGTTAGCAATTACGTCGTAATCTGCACCAACATAGTTAGATTGAGAAAGGATTTTTACAGCTGCAGGACGGTTAGCATTGTTATTTTCATCTAACCATTTAGCTGCACGAATCATAGCGCGAGTTAAACGAATCGTTGTGTTTGGATATTTTTCTGCAAATTCAGCAGTAATACCAAATACTTTTTCAGGGTTGTCTTTCCAAATTTCATAATCGGTAACAACCGGTACACCAATACCTTTAAATACGGCTTGTTGGTTCCATGGTTCACCTACACAATAACCGCTAATAGTACCGGCTTCCATGGTTGAAGGCATTTGTGGTGGAGGTGTTACAGATAATAATGCATCAGCATCAATTTGACCTGAGCTATCACCTTTGTGTGGTGCGTAATAACCTGGGTGAATACCACCAGCAGCTAACCAATAACGTAATTCATAGTTATGTGTTGATACTGGAAATACCATACCCATTTTAAATGGCTTACCTTCAGCTTTTAATTCATCAATAACTGGTTTTAATGAATCTGCTTTAATTGGATGAACAGGTCTGCCATCAGCCATTTTAGGAATGTTAGGCTTCATTTTCTTCCAAACTTCGTTTGATACGGTAATACCGTTACCATTTAAGTCCATTGAAAATGGCGTAATGATATGTGCTTTAGTACCGTAACCCATGGTTGCTGCAATAGGTTGACCCGCTAACATGTGCGCGCCATCTAAAGAACCATCAATTACACCGTTTAATAATACTTTCCAGTTCGCTTGTGCTTCGATGGTTACATATAGACCTTCGTCTTCGAAGTAACCATTCTCATAAGCAATAGCAATAGGTGCCATATCCGTTAATTTAATGAAACCAAATTTTAGTTCTTCTTTTTCTGGCTCACCCAACTCTTCACTCAAGGCAACACTGCTTGCTGACAAGGCAACTGCAATACTGAGAGAAGCACATTTCAACACAGAAGTGATTGATTTTGTCCAATTCATTATTAATTCCTTATAGGTATTGATAAAAGTTAAAAAAATTCAAAAAAAAACGCCCACCAAATTTCTACCCAACTGGGTAGATTTTTAGTGAGCGCCATTGCTCTTTAATGCTTAACATATTGTTTTGCATTATCTAGCAGCGCCGTTGCTGCTAGGTTTGTATTCGGGTACTTTTATCGCCGTTGATAAAAATAACTATTTGCTTACATGCTCTTTACATTTAATGTGCCAACTTTCAAAGTTATTGTTTTATATGGCTTTTTTAATATTTATTCATTTAACTCAAATAAATAATCAACCAATTGATGCACAAAAATAATCAAATGCACTATTTGAGTTCATACTCTATTAATTAGTTAGTTGATAACATGGTATGCACTTCAATAATGCTTTTTGCTACTTCTACCAATGGGTTACCTTGGTTCATAGCCATTTTCCGTATTAAGTCATACGACTGCTGCTCTGAAAGCTGCTTCTGCTCCATGATAATGCCTTTGGCTTTATCAATATACTTCCTGCTTTCAAGTTGATCTTTAGTGCGCTTTAACTCTTTTCGTAAAGATTGCTCTGCTTTAAAGCGCTCATTGGCTACAGAAATAATGCTTTTCAAGCGCTGAGGAATCATTTCACTGACGACATAAGCACTGACGCCTGACTCTATAGCGTGTTTGATCAAGTTTGGGGAATCATTTTCAGCAATTATAATGATAGGCAGTGGTAATAACTTATTGATATCAGCAAGTGTTGCTAGCATTTTTTCACTAGGTAAATCAGTGGCTAGAACCAAAACATTAGGCTGGAAAAATGTTATTTTATCAATAATATCAACATCTAAAGTTGCATGATGAACAATATTATAACCAAACCCAATTAAGGTTTTTTTTAACAAGGAACTACTAGTCGCACGTGATTCGATTAAAAGTACATCACCAAGTGTCTTTTCTTGGTCGATATGACTAGTGTCATTAGTTTTCCCTTTTGAAAAACTCATTTTCTTTAACCTAAGCCTTTTTATTCAGACCGAAATCATTTAATGAATATGACAATACAAAATTCAAGCCAAAAAGAAATACACCTATATAACAATAACTTAATATATTTATTGGCTGTTATTTTGGAGAGTTTGCACTAAATCAGAAAAACTCGCGTGCAAAAGTGATCGAATCAGGGCATTAACGGCATTATTACAAGCATTCAATAAACAAATGCACTAACAAACGCTCAACGTCGGTAGAGCTAGTAATAAATTGATTGCCCAGGGTCATTTTGCCATTTTCATAACGCTGATTACATACACGTGCAGCTATTTCTAACTCCCCTTCTATCGGGCTTTGTATGGTTAACGTTAGCGCTTGATTATCGAGGTTTGAAAGCTGTTCATCGGTTTTAAATGAAAAGCCACAACCGCGTGGTGAAATATCAACAATAATGCCGTTAAATTCCGGCAGTATGCTGAGTAAATCTGTACCTGCAAATTTTAATTTAGTAGGTATATGTGCTTGAGTCCGAGGATAGCGACGTAGTTGTCGATTATAAATATGTAATGGGTATTCAATGACAAGGCACTTTTCAGGAAAGTCCGCAATGGCCTTAATGGTTGAATCAAAAGAAAGACACTCTCCCTGCTCTTCTTCACCTTCCTCTGCAGGTTTTGTATAGCGAATAAAAACCGACTTACCAACGGCTAACGCTTCACTGTAGTCATGGGTTCTAATACCTACTGGGAACTTTAAAATAATATATTGACCAAAGGCATAACCGATAAGAGGCAGTTTTAAGCGGACATTATCTAATTGAGCAAGTTGCACGTCGAGCAATTGACCCGGCAACAATTCAAAAATATTCGTTGCCTGTGTATCTTTTTTAAGTGAAGTGCTAGTCATAATATCCATATATTACAAAAGGTAAGTACCCAGAATACTAAACAAGTCAGTGCATAATGGCAAATTGTGTTGATTGTTCCATTATCGAGTTTACTTATCATTTTAACCATATTGATTATGTCAATTATCTGAAGAGATAATGTAAAAGTATTGATTCAACAATAAGAAGATAAACCTTGTGTGCGTATTAAAAATAAATTGTCGTTATAATTGTCTAACTATAAAAGCTATACTTGAATAAGGGCAAAGGCATTGCTCTTAAATAGCGTTAAAGAATAGCGTTAATGTAATTGGAGTATTTATGAACAGAGTCACTCATTTGGCTATATTTTCTTTCTTATCACTCTCTCTGTTCAGCTGTAGCAGCTTGACCAACACAGAAAGCAAAAATAATGATACTAGCTGGGATTTCGATCATCAGCTTCAGTTTAAACAATCTACTCTTGCTGATAAACACTATCAATTAGAAGTGATCCCCAATAACAAAATTGGCTTTCAACGACTTGCCACTTTTTTACTGCGAAAATCTTATAACCTCTGTGGTAGCTATTATTATAAACTTGAAATGATTCAAGGTATTGAAGGCTTTGACGACAAACGTGCCATGCCCAATTATATACATCCTTCGCTCATTGCTAAGGTGGAATGTCAGAAGGATTAGGGCGTTTTAGCTAGAGGGAAACTAGCAGAGAAAAAGTTAAGCTGAAACCAACTGTATTAGATAACAAATCATTAAATATAAGAAAGGGTTACTATATTTCATAGTAACCCTTTTTTGATATCAGTTTTTTATATAACTATTTGAAGTAAATCGCTTAGCTAGGATCGGCAATTTTAACAGCAGCGGCTTGAGAAGCCGGTGTTGTCATCGCTGTCGTAGGTGGCGCAAAACGAGTTAAATCAATGCCATCAACTGCAGAAGCGTACTCATCCATAGTAGGGAAGCGACCTAGAATTGTAGAAAGTACTACAAGCGGCGTAGAACCAAGTAAAGACTCACCTTTCTTCTCAGCACTATCTGCAACAACACGACCTTGGAATAAGCGCGTTGAGGTAGCTAATACTGTATCACCTGGTTCTGCTTTTTCTTGGTTACCCATACACAAGTTACAGCCTGGACGTTCTAGGTATAAAATGTTTTCGTATTTAGTACGAGCTTCACCTTTCGGGTTAGTATCGTCGAATACGAAACCTGAGTATTTAGATAAAATGTCCCAATCGCCTTCAGCTTTTAACTCATCAACAATGTTGTATGTTGGTGGAGCAACAACTAATGGTGCATTAAACTCGATTGAACCATTTTGTTTTTCAAGGTTACGGAACATTTGCGCAATAATTTGCATGTCACCTTTGTGAACCATACAAGAACCAACAAAACCTAAATCTACCGGACGGTCTTTATAGTATGAAACTGGGCGAATTACATCGTGCGTGTAACGCTTAGAAACGTCTTCGTTGTTTACATCCGGATCAGCAATCATAGGTTCAACAATTGTGTCTAAGTCAACAACCACTTCTGCGTAGTACTTAGCGTTTTCATCTGGTGCTAATGCTGGCTCTTCACCAGACTTAATACCTGCAATACGCTTATCAGCAAGTGCAATTAAGCCAGCTAATGTACCTGCTTCATTTTCCATACCCTTGTCGATCATAATTTGGATACGGCTCTTAGCAAGCTCGATAGACTCAATTAAGGTTTCGTCATTTGAAATACAAACAGACGCTTTTGCTTTCATTTCAGCAGACCAGTCAGTGAATGTGAATGCTTGGTCAGCTAATAAAGTACCAATATGCACTTCAATTACACGGCCTTGGAAAACGTTCTCACCTTCAAATTGCTTAAGCATTTGTGCTTGTGTCGCGTGAACAATATCGCGGAAATCCATGTGCTCAGCCATTTCACCTTTGAAGGTAACTTTTACTGATTCTGGAATTGGCATTGCAGACTCACCTGTTGCCAGTGCAATTGCTACCGTACCTGAGTCAGCACCAAAAGCAACACCCTTAGACATACGTGTATGTGAATCACCACCGATAATAATCGCACGGTCATCAACTGTAATGTCGTTAAGTACCTTGTGAATAACGTCAGTCATTGAGTGATAAACACCTTTTGGATCACGAGCAGTGATAAGACCAAAAGCGTTCATGAATGCCATTAACTTAGGTGTGTTTGCTTTCGCTTTGCTATCCCAAACAGATGCTGTATGACAACCTGATTGGAATGCACCGTCAACAAGTGGTGAAATTGTAGAAGCTGCCATTGCCTCAAGCTCTTGGCACGTCATAGGGCCCGTAGTATCTTGAGAGCCTACAATATTGACTTTAACACGTACGTTAGAGCCAGCGTGTAGAGAAGCTTCTGACGCAACACCCACAGCATTACGGTTGAAGATTTTCTCAACAGCCGTTAAACCTTGGCCTTCGTGTGAAATTTCTTTTGATGCTGCATAAACCACTGGAGCTTCAATACCTAAAGCTTGTGCCGCAAACGTTTGTAATTTCTTACCGAAGGTTACTGCATATGAACCACCAGCTTTCATAAATTCTTGTTTTTGCGGTGTGAAAGCCGAAGATACGTCAACAAGTTCTTTGTCGCCGTTGTATAGTTTCTTAGCCTTAGTATCGATAGTTAAAACAGTACCTGTTGCTACAGAGTATGCTTCTTCTAATACTGGGTCGCCATTAGCGTCAGTAACAGTATTGCCGTTTGCGTCTACTTTCTTAACCCAGTTTTTAAGGTCAAGACCAATACCACCAGTTACGTCAACTGTTGTTAAGAAGATAGGTGCGATACCGTTAGTACCAGCAACTACAGGTGCAATGTTGATGAATGGAACATAAGGACTTGCTTGTTTACCAGCCCAAAGTGCAACGTTGTTAACACCAGACATACGTGATGAACCAACACCCATAGTACCTTTTTCAGCGATAAGCATTACTTTCGCATTCGGGTGCTTAGCTTGAAGCGCTTGAATTTCTTCTTGTGCTTCTGGTGTGATCATACATTTACCGTGTAATTCACGGTCAGCACGAGAATGAGATTGATGACCAGGAGAAAGTAAATCAGTTGAGATATCGCCTTCACCAGCGATATAAGTAACTACTTCAATTTTTTCTTCAATTTCCGGTAATTTAGTGAAGAATTCAGCATTGGCATAGCTTTCTAGCAGATCTTTAGCAACTGCATTACCAGCTTTGTATGCTGCTTCTAAGCGGCTTGTGTCAGCATCGTATAAAAACACTTGAGTTTTTAATACGTCAGACGCAGGTGATGAAACTGCAGCATCATCGCTTAATGCAAGGTCAAGCAGTACTTCAATAGAAGGACCACCTTTCATATGAGAAAGTAATTCAAAAGCAAACTCAACTGAAATTTCTGCAACAGTTTCTTGACCTAAGATGATTTCTTTTAAAAATTTAGCCTTTTCACCTGCAGCACTTGTGGTACCCGGTAAAGTGTTATAGATAAAGAAGTTAAGCGACGCTTCTCGCTCTGCATTGTCTTTATCTTTAATTTGTTCGATGATTTCTGCTAATAGCTCAGCGCTATCAATAGGCTTTGGAGCTAAACCTAGCTCCGTTTTGCGGTTTTCAATTTCCGCTAAATATTCTGAATACAGGCTCATTTGATACTCTCTCTTGCTAGTGAAGATGCTAATAACAGGGTATTAGCTGGATAATACTTTTGCGCCCATTCTACCTGATTTTCAATTCACTACTAATCATTAGATTAAATAAGCACTATTCATGTAAGTTATGGGAAATAGAAGCAATAGTTATAGTGCTTATACCAGTTGTATTTCTTTGCTATAACTGGCAGCTAGAACGATTCTATTTTCCATAACCTTTTTATCGTTATAAAGTCTAGCTGGTTAGTTCTCTATTGCCAGCTATATTCTCGACTATCTATTAACGTCAATAACTATATGAAATCTTTTCATTTCGATAAATAATTAAATAAACTTCTGTGCAATTAGCATTTCTAATTAGTTAGGTATTACTGTAGTTGAAATAACATCATTAACCACAGTGTCGGGTCTTTTTCTTATCATTTGGCTCATAATTCTGTTAGAATCCGCGCCTTATTAATCTACAGCACTGGATTTACGTTCCAGTTCGTTCAATGGAGAACATAATGACATTAGCAGAACAAAACTCAACTCAAACAAATGATACTGATAATATTGTTGTTTGTGCCCTATATAAATTCGTTCGTTTACCGCACTTTGAAGCGCTACGTGATCCTTTACTGACTAAGATGACCAGTCTTGACGTTAAAGGAACACTATTGTTAGCAGAAGAAGGTATTAACGGCACGATTGCTGGTTCAAAAGAAGGTATAGAACAAGTGTTACACTTTCTTGCTGAAGAGCCAAATTTAGATACTATTTCCTATAAGTTATCTTATAACGCAGAAAATCCTTTTCACCGAACTAAGGTAAAGCTTAAGAAAGAAATTGTTACCATGGGTGTTGAGGGCATAGATCCAAACCATGTCGTTGGAACCTACGTAAAACCAAAAGATTGGAATGCCCTAATTTCAGATCCCGAAGTATTACTGGTTGATACACGTAATGATTACGAAGTAGAAATAGGCACGTTTAAACACGCAGTAAACCCCAATACAGAAACATTTCGCGAGTTCCCTGACTACGTCAAAAATAACCTAGATAAAAACAAGCATAAAAAAGTTGCTATGTTTTGTACGGGTGGTATCCGCTGCGAAAAGTCTACCGCTTATTTAAAAGAGCAAGGGTTTGAAGAGGTTTATCACCTAGAAGGCGGTATTTTAAAATACTTGGAAGAAGTACCTAGCGAAGAAACCTTATGGCAAGGTGAGTGTTTTGTTTTTGATGGTCGCGTTGCTGTTAATCATGACTTAGAGCAAGGCCAATACGATCAATGTTACGCCTGTCGTTTTCCAATTACTGAAGAAGAAAAGCAAAGTGAGCACTATGTGAAAGGCGTGAGTTGTCATCGTTGCCACGATAAGGTAACAGAGCAACAACGTCAACGCTACCAAGAGCGTCAGCGCCAAATTGACTTAGCTGAAAAACGTGGTGAAAAACACATTGGCGGTGAAATAAAAACGTTAATCAAAGAACGTCGTCAAATCAAGTCTGAGGTAAAAGCTAAGCAAAGTAATCAGTAGACTCACTGCTATTTGCTATTTACTATTTACATCATTTGTTATGGCTTATTGCTCTCAAGCAGTAAGTCATAACCTATAATCATTTATCCCTATCAGCACTGCATTTTCTGCATTTAGTTTCAATATCATTAGTTAATATACAATTTATTTAGCCGTAGAAAGTGCTGTTAATTTTTCTTCAAGTTGTTTTAATTGCAATTGAATTTTTTCATTTTGAGCAATGATTTCATCATTTTGCTTACGCAGCTCTCTATTTTTAATATTGGTATCAGCAAAGCCAAATATTTTATTGGCAAAAATAGCGCCTGCGCCCCCTAAAATACCTACCCCTAAAATAAACATCACAAACACGGCTATACGGCCAATTAATGTGATTGGATAGACATCACCAAATCCTATCGTTGAAGAAGACATAATCATCAACCAAACAGCATCAGCATAGCTTTGTACCGGTGAGGAAACGGCTTCAACTTCGGCTATATAAGCGATATAGCCAAGACTTAGGTTAAGTGCTGTAAATACTACAAAGGAGAGAAATGCTATTGTTCTGTATTTGTAGTTTTTAATACCAAACTCATCAATATGATAAAGATTACTTTTATCCATCGTATTTCGCAGTAATATCATGTTATTGCTCTTTGTGTTAAATAAAATTGATTATACGTTTTCATCACAAAGAATAAATAGCATTCCATTTCAAAATACCATGCGTAAACTATTGTTCCAGTCGTTTTCTTTGAATTGAGCCTATGACACCGCTTTCTCTTAATCTAATCAGCGCCTCAGCTATTTTTTCTTTGTAATTGATAATGTTAGCGTTTTTGGCGATAGCAATGTAACTATTCACCGCTTTGCTGTATTGGTAATCTGCCAAGGAAAGTTTTTGGGCATATTCTTCAGTAGTTAATAAAGGAGTAATAGACTCTTCCCGCTCCAAAAAAGTATCAATACGACCTCTCAGTAACATTTGCACTAATTGCTCTCGAGAGGTTACCGCTATTTTTGTTAATGAGCTGTCATTATCAAAACGTTCAAAGTAACTTGTTCCGCGAATAGTGCCTACCGTTAAGTGCTGTAAATCTTCAAAACGATTAATTGTTAATTTTTTCGATGATAAGGTGAAAAACCTAAGTGGAAGTTGTTGAGTATAATACGGAGGCTCTATGAAAAATAAATGTTTTTCACGCTCAGGTAACTTTTTAATCCCAATCACCATATCCGCCTTCCCTTGACTGACCAACGATAAACAACGAGCAAAAGGACAGCGAATAAAGCTAGGGGCTAACTCTACAGATTTCGCCAATAAATTAGCGACTTCAATGATTTCACCCTTAAATTTACCCTGCTCAATACTGGCATATGGCGGTTCAATATATGTGGCTACTTTTAACTCCGCTTTACTTTCAAATGCATAAGAATTAAAGCAAAGCATTGTCATGAATAAGGTGAGAAAATATTTCATATTCATCAGTATAACTCACTTCATGAGTATGTCATTTATTCGTTTTTATACCGACACTAATGACTGCTTCACAGCTATTAAGCGGCAGACTTTTTCTTTGCTCTTTTTTTAGTAAATTTTCGTTTAAAATCAACCTTAGGTAAACCATTAAAAGTGATAGCTTTTATATCGGTAACCAGTTGCACTAAATTTTGCTCTACCCTTGATATAAAAGATTGATAACTTAAGGTCTTAACACTGATAGATTCAAGTTGAGACTCCCATAAAGCCGTTCTATCGGGTAATGATATTTGCGCTGGAAGGTGGTTTATTAACTCAGTGCCAATAGTAGTAGCCCGGATAGTTTTTCCTTTTCTTGTTAGAAAATCGCGCTTAAATAACAAATCTATAATACCGGCTCTTGTTGCATCAGTACCTAATCCGTCAGTATCTTTTAAAATTTTACGAATACTGTTATCACTGACGAAACGTGAAATTCCCGTCATAGCACTTAATAAGCTAGCATCGGTAAAAGACTCTGGAGGTGAGGTGTGCTTTTCAATTAACTCTGCTACATGGGTATGCAACACTTGTCCTTCTTTGAGGTGAGGAAGCTTTTCATGACTTTTTGCTAAGTTCTCTTCACTTAAAAACAATACTTTCCAACCCTGTTGTTGAACGACTTTTGCTGACGTAGTAAATAACCCACCAGCAATTTTCACCATAACTTTAGTCTGCTGATAGGTATGAACAGGATAAAACTGAGCTAAATATTGACGCACTATTAATAAGTAAACATTTTTTTCAAAAGGGTTTAATGTAATGTTATTAGCCGATTTTTCGGTTGGAATAATGGCATGATGAGCAGTAATTTTTTTATTATTCCACGCTTTACTTTTTATACTGTCATCAGCACTTCTCGCCTGTTTGCTACAAGGTAAATCGGTATCAATCAGGGTTTTGATAATAGCCTTTGCTTGTTTATATTGATCCTCTGGTAAGTAACGACAATCCGATCGTGGGTAAGTAATTAATTTATGTTTTTCATATAACGCCTGGCACACATCAAGCACTAACTTTGCATTCATAGAAAATTGTTTGGCTGCTGAAATTTGCAAACTTGATAAATTAAACGGTAAAGGTTGATTTTGCTGCTTTGACTCAGTAGTAATACTTTCTACAATTGCCGCTTGATGAGTAATTCTTGTCACGACATTTTCAGCTAACCCTTTAACTAAAACCCGTCCTTCTTCATCACAATATGGTTGGCATGCCTCACTAGGCTGCCACTTTACGGTAAATGAGTCTTGATGTTCTGCTTGTTCTTTATCTGCGCTTAAATGCGCAAGTACCTGATAAAAAGGCTTTGAAACAAAATGAGCAATTTCTTGCTCCCGCCTAACCACCAACCCTAGTACCGGAGTTTGCACTCGACCAATAGATAGCACATTATGATACCCCTGCTTTTGCCCCTGCAAAGTGCATACTCGGGTTAAATTAATGCCATAAAGCCAATCTGCCCTTGAACGTGCTAATGCCGAAATTGATAACGGCATAAAGTCTTGATTGCTTTTCAATGATTTAAGTGAACGTTTCACGGCTGGCAAATTTAAGTCGCTAATCAATAGACGCTTAATGTTAGCCTTTTTACTTTTTGAAACTTTAAAATAATCAATCACCTCATCAATTAGTAACTGACCTTCGCGATCAGGATCACCCGCATGAATGATCTCATCAGCTTGTTTTACTAATTTGCGTAGCGCCGATAATTGCGCTCGGGTTTTACTGATTGGCTTTAACTGCCATTTTTCAGGAATAATGGGTAAAGGGGCTAACGACCATTTTTTAAGATTAATATCATAATCTTGCGGATCGGCTTGCGCTAAAATGTGTCCAATACACCAACTCACTACATCGCCATTAGCAAGTTCAATATGCGTTTTATGATTTTTATGCGGTTTCGGTAATGCTGCAGCAATAGCACGACCCAAACTAGGCTTTTCCGCTATGTATAATTTCAATACGAGTTTTTATTTACTAAACATGAGATAAAGCATAGCTCAAACACTGTTTTTATGTACAGTATAATTTATCGTTTTTTTACTTGTACAGGTAATACTTTCTCCTGAACCCTTTTCATATGTTCACGAAAACTGCGATCAAACTTACTTTCACCACACGCAAAACCTGAACTTGAAGCCTCTACAGGGCTCCCTAAAAACTGTTTACGCTCAATTGTGCAATAGCCATTGTCATATTTAGTGATGGAAATGCTATCTGAGGATTTCGTTGTTCTTTTTTCTTTTTCTTGCTCAGGTGTTAACTGAACGTTAGAGTGCGGCACAGGTATTTGCTCGCCATGCATCACTGAAGGAGATCTAAACTGTTGCAGGGTTGATAGCTCTTGAGCAATGCTTTTTTCACTAATTGAAGTTTTCAAATTTTCAAGTTGCTGATACGCTGAAAAACTTGCGCTAACTGGCGCTTTCACTTCGGAATCAGGTTGAGCTTTTGACGGTGGCAACGAATTTAATAATGCTGAGGTTTGTAGTTTTTTTTGTGTATTTTTAACAGCGACTTTTTGTTTTGTTTTCGTTGTTGATGTGACATTATCATGCTTGCCTACTTCTAATTTTTTTTCTGTATTTTCAGTGACTTCTGCAACTGGCTTAGTTACCTCAATCGATTTTTTCGGCAGTTGATATAAATAACTTTTGATTGCTTTTGTAGGCGTATCAAGTTGAGAAATTTTCGGGCTTTGAGACATAAAAAGTAGCGCAATAACTAAAAATAAATGCACAACAAGAGACAAAAAAATAGTTAAGGAATGTTTTTTAAAGCGTAGAGATTTATTCTCAACGGGTATATCCCTTAAAACATCCCTTTCAGCCACCATTCCATCTAACACAAACATACAACCTTTTAGTTTAAATTCGACGTTAAACCTTTATTGATAAGGTGATAAATAGACACTGCTTAATTGAATTGGTTCAGCTGCAAATTTAAAAGCATGCGCACCAAAATAGAGCGATTATACTATACTAGAGCAAAGCTGTTTGTTCCAACCACACCAAACGATTGAAATAATTATAAAAATTAGTTGGACTGAATATTGCTTGAATAAAGAAAAAATATAAATAACGTTTAGTTAAATTTACTTAAAACCATTAGAGAAAGGCTCGTCTATGTTGTTTGGACGCAAAAATCGTAAACCTATTACAATCCCAAGCAAAAAAGTGCAAGAATGGAAATATACAACTTGTAATTATTGCTCTACTGGCTGCTCGATTGAGATTGGTTTAAACGAAGATAAAAAAATTGTCACCACTCGTGGTCATGCGGGTGCTGATGTTAACCGTGGTAAACTTTGTATAAAAGGCTTATTAGAGCATGAGCTTTTTGAAAGTCCTGGCCGTGGCACCGATCCACTTATCCGTGACAAACACTACGATAAGTTTGAAAAGACCACTTGGGATAACGCCCTAGATACGACAGCGAATAAAATCAAAGAAATCCAAGCTAAATACGGCCGAGATTCATTCGCTATTATCTCAACAGGTCAGCTATTAACCGAAGAGTTTTACACCCTAGGTAAACTAGCACGTGGTTGTATTGGCACAAATAACTACGATGGCAACACAACCTTATGTATGGCGTCTGCTGTCAGTGGTTATAAGCGCTCATTTGGTAGTGATGGCCCTCCAGGTTGTTACGATGACTTTGAACACACTCATTGTTTTATGGCCTTTGGTTCAAACTTACCTGAGCAGCATCCTATTATTTACTGGCGCTTAAAAGAAGCGTTAGAAAAACGTAAATTCCCATTAATTGTGGTTGATCCGCGTGTCACCATGTTAGCGCAATTTGCTGATATACACTTACCAATTACTCCTGGTACAGATTGTGTTTTAATTAACGCTATGATGCACGTAATCATCAATGAAGGCTTACAAGATCAAGCCTATATTGACGCACACACTCAAGGCTTTGAAGAAGTAAAAGCTTTAGTGCAAGATTATGATCCAAAATCAGCACAACATATTTGTGGTATCGACGAAGATAAAATTCGCACTGTTGCACGCCTTTATGCGAAAGCACCTGCAGCAATGAGTATTTGGACCATGGGTATTAATCAGTCAACTCACGGCTCTGACGGTGTGGCTAACATTAATAACCTCAACCTAATTACCGGTAATATTGGTAAACCAGGTGGTACTTCGTTATCTATCACGGGTCAATGTAATGCCATGGGTACTCGTGAATGGTCATCTTGTTCAGGTTTACCTGGCTATCGCTATTTAGAAAACGAAAATGACAGACAAGAAATTGCTGACTTTTGGGGCATAGATCCTGAGTTTTTCCCGAAAAAACGTGGTTTAGCCGAAACAGATATCTTCCCTGCTATCGAAACAGGTGAAGTTAAAGGTTTATGGATTGTCGCAACCAACCCAATGACTTCAATGCCGAATACGCCTCGTATTCGTAAAGCACTTGAAAAGCTCGATTTCTTAGTTGTGCAAGATGTTTACGAAGACGTAGAAATGAACCAGTATTCACATGTTTATTTCCCTGCGTCAGTATGGGCGGAAAAGCAAGGCTGTCATACCAACACTGAGCGCCGTGTAAACCTAATTGATCGCGTATTACCCCCTTATGCTAACTCAAAGCCTGATTTTGATATTTTCAATGAAATGTCAAAACGCTTTGATAATGGTCAACTGATAAATTTCCCTGAAGAGCCTGAAGAAGCCTTTAATGAAATGAAGCAGTTATCTAAAGGCAAAAACGCTTACGGTAATGAAAGAACCTTAGATATTTCAGGCATGAGCTACGAAAAAATCATCAAACAACGTGGTATTCAATGGCCATACCGTGATGATGCCGAAGACTCAAAAGGTGATCCGCGTTTGTATACTGATGGTCAATTCCAAACACCATCAGGTAAAGCTAATCTGATCCCTATTAAGTTTTTCAACAATAATGAGCAACCTTGTCAAGACTATCCATTTTGGTTAAACAGTGGCCGTGTTGTTGAACATTTCCATACCCGTACTCGTACCGGTAAAATTGGAAATTGTAATAAATTTAGCCCAACGCCTTATATGGAAATGAACCCTGATGCGGCTGCCGAACTAGGTATTGAACATCAAACTTACGTTCGTTTAACCAGTCGCCGAGGTGATGCGGTTGTACTCGTGCAACTAACGCAGCGTGTACCTCGCAACATGGTATTTATTCCATTCCACTTCCATGACTGTGTGAACCGTTTAACCTTGGGTTTATTAGACCCGCATTCTCGCCAGCCTGCTTTCAAACAATGTGCAACCCGCATTGAAAAAGTAGATCAAGAAGAGGCCGCCCGTTTAAATGTTGAACGTCGCGAATATTAATACGGCAGATAAGGTAGTAAAAGATTATGAGTAATGAAATAAAAAACGATTCAGCCGTTCAAGATGTACAAAGCTTTGATCCATCAACTATGTCGATAGGAACAGAGCAAGAAGGTCGTTCTAACCACTGGGAAGTACGTACTCAAGAGCAAGAGTATGCTTACTTGCCGGATACTGAAATTAAAGAAACAAATCGCTATGGGCAATTAATTGATCTTGTTGATTTAACCGGTCAAGAAAAAGATCGCCCTATGTTTATTAACGAAAACCCTGAGGTTGGCTCTAACCCTAATCGTAATAAACAACATGGTTTCTTCTTCACTGCAGACAACTGTATTGGTTGTCATGCCTGTGAAGCTGCTTGTTCAGAGAAGAACGAAAACCCCTCTCATTTAGCTTTTCGAAGCGTAGGTTATGTGGAAGGTGGTTCATACCCTGACTACAAGCGTATGAACATTTCTATGGCATGTAACCACTGTGATGATCCTGTCTGTTTAAAAGGCTGTCCTACGCGTGCTTATACTAAACACGTAGAATATGGTGCAGTTTTACAAGATCCTGAAACTTGTTTTGGTTGTGGTTACTGTACTTGGGTTTGCCCATATAACGCACCACAACTAGACCCAGTAAAAGGTCAAGTGTCTAAATGTAATATGTGTGTTGACCGTTTAGAGGTTGGCTTAAAACCAGCTTGTGTATCAGCTTGTGTGGGTAACGCGCTTGATTTTGGTGTTATTGAAAATACCCCAAAAAATCGTGAACAATGTAAAACAGAAATTCCGGGCTTCCCAACACCAGAAATCACTCATCCAAATATTCGTTTCCAACAAACGAAAACCATGCCGGATGAAATGAAGCGTACTGACTCTATGCCGGTTAAATACCACAAAGATAGTGAAGGTAATTACAAACCAGTAATCGATCAAAAAGCTGGAAAAGCAAAACATTGGAATTTCTCACGCTTAAACTCGCGTGAAAACCCATTAGTATTATTCACGCTATTTGCTCAAGCAGCGTTAGGCACTTTTGCTATTCCGTTTATCGGCGCATTATTTGGTATTGAATCATTCACTCGTTTTGTGAGTTCTGATATGTTTTTACCACTGGCGGTTATCGCGTTAGTAATGACCAGCTTTGCGTTATTAATGAGTGTGACTCACTTAGGTAAGCCAATGCGTTTTTATAGAGGCTTTAATAACTTACGATATTCACCTATGGCACGCGAAGGTTTTGGCTTAGCCATGTTCAGTGCAGGCTGTGGTTTAACCGCTTTATTTGCCCTACCAAGTAATACTTGGGCTGTTGAGTTTATTCAGCAGTCTGTTGGCTTAAATATCGCAGAAATGACGGCAGGGTTGCCTTTATCAGGCTTAGTAATGGCTGCCGGTATTTTTGCACTGATTGCAGGCGCTGGTGGTTTATATTACATGAATAAGTGTTACCAAATTAAGGCCAGACCTTTTTGGAATCATTTACAAACAGCCACAGCCTTCGTAGGGAATAGTTTATCATTAGGTTCATTTGTAGCGAGTGTAGTAGTACTTAGTACACTTACTGTTATGGATATTGCCATCACTGAAGCGGCACTGGTATTTGCAAGCACATTTACTTTAGGCTTAGTCATAGAAGCTATTGGTTTAATCATTCATAATCACGACTTAAACCGTAGTGAAAATGAAGGCGGAGCTGCGCATTACGTTCAATGCACAACCTTTGGTAAAACCTACTTGTTCCGTAATTGGTTATTAGCAGTTAATATTGTTGCAGCTGGCGCTTTATTAGCACTTCAAATCGCTGGTTATGCTAGCACTACCTTGGTATTTGCTTGGTTAACAATCGCACTATTGAGCTGTTTTACCGCCATGATAGGTCGCGCATTGTTTTATATTTTAGTGATACCTACTACAATGCCGGGTGCATTCTTCTGGAAAAACAAAAGTTTTGAAGAACATGCGCGTGATACTGGTTTAGCAGATAACCCTGCGACAGGTGTTGCACCACTAGCACATTAATTATTAAGATAAACTCATACAACTATACTCAGTTATACCTTGTATAACTGAGTATTTTTTTAACCTGAAAATAACATCATGCTAAATTCAATCAATGACACTTTAAACAAAACCTGCTTAATTGGTTTAACGTATTTTACTGAACAAGGTGAGCAGCTAAAACAAAATATTCTCGCAGGCCGCGTGATCAGCGTTGATAGTGAAATGGGCATCACATTAGCGCTTGCTAACAGTGATGAATCACCATCAAAAGAAGCCGCTAATTTTATTTTGCCTACCAATTTATCTTGCTGGTTTAATGCCCCAAAAGGTGAGTTTCATACCAGTCAGAAAGGGGTAAAAATCGTCAACCCTGACTATTTAGTAACTTGGGATATATACCAAAGTAAAACACCGCAAGGGGATGTAGGAAAAGCACAATCTACCGATGGTGAACAACAATGGTGGCAGTGGTATCCTAGAACAGAGCCACCTAATGTCGGCTAATTAGATCTAAAAAAATTAAAGGCGTGAAATGCCTAAATATAAACCTGAGACATAAGAAATCATCCAGAAGCTCCACACTATAACGCTAAAACGGTGGAAATTTCTTTGCAGGTTAACATCATCTTTCCACATCGCCCAAAACGCCCAGCAAAAGTGGAAAATCATTAAAAATAACCCAAGAAACCCTGAAATAGAGTGCGCGGTGAAAATAAGGTGACCAACATGCAAATACATTAGTAATGTGCCTAGCGTGTCGGTAATTACACCAATGCCAAACATCACCAAATGCCATTTTTTCAGTGTTTTATGTTTAAAGTCATCCCATATACCAATTGAATAAAAGATCAGCGCCACAGTAAAGAAAATGGCGCCCCAGAAAATTAATGGTGTCATAAGATAAATAAATTATTTAAAGAAAAAATACAGTAACTAAACTACACCATATCAGTAAATGGATTGCTCGTTGGTAGAGCAACGGTGTGCTTAAATTCAGCAAACGATAATTGACCATCATTAATATCAATAGCTGACTCATCGACTAAACCATCGCCAAACTTGTAAATAATATCAAACTGGCCGTTATTGGCGTTTGCTCGATAAGCATTTTGCGCCTGTTCCACTATCGCTAATTTTTCTTGGTAGGCTTGCATTGCGGCTTCACCATAACGTTTAGTCATCATGGCTAATGTGACTTTCGGTGAAAAAACAGCGGCCGTTGCGTTATTACCACCAAAGCCTTTTGAATTAATAAAGGCCACATCCATGTCATGACAATGCCAATGATCGGTAGCGATATTTAAACGGTCACCGTATACATCATCCGCTACTTTATCTATGGTGGTAACGCCCGGCATAATATTGTCATTAAAAATACCTAATGCCATGGCCATTTGATCGCCACTCGCTGGACCGATGGTGTGACCAACAAAGGCTTTTGGTGCAGCAACAGGCCAGTCATTAATATCAAAGCTAGTGGCAATGCGATCATAAATTAACGATTCAGTTACACGGTTTTGCGGTGTACTTGAGCCATGTGCTAATACAAAACTGCGCTTTTGTAGTGCTTCTTTACCTAAAACACTCTGCGCTAAAGACACCGATTTCGCCATGGTAATATAGTTACCCGGTCCAGGTGCGGTAATTGATTTTTTATAGCCATCTGCATTAACAAAAACATCTGGAACAGAAGCCATAATATTGGCTCCCATCTCTAATGCTAAGGCATCATCCATCAAAACAACAAATTGTGCACCTTCACCAATGGTAAAGCCACAGTTGTCACCAAATGGGCGACTGGTACGGCGGTGATCAGCGGTGTCACTATTGTCTAATTTCTTTAAAGCTTCTTCATTGGCTAAAGCACTCATATTACCAAAGCCTTCGATGACTTCTGGCGTGATAGGGGCTTCTGCACTACCCACTACGGCGACACGAATTCTGCCCGCTTGTATATCTTGTACAGCTGAACGTAAGTTATATAGAAACGTTGCACAGGCACCTGATGAAGAAAATGTAGTACCGACATTACCCGTAACATAGGCATTAATAAAATCAGTCGACATAGTGTTTAAGCCTAGTGCTAGCTGCTTAGTGCTAACACGCGAGCCCGCTAATCGACTTTTTAATAGACCACCTAAGCCTTCTTGCTGCATTTGACCAGCAACCGAGGCTGAGTATGTTCCTACTTCATCGGGACTAATTATGTCTAAAATAGTGTCCCATTCAATGCCTGTTGAACGAATGGCATCCGTCGCTGCAAAAATGGTAGCTTGTAAACCACGAGGTTGATAACGGCTGTTATACAAGGCACCCGGCTCAAAACCTGTAGGCATTTGTCCTGCCGCTTTAATTGGGTTATCACGATAGGCATCATGAGAAATAGTTAAATGCTCAGGTATTTCAACATTCACTTTACCGTTACCTAAGTCAGTAACTTGCCAAGCATGAGGCAGTGGGTGTGGTAATTCTTTGGCACGTAATTCAAAAGAGATATTTTTATCGATCGGCGTTACATGCATTTTTTGATGCCAATGCGTTGCATCAACATCAAAGTGATTTTTCTCTATTTTGCGAATTAAGGTCCCATCGAGTATTTGCTGGCCAAACTTTGCTTCAATGTCTTTGGCTGCAACAATATCACCATGTTGATCAACTAATTGACCCTCTTGCAAAGACACGAGTTTCATCAAACTTGCTAAACCGACAAAAGTTTCTTCACGCGCTTGTGCATTAATTTTATCAATAACAATACGGCGAAAACCTTGGTGAAATGAAGTGCGGCCAGCGGCATTAATACCACCCATACCGATAACAACAGGTAATGAAGTCATGCAAAAAACCCTAAATACAGTGTTACTAACGTAACAAAACAGTGAACAATAAATCTAATAAGGCCATTCTATAGCGAAGAAAACAAAAATAATAAGCCAAAACAGCCACAAAATATGCCATAATAGCCAAAAATAGTTATTTATATCACTTATGGCAAAAGATAAAAGCGAAGAAGCTCAATCCCAGCAATTGCGTGTAGGATTAATTATTTATCAACATGTATTAGCGACAGGATTAACCCTGCCGTTAGAAATGTTATTAGCAGGTGAAGCATTCGCACGCCGTTACGAAAGATCGGCCATCAGGCTAAACACGCAATTTATCAGTCAAAATAACAAAACGGTTACCTCTCGTGCTGGCTTACATTTTTTACCTGATATCACCTTAGATAATTTTGATGATTCTGAGCATGACTTACCTGACATTATTTTGGTGCCAAGCTTATGGCGAAACCCTAGGCCGGTACTGAAGAAGCATACTAAGCTTATCAAGTGGTTAAAGCATTGTTGGCAACAAGGATCAACCTTATTGGCTGTTGGTACTGGCGTTTGTTTTTTAGCAGAATCGGGCTTACTTGATAACCACAGCGCCACAACGCATTGGCATTATGTTGAACAATTCAAGCGAGACTATCCAAAAGTTGAGCTCAAACCTGACTTTTTCATCACACAATCTGAGCGAATTTACTGCGCTGCCAGTTTAAATGCTTTGGCTGATATTATCGTCCACATCATTAGCCAAACATATGGCCGAGCCGCAGCACAAAATGTTGAACGTAATTTCTCTCATGAAATAAGAAAACCTTATGAAGAACAACGTTACTTAGAAGGTGCTGTAGACAGGCATCCTGATGAGCTTATTGCCCAAATTCAATTTTGGCTACGCACTAATTTAAACAGTGATATCAGCTTAGCTGAATTAGCCGAGCAGTTTGGTTTAAGTCAGCGTTCCTTTAGTCGCCGCTTTAAAGTTGCCACAGGTATTCGTGCTACTGAATATTGGCAACAACTTAGAATAGAAGCGGCAAAAGATTTATTAGCATCAAGTAATCTATCAATACAAGAGATATCTGATCATGTAGGCTACCAAGATCAGGGACATTTAACGCGTTTATTTAAAAAAAGCTTATCTTTAACACCAAAAGATTATCGCGCTATGGTACGTAAAAAACTCTTTAGTCAAGCATAAGTTCAAAAGTTATGATCAATACCTGCAATCATTACCTACAAACAAGGCCTTGCTTTTCTTTGCATAGCATCTTTTTAATACTCGCAGAATGAGTAACTTTTTATTTCAATTAGTCTAACAACTCGCTTTAAAAACTGACGTTAAAAATAAACGATAAAAAATGACTAAATGCTTGTTAGTTCTCTACAGCTACGGCAAAATAACCGTGATCGAAATAAACAATCAGAGACCAGAGACAATAATGAGCGAACAACTTTCTACAGCCCTATCTATTGCCGAAAAGCAAATTAATCAAATGTTAACTATGCAAGATGCAATGAATTCTCGAGTCAGTGAAACATGGCGAGATAATGGTTACGAGTGGTATCGCGCTATTTGGGTAGAATGTGCTGAGATGCTTGATCACCATGGCTGGAAATGGTGGAAACATCAAGAAATTGATGTTGCTCAAGTACAACTTGAACTAGTTGATATTTTTCACTTTGGTTTAAGTTTACGCTTAATGACAGGTGACAATGTTGAGAGCATTTCTCGTGGCTTAGCCAAAGAATTACATCAAGGTACCGCTGAAGATGATTTTAAAATTGCTTTGGAGAATTTAGCGTCTGCTGCTGTTACTAATAAAGCCTTTGATGCTAAAGCGCTAGCTGATTGCATGTCTTTAATGGGTATGGATTTAAACGAATTATTCCGTCAGTATGTTGGTAAAAACACCTTAAATTTCTTCCGTCAAGATCATGGCTATAAAGATGGTAGTTATATTAAAGTATGGCATGGCAAAGAAGATAACGAAGTATTAGCTGACTTAGTAACTCGCCTAGACGCCTCTGCTGACGACTTTCAGCAACAGCTTTATAATGCTTTAGAAGCAGAATACCCAAGCGCTTAATCATCATTGGTTTAAGTTAGTTTACGTGGTGATAACTGCTCTATAGTACTAAAATCACCACGTTGTGCTTAGCTAATCACATTTTTTATCTTTCTATTTTTATCACTACAAGCCTCCTTGCTTTCTTTGGCACAAATTCTGCTTATTCAACAATAAGTCGACGTTTTACTTCCACAATCGAATAAAGCGTCAAGAATTTGAATCGTCGGAGATGCTTATGGAACTTATTTTATTTGCTTTAATCAGCCTAATTGTCATTGTTGGTGTTTTAGCAAGCCGTTTAAATGACAACAGTTTTCCTTTTCCTTTTGACAGTAAACAGTCAGTTTTTACGCCCGCTGAAAAAAACTTTCAAAACTTAGTTGAGCAAGCTATGGGAAATAAATACCGCATTATCAACCGTGTTAAATTAGCCGATATTGTCACTATTCGACAAGGTGTTTCTAGCCGAGCCAGCCAAAGTGCGGCTACGAATGCCGAAGGGAAGTATTTAGACTTTGTCATTTGTGATCGCAACTCGATGAAACTATTAGGGGCGATTGATTTAGTTGATACCCAAGGTAGAGGCTATAAAATCAAAAAAGATTGGTTTGTCAGTGGCGCACTTGAAGCAGCAGCAATTCCACATCTACGTATCAAAGTAAAAGCAAACTATACGTTAGACGAGATTCGCGCTTGTATTCACTCTAGATTACTGGGTAACCGCTCTCCTCTACCTAAAGTTAAAGGAAAGGTTATTCCTGCCCCACTGGTAAAAGCCAGACCAAAAAGTGTTGGCGCTTTAACACCTGCAGCCGCTCAAGCAGAGTTAGCTCAGCAAATGCCGCCACAACTTTCGGGTCAAAATATCGCAGCACTACCGCATTAATAGCCTGATATTTTACTGACAACCAATAGTTAATAAAAAACCAGCAAAATTGCTGGTTTTTTTATGGCTTAAATAGCAAGTTTTTAAATTCAATTACCAGATTTTAACACGCTCTTCTTCAGGTAAATATAAAGCATCACCTTCTTTAATATCAAACAAGGTATAAAATTCAGGTATATTTCTTACTACCCCATTCACTCTAAATTTTGCCGGTGAGTGAGGATCTGTTTTTACTTGAACTCTTAACGCTTCATCACGCATTATTTTTTGCCATGATTTACCCCAAGACAAAAGTACTCTTTGCTCACCCGTAAAGCCATCCATCGATGGAGATTCTTCCCCCGATAAAGATTTTTTATAAGCCGCTAGCGCGATACTTAAACCACCTAAATCACCAATATTTTCACCTAAAGTAAAAGTACCATTAACATGCAAATCATCAAAAACTTGGAAGCTATCATACTGAGCAACTAATCGATTAGTTCTTTGCTTAAATTTTTCTTTATCTTCGTCTGTCCACCAATTACGTAAAACACCATCGCCATCAAAAGTAGCGCCACTATCATCGAAGCCGTGACCAATTTCGTGACCAATAATCGCACCTATAGCGCCGTAATTCACCGCATCTTCAGCATTTAAGTCAAAATAAGGTGGTTGCAATATAGCAGCAGGAAAGACTATTTCATTCATAGGAGGATTGTAATAGGCATTAACCGTTTGTGGTGTCATTGCCCACTCATGTTTTTGTACTGGGCCATGTTGTTTAGCTAAATTTTGTTGATATACCACCAAATTAGCTCGCTCAATATTGCCGACAAGATCATCACGCGCTACTGTTAAGCCGCTATAGTCTTTCCAAATATCAGGATAACCAATTTTAGGCGTAAATTTAGAGAGTTTATCTAATGCTTGTATTTTGGTTTCTTCACTCATCCAGTCCAACTGCTTAATACTGTCTTCATAAGCGGCGAGCAAGTTATCAACTAACTTGAGCATTTTCTCTTTCGCTTGTGGTGGAAAATGACGTTTAACATACACTTTACCAACCACTTCGCCTAAATGATTATTCACTATCGACACACCACGACGCCAATCAGGTAAAGGTGCTTCAATACCTCTTAACTCTTTAGAATAAAAAGCAAAATGCTCATCATCTATCGCTTGACTTAATGAGGTTGAGTTCGCATTAAGTGCTCCCCACTTAAGAAATATTTGCCAGTCTTTAAGATCGGTTGAGGTGATAATCTCATTAAGTGCTTTTTGATAGTCAAGTTGCGTGATCACCAAACCATCAATATCGGCGATGCCTGCTTCTGCTAAATAACCTTGCCAATTAAACGTTGGCATAATGGTTTTTAACTCGGTTAATGGAATCTTATTGTATAGGGCAACCATATCGCGGGTTTGCTCTTTTTTCATATGCTGTGCTGCTAAGCGAGTTTCAAGTGCCATAATAACCTTGGCAGACTGAGCCGCGTTTTCTATTCCAGCAAGATTAAACATATTCTCAATGTGTTCTAGATATTTAGCACGGATGCCTATTGATTTTTCATCTTCTGTAAAATAATACTCTCGATCTGGCAGCCCTAACCCCGCTTGCCAGGTATACATCATGTAAGTGTTAGGGTTTTTAAAATCGACATATTGCCCTAAAGAAAATGGCGTTCCGTAACCCAATTTATTCGCTGCAGCAAAATACACTGCTAATTCATCGTAATTACTAATCGCCGCAATTTTTTCAAATTCACTGGTCAAAGGCTCGGCAGCTAATTCGTTACGCTTTTCTCGATTCATGTAAGAAAAATATAAATCACCAACTTTTTGCTCATCACTGCCTTGCGCAAATTCTCCACTCGCAGATTCGTCAATGATGGTTTTTATATTCGCTTGCGATTCTTCATGCACGATATACCCCACACCATAACTTGCCTTATCGGCGGGTATTTCAGTATTTGCCATCCATGTGCCATTAACATAGGCATGAAAGTCATCACCAGGTTTGATGCTCAAATCCATATCCTTTAGGTACAAGCCTGATGTTAAATCTGCGGTGCTGATAGCTGGAGTTTTGTCAGCAACCATAGACGACTTATCTACTTCTTGATTTGGTCCACAAGCACTCAAGATCAGTGAAGTCAGTAATAGGCTTGGTATAAGTAACTGCTTTTTAATTATCATTATTTTTCCTTGTTCGGTAATAAGTTTATTTTTAAAACCTCTTTACCTCACCCATACTAGTGAACAATTTTTGAACTAGCAAGCTACCTCTTCCGTAACACGGTATTTCGTGAAAACATCTGACTTCACTACAGATTTTTCCCCATACTCAGGTTATAATTCTGTCATTATTAAGTAAAAACAAAGAAGACACTCAAATGAAAGCAGGTATTATTGGCGCTATGGAGCCAGAAGTTGCTATTTTAAAAGAAAGATTAAGCAACCCTAAAACCAGTACTCACGCAGGCTATACGTTTTACCAAGGTCAACTTGACGGAAATGAAGTGATTATTGTGCAATCTGGTATTGGCAAAGTGGCTGCTGCATTAGCTACGGCGCTTTTGATTGATAAATTCCAGCCTGATTATGTAGTCAATACAGGCTCTGCAGGAGGCTTTGATGCTTCACTTAAAGTTGGAGATATTGTTGTTAGCTCAGAAGTCAGGTATCACGATGTTGATGTCACCGCCTTTGGATATGAAATAGGTCAATTACCTGCCAACCCCGCAGCTTTTCTTCCTCACCCAATGCTGGTATCCGCAGCAAAAGAAGGTATTGCTAGCTTAACAGATATCAAAACAATGGTCGGTTTAATTACCACGGGCGATACCTTCATGACGAAAGAAGATGATATTGCTAAAGCACGTGCTAACTTTCCTGACATGGCAGCCGTGGAAATGGAAGGAGCTGCTATCGCTCATACCTGTCACCAGTTCAGTGTACCTTTTGTAATCATTCGCTCACTCTCTGATATTGCTGGTAAAGAATCTCCCACCTCATTCGAAGAGTATCTAGAAACCGCATCAGTGAATTCGTCGCAATTAGTACTTAATATGCTTAATGCCCTAAAAGGCAAAGTTCTGAATTAATCACGCGCTAATATAACTCATATGGATATAATGACTGATTTACATAATACTGATTTACCTAATATAACGGCGTTTAGTTATCAATTATTAATACTGATAACTGCTATTGCCGGTAAAAGTATTATCAGTCATTTTGTCGCACACGAGCCACTCAAATTTTTTCAATTTTATTGCCAAAAACTCAGTGATAAAGTCAATAAAGCTGAGAACTCGAAGCAACAACAAACCATTTCTGGCTTGGTAGCAATAGTTATAACACTCACGCCTATTGCGGTAATTTTATATTTATTTGAAGCCTTTATTGAAGTTGATTTTTTATGGAAAACCTTTTTACTTTACCTTGCTTTAGGCTCATTTGGTTTGTCTCAACTAACTAAGTCAGTTGCGCAAGCGATAGTCGCTAAAAAAAATTACCTCGCTAAAGCAACTCTATCCCCATTGGTGTTAAGGGAAACCGAGCCGCTATCAGAGTTGGGATTAAGTAAAGCAACCATTGAAATGAAATTGCTGCGTACAATACAACAAGGTTTTTCAGTCGCGGTTGTTTTTCTGCTAGCTGGCCCCTTAACTGCATTAATCTTCAGGTTATTACTTGAAATGCATTATTGTTGGAACAGCAAGCTCGAAAAATTTAATCACTTTGGTTTGTACGCTAAGTTATTTGTTAACTTATTACAGTGGCTACCAGTCAGGATTTTTGCATTACTCATACTTTTTACTGGTGTAGGCAAAAACTTTTTATTATTTTGGCGATTAAGTAAAAAACACTTCTTTAAGCTAAATAATAATATTGCTTTATTACTACTCGCCTTATCGTTAGAAGTAAAACTTGGCGGTGTAGCTATGTATGCCAATAGTAATGGTAGCAAAACTAAATTACGTAAAGTCAGCTTTAATGATTTAGCGAGACAACCACAGGCTACAGATATTATTCACGCCAATAATAAAATAACCTACTTACTCACCTTCAGTTTAATTTGTCTCATTGCGCTTGCCTTGGCAAACGAATTCATTGTCGCCAATATTTAGTAAATAGTTAGTAATTAAGATAAACTAATATTTTCATTAGCCGCTTGAAGAGATCAAAATGTTAAAAATAAACCGTTTATTTATTTTACTGTTAAGTGTTTTTGCTTTCGCTGCATTGGCAGCTAAAACAGTAGAGATTTCACAACAAGAATTACGCGCATCTCTTGCTAAAAGTGGCTCCAATATTGTGCTGTTAGATGTTCGTTCCCAAGATGAATATAATAAAGGCCACATTGCTGGCGCGATAAATATTAGCTATGAAAAAATAGAAGATAAATTAGCACAATTATCGCAATACCAACAAAAAACTGTGGTGGTATATTGCCGCTCTGGTCGACGTGCAGGCATTGCTGAAGAGATACTTGCTAATAATGGCTTTAACAATTTACTCCACTTGCAAGGTGATATGAATGGCTGGCTTGAGGCAAAGTTACCCGTTGTAAGTAATAAACAACCGCACTAACCCCTCATCATGAATGAACTTTTATACTGGTTAGATTTATTTGGAATTATTGTTTTTGCGCTGTCAGGCGCTTTAATGGCTGGCCGGTATAAATTAGATCCTTTTGGTGTAGTAGTACTTGCGGCAGTAACAGCCATTGGTGGCGGTACAATACGAGACGTTATTCTACAAACCCCAGTATTTTGGGTAATTAACCCTTATTACCTTTATGTTATTTTACTCACTGCCTTACTGACGATTATTTTTGTTCGTCAACCTAAGCGTATCCCAAAACGGTTTTTACTTATTGCTGATGCATTTGGTTTAGCGCTGTTTGCTGTTGTTGGAACACAAAAGTCATTGTCTTTAGGCGCACCATTTTCGGTAGCAATAGTGATGGGAACAATCACAGGCGTGGCTGGAGGTATGATCCGTGATGTTCTATGTAACGTGATTCCAATGATTTTACGACAAGAAATTTATGCGCTGGCAGCGATGTTAGGGGGCAGTTTATTTGTTGGTTTACGTTATTTATCTTGGCCTGAAAACGAAGCAACTATCGTCGCCGTATTAGGAGCGCTATTGTTAAGGTTGGCGGCTATTTATTGGCAAGTTTCATTGCCTGCATTTCACATTAACGAAAAAGATAAAGGGTAAAGCAAATTATTAACTTGCTTAGTTATATTGATCAAAAACAGCACTCATATCTTGATATGTTTTCTCGTACCAGCCTTCTTCAATAGTAATCGCTGGTAAAGCCTCTACTTCAATAACACCACTTTTGGCCGTTTTGGCTGACTCATTATAAATAGATAAAACATTTTTAATAACAAGTGGTTGTGCCTTTAACTTTAACTTTTCAACAATCAATTTAGTGCCACCTTCAAACGGCTCAATCTTACCCGATTGCGAACGTGTGCCTTCTGGAAAAATAATCACTTTTTTCCCTTTGCAGCCTTTAATATCTTTAAGCAGCTTTATAATGGCTTTTCTATCTTGTTGATCCACCGTAATGTGCCCAACTAAATCTACAATTCTAGAGACGGGCCATTTATCCATAATGCCTGTACGACCAACAAAGCGAACATCATTGCCAATTAGATCTTCTAAAGCAAAAATATCCATCATGGTTTGATGGTTGGCAATTAAAATATCTGTATCTTCATCAATAGTGCCTGTTAAGTTAACCGTTGCACCAGCATTTCTAACAATATTGATACTAAAAAAGCGACGATATCGGTTGAATCGTTCGCCATGACGCTTACACAGAGAAAGGGCTACTGACTCAGCGGCTATCGTTAAATAAACTTTGTATTTTTTTATCGTAAAGGACAACATAAATGTGATATTTTTTGACTTATTAAAAGCGCTTAAGCCTCTATTCCCCAACCATCATTGTAACCAGAAAACTTTGCGGCTATTTTTTCAAAATCAGCTTCTTGCTCTATTATTTTATCGTAGCTTGGTAACATTGAAATCGTACAATCTACATCCCACACATTTGGGGTTTCATCTTCATGAACACTCACGTTAACTTCAGGCATATTTTGATTAATATAATCAGCCATCGCTTGAGCTTGAGCTTGTTGTTCAAATAATTGAAAAAACACCACATCATGAATCACTGTAAGATCAACACCTGCTTGCTGCATTTCAGCGAGTACCTGACCTGTTTCATCTGTGGGGAAATCCATATATGTTTTCTCTATATTCTAAACTGAGCGTGAAATTTACTGGCAGGTATTATAAACAGTGAATTGCGCCTTGAATAGTTTTTTGAAAACTTTTGTTGTTACGCAACATCCTTGCAACTAATACGAACAGCGATTTTGATGGCATTGTGCCCCTAAAGGTTGCTGCTCATCATAAAGCTTTTGGCAATCGCCATTAGGTAGGCCACTATTTTTCTGTTGTGAAGCGACCTTGAGTAAAATTGCCGCCCCTGTTGCATTCACAGAAACAATGCAACCAACTGCTTGGTTATGGGTATGTACCAAAAAACATTGACTATCTGTATCACAATCTTGATTGCTGTTAATAATCTGTAATTGAGACTTTTCAGCTGAGCTTAACAGCGTTTTTTGAGCACTAAAAGGATTATTTTTACGTGCCTCTTTTTGTTTTTGTTGCTGCGCTTCTTGCACTAATTTCGCCTTTAACTTAGTAGTAACTTCTTCATTTTCTTTTAATAAATACCCTAAAAAGAGTAATACCATTAAAAAAGCACAAACAACAATCACAGTGATAGTTAACCATTTAAAGGCCGTACGATAAAACATTACTGTGCTTGCCTATTACTTAGATACGCTGTGGGGTATTGCGCTAGCATAGCTTTCACTGCATGTTGTATTTTATTGTTTTTTTCAGCGCTATTATCATCTGCTTTGATATTTAAGTGATAGACACTACGCCATACCGAGCGCTGTTTCTTAGGATCGACTAAATCTAAAATTAGACTACCATTATCTGCCCTCGTGTAAGTATTCTCTTTTTGCCACGCCGTTGCCCGAAGGCAATGCTGACAAAAATGCACAATTTTATTATAATTTGAATAATTAAAGCGATTATTATCAAAAAGATAATAAGTCACGATGATGTCGGCTTGCTCAAGCTCAGAATAATTAAACTGTTTTTGCGACATAGTTTTTTCAATGGCTAACTCTATCGAATTTCGGTGGGAATCAAGTAAACTCTGTGCTTCTGTAAAGTCAGAGTTTCGACCATACAAGCTGTACTTTTGAACTGCAGAAAAATTAAATTTCTCATAATAGACAGCTCCTGCTTTGCCACCTGTTGAGCAAGCATTAAGCAGAGGTAATAAAACAAGAAAAGCTAAAGCTTTTTTCACCATAATAGACTTAAAAGAGATAAGTAAATACATCGACTTAGACTACCAAGGACATTCTAACAAGTCTAATACAACCACTAGCTTTAATAGTTGATTGAAAAATTGAGGAAAACACCGCGAGCATGTGATTGTGGATAAGTATTGGTTGATCGTTGCCCCATTTCAGGAAACCAAACCTCTTTATCAAGTAAATTATCAGCAAAAATAGATATTTCAGCGTTCTGCCATTGAGGTTTATCAAGTAATTGTCCTATATTGGCAACCAAGTTGATACTTAATAAATTAACCGCATCAGCATCGGGATTGACCACAATAGCAGAGCTACCGGGTAAGTCTTCTAGCTTGGTTACGGCCCCTAAATAGTTATTCCATAGACTCGCCGTTAAACCATTTTCTAGCGAATAGCTAAATCCTAATTTCACCATCACTTTAGAAGCCATCATGACATCATTAAGCCCCATGTCATCTTCAGTTTGTTGATAGCTGGCATTACCTTGAAATTGAAGGTTTGATGTAATAGCCCAGCGCCCTTCAAATTCAATACCGTTATAGCTGATTTCTTGTGCTAAATTAACAAAGGTCGCTCTACCGCCAACCCGTCTACGACCAATTAAGTCATCTGTTACACTGTGATATAGAGTTGAAGTAAGCATTGAATGAGGAGTTGTATAAATAACTTGTAGCTCAGAGGTTTGAATCGTTTCTGGTTTGAGGTCTGGGTTACCTTGCAAAAAACCAGACTGAAAACCAATTTCAGTGCCAAAAGGTGAGCGATATGCTTCCGCAAATAGTGCCTTCATTGACCATTTTTCATCAAATTTTTGAACAATAGCGATGCGTGGTGATAACTTTCCTTCTTGCTCTTCCGGCTTATTCCACTGAGCGCCTGCGGTAATTTTAGTGCCGGTACTGAAGCGATAGTCAAACTGACCATACAAACTATTTCGCTTACTTTTATAACGCCCCCCGCGAATACCTAAGTCCCCTTGAACATGGTCTTGCACCATACCTAATACCACATCAATACTGTCGCTTATTTTGCCGTTTACAGTAAGCTCGTATAAATAGCCATCTGTAATAAAGCTATTCTCAAAAGGAGGCGGCACATCAAAGTTTACCTTATTAAGCGTATAGTTTAGTGCTGTACTCCAATCTTCATTAAACTGATAATCATAACTCAGATTCACATATTCACGTGTATGTTTCCAATCACTTAACCCTGACCAACGAAAAGAACCTGTAATACTAGATAACTCAATTTCACTCGTCATAGCCTCAATAGCAAAACCTTTATAGTTAGCATCTAATCTGGCAAAAAAACCATCTCGATATAATTGACTACTTCCCAGTTGATATACTGAATCTATCGCTGTGATTACCTCGCCATCATCTGAAAGTTTGTTGTAGTGTGCCGAAACGCCTGCATCATCTCCATTGCTAGCATAACCGTTAACGCCTAACTTTGTATAACCTCTACTACCAACCATAACATTAACACCAGCGCCCACGCCTTGCTCTGACGATTTAGTGATTATATTAATAGTGCCGCTAAAGGCATTACTTCCATAAAGCACTGAACCGGGCCCTCGAACCACTTCAATTCGCTCAATAGCATTGATAGGAAACATTAAATTAATATCAGTATGACGACCGCCATTTTGAGACTCTCGAAGGGGGCGGCCATTAATTAAATATAAGATATGATTGTTCAGATGTTGAGTAGCACCTGCACGCATGGTACTAGCAGAGGCACTAAATGTATAAGAGTCAAATAAGTAAAAATTAGGGATTCGAAGCAATACATCTTTTAAATTACGCGCGCCAAATGCTCGAATATCCGCTGAGGTATATACACTCACCACGCCTGGTGCTTCATAAATTGATTCTTCTCGCTTAGAAACCGTTACAACATTTATTTTTTGTAATTCTTCTAAAGATAGATCTAATAAATCATCGATTTCATCACTATGAGCGTTGAGGGCAAACGAGACTATTAATGCTGTTACTACCTGTTTAAAGCACTGGGGTATAATTTTTCTCAACTTTTCATTTTTATTTTTATTTTTATTTTTATTTTTATTTAAATATGCGTTTATGAGCATTAATTCAGCCTATATAACTTATCAAGATAGATGTGTCCTATTCTCAGGTTCATAGTTATGGAGGGCCTGACAAACCTTTACTGAAAAGTTAATTTAATATTTAGCAATAACATAATGCTAAGTATAGACAACAAGAATGATGTCGACAAAAAAATAAACTACATTAATATTTCATAAGTAATTTCATTAAAGCTTAAGACCTGACCACCAAACTCTTTAGCAAATGCGTTGGCATCAGCTTGTTGACTGAAACTCGCGAGTGTTTCACCCATCGCACCTGTTTTTTCAGAGCCGGCTACATACCAAGCGCTTTTGCCATCAATAAAGTATTTATCATCAATCCCTTCGCTTTCCCATGGCATTTTGCTCATATCATGAACAAGTAGTTGCGCAACATTACGGGTGTTTTCTGGATCTAAATAATAGCTGAACATATCACGCGTTGAGCAAAATTTATAAACTGTACTGCCTTGCTCTTTGCGAAATACTTCTCCCTTTGGGCCATCAAAGCGCGTAATTAACATACCGCATAAATGACATTCATCCCCTGTTTCCATTGCTACCGCTTTATGCAGCATTGTTTGCTGCTCAGAGTTATCTGAACAGGCAATCAAAGAGGTGGCAATCAAAACGAGTAAAGTCAGTAACGCTAATAATTTATATGCTTTCATGGTAAGTATTCTCTATGGATAAACTAAAGTTTCTTTTGCTTAAAAATCAAAATCGCCAAGGATAAAGGCAAAACAACCCAGGCGACTAATGCTGAAATTAACTGTGTTTGTGATAAGCTCGCATTGATGGCAACCGCCAATGCACCATTTACATCACTACTTTCTAAGCCAGCTAAATTCACTAAGCGAAAAATATCAGTTGGGTTTAGCATCATTAACTGTGTTAACCCTTGTTGAGTCACCCCTTCTTCAACACCGACTAATAAGGCCAATAAAGCCAAGTCAAAGGCTAAGGCAAACAAAAACCAAGTAATCAGCGCAAAACCAGCGGCTTTAGATTTTTCACTAACCGACAAACTAATTAAATAAGCAATGGCAGTAAAACTCAGTCCTAACAAAATAGCCGTTAATATAAATAAACTAAACGCGGTTAAAATGGCCGTGTCATCCAATTGAAAATATAGCAAGACAGCTGAAGCACCAAAACCTAACAAGGTTGCTAGCGCAATAATGCCTCCTTGACCAATAAATTTACCTAACAACAACTGGCTTTTACTAAGCGGGTAAGTTAACAATAATAATAAAGTCCCACTTTCTTGCTCACCAACAAAACTGTCGTAGCTAAGCAATAAAGCTATTAATGGGATAAGAAAAACCGCTAAACTGGCTAAGCTGGCTACCGTCGTTGAAAGTGAGGTTACCCCCACAGCACCAGATGCTGCGGCGCCAAAGTAGGTTAAACCAATAGAAAGTAGGGCAAAAATAAGTGTGATAGAGACTAGCCAGCGATTTCGTAAACCATCATGAAACTCTTTATTAGCAACGGTAAAAATTTGCTTCATGTTTACTGCCCTCCTTTAGCTTGCGGCTCATTTTTTTCAAGCTCATGTTGCGCTAAAAAGTGCTGATATACTTGCTCCAAATTAGCTGATTCAACATGAATGTCATCTAAGCCATTTAAGCTTAATAATTGCTTTAACACTTGCAATTTATCCTGCTCAGGTACCATTAAAGTATGCTGACAAGCGGTTGTTAAAAAGCTATTAAGTATACTATCCTCAGCAACAGCGCCATTGAGACCATGTGGTTTAATGACAACAGGTAATGCAGCTTGTTGGCGTAATTCATTCAATGTGCCCATGGCTAGTAATTTTCCTGCCGATAAAATCATCGCTCTATCAATATGCTGCTCGACGCCGGGCAAAACATGCGAGCACAAAATAACACTTGAGCCATTTGATTTAAGTTGATCGACCGTCTGATAAAAGTCACGAGTAGCAATAGGATCTAAACCAACCGTTGGCTCATCAAGTAATAATAATTTAGGCTCACCAATAAAAGCTTGAGCTAACCCCAATCGTTGACGCATTCCTTTTGAATAGGTTTTAACCTGTCGCTTCATCGCATGCGTAATACCTACTTGCTCAAGTAAGTCTATGGCCTGCTTTTTGTTAAAGCCTTTGAGTTTAGCAAAGTAAGTAAGCACTTCCAAACCGGTTAGTTGCTCATAAAAACTAACATTTTCAGGTAAATAGCCCACTCTACTACGACAATGCCAAGCTGCTTTTGAATCAGGCGCCATCCCCATTACTTCAACCTTGCCATGCGTCGGTGAAATAACCCCTAGAATTAACTTCATCATAGTCGTTTTGCCTGCGCCATTATGACCAAACAAGCCCAGTACTTCACCTTCACTGAGTGACATGGTCATTGCACTTAAGGCGTCTAATTGACCATAGGTTTTTCCTGCCTCAACTAATGAGACGAGTGGAGTATTCATAATCGTTTTTCCTGTGGATCTAACACTGCTTCATGGCTAGCGAGCGAGACTTGCGTATTTAATAAAGTCAGGTGCTCAGCTTGGGGCGACATCAGTGGATAACTATCTTTTACACCGGGTGGTTTTAACACTGGAAATTGCTTTTGAACCCAGCGCAAAATTAAAATAGCAGGGCTATCCATAATCATTTTCATCTCCGGATACTGCCAAACAAGCTTATCAATACCATCATTGGGCTCAAAAACCGCATCACCAATACCATCATTATTCATATCCCAACCTAGGTAGTTGCTCCAATAATTACCAACACCGTCTTTGCTCCATTCTTGTTTCGCATTAGACACATACTTAACTTGCGTGGGGTTATTGATAAAGCTATTGCCGTAAATTTTGATATTTTTTGAACCTGCCGTTAAGTGAATACCTATCTCTGCAGTATCAATAATATTATTTTCTAAGGTATTAAAGCCTGAGTTATATACAAACAAACCTTTACCATCACGACCTAGCACTTTATTTTCAGGCTTAGTCCAAACATTTTTAATGTAATTATTGCTAAAGGTGGATTGAGTAATAAAGTTGAGTAAGAAGCCGTAGTCTTCACTATCGATGGTTTTATTATCAACAATAGTTAGGCGTCTTGAACTCATTAAGGCGTAACCTGCACGGGTATTGTAAGCAAAGTTGCCTTTAACGGTATTATCGTAAGAGTACATATAGTGAATACCATAACGCAGGTGATGCATGGTATTACCTTCAATTAAATTGTTTTGGCTAGAAATAACATAAATACCATCGCGCACTTCAGAGGTTTCATTATTAAATACATGGCTATGGGTAACATTAGCTATTTGTATGCCATTGCCTCTGTCAGCTGAGCGAAGTGCTAAATTGCCTTTCACCTTATTATTAAACACCTTAGACTTGGTAATATGATTTAACCAAATACCAAAGCCATCCCCTGATAAGGTATTATTCTTAATTTCTAAAGAAGAAACCCTTTCACCATTTACTTTTTCATTAGAATAAATACCGGCATGTTGCTCAGTAAGGTTACTACCCCAGTTGATAATGCTCAGATTATCTAAGGTAATATTGGAGTTTTTGAGCACCAGTGCATGTCCTTGCCCTTTAGCATCAATAACGGCGGCCTGGCTACTTCCTTTATTTTGGCCTCGCAAGGTAATTTGCTTTTCGATAACAAAATTACCGAAATAATGCCCTGCATTAAGTACAATAACATCGCCGTTTTGGCTAGCATCAAGCACTTTTTGCAAATCATCTGAGGCATTAACGACATATTCTGCAGCATTAAGCAATTGGCTACACAAGCAAGTTAACACAAATAATAAAAACTGAATTTTTTTCATGCTCAGCAAGAGTAATTAAACACTGAATATAACAATAGTTGCAGCATAGCATTAATCATTATTTAACTGTTGATCTTAAATAAAAAACTATCAAAAGCGTGTTAAATTTCTCTTCAACCGATTTCAGGTTAAATAACATCAAATGCTGACAGTAAACTTCTACCGCTAAGCAGCAGTGATACACCGACAACAATCAAACCTAAAATATTTTGCCAAGTGTTATTCTTATACTCGCCTAAAATCTGGCTGTTCATGATAGCGAGTAAAAATATTGTCACGATAGGAAGTAAAATACCATTTGCTACTTGCGCAAACCAAATAATAGCCACGGGCTTATAACCCAAACTAGCGCCTAATACTCCTAAACACAGCACTACAATCCAAATTGCTTTAAAACTATTAGCACGTAAGTCTTTATTTAGATTTAACACGCCACTGAGCGCAAAAGCGGCAGCTAATGGCGCTGTAACTGCAGAAGAAATGCCAGAGGCAAATAAACCTAGACCAATAAAAATACCTGCTTTATCCCCAAACAAGGGTTGTAAAGCTGGTGCTAAATCTGCAGCTGAAGAAATTGACGCCTGTTGTCCAAAAAAAGCGGTTGCCGCCGTAGACACTATTGCTATCGAGATAATCCCGCCAAGTGGAATAGAAATCATCAAATCTTTTCTAGCTTCATTAAGTTGACTCGGCGATTGCCATTTTTCACTGACACTTGCCGCATGTAAAAACAAATTATAAGGAACCACTGTCGTACCAATAAGCGCTATAACCGTTAAGGTGGCACCATCAGGAATGATTGGTATTAATAATCCTGAAAATAATAAGGTTAGATCTGGTTTGGTTAAAATAAAGGTGGCGATAAACGCCAAACTCATTAATACCACTAGCACAATAAGTGCTTTTTCAATGACCTTATAACTTCCCGTAATTAATAGCGCAAATGCAACAATACCAATGAGTATTGGAAATAACGAATCAGCAAAAGGTATCGAAATTTCAGCACTGTCAACAATGCCACTTAGCCCTAAACTTGCACCCGATAAATTACCGCTTTGATAGGCGCTATTACCAATAACAATGGCTGATAAAATTAATATTACCGCTAAGTTTCGAAGCCAAGGATTGCTGCAAACTCGACGAATATTTTCACCTAAGCCTTGCTGGGTAACAACGCCTAACCTCGCCGTCATTTCTTGCAAAATGATCGTGGCGATAACCGAAAACAATAAGGCCCACAATAAAGCGAAGCCATAATGAGCACCAGCAAGAGAAGCAGTAATTACCGTGCCTGGACCAATAAAAGCCGCCGTTACTAAAATTGCAGGACCAACTTGAGGAAGTTTCATATAAATCAGTTTGTAATTAATTTTTATTGTTTTCTCAGCATACCTACAAACGAATAAAATAAAAACAAAAAAGCTCAACATCTTTCGATGTTGAGCTTTTAAAGAGTGCAGCTATGGTAGCTGTTAAATTCTACCTTAACGCAATGCCTAATTTAAGCTTTAACGAACATACGACCACGCATTTCCATATGAAGAGCGTGACAGAACCAGTTACAGTAATACCACTGAACACCAGGTTTATTAGCCGTAAATGTGATCGACGATGTTTGCTGTGGACCAATTTCCATTTGCACACCATGGTTTGTCATACAGAAACCATGTGTTACATCTTCTACTTGGTCTAGGTTAGTCACGATAACCGTCACTTCATCACCTAAGTTCACATCAAATGATTCCATACCGAATGTTGGTGCCACTGAAGTCATGTAAACACGCACTTTTTTGCCATCACGAATAACTTTGTTATCCATCATAGTATCAACGCCATCACGCTTAGCTTGCGCTAGTGTTTCAGCAAAAATTGAATCATCGCGTGACCATACTTTATCAGGCTTCACTTTACTACGGTGGATAATAGTACCGTCATGTGGTTCAGCATAAGTCGGACCATCATGAACTAACTTCATAGTATCACCAGAAATATCAATTAATTGATCGTTTTCTGGTTTTAATGGCCCAACCGGTAAGAATCTATCTTTAGAGAACTTACAAAGAGATACTAACCACTTACCGTCAGCATCACGTGTTTCACCTGAAGAAGTTCCGTTATGGCCTGGTTGATAATGTACATCTAATTTTTGACGAATATAGTTAACTTTTTTACCATTATACGCTTGAATAGCCTCTTCAATATTCCACTTAGCAATTTGGCTATCAAGGAACAAGGTGGTATACGCATAACCTTTACCGTCAAAAGCAGTATGAAGTGGCCCTAAGCCTAATTCAGGCTCACCAACAACGGTGTCACGTTCTTTAATTTTACCTGCAAATAAATCATCAAGTTTCTTAATTGAAATAATAGAAACCGTAGGCGATAACTTACCATTGGCGATAAAGTACTTACCATCAGGCGATGTATTCATACCGTGAGGAGACTTAGGTACAGGAATATAACGAGTTAAATCTGAGCCTTTTCGACCATCTAATACCGGGACTTTATTACCATTATAGGTTTTAAACTTCCCTGCTTTAACTGCCGCTTCACAACGTGCTAGGTTAAAGACAACCACATGATCACGCTCTGCAGAAATCATATCCCCTAAATTCATGCCCATTTCTGAGTTGTAACTTGTTGAGGCGAAATATTTACCATCATAATCAGCATCTGTGTTATCTAAATTACCATCTACGACAACTTGGAATGCTATTTCCATGGTCTCAGCATCTAGCACACTAAATATAGAGCGATAAGTGCTAACATCTTTCATGTTTGCTTTACCGTTGTTATTCATAGGAATTTCAAATTCACCATTACAAATAACATATTTAGTGTACGGCACTTTTTGCACACGTAAACCATGTATTGCTTGTACATTAGGGATGGTAATCATCTTGTCCACTTTCATCACATTACAGCGAATACGAGCAACACGAGAATTAGCCTTATCATTTATAAATAAGTATTTTCCGTTATAACGACCATCGGTCATACTCATGTGTGGATGATGAGAATCCCCCGCCATAAGATCGGCACTGTCGCCTTTAATGCGCTTAGATTCATCCGTTAAACCCCACCCCGTAGCTGAGTCAGTATTAAAAACAGGAATTCGCATTAATTCACGCATCGATGGTATACCCATAATACGCACTTCACCAGAATGACCACCAGACCAAAAGCCGTAATATTCATCTAATTCACCAGGGTGAACTATACCGCTATTACCCGCTTCGGCAGCTTGTGCTTTTGCTGTTGCCGCAAAAACAGCCGCTGTCATAGGTGCAGCCACAGCTCCAGCACCAATGAGTGCTGTTTTACCGAAAAACTTTCGGCGGTCTTCACTTTCTAATTCGACCTCGTTATTTTTTTGTTCTTCATTACTCATTGTTTTTCTCCATTTTTATATCAATATGTTTTTTGGCAGAATTGTTGTTACAAGTCATCTAACCATCATTTACTACGCAACTTCTTTTACCTGTATTTCCGATTCTTTATACTTAGCTTTCTTACGTGCCAATTTCTTAAGTGGCGGGCATTTTTCTTCATTGAAATAAGTGACTTGGCAATCTAAACAGTAGTGACATTCCCGCATATTAATGACACCGTCAGGGTTGATTGCTTGAATTTCACATTCTTTGGCACAAGTTTTACAGGGTTGACCACACTCAGGGCGACGACGTAACCAACTAAATAAGCGTATGCTATTACTGGTTGATAGAGCTGCCCCTAATGGACACAAATAGCGACAGAAAAATTTACGATTGAAAATATTGATCAGCAGCAAAGCACTGGCGTATAAAATAAATGGCCATTCACGATCAAACTTCAGTAAAAATGTCGTTTTAAACGGTTCTACTTCTGCAAACTGTTCAGCAAGCGCTAATGACTCCATGGATAAACCGAAGAGGCCTAACAGAATTAAATATTTAATGGCCCATAAGCGTTCATGCACTGCCCAAGGCAACTCAAATTGTGGGATTTTGATGTGGCGAGCAAAAATATTCATAAGCTCTTGCAAAGCACCAAATGGACATAACCAGCCACAATAAACTGCTCTCCCCCATAAAATCATGGTAACTGCGGCTGCGCCCCATAAGATGAAAATTACCGGGTCAAGTAAGAACAAGTCCCACGAAAAATCAGACATAAAGGCTTGTAAAAAAGTGAATACATTAACAACCGATAATTGCCCTCCCCAAGACCAACCGATAAATACCACGGTGATAATCAAGAAAAGGTGACGGAAGTTATGCATAAAAGTAGGATGTCGCACTAAAATGTCTTGGAAAAACAAACTTAAAACAACAATCGTTAATAAAATCACTAAAACGATAACTTCAGAGTTTTTCTCTTTCCACACCTGTTGTGTTAATGACAATTCAGGCTCAGGCATAATTAAAGGTGGACGATCAACATAACGATCTAATGTATGGTAATCTCCTTTAAAGCTAGTAAATATGCTTTCTAACGGTCCTGTCTGACGGCGAACCAATAACTCTAGTTGCCAATCTGAAGCAGGGTTAAATTCATGGTGTTCACGAACAATAAAGATAGATCTTTCATTAAATCTAGGAGCGCCTTCAATATAAATATCGGGTAAACGACTGTGATCTAAATCTCTAAAGGCAATAGCTTCACCATTTTGTAACACTTGAATTCGATCAAAAATTGCACCACGCACATAACCAGAGCCTTTAAATGAGTAACCCGTTCCCATTAACGCAATAGCATGCTCACCCGGCTTTAGTGATGAGATGAGGTATTCATATTCGCTGTCACCCAATAAATTTCGACCTATGGTTGGAATATCCACTTGAGCAAAATAAATTTCAGCAAACATATCTTGTTTTTGTTCAGGGCTTGCTTTATCTACATGTTCAGCCTCAGTACCAACAAAAGCTTCATCAACCGTTTGTCTATTAAGGTAAAGCTTTCTGATTGAGCCATCACCAGTGAGTGTTATCCAGTCAGCTTTTTCATAAACTTCTGGGTAAATTGTTCCCATAGGTTGAATAGCCTCTTGGCTAGCACTGATGATACCTAATGAACGAGCCACTTGGGTTGCGGCTTTAACCACTGCAACATTCATCACCATCACGGTTACGGTAGCACCAGAAAGGCCGTCAATGTGTACTGTGCCTTCAGTTTGGTTGCCGCCAACCTTTAATCGATCGCTAACACTTAAACCATTGTATTGATCAGCAAATTCATGCAATTTTGATTCAGGAATACCGGCTAAAATAATTGGCTCATGGTGCTCAAGTACCTTAGCACCTAAGTAAATCCCTTGAGTGTCAATGGCTACCAGCATATTGACTGGCTCACCAGAATAAGCGGGTATTTTCGCTAAATCATTAGTTTCAAATGCGTACCCTAATACTTCATCATTTTTAGAGATGGTCCATATAAGAGGAGAACCTTCCTTGGCAGAAACTTTTTCAGAAATATGGGTTTGAGTAGGAAAAATTTCTTTAATTAGCGGTAAAGGATCTTTAGGCGGGCTAACAAAGAGTGCTTGAGCAGGTAGTGCTGTCAAAAAAAAGATGCATACTAAAGCCGCTTGACATAGCAAGCGCTTAAACACATTTTTAATGAGAGAAAAAACCATCAAGCAACCACTTTTTCAAAAAAAGTCGGCCTAAAAATTAGCCAACTGCGACAATATGTCACAGTGTACGCCCTTGTATTTTGGCTGTTATGATTTAGATCAAAAAACAACTATGAAGTGAATAATGAAAAATTTAGTAAGAACAAGCATATAAACCATAAAAACTTAATGGTTATTAATTAAAAAAATCCAGCTATACTTGTTTTTATGAAGTAGAGCATTAGGCATAAGTATGAATAATCAAGAAGAAATATCCGAAAGTGAAAAATTAATTAGACGGTTATACGAAATAACTACTTATCAAAAAGAAGGCATTTCAACTCAAATTAAAAATCTATTAGCCTTAGGCTGTGAACGTTTCAATTTAGATATCGGTATTCTCTCTAAAGTGTCAGGCTCAAATTATCAAATAGAACAAGTATATTGCCCTGAAGAAGTCGGCTTAAAAATTGGCGACAGCTTTGAGCTTGGTGAAACTTATTGTGATGTAACACTCAAATCAGAAGGCCCAACAGGCTTTGAATACGTAAAATACTCAGCTATAAATCAACACCCTGCCTATAAAGCTTTTAAACTTGAAAGCTATATAGGCATTGCAATAAAGGTCAATGATAAAGTCTTTGGAACACTTAACTTCTCTAGCCCAGAACCGTTAGATAGAAAATTTAGCTCGGTTGACCTCGATGCACTGCATATTATGGCTTTGTGGATAAGTTACGCCCTCTCTCATCAGCAGACTACCAATTTACTCAAAAAGAGTAATGCAAAATTAAGGCAACTTGCCATTACCGATCCACTGACTAACCTCCACAATAGAAGAGCGTTTCAAAAGTTTTTTGAAAAGCAAATTCTGTTAACCCAGCGGAACTTTAACAATGCTTCAATTTCACTGATAATGATTGATATCGATTTTTTTAAGGAAATTAATGATAAATTTGGCCATATTAAAGGAGATGATGTCCTAGTTGATTTTTCCAAGATTTTACTTAATAGCCGAGCAAGTGATCTTATCGCAAGATTTGGCGGTGAAGAATTTGTTATCGCTCTTCTCAATACCACAAAAGAAGGCGCGATGAAAAAGGCAGAAAACCTACGCAAATGCATTTGCCATTTTGACTGGCAAGATAAACAAGTTACTGCCAGTTTTGGCGTGGCAACATACACAACCAGTAACCGTGACGAAAATGCCGTAACTAATATTACACAGCGGCTATTTAAAGATGCTGATCTAGCTCTGTATTATTCAAAAGAACATGGAAGAAACCAAGTCACTCATATAAGTGATATTCAAAGCAATTAATACCAAGTTGATTAAGTTCTTTCCCACTCAGCGAGAATTAAAAGGCTTAGAGGCAAGGCATTGATTGAAGAGAATGGTTATTCCCTTGTCAAAATCAATAACGCAGCATGTAAGCCTTTTAAACTCGCCCTTTGGGAGCTTGCTCGATGCCCACTAACTTCGTTAAATTTATTTGATTTAGAATGACTAAACCTAAACAAATTTGCCTTGTTATTGAACATCGAGCATGGCTCTGAGTAGGGAAGAAATTTAATCAAATTGGTATAACCTCGCCATTCATTATCACTCTTTAAAAGTACTTTTCTCAAACACAAAAAAACACCGAAGGTTTTCACCATCGGTGTTTTCAATAAGTAGGTATGATTAAATTAAGGTTTACTAATAAAGCTTGAATTTAAACCTTTAACAATACGTCGCATACCCGCTTGTATTCTTAAATCTTGTAAACTTGCAAAACCAACCCAAGAAACATCTGAAGTTTTGATATTAATAATCTTAGCAGTAACACCTACACGAGCAATATTAATATAAGAGCTTCGTGCGTTACGTGCTGAATCAAATTCCCATTCTTGCAATGTTTTCGGCATAGCTGGTAAACGTTTGAAGTCATCACCAAATTCATCATAAAAAGCAATGTACTCTTCACGCTCTGTCATATAACGATTGCGATCTTTCGGGTCAACTTGTGGCGATAATTGAATATTCTCACTCTTAGAAACATACTCAGTAATTGCACCATAAATGATGTAATCTGCATCAACTAACTTACCTAATTTTTTAGATATTTCTAAATCTGTTAGTCTAGTTTTTCCTTTAGCTAATAAACCTTGCTCACGCATAACACGATCAATTTGTTCACGGTCTACTACATTAAAGCCTTTAACTTGTAAATCTAAGATAATGTTATCGGCAACTAATGAACCGGCGCCAGAGCCTGCTGGCTCTTTAAATGTCATGACCGCAATCGTATCTTCTTTTTTGATATAGAAAGTAGGCTTACGCGTAGATTCGATATCTAAAGGCGTAACAGCTACATCTTTAGGGTTAGGGAAAACAAACTGTGGTGGTTCAGGGCGTGTTGGTAACGGCTCTAAAGTAACTAAATTAGAACGGTTAGCATTAGCTGCAGCATTTACTTTAATAATTGCCGGCTTATAACCACGTTTTACCACTTTAAAGTAACCGGCATTCCAACGAGGGTAGGTTGAACGGTGAGAGTCATGATAAGGGGTTGTACCAACATGAGAGTTAATATTTTCTCGACTCGTTCCCCAGTAAACATCAGCTCCTTGCACATTGGCATTTGTCGATGTTCTTGCTTTTAAAGTATCGTAAATTGTGTAATAGGTAGGGCCTGAATTACAACCTGAAATACTATAGAAGGTAAAAATACTACCAACAAGCACTAAAGCGCTCCATAATACGGATATAAAGCGATTTTTACTTTTAAGTGTTCCTATATTCATGCTTTTTCTCATGTTTTATTCCTGCCAAGATTACGGTCAAGCAAGTTTTATTTGTTAATTTTTAGATTAATTGTAAACTTTGGCTTTTATCGCCAACAGTTGCAATTTTGCACATTTGTAGATATCGTACTGCTTTGAATATAACACTAATTTTCCTCCTTTTCAAAATATGTATCCACACTTCACAATTTTAAATCACACCATTTCACTTTGGGGTGTTATCGGCTTATTTGCTACAGTTTTTTGTTGGGTATTATTGTATTTTAGAAATAAATCAACAGGCTACAATGGCTTTACTTTAGCTATGTTTCTAATACACGGTATACCTGTTGGATTGTTTGGTGCTTATGCGACTAATGCTATTATTACCGCATTAACGACCTCAACCCTGCATAATCAATTTACCGGTATGACGGTTTCAGGCTCAATTCTTTTTTGTTTAATTTATGCCTATTTATTCGCTAAATACACACTCAAAGTAGCCCCATTACAGTTTTTAGATGACATTGCCTTTACGTTTCCTTTATCTATTTTACTCGGCCGTTTTGCTTGTTTATTTGTAGGTTGTTGTTTTGGGCATCCTTCACCCGATGGCATCGAAAACACTTGGCTAACCTTGTTTGTTGGCAGTTACCATATTGAAAGCCCTGCGGCACACTACTATCAATTACAGGGAATAAGCGCAAGTACGCAAGTATGGAACTTGCCGCTACTGTTTATTGTTTCAAGTAGTCTCATATTAATTGCCACAGAATATTTATATCGTCATAAAGCACGCTTTAAGCTTGCCCATGGTGTAGTATTTTTAACCGCCACTGTTGGTTACACCGCTGCACGTTTCTTAATTGAATTTACTCGGGCAGAACAAAAAGTCAGCAACTCAATATTCAACCCTTGGCAGTTGTTCGTTTTACTGTTATTTTTTATCGCTGCATTTTGGTTAACAAAAACAATAAAGCAAAGCAGACAATAATAATCATTAAATTAGCCCTTATGCGCTATCTATTAAGAAAACCATTAGGAACATCATGAAAATCACTTTCATTACAACAAAGATCCAGCCTCATGCGATGAATTTAGCCTACACTATGGATCTTGTCGGTAGAAAATTTGCTACTATTCCGCTGCCTTTAGCAACACTTGCAGCGCTTACTCCAAGTGATATTGACTGTGAAATTATTGATGAAAATATCGAAGAGGTTCCCGACAATTTATCCAGCGATATCATTGTTTTTACCGGCATAGCTTGTCAAAAAGAGCGTACTATTAAGTTAGCCGAACACTTTAAAAATCAAGGAAAGTGTGTGGTTATTGGTGGGCCATTAGTTGACAGTCACAAGGCTGAATGTATGGCAATTGCAGATACCGTTTTTATTGGTGAAGGTGAATATACTTGGCCGCAATTTGTCAAAGATTATCAAACTAATAACGTACAAAGTCTTTATCACCAAAAAGATAACGTCGATATTGACGATTCTCCAATCCCTCGTTTTGATTTAATCAAATATGAGCATTATGTTTCAGGCGCTGTCCAAGCGACCCGTGGCTGTCCGTACGGATGCGAGTATTGTGACGTTCCGGCTGTATGGGGCAAAAAAGCCCGTACCAAAAAGATTGAGCAAGTACTTGAAGAAATAAAAATTCAAACACAATTTCATGTCGATTCAATCTTCATTGTTGATGATCACTTTGCCGCCAATATTAAGTATGCCAAAGAGCTGTTACGTGCCATTGCTGCATTATTAAAAACCTTACCTAAACAACTCTACTTTTATACGCAAGTTCCGATCAACATTGCCAAAGATGCAGAGTTGTTAGACTTGATGCAAGCCGCTAACATGCGCCGGTTATTTATTGGTATTGAAACTTCTGACAAAGATAAGCTTGTCACCATGAACAAGCTGCAAAATAATCAGGTCGATATTCGTACCGCAATTGATGAAATTCAAAAACGCGGCATTGTGGTTTGGTCAGGTATCTTATTTGGCTATGATGGCGAAACCAAAGAAAGTTTTGAACGTGAGCTTAACTTTATTAAAGAAACAGGTATATCGCCGATGTTAATTGGCTTAGTACAAGCCTTACCTAACACACCTTTATTTGATCGTATGCAAGAAGAGGAAAGGGTCAAGGAGTTACCTTTGGGTATGGGTAGCGCAGCAACAGGTGATGAACGTCATGAGCCAAGTTCAAACATAATTTTCACCACAGATACCGAAAAAGAGCTAAACCTGAACTTTTGTAACTTTATTCGTACCATTTATCAGCCAGAAGTTTATACTGACTTTATCCTCAAAGGCACAGCCAAAGAGCAAGGCAGCGGTTTTGGTGGTTGGCCAGATATAAATTGGAATAACATAAAATTAGTGTCACGAATTTTATGGCACTTTACTACCGCATCAAAAGCGAAACGTAAAATGCTTGGCCGGTTTATTTGGTCTTATTTGACTGGAAAGTCTAAGAATATCGAAGAATTATTTTTTCACCTAGGCATTTATAAGCACATGGATATTTTTTACACCAAACTTGCGGAAAATATAGAAGCAAACTCGTGAAAATATTAATCGTAAACCCTATTTTTGCACTATCTTTATGGGACTTTTCCCTCTGTAAAGATATCACAGAAAAAGGCTTCCCTAATCCCCCGTTAGCACTGCCAACCTTGGCTGCAATGGTGCCTGAGGGTATTGATGTTGAACTGTGTGATGAAAATGTAGAAGATATTAATTTTAATTCTAACGCAGATATTATTGCCATTACCGGTTTTCTTATTCAATCAAGCCGTGTTTTTGAAATTGCCGATAAGTTTAAAGCGCTTGGAAAAACCGTGGTTATTGGTGGCCCTGTTGTTGAAAAATCTATTCTTGATGAATGCCAACAGCATGCCGATACTATTTTTATTGGTGAGGCTGAATATACTTGGCCACAATATATTGCCGACTTCCAAGCTGGCGAAACAAAAGCGGTATATGAGCAAGTTGAGCGCATTAATATGCATGACTCGCCATTACCTCGCTTTGAATTACTTAAAAAAGGCGCATACTCTACTGCCATAATAGAAACATCACGAGGCTGCCCTTATTCATGTGATTTTTGCGAAATCCCCATGAGGTTAGGTAAAAAGTCACGCACTAAATCCGTCGAGCAAGTACTTGCCGAAGTAGAAAAATATTACCAGTTAGGTTTTGACTCTATTTTCTTTATTGATGATCACTTTGTTGGCAATAAACGTCACACAAAGGAATTACTACATGAGTTAATAGCTTTTGTTAAACGCGTTAATTACCGGGTTAGCTTCAGCGTACAATTCACTATAAACTTTTCCAAAGAAACGGAAATGCTTGAACTCTTTTACCAAGCAAATTTTCAGCGTGTGTTTATTGGCTTAGAAACTTCTCGTGAAACTAGCCTAAAAAACGCCCATAAAAAACAAAATATGAATATTGATTTAGTGCAAGCGGTTAAGCGCATTCAATCATTTAACATTGTCGTTTGGGCTGGGTTTATTGTTGGATTTGATGGCGATGATCATACTGTTTTTGATGAACAATTTGACTTTATTCAAGCGGCAGGTGTCACCATTGGTATGATAGGCCTATTGCAAGCTATTCCGGGTACCAAGCTTTATGAGCGACTTGAAGGGCAGCATAGAATAAAACGTGATATCACCAGTGGTGTGCGTGGCCCTTACCAAGAATTAATCTACTCTAATGTGGTTCCTACAGACTTAACGCCAGCCCAATTAGCAAAAGGCTACCAATCATTAGTCAGTAAAGTTTATCAAGACAAAGCCTTTAGTGAACGATTGATGCGATTAATTAAATCGTCAAACCGTGCAATTCATCCTAATGATAAAGTTGCAGGTGATTATGAGAAACAGGTATTTAAACGCTTACTGAAATACTATTTAAATTTGAAATACCCGAGTCGCGTTTGGTTATTTATTAAGACGGTCGGCTATACATTATTACGCAAGCCTGCGTTACTAGAGATTGTAATTACTCAATTAGTCGCCTTTAAGCATTTTCGTGAATTTTACCATAAAGTTGCTGAGCAACCGGTAACTGAAAAAAGTGGCCATAAAGTAGCCCCGCAACTGATCCCCGTCGTTAATCAGGCTGTTGATGATTAAGCTCTTACTGGCAAGCATAACGGGTATACTCTACTTTTTAGTGCTTCCCGCTCATAATTATGCATTGCTAGCAATTATTACCTATTTACCCTTATTAAAAGCCACAGAAAATGCCTCCCTTAAACAAACCTATGGTTTAAGTTTGCTCGCTGGCATGGTGATGACAATACTATGTACCCCATGGATGGCAGATGTAGGCCAAACATTTTTCAATATTCAGCCGCCGTTTCATGTATTGGTCGTCATTGAAATGGCTATTATTGGTGCCCAGCCCCTTGCCATCAGTGTCACTTTATATCGCTACCTTGTATGCAAACAACCACAGTTAACGTTATGGTTACTACCTTTGTCTGTCACGGCAACATTTACGTTATTTTCGCCTTTATTAAATAGCCTGCTCGCATATGGTTTTATTGAACATAGCCTTATTATTCAAACCGTCGACATCACTGGCGTGTTGGGTTTAGAGTTCATAATTATCACCTGTAATGCTGTCCTGTATCAGTTATTAACAACCAAAAACATTAAAAACACTTCAGTGTTTGTCAGTATAGCCATGATATTACTCTGGCTAGGATACAGTCATTGGCGATATCAAGCTTTAGCGCCACAGCTGTCTTCGCAATTAAGTAATGTTAAAACCTTTGATATTGCCTTAATGCAAGTTAATAGAAAACCCACCTTGGATGCTCGTAACACACATAAAGTAGGTCAAAAAAACCTGTGGGAGTTTAAGCAATACCAAGCCTTAAATAGTCAAAACGTTGAATTAGCCATTTGGCCTGAAGGCACCTTTTACGGTTACCTTTATGATCAGCCTAGTACCGAAAATATAAAAAACTTAATTGCCAGCAAGCAGATACCACTATTTTTTCAGGATGATTATTTTTCTGCAGATCAATCCACCATTGAAAACAGAATTTACTTTTTGACGCATCAGCAACAACACACTCAGCAACATTACGCTAAGCGTGCATTAATGCCATTTGGAGAGAAAACCGATGTACTAGGTTACAACCACTTGCTCGCAGCATTAGACATAGAAAAAGTCCCTTACCAAGCAGGTAAAAAGCCAGAGTACTTCTCGTTAAATGATAAACATTTAGTGCCATTTATCTGTTTTGAATCACTAAAAAGTGAGTTAGTCGCCAAGGCATTAAATGCAGAACATCCATATAAAGTGGCTATTTTACTTTCTCAAGATGGTTGGTATGGCGACTCTGTACAGCAAGTAAGTGCTCACCGCACTATTACGCAATTTAGAGCGATTGAGAATAGAGTGCCCTTTGTTCATGTGATTAACAATGGTCCATCACATACAGTGAATATTTTAGGTGAAAATACCTTTAGTGGTGAGCATTTAACTCGAGGAAGTTGGCAAACCAGTGTCTTAGTTCCTGAAAATACACCATCATTTTTCAGACAATATCCCAGCTGGTTCGAACGTTTATTGCAGTGTTTATTGCTAGTTATATTCTTAATTACCCGATTGAAAAAGCTTTAGTGATCAATTACCACTTGGTAGGCTATTTCAGCCACTTTCCCTTCATCTGAATATTCTAATTCAGTTTGTTCACCATTTTCATAAATAGCATTGATTTGACTTCGACTAAGCTTATAAGGCGGTTTTGTTAAGGTTTTCTGCAAAAATTTCTGTACTTTTTTTAGCGCATTTTTATTACTGGTAATTTTACGACTCACCATATCATCAGAGCTACTTTCACCTTGCGTGTAAAGTGTGATCACTTTATCCGCGGCTTCCACTTCAATATCATATTGATAAGCATTTGCCCAAACATCATCAACTTGATTAGTAGCTTTATTAGGTAAGCTAACAGCCGTGATAGCAGGCGCTGCACCAGCATTCGAATCTTTTGAAAAGTAAAATTTCTGTGTCAGAGAGCTTTCATTCCACGGGATTTGTTTTCCGCCAGTCGCTTCAATCACACCAATACGTGTTCGCAGCACCACTTCATTTAAATCAATATTAGGAATGGCCATATTCTGTAAAAAGTGCTCAGTAAATGGACCATTACGCCCTTTACCATCAGCAGCAGTTTGACTTGGCGCGGTAGCGTAAATCACCATAGAGCCAGTTGGCGCACTAACGCGTACTAAACCACGTGTACCAACACTGCGACTAAAAGAGTTTTCAAAAGGGTTGTCGCGACAAGCATCAAGTATGATGATATTCACTTTACTACGCGCCGATTGCATTTTGGCCAACACCATCCCAGCGTTCAGTGTTTGGTAGGGAATTTCATCTTCTGACTCAATTTGCGCTGCCAAAGGTAATAAATAGTTATTACCATCAACTTGCACAGCATGACCTGCGTAGAAGAAAAGTGCGACATCAGCATTTTTCATTTTCTTGCCAAAGTGTGATACCGCTTTATTCATACTGCGCTGATCAAGGTCCGTTTGTAAGGTAACATCAAAACCTAAACGTTCGAGCATCTTCGCCATGTCGTTGGCATCATTAAGGGGGTTTTTTAATGCCGCTTTTTTATAGTCAGCATTGCCGATAACCAAAGCAACACGCGATTCAGCCCAAACATGTTTGCTGGTCAATAAACCGGTAAGTAAAACAACGATTAATAGCCAAATACCCGCATAACGTTGAACCACAAACATCCCCTTAATTTTTACTTAGTCGAGCATTAATCATAGTGCGTCACTTTACGCTAACACGTGCAAACTTACGCTTACCAACCTGATACACTGCTGCACTACCGCTTGCAATGGTTAAGTTTCTATCGGTAATTTTTTCACCTTCAATTTTAGCTGCACCTTGTTTGATCATGCGGTATGCATCAGAAGTACTTGCCACTAATCCAGCTTCTTTTAATAAGTTAGCAATGGCAATTTCACCCCCTTCAGGTGTGATTTCAATTTCAGGCATTTCATCTGGCATCGCACCTTTTTGGAAACGATTAATAAACTCTTGGTGAGCGGCTTCTGCCGCAGCTTCATCATGAAAACGGGCAATCAACTCTTTCGCTAAGTCTATTTTTACATCACGAGGGTTTTTACCTTGTTCAATCGCCGCTTTATAACCTTCGATTTCATCAATGGGTTTAAAGCTTAATAATTCATAATAGCGCCACATTAACACATCAGAAATTGACATGATTTTACCAAACATCTCTGAAGGGCTATCAGTAATACCAATATAATTACCCAACGATTTAGACATTTTTTGCACGCCATCTAAACCTTCAAGCAATGGCATCATCAAAACAGTTTGTGGACGTTGCCCTTCACTCTTTTGTAATTCACGACCCATTAATAGATTGAATTTTTGATCTGTACCACCTAATTCAACGTCTGACTCTAAAGCAACAGAATCCCAACCTTGCACTAAGGGATACATAAATTCATGAATAGCAATAGCCTGACCGTTTGCATAGCGCTTTTTAAAGTCGTCGCGTTCCATCATCCGAGCAACCGTTTGGCGAGAAGCCAATTTTAACATACCCGCAGCACCGACTTTTTCCATCCAAGTAGAGTTAAAAGCAACAGTAGTTTTAGCCGGATCTAAAATTTTAAACACTTGTTCTTTATACGTTTCAGCATTGGCTAAAACATCTTCTTTGCTCAAGGGTTTACGAGTGACGTTTTTGCCCGTGGGATCACCAATCATGCCAGTAAAGTCACCGATTAAGAAGATAACTTCATGACCTTGTAATTGGAACTGACGTAGCTTATTGATAAGTACTGTATGACCTAAGTGAAGATCAGGAGCCGTTGGATCAAATCCGGCTTTAATTTTAAGAGGTTTTCCGGTTTTTAATTTTTCTAAAAGTTCATCTTCTACTAAAATTTCTTCCGCACCGCGTTTAAGTTCGGCAAACGCTTGGCTGACATCGGTCATTACTTGACTCCGAGGTTAATAAAAATACTACAATACCCGAATTCTACTCACTTTATCTTCCACATAAAAGTATAAAAGCCAATGTGACAGTATTTTTTGCGAAAGTTTTGTTATAGTGATGATCCAGTTATCCGAAAACACCGTATTTTAGTTATAAAGCCCCTGTGAATAAACAACAAATAATTCAACGAAAGTTAAAAACGCTGCATGCTATTTTTCTTCGCCTGCGAGAAGTTTTCCAACAATTACCAAAGCAGCATCGCGTTATTATCACGTCGATATTCGCGTTAATACTGTTAGTGATTTTATTACCAAGTGCCGATGAAAAATCTAGCAACGAAAATGACTTGCTTACTCAAAATATTCCAAGCCAAAGTTTAGAAGTTGGTAAGCGTTACCAGGTAGCCCTGCCACAACAAAATAATGACAATAAATCAGCAAAACTTAAGCCGGCTGTACTGCCTTCAATTAACCCAGAAAAGCCACCTCAAGTTGACACTAGTATAAGTACAGTCAATTCTGAGCAACAAGAGAATATTTCTTGGCAAACGGCAAAGGTACGTAGTGGTGATTCTTTAGCTAGAATTTTCAAACGCCTAGGTTTTAGCGCTCAAGAGACTTATGCAGTCAGTACAGCAAAAGGTGAAGAGAGCAAATTACTACGTAAAATAAATGTTGGCGATATACTACGTATTGCCAGTAATGATGAGCATAAAGTCACCGCGCTTGAATACCCTTTATCTAAAACGGACACCCTGTATATTAATCTTGTTGGCGACCACTACCAAGCACACAAAGAAAGTAAACCTGTTGAAATTAGAGAAGCCTTTGCTCATGGTATTATCAGCTCAAGTTTCTGGAATGCGGGTACGGAAGCTGGATTAACCGATGCCCAGATAATTAATTTTGCCAACATCTTTGGTTGGGACATCGATTTTGCCTTAGACCTTCGTAAGGGTGACAGCTTTCATATGATTTATGAGAAAAAATATGTCGAAGGTGAATACATAGGCACAGGAAATATTCTGGTAGCAGAATTCATTAACCAAGATGAGCCTTTTCAAGCAGTTCGCTTTACCGATGATGAATATTACACACCGGACGGCAAAAGTATGCGAAAAGCTTTTTTACGTGCGCCTGTAAACTTTAAATACATTAGCTCTAGCTTTAAACCCAAGCGTTTTCACCCAGTGCAAAAGCGCTGGAAAGCACATCGAGGCGTAGATTATGCGGCTAAAACTGGTACCCCCGTGGTAGCAGCTGGTGACGGTAAAGTAACCCATTCAACCTACAATAAATACAATGGAAATTATGTGTTTATTCAGCATGGAAATGGCATAGTAACTAAGTATTTACACTTTTCTAAACGGGCAGTCAAAAAGGGTCAACGTGTTAAACAAGGTCAGCTTATTGGTAAAGTGGGAGCAACTGGCCTAGCAGCTGGTCCTCATCTGCACTATGAATTTTTACTTAACGGCGTTCATCGCAACCCAAGAACGGTGAAATTGCCTGATGCAAAGCCCATTGCGAAAAAGTATAAAAATGAGTTTACCACACTCGCCCAAAAGCGATTACAAGCACTTGATGGTTCAAAAAATGCTGTGGTAGGTATGACAACCTCAGAAATAAACGAACAATATAGTGATGACTAAGGCAACATCAGTTGAGAATAAATCCTATTACATTGGCCTGATGTCAGGCACCAGTGCTGATGGGATTGACTTAGCGTTAGTCACGTTTGATAAAAATCAGCAACCTAAATTACATGCCAGTTATTATCAAGCTTACAACAAAGCGCTTGTAGAGCAAATTACCGCATTATATAACCCTAGTGATAATGAAATAGATCGCGCATTTAGCTTAGATATTGCATTGGCGAAGTTGTTTGCGCAAGCAGTCACGACATTATTACAACAAGCTGATTTAACCGCAAAAGATATTATTGCTATTGGCAACCATGGGCAAACCATTCGCCACCGCCCCCAACAACAATACCCTTTCACCTTACAATTAGGCTGTTGCCAAACACTCGCCACGTTAACGAATATTCGCGTAATAGGACAGTTTAGGCGTAAAGATATGGCCTTAGGTGGTCAAGGTGCGCCTTTAGTTCCTGCTTTCCATGGAAAGGTTTTCAGCGAAGAAAACAATAACATTGATGTATTTGTTGTGAATATCGGTGGTATTGCCAACATCACTTATCTGCCAGCAGACAAAAGTAAAAACGTTATTGGCTACGATACTGGTACAGGCAATGCGCTGATGGATGAATGGTTTCAATTACATAACCCTAAAAGCCAACATAATTATGATGCAAGTGGTCATTGGGCTGCTCAAGGTAACATCAATACTGCATTACTAAATCAACTACTCAGTGACGATTATTTTGCCCTTACTCCGCCTAAAAGTACCGGACGAGAGTATTTTAATCTCGCTTGGCTAAAAACTCAGCTGACAAACGTTGCTTCAGTGTCTGCACAAGATGTGCAAGCTACCCTAACCGCTTTCACCGCACAAACGATAGCCGACGCAATTAAACAGCACAGTAGCGAAAAGCCAACTTGTGCCAAAATATACCTTTGTGGTGGCGGTGCTCATAATGAAGAATTAAAAAATCAGCTTACTCAACAACTTGCAGAAAATTCAATCGATTACAATATTCTCCTTACTAATCATAAAGGTATAGATGGGGACCAATTAGAAGCTATTGCTTTTGCTTGGTTTGCTTATGCTTATGACAAAAAGTTATTAAGCAGCATGTCAGCTGTCACAGGGGCTAGCAAAAATTGTACCCTCGGGGTCGCTTTTATTCCATAAACATACTAGAAAAGTTCTTTTTTACTTCTATAATGAATTATTCGAAGCATAAAAAATCGACAAATACGGATGGATTTTCACACAAAACATCAGTGCTTCAGCGGTTCAAAAAACAAGTAAAATGAACTTTTTTTTGATTAGTCCATCTAAGTATTTGCGTCTTTATAATTAACAATTAGGAGGGGCTATGGAATTTAATGACGTACATATTGGTATGAAATGTGGCAGTAAAAAAGGCAGTGGTACTGTTACTTGGATTGATGGTTCAACACGTAGAATTTATATGGCAGACACCTGCAATAACAATAATTTTGAAGTAGAATTTGAAGAGCTGATCGAAGATCCTCAAGCACACAATAGAGAAGATACTTTTTACTAAATTTCCCGAAGCATTAATCAAAAAAAGCCCAATAACCATGTTATTGGGCTTTTTTTGATGTGTTTATTTTATGCAAACTACGCCATTAATAATACGCTTTTAACCAGTTTATTAATGCCTTCTGCAGCTTCTGTCACAGTCGTTGCTAACATATAGGCAGGAGTTGATACAACTTTTTGTGCAGGATCGATAATCACGTCTTCCACATTACAGTCATTATGCACTAATCCTTTCGCGCTAATTAATGATGCCGTGCCGGTATCAGTGCCTATTGTGCCTTGTATACCCTCAGGATAAATTAATGGCAACATCGCAGGCGCTATACACATGTAGCCTGCTGGTTTGTCGGCGTTTGCAAAAGCTTGGCATGCAGCTAATACTTGTTCATTGATCGTATAGTTCTCACCATCAAGAGCAAAATTACATAAGTTTTTTGCCGCACCAAAACCACCAGGCACAATTAAGGCATCAAAATCCTGCTCTCTCAATTCGCTGATATCTTCACAATCACCGCGAGCAATTCTGGCAGCTTCAACGAGTACATTACGAGTTTCTGTTTCACTGACTTCGCCTGTTAAGTGATTAATCACATGGTGCTGCGAAATATTTGGCGCGAAACAGCGATAAGTTGCGCCGTTTTGCTCAATGGCTAATAACGTTAACACTGCTTCATGAATCTCGCTGCCGTCGTAAACACCACAACCACTTAAAATTACCGCTACTTTTTTCATGATAACTCCTTCCTATTTAGGTCTTTTTATCGAGCAAATAAATAATTATTTGACATACTAGCACTATCAGCACAGATGAGAACATTAACCCAGCAAAAGGTAATGCGCTAGCATCATAAAAATACGCGAGTATAGGCCCAGCTAACGCGCCAACACCAAACCGCAACGTACCGATAACGGCTGTTGCTGTACCTGATTGCTCAGGAAATTTAGTTAACACTAGCGCATCTGCATTTACCGCCACCATAGAAATACTACCCATTAACGGTAAAATAGCTAATACCGTAAAAATAAGTGGTAATGAAAATAAGTTAACGATAAACAAAGTACTAGAAGATAGAACAGCCAATGTAAGTCCGTACCACAACATTTGTCTAGAGCCTTTACGAGACACTAAACGTGTATTAGTAAAGTGCGCTGTCATTAGGGCCAAAACAGTAATTGCAAACAACAAACTAAAGTTAAATTCTGAGACCTTAAATACCGATAAATAAACAAAAGGAATGGCGGTAATATAGGCAAAAAAAGCTAGCGATATCATCATGGAGCTGATGATATCTAAACGCGCGGCACTATTTGAAAACACTATTTTATAGCGCTGAATAAAGCTTACTTGTTCACTTTGCTGCAATGGCGCTCTTACCACTTCCGGTAAGAACTTAATCACCAGCATCAAAACAACAACACTGTAAATAGCCAACACATAAAATATCAGCTGCCAGCTATGTGCGATTAATAAAATACTGCCAATACTTGGAGCGATCATTGGCGCAAACATCATGATCATAGAAACATACGACAAGCCCTTGGCGGTATCTTTTTGATAATACTCTCGAATAGTACCAGGTATCACCACTGTGGCGGCACTACTGACAAATGCTTGGATAAAGCGTAAAGAGAGAAATTGCTCAATGCTGCTGACAAAAGGCAACAAAATACTCGCCAATAAAAAACCACTTAGACCAAATACCACCATTTTACGGCGAGAATATTTATCCGCCATAGGGCCAAATAAAATTAACCCTAAAGCATAGCCAAATAAATAAACACTCAGGCTATTTTGCACCATAGGCATATTAGTGGCTAAGTGTTCAGCTAATACTGGCATCGCCGGTAAATACATATCAATAGCTAACGGCGATAACGCCATAACTGACGCCAATAATGGTAATAATAATTTAACTGACACAGGGGAAGCATTTTTAGTATGCATCATTATCCATTACCCTGTTGCATCATGTACTTTTGTTTCTGGGTATATTCAAACACTAATTTTCCTAACACTTTGATGGCATTTTCTACCTGCTCATTCCACTTAACGCCATAACTAATACGCATGTAATTTTGATACTTTCCTGAAGGTGAAAAAACCGCACCTGGTGCAAAACTAACCCCTTGCTCAAGAGCGGTTTGAAAAAACTCACTGGTATTAACATGAGACTGACACCTAACCCAAAGGACACTACCCCCTTGTGGTTTAGAAATACAAACTTCTGGTGGAAAACATTCAGCAATCAGTGCCCGCATACGTTCACAATTAAAAATTAACTTTTTACGTAACACAGTTAAATGGCGGTCGTAATCACCACTTTGAATATACTCGTTTAATGTCCACTGCTGTAACATGGGTGTTGAACATGACTGAGCACGTTTAATACGTTTTGCTTGTTCTTCAAATTTTCCGGGTAACAACCAGCCCGTTCGATAACCCGGCGCCGCTGTTTTTGAAAATGAAGAGCAAGTCATAACCAAGCCTTTTTCAGAATATAACTGCGCCGGCTTAGGTTTTTGCTCACTAAAATAGAGTTCGCTATATACCTCATCTTCAATGAGTGGAATTTCATGTTGCTCTAATAAACTAACCATAGCTTGGCGTTGCTCATTCGTTTTCATTGAGCCCAATGGATTATTAATTGCCGTGGCAAACAAACAAGCTGCTACATTATGTTGTTCAATAGCTTTACTTAGCTCACCTAAATCTACTCCATCTTCTGTACAGGTATAGACTTCCAAAGCTTTCATGCCTAAGGTTTCAATCAATTCAATCATGCCAAAAAAACACGGAGACTCTATAGCGATTATATCTCCAGGTTTAGCCACACATTGCAGCGCAATGGATAAAGCTTCTTGCGCACCATTGGTAATTAAAATGTCATCCGGGTTGATGGCTACTCCCTGCTCTTGATAACGAAATGCCAACTGCATTCTTAACTTAGGATCTCCTGTTGGCGGCCCATAACTTACCGCTTTTTCAGCCACTTTTGAAATCACAGAACGCATTAATCTTGCTAAGGCTTTATCAGGTGGATTTGCTTGAATAGGGTTAGAAATACCCAAGGCGACAGTATCAGGAAAATGAACCGCTTCATGCACTCGTTCGATTAAACTCCGACATTGCACTGTCGTTGGCGCACAATGCGCCCACTTTGCAGGCCGAGGCTTTAGCGTACGCGCTTGCAATGCGGTAATATAATAGCCAGATTGTGGCCTTGCGCACACCCGTCCTTGGCGCTCTAACTCAATATAGGCTTGCTTTACCGTGGGAACACTGATTTCAAATTGCCGACTTAACTTACGTAAACTAGGTAATTTATCTCCAGGCAATAACGCACCGATTTTTTGTTGATGCTCAACAAAATCAATAACCTGTTGGTACAAAAAGGCGGGGGAATTTTTATCAAGTAAACGCATATCAGTAGTCTATAATTGAAGAAGTTTTGAGTTTGCTTTTATTCACCTTAGTACAGTTTTATATTTGATCTTGCGTTTAACTGTATAGGTTTCATTTTCATTATTTTGTATATGTTATTAAATCAAATTAACTCTACACTGTCACTATCTACTTTGAGCAATAGTAAATAAGCATACAAAAAGGAGTTAGCCAATGAGCAATAGTTTTTTATATCTGGTTACTGTCGTTATCTGGGGCTCTACTTGGATCGCTATTAATTATCAGTTAGGCGATGTTGCACTTGAAGCTTCTGTATCATACCGATTTGCGCTCGCGGCTTTTTGCTTATTTCTTTTTGCGAAAATTAAACAATTACCTTTATCGTTTTCATTAAAGCAACATGGCTTGTTTGCGGCTTTTGGTATTTGCTTATTTGGCATGAATTATTTATTGCTTTATACCGCGCAACAACACATCAATTCAGCACTAACCTGTATTGCCTTTTCAACGTTAATGTTGATGAATATTGTCAATGCCAAGGTGTTTTACAAAACGCCTATCACCAGACAGGTATATTTTGGTGCTGCTTTTGGCTTATTAGGAATAGTCACCCTTTTTTGGCCACAATTAACTGATGTTGAACTAGGTACTGTCACGATACTAGGCCTAGGGCTTTGCTTGCTTGGTACTTTCTCTGCGTCTATGGGTAATATGTTGTCGATAAAAAATCAGCAAAACAATATCCCTATCGTTCAAGCAAATGCATGGGGCATGCTCTACGGCGCTATGTTTACAGCCCTCGCGGTGATAGTTCAAGGTAAACAATTTAATTTTTCATTTGAACCCGCTTATCTCGTGTCACTGATTTATTTATCTGTATTCGGATCAGTCATCGCATTTGGTTGCTATTTAAGTTTAATGACGCGTATTGGTGCGCATAAAACCTCATACGCTAATATCATTTTTCCCGCGATTGCGGTGCTAATATCAACCCTAGTTGAAGGGTTTGTGTGGAGTGGCTTCACCATTGTAGGGCTAGGTTTAGTGTTACTGGGTAATTTAGTTGTACTGAGCAAACCTAAAACGCTCAAACAGCTGCTAAAGCCCAAACTACAAGTTGAAACATCGCACCCAAAAAAAGTCTAGTCTTTATGAGGTAGCATTAAGTTTCATATATAAAGCGACATAACAGTGTTGTTCTGTTATGTCGCTTTGAAAGCTTTAAAGATCAGCCATACCCACTAACTGCCAATAGGAGATCCTGGCGGCATGGTAATTTTCTTAGGCAAGATACTTTGTTTTCCTTGCTCCAAACTAAATTCAATTTGTTCTTTTAACAAAGTGAAATGTGTCGATAATTGCTTATAACGACGGTTATCATTATTGTCATCAAGCCACTCTTCTAGCATAGATAATTGAGCAAATACGTCACTACGCACTTCTGTAACCACTGTTTTTGAATGAAATAAAGCTAATAAATGCTCAATAACGAGTTGATTCACACGTTGTTGTATTAATAGCGCTAAACCTTCTTGAGGGCGCTGCTTAATAGTTTTGTTAATCAGCTGCGTCATTAATTGCTCCACTGACATGATGGTGTTTTTCATCACACCTTTTTTCCCAGCTATTTGATAGCGCATAGCCTGTTGTTGTAATCGAGCTAAACGTTCAGCATTTAGCAATAACGATATAGTATGTTTAGCACTAGCTTGTGCTGCCGATACAGGATCAAAAGTAAGGCCTGTTTGAGAACTAAAGCTTTCTCTTGTGCGGTAGTAACCGTATGCTTTTGGCGGAATTAGATTAATGATGTCTTCTGATAAGGTTAAAAAATCAGTATTGAGAGTTGCCAATAAGGCCGTTAATGCTTGTTGTTGCATAGCGCCTGAAACGGCTTGTACACCTTGTTGTTCCATAGACGAGGTATTAGCGCTTTTCACTTCATAAGTATAATTTACGCCAGCAATTAATTTCACCGCAGCTTCAACTTGATAACGATGAAAGTTATAAATAGGGACTAGGGATATCTCTAATTCTGATAGTGGCGTACCTGCTGCAATAGAGTTAAGACCAAAATCCGATAACGCTTTTGCGCGCACCTGCATTACACGAGTAAGTTCTGATGCTGCATTACTGCCATTATCCCACAAATGCCCAGTATGATGTGCACTTGATGCGGCACGTGCATCGGGATCTGATGCAAATTGCAAACCTTGTGCTTGAGTGCTTGCCACTAATTGAGCTAACTGTTCTTGCTCTTTATCAACATCATAATCACCATAACCATAGGCAATGACATACTTATCCCACAAACCAATGTTTTCCTTATAAGCATTAGATAAATCGATTTCACCATTTTCATCTAAGGTAATATAAGGGTGCGGATAATCCATCACCGAAGCACGATCATTTACACTGGCAGCAAAATTATGTGCAATACCTAACGTATGACCTACTTCATGGGCTGATAATTGGCGAATACGTGCTAATGCCATCGCTTTCATAGCACTGGTATCAGCTTGTGCTTTTTCTCCTGCAGTTGTTTCAGAAGCGTCTTGATTAAACGGTGACGTTAACCCTAAAGCAATTAAATAATCTTGACGAACACGTAACGAGCCTAAAGTGACATGACCTTTCAATATTTCGCCGGTACGAGGATCTATCACGGAATAACCATACGACCAACCGCGAGTAGCTCGATGTACCCACTGAATGACATTATAACGAACATCCATCGGATCTGCGTCTGCTGGTAGCATTTTAATTTGAAAAGCATCTTCATAACCTATCGCTTTAAAGGCTTGTTGCCACCACATTGCACCATCGATGAGCGCAGTGCGAATTGGCTCAGGCACACCAGCATCAAGGTAATATATAATGGGCTCAACCGCTTTACTCAACGCTTGGTTAGGATTTTGTTTTGCTAAGCGATGACGAGGGATCATGCGTTTTATCAGCGGCTCTTCAATCTCACTAGCATAGTCCGCATAAGCTATTGACCAAAAGCCACTAAAGGGATGAAAAGCGCGTGTTTGATAATTATCATCAGGCAATTTAATTAATGAATGATGCAAGTGAACCGTCACTGCACTCGACTCAGGCGTTACTGATTTTAAATAATTACCCGCTCCATTGCCTTTAAAAGTAACCATGGCTTCTAATTCTGTGTTGTCAGGAAAAGCCTTAGTTCGTTTAGCAAATAATGCACTTCGACTCTGATCAATTTTATAACTGCCTTGTTTTTTCGACTTTAATTTTTCACTAATATTATGAATATCAGAGAGAAGAAATGGCGTGTAATCAATCAGTACTTGATTGCTTTTACTTTCATTCACAACAGTAAAGCCCCAAATAACAGAACTGGCAAAAGCTTCATTGATCGCTTGCTGCTCTAATGGATTGTTTGAATCAGCACGGTAATAAGTATTAAGTTGCTTAAGAAAAACTTTATTGCCAACACGCTCAAACTGCACTATACGCGTATCGCCCAACTGTCCACGATCTAAGCCAATATCATTGGAGCCAATACCATATGGTAAGCTTGATTGAAATAAAAACGCTTGTTCAAATTTATCTATTTGTAAATAAACTTTGCCTTGGCTTTTATCATGATAAAACGAAAAATATCCCTTATTGAAGGTTTTATCTTTAATAAAGTCGTTAAAACTTGTGGACGCTTTGGCAGCAAAAACCGTTGTTGAACTCAAAAAAAACAGAGCTATAAACAAACGAATAATAAAATTCATCATTTTTCCTTATGGATTACAGGTAAATGTATATGACTAATTAATAAACACTCAATAAAGTTGAGTAAAAACTTTAGAAAGCAAATATAAACTTGTTATAATCAAGGTGAAAGCCATAAAAAATATCAAATAAATACTTGAATGCTTTCAAAACGTATGGATATTTATTAAATGCACTCTCACTAAATAGCCATTATTAACTTATATTATAAAGTATACAACTTTAACATTATTAGGTACCCCCAATGCAACGACTCTCACCGGCTCTTCGTCAAGACAATGTTCCTTTAGATCTCATCGCACTAATTAAAACAATATTAGCTGCTACAAAAGAGATTTCATTTCGTGTAAGCCAAGCTCACTTAAGTGGCTTAATGGGTTCAACCTTAGATGAAAATATTCAAGGGGAAGTACAGAAAAAGTTAGATGTAGTTGCCAACGAGTTATTTAAAGATATTTTATTAGAATCAGGCTTTGTTAAAGCCATATCCTCAGAAGAGGAAGATAGCTCTGTAGCTGGAGAGCAAACGGGTAGATACATAGTGTCATTTGATCCACTCGATGGTAGCTCAAATATAGATATTAACTCCCTTATAGGTACTATTTTCTCAATTCATGAAGCGCCTGAGCATATGGAAGCGAGCAACCCTGATATGTTTAAACAATCAGGAGATAGACAAGTTTGTGCAGGTTATGTTTTATACGGACCATCAACAATGTTGGTGATGACAACAGGAAGTGGGACACACTTCTATGTTCTTGATAGAACACATGGTGGTTACCTTTTAGTTAAGCGCAATGTACAAGTTCCTGCCGATACTCAAGAGTTTGCTATTAATATGTCAAACCAACGTTTTTGGCAAGCGCCGATGCAAAACTACATTGCTGATTTACTTAAGGGTGATACGGGTCCACGTGGAAAGAACTTTAATATGCGTTGGATTGCTGCCATGGTTGGCGATATTCATCGAGTATTATGTCGTGGTGGTCTTTTCACTTACCCTACAGATAGTAAAAACCCAGATCAGCCTAACAAATTACGTTTAATGTATGAAGCGAATCCTATGGCATTCTTAATAGAGCAAGCTGGTGGCAGTGCGGTAACCAGCCAAGGTCGAATTATGGAAATAGCGCCATCAAGTATACATCAGCGCGTAGAAGTTATTATGGGCTCTAAAAATGAAGTAGATGCTTGTTTAAATTATTATAAATAAACGTCTAAGTTTATAATGAAAACCCCGTATTTTCGTTTACGGGGTTTTAACCATTACTGGCAAGAAAGCATGCAATCTGTCCAACAAATTGCATCATGGTACGCATCCATACAGTTACTTTCTTTAACCGCTATTGAGTCACTAATCACCTTAGTTAACAACCAATTCCCCTTCTCTAAAGCAAAAGATAACTCAATATACTTGGCTAAATAATTATCTCTTTTTACTAATGCTTTTTTAATTTCACTATGCACAGGTAAAATGTTCATCACCTCATTTATACCTTGATCTAATACGCCATCAATATGTGACAACATCCCCGTTAAAAAAGCTTTTGGCGGATTTTCACTATCTTTTTTAAGCGCAGAAATTTGTTCACAAAACTTAGCTCTGACTAAAGAGGCTCTCATAATTTCATTCGGCTTATTTTCATTTAAGTCGGCTAATACTAATAATGCGATAAATTTTTTCAATTCAAGATCGCCAATATAAATTAACGCATGTTTTAAAGAACTGATTTCTTTAGAGGGTCCGTAACCAGGGCTATTAATAAAGCGCAGCAATTTATAAGTAAGTCCTAAATCTCTGCTAAATATTTCACTGATTGCTTCAAAATCAAAGGTTGAACTGCTGGCATGCGCCATAAGATCTATGATGTTCTGTTTCGATGCCAATATACTCTTTTTCTTCATCATTTCTGGCTTAGCAAAAAAGTAACCTTGAAAAAGTGTAAAGCCGAGTAATTTCAAGCGCTCAAAGTCTTTATGAGTTTCAACCTTTTCAGCGAGAAATGTGATGTTATATTTTGCTAACCGCGATATATATCGACTAATATCCAATAAGCTGACATCAAGCACATCGACTTTGATAATATCGATAAAAGGTAAAAAAACATCCCATTTTACATCAAAGTTATGATCATCTAAAGCCAAGGTATAACCTTTCTCTTTTAGTAATTTACAGGCATTTAATAACTCATCACTGATAGGTACATCTTCTAATATTTCTATTACTATTTTTTTCGGATCTAAAAAAAATGGAAAATGATAAATGAGGGCATCAGCATGAAAATTTATATAGGCAGGTAAATTACCCGTAACTTCTTCCATTCCCAGTGTCAGCTGGTTATCAACAATTATTTTAGAGGTAGCTTTATCAGGGCAAATTCCGGGAAAACTATTATTTTCGCCATCACGAAACAATAGTTCAAACGCCACGGTTTCTTGCTCAATATTTAATATAGGTTGTCTTGCTATATACGAATACACACAATACTCCTCTAACTGATCAATTGAATTCATCAGCACTAAATTGCTTTTATTAGAATACACCTTTAAGTATAGCTGAAAGACTTTAAAAACCGATTGAAAACAAGCCTTTTAATAAACAGCTTTTGAGATACATCAATTTTCAAAATAAAAATACCATCAAAAATGCAGAAAGTTTTATTAACTAACTTTTTGCTATATACACATGTAACAAAGAGTTTGTTAGAATATCGCCAAATTTTAAGAGAGTATTTTTCTATGCCAAATTATGTTGTGGGTCATAAAATTCCAGATTCCGACTCAATCTGCTCCGCTATCGCGTTATCTTACTTAAAAACTACTTTAGGTGAAGAAACAGTACCTGCTCGTTTAGGTGAACTTAGCCCTGAAACACTATTTATTTTAGATAAGTTTGGCTTTGAACAACCAGAGCTAAAAACAAGCTATGCCGGTGAAAACCTGTATATTGTTGATCATTCTGAACGAACCCAAGGTCCTGACGATATCGATGACGCAACAATTTTAGGCATTATTGACCATCACAAATTAGGCGATATTACTACCTCTACTCCGCTTGAAATTTGGGTTCGTCCTGTCGGCTGTACTAACACCATTATTAAAATGATGTACGACTTCCATAATGTTGAAATTCCAAAGAACATTGCTGGTGCAATGATGTGCGCAATTTTAAGTGACACTGTGGTATTTAAATCACCAACGTGTACCACTGCAGATATTAAATGTGTTGAAGCATTAGCTGAAATAGCTGGTATTGAAAACCCAACTGAAGTCGGCATGGAAATGTTTAAAGTGAAGTCTGCGGTTGAAGGTACACCCGTTCGCGATCTCGTTTTACGTGATTTTAAAGATTTCGACATGAACGGCAATCTTGTGGGTATAGGTCAGCTAGAAGTAATTGACTTAGCTATTTTCGACGATATGAAAGCAGAGCTTGAGGCAGATATTGCCAAGCTTAAAGCTGAAGGAAACCGTCATAGCGTTATATTACTATTAACTGACATTATGAAAGAAGGCTCAGAACTATTAGTTGTCAGTGATAAAGATGATTTAACACAAGCAGCTTACGGAAAAGCTACTACCGATGGCAAAGTATGGCTTGATGGTGTCTTAAGCCGTAAAAAGCAAGTTGTACCACCATTACAAGAAAGCTTAGCTTAATTCAAAGCATAGAATCTTGAAATAAAAAAACCAGCAATTGCTGGTTTTTTATTGCCTGAAATACTGTAAAAATTAATCTTATGTTACAAAACTAAGTAAAGAGTTCTAATATTGAAGATGAAAACTTTAGTAGCTAGGCGAAAGCACGGAGTTGACGCTAGTTTCAACGCTGTTTAAATGCTTCATTAGTATTAGTTAACTCACATTCTCGAAGCTAATTAGCCTTTAAACAAGGCGAAAGCACGGAGTTGACGCTAGTCAATGAGTACTTTCAACGCTGTTTAAATGCTTCATTAGCATTAGTTAACTCGTATTCTCGAAGCTAATTAGCCTTTAGACAAGGCGAAAGCACGGAGTTTGCAAGTGCAAATGAGTACTTTCAACGCTGTTTAAATGCTTCATTAGCATTAGTTAACTCACATTCTCGAAGCTAATTAGCCTTTAAACAAGGCGAAAGCACGGAGTTTGCAAGTGCAAATGAGTACTTTCAACGCTGTTTAATGGTTATATTAGCAAAGAGAATTAGGCTCTCTCGAATACGGTTGCGATACCCTGTCCGAGTCCAATACACATAGTAGCTAGACCAAGGTTAACATCCTGCCCTTCCATTAAATTAATCAAGGTACCTGAAATACGCGATCCTGAGCAACCTAGTGGATGGCCTAATGCAATTGCACCACCATTTAAATTAATTTTATCGTCTAATTGATCTTCCACTTTCAGTGCTCGCACACAAGAAAGTGCTTGAGCAGCAAACGCTTCATTAAACTCAAATAGCTCAATATCTTCAATGGATAAACCTGCGCGTTTTAACGCTTTTTTCGTTGCTGGTACGGGCCCATAACCCATGGTTGATGGATCGCAGCCTGCAACTCCCATACCACGTACTTTCACTCGTGCTGTTAAGCCTAATGCCTTTGCTTTCTCTGCTGACATCACGAGCATTGCTGAAGCACCATCAGAGAGCGCAGAAGAAGTACCTGCTGTCACTGTTCCGTTTGCTGGATCAAATACAGGCCGTAGAGCTGATAAACTTTCTGCTGTCGTTTCAGGCCTGATCACTTCATCATGCTCAACCAATGTTAATGCACCTGTTGCATCATGACCTTGTGTTGGCACAATTTCATTGCTCCAGCGCCCTGCTACTGTTGCTTCATGGGCTTTTTGATGAGAGCGAGCTCCAAAAGCATCTTGCATTTCCCGTGTTATACCATGTTGTTTACCAAGTAGCTCAGCGGTTAAGCCCATATTACCTGAAGCTAATGCAATATGTTTATTTAGTGCAGGATCAAAGTCTACATCGTACATCATGGGTACATGTCCCATATGCTCAACACCACCGATCAGAAATACATCTCCTTGGCCTGACATTATACTTGTACTCGCTTGATGTAGCGCTTCCATTGAAGAGCCGCATAAACGGTTCACCGTAACACCACCGATAGATTTTGGTAAACCTGCCAACAATGATGCATTACGGGCAATATTAAAACCTTGTTCTTTTGTTTGCTTTACACAGCCCCAAATTACATCTTCAATATCTTCTGGATTCAACGCAGGGTTACGTTCTAAAATTTTTTTCATTAAATGTGCTGATAATGTTTCAGCTCGGACATTGCGAAAAACACCGGCCTTAGAGCGACCCATTGGAGTTCTTATGCAATCTACAATAACAACTTCGTTCATTTTATTCTCCTTGGCTTAAGCTGATTTAACATCAGTAGTGAAATATGACTTACCTGACTTAGCCATTTCTCTGAGGCCATCAGTCACTTGATAAATTTCGCCTAATTCAGCGTATTTATCTGCCATCTCGATAAAGTTATCTAAACCCAGCGTTTCTAAGTAACGAATTGCACCACCTCTAAATGGAGGGAAACCTATACCGTAAATTAAGCCCATATCTGCTTCTGCAGCAGTATCGACCACACCTTCTTCTAGACAACGAATGACTTCATTCACCATAGGGATCATCATTCGCGCAATAATTTCTTCGCTAGTAAATGCTTTTTTGTCAGCGCAGTTCTGACTAAATAATTCATAAGCTTTTGATGCAGGGACTTTTGTTGGGCGACCACGCTTATCTTTTATATGATCATAAAAGCCTTTGCCATTTTTTTGTCCAAAGCGCTCATTAGCGTATAAGGTGCTTACTGGATCATTAGCAATTTTTTTCATTCGGGTTGGGAAGCCAGCTGACATAACACCTGTACAGTGATCCGCCGTATCGACACCAACCACATCAAGTAAATAGGCAGGGCCCATTGGCCAACCAAACTCTTTTTCCATCACTTTATCAATATCAGTAAAGTCAGCACCTTCTATTACTAACTGGCTAAAACCTGCAAAGTATGGAAATAAAACACGGTTAACATAAAAACCTGGACAATCGTTAACGACTATTGGTGATTTCCCCATTTTAGCGGCATAAGCAACGACAGAAGCAATTGTTTCATCTGAAGTAGCTTTACCGCGGATAACTTCTACTAATGGCATTTTATTTACAGGATTAAAAAAGTGCATACCACAGAAATTTTCCGGGCGTTTGACACTTTCGGCAAGTAAATCAATTGAGATAGTGGATGTATTAGACGTTAAAATAGCATCTTCATTGATCACATTTTCCACTTCGGCTAAAACACTGCCTTTAATGTTAGGGTTTTCAACCACGGCTTCTACAACAATATCAACACCTTTAACGCTATCATAGCTTAAGCTTGGGGTAATATTGTTTAACACACCGGCCATTTTTTTGGTGTTCATACGACCGCGTTCAACTTGTTTAGATAATATGCCTGCAGCAGTGCTTAAACCTAGTTCTAGCGCTTGATCATTAATATCTTTCATAATGATTGGTGTGCCTTTATAAGCTGACTGGTAAGCAATACCGCCTCCCATAATACCTGCTCCTAACACCGCCGCTTTTTCAACTTGTTTACTGGCAAGTTTACTGGCTTTCTTCGCTTTACCTTTGATCACTTGATCTGCCATAAACAAGCCAATTTGTGCTGTTGCTGCATCGGTTTTAGCTAATTTTGCAAAACCAGCATTTTCAGCTGCCATGGCACCTGCTCGCTCTAAACCTGCAGCCGCTATCAGGGTATTAATCATCACCATAGGCGCTGGATAATGTTTACCTGCTTTAGCAGCGATCATCCCTTTACAAGTCGTTGAAGACATAAGCAATTCAGTAGCTGAAAGCTTTAGTGGCTCTAGCTTAGCTTGACGCTTAGCTCGCCAATCTAATTTGCCCTCAATCGCCAGCTTTAACATGCTTATCGCGGCTGAACGTAAATTTTCAGGCTCTACAACGGCATCAAGTAACCCTTGTGCAAGGGCTGCTTCTGGCTTAAATGTTTTACCTGTAGACATCCAAGTAGCAGCATTATCAAATCCGATTATACGAGGCAAGCGCACTGTACCACCGAAACCTGGCATTAGGCCGAGCTTAACTTCAGGTAAGCCAATACTGGCATTAGAGTCTGCAACACGGTAATCACAAACTAATGTCATTTCACAACCACCGCCTAAAGCAATACCGTTAATAGCGGCAATGGTTGGTAATTCTATATCTTCAAAAGAGTCAAACACATCTGAGGCACTTTTTGCCCATGTGACTAATGCTTCTTCAGGTTGTGCGAATGCACCTAAAAACTCTGTGATATCAGCGCCAACAATATAAGTTGATTTCCCAGAAGTAACTATTACACCCTTAGCTTCAGAACAACTATTGATTGCTGCAACAACTGCTTTATATTCTTCAAACGTTGCTTGATCAAATTTATTAACAGATCCTTGAGCATCAAATTTTAATTCGATAATTCCGTCTTCAAGTAGTTGAGCTGAAAGGCTTTTGCCTTGATATATCATACTTTGTCTCCTTCACCTAAAAATGGTGTTGATGTATTGATGATTTTATTTTTATGTTAACCAAACGGGCTAAACACCGCTTGGTAATTGAATATTTGATTAGCTTGTCATCTATGCATATTAATAATAGACGACTGAGTGTGCCTTGAAAGGAAGTTAAATGCAATATTTTTAAACAACTGTTTTAATCGTATGTTTCAATACCTCGTTATCAGTATATAAAAAAGAGAAAAAAGCGTAGACTATTCGTTTAAAAATTATCTAAGCATCACTAAGCAATGAGAAAAATGATAAGCCGTTTCAACCAGCCTGAGCATCTTTTGCTTGCTATGGCCTTTACCATGCCATTGGTCTTTTCAGTTTGGATGGTATTACTTAATAACTTTGTTATTGAGAAGGCAAATTTTACTGGGGTAGAAATAGGCATATTGCAAAGCCTACGAGAAGTTCCCGGATTTTTGGCATTCACCGTTATTTACGCATTAATTTTTATCAAAGAGCAGCGGCTAGCTTTACTTTCTTTAGCTGTTACCAGCTTAGGGGTGTTCCTAACTGGTTACTTTCCAAATGTGCTGGGTTTGTACTTAACAACTATATTAATGTCGATTGGTTTTCACTATTACGAAACACTGAGCCAGTCATTAACATTGCAATGGATAGATAAAGACAAAGCGCCACACTTTATGGGAAGAATGTTATCGGTCAAAGCTATTGCCTCTTTAATTGCTTTTTCAAGTGTTTGGCTATTGATGGAGCAATTCTCATGGGGGTATCAAAGCACTTATGCCCTTTTCGGTGGTTTAGGGTTAATACTTACTTTACTTTTAACAGTATCTTTTAAGCATTTTAAAGAGAAAACACCGCAAACTAAAAAGCTCATTCTAAGGAAAAACTATTGGCTGTTTTATGCTCTCACCTTTTTTAGTGGTGCTCGCAGACAAATATTTGTGGTTTTTGCTGGCTTTTTAATGGTGGAAAAATTTCACTATAGTGTCGCGGATGTGAGCGCTCTATTTCTGATAAATTACATATTTAATTGGTTATTTGCCGCTAAAATTGGCAAGTTAATAGGGAGAATTGGTGAACGTGCGACATTAGGCTTTGAATACATTGGTTTAACTGTAATTTTTATAAGTTACGGCTTAGTTGAAAGTGCCAATATTGCTGCGGCACTGTATGTCATAGATCACCTTTTCTTCGCACTCTCTATTGCCATTAAAACTTACTTTCAAAAAATTGCCAAACCTGAAGATATTGCAGCAAGTGCCGGCGTTAGTTTTTCAATTAACCATATAGCCGCCGTTGTTATTCCTGCGCTATTAGGCATGTTATGGATTATTCAGCCAGCTTGGGTATTTTATATTGGCGCTGGATTTGCCTTATGCTCGTTGTGCTTAGCCACGCTGATCCCTAACGAACCAAAGCAAGGGATGGAAACGAGAATGTCTGCAGCATTTAGATAGAATTCAACTCCTTGAGCGTACAGCACATTTATATTCAATAAGTTCAAGGAATTGTTTAATTTAGGAGGTTAGGAGAGGAGATTGAAATAAAATTAATTATTGCTTTTAAGGAATGTTAAAAATTCATCTTGAGGCATAGGTTTGGCGTAATAAAAACCTTGTACTTCGTCACAACCTAACTCAATTAAGCGCTCTTGTTGTTCAAGCTCTTCAATGCCTTCAGCAATCACTTTCAGGTTCATTTTCTTACCTAATTCGATAATAGTTTCAGCAATAACCGATTCACCTTCTTTAGCAATATCTGTGATAAATGCACGATCGACTTTTAAGCGATCAAGAGGTAATTTTTTCAAATAGCTAAGAGAAGAGAAACCTGTACCAAAATCATCTAGCGCAACATTAATACCGTGCGATTTTAACGTTACAAGCGCATCGATAACCATCTGTGGATCATCCATTAAAATATTTTCAGTAATTTCTAATTCCAAATTACTCGGCTTAATTTGATGATTTTGAATAGCATTCAATACGGTATTAACAAAGTTTCCTCGTCTAAATTGAGGAATAGAAACATTTACAGATATAGTAATATCAGCAAAATTTTGTTGGTTTAAGTCATTAATTTGTTGGCAAGCTTGATTAACGACCCAATCACCAATATCAACAATCAACCCAGAGTATTCAGCTAAAGGAATAAATACTGCGGGAGAAATAAATTTACCATCAGCAGTCCGCCAGCGTAATAGTGCTTCAGCGCCAATCACTTTACCTGTTTCTAATGACAACTGTGGTTGATACCATAGCTCTAATCTATTATTAGCAAAATCTGTGCGCAACTCCCTGATCATATTCAAACGCCATAACGTTGCATCTTCCATTTCAGGGTTATAGTAAGCGTAGTGCTCCATACGTTGCTTTTTAGCAAGATTGAGTGCGATATTTATTTGATTCAATACCTGAACACCACTGCCACTCGCATGCTCTTTAGTACAAAAGCCAAAACAAGCATTAATCGGTAGGTTTTGCTCTCCGGCAACAAATGGTTGTTCAAATATGCGCATCAATACATCAGGAGTTACACAGTCTGTTATACCAATAACACCAAATACATCGGCGCCAACACGAGACACTTTACAACCAGTATTTAAACTTTGTAGTCGTTGGGCAACAGCGGCCAACAACATATTCCCTACATCTTGGCCTAAACCATCATTAACATCACTAAAATGATTCAAATCAATCAGTGCCGCCACTTCATTTTCAGAATCGCTTTTGGCAAAAGAGTCAAGCAGGCGTACAAATTCAAGACGGTTAGGTAGGTTAGTTAACCAATCTTTATAAGCAGCATTACTTAGCTTTTGAAACAAGTGAACATTTTCATAACCAACAGCAGCATTAGTTAAAAACACTTCTAATAACTGCTGTTGAGTTTCCGTTAGAGGTTCTTTTAACGAAAGATAAATTACAGCGCGATAACCGCCTCTAGCGATATAGTAATATTGTGTTAAGCCCTGATCTTGGTGTGCTTTTTGAGTAAAACAATACTTAACCTGCTGACTGACTGTTTCGCTTTTAAAAGCTTCTAATTTTTGCTTTGTCAGATCATTAGAAAAGCCTTGCTGAGCTATAATATAAAAACTTAAGTCATCAGCATTATCTATTATGCCTTGTCCTCGGGCACAAAATAAACACTCTACATCTTGATCAATAAGCGTAGTCAACTGTTCTAACACCCCCTGACAATACTCTGTCATTGAGTGTAATTCTAATAAATCAGCTGAGCCTGAAACGATTTTCTCTAAACCTTTTCGGTTTTCAGTAACCGTGGAAATTTGTTGGTAAGAACGAATAGCGGCATAAACAGTCGTCACAAGCTTACGACGTGTTAATTCAGTTTTCGTTTTATAATCATTAATATCGTATTCTTTGATCACGCTCTCTTCTGGCGCGTAGCCCGGTTGACCGGTACGTAACACAATACGAATATCTTGGCGTTTAATATTTTCACGGATATGCTTTACAACATTAAGTCCCGCATCATCAGTTTCCATCACAACATCTAGCAAAACTAATACTATAGAACCATTGTTCTCGATCAAAGAACAAGCATCTTGGCCAGAGTATGCGTGTAAATACTCTAGGCGACGACCTAAAACAACTAAGTCAGACAAGGCTAACTGAGTGACAGAATGAATTTCAGGATCATCGTCGACAATGAGCACTTGCCATGTCTCTTTGCCGTCGCCGTCTAAAATTTCATCTTCATCGCTATCATCGATAAATAGGAAGTCATCATTAGAGTTTTCTGATGCTTGCATACTGCCCTCAAGTAATTAATCTTTTTCAAATTGCACTTGCTTAGCGCAAATTTCGATTAATTAATTTTGATTGTGATATTAATTACTATAACTATAACGTAACTATCCGCTAAAGCTACTTTTTTATCTTATTCTTCTACATAATAAAAGCCACTTTGACAATATTCAATAATTCAATACAATAAATTTTATTTATTGCGGAAATAACCATGAAACCTAACACTATTTTGAGGATGTTATGAGTAAAAATGATAAGTCTCCTATAGTCGTAGTAGATGAGACAGTTATTTCAGCAGAGCCTAGTAACTTAACGTCAGAAGAAGTCGACAAAAATTCTGAATCACAAGCCCACAAACAGTTTTTCAATATCAGTCAACAGTTTGGTCTAGAAGCCTCTCTGCTTCCCGTTGAACAACAAATGCCTGTGGAAGATCGCAGTAATAAACGCGCTCGTTTATCAAGTTTACGTAAGCAAGAAAACATTGAAGCGATTATGGCAAAAACCTATGGTTTTTGTGCCAGTAAAACCATTGATAAGCGTACTGATCTCGATTGGTTTAACCGTTTTATCATGCTAGCTGAAGATGTTAGCAATAAAACGATGCAAGACCTATGGGCTAAAATATTAGCCGGTGAATTAGCTCGTCCGGGCTCTTATTCACTAAAAGCACTGAAAGTATTTCGTGACATGAGTATTGTTGATGCAAAACTACTCGCCAAGGCGTGTTCTTTAGCGGTAAAAGATCAAAGTAGAAAAAATATTAGGCTCATTACTGGTAGCTACCAACAACCCGGTTTACTCAACTTTTTTAGCAAAACGCGTCAACAGTACACTAAATTGAATGGTTTTGGATTAAATTACGCTGATATATTATCGCTAGCTGATAACCACTTGCTATTTATTCAAGAAAGCGAATCAAGTGTTATGGAACGTGGGGAGTCACTTAACTTTTATTACAATGGATTGCCATTAAAATTAACCAGTAAACAAGCGAATGTTAGTTTACAGTTTTATAAATTTACGCCGATTGGTGCGGAGTTAGCGTCTCTTATTGCAGATAAAGTTAATGATGATTTTTTTAGTCATTTAAAACAACAGCTCTCACATCATTTTGACATAGCCAGCAAAGCATAAACCTGCTGGCTTACTATTGACGTCTATATGCCGTCACCATCAGTATGTAAACCACATTCTCTTTGACCTGGACCAAAACGTGTTTCACTCTCATCCATACCTAAAGTAAGTGGTCGAGTACTGTGCACATCGCCCACAGACACATATCCTTGCTCCCATAATGGGTGATAAGGTAGATCATGCTTAGTTAGGTATTGGTGCACATCCTTATTACTCCAATCAATAATAGGGTGTACCTTAAAACGTCCGCGTAAAATACTAACAACAGGTAAACCTTGTCTGTGATCAGATTGTTGTCTGCGAACTCCAGAAAACCAAGCACCACAATTTAATTCAGACAATCCACGCTCTAAGGGCTCAACCTTGTTTTTACGATTGTACTGCTTTAATGCTTCTTCATCTTGAGCCCATTGCTCACCGTATTTAGCAAGCTGCCATGCAGCACTTTCCACTGCACTATAGACATGTAGATTCAACTTTAAACGCTTAGTCATTTGCTCAATAAAGCGATAAGTTTCTGGAAACAAGTGCCCTGTATCCGTTAACAATACCGGAATATTGGGGTCTACTTGGGTCATCATATGCAACATAACCGCAGATTGGATACCAAAGCTTGATGACAAAACAAACTGACTAGGCAAATTTTCCATTGTCCATTTGATTCTCTCAAGTGGTGATTTCTGCTCTAAATCTTCATTCCACTCGTCTAACCAAGATTTTGGTAACGAGGCAGGAAAACGATTATTCACAGGGCTTTCACTTAAATCAGTACTAGTTGAAAGCTGTGTCACCACATCAGGCTTAGTTGCAATCGGTAAGTTAGTCATCATGAAAATCTCTCATGCTAACTTTGACTTCATCTACGATGCCAGCGCGGATAACAAAGTCACCAAAGGCTTCGTTTTCATTACGCTCTTTTGCCCAACGTGCAGACAATAAATCAATGTGTTCTAGGATATCGCTTTCATTCACATTTTCTTGATAAAGTTTTGGCACACGCGAACCGGCAAGGTCACTGCCTAAGTACATATTGTATTTACCAGGTCCTTTACCTACTAAACCTATTTCAGCCAACATCGCACGACCACAACCGTTTGGACAACCGGTAACGCGTAAGATAATGCTTTCGTCGGTTAAGCCATTCTTAGCCAAAATATCTTCAACGTTATTAACTAACGTTGGTAAGTAACGTTCTGCTTCAGCCATCGCTAATGGACAGGTTGGGAAAGCAACACAAGCCATTGAGCTCATACGTTGGTTAGACACTTTATCGCTGATTAAACCGTGTTCACGAGCAATTTTTTCAATCTTAGCTTTGCTCTTTGGTGCTACACCAGCAACAATTAAGTTTTGGTTAGCTGTTAAACGGAAATCGCCTTTGTGTATTTTTGCAATCTCAAGCATACCTGTTTTAAGTTGCTTACCTTCAAATTGATCTTCAGGGAAGTCAAGAATACGGCCATTTTCAATAAATAGCGTTAAGTGCTCTTTACCGTCAACCCCTTTAACCCAGCCAAAGCTATCACCACGGTGAGTAAATTCGTAAGGGCGAGAGTCTTCAAACGTCACACCAGCACGTTCTTCAACTTCAGCTCTAAATGCATGAGCGCCAACACGATCTAAGGTATATTTAGTTTTAGCATTTTTACGGTTAACACGGTTACCCCAGTCACGCTGTGTTGTTACCACAGCAGCTGCAACGTCTAATGCTTTTTCTTTTGGAATAAAACCAAAGTCATCAGCACAACGCGGGTATGTTGATAAGTCACCATGAGTCATGGCTAAACCACCACCCACTAAAACGTTAAAACCAACTAATTTGCCGTTTTCTTCAATAGCAACAAAGTTTAAGTCATTTGCGTGTACATCAATGTCGTTATTTGGTGGGATTACTACTGTCGTTTTAAATTTACGTGGTAAGTAGTTGCTGCCTAAAATTGGTTCAACTTCTTCACCTTCAGTGGTTTCTACACGCTCTTCATCTAACCATATCTCAGCATAAGCACGAGTTTTAGGAAGTAAGTGTTCACTTATCTTAGTCGCCCATTCGTAAGCTTCTTGATGTAATGTAGACTCAACTGGGTTAGAGGTACATAACACATTTCGGTTAACGTCACCTGCTGTCGCAATTGAATCTAGACCAACACTGTTCAGTGTTTGGTGCATCAATTTAATATTTGGTTTTAACACCCCATGAAACTGAAAAGTTTGACGAGTCGTTAAACGAATACTGCCGTAAGATGTGTGTTCATCAGCGAATTTATCTATAGCAATCCACTGATCAGTACTGATAATACCGCCCGGTAAACGCGCTCTAAGCATTACGTTATGTAATGGCTCAAGCTTTTGTTTTTGACGTTCAGCTCTAATATCACGGTCATCTTGTTGATACATACCGTGAGTACGAATCAATTGGAAGTTATCTGCGGTAAAACCACCTGTGATGCGATCTTGTAAATCTTCTACAATCGTACCGCGTAAAAAATCACTTTCCGCTTTTAAACGCTCGTTATCAGCCTGTTTACCTTCAACAATTAATACAGGGTTTTCTACTTTCGTTAAATCGTTGCTCATTAGTAAACATCCTTCTGGTAACGCTTATTAGATCTAAGGGATTTTAAATAATCTTCTGCTTGTTCTGTACTTAATTGGCCTTGCTCACTGATGATTTCAATCAACGCTTGATGAACATCTTTCGCCATACGATTTGCATCACCACAAATATATACATGTGCGCCACGCTCAAGCCATGCGAACACTTCACTGGCTTGTTCTTTTAATCTGTCTTGCACATAAACTTTTTCTGCTTGATCGCGAGAAAAAGCCACATCCATGCGTGTTAACAAGCCTGATTTCAAATAATTTTGCCACTCAACTTGATATAAAAAATCTTGAGTGAAGGTTTGGTCACCAAAGAACATCCAGTTATCACCACTAGCATCATCAGCATCGCGTTGCTGCATAAAGGCTCTAAATGGTGCAACACCAGTACCTGGGCCTATCATAATAACTGGTGTGTCATTATCTGCAGGTAAACGGAAGTTATCGTTATGCTCAACAAAGACACGTACAGTTTGACCTTCTTCAATACCTTCAGCTAAAAAGTGTGAAGCGCCACCAAAACGTTGCTGACCATTATTTTCAAAGCTCACTACACCAACCGTTAAGTGTACTTCTTCTTCCACTTCAGCTTGCGCAGATGCAATTGAATATAATCTTGGAGTAATTTTACGTAAGGCATCAACAAAGGTTTGTGCATCAACTTCAGCGCTTGCTAGGTTCACTACATCAATAATTTGATGATTGCCTGCAAATTCTCTTGCAGCATTTTTATCTTCTGCAATGGCTAACAACTTGTCATCAGCGCTTTGTTTTGCCCAAAATTCAACAAATGCCGGAGCAGTTTGGGTAATTTCTAATTGACTTGTTAAGGCTGCTTTAAGGGAGAAGTTTTGCTGTTCACCAGCCACTTTTAAACTTACCTCTTCTTCACCAGTAAAGTTCAATGCTTTTAGTAACTCAGTAACAAGGGCGCTATTATTTTCAAAGTACACCCCTAAAGCATCACCCACTTGGTAAGTTAACCCTGATTCGCCTAAATCAATCTCGATATGACGAACATCTTTGGCAGAGTCACGGCCAGTAATTTTTTGGCTCAATAGAAACTCAGCACTGAGTGGATTTTGCTTGCTGTACTGGCTTTCAGCTGCAACTGGTAGGTCAATAACAGGTGCTAACGCAGCTTCTGATTGCGTTAATTCATCTTTTAAAGTATCAACGATTGATAAAATCCAGCTTTCACTGTCACTGTCGTAATCTACATCACAATCAACTCTTGGCGCTACTTGCTTAGCACCTAATTCTTTTAAGCGCTCATCAAAGTCTTTACCTGTTTGACAGAAGAACTCATAACTACTATCACCTAGTGCTAACACGCTATAACTAAGGTTTGGTAATTTAGGAGCTTTTTTACCTAATAAGAACTCATGAAATTCGATAGCATCATCTGGCGGCTCGCCCTCACCATTAGTACTGGCAACAATAAGCACATGGCTTTCGTTCTTTAACCCTTTCGCTTTATAGTCGCTGGTATTTATCAATTTAGTCGTAATACCTGCAGCGCTCGCGCTTTTCTCTAATTGCGTAGCTACACCTTTAGCATTACCTGTTTGAGAAGCGTACAAAATAGTCAAGGTTTTAGCGGGTGCTGCAGCACTGGCTGTATTAACTTGTGGTGCTTGACCTTGTTCACTTTTAGCAGCTAAATAGCCACTTGCCCAAGCCAGTTGCAACGATGAATAACCAGACGTTGCTTGCTGAAGTAAAGATAACTGATTAGCATCAAGCGAGCTTGATAATGTATTTGAATTTTGCTGTAAAGATAGCAGCTCTTTCGTCATGAGAATATTCACCTATAACAATCTATACTGCTATGATAGACAAATATAATAAAAACCAAAAAGAATAGATGACGATTTTTTATTCCAAAAACGAATAACACTATAATCATTAGGTAATATTGATTAGGTTTAACAACTTACAAACGCTATATTGTTATTCGGTTACGACTTTAATTTAAGGTACTCGCTCAATACATGGCTAAATATTTACCTAAAATACTACTACTCTTAATGTGCTTTTTGGTGCTCACTCATTTTAGTGCTTATGTTCAAGAGGCACGAATTTATAAATATAAGTCGGACAAAGGCGTTACTTCTTTTTCAGATATTGAGCCTATAGATATTGATTATGAAGAAATACGAATAGGTTGCTTTGCATGTGACTTAAATTCTCATGTCGATTGGCATAATGCCAAGCTATATTTAAACCAGTATCAACATGCTATCGAAACAGCTGCCCAACGTCATAATGTTGAAATGGCGTTTATTCGCGCCATTATTCATGCTGAATCTCATTTTAAAGTTAATGCCTTATCAAAAAAAGGCGCTCAAGGTTTGATGCAACTGATGCCCAAGACAGCTAAAGCGTTAGGTGTTAACAATGCTTTTATTGCTCAACAAAACATAAATGGCGGTGTTAAGCATTTATCAACTTTACTTAGAAAATACAATGGTAATACGCGTTTAGCTGCTGCTGCCTATAACGCCGGCGAAGGAGCAGTGAAAAAGTACTCAGGCGTGCCACCCTTTGCTGAAACACAAGTGTATGTTGAGCGTGTAGCGATACTTCATAGGCGTTATGAAAGAGCGATTAGATTGTAAAGCGCGCATAAAAAAGAGACTTAATCATTATTAAGTCTCTTAAATTGTAATATAAAACTAGCGTATTAAACTTAACGAATAAGCGTTTTAGAAGTGTACCACTACACCCGCAAATGCACCGTCAAATGTCATATCACTGTATAAATCATCGATATCGTTTAGCTCTAATTTCACGCCACGATAACCAACGGTAATGTCTAAATCAACCGCTAAATTATCAAGTACGGCATAACTCACACCAACCTGATAATCATAAATAGTATTATCGTCATAAGATAAAAAGTTTGCTTCGGCAAAAACATTAAAACCAGTAAATGGTAAACCCACAATAGTATTAAGGTATAATAGAGGCACTATGCCCGATACCGATAAATCACTACTTTGAGCGGTTACTTCTTCAACCACATTAATTTTGGCATCAAGATCACGTGCGGTTACACCAAAATCGAAAGTTAACAAGTCATTATCAAACACTTCATAATAAAAAGTATAATCCATATAGCTTGTATCAAAGGTTGTATCTAAATCTGAGTTGGCAGTATAAGTTTCACCTTCAAAAGTAAAGCTCGTTGAAAGCGTAGTGCCACCAACAGTATCCAACGTGGTTGAAGCTATTTTTACATTAGGAATTAATGGAATTGGATGCTCAAGTGCTACAAAATAACTGCCTTGTTTTTCATCATTAAAGTCAAACACCGCTTGATCAGTTTCTCCTTCACCAAACGTACCACTAGCATCATTTGCCCAAATTTGGCCACCAATGTACAACCCCAAAAGAGTATCTGCTTGAGCGCTAGTACAAAGTAATGTTGATAAGCTTACTGCTAATATTGCTTTTTTCATATTGTTACCCTTTTCTTAGTAGTTCAGTTAAATCAATTAAAGCGGCATTGGCACGTGAAATATAATTAGCCATCACTAAAGAATGATTAGCCAACACACCAAAGCCATCGCCATTAAGCACCATAGGGCTCCATAGCGTTTGTTGGCTTGCTTCAAGCTCTCTTATTATTTGTTGCAAACTAATTTTAGCATTTTTATTTTCTAATACACTGTCAAAATCAATTTCAATGGCTTTTAAGAAGTGTAATAAAGCCCATGCCGCTCCACGAGATTCATAAAAAATATCGTCAAGTTGCCACCAACTGGTTTTTACTTGCATATTAGAAGCTTCAAAGCTCGATTGCTGAGCAACATTATCACCCGCTAGATCGGTATTAACTTGGACACGGCCAACACTGGCACTTAAACGTTGAGAGTAACCACCAAGTCGCTTTTGTACTTCTTCAAAGTACGAGGCTAAATTATCAGCTCGGGCATAAAACTGTGCTTGATCATTTTTATCTTTACTAATACCAACTAAGGCATTTCTATAGTTATAAAGGCTTTCTATAGCTTTTCTATATTCAGACTCTGCACTAGGCATGGCCCAGCTTTTGTTATCAATATTAAACTTAGGTTGGGCAATTTTAATGTGTTTATTGGCTAAAGACTGTGATTGTGAACGGCTTAAATCTTTACGCATTATTAGCGCCATATCACGCACCATTTCAAGCACACCAAACTCCCATGCTGGCATGTTATCTAAAAATACTCCTGGAGGAAGTGCGTCATTAGATAAATAGCCACCTGGCTTATCTAAAAGCGTTTCAGCCACCTTAATTAAGGTGGTAGTCGTAGTATATCCCACCACAGGTGCTACGTTTTCAGCAGTTGCCGCTTCTGTCACTTCTTTTTGAATATCAATGTCATCAGGAATAAAACTCCAGTAAACACCAACAAGATAAAAAAACAAAAATATACCGATGACTGTGTAGCTCACGGTTTTTGCAGAAAAATTAATTTTCATCGCGTTCTCCTAAAATACGTTTAATGGTGATGATGATGTTTATTTATCAACTTCTCATCAGCTTCCCGTGCTGATTTTTCCTGCATTGGACTATATACAGGCACCTGTATCGATATAGACTTTTTATTAGAAAAGCTCAACGTTAGTTCAACATTTTGCTTTGGTTGTAGGGGCTTTTTAACATCAAATAACATTAAATGTAAACCTGATGGTTGTAATACAATTTCTTCATGCGCGTTAATAATAATCTGATCAACTTTGCGCATGCGCATCATTCCTTCCACCATAGTATGGTTATGAATCTCAACGCGTGGGGAGATATTACTGCTAGCGCCGAGTAATGTCACTGTTTTTTCACTATTATTAATAATTTTCATATAGCCCGATGAAATTTCGCTACCAGGGATACTTGCGCGAACATAGCCTTTCTCAACAGTGATATCAGTTTGTGTTTGCTGAGCAAAGCTTACTTGGCTGCAAAATAATATGAGTAATAATAATGCGAAATTTTTCATCTGGTACAGAGTCCTTGTCGAGTAAATTAGAAGCTATAACCATACCATTCAATTACAAATAAAAAAATGACAGACAAAATTATTACTAAAAAATCAAGATGTTTTAGGTTAATCCATCAAAATCCACCTTAACATTCTTGCCTCTACCCCTGATAACTTTAAAGACTAAATATCCTATTGATTAGCTGTATTGTGGTGAATGATTTCTGTTTCTTGTCATTAACCATATAACACCAGCAATTAAAAATACTGGCCAGAAAACTCCAATAGCAACCATAGCTAATGCGCCTACAATTAATAATCCCATAAAAATTAATGAGCCAAATACGCTTAATACAATAGCTAACGCAATTAACACTAAAATAACTGTTGCCACAGCAGACACTCCTATTGCTTTTAATGGTTCAATTAATTCACCATCCATATATACATTAATATCCAGTAACGCTAAAAAACTCGCACCTAAAACATAGGTTAAAAATAGCGTTGCAATAATTGCTAATAATAAAGATTTAAAAAAACTCATGTTCAACTCCTCGCTATACATGCTCCCAAAACATTAACGATAGCTATTTTCGGGTAATAATAAGGTAGCCACCACATACGCAACCCCTGTTGCTACCGGCACCATAATTAATGCTGCAATGGCCGCTATGCGTACTGCCAAACGTGGAAGCTGATAATACTTAGCAATACCAGCACAAACTCCGGTTAATTTTTTATTGACACTGTCTTTGGCCAGTTTACGGCTAATTGAATACTCTTTTTCATATCTCATCTTGCTGTTCCTTTTTGCTATAAGCGCTAGTGCAATTAAGCACTAGCTACTTGTTTTTTCATTGTTTCAAGCTCTTGCTCAATAGTCTCGTTTTGCTCTAACTCTGCGAATTGAGCTTGTAAGCTCTGAGCATTACCATTGCCTTGAGTAAGGTCATAAGCTTCAACTTGCGCTTCTACATTGTCGATTTTTTGCTGATAGCGTTCAAATTTACTCATCGCTTCTTCAATGTTATAGGTAATGGCTTTTTCTCTTACTTTTAAGCGAACGTGTGCCGATTCCTGACGTAGAGTTAATGCCTCTTGACGACGCTTTGCTTCAGATAATTTTTCTTGAAGTTTTGAAGCATCTTCTTGAACCTTCTGTAAAAATTCTTCAATTTGACCAGCTTCTTCTTCAAGTACACTTAAATCATGTTGATATTTATGCTTTTGCGTTAACGCCGACTTCGCTAAGTCTTCACGGTGCTTTGCTAACGCTAATTCTGCTTTACCGTGCCAATGGTCGATACTCGATTGTGCGGCTTTCACTCGCCTTGCGTGTGTTTTTTGTTCGGCAATATTTTTCGCCGCAGTTGCTCTCACATCGACCAATGTTTCTTCCATTTCTTGAATGATCAAACGAATCATTTTCTCTGGTTGCTCGGCCTTATCTAACATGCTGTTAATATTTGCATTCACAATATCGGTAAAACGTGTAAACAATCCCATAACTTTCTCCTATTAATTTAAAATTTGACTAGTTAATTTATTACTTATTCTTAATTATTTGTTTTGCTTTACTTCTACAATTACAGGTGCTTCTTTTTCATTGGTTAACCATGCAATTGATTCATTCAATGACTCATCAAATGAAAAGTTGATGCTAAAACTACTCAGCTCTTCATCAATTGATTTTTGCACCTGTACTGATACGTCGTTCATTAGTTGCTGACTTTGTGCAATAACCATTTCTGTTAATGCATTTTCAATATTATTGGTTGACTCTGCTTGTGCATTAACACTAAAAATAGCGCCTAAAGTAATTAGTAAAGCAGCACTGATATTCTTACGGTTTAATGTGTTCATTTTGAAATTCCTTCTTTGTATATTTACTACTTGTTTAAAATAAAAATTGTTTAAATAACTAACAACATATCAGTTGTTAACATTTGTAGACTTACTATTACAAGTGGCGTGCCAAACACGAAAAAATTAATAAGCACATGATTTTAAACAAATAAATAAACATCCAGCTTTAACATCTTACCTTAGGACATAATATGTCGCACGAAAAGTTAGTCAAATAGACCTACAAAATGGTTAAATTAACCACACTAAAAACATGATGAAATTTAAAGTTCAAGTACAAACATTCGGAGGAGTAAAAAGCGCTGGTTTTTAGAGATGAATAAAGAAAACCACCTAAAATTGCTGAAAATAAATGAAGTTTGCTGAGCTATAAGAAAAATTGAACTAGAGGAAGTACTTGGCTTAAAAGTAAGAAGGATTTATATGGCGCTTAAAAGGTTTCTTTAATCTGTCTAAAGTTAGTAAAGAAGTGTTTGAAGTTCTGCTTTATAACGCAAAATCTCATGACAGTCGTAAATCATGAGATTTCGTTATAAAGATTTTTGCTCGAATATTCCTACCAATAATGATAAAGCAAGCATTGCAATGGCTGGCACTATCATCAGAGCAAATAAAAATGTAGAAGTTAACATAATTGTTCCTTTTATATTTTTATTGCTAGCGTAAATCGCTATCAATAAACATGGTCATATAAGTTAAGTCGCAATAAATGTTACAAAGGTTGTGCCAGTGTTAAATAAAAACACTAATCAATTGATTTAAAAAGAATTAAATATTATTCAATATATAAAAAGTTACAATAAGACTAAAGCCAAAGCTAAAAGTTTGGTTTAAAAAACTAAATTTTAGTAAATTTTGCAATTAGAAAGCTTTAAGCTAGTATGTGAATACCTTAACTTAACCGCCTTTCACCATAGTAAAAGCCTCTTTTAAGGTTTCACCATTAGCGCCAGCCTGCCCTGCACATTCACTCAAATATCGACGAAACTGTCTAGCTCCAGCCAAACCATTACATAGTCCCAACATATGACGTAGTACATGCCAAGCCCTGTTGTTACCGTGCTTTGGAGTTTCTTTCACATAGTCATCAATATATTCAGCCATTAAATTAACCACAGCTTGGCGTGATATCTTAGCCTTTTCTATACCGTAAATATCCTGATCAGCACTTGCTAGCATATATGGGTTATTATAAATTTCTCGGCCGATCATCACACCATCAATATGGGTTAAATGTTCTTGAGCCTCAGCAAAGGTTCTAATACCGCCATTAATGGAAATAGTTAATGGTAAGAAGTCTTGCTTGATCTGGTAAACTCGCGAGTAGTCAAGTGGTGGAATTTCACGATTTTGTTTTGGGCTTAACCCGCTAAGCCAAGCTTTACGAGCATGAATAATAAAGTGCTGGCAGCCAGCTTGAGCCACTTGCTCAATGAAAGTATGCAAAAATTCATAGGAGTCTAAATCATCAATACCAATGCGTGACTTAACCGTAACAGGTATCTTAGTCACAGCTTGCATTTCACTAACACAATCCGCAACTAATTGAGGTTCAGCCATTAAACAAGCGCCAAAGCGACCGTTTTGTACACGATCAGAAGGGCAACCAACATTTATATTAATTTCGTCATAGCCATATTGCTCTGCAATTTTAGCGCATTCCGCCATATCTTTAACATCGCTACCACCAAGCTGTAATACAACAGGGTGTTCCGCATCGTTATAAGATAAGTAATCCCCTTTCCCATACAATATTGCGCCTGTCGTCACCATTTCTGTATAAAGCACAGTGTGTGAAGACATTAACCGATAAAAATAACGACAGTGCCTATCGGTCCAATCGAGCATGGGTGCAACGCTAAGGCGGTGAGAAGTTGAAGATGACATAAAATTCGGTATAACCCTTTGATAAAATTAACTGTAAAATCATCTACAAGCTTTACCTAGGTGATTTTATTTAATCAAACCTCACTTTCTCTATTATTTGCTCTTTTCAAGGAAATAATTATTTAGAGCAAAAAGCGAGAAAATGAGTACAGATTATATCATCAGAAAACACACAAATAAAAATAGAAATACCTATCGCGATAAGTAAGTGTTAAAGGAATAGATGTGATTAGTTGTTTATAGAAATGGCCTCGCAGCCAAAAAATAATAAAAGCTATAATTAATAAAAACAAAAATTATAGCTCATTGATAATTTTACTATTTATCTAATTTATAAATGAGTAACGTAAACGCGGTTCCTATCAAGCTAATAATACCAATGACAATAAACACGCTACGTAAGATACCATAATCGATACTGCATAAAATCACACTCATGATAAGTACAGCTATACTTATCACTCTTCTATATAGGCTTTGAGAAATACTCCCTTTCTCCTGTAGCAAACAAACAGAGCAAAACGCCAAAACAATCGCTATAAAAGTCACTTAAATGCTCTCCTTTATACCACTGATAGGTAATTGTTCATCTGCTTTTTTTGATTGAATAATTTCAAACTTTTTGATGACTTTAAGTAAGTAAATACCTAATGAAAAACAGATAATATCAATACCTAAACTGACTAAATATCCATGTGTCCATTCTGTGAATAAAGCACTGCCCGATACAGCAATATCAATCGGAAAAATAATCATTAATAAAAATGCGGTTAAATATGCTGATTGTTTAGCGACAGTTTTTTCACAGGGAGCAATAGAAGCCCATATGAGTACTAAAAGCCAACTACCAAAAAAAGGCCACCAAAGTGCTTGGCCAATATTGTCTACCTGATAAATATATTTAAAAAACATTTGCGAAGGAAATAATAAAAAAGTGGCTACAACAATTCCGCCACAGCCTCCAACAATAAAGCGATTAAAGCGTTGATAAGTCTTTCTACTATATTTAGGGTTTGGCGAATTGACGCCTCGCTCCATCCATAACATCAAGCCAGTCAGCGGAAGCAATGCTGTGCCAAGACCTAAAATAGCCCAAATGCATTTAACGAAAATACCACCGAAGTTTCCAAAATGCAGTGGAAACATAACATCAAGAACAGGCCCCGTGTATCCCTCAAACCTTTCATAGGTTGCAAAACGCTCAATAAACCTTCCGCCTGCATTATAGCTTGCTGTTTGAAATCCCATTTTATCGCCACCAGACACGCCAAAATACATCATTGCACTTTCGTCTCCGTAGCCCTTTATGGTTAATGTATTGACCGCTAACCCTTCTTCTAAATTAAAAACCGAGCCAAAGGCAGAAGCTACTGATGTAGGTTTGGCAATATTTTGTATGATTGGATCAGGAACCGCTGTAAAGGTTTCTATAAGCTTTTCTTGATCGCCACCAAAGCTAACGAATGCTGCAGCTGGAACAAGTACAACAATAGCTAAGCCTAAAAAAGCACCAGTAAAAGCGATAGCCGAATTAAATAGCAACCCCCAAACGCCAATGGCTTTATGACCATCATTTAACATTAAGCTATAACTTTTTCGGGGTCTAAAAGTAAATAATTGGCTAATAATTTTACGGTGGATAAAAATGCCTGTCACAATTGACAACATCATTGTTAAGCCTAACAAGCCAGTGGTTAACAAGCCAATAGGACGACCCATATGTAAATCTGCATGAAAACCTACAATAAACTCTGACATATCATATTTGCTTGCAGCAAATAATTCTTTGACGAGGCCACGTTCTTCACCTATTAATTCGTAGGTTACAGGATCAAACTCATAGATAGCAGCCACTGGTGGACTATGACTTGGCTTGTTTTGTTTGGCTGTTCCCACTGTCGATAATTGGTTTTCTTCTATCGGTTCACCATGGTGAGATTCAAACATGATAAATAACTTGGTTGATGATCTTATTGCTGGTAAAAACACCATAATTTCTTCTTTATAGTGTTCTGGAACCTTATAAGAATACTCTTCTATAAGCTTTTCAATTTTTACAGTATCGACGGGAGCTAGTGCTCGAATTTCTGGGTTAGCCCATAACTTAATTTCTGGGCGGCCAAAAACCGATATTGCTCCTGTAAAAGCAATAACAAAAAGCAAAACGCCTGTTATAACACCAACCCAGCTATGTAAGGTATAAAGCTTTTTAATCGTTTTACTTCTCATTTTATTTCCCTAATAAAGCTAAGGCAGAAAATGCAATATGAGATGCTGCAAGCAAAGACATAACAATCCATGCATGCAAGACTTTTTCTGATAGGTAGGCATATAAACATAAACCTAACCAGATAAATGGGAATAAGAGAATAGACATTGCAATTTGATCTATTTGGCTAAAAGGTAAATAGCTAGTCATACCGGGAATCATTACCACTGAAGTAATAAACGCCATGACAATACCCGCTGCGTTCCTGCTCGCCAAAGCGGTAAAAACAGTTTTTCTTGTCTTCTCTTGATTTGTAACCATCAATATTCCTTGTCCAACACACAACCTCAACACAAAAACAAATAATAACCATTATCAATTGTATTTACAACGTAAAAGATAATAGTTATCATTTGCACATAAAAATTTAATAAATAGCTGTAATGAGCTTTTCAAATAAAAATAGGAACACAACGTGAAAGAACTAAAATTATCAACACTTGCTATCGCACTTATGCTTGCAACGAATGTAAGTGCTAATAATGAGAAGAATGAAGAAGACATTGAAGTAATTGAAGTTAAAGGCAGTTATTTGAAAGGATATAACGCCCATAGTGCTAGTGGAGCTTCTCGACTAGAGCTAGATATAATTGATATCCCTCAATCAGTTTCAGTTATTACTGATAGCCAAATGAAAGATTATCAATTAAATGATATTGATGCTGTTTTAGATACCGCAACAGGTGTTAATGTTGAACGAATTGAAACAGATCGTACTTATTACACTGCCCGTGGTTTTGATATTACCAACTTTCAAGTAGACGGTGTTGGTTTACCGTTAAGCTCAGGCAACAATCATGCAGATGAAGATACTGCAATTTATGATCGTATTGAAGTTATCCGTGGCGCAAACGGTTTAATGACGGGAGTTGGTAACCCTTCTGCAACCATTAACTTTATCCGAAAGCGCCCTGATAGTGAAAATGGACTCACCATTAATGGCACTTTAGGTAGCTGGAGCCATAAGCGATTAGAGCTTGATGGTACTTACAATTTTACAGAGAACACTGCAGTACGTGGTGTTGTTGTTGCACAAGATGCTGATTCGTATTTAGATCGTTATCAAACAGAAAAGAATATTTATTACGTATTTTTAAAGCATAAGTTTTCTGAAAATACAGAACTTTCATTAAGTCATACTATCAATGACAGTAAAGCGACTGGTAATAACTGGGGAGCAAACCCATTATTTTATACCGATGGCTCAGCAACAGATTATGACGTATCAACAAATACTTCAGCTAACTGGTCTAATTGGGACATTACCAAGCAAAATACAGTTTTAGAATTAAGTCATATTTTTGGTAATGGTTGGCAAGTTCGTGGAACCTATTCTCATAAAAGTACCGATGAAGATACCGAATTACTTTATGTTTACGGCACGCCTGATAAAACAACTGAACTTGGGCTATATGGTTGGGCAAGTGAGTATGACAATGACGACAGTCATGATTTAGTAGATTTATATCTAACGGGTGACTTTGAATTATTTGGTCGTGAACATGAATTTGTTGTTGGTGCGAACCATTCTTCAATGGAAGGTGAAGAAGTTTCATTATATGACTACTCAACGGGTAATGGTTTCCCTGTAATGCCTCCTCTAACTGAATGGGATGGTGATACTCCTAAACCAACTTTTGCTGATGGTGAAATAGGATCGGATGTTACACGTAAACAAAAAGCAGCTTATTTTACTGCACGCTTTAGTATAACTGATGAATTTCATTTAACAGCTGGTGGCCGTTATAACGATTGGCAAATAAAAGGTGATTCATACGGCGTAGCTCAAGACGCTAGTGACACACAATTTATTCCCTATATTGGTGGTGTATACCAAATAGCAGAAAACACTGTTGCTTATGCCAGTTATACAGAAACGTTTGTATCCCAAACAGAGTTAGATATTAATGATAATGTTTTAGATCCAATTACCGGTAAAAGCCAGGAAATAGGGATTAAAAGTAGCTTGTTTGACGACAAGTTCTTAGCAACAGTGACTTACTTCGAAACACAACAAGTAAATGTCGCTAGATACGACGAACGCTCAACACCGCAAGAACCTCGTCATATTGGTACTGACGGCGTTGAAAGCTCAGGTTTTGAGTTTGATTTAGCTGGTGAATTACTTCCAGGCTTACAAACTAGTATTGGTTTTACTAGTTTTGATATTGATGTGGAAGATGAAATAGATGCCAATGTTGCCGATTATACACCTGAAATGTTATTTAAACTTGCTGCCACATATAATATTCCACAAATAGAGGAATTAACTATTGGTATGAACTTGCGCTGGCAAGATGATGTTTCTCGTTTACAAGGTGTTGTCGGTGAAGGTTTCCCTAATGTTGGTGAAGAAATTATTACCAAACAAGATGCTTATGCAGTGCTAGGTTTAATGGCTAGATATGAATTCACCAAAAATTTATCACTTACCGTGAATGCCTATAATGTTACAGATGAAAAGTACTTAACTAGCTTATATTGGGCTCAGGGATACTATGCAGCTCCGGCAAGTTATTCTGCAACGCTTAGCTGGTCACTATAACGTATAAAGTATTTTCAGAAAAATGATAAAAACAAAACATTGCCTTGGCGGTGTTTTGTTTTTTTGAGATCTAATGATGAGAAAAAAACTGTTCAAATGGCATTCAATTACTGCATTAATTGCGTTAATACCTCTTATGCTGATAGCTATTACAGGAAGTATTTTAGTTTTTAAAGTAGAAATTGATACTTGGTTAATGCCAGAGCATATGGTTGTAACGCCAAAATCAGCACAAGATAGGCTAAATTTAAATACCTTAATTAGTAAAGTAGAAGAAGCGCATCCAAACTTCTTACTGGGAAGCTGGGAGCTTTTTGATGATAAACAACGTGCTGATACTGCATATATTATCGAAAAAACAACAGGCTATTGGTACAAGTTATATTTAGATCAATATTCAGGTGAACTGCTTTCTCAACCTGTGACCGTAGAACACGACATTACGGATTGGTTATTATCATTACACTACACCTTTTTACTTGACTTTACGGGCACTGTTTTAGGCTCAGTATTTGCTATCATATTATTGTTTCTTGGCATTAGTGGCATAATTTTACATCGACAATTTTGGAAAAAACTTTTTACCCTCAGGCTTCGCGCGGCAAGAAGAGTTTTCTACAGTGATGTGCATAAACTCTTTGGCATTATCTCGTCCCCAATTCTTATTATTTTAGCTGTCACTGGAGGTTATTATAATATTGCTGCTGTTGTCCATGAAGTCAGTGAGCATATAGAGCCTCACCCGTTATTAACTAAGCCTTTATATAATAAGAATATTGATTTTCAATATTTATTGGATAAATCTGATAAGGATATAGTTGACTTTACCGCCACCTATTTAACTTTCCCGTTTGAGCCTGAATTACATATTACATTTTATGGTGAAGTGCCATCTGGTAACCCCTTAACAAGCGAATATGCAAACACTGTAACTTATGATAGAAATAACGGTGAGCTAATGTCAGCGTATGATATTCGTGAAGCGTCAAGCATTAATGTGATTGTCGATACTTTTAGAAAGCTACATTTTGGCTATTTTGCAGGCTTACCTAGTAAAGTTATATGGTGTGTTTTAGGTTTAACGCCACTGTGGTTGGCACTGACAGGTTTTTACTTTTATTGGTTTAGAAAGAGAAAACGTGCATAAAACTGGAAAAGAAAGTTTATAAAAGGCAAGTACCGTAAAGTATAACCATAACAGTATGGTTATACTTTATATATTCATCTGTATACAAGATTTACTTAGCTGCCTTACTCCAAGCAAAGCTTTCAAACGGCTGGTCTACCGGTGTATTACCAATATGGTTTGTATAATTGCTAATTACTTTCTGAGCTAAACCTAAAATAATTTCTAAAACTTGCTGCTCGCTGTAACCTGCTTGATAAAAACGATCCAACTCTGCTTGAGTCACATTGCCACGATTACGAACAATGATAAGCGTTGTGTCGTATAACGCTTGTAACTTGGCATTTGGCATAGCTTCCTCATTACGAAGTGCTTCTGTCAAACTAGGATCTACTTCCATAGAATGAGCTATGGCAGAGTGAGCGGGTACACAATAATGACATTCGTGTTCTACATTGATAGCTTGCCAAACAACTGTTAGCTCTTCAGCATTAAAAGATGACTGAGAAAACAGACCATGAAGTATTTGATAGGCTTCCAGGGTTTTTGGAGAACTCGCTAAAATACCATGTAAATTAGGCACCATACCAAAAGCTTTTAATGAGCCTTCTAATAATGGCTTACTTTCTTCTGGAGCAGATTCAATTGTATGTACCGTTAATGATGTCATCTTTATTTCCTCTTAATCATTTTATAAAACTGTTGTCTATAATAAACGCTATAATTTATGGCAAAATACATCATCAAGCATAGAGACTATTTGCATATTTCCCTTAAATTTTATACCGATCAGTATAGATTCTAGATTTGCATTGTACCGTTCGGTACAGTAAAGTCAATAGTGTCTGCACGTTTGGTATTTATTAATGAATAATTTTTCAGGGGTTATGATGAACAAAGTATTAGCATTTGATGTTTACGGAACATTAATCGACACTCAAGGGGTGTTATCTCAGCTAAAGGAAGTTGTCGGAAATAACGCACTGTTATTTTCAAATACGTGGCGAGCAAAACAATTAGAATACTCATTTAGAAGGGGGTTGATGGAAAGTTATCAGCACTTTTCAGTATGTACAAAACAAGCCCTTGATTATACCTGTGATAGTTTAAATGCCCCGTTAACATCGCAACAAAAAGTAGCGTTAATGTCGAGCTACTTAACGTTACCTGCTTTTACTGATGTGACACCGACACTAGCCTCTTTAAAAGATAATTACCAACTTGTTGCTTTTTCTAATGGAGAAAAAGAATCCGTGGTTAGCTTGCTAAAAAGTGCTGGTATACTTGAGTATTTTCATGAGGTTGTTACCGCTGATGAAGTAAAAACTTTCAAGCCTAGCCCATTGATTTATCAACATTTATTAACTAGAGCAAAATCAACACCGGAAAATACTTGGCTTATATCTAGCAACCCATTTGATGTTATTGGCGCAAAAGCACAGAAACTTAATGCTGCTTGGGTGAAAAGAAGCAGCCAAACTGTTTATGATCCTTGGGAGGTCGAACCAAATATTATAGTAAGTAGCCTCAATGAGCTTGAGCATACTTTAATGTAAGCCAATACCTGTCAGTAAGCTATCTATAGAATATTCAAGCTCTGCTTTTGGTGTGCCAGCCCTAGCCATTGAAGCAGAGCCTTTCAACAAAGTATATAAACTTAACGCATTAGCTTGAGCATTTTCATTTAAGCCTAGAGAAATTGATTCTTCATCGACATTAAACAATTCAGTATAAAGCTGCTTTGGTAATAGCTCAGCCTCAGCAAGAATTTTTTCCGCCTCTTTCGGTATTTGACCACTAACAAGTTCTGATTGGCATAACACTAAATAACAACCTAAAGCATATTCACCATCACACTGCATAGCCACAATAGACATCATATGCTCTTTCAAGCGTTTTTTCAGGCTCAAATCTTTTTCATTCAATATTGCTAAGTGAGGTGTCATTTTTGTATCTAAATAGCGCTGAGTTGCCTTCACAAATAATGATTCTTTATTGCCAAAAGCACGGTACATACTGGGTTTATTGATCCCCATGTTTTCAATTAAGTCACTCATGGATGTGCCAATATACCCTTTTTGCCAAAAGGTAAGCATTGCCGCCTCTAAAGCTTCATCAAAATCAAACTCTCTTTTACGCCCACTAGTCAATTTACATCACCGCTACTGTTAAATATTTTTTATTTTACCATTCGGTATACATAATACCAAATGAAAAAGTAGTTGGCCAATTCAGTGCAGATCAGGGAAGTTAAAAAATTTAAATTGATACCGTTATAATCGTTATCCACCAATGAAATTAACGCAGTTATCATTTTCCTGCCAAGCCCATAAGGGCGAGTTCACTTACAATAACGATAAAATGTGAAGCAATATGTTACAGCAAAAAATAAAATTATTTACTAATAAATTATATAGTGAGAGGTATTTAATTATGTGGCAGTTATGATAATTGAAAAACGAACAGACAAGCTAACTAGACATTACAATAGCAGCCCTTCACATCATTAATGATTAAGTCTGAATTAAATCCTTGAGCATAATTTTGCAATACCATTTCAACATAGCCATTAGATTCAGAACAAGCTAGCCCTGCCGAATACGGACCAAAATATAATAAATCTTCTTGATGATTAACAATTAAAATCGATGGTGTAGAAGGGATAATTGTCATCAACTCAGCTGGCAAATTAACATTGATCACATCAAAATTATCCTTTGCAGCATTTTCGTTAATTATTGCTTTATGCTCTTCACTGAATTTAGTGCATGAACAACCATCACTGGTGAAGTGAATGATACTATTACTCAAATTGATATTTTGTAAGTCAGATAGTTGCCTTAATTGCTCAACAACAAACTGGCTATCTTTGCCTGTTAACTTCATTTCAGGATCAAATAAAGTTAACCGGCTTGATATAAAATAGCCTGCAGCAACAAATGTTGAGCAAATCCAGATAAAAAACACGATATATTGATATCGTGTTTTATTGTCATCTGAAGCGGGCAATGCTTTCCTCCAGAGAGACAACAGCTTCAGAGATTTGATTAGCTTCATGAGCAAGCATTTCAACTTTAACCGCATCATCTTTACTTAAAACACTCATTTTCTCTGTACTTTGTGCGATACCGTTCGTTGTTACCGATTGCTCTTCCACTGCTGCCGCAACAGAGTTGGCAATATCACTTGAAAGTGCAACCAATTTAGCAGCATTTGAAACTTCTTCATTGGCTTTTTCAGCAACAGAGATCACAGTATCAACCGCTTTTATGCAGTTTTCCATAGACTGAGTTGACGATTTTGAGTAACTAACAAGTTTAGTGAGTGTGTCACCTATCTTATCTGTACTTTCCTTAGTTCTATTCGCCAACGCCCTTACTTCATCAGCAACAACAGCAAAACCACGCCCTTGCTCCCCTGCTCGTGCAGCTTCAATAGCAGCATTAAGCGCGAGTAAATTGGTTTGATCCGCAATACTGGTAATCTCAGATAAAACATTAGTGATAACATCACTAGAACTAGCCAATGCTGCAATTTCAGCACTCGTATTATTCAAGGCGGTGGTTAACTCATTATTTTTAACATTGATTTCTTCAATATAAGTATTCGTTGTCTGAGTTGATGCACTAGCATCTTGCATCTGATCATTTAATTGAGTGGTATCTTGCGCAATAGATGATACCGTCACTGACATTTCCTCAATCGCAGAAGCAATCATTTCAGTTTCTTGCTGCCTTCCAGCAGCCGAAGCCTCAAGCTCTACTTTTGCGGACATTAGATTATTAGAATTTTCAATAAAGTCATTAGTTTGGTTCTTCACACCTAAAACAACATTATCAAGTACAGACAAGAGTTGATTAAAACCATCTAATACTGAGTTGCCATTGGCGTCTGTTCTAATTTTTAGATCTAAAGAATTTTCATCAGCGGTAAGCTCGTGAGTCACTTTAGCTAATTCTTTACCAACCTGGCTATCATCATAAAGTACTTTAGCAATATAACCAGCAATAGAAGCCTCAACAATGGCATAAACGGCGTGAATAAGTACGGTTGAAAAAAACAGCCTATCGATGTCAAATACATAAACACCCATACCACTTGATTGCATAAAGTAGAATGAAAGGTGATGAACAGCAATGACGGCGACAGCTGTAATAAATACTCTCCAGTCACTAAATATAATCAAAATGGCCATGAGAATAAATATCTCAAAATGCACTTCAATTAACCCGTTCATTTGATGAATATGCAAACCAGCAAAAATCATTGCTGCTGCTGCACAAGCATGCCTAGTTATCCCTGAATCTGGTGTAGTTTTCATCATCCATAATGGCACTAGCATAGCCGGTAATCCGATAACAAAAGCCTCTATAAAGGTGCTATAGACAAATGCTAATACTACGGACTCCACAAAAAGCAGTATGAGAACGCTTGAAAAAACCTTATTAATTTGATTCATGGTCTTCCTTCTTAAAGCTAGTTTAAATAAAAATACTTACGTTTATTTATACATAAATATAGTACAGTTAATTATAGAGTGCTAAATTCATAAAAAAAAGTCAGTAACGTCTTATAAACCTTATGTTTTATAAACAAGATGATTTTATAAATAAATATTATTTTGCTCAACAACTATAAACGCTTTTAAAGCTATATATCATGATAAAACAACCGTTTATCTTTTATCGCTCTTGTGATATTAATTATCCTTCACTCATCGCTTCTATATTAACTATTTCACTACGATTCAACGTAATTTTAAATCGTTGTAAATGTTCTCCTTTACTATCTAGATTACGTAAAATGAGGTTAACTTGATATCGGCGCTCAACCGCTTGACTTGAGATCTTTTGTCCATCTAAATTATATAAGCGCCCCGCACCTTTTTTTAAAAAGCGTACAAAAGGGGTCAAATTAAAAAATATTTGCTGTTGAATCTCATCATAACCAGGTAAATATTTTTTCACTAACACCTTGTTATCACAACGAAAGTGCAAAAGGTGAGCAGCTTGTTTGTTCTGTTGCCTTCGCTGTTGAAAGAGTTTATTCACCACAGAGGGTAAATCTTTATTGTTTATATATTCCAACCAAAGCGTTTGGCTTAAAATACGTTTTTGATTGACACTATGACGAAACAAATTTTGCCACTTGGGTCGCCCTTTTTGAATTTTACGCCAAATAAGCCCTGTAAGATCTTCCTTAAAAGTTTCCCTTAAGCCATAAATTAGACCTAAAAAAGCGATCAGTGCTAACGTAACTTCGGTGAAGCTTGAACGGGCATTAAGCACCAATAGCATCACAAAAGCCATAATCACAGCCGTAACACCTCCCCTCACCAAACGCTTCAAATTAACATCTAAATATCGAGTTTGCTTTTGAAAAACTACACCATACTCAATTAACCGCTGTAGCAAGCGCATTTTATTAGTGATTCTGTTCGGATCATCTAAGGTAACCTGTGAATTATATTTGCGAGTTAGGCGATAAGCATTTTCATCTCGACAGAAACTAAGCAAGAACTCGCGCTCTGTAGCAAAATCACTGCTTTTAGGTCCTTTTGATAATAACTTCAAAAAGGATTGCTCAACATGCCAACTTAAATAGTTATCAGCATTATCAAAAAAAGAGCTAAGTTTACTATCTGATGGAGTATAACGACGTAACTTTTTGATTAAAGTTGCAATTTGTTCTGCCAGTTCAATAGCAGCAGGATAAAACTCTTCCGCCTTTTTTAGCTTTAAGGTTTGTTTAATATCCGCATCTAAGGCAATTTTTAGTTGATAAGAAAACAAGTTCAGGTTGAGCCGATAATCACTTTGCTCGCCTTTATCATCCCCTTCAAAGCGTTGACTGATAAATCGACTTCGTACTAGTGGTAGGTGTAACTTATCTGAATAATAAGCACTATGGCTCTTTATATTACTGTAAAAGTAATCTTCAGCGTTTAATGTACTTGGGCTTATGCCCATTTCTACAGGTAACGAGAAGTATAAATCAACTCGTTGCTGTGATTGTGGTAATAATTGATGCGTTATTTTTAACGATAAATTTTCGTCTTGAGACAGCTTGAGCTTCTTCACGCTTAATCCAAACTCCTATCAAAGCATCTGGAACTAAGCATAACAGCAAAACACTGATTTTTCAGCTTTATTTTAATAATAAAGCTGAAATTAATGCTGATTAAATTTTAATAAATATTTTCCGTTGATATAGTTTCAACGATACAAACCAAAATAGCGCTACATGGCTAAAAGCAAATAAAAATGAAGCAAGGGTTGGGTTAGCTATTAAGGTAAATTGCTCATATATCCAACGATATAAACTGCTCTCACCAACAGGAATATTTAAATAAAAAGTCACAATTAAAAATGACAAAACATATACAAATAATGGGTTTGTACCGTAGACCAGTAAAGGCGACACTAATTTCTCCTGACCTTTGATATCAATTAACCAAATAAAGGCGGCCAATAAAAGACATGCAAAACCGGTAGTATAAATAACATAAGAGCTTGTCCATAAAGACTTATTTATAGGAAAAACAAGACTCCATAATGCCCCAAATCCTATTGCCAAACCACCAATTAATATTAATTTAATAACACTATCTTTTTTATCAGAAATACTGGTTAAAAAACGTGTTAATTCAAAACCAAGTAACATACTGACCACTGCAGGAATAGTACTAATTAAACCTTCAGGATCAAAACTGACACCGCGCATGGTATACATATGATTTGCCCCTAATATCGACAAATCAAATTGACGAACAATATTACCCTCAATAGTCAACGCACCATCTCCGACACTAAGTAATAGTCCCCAATATGCTAATAACACTACCGCTGAAAAAATAAAAATACCGCGTTTGTTAAGTAATAAGACTAAGCTCGCTGCCACAATATATGCCAGACCAATTCGTTGAAGTACACCTAGAATGCGCCACTCCTCTACCGGGGTATTAAAAGGGATTACATTGAGCAGAAAACCAATTACAAACATGATGAAACCCCGTTTTAAGATCCGTAAAAATTGTGCGGGGTTTGCAGCAAAGTTAGTTTTTCTAAAAGAGAAAAACATGGCTGAGCCAATAATAAACAAGAAAAAAGGAAATACTAAATCAGTAGGGGTGCAGCCATGCCAATCAGCATGAAGTAAGGGAGCATAAACATGTGACCAAGTACCTGGCGTGTTAACCAAAATCATTAAAGCGATTGTCAAACCTCTAAAGGCATCAAGAGCAAGGTAACGAGTCATAAGCTATCCAACTTTGTCTAATTCTGAAGGTATTAGTACGTGCAACCATCAATAATGATAGCGCTGTCATTTTGTAACCATAACAAAAAAAACATGTAATTAATATCCATTTAAAGCGATAAAAAAACACCACACGTGTGCATTAAATGGCAATGATGTTAAACTGGATAAAAAATTTAATTCACTAATTGCTATGTCTGCTGAAAAACTATTATCTCAAGCTCAACAAGTCTGCCAAAAAAAAGGGGCTCGTTTAACCAAAACACGGGAGCAAGTATTTCTACTACTCGCTAAGCACCAAGGTGCTGTGGGCGCTTATGATCTTTTAGATGAGTTAAAAGAACTCGATCCAGCAGCTAAACCCGCCACAATTTATCGCGCTTTAGATTTTTTATCTAAACAAGGTTTTGTACATAAAATTGAATCCATTAATGCATTTATCATGTGTCATCACTTCGGTGATTGTAATCACCCTGTACAACTGCTCATTTGCGATGAATGTAGTTATGTTGAAGAAATTCAATCAAATAATTTTGATTTAGCGTTGCGCTCTATGGCAGATGCTAATGGTTTTGAAATAACTCATCAAATTGTTGAAGCCCACGGTCTTTGCAAAAACTGTCAATAATAATCTCCATTAGTCTTAATAATTAAACAACTTATCTCAAAACTCCTTTGCGAATTACAACACTAAATAACTCTATGATATAAAGTCCGGCTTAAATACTCTTGTATATACCACTTTGTAAAATGGAATCCTATGAAACACTCTCTTTCGGCCGCGCTAATTTGTTTAACGGTTGCTTTTAGTAGTCAATTTTTCAGCACAACGGTACAAGCTAGACAAACAATAGCTGATGACAAATTCAGACAATTATCGGAGCTTTTGCCAACAGCCAATGTATACCGTACGGCCTCAGGTGCGCCAGGCCATAAATACTGGCAACAACAAGTTGACTATAAAATTGACATCAAAATTGATGACAAAAACCAACAATTATCGGGTTATGAGACATTAAATTATAAAAACAATTCTCCGGATACCTTACGTTATATTTGGTTGCAACTTGATCAAAATAAATTAAAACGTAATTCAGATGCTAAGCTGTCAAAGTCCAGTAAACAACTTGAAAAAGTAACGTACAGCAGTGCTCGCAATATGATTGAAATGCCAAAATTTAATGGTGGTTACTCTATCACCAAAGTTACCGCAAGCAATGGCAAACCATTACCATATACAATTAACGGTACTATGTTACGAATTGATTTACCTAAGCCATTAAAATCAGGTGATGATGTTGAGTTTAACGTTGCTTGGCACTACCAACTGCATGAGCAAAAAGTGTTAGGTGGTCGATCAGGTTACGAATACTTTAAAGAAGATGACAACTACTTATACGAAATTGCCAGCTGGTTCCCTCGTGCTGTTGCCTACTACGATGTTGTGGGCTGGCAGAATAAACAATTCTTAGGACGTGGGGAATTTGCCCTAGAATTTGGTGATTATGATGTAAAAATTACCGTGCCTGCTGACCATATCGTTGCTTCAACAGGGGTATTACAAAACCCTAAGAAAGTGCTCACGAAAACACAACGTATTCGCTTAGCAAAAGCTAAAACTGCAACAAAGCCAGTATTAATTGTTACTCCTGAAGAAGCATTAGCGAATGAAAAGTCACGAGCAACAACAACCAAAACTTGGCACTTTAAAGCGGAAAATGTTCGCGATTTCGCCTTTGCTTCAAGCAGGAAGTTCATTTGGGACGCGCAAGGTTATCAAGAAGGTGGCACTGACACTATGGCAATGTCTTTCTACCCAAATGAAGGTAATCCTCTTTGGGAGAAATACTCTACAGAAGCCATTATTCATACTATGGAGCAATACAACAAGTACACGTTTGACTACCCATATCCTGTTTCGATTTCAGTAAACGGTCCAGTTGGTGGCATGGAATACCCAATGATCACCTTCAATGGACCACGCCCAACTTTAAATAAAGAAACGGGTGAAAAAACCTACTCACGACGCACTAAGTACGGTTTGATCGGTGTAATCATCCATGAAGTAGGTCATAACTACTTCCCGATGATTGTAAACTCTGATGAACGTCAATGGACATGGATGGATGAAGGATTAAACACATTTGTTCAGTATGTTGCTGAACAAGCGTGGGAAGAAGGTTATCCTTCCCGCCGTGGTGATGCCGCAAACATGATCTCTTACATGAAAAGTGATAACCAAGTGCCGATCATGACTAACTCTGAGTCAATTCTACAATTTGGTAATAACGCTTACGGTAAACCTGCAACCGCTCTCAATATTTTACGTGAAACTATTATGGGTCGAGAATTATTCGACTTTGCCTTTAGAGAATATGCTCAACGTTGGAAGTTTAAACGTCCTACACCTGCTGACTTTTTCCGCACCATGGAAGATGCTTCAGCCGTTGACTTAGATTGGTTTTTCCGAGGCTGGTTCTACACCACAGATCATGTTGATATTGCTTTAGGGAATATTCATCTTTACAGCATTGATAGCCAAAATCCAGATACTGAGGAAGCTTGGTTACGTGCATTAGATAACGAAAAACCTGAATTCATCTCAGATATTTTAAACAAAGGCAACCGCGTTAGAACACAAGACAAGCCCGAGTTATTGGACTTTTATAACAAGCACGATAAGTTTACAGCAACAAATGCTGCAAGAAATAAATATAACGCTAACCAGAATAAGCTGGAACAATGGCAAAAAGAGTTATTACTCAATCAAAGCAATTTTTATGTGATTGATTTTGAGAATAAAGGCGGTTTAGTGATGCCTATTTTATTAGATATAACCTATGCTGATGGTAGTACTGAACACGTAAGAATACCTGCTGAAATTTGGCGTTTGAATACTAAAAAAACCTCAAAACTTCTTATTCGTGATAAAGAAATCACTGCTTTAGCAATAGATAAGAACTGGGAAACGGCTGATGTAGATGTTAGTAATAACTACTGGCCTGCACGTCCGATTAAATCTCGTTTTGAGCTTTATAAAAGGAACAAAGACGACATGATGCGTGACTATAATGAAGCACTAAAGCCTATTGATGAAAAAGCTACAAATGATACGAGCAATTAAATGTTTAAAAATCAGCCTTCATTATTAAAAACTTTGCTTTATAAAGCATTATTCAGTGTTTTATTCGTTGGGGTAGCGGCATCTGCTGCTGCCCACACCTACTTTTTTGGTGTCACTGACATTAATGTAAATGAGCGAACGCAACGCATTGAAATTATCCATCAATTTACCGCCCACGATATTGAAAACACTATTGCAGAAATTAAACAAGAACACTTTTCTGCTGAGCATCCAAAATATGAGCAATATATACAAGATTATTTTGAGCAGCACTTTACACTAACAAAAGAGCAGCAGTTAATCGCCCTTACTTGGGTTGGCTTAGAAGTGAAACGTGGAAAACTTTTTGCTTATCAAGAAAGTGTTAATGAAAACTTTTTAGCTAATTTAGTGGTAAAAAACACTATCCTCGTCGATACTTATGCTAAACAAATAAATACTGTGAATTATCAAGATATAACTTTTGCACCAAACGCAAAGTTGCAAGGTAGTTTAACCTTTAAGAGCAACCAGAAAGCGGCAAGAATAAGTACAGTAAATAGTACGGTTAAAGAATCTACTAAAAAATAGTAAAATAATTATCACCATTGATTTACATTTGTAATAGAAGTGTGCAAAATCAAAGTATTGCAAAATAGCTAAGGCTCGGAAGGCTTCATGAAAGTAGAGTTTATCAACCCATTTTTATCATCAATGCTCAATGTCATGTCTACTATGGCTCAAATGGAATTAGCACCTGAAAAACCCAAATTGAAGAAAGATGAACTTGCGATGGGTGACGTTTCAGGATTAATAGGCATGGTTAGCCCTGAAACTAAAGGTTCGCTGTCTATCACATTCGATGGCCCTTTAGCATTAGCAACCATGAAAGGCATGGTAGGGGAAGCTCCCGATGAAGTTAACGATGAAATTACCGATTTAGTCGGTGAAATTACCAATATGGTTACAGGTGGTGCAAAGCGCATGCTTAGTGAAAAAGGTTTTGAGTTTGATATGGCTACCCCAGTGGTAGTATCAGGCCCTAATCATACTATTCACCATAAATCTAAAGGGCCAGTTGTCATCATTGCGCTAAAAGGTGAAGCAGGAAAAGCTTATATTGAATTTAGCTTCGACGAATAGTAAAAAAATTATTCGTTTTTTAGCTAAACAGTTATAAACCCAGAAAAAGCACTATCTTAATATAGTGCTTTTTTATTACTTTTATTTTCTTTTTAGACAATCACTCATCATTAAACATTATGTGGCATCAACTCGAAATAAAATTATCCCCAAAACAACGAGGCTTTCATTTAATAACCGATGAAATTACCCGTAAACTTGGAGAAATTCATCACATTGAATGCGGTATTTTACATTTGTTTATTAAGCATTCATCAGCATCCTTAACCATCAATGAAAATGCCGACCCTACTGTTCGCAGTGATATGGAAAAGCATTTCAATGTGATAGCACCTGAGCGTGCTCCTTATTTTGAGCACACTTATGAAGGTGATGACGACATGCCTGCACATATTAAATCCAGTTTACTGGGTGCCAGTATCACAATCCCTATCTCTCAAGGGCAATTGAACCTAGGCATTTGGCAAGGCATATATTTAGGTGAACACAGAAACCATGCTGGGAGCCGCACTATTGTTGCTACCATCAATGGTGAAGAATATTAATCTTCTTCAAGTACGTGAGGGCCAGCATAATTATCAAAGCGTGAAAATTGGCCTTGGAACGTTAATGGTACACGGCCAATAGGCCCGTTACGCTGTTTACCAATTATAATTTCGGCCATCCCCTTGAACTCACTATCATCATGATAAACTTCATCGCGGTAGATAAACATAATCAAATCCGCATCTTGCTCAATAGAGCCCGATTCACGTAAATCGGAGTTAATAGGTCGTTTATCGGCACGTTGTTCCAAGCCACGGTTAAGCTGGGAAAGCGCCACTACAGGCACTTGTAATTCTTTCGCTAACGCTTTTAATGACCGGGAAATTTCGGCAATTTCCAAAGTACGGTTATCAGAAAATTGTGGGGCTCGCATCAATTGCAAGTAGTCAATCATGATCATAGAAATCCCTCCATGATCACGGTGAATACGTCGTGCACGTGAACGCACTTCTGTAGGTGTTAAACCCGCAGCATCATCAATAAACATTTTCCCGTTTTCAATCAGTAATCCCATAGTCGAAGACATACGAGCCCAATCTTCATCATCTAGCTGACCCGTACGAATTTTAGTTTGATCAATACGACCTAAGGAAGCCAGCATACGCATCATGATTTGCTCAGAAGGCATCTCTAAACTAAAAATTAATGCCGGTTTATCTTCCGTCATGGCTGCATGTTCAGCCAGGTTCATCGCAAAGGTTGTTTTACCCATTGATGGACGAGCGGCAACAATAATCAAATCTGATTTCTGTAAACCTGCTGTCATCTTATCTAAATCAGTAAAACCACTCGAAACACCCGTAACCCCACCCGATGGCGTTGAACAGAGTTTCTCAATTCTATCTACGGTTTTTTCTAATACTGAATGAATGCTTTCAGGACCTTCTGACTTATTTGCGCGTTTTTCAGCAATGGCAAAAACTTTAGTTTCAGCAAAGTCTAATAAATCAGCGCTGGTCCTTCCTTGTGTATCATACCCTGCTTCTGCAACTTCATTAGCAACACTGATCATTTCACGCGTTACTGCACGTTCACGAACGATATCAGCATATGCAGTTATGTTCGCGGCACTTGGCGTGTTTTTCATCATTTCGGCTAAATAAACAAAACCACCGGCATCATCTAGTTTTTGATCGTTTTCTAACGCTTCTGACAAGGTAATAAGATCAACTGGCTCACCCAGCTCAATTAACGCACCAATTGTTTCAAAAATAAGTCGGTGCGAACGGCTATAAAAATCTTCCGCAACAGTTTTCTCGCTAACCCTATCCCACGTTTCATTATCCAGCAATAAACCACCTAATACAGACTGTTCAGCCTCTAATGAGTGCGGCGGTATTTTTAAATCATCAATTTGCTTATCTTTGATAAATTGCTTTTCTTTGGCAAACTTACCGGGTTTTCTATCTGCCATTTACTTGGCCCTTACTTATGGAATAACACGTTGAGAAAGATGTATACATTAACACCGTATAAAGGATGATTACTGTATCAAATATTACGAGAAAAATAGAGCGTTAATAACAGAAAAAGCAGGATAAGATTATCCTGCTTTTTCTTTATACTTACGAACGATAAAAATCTATTTCACAATAACATTACCGCTAACCGTACTCACTCGTATTGAGCCATTGGCATTACCTGTTTGGAAATACAATTTGCTACTAGGGCCATATTTCGCTTCTTGAGCTTTTTGCTTCGTTATCTTATTGATCAAATCACCCCCCGCATTCGCTTTTAAACGAAAATCAGCTTCAACACCTTGTTGAAAGCCCAATTCAACATCACCACTCACGCTTGACGCTTTAACAACGCCGCCTGTTTTCAACACCATAGCCACCTCACAATCTCCACTTACCGTAGAAATTTTTAATTCATCGGTTTGGCTTAATGTTAGCTCGGTATCGCCTGAGACATTATTAACAAAAACTTCCGTTGAATGACTATTCACTTCGATTTCACCGCTCACTGATTGTACTTGTAAACGGCCAGATGAATCTTGGTCTTCTATATCACCACTCACCACAGATAAACTCACTTTTCCCTCTAAGGCACTGGTTTTAATATTGCCACTGACACTACTTAATTCGATATTCTGCGTTAATTTTTTAGCCTTAATATTACCGCTTACAGTTTTAACCGTTACGCCATGAGTAAAATTATCAAGTTCAACATCACTTGAAATACTTTCAACATTAACACGCAAACTCGATGGCATATGAATGGTAAGATACGAGCCTTTAGAATGTCTGAGCGCATGGTGGTCAATATCAACTTTAATGTTAATCGTACTGCCTACTTGCTCAAACACTAATTTCTCGGCGTGTTTATCAAGCTCACCTTTAACATGAACTGTCATTTTATCCCAGCCAATAACCTTCACCTTGCCACTAACATTTTCTATTGCTACCGAACTTGCTTCACTCACTGCTAGTGTTTCATCAACCTTTTCGCCAGCAAGAATGACTGCTGAATATAAAAATGTGCTACACAACATCATGGGAATTAGCACTAAATGCTTAATAGTCTTCATAAAAACCTCTTATCTTTTATTTCTGCTAATCTATTCATTAAATCGTTTGCCATTTAGCTGTATTATTGCCGGTATAAGGCAATATCTTTTGCAATAAATCTAGCTCTTGCTGCTGCGTAAAACGGAGTAAATTCAATAAATCAACATTGTTTTTATCGTTTGCCAGCGCTTGCTCTATGCTCAATCTTGCTTGCGCCAATTGCGTTAATTGCAGCTGAATTTTATCAGGCAATGTGTTCAAATCTGCTTGTCCATAACTGACTAACATCGCCTGTTTTTGCTGTGAAAAATTCTCTTGGATCATCGCCACTAATTGATTATTCGCTGTGAGCACGCCTTCTTCCTCATGCATTGGTGCAAATGATATCCAAGTGACTAACACCGCTGCAATTACTGAGGCAGCCCAAGCAACAGGGATAAATGGTTTATTGCTATTTTTTATCCCATTACGCTCAAAAGCATCTTGTGGTTTGTGCTGGATAGCTCGCTCAATACCTGACCACAAATCACGTTGTGGTGATAATTCAGTTGGCAAGCCACTGACTTTTTCAGCTAACACTTGATCAGAAACTTGTATCACCTTATTTGCTTTATTCATTTTCTTCTCCAATCACGACTTCTTCGCTAAGCGACGCTTTCAACAGTGATTTTGCTCTATGGTACTGTGATTTACTCGAGCCCACCGCCATATTTAACATTTGGGCAATTTCTTCATGGCGATAACCTTCAATAGCAAACAAAACAAAAACTAACCGTGCTCGCTCGGGAAGCCTTGCAATATGTTTGTCTAATTCATCCAGCCCAGATGAATCATCTAATGGCACAGACTCTTCAGCGACTTGGCTGTTTTCCCCTTGATCTTCGAGACTAAATACGCGTTGTATCCAATTTTTTTGCTTTCGTAAGTGTCCTAAAACAACATGACTAGCAACACTATGCAACCAAGTACTAAATTTGCTTTCACCTCTAAAGTTATTAATTTTTTGCCATAAAACAACGAACACTTCTTGGCATACATCTTCAGCGCTATCTTTATCCGCTAACATACGCCAACAAAGTGCGTACACTCTTCGGTGGTGTAATTGATAAAGTTGATGAAAAGCTGCCTGTGAACCTTGCTTTGCGTGAGCAATCCACTCTTCCTCTTGAGAACTGGCAAACCGCTTTTGTGCATCAATAACTTGAGCGTTATTCAAAAAAGTGTCTCGTTTAAAAATAAAGGTTAATAGTAAGTTAGATGCAGTATGACAAAAAAGGGTTTAAACGGTAGGAATATTTTTTACTAGATACAAAAAAAGCGCCAAATGGCGCTTTTTTCACGGTGTACATAAGTAGTAAACTTACTTCTTAGAAAGTGCACCAAAACGTTTGTTGAATTTGTCAACACGACCACCAGTCTCAGCAGCTTTTTGCTTACCAGTGTAGAATGGGTGACAAGCTGAACATACGTCTAAATGGATGTCTTTACCTACTGTAGAACGAGTAGTAATAACATTACCACAAGAACAATTAGCTTTAAATTCTACATAATTAGGATGAATACCGTCTTTCATGGGGACCTCTATCTCTTTCGAGAACTTGGGCGTATCGCCACTTAGCCGTTTATCTTTAAACGCCAAGCACCATACGAGTTAAAAAATAATGGGGGCGAATAATAATGCAAAGCTTATACAACTGCAAGAGAAAACCCGTCAAATTGTTTAAATAAATAGCGCTTTGTTAAGGTGAGATTGAAATCGGTAATTATTTGACAATAATGTAAGCTTGCTACTTGGCAGTAGCCTTTTCTCAGGTCAAAATAGCCAATCAATATCATTAAATAAACGCGTGTAGTGTCAACTCAATTTGTACAAGTTGCTGTACCTGTTCCAATGCGGCAATTATTCACTTATCAAGTGCCTAGCACAATGCAGTCACCTCCCATACAGGTAGGTGAGCGTATCGCTGTACCTTTTGGCGCGAGACAAGTTATCGCTATTATTATTTCGCTTAGTGATACTTGTGATATTGAGGCTAAAAAAATCAAATCAATTAGTAAAAGGCTCGATGATAGTTTTCATTTAACTGACAGTGTCGTAGATTTTTTACAATTATGCGCCAATTACTATCACCACCCTATTGGCGATGTTTTTCAGCAAGCTTTACCTAAACTCCTCAGGCAAATAAAAAAACTTGACCTACAACCACCCATGGTTTGGCATAGTCTCTCTGAGGACAATATTGAACAAGTGAGCAAACTTGCTAGCAAAGCGCCAAAGCAGCACGCACTATTTTCACTGATTGATAACCATCAAGGTATAAGCTGGCCAGAATTACGCACTTTGGGGTATAGCAAAGCCCAGCTGAATGCGCTCGTTGCAAAAGATTTAGTGGTGGAAAAAAAGCAAATACCCAAAACATATGCTTGGCACAAACGAGCTTTAAATGAAGAAAACAAACAACGTTTATCTACCGAACAAGCAGTGATTGTTGCTGCCGTTAACCAAGCAAGTGAACAATTTAGCTGCCACCTCATTGATGGCGTAACCGGAAGCGGAAAAACCGAAGTTTACTTGCAAGCAATGGAAAGAGTGCTTGAAAATAGCAAGCAAGTGCTGGTTATCGTGCCTGAAATTGGTTTAACACCGCAAACATTACTACGATTTGAGCAGCGTTTTAATGTCCCTATTTGCTTACATCATTCTAACTTAAATGATAAAGAGCGCTTAGACACTTGGCTCAATGCTCAACAAAATAGTGCAGCTATTGTAATAGGTACCCGCTCCGCTATTTTTACCCCACTTCGACGTATGGGCATGATCATTGTGGATGAAGAACATGACAGCTCGTTAAAACAACAAGACACTTTTCGTTATCATGGCAGAGATTTAGCGATATTACGCGCTAAACAACTGAATATTCCGGTGTTGTTGGGCAGCGCTACACCGAGCTTTGAATCTTTGCAAAATGCCTTATCCGGGAAGTATCAATACCATCAACTGCATAAACGCGCCGGCAAAAGTAGCCAAGCTAAAATAGCCTTAATTGATGTTGCGAAACAGCAAATGGAACATGGTATTTCTGGCACATTGAAGCAGGAAATACAACAAACTTTATCACGTGGTGAGCAAGTATTGATTTTTTTGAACCGTCGAGGTTATGCGCCTGCTATTCACTGTCAGGAGTGTCATTGGATTGCTGATTGTCAGCGCTGTGATAAACCTTATACTTTCCATCAAAAACAACAATTACTTATTTGCCACCACTGTAGTAGCCAAAAGCGTGTTCTACCACAATGCCCTAATTGTGGCAGTATTAGGATAAATCCAATTGGCCAAGGTACTGAACAATTAGAGCAACGCATAGGCGAACTATTCCCAGATGTCAGCTTAGTGAGAATAGATCGTGACAGTACCCGTAAAAAAGGTGAACTCACCAAATTACTACAAGAAATCAGTGATAAAAAACATCAATTACTCATTGGCACACAAATGCTCGCTAAAGGCCATCACTTCCCCAATGTGACTTTAGTTGCAGTACTTGATGGCGACGGTGCTTTATTTAGTTTTGATTTTCGCGCCAGTGAACAAATGGCACAGTTACTAGTACAAGTAGCAGGACGTGCTGGGCGTGCGAGTAAACCTGGCAAAGTCTTATTGCAAACTAATTACCCAGATCATCCGCTTTTACAAGAAGTACTTCATAATGGCTACCAACACTTTGCCAAACAATCATTAATAGAACGTCAACAGGCCTTGCTACCTCCGTTCAGTTATCAAGCCCTTATTCGGGCAGAATCAAATTATCCGAGTTATCCTGAAAAGTTTTTACGTGCCCTAACAGAGCACCCCATCAATCAATGTGAGTATGCGGGCCCGGTGCCAGCAGCAATGGAAAAAAAGGCCGGTAAGTTTCGATATCATTTAATCATCCAGTCAAGGTCCAGAAAGCATTTGCATCAAGCTGTATCAGAATTGTTGATAATGATTCCAAATGTCGAGTGGCAAAACAAAGTACGCTGGAGTTTAGATATAGACCCTATTGATTTAAATTGGTGAGTAGTTAGAATAAACAAAGTTTTCCGCTATTCTTTTCCCATTCATGTCAAATCAAGATTATATCGCTCGTAGCCCGGCTAAAAAAAAGAAAAATAACCCATATAAAAAAAAGCCCACTCAGCAGCAACCTAACAATAATAAAAAGAAAGCATTTGTATTAATCACACTTATTTTGCTCATTGCTGGCGTAGCTTACGGATTATGGTTTTTAAAAACTGATCCGAGTACAAAAACACCTCATGTCAGTAAAGAAGCTAAAACGATAGAAGAGAAATCAACAGCATTACCTAAACCACCTGAAGAAAAGTGGCAATATGTAGACGACTTAAAGCATAAAGAAGTTGAAGTTGGTCAGTATGAGGTTAAAGAAAGTGGCCCATATAAAATGCAATGTGGCTCTTTTAAAACTCAATCTCAAGCCGAAACATTAAAAGCAAAAATGGCTTTTGTGGGTATTGAAAGCCAAATTCAAACGGCACAAGGCAAAAATAATATGTGGTATAAAGTAGTATTAGGTCCTTATACCCGTAAGCGAGCCGCTGAAGAAGACAAACATAAATTAAGAAATAACCAAATAAATGGATGTCAAATTTGGCTGTGGCGATAAGTCACTCATTATTTATTGTCAATAAACATTAATAAAGTCAATTCTATCCTTGAAAAGTTATTAATAACCCCAATTTAATTACCATCAAAAATGTATTTATTAGATTGGGGTTTACATGACTACTATCGTTTCTGTTCGACGCAATGGCAAAGTGGCTATAGGTGGTGACGGGCAAGTTTCACTGGGCAATACTGTAATGAAAGGTAATGCTCAAAAAGTACGTCGCCTATACAATAATAAAGTACTTGCAGGTTTTGCTGGCGGTACAGCCGATGCCTTTACTTTATTCGAGCGCTTTGAAAGTAAGCTAGAGCAGCATCAAGGTCATTTAACTAAAGCCGCGGTAGAGCTTGCTAAAGACTGGCGTAGCGATCGCGCATTAAGAAAACTAGAAGCATTACTTGCTGTTGCTGATGAAACTGCTTCACTTATTATCACAGGTAATGGCGACGTTATTCAGCCTGAGCATGATCTTATTGCCATTGGTAGTGGTGGTAATTTTGCACAATCAGCCGCTACAGCATTATTAGAAAATACCGAATTATCAGCCAAAGAAATTGTTGAAAAGTCTTTAACTATTGCTGGGAATATTTGCGTATTTACCAACCAATCACAGACTATTGACGAGCTTTAAGTTTTCTTTCAAACACAAAAGCCAAAAGATTATTGCTGTTCATTTATCAATTAACACTTCTTGCCTAAAATAACACTGCAAGAAATGAGGATTTAACCATGTCAAATATGACTCCCAGAGAAATTGTTCACGAATTAGACACCCATATTGTTGGGCAAGGTGATGCTAAGCGAGCAGTGGCTATTGCCTTAAGAAACCGCTGGCGTCGTATGCAACTTGATGAAGCATTGCGTAATGAAGTAACCCCTAAGAATATTTTAATGATAGGCCCAACAGGGGTTGGTAAAACAGAAATTGCACGACGTTTAGCTAAATTAGCCCGTGCGCCTTTTATTAAAGTAGAAGCAACAAAATTTACCGAAGTAGGTTATGTCGGTAAAGAAGTTGAGACCATTATTCGTGATTTAGCTGATATGGCTATCAAGATGGTTAAAGAAGATGAAATGAATCGTGTTAAGCATTTAGCTGAAGAAGCGGCTGAAGAGCGTATTCTCGATGTACTATTACCCCCTGCGCGCGATGGCTTTGGTAATGCAGAAACTCAAACAGATGAAAGTGCCGGCAGCAGTACCCGACAAGTTTTCCGTAAAAAATTGCGTGAAGGCAAGTTAGACGATAAAGAAATTGAGCTGGACTTAGCCGCACCACAAGTGGGAGTTGAAATCATGGCTCCTCCAGGTATGGAAGACATGACCTCGCAACTTCAAAGCATGTTCCAAAATATGTCTAACGATAAAACTAAAAAGCGTAAGTTAAAAATAAAAGACGCTTTTAAAGCACTGCAAGAAGAAGAAGCTGCCAAAATAGTTAATCAAGATGATATTAAGCAAAAAGCCATTGATGCTGTTGAGCAAAATGGCATAGTGTTTATTGATGAGATAGATAAAATTTGTAAACGTGCTGACAGTAACAGTGGTGGTGATGTGTCTCGTGAAGGTGTTCAGCGAGACTTATTACCTTTAGTCGAAGGTTCGACCGTGAGCACTAAACACGGTATGGTGAAAACTGATCATATTTTGTTTGTGGCCTCAGGTGCCTTTCAAATGGCAAAACCTTCTGACTTAATTCCTGAATTACAAGGGCGTTTACCTATTCGTGTTGAGCTTAAAGCATTAACAACTGAAGACTTTGTTAGAATTCTTACTGAGCCATTTGCGTCATTAACTGAGCAATATATCGCTTTATTAGCCACTGAAGGCGTAGATATTGCCTTTAGTGATGATGGTATTCAAGCAATTGCAAATGCAGCGTGGCAAGTAAACGAAACCACTGAAAATATTGGTGCTAGACGTTTACACACTATGATGGAACGTCTAACAGAAGACTTGTCTTTCCATGCAGATCAACGCACTGGAGAAACGATTTTAATTGATAAAGCCTATGTTGAATCGACATTAAATGAAGTGGTTAAAGACGAAGATTTAAGCCGATTTATTTTATAACAACACCTATAATAAGTATGTGAGTTTTATGAAGATTGAGCGTTTTACTATAGATAAACCTGAGAAAAAGTTACTTATTACTGCGGCTAAGAAGAAAAATTTTGACCTTAGTTTTGAGTTCTTACGGGTTTTCACTCCTCAAACGACAAATAACCCGAATCAGGGCATTGAAACTCACAAAAAGGGTGTGATATTAGCGTCAATAGAAGCGGTAGGAAAACACGGCTACCGCTTTATTTTTGATGACAATCATAGTGCGATTTATTCAACTAGCTACCTTGAAATACTCATCAAAGAGCGTGACAAGCGCTGGCAAGATTACTTGAGTCAGCTCAAGTCATCTGGTCACTCAAGGGAAGCAATCATCGACATCAAACAACTTTAATAGTGCCAGTAAGGCACTATTTATTCGTCATATTTTATTCGTCATATAAGCTGTCATGGTTAAACAACAAAGCGACTAACTTCAGTATGTAATACTTTCGCTTGTTGAGATAACTCTTCACTCATTTCTTCATTTTGTTTTGCCGATGTTCCAGAGCGCTCTGCTACATCCCTGATCATCACAACATGCTGATTCACTTCTGAAGCGACAGTCGTTTGCTCTTGAATGGCCGATGCTATAGAACTGTTCATTTCTAAAATTAATGATACATCTTGATTGATTTCTTCCAGCATAGAGCCTGCTGAGCTTGCTTGATCAACACTGTCTTGCCCTTGATCTCGACAAGTCGCCATCAGCTGAACAATTTCTTGTGTGCGTGACTGTAGTAAATTAATGATGGTTTCGATTTCTTGTGTAGATTCCTGTGTTCTACTCGCCAGTGTTCTCACTTCATCTGCCACAACAGCAAAGCCCCTTCCTTGCTCTCCCGCACGTGCAGCTTCGATAGCAGCATTTAATGCAAGTAAGTTTGTTTGCTCGGCAATACCACGAATAACATCAAGTACTGAGGCTATAGTCACACTTTCTTTTTCTAACTCTTTGACAACATCTTCTGAAGCAAGTAATTTCTCCGAAAGGTTCACTATTTGACTGATTGTTTGCTCAACGCCCTGTTTACCTTGATCGGCATTATCATGGGTTGTCTCAGCCTTATGAGCAGCTTCACGCGTATTACTGGCTATTTGCTCAACGGTAGCAACCATCTCTGTCACTGCTGTTGCCACTAGATCTGTTTGCTCCATTTGGGTTTCAACACCTGAATTAGCATGGTGAATATTCTCTGCCAACATGTCAGTAGCACTATTAAGTGTTGTTACTGATTGGTTTACTTCAACAATAAGGTGACGAAAAGAGTGGAGCATTTGATTAAACACAGTCCCCATATCTGCAAGCTCATCATTACCTTTAAATTCAACCCCTTTTGTTAAGTCATTTGTTTGAGCAATGTGCTCCATAGTGCCTTTTAAGTCCATAATTCGGTTAATAATACTTGTACTGATGGTCCAAGCTAATGCTAGAGCTATCACCAAAACAACCAAAAACAAGCTGTAAGCTACGGTGTCAACAAAGCTAATATTATCTTCTACGGCCTGCTGACTCTTACTCAACAACGCTGCCAAAATATCATCAATTTGATGCACGGTTTTACGCATCAAGCCTAATATGCCCATAGTAGAGTTATAACCTAGCTCTTTTTGAGCTGATACTAAGGCTAAAAACGCCTGTTCATAGCTGTTTAGTAAAGTAATGACTTGTGCTTTTTTATCTGAGTCAAAACCACTGTTATCAACATTGCTGATCAGTATAGAAACATTATTTTTCAGGCGGGTGACGTACTTATCGTCTAGGCGTAACATAAAATCTTTTTCGTTACGTCTTAGCTGTAGCATTTCACTCAATAATTGAAAGTCATCTTTACCAATTAACTCTTCAACATTATGAACAGCTTTACGTAGCTCGCCGTATAAAGCATCTTTAGGGTTTAAACCAATTTCTTGCTGCTTCACTACTAAGCTTTTAAAGTGTTTTTCGTACTCTTTGAGAATAACCTTCATATTATTAAACTCAGCCAGCTTCAAATCATTACTAATAAAGTCTTGCTGCAAGCTTTGCACTTGCTTCTGCAGAGCTCCCATATTTTGACTAAATTTATCAGAGTATTTTAAATCCTTACGCGCAAGAAAGTCTTTTTCATTACGTCTTAATTGCAATATTGAACTTTCTATTTTACCTAATGAGGTAGCAATATTAATATCATGTTGTAATGCATTACTGGCATAACGCAATAATATTAGCATCAATAACATTGCCAAAATTAGGGTAACAGTGTTTGCAATTAACTTATGTTTAATGAGCATATGTACAAGCCTTTGACGAATATTGTATGTTTTTATTGGTAAGTGATTACAGTATAGACGTTTTTCAAAATTTTAATAAAAATTATTATGCTAATTTTTGCGCAGAAAATGCTTTATTAAGACTTACTTTTTCCTTTAGATAAAAATTGAGTAAGTGCTTCTTCTGAAAGTGGTTTGTTAATAAAGTAACCTTGCACAGCATCACAACCTAAGTTACGCAGTACATTAAGTTGTTCGACAGTTTCAACACCCTCAGCAAGTACACGTTTTCCTAAACCGTGAGAGAGCTCTATCATAGATTTCACAATCGTCATATCTGAGTCATTAGACGCAACTTCGGTAATAAAACTACGATCTATTTTAATTTTATCTATAGGTAACTTACGTAAATACGCTAAAGAAGAGTAGCCAGTTCCAAAATCATCAATAGATACTTTGATCCCCATATTTTGAAGGCTAACAATAGTATCCATAGCGCTACTAATATCAGTCATCACAACATTTTCTGTTATTTCTAACTCTAAATATTTAGGCTGAATTTTATATTCCAATAATAAGGCTTGTATATTGGCTACTATTTGAGGGTCTTGAAATTCAATGGCGGTAATATTAACAGCAATAGCCACACGTCGCTTATAGTGTTTATACCATCGAGAATTAGCTTCACATGCTTTAACTAAAATATAATTATCAAATTCACTGTTCATTTTAAGGGCATCAATATCATCTAAAAAATGCGCCGGAGACAACAAACCTTTTTCAGGGTGCTGCCAGCGAACTAAGGCTTCAACACCTTCTAACCTATTGGTTAATAAATTTAATTGTGGTTGATAATATAAAATAAACTCATCATTAACTAATGCTGATTTAAGCTCTTTTTCAACAAGTAATAATCTTCGACCCTCAGCCTGCATGCCAGATTCAAAAGCAACTGTACTAATATTATTAGTTTCAGCATGGTGCAATGCCAGGTTGGCATTATGTAATAACTCTTCCGAGTCTTTACCGTCAGCAGGGTAGGTGCAATAGCCTACGCTCGCTTGAATATGTATATCTTGGCTATCAAAGCGGAAAGGCCTATTGATGATTTGATGTAGATGCTCTGGTACACGTTCAATGGCGCCAGTCTGGTTAGATTCAACAACAAACATAAATGAATCACCACTGAGCCTACCAATAGCCTTGGGCAACATAATACTGTTATTTAATCGCTTAGCTATTCCTCCTAAAATATAATCACCCGTTTTCAAACCATAAGTGTCATTAATAAATTTAAATTGCTTAATATCTATAAGAAAAATAGCTAACTGAATATTTTTTTCGTTAGCCATAAGAACAGCTTCGGATAATTTAGCCATAACTTGTTCACGGTTTAAAGCCCCTGTTAACGAGTCATGCTTACCCAAATATTGCACTTTGCTCATGGCGTGAACTGCGATATTTCGCTCAGCTCCTTGCATCCAAATTAGCAAGATAAAACCTAAAGCACTATGGGCGCCAACATCAAAATACAATAAGAAGATTTGCAATTGATTAAACCAAGGTTCGGTTAGCGCAACAATTGAAATAAAAGAATGTAATATGTATCGAGTTCCCAACAATAAACAATACGCTAATAATATTTTGCTGGAAAAGTGAGGTTTTCTATCAATATAAAGATAAAAACTCGTGGCAAGAAAAGCACAGGCAAAAACAAAACTTTTTAAACTAACCGTCAGGTAAAAGCGGTTGAACACGTTTCCTGCATCAAAAGCATAATAAGTTGCCGCAAAAACACCTAAAACAATTGCAGCGGTATATACACTCCTTGCCACTACACGATTTATTGGCTTGTTCTTTTTAGCACTATATAACCCAGCTAATAACAACGCGAGATATAAGTACATACTAGATTGCTGTATTTGCGCATAAAATAATGGCAAATAATCAGTAAAATAATAGTTGTTATATTCTTGCAAAATTGCACTACTGGTATAAAAACAGCTTAGTGCAATTAGGCTAAGCATCCAACATCGAACGTACTCCCGACCAAAAGCCCGAAAATACATAAAAAAGACGAAAGACAGCAGAGCAAAAACGATTGCTTGGGTAGCAAATAAAAAAGCTGTGGCGTTAAGGTTTTCAAGCATTTATTTGCCGTATAATGTTGTTAATAAGTGCTATTTACTATTAAAGAGACTTTTACCTGAAAATACAAGTAGCTATTTAACTTTAGCTAAAAATCGATATACTAATATTACTCTAGCCTTTTCATAAAGAAGATGCATATGGAATACAATACTTCACAATTATGCGATACCTATGCAGGTGTCGTTGATGTCATAGATCCTATTTTTAGTAATTATGGTGGCAGAAACTCATTTGGTGGCAAAGTCGTCACAATCAAATGCTTTGAAAGTTTAGGGATAATTGAGCAAGTTGTTGCCACCGACGGAACGAGTAAAGTATTAGTAATTGACGGTGGTGGTTCTGCCAGACGAGCACTTATAGATATCAATATTGCAGAAACAGCAGCAAACAATGGCTGGGAAGGTATTATTTGCTATGGCAGTGTACGAGACGTTGATGCACTAGAAGAAATAGACATAGGCATACAAGGGATAGTATCTATTCCGGTTGGAGCAAGTGATACTGACGTTGGCGAAAGTGATATCGCCATAAACTTTGGTGGCGTCACCATATTGCCTGATGATCATATTTATGCGGATAATACCGGTATTATTCTTTCACCCGATCCATTAGACATAGAGTAATATTAGCACACTACCGATAAGCACTGTTAATCTGCGTAGCTACAATAAAGGCTAATTTGGCTTTGCATCCGGGTGTTGCGTGAACCACCTTTTCAACCAAATTTCCATCTCATCCGGAACTACACCACGGTTGATAATATCACCTTGAACAAGCTTTCCTCCCATTGCAACATAATGATTAACCGCTTCATGTTTATCAATATGAGTTCCAATCAAAGGTATTTGCATACTGCGAGTTAACGTGATTAACGCATTTATTATCGCTTTATCAGCATTATTAGCACCAGTTTTTCCTAACTGTTGGCAGTTAATTTTAACTTGATGAATAGCCATTTTTCTCAGGTAACGTAAAGATTCATAACTCCCAGAAAAGTTAAAAATAGCAATAGTGATATCTAAGGATTTGAGTTGATCAATAATACCTTTAGCCCGTTGACAGGCCGTAAGCATAATTTTTTCATCAAGCTCTATCATCAAATATTTACCCGCAATATTGAAGTTTTTCATTTGCTGCTCAATGTAATCAACTAAATCTGGTTCGAGTAAATTTTTACTGGAAAGGCTAACAGATACTTTCTGATATACACCCATTTTGTGAAGTGTAAATAAAGTCTTAAAAGCTTGTTTAAACATTTGTTTAGTTAACAAATAAACTTCACCACTATGCTCAGCAATACCGACAAATTCAGGGAGATCTTTTGGCTCTTCATCTTGGTAATACCAATGTACTTTTAATTCAAACCCAACAATAGAATTATCGTCTAAATTCACTTGTGGTTGTAAATACCAGCGCAAATTCTCAGCTAAGATATCTTTTCGCAAGCATTCCATCAAAGCGAGTTGTTGCTCGGTATAAAGTACCGCACTGTTATCAAAGTATTGAATGGGTTGCTCTTTTGATTCCGCTTTTAATAAAGCATCGGTTGCGTGCGCTACAATTTCGTTAGCACTATCACCGTGCTCTTCACTGATCGCCACGCCAAAAGCAAGCTCAAAATTTAATGAAAAACTTTTAAAACTCATTGCATCAGGTACAGCACCAGCAAGCTGCATACATAAATCGTCAATAACATGCTTAGCTTCATGTTTAGCGGTTGATAAATCAAACACCACTAAAAAGTCTAGCCCTTGCATCCGTGCTAAACGAACTGGCTCTGGGTTATTATCAAAGCTAATTAAGCTTTGATTATTCGCCACGGTTTTCTGTATGCAATACGCTAACTGCAGCAGTAAAAGATCGGAGTTATGATGGCCTAATACGGTATTAACTTGTTTAAAATTAATGGGTTTAAAAACAACAGCAGCCATTCGAGTTTGTTGCTTCGTTTTCAGTATATGCTCGAATTGCTTCAATGCATGCTGGGCAGTAGGCAAATTTGTAGTTAAATCATGGGTGTAGTTAAAAAGCTCGTCTTTTGAGATGGTATACTCTTGAGTTGATTTTGACTTTTTAATCAAAAACCGCCAAATGAAAAACAATAAAATAGGGAAAAAGCTGCCTAACCCAAACATGAATATGCTGTGATTTAATGCATTAGATTGTGATTCAGCGCTAGCAGAAAAAGAGGTAAAAATTAAACATAAAAAACTGAGAGATAGGATATTACTTCCCCATGGGTTTTGTATGTTTTTTTTAACAAACACTAAAAAAGCACTCTTATAACATTCCATATCAAACCAACGTAATTTACTAGTAAGCTGGTTAGATAATATATTGTCTTATCTAACCAGAAGTCTAACCCGAATCCTAACCTTAGCTTAATGAAAATGCTTGCTCTTGTACAGAATTACAGTTTGAATTTGTCTAATTGCTCGTTCAATTTGGTCGCTAAAGTCAGTAGATGCTCACTCACCTCTTTACCTCGAATAGCATCTTCACTTGATTTTTCCGCGACGTCACTAATTTTAACCACATTAACGTTTATTTCATCTGCAGCTAAATTTTGCTGCTTAGCTGCATCAGAAATTTGGCAGTTAAGTTGGTCTAACTCTTTTATTTCAGAAGTTATATCAACAAGTAAATTCGCAACGTTTGCCACATCGTCAGCTTTTTCATTTGCCTGCTGACTTGCATCATTCATTGACTCAACAGCACCTTTCGCATCTTGCTGTAGCGCACCAATAGTTAACTGTATTTGATCGATTGAATCTCTTGTTCGTGTAGCTAAAGACCTCACTTCATCAGCCACTACCGCAAAACCACGCCCTTGCTCACCCGCTCGAGCTGCTTCAATTGCAGCATTTAGGGCCAGTAAATTAGTTTGCTCAGCAATTGCTGTTATCACCTCAAGCACAGTGCTCACTTCATTAGTTTTATTACTCAGCTCAGTAATCATATGGGTATTATCAATAACTGTATCACGTAAGTAATCAATACCTAGTTTGGTTTCATTGGCTAGCACCAAACCTTGAGAAGCTCGTTCATTGGCTGAAACTGATTTATCTGCAGCACTTTGTGTGTTTTGCTGAACTTCATTGGCGGAGGCATCAAGTTCATTAATCGCCGCGGCTACTGAGTCTGTGCCATTTTTTTGCTCTAATACAGCCTCTCGCGTTAGTGAAGAAATTTCATCAACCGTTTGTGCTGAAGTAGTGAGATTTCCACTTGCCTCTGCAATGGATAAAAAGCTTTTTTTGAAGGTCGCCATCATTCCATTTAATGCGCTACTTACAGCACCAAGTTCATCATGGTGATTAACTTTTATTTCTTTATTTAAATCTAAATTCTGTTCAACGCTTTTAATGGTTCGAGTCAATCGCTTCAACCTAAAAAAGACCAGTTTCTTTAAGGTATAACTCAGCAAGCCAAAACTAATAATAGTAATAATGAGCTGTAATATAGCTGCTTGGGTTATTGAATCAGCAATATCTTTATCAACACGGGATAAATCATAGGTAATTTTGACTGCACCAAGAATGTCATTATTTTTCACTTGATGACAAGTTAAACAATTAGTACCACGATAATCATCACTTGCTTTAATTGGCATTATGAAGCTGATCATTCGTTTACCATTTTCATCAAATTCGTTGAAGGCTTTTGTACCCGCTAAGCCTTGTCGCTCAAAATCACTTTTAGCACTTTGGTCATCAAAACCATTGCCAAAAACTTTGGTTAATACAGGTGCTCTAATTATCCGTGCTTCAACAATGTCATCTTGGCTAACAATTTTATCTTGAATAATTTTTCGGTTACCAATAGTGCCGGTTAACATCATAGTATTAACAGAATCAAAGTAATTTAGCGCTAAGCTTTCTAGGTTTCGTTCGACAAAATGCTCAGCTAAAACTTTTTCATCTTCATAGAAAAAAAAGATGGTGGTACTTAAAAATATCAAAGCAATGACGACCAGCGCAGCATTGATTTTTTTAGCTAACGATATTTTTTCAAACATATAGTTTCCTTGCACTCACTTTCAACAATAAAAAAGCACTATACCTGCCCAGTATAGTGCTCTATCGACAAACAAATAAAAAGCTTGATAGTTATTGATTCAAATAATAAAAATTATTGCTCAAAGTAAAACTTTTCACGCTTTTTATCATAATTACCAATTTCATTCATTGTTTCAGCATCATATAAACGGCCATTAATCATAGTGAAGTCTACCTTATCGCTAACACGAATATTTTGACTTACATCACCATCAATAACAATTAAGTCTGCTAGTTTGCCCGGTTTGATTGAGCCTAACTGTTTATCTAAGCCTAATGTTTTAGCCGGAGAAATAGTTGCTGTTCGCAATGCTTCTAATGGTGTCATTCCTCCTTGCTCCATCATCCAAATTTCCCAGTGCATCGCCAAACCTTCACGTTGACCATGTCCACCAGCATTGACTTTAATCCCTATCTCTTGCAGCTCATTAGCCACTTTAGCCACCTGAATGTGATTATAATGATGCATTGGCGCTTTTGGTCTACGCATAGATTTAGGTTGTAAAACTTCCGCTGGCACATATTGACTCAAACGAGGGTGTAACCAAACATCCGTTGTATCATACCAATAGTTTTCTCCCCAGATACCACCATAAGCAACCACCAATGTCGGTGTATAAGCCATGTTTGATTGTGACCATAACTGCTTCACATCATCATAAACATTCGCCACTGGAATAGAATGTTCTAAGGTTGTGTGACCATCAACAACCATAGTTAAATTGTGCTGAAATAAAGAGCCACCTTCAGGCACTACAAGCATATCAAGCTCACGCGCTGCTTGAATAAACTGCTGGCGTTGATTTCTACGCGGCTGGTTATAACTCTTAACACTAAACGCCCCCGCCTTCTTTAAACGCTCTACATGGAATTTAGCATCATCTAAACTATCAACATGTGCGGTATAACCGGCATAACTAGCACCATAGAGTATCTTACCTGTGGAGAACAAACGCGCTGCTACGATATCACCTGCTTTTTGCATTTCACTTGCTGCAAAAAATTCCTCAGTATCATTAGATGGATCATGAATACTGGTTACACCAAGTGCAAGGCCGGCATAGTTTTTCCAATTTTGTTGTGGAATAATTTGGTTGCTACCTTGAGGGCCATGCGCATGAGCATCGATTAGACCTGGCATAATACTCTTGCCCGTGATATCGATAACTTTGGCTGAAGAAGGAATATTTACTTGATCTCTTTCCCCTATCGCTTTAATTTTATTACCTTCAACCAGTACCACGCCATTTTCAATAATTTGATCGCCTTCCATCGTGATAACTTTACCACCCACAAAAGCAATTGAGCCTGAAGGTTTATCCACTTTTCTGCTGTACCCAAGATAAGTTTGAGTCACCGCAGATTTTTCCTGTTTGGCTGCGTCTTTTTCCTGCTCAGTTAGGGAAATATCAAATAACGATTTAATACTCGCTTGGTATAAATCAGGCCCTAAACTCCAATACAGTTTGTTTGAGTCTCCATGCCAGTTAACACCTTGCCCTGCTCGTACTGATAATTGCTTAACAGGTAGGTTGCCACCTTTAGGACCAATAGAAATAACATCACCTCGTTCAACAAATGGCGTTACAAACACTTTAAAACGCTCTGCAAAAGCCAAGTATTGACCATCAGGAGAGACTTTATATTCCGTAGCAAACTTACCTTGATAAAGGGTTCTATCTTCTTTACCGTCTAAACTTACGTACGCTAATTTAGGCTTTTCACCTTTGCGTATCACATAAATATTATCGTTATTACGGCCAAAATGAGCTTGTTGACCCTGCTCTGTAATTAACACTGGTTTACTACCTTTACGCTCACCCTTTGCAGAAACGGCATAAATCCCAGTATTTAAATCCCAAGTTGGCGTTGTGATATAACCGCCAGCTACTTTGCGATAAACCACTGTTTTACCATCAGGTGAAAAAGTTGGTTCAATATATTTACCCTTTGCTTTTAATAATGGTTTGCCTTTACCGCCACGGCTGGAAACGATACGAATTTGCCCTTGTTTTTGATCATTCCAAGTTGCATAAACGATGTATTTTCCATCGCGAGAAAAGCTAGGATTTAATTCAACATGAGAGGTTTGTTTGGTTAATCGTGTCGCTTTGCCCTTCGCTTTACCATCAACAATTTTACGTGTGTAAATATGTCCCATTGACTCAAAAACAACTTTTTTACCATCAGGCGATATTTCTACATCTCTTAGCATTTTTGCTGTAAAAGTATCTTGCGGTAACTCTTGCTCAAATTGTAATGCTTGTTGAATTTTTTTAGTGGTTTTTACATGAAAATCAATTACATTTGATTTTTTAGAATCTATATCTAAGCGGTTTATTTTACCATTATCCCAAAAAACTATGCTGTCACTGTCTGGTGTCCAAGCAATATTCGGATATACGCCATGAATCGCCCATGTCTCTTGCATATCACGTTCTAAATTTTCATAAATAAGCGTTTCTTCACCGCTTTGTAAGTTGTATAAATACAAATTAGACGAGAAGTCATCACGACTAATAAAGGCTATAAATTTTCCATCCGGTGAAGGCGTTGGACGAATTGCACCTCCTTTACCACTGATAACAACCTCTATTTCACCGCTAGCCATATCAAGGCGCTTAATTTTATAAATGCCTTTAATTGAGTCTTTTGAATAATGGAATGTTTTTCCGGGTGTCGCATCTTGAGAAAAATAAACATACTTACCATCGGCAGAATAAGCTGGTTCGCCTAAATCTTTTTGCTCATTAGGTCTTTTGGTGAGCATCACGCCACTGCCACCCGTTTTATGGTAAAGCCACACTTCACCTGCCCCTAAAGATCGTGTGCCGGTATAATGTTTACGGCCGATTAAGTAATTACCATCTGGCGACCATGCTGGGCTATTTAATAAACGAAATTGCTCTTTTGAAACTGCTTTAGCATTACTGCCATCTTTGTTCATTATCCATAAATTATCGCCACCATCTTGATCCGAGGTAAAGGCAATATATTGACCATCAGGGCTGAAGCGCGGCTGCATTTGCCAAGCTATATCAGTCATTAATGGTGTAGCCGTACCACCAGTAATGGGCATGGTATAAATATCACCCAATAAATCAAAAACAATAGTTTTACCATCAGGGCTAACATCAACATTCATCCAAGTACCGGAAGTGACATCAATTACAGCATCTTTAAATTTTCCTTGTGGTGCATTGACCGACCATGAAGCGGTCTCAGATGCTTTATCAGAAGCTGCTTCTTTGCTCTCCACAGCATGACTGCTCAGGGTTGCTGGCAAAGTAAACGTGGTAAGCAGCAAAGAAATTGCGGTTATTTTTTTAGTCGCGTGGAACATATCTCAATACCTTAAAGGTGAGTTAAATACGGATTATTCATTTTATTGCATACAATATAATACAATTATATAAGCACGAAAATAGGCGACTAAAAAAACTTAGCGGTTATACGATAACTGGTGGTATATCTTCGATGAATAACTAAAACTAACGTTGATAACCCCAGCGCGGCATTATTTTTTGTTCAATACCTAAGTGATCAAGTACGCGCCCAACCATAAAGTCAATAAGATCATTAATAGATTCAGGTTGATGATAAAAACCTGGTGCAGCAGGCATAATGGTGACACCTTGCTGAGATAGGCTCAGCATATTGGTTAAATGAATAGTAGAAAATGGGGTTTCACGCACCATTAACAGTAATTGCCCACGCTCTTTAATAACTACATCAGCGGCACGTTCAATTAAGTTATCGCTCATCCCTTGGCTAATAGCCGCTAAAGTGCCTGTAGAACAGGGACAAACTACCATTTGTTTCGGCGCTGCCGATCCTGAAGCAACAGGAGAAAACCATTGCTCTTTGCCAAACACTTTTATTTGCTCAGCTTTTGCTTGAAATTTTTTCATCAAAAAGTCGCTCGCTGCATCGGGAGAAGCAGGCAACTTAACATTAAGTTCAGTGTCTAATACCACTCTGCCAGCACTTGAACATAAAAGAAACACTTGGTAATCAGCGGCAACTAAACATGCTAATAACCGTAACGCATAGGCCGAACCAGAAGCGCCGGTAATCGCGAGTGTTATTTTTTTTTCAAACTGTGCTGGGTTAATCTCTGTCACTAAAGTTTCCAATTATTTATCCGTTAAGGGGAAAATTTATCGGTTAAGGCCGTTAAAATTTTGTCATGAATGTTAGCAAAGCCACCATTGCTCATCACAACTATAGTATCACCTGGTTGAGTTTGTTGGCTAATGTTTGCAACTAAGGCGTCAATATTTTTTTCAACAAAACAAGTCGGTTTACATTGTGCCGCTAGATCATCAACAGACCATTTAATTTGCTCATCTTGAAATATAAACACTTGATCAGCCTTTGCTAACGAAAAAGGTAAAGCATTTTTATGCACACCTGATTTCATAGTATTTGAGCGAGGCTCTAATACTGCTATTACTCGCCCCTGAGTATTACTTTGGGTATTTTGATTATCAACTTGCGCCCTAACGCCAGCCAACGTTTTTTCAATAGCGGTTGGATGATGGGCAAAATCATCAAATAAACGAATATTATTCACTTCACCTTTTAGCTCTAATCGACGTTTAGTATTAATAAACTCACTTAACGCTTCGATAGCTATGTGGCTCGGAACGCCCGCATGACGTGCTGAAGCAATGGCCATTAAAGCATTATCAATATTGAAATCACCAATCAGTGACCAGTTAACTGTGCCTTGTTCCACACCATTAAATATCACTTTAAAAACGCTACCATCATTAACCAATTTTTCTGCCTGCCACCCTTGTGGACAGCGGCTATTTTCTGTGGGTGTCCAACAACCCATGGCAATTGTTTCATTCACTGCTTTTTCATTTTCAGGAGATAGAATCAAACCGTTACTCGGTACCATGCGAATAAGATGATGAAACTGACGTTGAATATCAGCTAAATTATTGAAAATATCACCATGGTCAAACTCCATATTGTTAATCACTAACGTTCGAGGGCGATAGTGAACAAACTTAGAGCGCTTATCAAAAAAAGCCGTATCGTATTCATCAGCTTCAATGACAAAAAAAGGTGCATTACCTAATCGCGCTGAGCTATCAAAATTTTGTGGTACACCGCCAATTAAAAAACCCGGTGTAAGTTGAGCATACTCTAACATCCAAGTAAGCATACTACTGGTCGTTGTTTTGCCATGTGTTCCCGATACCGCTAATACCCATCTGTCTTTAAGAACATTGTCTAACAACCACTGTGGACCTGAAGTATAAGGAATATTGCGATCTAAAACATACTCCACCATAACATTACCGCGAGACATGGCATTACCAACAATCACCAAATCTGGCTCATCCTCTAAATGCTCAATGTGATAGCCTTGCTTTAATTCAATACCAAGTTGCTCTAGCTGAGTACTCATTGGCGGATAAACATGAGCATCGCAGCCAGTTACACGAAAACCGAGCTCTTTTGCCAACGCCGCAATGCCACCCATAAAGGTGCCGCAAATTCCCAGAATATGTAGATGTTGAATTTTATTTGCCATAAATAAAAAAATATAGATTAATTAAGGTGAAAGATGATGACGGTTAATATACCTTATAAAACAAAACTTGACCGCAAAACATTTTCTCTGTGATAAAAATAAACCTCAACGGATAGACCATGTCAGAAATTAAACTCACTAGTCTTAACATTTACCCGATCAAATCCACAGCTGGCATTCATTTGTCTAGTGCAGAAGTTACAGAGCTTGGTTTAGAGGCAGATCGACGATTTGTGTTAAGGGACCCTTCTGGGCAATTCATTACCGCCAGAACTGATCCTAAATTATGTTTAGTCCGTAGTATTTTAACCGAGCAAAGACTGACGCTATCAGCTGATCGTATGCCGAATATCACCTTAGATTTCCATAGTTTCAGCAGCCAATATCAACAGGTGGAAGTATGGGGTGATGATATTGCCGGACAAGTTTGCTCTGAGAAAGCTAACAAATGGTTTAGTCAGTATTTGCAGCGCCCTTGCCAGTTATTATATTTCGGTGCTAAATCATATCGCGAGAAAAAACCAAATACCGACCAAGCAAGAAAAGTCGCATTTGCCGATGGCTACCCCTTACTGCTTATTTCTAAAGCTTCTCTGTATGATCTTAATCATCGTTTAACAGAACAGCAACTTTGTGGCGTATCAATGGCACAGTTTAGGCCAAATATTGTCGTTGATGGTTGCCTGCCTTTTGCAGAAGATACTTGGCAACATATTCGAATTGGTGAGATTGAGTTTAAGGTCAGCAAACCATGTGAGCGTTGTGTATTCACAACAGTTAACCCCCAAACAGGTGAGAAAAGCCAACAAGGTCAGCCATTAGCAACACTTAAATCATATCGACAAAGCCCTGAGGGTGAAGTATTTTTTGGTCAAAATTTAATTCCATTAAACTTACCTTTAAATAATGGCCAGCTTAAACTGGGCGATGAATTAACCGTACTGAGCAAACAACCTCCTCCGGTTTTCAAAAAATTGAAAAATAGCCCAGAAGCAACTATAACAACAAAAACAACGAATAATGCATCGAAAAAATATCCAATATTACTCACTTGCCAAGCGATTATTAATGAAACTCACGACGTAAAAACCTTTGTTTTTTCTCATTCAGCAAACAAACAAATATCACATCAGGCGGGACAACATGTTAACTTGCTTATTGATATGTTTGGTATTGAACAGCCTTGTTGCTACACAGTTTCCTCTGCGCCAAGTGATAATAATCAAATTCAATTAACCATCAAGCGCGTCCCCAATGGCAGAGTATCTAGTTTTTTCCATGACCACTTTACTGTAGGTGACACGATCAAAGCGCGTGCACCCAGCGGAAATTTTCATTTACCTGAATCAATACCGCAAAAGGTATTGTTACTCTCGGCGGGAAGTGGCATTACTCCAATGTTATCAATGCTAAGGTATATGGTTGCACAACAAGTGAACAATCAAATTATCTTTTTTCATAGTGCCCATAGTGAAAAAGATTTAATCGCCCAAGAAGAAGTTTCCGTATTAGCTGAGCAGCACGGTAATTGCCAAGTAATTTATACGCTAACTCAACAAGTAAAACCACAATGGCAAGGGTATCAAGGTCACCTTAATGAGAGCATGCTATCAAATATAGATAACTTAACTGATTATGAAGTTTATGTATGTGGCCCCGCAGGCTTTAGAGAAACAGCTCAGCAACATTTACGTTATTTAGGACTTAATAAACAACAATACCACTATGAAAGCTTTGGTGGTAAAAGTAACATCACTCCCTCCCAGTATTCGAAGGAAGATAAACCCGTGAATAAAAAGCTAACAATTAACTTTGAAAAATGGCACAAAGATTATCAAACTAAAACAGCAAAAACGCTTTTAGAGCACGGTGAAGATGCAGGTTTAATATTACCTTACTCATGTCGTGCAGGTATGTGTGGTCGCTGCAAAGCAAAATTAATCAAAGGTGAAGTGAGCCAATCAGCAACGGATGGTTTAACAGATCATGAAAAACAATCAGGCTATATTTTATGTTGTGCAAGTGTTGCCGAAACTGATGTCACGATAAAGCATGATTAAAAGGTATAACCAAAACTCACCGCTAAACGGTAGTCATTAGGCTCAGGAGTGGCTTGTTCAATAGCAGCAACAGGCTTCGAAATTCGATCGAAATAATAGAAAACATCTAACTCTAAGTCTTCAATAAATTCAAACTCAAACCCTGTTTTGAAGTGATGCGTACGCGAACCTGAGTCTTCATCAAGAAACTTCATTTGGTAGTCTACAATAAAATCTATTTTGCTCGATATTTCATAGTCGAACAAGGTACTAATGCTTAATGCAGCGCCGCCACCGGATTTATTTTCAACCTGAGACAGATACTCAGTAGATTGATAACTCGGACCTAGGGTAATATTCCATTCTATCCTTTTAGTATCCAGTGCTTGGTAACCAAAACTTGTACCAATACTATGGCGCACTTTAATATTTTGTTGAGAGTCACTGTAATTTTCATACTCAATAGCACGAAGGAATATATCTGCATTGATAAACCAATCTAAATAGGTAGTAAAGCGTCTTGAGTTTACCGAAACAATATTTTGATCGTCATTTGAAGTTTCGCTGTAGTTAAATACAAAGTCAGCTTTGAGTCGAGAAGTTGGGGTTCTACGTTGCGCTTCAGCGGTAACGATATAGTCTAATTGATTGGAGTTCCCTTGACTCAAATCAACGCCGATACTGATTTTAGCGTCCCATAAGTCCCTTCTGGTATCAGCCGCTGAAGTAATTGATAATAAATCTGTGAGTGGAAATCGCTGCTCTGTACCATCACTAATCACTTTTAAATGACCATCTTTTACAATAAGAAAGCCTTGAACAATACTACTATCGGCTAAGCGAATTTTTTGATCAAAACGGCTTCGAAGTTCACTGACATCTTCCCAGTCAAAAAACTTAACACCAAACTCATCACTATCAAACTCTAGTTCATCATCATACATAGAGATGATGTCACCTTTGAGCCATTCATCAGAAGTTAATTTCAGCCAATCAAAATCCTGAGTAAAAACAGGAGTCGGCTTTTGCCATACTGCTAGCTTATGTTCAATTGTTTGTGCAAAAACCCACTGACTCCAACAAAGTAACAGTGTAACGATGAGATATCTAACCATGAAATGACAATACTGCTCGAATTCTATTTTGATAATAAATTAAAAATCATACCCCAAACTCACCACAAACCGATAATCATTTTTCTCTGGGATCACATTGTTCTCATCTGGGTGTGGTTGTTCTGTACGGTCTACATAAAAACTTAAATCTAGATCAAAATCACTGGCTAATTCTACCTCAAGATTGGTTTTAAATTGATGCAAATATTGGCCTGAAACTTCATTAACAATTTGGATTTGATAAGAAGTTTCAAAGTCAATATCACTGGTGATTTCATAACTAAAATCAGTACCTAATACTAAACCTGGAGAGGTTTCACTAGCTTCCTCGCCAGGAGCCACATTTTTAAATTGGGTTTTTTGGTAGCTTGGACCAGCATTCACATCCCATGAAGTGCGACTTGTATCAATCAGGTGGTAACCAATACCTACACCATAACTTATTCGATAATCAACATTTAAAAATTCATCGCTAAAATATTCAAAATCCATCGCTCTTAAGAATATCTTTTGACTAAAAAACCAGTCATAAAATGAAGTTAAACGACGACTATCTGCCGAAGTAGACTCTACACCAGTATCTTGATCTTCATAGCGACTGAAATTAGCCGTGTAATCAGCTTTAAATCGACTACTAGAGCTTCGTCTTTGCACACCAGCATTTAAGGTATAATCGAATTGAACAGTATTACCACGCCTAAAATTAGCACCAAATTTAGCGTAGCCGTCCCATAAATCAATTTCATTTTTCTCAGAGGATGCAATAGAAATGAGTTGTGATAGTTGATAATTTTTTGCGTCACCATTTGCTTGTGCCAAAGTAAGTTTACCATCTTTCACCACCAAATAACCTTCAGCAATCGTACCATCAGCTAAACGAATACTGAGTACATCCTTACTTCTTAGCTCTGCAACATCTTCCCAATCAATGGTTTGTATATCGAGCTCATCACTATCAAATTCAAGCTCTTCATCGTACATAGAGACAATATCCCCTTTTAACCACTCATCAGAGCTAAGTTTGAGCCAATCAAACTTTTGTTTAAATATCGGGTTCGGCGTTGTCCAATCTGCATTGTTTTTTAGTGTTTGTGCAAATAATAAACTCGGCATTAAAGCTGTTAACAACACGATTAATCTCAATTTACGTTCCATTTATCTATTCCATCAATTGAAGTGAGTAATAATCCGCTGACTATTGTAACAAGATAAAAGTGACAGCAACAACCTTTGCACTTTCACTGTGCAATACTTTAAATTTAGTGCAAAGCTAGATCAACGGAACATTTTAAAAACATCTACACCTTTGAATAACAAGACAAAAATCACTTTTGCGCATTGGCACTTAGCTTGCTCTAGTTCTAGCAATTAAACTTTATTATTTACGATTTGCACATAGGATTTATCATGAGTACTCAAGCTGGCATCAAGCTACTGTCATTTACAGGTAAGATGAAAATTTTACATTTAAGCTGGATGGCATTTTTTATCACATTTGCTGTTTGGTTCAACTTTGCCCCATTAGTTTCTGTTGTAGCAGATAGCTTAGGGTTAACAAAAGCAGAAATAAAAACCTTAATGCTACTTAACGTAGCACTTACTATTCCCGCTCGTATTATCATAGGTATGCTAACAGACAAATATGGTCCTCGCTTAGTTTATGCTTTATTACTTGCGATATGTAGTATTCCTTGTTTCATGTTCGCTATTGCCGATTCATTTGAACAAGCGGCTCTTTCTCGTTTCTTATTAGGCTTTATCGGTGCTGGTTTTGTTATCGGTATTCGTATGGTAAGTGAATGGTTCCCTGCTAACGAGCTAGGTACTGCAGAAGGCATTTATGGTGGCTGGGGTAACTTTGGTTCAGCGGCTGCTGCAATGTCTCTACCAACTATCGCTTTATTATTCGGCGGAGAAGACGGTTGGAGATACGCAGTTGGTATCACAGGTTTACTTAGCTTAGGTTTCAGTTTTATTTGGTATGCCAATGTAAGTGATACACCTAAAGGCTCTACATACTTTAAGCCTAAACAAACAGGTGCAATGGAAATAACCAGTAAAGGTGATTTTTGGTTATTACTATTAATGAAGTTACCTATGTATGGCGCATTAGCACTTTTAACATGGAAACTTTCTCCTGCAGGCGTTAGTTTATTAACTGAACAATCTGCACTTATCGCTTATATTGCATTAATCGTTTTATATTTATTAGAAGTAAAACAAACCTACAAAGTAAATGCACACGTATTTAAAGAGCCTGTTGCTGAAATTCACCGTTACAAATTCAAGCAAGTTGCTGTGTTAAATATTCTTTATTTTGCAACCTTTGGTTCTGAATTAGCGGTAGTTTCAATGTTACCTTTATTCTTCTCTGAAACCTTTGAAATCAACATGGTTTATGCTTCTATGCTAGCTTCTACCTATGCATTCATGAACTTAATGTCTCGTCCTGGTGGCGGTTGGTTAAGTGATAAATTTGGCCGTAAGAAAACCTTATTAATTTTAACGGCTGGTTTAGCAGTTGGTTATTTTGCTATGTCATCAATCACAAGTAGCTGGCCAATCGTTATTGCGGTAATTGCTGCTATGGCATGTTCTTTCTTCGTACAAGCTGGTGAAGGTGCTGTTTTTGCTGCCGTACCATTAATCAAACGTCGCTTAACAGGACAAATTGCCGGTATGACTGGTGCTTATGGTAACGTGGGTGCTGTAGTGTACCTAACCGTATTAACCATGGTTGACTACTCAACATTCTTCTTAGTTATTGCAGCTACTGCTGTGGTTGGCTTTATCACCTTATTATTTATGGAAGAGCCTAAAGGCACCATTACTGAAGTGCGTGAAGATGGTACTGTTGAACTTATTAAGGTACATTAATCTTATAAGTAATTATGACAAATCACGGCGATACATTGCAGCAAGACAACACTAAGAGTTATGTTAATTTAGCGCTTTGCTTTGGCGGATATTCCAGCGCAGGCATCAAAGAAGAAAATCAAGATGCCTTTGCTGCACTAACGCCAAAAATTAGTGAGCTTAGCTCAAAGGGTGCAATTGCTTGTATCGCTGACGGCGTATCTAGTGCGACTAAGGCAGCCGATGCCTCACAGTTAGCAGTAACCCAATTTATCAGTGATTATTACGCCACGCCTGAAACATGGTCAACACATAAGTCTGCCGCTAAAGTGTTGACCAGTATTAACCAATGGCAATATTCTCAAAACACAAGTTTTAGTAGTCACTATGCCAATGCTGAACAGCAATGGCTCACTACTTTTTCAGCACTTATCTTAAAATCAGCCACCGGCTATATATTTCATGTCGGTGATACTCGCATTAGTAAATACCGAGACCAACAATTAGAAGCGATAACCCAAGATCATAACTGTAAACAAGGGGCTAGCTCAGTAGTCTTAACACGAGCGTTAGGTGCTGATTTACGCTTACAAGTTGATGTTCACGAAGTCGATTTAGTGGCGAAAGATGTGTACATGCTCACCTGTGATGGTATTCATGAATTCTTAACACCAAAACAGTTAAAACAAACATTAGCCAGTTTATCATCCTCACCCGACGACAAAGAGTTAGAGCAATTAAGTAAAACTATTGTTGAGCAAGCATTAGCTGCTGGAAGTGATGATAATGTCAGTTGTTTACTGGTTTATATTCACCATGTACCGAATAGACAGCTGGCCGAAATAGAAAGGGAATTAAGAGAGAAAACGATCCCTCCTGCACTCTCAGTTGGGCAATCTATTGATCATTACCAGATTAAAAAAATTATCCATGCGAGTACCCGCTCACATTTATATTTAGTGGAAGATAAAAGCACTGCCAAGCAATTTGCGCTTAAAGTCCCCTCTGAAAACTTTGTTGAAGACGCTATATATCTACAAGCTTTTATACGTGAAGCATGGTTAGGAGAGCGTATTAAGCATGAAAATATCATGGAAGTTTATGGTGTTAACAATGATAGCAATTTCTTGTATTTCACCAGTGAATATATCGAAGGTCATACCTTAGGTCAGTGGATGTATGACAACCCGAAACCTAGCATTGCGCAAGTTCGAGATATAATTAAACAAGTCATTTCAGCCTTACGTGCTTTTCAGCGTCTTGATGTTGTTCATCGGGATTTAAAACCTGATAACATCATGATAGATAAATATGGTCAGGTTAAACTCATCGATTATGGTGCTGTTTTTGTCGCTTCATTAGATGAAAATCAAGAAACTCTGAGTGAGAATATTCCCCAAGGCACCATCAATTATGTTGCGCCTGAAACACTGATCAGTATGAAAGAAAATCATCTGAGTGATTTATTTTCGCTTGGCGTTATTTGTTATGAAATGCTAAGTGGGCAATTACCTTACAAACCGCAATCTAAATCGATAAACTACACCAGTTATCAACAATGGAATTACCGCAGTATCAAGCAGTATCGTCCTGATTTACCATTATGGATTGATGTCACCCTACAACAAGTGACACAAGCAAACCCGGCACTGCGTTCGCAAGCCTTTTCAGAGTTTTATAGTAATTTAAATAAGCCTAATATTGATGCTATCAATGACTATAAAAGCCAGCCTATTTTAGAAAGGAACCCCGTACAATTTTGGAAAGGGGTTTCATTGGTGCTATTGATTAGTTTGATAGCTTCATTAATGACTTAAATAAAGCTATCAAAACATAAACTACTTACGAATTTGAATATCAGCGTTATGATCTATTTCACCTTCTTCATCAATGGTGATAGCACTATCATTCATTTGTACAACGGCTAACTTACCATCTGGCGTTTCTCTAACAAAAGAGAGTGTATAACCATAATGACTTATTTCACTTAATGAACATTGCTGAGCAACACTTAATTCCTTTAACAGTTTCTTTATTTTTGCTTCAACCTTACGCCTTTCTTCTTGCATGCTACGACTCCCTACCTATGCATAAAAAACTTTCCTTAAGCAGCACACTTAAGTAAAAGCTACAAACAAAATACACGCTTATTCTTAAAATAGCAAAGAAGTGCAATTTCACAACAGTATCAGCATTCATGAAAACTCCCCTTTTTAGACTAAAGTCGTAAAAAGGTTGACGTATATCAAGCTTCTCCCGCTATTTACGGACTTAATTTCACAACTTGATTTAAATCAAATTTTGAAATTAATCGAGGTGTAAGATTTACCCCATTCAGTACCACAACAATAAAAAATAAAGTACTACGCAAGTTTTTAATTATGAAACATAACACTAGGATAACATTATGAATAAAAATAAATTCACCCTCTCTTTGCTAGCTACAGCTATTTTATCAGCGCCAGCCGCAATTGCAGCAGATACAGCATACGGAAAAGGCATCACAGAGGCACTTGCCGATAGCCAAGCTAAATTATCTTTTCGTGCACGTTATGAGGGCGTAGATCAAGACGGCATCGATGAAAATGCTAGCGCGTTAACCGTTAAAAGTCGGTTAACAGTGACCACAGGTAATTACCAAAATTTCTCACTTGGTTTAGAAGTTGATAACGTCAGCACCTTAGTTGATGACTATAATAGTTTAACCAACGGTAATACTGACTACCCTGTTGTAGCCGACCCAAAAGGTACCGATGTAAACCAAGGTTATGTGAAATATTCAAACAGTGGCTTTAGTGCTGTAGTTGGTCGCCAACGTATATTACACAATAATCAACGTTTTGTTGGTGGTGTAGGCTGGCGTCAAAATGAGCAAACTTATGATGGCATTCGTGCGCAATATAAAGCGGGCGCGTTATCTGTAGATTACAGTTATATTCACAATGTAAATACAATTGTTGCCAAGAATGATACAGGTGATTTTCACCTCGCCAACCTAGGTTACAAAATCAATAAAGCGCATAAAGTATCGGCTTTCGCTTATCTTTTAGATTACGATGCCAGTGTTGCCAACTCAAGCAGTACTTTTGGTGCACTATACAATGGTAAGTTTGGTCCTGTTTTAGTTAATGCTAGTGCAGCAACACAAAGTGATAATGGTGATAATCCAAATAGTTATACCGCCACATATTTAAATGCTGAAGTAGGCTCTAAATTTGGCGCAATAACCGTATTAGGTGGCTATGAATTACTGGGTAGTGATAACGGTATTGGATTTAATACTCCGCTAGCGACTAAACATAAATTCCAAGGTTGGGCTGATAAGTTCTTAGGCACGCCAGGAGATGGTATTCAAGATATTTACCTAACAGTTAAAGGTGCGGTTTCAGGTATCAAACTTGCTGCTACTTACCACAACCTCACCTCAGATGTGAACAATATTGATTATGGTAATGAATTAGATCTCGTCGCTTCATATAAAGTAAACAAAAACTACGGTGTTTTAGTTAAGTTTGCTAACTACAGTGCTGATGATCATGCCACAGATACCAATAAACTTTGGTTACAGGCTACAGCCAACTTTTAAATCTTAACACTATCAATAACAAGGCGCTGAGAGCCTCTTCAGAGCCTTGTTACTTTTTACCACCTATATATCTTGCGCTATTACCCAGTGCTACTACACAGCTAAATAGTTGTATTTTCTTTCTCATCAAAAAATTCCGATTGTCCTGAGCTTGTCGAAGGATTAGAATAGCCGCGTTTTCATTTTGGTAGGCAGCTCCCCTTTGTTATTAATGATCGACAATTACGATTCATTTACTTTTAATTTAGTGCATTACTTTCAAGCATTAGAGCAAGAGGTGACTGTTTTTCGACATGATGAAATAGACTTAGCGCGTATTGAACAATTAAAACCAGATTACATCGTCATTTCACCAGGCCCAGGAAATCCTGACCAAGCAGGTATTTCCCTAGCGGTAGTGGCACAGTTTTCCGGAAAGATTCCACTACTGGGTGTATGTTTAGGTCACCAATGCATTGCACAACACTTTGGTGGCACCGTAAAGAAAGCACAAAAACTAATGCATGGAAAAACTAGCTTGATCACTCATAATCAGCAAGGTTTATTTCAACAATTAAAACAACCGTTACAAGTAGCTAGGTATCATTCGCTCATAGTTGATGAAGAAAGTTTACCCGAGTGTTTTATTGTCACAGCGTGGAGTAATGAAACACAAGATAACAAAAAAGAGATCATGGCAATGCAGCATAAAAACCTCCCTATTTATAGTGTTCAATTTCATCCTGAGGCTATTTTAACAGAGCAAGGGCATGCGTTATTGCAAAACTTTTTAAACATAAATGCCGTTAGCCATAACAAAAATTAAAATAATGCTATAAAGTTAATGCTTTATTAATATTAGACGATAAACTTAATATAATATTTACATACATAGATTCATCAATATCACTTTCGCCACACTATGCAGATTTTTGACACAAACGACATAATTTCTACCATACATCAACGCTCACTGTGTCTATGTATTAGTAAAGAATTCGCCGAGCAACAACACGGTAAAGTGAATGTAGTTCACTTTCAAGGTAGCGAGCAAGAAAACCGTCGTCGAGAATTATTAGCCGTTGAAATCAAAGCACAACAAGACAAAATTGTTGCCGCTCACGGCGAAGAGCACTTTCGCAATCAAGTGATGGACCTCTTTTATTCCCAAGTACGTAATCAAGTGAATGAAGAGTTTGATAACAAAGTTAATCTTTATACCAATGTTGTCTGCATTGAAGATGCAGCCCCAACGATTCTTGAACTACTTTCACTCAAAGCTACCTCAATTAACCGAATTAAACCACTAGCAACTTCACTGCCATGGTTATCAACCGATTTAGTAAGCTTAGTTAATAAACCTCAATATCGTAAACGAGCTGATGTTCAAGTTAATGACGCCAGTTTAGCGCTAAGTTATATAGGTCTTGATAATTTAAAACTGGTTATGCCAACCTTTATACTTAAACATTGGCTGCCAAACTCTACGGCACCATATGGCTTAATGAAGCGTAAATTATGGAATGACAGCTTATCTATAGCCCTTGCTTCCAGAGCGCTAGCCCAGGCTAAAGATATTGATACTTACACCGCCTTTACTACTGGCATGTTATCAAATATAGGCCAGTTAGCAGTCACCCGCTGCTTTTTAACTACTTATAATGACATGTACAAAGAAGAACTACGCCAAGCATTTGAGGCAAAAGATAAACGTTTACACAATGTTTTAGTGAAAGTAGACAATTCTCCTGAGTTACTGTTAGAACAACTTATAATACGCAGCAGTGTTTTGTCAGCAGATTTGATTGAGTTGATGAAATTTGACCGTTTACAAATAACCGAAGCAATGTTTGACTTAGCTTACAGTGAAACCATCACTAAAATGTCTCCAATCGCACAACTTGTCGCGAAAGCCAAAGCCTATGTTAATTATCGCAGTCTAGCCAAAGCTAATTTAATTAGCGAAGAAGAAACCGCATTATTATTTGACACGGTAAAGCTTACTAAAGCAGAAATATCTTTACTCAATAAAAGTGATATTGACCACATAAAGCTCAAATTCAATTAATTTTTCGTAAAATAATCTCATTTTCAATAAATTTTTTTTGATTATTTATTAAGTTTGTCGTTATTTCGTTAGCGACGCGCGAGCTCATATCCTTGAAGAAATATTGATAACCAGAACAATTTACCCCCTTTCTATAAATATTCACCTTTGCTGAATAAAAAAACCTAACCCTTTATTTTACAAGGCCTACAGAGTGATTAAGCAAGACAAAGCTATGCAAACATGTCATACTTACGTTCTATTTTTAAGCACTAAGTAATAATCTCAACATAATTTTTATTTACCTTATATACTAAAATTTATCATAAATGATACGAGAGCAATCACCCAATTTAAGGAGTTTATAATGTCAGAACAGTTTTCTGTAAACCGCGAGTTATTTGATGATGTAATGGTGCCTAACTACGCACCTTCAGCTGTTATTCCTGTACGCGGCCAAGGCTCTCGAGTTTGGGATCAACAAGATAATGAGTACATTGATTTTGCTGGCGGCATTGCTGTAAGTAGCTTAGGTCACTGCCATCCAGCAACTGTTGCAGCTTTAAAAACTCAAGGTGAAAAAGTTTGGCACTTATCAAATGTCATGACTAATGAGCCTGCGCTACGTTTAGCTAAAAAGTTAGTCGACAGCACCTTTGCAGAGAAAGTGTACTTTGCAAATTCAGGAGCTGAATCCAATGAAGCAGCATTAAAACTAGCTCGTCGCTGGGCATTAAATGAATATGGCGCTGATAAGTCACAAATTATCGCCTTTAAACAAGGCTTCCATGGCCGTACATTTTTTACCGTAACTGTAGGTGGTCAGGAAGCTTATTCTGCTGGTTTTGGTCCTCGCCCAGCTGATATAGAGCACGCTGAATATAATAATCTAGACAGTGTAAAAGCGCTTATCTCTGATAATACATGCGCCATTATGGTAGAGCCTTTACAAGGTGAAGGTGGCATTGTTGCTCCGACAGCTGAGTTTATACAAGGGTTACGTGATTTATGTGATCAACATAATGCACTTTTGATTTTTGATGAAGTACAAACAGGAGCTTGTCGTTTAGGTCCTCTTTATGCCTATATGGATCTGGGGGTTACTCCTGATATTTTAACTTCAGCAAAAGGTTTAGGTGGCGGTATTCCAATTGGCGCTATGTTAACAACGACCGATATTGCTAAGCATTTAGCTATCGGTACCCACGGTAGCACCTACGGCGGTAATCCATTAGCGTGTGCTGTTGCCGAGGCTGTTATTGATGTAATTAATACGCCAGAAGTACAAAACGGCGTTCAAACTAAATCACAGCTGTATGTTGATGGCTTAAATGCAATTAATGCTAAATACAATGTTTTTGAAGAAGTCCGCGGAAAAGGCTTACTCATTGGCGCAGTATTAAACGAGCAGTATCAAGGTAAAGCAAAAGACTTTTTAACAGCCGCTATGGATGAGGGTGTTATGGTTTTAGTTGCTGGTGCCAATGTTGTACGTTTTGCTCCTTCATTAGTTATTCCAGATGAAGATATTATCGAAGGTTTAGCCCGATTTGAAAAAGCTGTTGCTAAATTAGTTAGCTAATTCAAACCTTTATAAGTATCTAATCATCGAGAGCTATATATGATTATTATCCGCCCTATTAATATGACTGATTATGACGATTTGCATCGTATTGCCGTTGAATCGGGTCACGGGTTTACCTCGTTACCCGTTAATGAGCAAATATTGAGACAGCGTATAAATCACTCTGAAGAGTCTTTTAGTGACCAAGTTACAGCCCCTGGCGATCAAGGTTACTTATTTGTGATGGAAGATACTGAAACGGGTCAAGTGGTGGGTACTTCTGGCATAGAGGCTGCTGTAGGTCTTGATAATGCCTTTTACCACTATCATTTAGGCAAAGTTGTCCATAGCTCTCGTGAATTAGGCATATACAATACGGTTGAAACCTTATCTCTGTGTAATGACTATACGGGTGCAACAGAGATTTGTACCTTGTTCTTGCAGGAAAGTCACCGTAAAGATAACAATGGTAGATTTCTGTCACGTTGTCGTTTTTTGTTTATGGCTGAGCATAAAGCACGCTTTTCCAATTGTGTTATCGCTGAAATGCGTGGTGTTAGCGATGCAGAAGGAAGTTCCCCTTTTTACGACTGGTTAGAAAAACATTTTCTTTCTATTGAGTTTACAAAAGCAGATTATTTAACTGGCATTGGCAACAAAGATTTTATTGCCGATTTGATGCCTAAATATCCTATTTACGTCAGTTTATTAAGTGAAGAGGCACAGCAAGTCATCAATAAAGTTCACCATAATACTGTGCCTGCTTTACGCTTACTTGAAACAGAAGGTTTCACTCGTCGAGGTTATGTGGATATTTTTGATGCCGGGCCAACTGTTGAAGCTGAACTTAGCCATATAAGGGCTGTTAGAAATAGTGAAAAATACCAAGTATTAATCAACAATTCATGTGCACAAGAAAGTCATCAAAAATTTATCGTTTGTAATACTAAAGTTGAAAACTTTAGAGCAACACAAGTAAGACTTACCCTTAGAGAAACTGCTAATCAAGTGGTTTTAACCAGTGATGTGGCACACGCCCTACAAGTACAGCAAGGTGACTGGGTTCGTTTACTCAGCAATTAGACGCCTAAATTTCAATAGGAAAAATTATGTCAAATGTTCAATTTATTAATGGTCAATGGCTAGCGGGTCAAGGGCACGATATCACTTCGCTAAATCCTGCTCGAAATGAAGTTATCTGGCAAGGGAAAACAGCCACAGCTGAGCAAGTGGATCAAGCGATAACAAGTGCTAGAAAAGCGTTCGAATCATGGTCAACAATCAATTTTGATGAACGTGTCAGCATAGTGACAAAATTTGCTGAATTACTTGGCGAAAATAAAGATGACTTAGCGACAACTATCGCCCTTGAAACCGGTAAACCTCGTTGGGAAACCTTAGGCGAAGTAGCCGCAATGATCGGTAAAATAAACATTTCCCTCAACGCTTATCACGAGCGTACTGGTACGGTAGAAAACCCAATGCCGGGTGCAAAAGCTTATATTCGCCATAAGCCTCATGGTGTTGTTGCTGTTTTTGGCCCATATAATTTTCCTGGTCACTTACCCAATGGTCATATTGTACCAGCCCTTATTGCAGGTAATACCATAGTATTTAAACCAAGTGAATTAACGCCAAAAGTTGCCGAAGAAGTATTGAAAATTTGGCAAGCTGCAGGGCTTCCTAATGGTGTCATTAACCTTGTTCAAGGTGAAGTCGCAACAGGAAAAGCACTAGCAAGTCATAAAATGATTGATGGTTTGTTCTTTACCGGTAGCTCAACAACAGGCCACTTGCTACATGAACAATTTGGCGGCGAGCCTGGAAAAATTCTTGCGCTTGAAATGGGTGGCAATAACCCACTTATTGTAAAAGATGTAAGCGATATTAATGCTGTAGTTCACGATATAATTCAATCTGCCTTTGTAACTACTGGGCAGCGTTGTACTTGTGCTCGCCGCTTATTTATTGAAAAAGGTCAGCAAGGCGATGCTATTCTAGCGAAATTACTTGCTGCAACAGAAGCATTAGCCATTGGTTATTACGACGATGAAGAACAACCTTTCTTAGGCTCAATGATCTCTGAGAAAGCGGCTTTAGGTTTAGTCTCTGCCCAGCAAAAACTAATTGATTTAGGCGCTAATCCTCTTCTTAAATTAAAGCATTTACAAGAAAACACCGGCTTTGTTTCTCCTGGCATCATAGATGTCAGTCATATTGTTGCCAAGGTGCCTGATGAAGAATATTTTGGTCCACTATTGAAAGTGTACCGCTACACTGACTTTGATGAAGCAATCGATGAAGGTAATAATACCAGCTTTGGTTTGTCAGCAGGTTTATTAAGTGACAACAAAGCCATGTACGATCACTTTTTTACCCGTATACGTGCCGGAATTGTAAATTGGAATAAACCGATAACAGGTGCGAGCAGTGCTGCTCCTTTTGGTGGCATTGGCGCAAGTGGTAACCATAGAGCAAGTGCATTTTATGCCGCCGACTATTGTGCTTACCCTGTTGCTTCTGTTGAAGCTGAGCAAGTGAGCTTGCCTGAAAGTTTAAGCCCAGGAATAAAGTTTTAGAGATGTTTGTTAAAGATACTTATATTTTTGCACACAAAAGGGAAGAAGGTTTTCGCCCTTGTTTTTTTAAGTGTATAGATCAAATTTGATCCTTAGTGAAAACGATGGTGATTGCTGAAATACATAGTAATACATAAACTTATTACTATTTTTTCCCTACCATTCGCTATTTTTATCTTATTAATCTATGTAAGTATTTATCCATTTTACGCTAAGGATTTCTTATGACAGCGCAAGTAAAACAACTTTTTAACAATATATGGCAACACTATATTGCTGTAACACCATCAGCCAATAAAATTCATCAACTGCTGGGTAATGGTAATGATGTAATTAACGATCATGTTGCCTATCGCACTTTTAACCTCGAAAAAGTCAATTTAGCTAAGTTAGCTAGCCATTTATTAGCACTCGGTTACACTGAGTGTGGGCAATATGATTTTGCAGCCAAAAAGTTAACGGCAAAACATTTTGAGCATAGTGATAGCACTATGCCCAAGGTCTTTATCAGTGAATTACGCGTAGAAGAGTTTTCAACTGAAGTGCAGGCAATAATTCATAATCTCGTTAACTCATTACCAGATGATATCAGTCTACAAGAAAACTTTTTATATTCTGGCCGCCCATGGGATATCAGCTTTAGTGACTATCAAACACTAATCGCAGAAAGTGAATACGCTGCTTGGTTAGCCGCTTGGGGTTACCGTGCAAATCATTTTACTGTCAGTATCAATCACCTTAAAAACTATACCACTATCGAAGAAGTCAACAACACACTTAAAAATGCCGGTTTTGCGCTAAATAGTGCTGGTGGAGAAATTAAAGGAAACGAAGACGTAAAATTAGAACAATCATCAACTTTAGCTGATAAGGCCTCGGTTAAATTTAGTGACAAAACAGTAGAAATACCAAGCTGTTTTTATGAGTTTGCTAAACGATATCCACTAGCTAGCGGAGAGTTGTACACTGGTTTTGTGGCTGCTTCTGCCGATAAAATATTTGAGAGTACAAATATAGACAGCTAGCCTCATGATGTATGAAGAAGGATGTGCCACTAAATAACCTTCTTCATAATCTTTAAAAAAACTCCGCAACACTAAAAAAATATCGCTATACTGATAACAAGTTAATCTAAAAGAGCATTACTCCTTGTTATGGTTACAGATACAGAAGGTTATATTCATATCATTGAATACCTAACTGAGCACCTAAGTTTTTTTGAAAACTCAACCGCGCAAGATCCAAATGCGGACAGTATTATTGCGGTGATAGAACAAGAGCTCAGTGAACAGATCATTGCTGTGTGCAGCCAAAACGACAAGCTTACCTATAACCAACGTAACGCTATTATTAGAGAAGTTGATGCCATTGTTTACGACCTTGAGGAAATCCTCTCTGGTGTTATTAATAATCCTGCTACAGCGCAACAAAGCCGATTTATCAAAGAGTTTGCTGGTTTAATTAAAAACTTGTTTGACTCTGAGATTAATAACTTATCCGCTTAACCCTGCAAATTTCACCTTAATAGCGTAAGAGCTGATTTACATTTATGTATTTGTTTTTCGTTTCAATGTCTAGTGATAACCCCCCTATTTAGTTAAACTATTGCCTTGTTATTAATTAGAGTAAATTAAAATGAAAGCACAGGTAAAATGGTTAGGCGAAGAATTATTTCTTGGCACTTCTGAAAGCGGTCATACCCTAGTTTTAGATGCTAATGGTGGTAATTTAGCACCTAGCCCTTTAGAAACTGTTTTAATTTCGTTAGGTGGTTGTTCCTCAGTTGATGTAGTAAGTATTCTTCAAAAAGCACGTCAAGATATTAGTGACTGTACCGTTCATATCAGTGGCACTCGCGTAGATAGTGTTCCAAAACTGTTTTCAGACATTCATTTGCATTTTGTCATTACAGGTAAGAATATAAATAACAAGCACGTTGAGCGCGCTGTTTCATTGTCGGCTGATAAATATTGCTCGGTTGCCTTAATGCTAAATGGCAATGTAAATATTAGCCACGACTTTGCTATCCGCAATGAGTGATATACTAACTAATGTCTAAAATTCACTTGCATGGTTTTAATAATCTAACCAAAAATTTAAGTTTATCGTTATATAAATTGCATTACCTGCATGATGAAGCTAAATATCATGACTACAACAATTATATTAGCCAGCAATATTGTGCAAGTAACTTAACAAACCTACTTGCAGATGTTTGCCATAGTATTGGTGGAAATATTCTCAATATTGCCAAGCAAGATTATCAACCTCAGGGAGCTAGTGCGACATTAATGATCTCAGAAGAAGCTCCGAGAGCGAGCTCTGAAGCAATTGTTGCTCATTTAGATAAAAGTCATTTATGCATTCATACCTATCCAGAAGAGTCACCACACAAAAATATAGCCATTTTCAGAGCTGATATTGAATTATCGACCTGTGGCATCATTTCGCCGTTAAGGGTACTTGATTATGTGATAGAAGCCTTTGAAAGTGATGTTATTGATATAGACTTTCGAGTTCGTGGGATGACGAGAGACAGTCAAGGAAGGAAATTATTTAATATCGATATTATTGACCGGATAAGTGATTTTTTAAGCCACAAAACTAAACAAAACTTTATCATTGAAGATCACAGTTTTAGCGCTCAAAATCTTTTTCATAGCAAGTTATGTCGACACAACGTCGATTTGAAAAATCACTTATATAACTTAAGTGAAAGAGAATTATCCAAACAACAAAAAAATGATATCATTGAACAGTTAAAAATAGAGATAACACAACTAAATTCGAAGGAGTGTTAGCAACCAAGTTTCAAGGCATACAGTTGCAAGCACATAAATATAGATGCTAAAAGTCACTCATCCAATCAAGTTGCTTATTAGCCTGTGTTTTACGTTCAATTAAATCTCGGATCAACGGCGTTAATATCAGCTCCATCGCTAACCCCATTTTACCACCAGGCACTACGAGTGTGCTAACACGCGACATAAATGATCCATCAATCATGCGTAAGTAATATTGGAAATCAACATTTTTAACTTCCCTAAAGCGTATTACTACAAAGCTTTCATCTAAACTCGGTATCGCTTTTGCGCTAAATGGGTTTGAAGTATCAACGGTTGGAACACGCTGAAAATTGATATGTGTTCTAGAAAATTGTGGGGTAATAAATGAAATATAATCTTCCATGCTTCGTACAATACTGGCAGTGACCGCTTCACGGCTATGCCCGCGTTGATTGGTATCTCTTACGATTTTTTGAATCCATTCCAAGTTGACAATTGGAACCATACCAATCAATAAATCAACATGCTTAGCAACATCATTGTCTTCTGTAACGACGCCACCATGTAAACCTTCATAATAAAGTAGATCTGTCCCTTCGCCTAACTCTTCCCAAGGAGTAAATGTACCTGGCATTTGATTATATGGTACAGCCTCGTCAAAAGTATGCAAATACCTTCTCATCATCCCCTTACCGGTTTCACCATAATCACGAAATAATTTTTCTAAAGCGCCGAAATCATTAGCTAAATCGCCAAAATAACTAATATTTGTGTGTGATTCTTTCGCTTTACGCTTTTCAACATCCATCTCTTGACGTGAAAAACGATGAAAGCTGTCCCCTTCTACATTAACAGAACTGATCCCTAAACTTCTGAACATATGTTCAAATGCCGCTGTAGTAGTGGATGTACCTGCACCAGATGAACCAGTTACAGCTATGATAGGATTTCTAGATGACATAAAGCTTGCTCAAGTGATAACAGAAAATAATGGCTATTTTATACGGGGTATTGGCAGGAAGATCAAGTTTTGAACTAAACTACAAGCTGTTTATTTTAAAAACAAAAAACCCAGCCTTAGCTGGGTTTTTTAAATGAAGTTAAGCTTAAATTAAGCTTCTGCTTCTACTGACTCTTCAACTTCTTCAACAGCTTCTTCAACTGCTGGACGGTCTACTAACTCAACATAAGCCATAGGAGCTTTATCACCAGTACGGTAACCGCATTTTAAAATGCGAGTATAACCACCTGGGCGTTCTTGGTAACGTTCACCAAGTTCGCTGAATAAAATACCTACTACTTCTTTATCTTGTGTACGAGCAAATGCTAAACGGCGATTTGCAACACTGTCGGTTTTAGCCAATGTAATCAAAGGCTCTACAACGCGACGTAGTTCCTTAGCTTTAGCAACGGTTGTTTTGATAACGCCGTGCTTAACTAAAGAGCTTGCCATATTGCGGAACATCGCTTGGCGATGACTGCTATTACGGTTTAACTGGCGACCACTGTGACGATGACGCATGTGTTAATCCTTCTTAAAAAACTATTAAAAAAACGATGACCGAACTAGTCGTTGTCAACGATGCTTTCTGGTGGCCAGTTTTCTAGGCGCATACCTAGAGACAAACCACGTGACGCTAATACGTCTTTGATTTCAGTTAATGACTTCTTACCTAAGTTAGGTGTTTTAAGAAGCTCAACTTCAGCACGTTGTACTAAATCACCAATATATTGAATTGCTTCTGCTTTTAAACAGTTAGCTGAACGAACAGTTAGCTCTAGATCATCAACTGGACGAAGCAAGATTGGGTCAAACAATGGTTTTTCTTCCACTTGCTCAACTTCTTTAATATCGCGTAATTCAACAAATGCATCTAGCTGTTCAGCTAAAATAGTTGAAGCACGACGAATAGCTTCTTCCGGATCCAATGTACCATTGGTTTCCATATCTAAAACTAATTTGTCTAAATCTGTACGTTGTTCAACACGTGCAGAGTCAACATCATAAGCAATTCTTACTACTGGGCTGAATGAAGCATCAACTAACAAACGACCAATAGCACGATCTTCTTCCTCGGCATCACGGCGCGCTGAAGCAGGTACATAACCACGACCCATTTCAATTTTAATGCGCATGCTAACAGAGCCTTCACCTGTTAAGGTGCAAATAACATGATCTGGATTTGTAATAGTTACATCTCCGTCATGTTGGATATCAGCTGCCGTTACAGGGCCTTCACCTGACTTAGTTAATGTAAGAATGGCTTCATTTTTGCCTTCTAAAATAACTGCAAGCCCTTTAAGGTTTAGCAATATTTCGATGATGTCTTCTTGAACACCTTCTTTACTACTGTACTCGTGTAATACGCCATCAATTTCAACTTCTGTTACAGCACAACCTGGCATAGAAGATAAAAGAATGCGACGTAAAGCATTACCTAAAGTGTGACCAAAACCACGCTCTAATGGTTCTAAAGTTACCTTAGCACGACGAGCGCTAACGTTTTCAATACCAACCATTCGTGGTCTAAGGAATTCGGTTACAGAACCCTGCATATATGTCCTCTCTTAAAGTGCAACTTTACTACTTAGAGTAAAGTTCAACAATTAACTGTTCATTAATTTCGGCAGATAAATCAGCTCTATCAGGAATACGTTTGAATGTACCTTCTAGTTTTTTGTTATCTACTTCAACCCAAAGCGGTTTTTCACGTTGGTCTGCTAATTCTAAAGCAGCGATAATACGCGCTTGAGTTTTAGACTTCTCACGAACAGAAACCACATCTTCAGCTTTAACAGTGAAAGATGGAATATTCACTACACCGCCATTTACCACGATAGCCTTGTGGCTAACTAATTGACGAGCTTCAGCACGAGTGCTTGCATAGCCCATACGGTAAACTACGTTATCTAAGCGAGTTTCTAAAAGTTGTAACAAGTTCTCACCTGTATTACCTTTTAAACGTGCTGCTTCTTTGTAGTAATTACTGAATTGTTTTTCTAGTACGCCATAAATACGACGAACTTTTTGTTTTTCACGAAGTTGAACACCGTAGTCTGACAAACGACCGCGACGGGCGCCGTGTTGACCTGGTATTGTTTCGATTTTACATTTAGTGTCAATTGCTCTTACACCGCTTTTAAGGAACAAATCTGTACCTTCGCGACGACTAAGCTTTAACTTAGGACCTAAATATCTAGCCATTTTCTTTCTCCAACTTTCCTAAAAAGGGCGATTAAACGCGACGTTTCTTAGGAGGACGACAACCATTATGAGGAATAGGTGTAACGTCTGTAATGTTGGTGATTTTAAAACCAGCAGCATTTAAGGCACGGATAGCAGATTCACGACCTGGACCTGGACCTTTAACGAACACTTCAATATTCTTCAAGCCAAACTCTTTTGCAGTAGCGCCTGCGCGGTCTGCAGCTACTTGCGCAGCAAAAGGGGTAGATTTACGTGAACCACGGAAACCTGAACCACCTGCAGTCGCCCAAGATAATGCATTACCTTGACGGTCTGTAAGAGTCACGATTGTGTTGTTGAAAGAAGCATGGATATGAGCCATGCCATCAGCAACTTGTTTTTTTACGCGTTTACGCGAACGAACGGGTGTTTTAGCCATTGTCTAGTTCCTCTTACTTCTTAATTGGCTTACGAGGACCTTTACGTGTGCGCGCATTTGTTTTAGTGCGTTGACCACGTAGAGGAAGACTGCGACGGTGACGAATGCCACGGAAACAACCTAAATCCATAAGACGTTTAATGTTCATTGAAACTTCACGGCGCAAATCACCTTCAACGGTAAATTTGTCCACTTCAGCGCGAAGCAAGTCAATTTTTGCTTCGTCTAATTCACTGATCTTCGTTGATTCTTCGATACCAGCTGCTGCACAGATTGCTTTCGCACGTGTAGCACCAATACCGTAAATCGCAGTAATGGCGATTACTGCATGCTTACGATCAGGGATGTTAATGCCAGCGATACGGGCCACTAACACATCTCCTATAGTTATTTAAAATTACTTTGATTGGAAAGCCCGTTAGGATACCCAACCATTCTCTTTTTCGCAAATCGAAGCGGCATTATACAGAAAAATCTGCATAATGCCAGTTCAAAAAGATTTATACGTAGGCGTTAGTTTATTCGCACTTTAATGCGAAATTTAAACTTCATCTACAATAAGGTTATTAACCTTGTCTTTGTTTGTGCTTTGGTTCAGAACAAAGAACGCGAATAACGCCTTTACGCTTAACCACTTTACAATTACGACAAATCTTTTTTACGGATGCACGTACTTTCATTTTATACTCCGTTAACTAAATTAGTCCGACCTAGCGGCCGTAACCTTTTAAGTTTGCTTTTTTAAGTACATTATCATATTGATGAGACATCATATGTGTTTGTACTTGTGCCATAAAATCCATAATAACAACAACGATAATTAATAAAGATGTTCCACCGAAATAGAATTGAACATCCCACGCTATCATCATGAATTCAGGAACCAAACAGATAAAGGTAATGTATAACGCACCCGCTAGAGTTAAACGTGTCATTACTTTATCAATGTATTTGGATGTTTGTTCACCCGGACGAATCCCTGGAATGAATGCACCTGATTTTTTCAAATTATCTGCAGTTTCACGCGGATTGAAAACCAATGCCGTATAGAAAAAACAGAAGAATATAATTGCTGCTGCTAACATTAATACATACAAAGGCTGACCTGGCGACATAGCCAGAGAAACGCCTTGTAAGAAATCAGCAACCGCGCCTTCACCTTGGCCAAACCAGCTCGCAAGCGTGCCTGGGAACAAGATAATACTTGAAGCAAAAATAGGTGGGATAACACCCGCCATATTTACTTTCAATGGTAAATGCGTACTTTGAGCAGCAAACACTTTACGTCCTTGCTGACGTTTCGCATAGTTAACAACAATACGTCGTTGACCACGCTCTACAAATACCACTAAGAAAGTTACTGCAAATACCACAACGCCGATAAGCAATAATACTAATAAGTGCAATTCACCTTGACGCGCCATCTCAGCTGTTTGACCAACTGCTGATGGCATGCCAGCAACAATACCCGCAAAGATAATGATTGAGATACCATTACCTATACCACGTTCAGTAATTTGTTCACCTAACCACATTAAAAACATGGTACCAGTGACTAAACTAACTACTGCCGTGAAATAGAAACCAAAGCCAGCATTTATTACTAAGCCTTGCATCATATCCGGTAAGCTTCGAGCAATCGCTATCGATTGTACTGTTGCTAGAACTAATGTGCCGTAGCGTGTGTATTGACTGATTTTACGACGTCCAGCTTCACCTTCTTTCTTAAGCTCTGCAAATTTAGGGCTCATCACCGTAAGCAGTTGCATAATAATTGAAGCCGAAATGTACGGCATAATACCCAAAGCCAATACTGAGGCTCGCTCAAGTGCACCACCAGAGAACATGTTAAACATTTCTACGATGGTGCCCTTTTGTTGTTCAAAGAACTGAGCTAATACAGCGGCGTCAATACCAGGGATTGGTACAAATGATCCTAAACGCAACACAACTAGTGCTACGAATACAAACCATAATCTTTGCTTAAGCTCAGACAATCCGCCTGCGCCCTTATTATCCATTCCTGGTGTAGCCATAATCTGTATTATTCCTCGATGTTACCACCGGCAGCTTCAATAGCTGCACGAGCACCTTTAGTTACGCCTAAACCGCGAACAGTGATCTTGCGAGTAATTTCGCCAGACAGCATAATTTTTGCTGTTTCAATGTTACGGCTGATTAGTCCAGCATCTTTTAACGCGTGAATATCAACAACATCACCTTTGATTAGGTTTAATTCGTGTAAACGAACTTCAGCGCGAACTAAAGATTTACGTGAAGTAAAACCAAATTTAGGTAAACGTTGTTTCAATGGCATTTGACCACCTTCAAAACCTGGACGAACACTACCGCCAGAACGAGACTTCTGACCTTTGTGACCACGACCACCAGTTTTACCGATGCCTGAACCAATACCACGACCACAGCGCTTCTTAGCTTTGTGAGATCCCGGTGCAGGGGATAAAGTATTTAAATGCATAATTAATCCTCCACCTTAACCATATAGTAAACCTTGTTGATCATACCACGTACAGAAGGAGTATCTTCTAACTCAACTGTATGATTGATACGACGTAAACCAAGGCCTTTTAATGTAGCTCTATGTTTCGGTAAACGACCAATAGAACTTTTTACTTGTGTTACTTTAACTGTTTTAGACATGCTGAATTACCCCAGTATTTCATCAACGCTAAGACCACGTTTTGCTGCCATGCCTTCTGGCGAATGCATATTCGCTAGGGCAGAAACAGTAGCGCGAACTACGTTAATTGGGTTAGTAGAACCGTATGCTTTACTTAATACGTTCTGAACGCCTGCAACTTCAAGTACGGCACGCATTGCACCACCGGCAATAATACCTGTACCTTCAGAAGCTGGTTGCATGTAAACTTTAGAACCTGAATGACGACCCTTGATTGGGTGTTGAAGAGTAGTACCCTTCAAGTCAATAGTTACTATGTTACGACGTGCTTTTTCCATTGCTTTTTGGATTGCAGCAGGCACTTCACGTGCTTTACCGTAACCAAAACCAACACGACCATTACCGTCACCAACTACTGTTAATGCGGTGAAACTGAAAATACGACCACCTTTAACCACTTTTGATACGCGGTTAACGGCGATTAGCTTTTCAGCCATATCACTTTGTTGTGAGTTTTCTTGATTATGATTAGCCATTATCAACCCCTAGAATTGAAGACCAGCTTCACGAGCTGCTTCTGCTAACGCTTTTACGCGACCGTGGTAAAGGAAACCAGAGCGATCAAAAGCAACTTTTGAAACGCCTTTGGCTACAGCACGTTCAGCAATGGCTTTACCAACTGCTGTTGCTGCTGCAATGTTACCTGTTTTTTCAACTTGAGCAGCTACTTCTTTGTCTAATGTAGACGCTGAAGCAATTACTTCGCTACCATTTGGCGCGATTAGTTGAGCGTAAATGTGACGAGGAGTACGGTTTATAACTAAACGATTCGCACCCAGCTCGCTGATTTTTGCACGAGCGCGTTTAGCGCGGCGCAAACGAGATGTTTTCTTATCCATAGTATTACCCTACTTCTTCTTAGCTTCTTTACGACGAACGTATTCATCAGCATAACGTACACCTTTACCTTTATAAGGCTCTGGCTTACGGTAAGCACGAATGTTCGCAGCGGTTTGACCAACTAACTGTTTATCAGCACCTGTAAGGGTGATTTCAGTTTGGCTTGGAGTTTCACACTTTACTCCCTCAGGAATAGCGTGTTTGATTGGGTGTGAAAAACCTAAAGATAAATCAAGCGATTTACCAGCAGCTTTAGCACGGTAACCAACACCTTGTAAAACTAATTTCTTTTCAAAACCTTTGCTAACACCTTCAACCATGTTGTTGATTAAAGCGCGAGCAGTACCGGCTTGTGCCCATGCAGTTTTTTCATCACTAGCTACATTCACTTTGATTTCACTTTCTTCTTGAGAAACTGCAACCAAGCTATGAATCGTATGTGATAATTCACCTACTGGACCTTTAACTTTTATGTCTTGACCTGATAACGTAATGGTAACGCCAGCAGGAACAACGACAGGTGCTTTTGCAACACGAGACATAATATTCTCCTTACTCTACGAAACCAATAACTTCACCACCAATACCCGCAGAGCGAGCGGCGCGATCCGTCATCAAACCTTTAGAAGTAGAAACAATCGCAATACCCATACCTGCAAGAACTTTAGGAAGTTCATCACAGCTTTTGTATATACGAAGACCAGGACGTGAAACACGCTTGATCGATTCAATTACTTCTTTACCTTCAAAATACTTCAACTCAACAGAAAGCTCAGGCTTAACTTCGCCAGCCACTGAATAATCTGAAATATAACCTTCTTCTTTAAGTAAGTTAGCAATTGCAACTTTTAACTTTGAAGACGGCATTGTTACTGCAACTTTTGCTGCAGATTGACCGTTGCGGATGCGTGTAAACATGTCCGCGATAGGATCAGTCATCATAACCATTTACTCCCGTGAATTACCAACTAGCTTTCTTAAGACCTGGAACTTCACCACGCATAGTTGCTTCACGCAACTTAATACGGCTTAAGCCGAATTTACGTAAGTAACCATGTGGACGACCAGTAACATTACAGCGGTTACGCTGACGGCTACGTGATGAATCACGAGGTAAACTTTGAAGTTTCAATACCGCATCCCAACGATCTTCTTCCGAAGATTCTGGACTTGAGATGATTTCTTTTAACGCACGACGCTTTTCAGCGTACTGAGCTACTAGTTTAGTACGTTTTGCTTCACGAGCTTTCATTGACGCTTTAGCCATAACTCTACACCTTCTTCTTGAACGGGAAATTAAAGGCAGACAATAAAGCATGTCCTTCTTCGTTATTTTTCGCGCTAGTAGTAATAGTGATATCCATTCCGCGAATTTTATCGATTTTATCGTAATCGATTTCAGGGAAGATAATTTGCTCACGAACGCCCATGCTGTAGTTACCACGACCATCGAATGACTTAGGATTTAAGCCACGGAAGTCACGGATACGAGGAATTGAGATAGAGATTAAACGCTCTAAAAATTCCCACATACGCTCGCCGCGTAGAGTTACTTTTGTACCAATAGGGTAGCCTTCACGAATTTTGAAGCCCGCAACTGATTTGCGTGCTACTGTCGTGACCGGCTTTTGACCTGAGATTGCAGTAAGATCATTCGTGGCGTGCTCTAATACTTTTTTATCAGCAATAGCTTCACCAACACCCATGTTAAGGGTGATCTTTTCAATCCGAGGGACTTGCATGACACTTTTATAACCGAACTCTTTTGAAAGTTCAGCTACAACTGTATCTTTGTAAAAATCATGCAGTTTCGCCATCGTTTACTCCAATTAAATTAATTCGTTATCAGATTTGAAGAAACGAACTTTTTTGCCGTCTTCAACTCTAAAACCAACGCGGTCAGCCTTACCCGATTTAGGGTTAAGGATAGCTACGTTAGAAACATGTAAAGGTGCTTCTTTTTCAATGATGCCACCAGGCTGCTGTAACTGAGGTACAGGCTTAGTGTGTTTTTTGATTAAGTTAACGCCTTCTACGTATACTTTGCTTTCTTCAACAAGAACTTTAGTAACTTTACCAGTTTTGCCCTTGTCTTTACCTGCAAGTACGATTACTTCATCATCACGACGAATCTTAGATGCCATTATCGTGACTCCTTATAGTACTTCTGGTGCTAATGATACGATTTTCATAAATTTTTCATTACGAAGTTCACGTGTCACAGGCCCGAAAATACGAGTACCAATTGGTTGTAAGCTTGCATTAAGCATTACAGCCGCGTTTTCATCAAAACGGATGGCAGAACCATCTGTACGACGAACACCTTTCTTAGTGCGCACCACTACCGCAGTGTGAACATCACCTTTTTTTACTTTACCGCGAGGACTTGCTTCCTTGACGGCAACTTTGATGATATCTCCAATACGTGCATAGCGACGGTGCGAGCCACCAAGAACCTTTATACACTGAACACGCTTAGCGCCACTGTTATCAGCAACATTTAGCTGTGATTGCATTTGGATCATTGATTTTTGCTCCGCTTCATCTTTTTCTCAATACGACTAAAATCATATGTAAAACAAAAAGATATATTATAATTCAAGGCCAGAAATTGACCCGTCACTGCCTTTAAAAAGACCGCCCCCTTTCTTAAAACAACTGAATAAATCAGCCACTCAAAGCGAACGGGCGCGAGATTATAACACCACTAATGCTAAAGTGGTAGTTTAATCTACTAAAAAATGAACACTTCTTTTATGGTGAAACAAAACAAGTTTTATAACTGGCTTAAGCACTTTTTAATGACATTATTTTCCACATGCCAATATTTAAGATTAAGCGCAATTAATTAACATATTCTCAGCGCAATAAAAAACCCTTACCAAATAAATGATAAGGGTTTTCAAATAACATTTTTTGTTAATCGTAAACTTGAATATTTCTCGCTTACGATACTTAAATAAAATTAAGCTTTAACAACAACGTCTACTAATTTCCAGTTCTTAGACTTAGAAATTGGTGCGCATTCAGTGATAGTTACTACATCACCTTCATTACATACGTTAGTTTCATCATGTGCTTTCAACTTAGTTGAACGCGTGATGAATTTACCGTATATAGGGTGCTTAACGCGACGTTCGATCATTACAACAATAGACTTATCCATTTTGTTACTGATAACAACGCCTTGTAGTGTGCGGATTTTTGCTTCGCTCATTACTTACCTGCCTTTTCAGTGATGATAGTCTTTACACGTGCAATGTTGCGACGTACAGTTCTTAGCAAATGAGTTTGTGCTAATTGACCAGTGCTTGCTTGCATGCGGTAGTTAAACTGCTCGCGTAAAAGCTCTAGTAATTCAGCGTTTAGCTCTTCAATGCTTTTTGCTTTAAGTTCGCTAGCTTTCATTACATTACCGTCCTAGTTACGAAGGTAGTTTTAAACGGAAGTTTAGCAGCAGCTAAAGCAAATGCTTCGCGTGCTAATTCTTCAGAAACACCTTCCATTTCATAAAGAACACGACCAGGAAGAATTTGGCAAACCCAATATTCTACTGAACCTTTACCTTTACCCATACGAACCTCAAGAGGCTTCTTAGTAATTGGCTTGTCAGGGAATACACGGATCCAGATTTTACCTTGACGCTTAACGTGACGAGTCATAGCTCGACGTGCGGCTTCAATTTGGCGCGCAGTCATACGACCACGTTCAACCGATTTTAAACCGTAAGTACCGAAGCTAACTGAGCTACCTGTGTGCGATAAGCCACGGTTGCGCAGTTTCATCTGCTTGCGGAATTTAGTACGTTTTGGTTGTAACATTACTTATTCCTCTTACTTACTGTTTTTACGATTGTTTTTTCTTTTAGGCTTAGCAGCTGGTTGCTCTGCTTGCAATGGCATTTTACCAATGATTTCGCCTTTAAAGATCCAAACTTTAATACCAATAACACCATAAGTAGTGTCACCACGCGCAATTGCGTAGTCGATATCAGCACGTAATGTATGTAGAGGTACACGACCTTCACGATACCATTCTGCACGTGCAATATCAGCGCCGCCTAAACGACCACTAACTTGTACTTTGATGCCTTTGGCGCCTAAACGCATAGCGTTTTGAACGGCACGCTTCATAGCGCGACGGAACATAACACGACGCTCTAATTGACTAGCAATGCTGTCTGCAACAAGCTGCGCATCCATTTCTGGCTTACGTACTTCAGCGATGTTGATTTGAGCAGGCACACCAGCAATTTTAGAAACAGCTAAACGTAATTTTTCAACATCTTCGCCTTTCTTACCGATAACAACACCTGGACGAGCCGTGTGAATTGTTACGCGGATAGATTTAGCTGGACGCTCAATAACTACCTTAGACAATGACGCTTTCTTAAGTTTTGCTGTCAAATATTCGCGAACCTTGTGGTCCCCGTCTAAGTTGTTAGCAAAATCAGCGCTGCTTGCAAACCAAGTAGACGCATAAGGTTTTGTGATACCTAAGCGAATACCGTTTGGATGTACTTTTTGACCCATACTAATATACTCCTAGCTATCAGACACAATCACAGTAATGTGACTTGTGCGCTTTATGATGCGATCGGCACGGCCTTTCGCACGTGGTCTAATACGTTTCATTGTAGGACCATCGTCAACCATAATGGTTTTAACGAATAATTCATCAATGTCTGCACCTTCATTGTGCTCTGCATTAGCAATCGCTGAGTTAAGAACTTTTTTAACTAAGTCAGCAGCTGATTTGTTGCTGTAAGTTAAAATTTCAAGTGCTTTCTCAACGTGTACGCCGCGGATTTGATCCGCAACTAAACGTGCTTTTTGTGCAGAACCGCGGGCAAATTTATGTATAGCAATTGCTTCCATCTAATTTCCCCTTATTTCGACTTCTTATCAGCGATATGACCGCGATAAGTACGAGTTGGTGCAAATTCTCCTAATTTGTGACCGATCATTTCTTCGGTAACAAATACAGGAACGTGTTGACGGCCATTATGGACAGCTATGGTCAATCCGATCATCGTAGGGATGATCATTGAACGACGGGACCAAGTTTTAATTGGCTTTTTATTCCCGCTTTCCACCGCTTTCTCTACCTTCGTCAACAAGTGTAGGTCAATAAAAGGACCTTTCTTGAGGGAACGTGGCATGGTGATTCCTTAATTATCAGTACTCTAATTACCGAGGGCTTCTCGATAATTGAGAGTATTTAGTTTAATGCACTAATTACTTAGTACGACGACGTACGATAAACTTATCAGTACGCTTGTTCTTACGAGTCTTGTAACCCTTAGTTGGTACACCCCAAGGTGATACCGGGTGACGACCGCCAGATGTTTTACCTTCACCACCACCGTGTGGATGGTCAACTGGGTTCATAGCAACACCACGAACAGTTGGGCGAACACCGCGCCAGCGTGAAGCACCTGCTTTACCTAAAGAGCGAAGCATGTGTTCAGCATTGCCGATTTCACCTAAAGTAGCACGACAATCTGCTTCAACTTTGCGCATTTCGCCTGAACGAAGACGTAAAGTTACATAAGCACCATCTTTCGCAACTAATTGTGCGTAAGTACCAGCAGCACGTGCAATTTGCGCGCCCTTACCTGGTTTTAGTTCGATTGCGTGAACAACACTACCTAATGGTGTGTTGCGAAGTGGCATTGCATTACCCGCTTTAATAGGAGCATCTACACCAGACTGGATTGAATCACCAGCTGTCAAGCCTTTAGGGGCTAAGATGTAACGACGTTCACCATCTGCGTATAATACTAAAGCAATGTTAGCACTGCGGTTTGGATCATATTCTAAACGCTCAACTTTAGCTGGAATGCCATCTTTGTTGCGTTTAAAGTCAATGATACGATAATGATGCTTATGACCACCGCCAATATGACGAACAGTAATACGACCATTATTGTTACGACCACCAGACTTAGACTGTGTGTCTAATAGTGGTGCATAAGGCTTACCTTTATGAAGCTCTTTGTTTACCACTTTAACTAGGTGACGACGACCCGGAGAAGTAGGTTTACATTTTACTATAGCCATTTTCTCTCTCCTATTGCTCTGCGCCAACGAAGTCGATGTCACTACCTTCTGCAAGAGTTACGTAGGCTTTTTTCCAGTCGTTACGACGACCAAAACGAGCACCAGTACGTTTTGTTTTACCCTTAACATTAAGTGTGTTAACACCTACTACAGAAACTTCAAAAAGCTTCTCAACTGCCGCTTTGATTTCAGCTTTAGTTGCATCAGTAGTTACTTTGAAAACAACAGTGTTGTTTGCTTCAGCAGCTACAGTTGCTTTTTCAGAAATATTTGGTGCTAAAAGCACTTTTAACAAACGTTCTTCGTTTATCATGCTAAAATCCCCTCAATTTCTTTAACTGCATCAGCAGTAATTAAAACTTTCTCGAAACCAACTAAACTTACAGGGTCGATTGCTTGTACATCTACTGCGTCAACTTTGTATAAGTTACGCGCTGATAAGAATAAGTTCTCATCAACTTCTTTAGTTACAATCAATACGTCTTTAAGCTCTAAACCTTTTAACTTAGCAACTAAGTCTTTAGTTTTAGGTGTTTCTACCGCGAAATCATTCACTACAACTAAACGTTCTTGACGAACTAATTCAGAAAGGATGCTAGCAATAGCACCACGATACATTTTACGGTTAACTTTTTGGCTGTGATCTTGAGGTTTAGCAGCGAATGTTACGCCACCTGAACGCCAAATTGGACCACGAGTAGTACCAGCACGTGCACGGCCAGTACCTTTTTGACGCCATGGCTTCTTGCCACCGCCGCTAACTTCTGAGCGAGTTTTTTGAGCACGAGTACCTTGACGAGCACCAGCTGCATAGGCAACTACTACTTGGTGTACTAAAGCTTCATTAAACTCACGTCCAAAAGTTGCTTCAGAAACTTCAAGAGCACCTGATGCGTCTTTTAATGATAATTCCATCACAAAATCTCCTGGACTAAGCTTTAACAGCTGGTTTGATGATTACGTTGCCATTGATAGCACCCGGAACTGCACCTTTAACAAGTAGCAAGTTACGTTCTGCATCAACGCGAACCAATTCAAGGTTTTGTGTAGTAACGCGCACAGCACCCATATGACCAGACATCTTTTTGCCTTTGAAAACGCGACCTGGTGTTTGACACTGACCTAACGAACCGTTAGAGCGGTGAGAAATCGAGTTACCATGCGTTGCATCTTGCATGCTGAAATTCCAGCGCTTGATACCACCTTGGAAACCTTTACCTTTTGAGGTACCAGTTACGTCTACTAATTTAGTGTCATTGAAGATATCAACAGTGATTTCACTGCCAGCTTCAATGTCGCTGCCTTCATTTTCGTTTAAGCGGAATTCCCACAGGCCACGACCTGCTTCGATACCTGCTTTCGCGAAATGACCAGCTGCTGGTTTGTTAACACGGTTCGCTTTTTTGCTGCCCGTAGTAACTTGAAGCGCTGAATAACCATCGTTGTCTACAGTTTTAACCTGAGCAACACGGTTCGCTTCAACTTCTAGAACGGTAACAGGAGTAGAAATACCATCTTCAGTGAAGATGCGAGTCATACCCACTTTACGTCCAACTAGACCTATAGTCATTGTTAAAACTCCTCTTAGCCCAAGCTGATTTGAACATCAACACCAGCTGCAAGATCTAAACGCATAAGTGCGTCAACAGTCTTTTCAGTTGGTTCAACGATATCAATCATGCGTTTGTGAGTACGAATTTCGTACTGATCACGTGCATCTTTGTTAACGTGTGGAGAAATCAAGATTGTAAAACGCTCTTTACGTGTAGGAAGTGGAATAGGACCACGAACCTGAGCACCTGTACGCTTTGCAGTATCAACGATTTCTGCTGTAGATTGATCAATCAAACGATGATCGAACGCTTTCAAACGAATGCGAATTCTTTGATTTGTCATGAAACAAATCCCCTTTTAAAAGAACAAAAAAATACATCCCTCTGCTTCCTTATGTACCGGAAGGGGGTGTATTACTAAATAAACATTCAACGCAAAATTAGCGTTGCTGTAAAAAGAAAGTAACTATAAGTTATATTTATAAATTACCTCTTTTGTTTGCCTTATCTATTTATTAACGATAAAACAAAAACACTCAGCTACCTGAATGTGGTCGCGTATTATACATAAAATTAAGTATTGAGCAAGCACTTATTTCATCGACAATCTTAATTATTCGTTAACATTCATTAACTAAAAGATATTTTGTTTCTTAATTAAAACAGACTACACTCGACGCTATATTTTAATAATGGTAAAAGGGAAAGCAGATGGCTAAAAATTGGCTTACTAATTATCCAAGTAACGTAGCTTATGATGTTGATTTACAACGCTATGCTTCTTTAATCGACTTATTTAAAAGCACTGTGCCAAAATATAAAGACCAAGTTGCTTATAGTAATTTCGGTGCTGATCTAACCTACCAGCAAGTAGATGAATTATCGTTGCACTTTGCTGCTTATTTACAATCAAGTTTACATATCAAAAAAGGTCAACGAATTGCCTTAATGTGTCCCAACACTCTATGCTTTCCTGTTGCCATGTGGGGTATCATTCGCGTGGGCGCAGTACAAGTAAATGTTAACCCGATGTATACGCCAAGAGAGTTACAGCACCAGTTAAAAGATGCCCAAGTTGACACTATTATAATTTTTTCGCCTTCAACGAAAGTGCTAGCTGACATTATTGACAATACCGATGTGAAAAACGTCATCACAGTTAATTTAGATGACTTAGTCAATAAAGGTTTACCGTGTGCACCTGTCGATGAGCGTTTAACGAATACCATTAGCTTTACTGAAGCATTAACACAAGGCAAGTCCCTTAAGTTGACTGAACCAACATTATGCCAAGAAGATCTATTATTCTTACAGTACACTGGCGGCACTACGGGTTTATCAAAAGGCGCAATGTTAAGTCACGGCAACTTAATTGCCAATATTTTGCAATATCAAGAATTTGCTAAAAATCATATAGCCTATGGCAATGAAGTGATTATCACAGCGATCCCCATGTACCACATCTTTGCATTAACGGCGAATACCTTAGCCTATTTTTGCTTTGGTGCTAAAAATATCTTAGTCACCAACCCCCGTGATATGCCAAGTTTTGTTGAGGTTTGGAAAACTGCCAATGCCACTATGTTCACTGGCGTAAACACCCTGTTTAATGGCTTATTACATACCCCAGGTTTTGATCAAATAGACTTTTCATCACTGAAACTTTGTATTGGTGGTGGTGCAGCAGTACAGCAAGCTGTTGCGGATAAATGGCAACAGGTAACTGGTGTGCGTTTACATGAAGGCTATGGCTTATCTGAAACATCACCTATTTTGACGTTAAATTTTGGGAATAGCAATCAAACTGATTATGTCCCGGGCATTGGTGTTCCTTTACCTAATACTGATATTTCAATCCGCGATGATGATGGTAATGAGGTTTCCCAAGGGGAAGCTGGTGAGTTATGTGCTAAAGGTCCACAAGTAATGCCTGGATATTGGCAAAATGAAAAAGCTACTTCAGAATGTATGACTGACGATGGTTATTTCAAAACTGGTGATATTGCCACACTTGATGATAAAGGTTTTTTTCATATCGTAGACAGAAAAAAAGATATGATTAATGTTTCTGGCTTTAATGTCTTTCCTAATGAAATCGAAGCAGAAGTTGCCAAAATGGCGGGTATTCTAGAATCCGCTTGTATTGGTGTAAGTGATCCTAAAACAGGTGAAGCAATTCAATTATTCGTGGTCAAAGAAGATGAAGGTATCTCCGAACAAGATATTATCGACTTCTGCAAGAAAGGACTAACCGCATATAAAGTGCCGAAAAAAATCACCTTCCTTGAAGAGATCCCTAAATCTAGCGTCGGCAAGTTATTGCGAAGAGAATTGAGGTAATCTTATCTGTAAAAATATGCTTTTCAGTAAACACATTGTCATTCATCATGAGTGTGTTTACTGAAATATTTCTCTTATGCTTTTTATGCTTTTACTGGCGCTGTATGCTTAGCATGCAACCAACTTAAAACAACTAATAACAATACCGCTACACCTATGCCGATATATTGGCTATTTTGTGCCGGCAAATTAAAACCTATTGCTGCAGTCATAATATAAGAAACTGTTACACTGGTTCCGATAACGGCAGGAATACTCACTATCCAGTGAAAGGCTTTACGATCAAATAAATATTTTGTTGCCAACCAGAGTACGCTAGTTGAAAGCAGCATATTAGAAAAAGCAAAGTATCGCCAAATTAACGAAAAATCTATTTTAGTCATAAAATACGCAATCACTAGAATAGGTACAGCTAAGAAAATACGGTTTCGAATACTTTGTGAAATATTAAAAGCATCAACTATGGTTAAACGTAATGATCTAAAGGCAGTATCACCCGACGTTATTGGAAACACAGCAACAGCAATAATCGCCATAACGCCGCCTAAAACACCTAAGTAAGTCGTCGCGATATGATTTACCACTAAACCTGGACCTCCTTCTGCTAACATAGATTTAAGCCCTATGTAGCCTTCTGGAAAAGCAGCAATACCCGCCATTGCCCATACACAACCAACAATACCTTCAGACATCATGGCGCCGTAATATACTGGACGAACATATTTTTCATTCGTTAAACAACGCGCCATGATAGGCGCTTGAGTTGAATGAAAACCACTTATCGCACCACAAGTTATTGTGATAAATAATAAAGGCCAAACAGGTAAACCGTCAGGATTTGGCTCGAGGAAATCATGAGCAAAATGGTCATGATTAAAGTATCCCCAGAAATCTCCTATAACAGGTAAATGAGGTGCATTAAATAAAAGCGAAATAGCAATTAACGTTGTCATTACTATCATTAGCAAACCAAACAAGGGATAAAGCTTAGTTATAATTTTATCAATAGGTAATAAGGTAGCGAGAAAATAATAGCCTAATATCATCAACACCCAAAAAGTGTTGTTTGCGAGGAAAGTTCCTTCAAAATAACTTAAGCTACTTAATAACCCGGCAGGGCTCATAATAAAAACCACACCAACAAAAAACAGTAGCATCGCAGTAAAGATCAGCATCAGACCTTTATAGAAAATATTAAAGTAATGACCAGCTATTTCAGGAAGACTCTTACCGTCTTCTTTAATACTCATCACGCCAGAGAAATAATCGTGAACAGCACCACCAAGAATATTACCCAGCACAATCCACACCAAAGCAATTGGTCCATACAAAGCACCAAGAATAGGGCCAAAGATTGGCCCCACCCCTGCAATATTTAAAAACTGAATTAAATAAGCTTTAACAGGGTGAACAGCAACATAATCAACCCCTTCGTCAAAACGTACTTGTGGCGTCTCAATAGTTTTATCAATACCTGCCTGCTTTTCTATAAAAGGACTGTAAAATTTATATCCTAAAATAAGTAGCGTTATACATATAAAAAAGAGAATCATTTAAATTTCATCCTGTGATAAAAAGTGAAGTTACTTTATTATTCTGTCTGTTAGCGTTTGTATTTTGAGTATTCTGGTATAGGTTAAGTTAGTCATTAAATCTACTTACTCAGATTTACGTCGTATTCTTTATTACTGAAATGCTATAAAAGCAAGCAATTGTATAAGTAGCTAACGGATAAATTGACTACCATCAAAAGCTAAATAAAGATAAGCCACATTGTAGTTCAATAACTTGATTACTGCTTAGCACAACAGTTAATACTTACATCTTAAATTGTTTTTACCTATATATAAGCAACACTTTGTAATTTTTTATGCTATTTACAATTTATTTGTCAATCTTCTACCGATCTTTGTCGAGTAATGGTATACTCGCGCGCAAATTTTCAACAGTTCTGCTTTCTTATACTTATAAAGAAGTAAACCGATATAAATATAAGAAAGCAGAATAGACATTAACTAAGTAGAGTAATCTAATGGCAGATTTATCAAAATACAGAAACATTGGTATTTTCGCTCACGTTGATGCGGGTAAAACCACAACAACTGAACGTATCCTTAAACTAACCGGTATGATCCACAAAATCGGTGAAGTACATGACGGTGAGTCAACAACTGACTTCATGGAACAAGAAGCTGAGCGCGGTATTACTATCCAGTCTGCTGCGGTAACTTGTGAGTGGAAAAAACACCGTTTTAACGTAATCGACACTCCTGGTCACGTTGACTTCACAGTTGAAGTATATCGTTCACTTAAAGTTCTTGATGGTGGTATCGGTGTATTCTGTGGTTCTGGTGGTGTTGAGCCGCAATCAGAAACTAACTGGCGTTATGCGAACGAGTCAAAAGTTGCTCGTTTGATTTTCGTTAACAAACTTGACCGTTTAGGTGCAGATTTCTTCCGCGTTAAAGATCAAGTACAAAACGTACTTGGTGCTAACCCACTTGTTATGACTTTACCAATTGGTGAAGAAGATAACTTCGTAGGTGTTGTTGACGTATTAAGCCAAAAAGCTTACGTATGGGATGATTCAGGTCAACCTGAAAACTACGAAGTACAAGATATTCCTGCTGACATGGTAGAGCAAGCTGCTGAATACCGTGAAATGTTAATTGAGACTGCGTTAGAAGCTGACGAAGACTTATTAATGGAATACTTAGAAGGCGAAGTAAACCCAACAGACGAGCAAATCAAAGCATGTATCCGTAAAGGTACTAATGAATTATTGTTCTTCCCAACTTACTGTGGTTCTGCATTTAAGAACAAAGGTATGCAACTTCTTCTTGATGCTGTTGTTGATTACTTACCATCACCAACTGAAGTTCCACCTCAGCCGTTAACTGACGAAGAAGGTGAGCCTACTGGTGAATTCGCATTAGTTGATGCTGAAGAGCCTTTCCGTGCATTAGCATTCAAAATTATGGATGACCGTTTCGGTGCCCTTACTTTCGTACGTGTATACTCAGGTACGTTAAACAAAGGTGATACAGTACTTAACTCATTCACTGGTAAAACAGAACGTATCGGCCGTATGGTTGAGATGCAAGCTGAAGATCGTACTGAATTAACATCTGCTCAAGCAGGTGACATTTTAGCTATCGTTGGTATGAAGAACGTTCAAACTGGTCACACTTTATGTTCAACTAAAGAGCCATGTACTCTTGAAGCGATGGTATTCCCAGAGCCAGTAATCTCAATTGCTGTTGCACCTAAAGATAAAGGTTCTACAGAGAAAATGGGTATTGCTATCGGTAAAATGGTTGCAGAAGATCCAACTTTTAAAGTTGAAACTGACCAAGATTCAGGTGAAACCATCCTTAAAGGTATGGGTGAACTTCACTTAGATATCAAAGTAGATATCCTTAAGCGTACTTACGGCGTTGATTTAGAAGTTGGTAAACCACAAGTTGCTTACCGTGAAACTATTACTCAACCGATTGAAGATTCTTACACGCATAAGAAACAATCTGGTGGTTCTGGTCAATTCGGTAAAATTGATTACCGCATCCGTCCTGGTGAGCCAGGTTCAGGTTTCGTGTTCTCTTCAACAGTTGTTGGTGGTAACGTTCCTAAAGAATTCTTCCCTGCGATTGAAAAAGGCTTCAAGAGCATGATGGATGAAGGTACTTTAGCTGGTTTCCCTGTACTTGACGTTGAAATTGAATTATTCGACGGTGGCTTCCACGCAGTTGATTCATCAGCTGTTGCTTTCGAAATCGCTGCTAAAGGCGCATTCCGTCAATCAATTCCAAAAGCAGGTGCTCAGTTAATCGAACCTATCATGAAGGTTGATGTGTTTACGCCAGAAGATCACGTTGGTGATGTTATTGGTGATTTAAACCGTCGTCGCGGTATGATCAAAGACCAAGAAGCTGGTACTTCTGGTGTTCGCATTAAAGCTGATGTTCCTCTTTCAGAAATGTTCGGTTACATCGGATCTCTACGTACAATGACATCAGGTCGTGGTCAATTCTCTATGGAATTCTCTCACTACATGCCATGTCCACAAAACGTAGCTGAAGAAGTTATCGCTGAAGTTAAAGCAGCTAAAGAAGCTAAGTAATTGCAGTAATTAACTATTGCTAATATAAAAGCCCACTCAGGTGGGCTTTTTTGTGCCCAAAAATTAACCTAAAATAAGCACTATTCCAACTATCAAGTATTTCAACACTTCATCTATGTAAATTAGCGTGATTGCTTTTGCATAAAAATCCATAAAAGCGTAATATCTATCTAATTTTTCCGTTATAGATTGTTCCAAAATGCCTGTTAATTTACCCGAAATAAACCCTGCCTCACTTACCCCTATTAAAGGCATACGCCTAGGTTGGGCAGAATCCAATATCAAACAAGAAAATCGTAAAGACTTACTTGTTATTGAAGTTACAGAAGGTAGCGCTGTATCAGGTGTATTTACCCAAAATCGCTTTTGTGCTGCTCCAGTGACCTTATGTAAAAAGCACTTAGCTGCTGTAAACAGTGGCGAAGTAGCAAGCATTAAAGCCTTAGTAATTAATACCGGTAATGCTAATGCAGGAACAGGCGAGCAAGGCATGTTAGATGCAATAAGTACTTGCGAGCATTTAGCTGAAATTATGTCAATCCCCGTTAAGGCCATATTACCTTTTTCAACTGGGGTAATTTTAGAGCATTTACCAATGGATAAATTGCTAGCAGGCTTACCTCATGCAGTAAGTAACTTAACCAGTAATAATTGGGCTGATGCCGCTTCAGCAATTATGACCACAGACATAGCCCCCAAAGCTTACGCTACCAAAACAACAATAGGGTATGAGCAAGTTAATGTAACTGGCATATCTAAAGGTGCAGGTATGATCCATCCTAATATGGCTACCATGCTAGGGTTTATCGCAACAGACGCCAATATTGCGCAACCATTATTAGATGAAATAACGAAAGAAATTGCCGACTTATCATTTAACTGCATTTCGGTTGATGGTGACACTTCAACTAACGATTCATTTATTGTTATTGCCACAGGTAAAAGTAACACACCAACCATTAATCAACGTGAAGATGAAGGCTTTAACAACATATACCAAGCTTTGCTTGAAACAGCGCAATACCTAGCCAAAGCCATAGTACGCGATGGTGAAGGCGCAACCAAATTTTTAACGGTCACCATTAATGGCGCGCTCAGTATTGAAGAAGCTAAAACCATTGGCTTCTCCATAGGTAAAAGTCCATTAGTAAAAACGGCGATGTTCGCCTCAGATCCTAATTTAGGCAGAGTATTGGCTGCCATTGGTTATGCCTCTCGTGAATGTGAATCACTGGCAGATTTAGACACTGACCAATTAGAGCTTTATTTTGGTGACGTACTGGTGGCCGAAAAGGGTGGCCGTGCCGCAAGTTATCAAGAACAAGAAGGTCAAGCGGTAATGAATCAAGCGGAAATAGACATAACCGTACAATTACATCGAGGCAACGCCAATGCCACTATTTGGACCTGTGATTTTAGTTATGATTACGTGAGAATCAACGCAGAATATCGTACTTAAACCTGCCTTAATACTTCTATTTTTCTCAAATCACTTATTGCCTAAGTAGACATTTTGAAATAAAAAAAGGGCTGATAACATTACTTATCAGCCCTTAAGTCTCTACGCTATAGTGCTTATGCACTCAATAGTAACTAGCTTTTTTGCTCACGTTCAATTGCGCGATAAGCAATATCAGTTCTAAACTCAACACCTTGCCACGTGATTTGATGTAACAACTCATAGGCTGATTGCTGTGCTTCTGTAACTGTATTACCTAGCGCCGTTGCACAAAGTACACGTCCACCATTAGTCACCACTTCACCTTGCTCATTTAACTTAGTGCCTGCATGGAAGGTTTTAGCCGCGTCGTTAGTGTTGGTATCAAGGCCAGAAATAACATCCCCTTTCGGGTAGCTAGCAGGGTAACCATTAGCAGCTAAAACAACACCAACCGCAGCACGACTATCAAAATCAGCCGTTACTTTGTCTAATTCACCACGCGTTGCCGCTAAACATAAATCAACTAAATCAGATTGCAAACGCATCATAATTGGTTGTGTTTCAGGATCACCGAAGCGACAGTTATATTCAATAACATTTGGCGTGCCATCATTAGCAATCATTAAACCTGCGTATAAAAAGCCTAAATAAGGTGCGCCTTCTGCCGCCATACCTTCAACCGTAGGCATGATGACTTCGGCCATAATACGATCGTGTATTTCTTGTGTAACAACAGGTGCTGGAGAATATGCGCCCATACCACCGGTATTTGGCCCTAAATCGCCATTTAAAGCACGTTTGTGATCTTGGCTTGTTGCCATAGGTAATACGTTTTTACCGTCTACCATAACAATAAAACTGGCTTCTTCACCTTCAAGAAACTCTTCAATAACAACGCGATGACCTGCATCACCAAAAGCATTTCCTGCTAACATGTCTTTAATTGCATCTTCAGCTTCAGCTAAAGTAAGCGCAACAATAACACCTTTACCTGCCGCTAAACCATCCGCTTTAACAACAATGGGAGCGCCTTGCTCACGTACATAAGCTAATGCTGACTCTACTTCGGTAAAGTTTGCATAACTGCCTGTTGGAATATTATTGCGAGCTAAGAAGTCTTTGGTGAAAGATTTAGAACCTTCAAGCTGTGCTGCTTTAGCACTTGGCCCAAAAATGGTTAAGCCACTTGCTTGGAAGGCATCAACAACACCGTCAACTAATGGCTGCTCTGGGCCAACAATAGTTAAAGTAATAGCTTCTTTTTGTGCAAAAGCTACTAATGCTTGATTGTCACTTACATCTATCGCGACATTTTCTAATTTATCTTCTGTTGCTGTACCGGCATTTCCCGGAGCAACATATACTTTAGTAACTTGGCTAGACTGCGCTGCTTTCCATGCTAATGCATGCTCACGACCACCTGAGCCGATAACTAAAATTTTCATTTATTTTTCCTATTATTTGGTTTGCTTTTTAAATCGTTAAAACTGCTATTTTTCAGGTTTAACAAACTTCAAAGTCATACGATCACTTTCACCAATGGCTAAATACTTTTCTTTATCAGTGTCGCCTAAACGTAATACTGGAGGTAGTGTCCAAACTCCCTTAGGGTATTCAGTCATATCTTTTGGATTGGCGTTAACCTCACTCGCGCCAGCAAACCTAAAACCAGCCGCTTTTGCTTGATTAATCGTTTTAGTTTCTGAAACATAGCCTCTTGATTTTTCAGGATCTCCACCTGCTGGTAATCTATGTTCTACAACCCCTAAAACACCGCCTGGTTTTAAAGCATTAAAGGCATCTTTAAATACTTGCTCAACACCTTCATCACGCCAGTTATGTAAGTTTCGAAAGGTAACAACTAAATCAGCAGTACCTTGAGGTGCTAATTCACTTTGTTTACGCGGCACAAAATCCGTTAAAACCACTTCACTAAAGACAACATTGGACGCTAATTTTTTTTCTAATCTTTTACGTGAATTAGAGTAATAATTATCTTCGCCTGTATCAGGGTAATGGGCACCATAAAGCTTACCGGTACCTTTTAGCGCTGGCGCTAAAATTTCAGTATACCAACCGCCGCCTGGAGTAATTTCCACCACAGTCATGTCAGGCTTGAAACCAAAAAACTCTAGGGTTGCAACAGGATTACGGTATTTATCACGTGACTTATTTTTAGCTGATCGGTGATCACCATTAACCGCCTGCTCAAGCACATTATTCGCTGCATGGGTTTCATGAGCATGGGCATGTATTTGAGCACTAGCTAGCGCACTTAACGTAAGTGTTGTGGTAAGTAATAATGATTTTAAGCTTTTTAACTGAGTCATAATTTTTCCATTAACTGATTGTAATTAGTATTAGAACACTAGTTATAGCAGATTTTAAATAAACAAGCAGCGTTGATTTTGTTACATAAAATAAACAACCAACACTGCTTAGTTTGTAATTCATAATTAACGAAAAATCTTTAAGCTATATAATTCAAAATCAAGTAATAAGCACGGAGCGTATTACTATACGTGAGTACTTATCGCGAAGAGTTTGCTTTATATAGCAACAAGGTTATTTGTTAATGGCGGAAGTGGCGCATCCCGGTAAACACCATGGCAATGCCATGCTCATCCGCTGCGGCAATCACTTCATCATCGCGCATTGAACCGCCAGGTTGAATCACTGCCGTAATACCCGCTTCAGCGGCAGCATCTAAGCCGTCACGGAATGGGAAGAATGCATCAGACGCCATCACTGAACCTTTTACTTCAAGGTTTTCATCAGCCGCTTTAATACCGGCAACTTTAGCAGAATAAACACGACTCATTTGTCCTGCACCAACACCAATAGTAGTACTGCCTTTGGCATAAACGATGGCATTTGACTTAACAAATTTCGCTACTTTCCATACAAATTTCAAGTCACGTAGTTCATCTTCGCTAGGCTGACGTTTAGTCACAACTTTTAATTCATCGCTCGCTACTTTACCTTGATCTCTATCTTGAACCAATAAGCCACCATTAACGCGTTTGAAATCAAAACCAGACGTTGTTGTATCCCACTGACCACATGCTAATAAACGTACATTTGGTTTAGCCGCAACAATTTGTGCAGCAGCATCAGACACGCTAGGAGCGATAATTACTTCAACAAATTGACGAGACACAATCGCTTCAGCAGTATCGGCATCTAACTCACGGTTAAAGGCAATAATACCGCCAAACGCTGACGTTGGATCAGTTTTATATGCACCTTCGTATGCAGCAAGAATATTGTCACCAATAGCTACACCACATGGGTTTGCATGCTTAACAATCACACAAGCTGCTTCATCAAACTCTTTTACACACTCTAATGCTGCATCGGTATCAGCAATATTGTTGTAAGATAATGCTTTACCTTGAATTTGTGTTGCCGTTGAAATTGACGCTTCTTCTGGATTAGCTTCTTTATAAAAAGCAGCGTCTTGGTGAGAATTCTCACCGTAGCGTAAATCTTGTGTTTTAATAAACTGAGTATTGAAAGTACGAGGGAATTTCGCTTTTTCTTCAAAAGAAGGAGTGGCTTCATTATCACCGTAAGCTGGTAACATTTTACCAAAGTAGTTAGCAATCATACCGTCGTAGCTTGCGGTATGTTCGTAAGCAGCAATAGCTAAATCAAAACGTGTTTGATATGTTAATGAATCATCATTGCTATTCATTTCAGATAATACACGGTCATAGTCACTGGCATTAACAACAATAGTCACATCTTTATGGTTTTTCGCTGCAGCACGAACCATAGTTGGACCACCAATATCAATATTCTCAATAGCATTTTCTAACGTACAATTTTCATCGCTTACTGCATTAGCAAATGGGTACAGGTTAACTACAACCATATCAATCGCGCTAATGTTATTCTCGTCCATTACCGCTTCATCTGTACCACGACGCGCTAAAATACCGCCATGTACTTTAGGGTGTAAGGTTTTAACACGACCGTCCATAATTTCAGGGTGACCTGTGTAATCAGAAACCTCAGTAACCGCAATGCCATTATCAGCAAGTAATTTAGCTGTGCCACCGGTTGAAAGGAGATCAACACCTTTGTTAGCTAATTCACGAGCAAATTCAACAATACCCGTTTTATCAGAAACACTTAATAGTGCACGTTTAATAGGACGAGGAGTATCCATGATAGTTAGTAGACCTTTTAGTAAATAAATTTTAAATAGTGCTTAAAAACATAAAAGCACCCGTGGGTGCTTTTACTTGGCAGGTTGATCCCGCCTAAAAATTTTAGTTCATACCGTATTTTTTTAACTTCTTACGTAAAGTACCACGGTTAATACCAAGTAAGTTTGCAGCTCTTGTTTGATTGCCACGGGTATACATCATTACTTCTTCTAACATAGGCGCTTCAATTTCGCTTAATACAAGGTCGTACATGTCATCAACATCATTACCATTTAATTGCTTTAAGTAATTATTGATAGCTATTTTAGCTTGAGTACGTAACGGAGACGTTTTAGTTTGCGTTTGAATATCACCAGTGATGAATGGAGAAGAAATATTTTGATCGAACATAATGTACAACTCTTTCTATTAATAAATATAAAATAAAACAACCAATCACTCGTTATTGAGCGCATTGGTCAAAACAAAGATCTAACGTCTCAAGCTGTTCGCTTATTGACGATAAACCATTAAAAGTAGCCCTAAAAGCTTTGCCTTGATCACCTGCAAATTTTGCAGAAAATTCTTCACCTAATTCTTCAGCGAGTAAAGCAAGGGAATGAATATACCAAGACACATGTTTACGAGCGATTCTCACGCCCATATAGTCACCATAAAACCGATGTAATTCCTTTACATGTCCAAGCATTATTGAACGTATCTCATTCACTGAGGGGGCGGACATTTTGGTTCCTGTTTTCAAAAAATGATTAATTTCCCGAAAAATCCAAGGTCGCCCTTGGGCACCACGGCCAATCATAATTGCATCGGCTCCGGTATAGCTTAATACCTGCTCGGCTTTTTCTACCGAAGTAATATCGCCATTAGCCACAACAGGAATTGAAACAGCTTGTTTAATTGCTTTAATAGTGTCGTATTCCGCATTGCCTTTATAAAAGTCATTACGGGTTCTACCATGTACTGCTAGCGAAGCAATACCGTTATCTTGAGCAATTTTCGCAATCTCAATGCCATTGCGGCTATTTTCACACCAACCAGTGCGAATTTTTAACGTCACCGGAATATCAACAGCACTCACCACAGATTTCAGTATTTGTTCAACCTGTGCTGGTTCTCTTAATAAAGCCGAACCCGCTAATTTTTTATTTACCTTTTTCGCTGGACAACCCATATTAATATCAATAATTTGAGCGCCATTATCACGATTAACTTTTGCTGCAAAGGCCAACTCATCAGGACAGCTACCAGCAATTTGTACGCTACGAATACCCGCATCATCACTGTGAACCATCCGCAGTTTTGATTTTTCGGTTTTCCACACTTTCGGATTGGAGGATATCATTTCTGATACTGCCAAGCCTGCACCTAAACGACAGCACAACTCTCGAAAGGGTTGATCAGTAATGCCCGCCATAGGGGCCAAAAAAACATTACTATCAAATTGATATGAACCGATTACCAAACCATCACCACATGGAACACTTTAAGCTGACTATTTTTTAAGCATTACTGCAAAAGGGCGCTAAGTTTACGTGTTTTTTCGCCCCTTGAAAAGCATAGTTTTTAAACAAAATTAGCTTTTTTTTATCTTTTATATATTGACTTTTGACAAAGCTTTGATGCGAACAGATTTTGTACAATCAGTTAACAAAAATGTGATAAATATTACGTTTCAGCTTATGGCTCTTTTGAAAGGTTATAATGTGCGATAAAGTAATTGAACCTATTATTCAAAGTGAGAACTTATGAAAACTCTATTACTGGTTATTTCATTCTTTGCTCTTATGAGCAGTCAATCATATGCAAGAAATTTTGACGATGTAAACATAGAAGCGACCAAAGCATCTGGACAGGTTTATATGTTAACAGGCTCTGGTGGTAACATTGGCGTACTGGCAACCAAATCCGGCTTATTGTTAGTTGATGATCAATTTGCGCCATTGGCAGAAAAAATTGAAAAAGCTTTGGCTAATCTTAGTAACAATGAATTGAAGTACGTTGTTAATACGCATTTTCATGGAGATCACACTGGCGGTAATAGTTTTTTTTCTCATAAAGCGCCTATTTTTGCCCACCAAAATGTAAGGGAAAGGCTTAGCAACCAAAAAGAAGCAACGCAAGCTGCCTTACCTGTAGTGACATATGAAGAAGGGGTAAACATTTATTTGTCTGATGAAGTCATACAGCTTAGTCACTTTCCCGCTGCTCATACCGACGGTGACACTGCGGTATATTTTAAGAGCGCCAATGTGCTACATACAGGTGACTTGTTTTTCGAAATGGGCTTTCCCTACGTCGACATAAATAATGGCGGCAGTGTTAAAGGTTATTTAAACGCTGTAAATGCGCTAATTACCCAAATACCTGATGATGTGGTTATTATTCCTGGTCACGGTAAGTTAACAAACAAGAAGCGTTACCAAGAGTTTTCTGACATGATTAACTATAGTATTGATCGCGTAGAGCAATTTTTAAAACAAGGTAAAACCGAACAAGAAATACTTACGCTCGGCATTGGCAAAAACTATCAACAATGGTCTTGGTATTTTATAACCGAAGAAAGATGGCTTAAGACCTTGATAGCCGATTTAAAATAGGCACTCTGACAGTTAAATTAAAGTGATTAGATAAGTAAGTACTTTTTTTAGTAACCCATAAAGTTTTGCAAAAGTATCAACTATAAAATGATACTTTTGCATAGATGGAAAATACTACTTACGCTGCCCATTTAAACGCACCCACTCTTCTTGCACGCTCACGGGTTCCATATCGCACCATTGACCATAAATAGCTTGTAGTGTTTGAGCTTGTTCTTCCAATACCCCAGACAATGCCAATAAACCTTTATCACCAACAAACTCAATAATAGTAGGCGCTAACTCACGTAATGGCCCTGCTAAAATATTAGCAACCACCACATCTGCTTTTAATGTTGGCTGGTCTTTAGGTAAAAATAATTCTAACCTGTCATCAACATTATTACGTTTAGCATTTGCTAAACTGGCTTGTAATGCTTGTGGGTCAATGTCTATGCCTATGACTTTTTTAGCCCCCAGCTTTAAAGCGGCTAAAGATAAAATGCCAGAACCACAGCCAAAGTCTACTACCGTTTTATCCGTTAAATCTAAGCCATCAAGCCAAGTTAAACAAAGCGCTGTTGTTGGGTGAGTGCCTGTACCAAAAGCTAAACCTGGGTCGAGCATAACATTGACGGCTTCAGGCTCTGGTACTTCACGCCAGCTTGGGCATACCCACAAACGTTCACCAAATTTCATCGGGTGAAAGTTATCCATCCACTCTCGCTCCCAATCTTTATCTTCGAGCTGTTCAAGCTTATATTGCATTTGCGCTTTATCAGGGTGAATGCTTTGTAAATAACTCACCACTTTATCCATATCTTGGCTAGCATCAAACAGGCCCATAACAACAGTATTTGACCAATATACGACTTCATCACCCGGTAAAGGCTCATAAATAGGGGTATCTTTAGCATCAATAAAAGTCACTGCTTGTGAGCCGCAAGCCATCAACCAGTCACTGTACTTTTCAGCGGTTTCTTCATTGGCACTTAATCTCAGTTGTATCCAAGGCATGTTTTTGTTCCGATCATATATTCATCATAATATTGCGTGATACTAGTTTATCATTCATTGGTGGTAGAGTAGGAGCAAATTCACATAAATAGTGCGCAAATATCATGTTAGATCTACTTCCTGATTTATTCGACCAATATGAGCAACAGCTACAATTAGCTCAACCCATATTTAATGATTACGGTGGTAATACTATTTTTAGTGGTGAAATAGTGACGGTGTCTTGCTTTAACGATAATTCTAAAGTCAAAGAACTCGTCGCCACCAATGGCGCTGGCAAGGTAATGGTAGTTGATGGAAAAGCCAGTTTTACCAAAGCGCTACTTGGCGATATGCTGGCAGAAAAAGCTGTCAGCAATGGCTGGCAAGCTATAGTGATTAATGGTTGTATCCGAGATGCTGGCACCATAGCGACACTATCACTTGGTGTTAAAGCATTAGGTTGCAACCCCATCAAAACAGAAAAGTTAGGAATTGGCGAAATTAATGAAAACATCAGCTTCGCTGGACTGACTTTTATTGCTGGTCAGTATATATATGGTGATAAAAATGGTTTAGCTATCAGTAAAACACGCTTGCAGGTAAATATTTAAGCTAGCACAAGCTTTTCACTATTTACCTGTGATAAAGTGAAAAAAACAAGCTTATATTAATACCGAAAATGAAATACTTTCCTGTTTTCTTGGACGCAAAAAAACTGTCAGCCATGGTCATTGGTGGTGGTGAAGTAGCCACTCGCAAAATCGAATTACTATTAAAATCGACAACTAAAATTACCGTAATGAGTGAAAGTGTATGCTCAAGTGTTGAACGTTTAATCAAGCAACATCAATTAACTTGGTTAAAACACAATTACCAAGCCGGCCATTTTGACAACATCAACTTAGTTATTGCCGCAACAGATGATATGACGGTAAATAATGCTATTTATCAAGAAGCGACCCCCTTAAACATCTTGACCAATGTGGTAGATCAACCTGATTTATGTACCTATATTACACCAGCAATAATTGATAGAAGCCCAATGATAATTGCTTTATCAAGCTCAGGTAGCTCGCCTATTTTAATTCGTATGTTACGCGAGCAAATAGAAAAGACATTACCACAAGCCTATGGAAAATTAGCCGATTTTTCACATAAGTTTCGAGATCATGTAAAAGCACGAGTTAAAGGCTTACGTAATAGACGAAGTTTCTGGGAAAACACATTGAGAGGACCAATTGGGCAAGCGGTTCTGGATGGCAAACAACAACAAGCGGAACAGCAACTTATTGCCAGTATTAAACAAGAAATTGCGCCGCCGTCAGGTGAAATCATATTTATACATACCAAAGAAGGTAATCCTGACAATCTAACGTTGCGAGCACATCGTGCCATGCAATTTGCTGATGCGGTTTTTTATGATGACGAAGTAAATGTTGAACTGATTGAATATGTTCGCCGTGATGCAGAAAAGTTTTTACAGCCCATTAGTTCAAGCATACTCATTAACTTTCAACACGCCATTGAGTTAGCTAAGCAAGGCCAAAAAATTATTTATTTATTGGCCGGACATGAAGCGCTACCGCAAAATGAAGCACTGCTGTTAAGCGCTATCAGCACACAAGAAATAATTGTCGGCGATTAATCATCCCAATCAAACAGGCAGTAGTGACGAGGGATAAATGCTCCAAGCAATACTCAGCGTGGGGGCAATTATCCACCACGCTTGCTGCCTTTTTAGCTCCTAAAGTTATTTGCTATCATTAATGAAAGCGAGCAGAAACGGTAAAAGGTTTGACGCCGAGCACCTTATATAACTCATCAGGTTTATAAAAATGTTCCCCTTTGACCACTAAAGAGATTTTTCGTATATCACTCATATTCGTTAATGGATCGCCATCAACTAAAATAACATCAGCAAACTTTCCTTCACTGATTGAACCTAATTCATAAGCTGCCCCAACTATTTTAGCTGAGTTAATGGTGGCAATTTTTATCACCTCTATATTAGGAATTCCTGCTTCAGCATAAAGCTCCAATTCACGATGCAACGTAAAGCCAGCAATATTATCAGTACCCGCAACAAGCGGAATACCATGGTCATAGAGCTTTTTAATCAAATTAGACATTGCTTTTGCACCCGCTTGATAGTTATCAATTAAATCAGGTGCCACATCCATTTCTGCGCCTTTAAGTTTCCTGAGCTCATTGGGAGGCAAATGGGCTGCCACAGCAGTAAATTCTGGGTCTATTTTCTTACGCTCTTTGAGTAACAAACTTCTAAAGGTTGATACAGTTGGGTCGATGACAATTTGTTTTTCGGCCAGTAATTTTATTAAGCGATTGAATTCATCACTATCAATATCTAGCTCACCCGCATGTTCACCAATCAAAGTAAAACGTAATTGCTGACGCGTATCTAGCTCTGTTCCGGCCAAAAAGTTGAGGAACAACATATTAATATGTTGAATTTCATCATAACCTGCATCAACAGCCTGTTCCGCTGTCATAAATGCCGGTACATGACCACTTAAGCGCATCCCTCTACGGTGCGTATGCTCAGCAATTGATGGAACCCACTTAGGATCTATCGAGCTGTAGAGTTTAATTTGCAAATAACCATTATCAGCGAACCAGTCTATTTTCTCATGCGCTTCCTCTAGTGACGACACAGATAAGCCAGCCGAGTACTCACTCATTTGATCAAAAAAACCTGCACGAAACACACGGTTGCCAATTAAGGTATTACTGTTAAAAAGCTGCTCAATTTCCATAATATTTTTATGATTATTACCTATATCCCTAACGCTAGTCACACCGGCAGCAATATTAAGTAAGCCATCATTTTTACTCAAATGGCCATGCATATCCCACAGCCCAGGTAACAAGGTTTTCCCTTGACCATCAATCACAGAGGTAGATTTAGCTACCTTGATATTTTTTGCAACCTTGACAACTTTTCCTTCTTGTAACAAAACATCAACATTGTTAATCGCTTTACTTGCCAGCACATCCACTAATCGTACGTTTTTAAATAATAAGCTTTGATAACGATGACTTAGCGAGTTGTTAATGCCTTCGAGATAATCTTGTTCGGCTTTATTTTGAATGGCACGTAATTGCTTAAAGTCCTCTAAAGAATAGCCTTCTCGAATAATACTAAGAAAACCCGAGATATCTTTGGCGAAGAAATTACCATCACTATCATACCAACTAAAGTCAGGCGAAAAGCCTAAACCATTTATGGCATATAAACTCACTTTTTCTGCTTTTGAACCTTTACTCAGTGAAACCGTTTCTAATTGACTTAATTGCGCACTGCCAAGGGGTAGTAATTGCACTGAATTATCGATAGATTTAAGCATGGCTTGCACCATGAGATTATCAACAACAACAGCACTATTGGCAGGCAGATAAAAGCGCTGTTCCGTTAACTTAATTTGACCATCATCTTTATTACTTTCCCATGTAGCAATGCCATCGAGCCATTGAAAGCTTTCCTTTATTGGTGCGCCAAAAGGAGATAAGCCTGTTGATTCATAGCTGATCGGTGCGCCATGTTCATTGACTGTGATAGTTTCATCGATTTTATAGATTCGATTATTCCACCTAACATCGAGAAGTCCTTGATATTGAGTATCAGATATTTGTTTCATAACCTGTTTACCTGCCAACCCTTTTTCAGTGTAGATAAGGTTTGTCACTTCTTGCTGAGCTGCAAAAGCGTATGCTGACGTTATAAAGCTGAAAATAAAAATAACAAAAAGTGAGCTGTTTTTCATGAAGTTAATGTCCATTATTTTTTGTGATGACTTTAGTAAAGATGTAAGTGTAGTTGAATAAATCACAAACACCCATTGAGATTACAAGAAACAAATCAATCGTATATAAAATAGTAAAGCCCTGCTATTCCTTGCCCGCTCAATAAAGAATAGCGTAACTGTAACTTAGTCACCTTAAGATAGACGCCATAGAACTGATTAAAAAACAAACATTTGCTTGTCAGTAAATTTTACATGCTAGTAGACAACAAACCCAAAAACTAATTCAACAAACTGAAAGTAAAGGAGTTTTAATTTTTGGCACAGTTAGTGCTTATTCGTATATAGTTTTATATATTTTATTTAGTTTTTAAAGGACAACCATGAAATCAATTTCTAAATTACTTGTGTCAGCTTTATTATTGTTAAGCGCAAATGCAAATGCTTCATTAATGAACGTAAGCTACATTGAAATCTCAAACGAAATTAATCAGTGGTTACAAGTAGCTGAAGTCGTTGCATTAGACACTGATGGCAATGATGCAGCACTTGCAAGTGCTGGCGCTACTGCTACAGCACCTGATCAATGGAGTGCTATTTCTGGTCCTGAAAAAGCTATCGATGGCATCACAGCTGGTAACTACGGTGCAGGTCAAATTTTCCATGAAGGTAGTGACAATTCAAAGGACACATTAACGATTACTTTCCCTTCAATTTTAACCTTAGAGTCTATTCAAGTATTTGGTCGCACTGATTGTTGTGAAAGCAGAGATATCTTCCGCGTTTCATTCTTTAGCGCAACAGGTAACGAGCTTTTCACTACAGTAATTGATTCACGTGTAAGAGGTATTGACCCTGTAGTTAATGTTGTACCAGAGCCTTCAACTATCGCTATTTTTGCTTTAGGTATTTTAGGTTTAGTTGCACGTCGCACTAGAAAATAATCAAGAATTAAAAAGAGCCCCCACTCTTTTAAAAAGCACCATGTTCGCATGGTGCTTTTTTTCTATCTGAACGTTAATGATTCTGAGCCCTTTAAAGCCTAGTGTAACCAAGAAACTTACGCTGTTATCATCTTCCAATAAGCTTCGCCTCCCAATGGAGAGTTAACTCATCCTCATTGATAATAACTAAGCAAAAAATCAACCGTCATCAATTATTGCGGATAATGGTTAACTGAATCATCATCTAAACCTATACTTTTCAGAATTTTAATGTATTGAGGATCACTTCTTAACTGCTTGAATCTAGGATCATTTCGGGTAAACATCAAGCAGTTAGATTGAAAGGCCACAGCTTGCTCCAACAACGGGAATACTTTTTCTTTCTCGCCTAAAAGTGCATGAATAATAGCCGTTTCATAAGGACACATATATTGCTCAGTCATCTCAGCTTCATCAAGCAAAGGCTGAATTTTATCTAGCTGTCCAGCTGCAGCATATGCTTGTGCCAAAATAACTAAACCAAATGGGTCGCGTTCAGACATTTTTACCCCTTGCTTAGCTAAAGCAATACTATTTTGATAGTTTCCCAAGGTATATTCCGCTACTGACAGGCTTAATGGTAAATAAGGAAAATTAGGATGTTGGTGGCGCTTAGTGGTACCCCACTCTACTGCAGCTTGCACATCTCCTGCCATCATCAAAGCCCAAATACCCCACTCTGCAATTTCTGTATTTAGGGGATCAAGTAAATTAGCTTGATAAAGCGCTGTTTTCACTCCCTCAACATTGCCCATTGCAGAGTAATACAACGCAAAACCTAATTCAGTTAGGGCAATATCTGGAGCACTTTTTTTCGCTTCTGACAGCATCTTCCATGCATCATCCCAAAGCCAAGCATGTACATAAGCTAAGCCTAACGAAGATTTAATTTGTGCTGACTGCGGGTTAATCGCTAATAACTCTATCGCCGAGGAAATTACCTTAGGTAACACCTCTTTAGGTTTATCAAAGACTATCATGATCACACGATATGCATTTGATTTGGCAACATAAGCCCCTTCAAAATATGGATCGAGTTCAATTGCCTGCTCAAATAATGCGATAGAACGTAATACCGATTCATGCGTCATAAGGGAGTATTCATGCTGACCTTTAATATATAACTCATACGCTTGCAAACTTGAGGTAGGCGTTTTCGCTAACTTTTTCTTTTCATTATCAAGCATGATGACTTTCAATGAGGCTGACACTGAAGCAGCTATTTCACTTTGAATGCTAAAAAGATTCTCGTGCTCTTGTTGTATATCAAAGTCGCCATCCCAGAGTAACTTTCCTGAATGAATATCTTCTATTTCTATCGTAATCCTAAGGTTGCCCTGCGGCCCTTCACTAATGAGGCCATCTAAAACATGACTAACATTAGGTAGCTGTGTTTTTATGCCTGTACGAAACTTATTTTCTTTAAAGCTAAATGCAGATGGCGGCGGCACTACCGTTAACCCCGAGATTTTACGTAAATCCTGAATTAATTCTCTTGTCATTTGATCGGCAAATGCGTCCCAATGTTCAGCATTATTACTGGCAATGGAAAAAGGCAGCACTAATACATGGGGTATTGGCTTGTCATTCGGTTGTGTAAACCAATACGCCAATAAAGTGCAGGCCATTGCAATCAGAAAAATGAACGAAGAGATTGATTTACTCAGCTTATTTTTTGCTACATCTACAGAAGGTTTTGCGACATCCTCAATAGCTTTAGTATCTTCGGTGGTGGTGCGGCTTATGTCAGTCACTTCGTCCAGCGATGCTATAAATTGATAGCCTCGAGATCTCACTGTTTTAATAACACATTGTAAGTCACCGTTATCACCCAGCACTTTACGAGCACTCTTAATATGATTACTTAATGTCGTATCTGATACTTCCCGACCATGCCACACTTGAGTTAAAAGTTCATTTCTAGACACCAAGCGAGTTCGATGTTGAATTAAATAAGCAATAACATCAAAAACTTTCGGCTCAACAGCAATGAGTTCACCCCGGTGGCTGATGCTAAATTGGCTTAAATCAATTTCAATATCATTTAACCGGTATTGCATCGTTAATTCCTTTTCAGCAAGTATTAGGGAAGGTCAAAGACACTATATAGCAAAACGTTAGCAAATAATTAGCTAAATATTATGCAATCTTCATGTTATTTATCTGAATTGAATAACAATGAGAATGACTTTAATTATTATAAAAGGATATTTATTATGCCAACGCCAATAGAGGTCTTACTCGACCCCGTCTCATTAATATTACTGGCGATATACGCTAGTTTAATGTTGCTCGAAACTATCAAGCCCGCAGTTGAACTCAAACAAGTAAAACACTGGATACCTAACTCCCTGTTGGTCTTTATTCTCTATTTTTACCTTTCAACTTACTTGCCTATGATATGGGATCAGTATTTACTCCCTTACCAATTGTTTGACTTACAAGGCATAAGTCCACTAACTCAGACCTTTATTGCTTTGTTAATATTTGAATTGTTTATTTATATCTGGCACAGAAGCATACATAGAAATAACTTTTTGTGGCGCACTTTTCATCAAATGCACCATAGCATTGAACGAGTAGATACCTTTGGCGCATTTTATTTTAGTCCATTAGATATGATTGGTTTTACTTTTCTATCAAGCCTAGCATTAAGTGTTATGGTGGGCATATCACCACAAGCAATCACTTGGTTTTTATATATCAACATGTTCTTAGTGGTTTTTGCTCACACTAACATTAAAACACCACAGTGGCTTGGTTATATTGTTCAGCGACCCGAAAGCCACTCTATTCACCATCAACAAGGAGTTCATGCCTATAATTACTCTGACTTACCGCTGTTCGACATAATTTTTGGAACATTCAAAAATCCAAAAGACTTTATCCATGAAATTGGTTTATATGAAGGCTCTACTCATAGGGTAAAAGATTTACTGTTATGTAAAGATATTAGCAAATAACACAAACGGCGCCTCTCTTGTCAAAGGATAGTGATTTATCACGCCCCTTTGACAAGCTAATAACATCTTCTCGACATCTTGTTTATTTTTTCTACATATTAGCTATAACATTTCCTACGATATGTATTTCTATGACACACCCCAACTATTTACCCATTGCACCAATTTTAAGCAACATACTTAATTGAGTGCGACGTTATACTTTTTATGAATAACTATGCATATAAAGAGATAAACAAATTACCCTTTATTAACAGTAGGTTAATAAAAACAAAAACCAGATTTTATAGTTTGGCATAAGAGTTGAACTAAATGAGTAGTTAATATTTATCTAGGGAGAAAATTATGCTTTCAACGTTTATTGAGCAACATAAATTACCAGAAGAATTTGAGGAAACGGTTAAGCAATATTATATACCTCTTGCTGATAAAATATTCACTCAGTATAACCAAGGCAAAAAGCCATTTTTTGTCGGAATAAATGGTTGCCAAGGCAGTGGCAAATCAACGTTAACAGATTTCCTTTCTGAATATCTTATTGAAGAATACAAACTGAATGTGGCTGTTATGTCATTGGATGACTTCTATCTGACAGGTGAAAAGCGTAAAGCATTAGCAGAGAATATTCATCCTTTGCTTGCTACCAGAGGTGTTCCTGGCACTCATGACATTGAAGCACTTAGCTGTGTATTAACGCAGTTGAAGCAGCAAAAAACTGGCTTTACTATTCCTAAATTCAACAAAGCAACCGATGAGCCATTCTCACAAAGTCAATGGAGCTTCATCGAAGAACCAGTCGACATTGTTATATTAGAAGGCTGGTGCTGGGGTGTTAAACCACAAACAAATGAACAATTAAAAGATCCCATTAATGAGCTAGAGCTACAATACGATGACAAAGCTATTTGGCGTCATTATGTTAATGAGCAGCTAGCAACACAGTATCAGCCTTTATACGAGCAAATGGATTTTTGGTTAGCACTGCAAGCCCCATCGTTTGACTGTGTATATAAATGGCGATTAGAGCAAGAGCAAAAGCTAGAAGCAAGAAATGCAGACTTAGCCAACTCTAAAATCATGACACCCGCAGAAATATTAAATTTCACACAATATTTTCAAAGGTTGAGCGTGCAAGGCTGTAACACAATTTCCCACTCAGCAGATACAACTTTCTACTTAGATTATGAACGTAATATTACTGATATCCACGAGATGGAAATGGCATGAACACATTACAAACCATCATTTTCAGTGATTTAGATGGTACTTTATTGGATCATTATACCTATCAGTCTAGCGCTGCCAGTAATACGCTATCTCAACTCAAACAGGCTAATATTCCTGTTGTTTTAAATACCAGCAAAACCTTCGCCGAATTAGAAGTTGTTCTGTCTGAATTAGACTTACAAACCCCTTTCATCATTGAAAACGGTGCGGCTGTTTATATTCCTATTGGTACCTTTGCAAAACAACCAGGTGACACAGAAAAGGTTGGTAACTTTTGGGTTAAATCATTTTGTTCACCGCGCGAATATTGGCTTGCGCTACTTGAAAAGAAAACTCAAGCTTTTAAAGCCTCTTACCAAGGCTTTGCATCATTATCTAATGAAGAGCTTGCGCAGATTACTGGCTTAACTTTAGCAGGGGCGACTCGCGCAAAACAACGGCAATATGGTGAGCCAATTCAGTGGTTAGGTAGTGAAGAAGAAAAAATTAAGTTTATTGACAAACTATTAGACTTAGGTGCCAACGTTGTGCATGGAGGTCGCTTTATGCACGTTGGTGGACATTGCGATAAAGGCCAAGCACTCATCTGGTTAACAGAACAATATCGTGAACATTTTCGCCATAACTCTCTATGTACCATTGCCTTAGGCGACGGTGAGAACGATGTTGCCATGTTGGAAGCAGCAGATATTGCAGTGCAAGTTCGCTCCCCTGTACACGATTTTCCAAAATTACACCGCCAAATCAACATAACCCAAACAAAACGCTTTGGCCCTGAGGGTTGGGCTGAAGCAATAGAAAAACTCCTATCACTTTCAATTAACTCAGAGGTAAATCATGGCTGATTTTTATCAAAACGGAATCGTTACAACACTACATAATTTAGCACAACGTGAACCAGCAGACATGAAAGCTGAGTTATTAGAGTTTTCCAAAACAAGATCATTAGGGCTTATTTTACCTTCATTATTTTCAGAATTAGAAGGTAAAGCACTACCAGACATCATTAATAAAATTAAATCCGTAGAGTATTTATCTGAAATTGTTATTGGTTTAGACAGAGCAGATCTTGATCAATATAAACATGCGTTATCATTTTTTGGGCAGCTACCGCAACATCACAGAGTATTATGGAACGATGGCCCAAGACTACAAGCCATTGATGCCAAATTACAAGCACTGGGTTTAGCACCCAAAGAGCTAGGAAAAGGTCGTAATGTTTGGTATTGCATGGGTTATATATTAGCTTCAGGTAAAGCAGAGTCTATCGCCTTACATGATTGTGATATTTTAACCTATAAGCCTGAACTATTAGATAGATTACTATACCCTGTTGCTAACCCGATGTTTAACTATGAGTTTTCAAAAGGTTATTACGCTCGTGTCGCTGATGGAAAAATTAATGGCCGTGTTTCTCGATTATTGGTAACCCCTTTAATAAAAGCATTAAAGAAAACCGTAGGCCATGGAGATTATCTTGAGTACATGGATAGCTTTTTATACCCGTTAGCAGGTGAATTTTCTTTCCGTCGAGACGTATTAAGTGATATTCGTATTCCAAGTGATTGGGGATTAGAGATTGGTGTTCTGTCAGAAATGTACAGAAACTACTCTCCTAACCGTATCTGCCAAGTGGATATTGCCTCAACTTACGATCACAAGCACCAAGATTTATCACTCGATAATACCGAAGGTGGGCTATCAAAAATGTCAATTGATATTAGTAAAGCGTTTATTCGTAAACTGGCGACTCAAGGTGAAACCTTTACTGCGGAAAAGTTTAGAACATTAAAAGCAACTTACTACCGTATCGCATTAGATTATGTTGAAACGTACCGAAATGACGCCATGATGAATGGTCTTAAACTGGATATTCATAGTGAAGAAAAAGCCGTAGAAATGTTTGCGCAAAACATACTAACTGCAGGTAATACCTTCTTAGAGCAACCTATGGATACGCCTTTCATTCCTTCATGGAACCGAGTAGTAAGTGCGATACCCGACATATTAGAGCAGTTAAAAGAAGCTGTTGAGTTAGATAATAAAGAGTTTAATCAAGACATGTAATAAGGTTCGCATATGACAGTGAAGATTAGCCAACTTAAAAATAAATTAGTGCAACAACTAGATATTATCTATAGAGATGTACCTATATCATCATCTTTAGATGATATTGCACAGGCGTTGATTGACATTATGCGCATGTCGGATACTTACTCGCCACCTCAGCCCTATAGTAATCATTGGTCTGAAGAAGACGTTATCCTGATCACTTACGGTGATAGTGTTATTAATGACAAGCAACACCCATTAAAAACGTTAAAACATTTTTTAGACAACACTATTAAGGACACTATCAACAGTGTTCATATATTGCCGTTTTTTCCTTATAGCTCAGATGATGGCTTTTCGGTTATAGATTACTCGTCTGTCAATGAATCTTTAGGTTCATGGGACGATATTCAAGATATTAGTCACTCGTATCATTTAATGTCTGATTTAGTTATCAACCATTGCTCAAGTCGTAGTGTTTGGTTCGATAACTTTATTAAGGGAGAAGGGGTGGGACATGATTTCTTTTTTACCGCCCTACCCGATGATGATTTATCTGAAGTTGTAAGACCTAGAACCTCACCATTACTACAAGAAATAGAAACAGGCAATGGTAAAAAGTTTGTCTGGTGTACATTTAGTCATGATCAAGTTGATTTTGACTTTAGAAACCCTGAAGTACTTAAAGCCTTTACCTCAATAATCAGACAATACCTTGATATGGGCGTAAATATTTTCCGTTTTGATGCCATTGCCTTTTTATGGAAAATAGTCGGTACAAAAAGTATTAATTTGCCTCAAACCCATGAAATAGTAAGGCTATTGAGAACTCTCATTGAGGCCGCTCAACCTAACGCGATTATCATCACTGAAACCAATATACCAAACACGCAAAACCTAACTTACTTTGGTAATGCTAACGAAGCGCACGGTATTTATAACTTTTCACTACCGCCATTACTGTTAAACACTTTACTGACCGGCAATTGTTTATATTTAAAACGTTGGTTAATGAGTATGCCGCCATCACAAAATGGCACCATGTATTTTAACTTTATTGCCTCTCACGACGGTATTGGACTACGCCCTGCTGAAGGCTTATTGAATGATGAAGAATTAACCAACCTAGTTAAGACAGTAGAAAGTTTTGGTGGCAAAATTTCATGGCGAACCACAGACACCGGCGAGCATAAACCTTATGAAATGAATATATCCCTTTATGATGCCATGCAAGGTACAACCAAGGGTAAAGATGAGTGGAACTTTGAACGTTTCATTTGTGCTCATGCCATTATGCTAGCACTTGAAGGTATTCCAGGTCTTTATATTCATAGCCTTATCGGTACACAAAATGATTATAAAAAACTGGCTGACACCCATCATAACCGTTCGATTAACAGGCACAGATGGCATGAAGATAGACTGGAAAATGCGTTAAATGATGAAAGTCTTCATCATGGCAGGGTGCTTTCAACCCTAACGTCATTGCTCAATATTCGGATTAAGCAAGCAGCCTTTCATCCCAATGCGACTCAGTTCACTTTACATTTAGGTTTAGAGTTATTTGGTTTTTGGCGACAAAGCCAAGATAGAAAGCAAAGTATTTTTTGTATCAGTAATATCACCGATAAAACTTTATCTTTGCCTTTGAGCGAACTTAACTTAATTATTACTGAAAGCTGGGTTGAGTTAATTTCAAATACTGAAATAACAGGTTTAACCGAGGTTATTGAATTAAGCCCGTATCAAACGGTATGGATTTCAAATACTCCTACAATTCTCGATTAATCTTCTCTTCGCTACACACAAAAATTAAATGACCAGAAGGGCTACAGCTCCTTCTTGGTCATTTACACACTCCAATTCAATAATCTATTTCAACTGTATAAACTATCAATTAGTAATCATCATACTTTTAGCTGTTTTCAACCCAGTTAAACTATTTAATCTATTTGGGTTTATTTTCAAACAAGCCTGATAAGCCTCTACGGCTTTTTGAAATTGACCAAGCAACATATACATATCTCCCAACAGCTCTCTCGCAGGCAAAACCGCACCCGGTGTTACAGGGTTTTTATCAACAGAGTCTTCTATATCAGCGGCTAACTTAAGTTGCTCAAGTGCCATTTTCTTATCCCCTTCTGCATAGCTTAACCATGCAGATACAGTCAACTTCTGGGCATTAACCAACTTTGCCCAATAATCAGGGCTGCTCTTTAATGTTTGTTGATAAAGTTTCTCTAATTCGTTAACACTTGCCGCCGCTGTCTCTTTATTATTAATTCGAGCTGCACCGAGGCCACGAGAGAAATGCGTAATCGCTTCCACCTGAGGAAATTTTTCCCACGCTATATAACTAGGCTCTCTTACCGCTAGTTCACTGGCACTTTTCCAATCATGATTTTCTAATGAAATTCGAGCAGGTATCGTTGATAACGCATAAGCTGTTGGAAATACCGGTTGAATGGGGTGATGAAGGGAAATCTCTTTAAATGAATCTTGTGCTTTTAATCCTTGCTTGGATTGCATATAGCTATAGACTAGATAATCTAGTGCATGAACATAATGCAAAGAGGTTCCATTTTTTGCCGGATATTTTAATGCTGCATTTGCCGAGCGAATATTCCACTTAGCGGCATCCTCCCAAAGACCTAACCGAACAAAAATATGGCTAGGCATATGTAATGCGTGTGGCACATCTGGCGCTATTTTATCGTATGCTCTTGCAGCATCAATCGCTAATTCAGCCAAAACAGGGTTATCGTAAGCGTGAATAGTATAATGAATGGCGCCTGGGTGAGTGGGTGAAGTATCTAAAACCTTAGCTAATAATTTCCCTACTTGCTTTTGTTTAGTAAACAGAGTGTCTGATTTAGATGCAATCACTAACTGTGACAGCCCATAAAAAGCAATAGCATCAATATCATTTGGGTAAGCTTTATAAAGCTTTTCTTGAGCATTGGCCCATAAAGTAATTCGCTGCTTTTCAGGCTTATTTTGCCAATACTGATAATAAGCTAACACGGCTTTAATATAACTTTTTTCTCTGTTATCACTGGTTAATTTTAAAGCTTGATTGATACTAGCCTCACCCTTTGCTAAAGCCTTTTCAGTAATTTTATCAGGCCATAAAGGATGGAATAAGGACATTGAATAGCCCCAATAAAACATAGCGCATTGAGGTGATTTCTTTTTCCAAGCAGTAAAATGTTTTTCTGCTTGTGCGTACATCATATGGTGCAGTAATGCGACACCAATATTCATGGCTTCTTTTTGTTCATCATTACACGCGACGGGAAAGTTAACTTCGCCTAACTTGCTAAGATCAGCAAGCATAGCATCTTGTGTGTCATGACCTTCATGCGTTAAAGCTTGTTGACTAAAAACTAAGATGAATGAAAAAAGCGTTAAATGACATAACGATACTAGGTATCTTGTTAAAAACATGATCTTCTCCAAAAAGGTTGCAAATAACTGATGAAATACATTTGGAGATCGAACATATAAGGAGAACAACTTACGCGGTGAATGTAAAAGTCCTTTCAAATTTCACAGGTTGTTTTTCATCAGCCATGACAATAGCACATTTTTATTTATTGTCTTAGTTATTGATGTTTTCGAATGAAAACAAGGCCAAGATAGACAACAACCAATGTAAGCGCTTACAATGTTATTTAAGCATCAAATAATATGAATTTTACTTATGTTTAATCCTTTAATAGTTAACCTACTTTTTACTGCTACAGTTTACATAATAACAAGCTTATCGATATCTCACGCGAGTGAATGGCAGTGGCAACAAGTGGTTGTTAAAGGCCAACCTATAGCAAGGCATGAAGCAGGCCTTGTTGGACTTGGCAATAAAATATACCTAATGGGTGGAAGACGAATCAATTCAACTAGTATTTTTGATACCAAAACTAATACTTGGTCAAAAGCTTCTATGACGCCTATAGAAGTACATCATTTTCAGCCAGTAGCATATCAGAATAAAATTTACATTATCGGCGCACTCACAGGTAAATGGCCACATGAAAAGCCAATTGATAAGGTGATAATTTATACCCCTGAAACAGACAGTTACGAGTTTGGTGACCCGATTCCTAAACAAAGACGTCGAGGAGGTGCTGGTGTTTTAATACATAATAATAAGTTTTATATAGTGGGTGGCATCACCAACGGCCACATGGATGGATACGTGCCTTGGTTTGATGAATATGACCCTGCAACAGGTCAATGGAAAGTACTCGCTGATGCTCCCGATGCGAGAGATCATTTTCAATTAGCGAAAGCTCGCAATAAGCTGTATGCATTTGCAGGCAGAAAAACTTCGAAAGCAACCCAACAGGATATGTCACTAACCCTTGAATATGGAAACGTTTTCGATTTTTCTTCACAGCAATGGCAAAAAGAAAGCCCTGCGTTAAAAATCCCCACCCAGAGAGCAGGCAATAGTGCCATTGCATGGAAGAATCTAATATTAATAGGCGGTGGAGAAAGTGCTAATCAAATCCCAGCTCATAATGAAGTAGAAGCATTTAATATTAACACACAGCAATGGTCAGCATGGCCAAGCTTGATTCAAGGACGACATGGGACAGGTTTTGTCATAATCGATGATTACCTTTATACCGCCTCTGGTGCAGGAAATAGAGGTGGTGGACCAGAATTAATAACGATAGAAAAATTAAAACTACCTAAATAACAGAACTTGCGCTTCGGTAAATGCCCATGTAATTATCTTATTATTTGCTGTCTAGTTCAGTACTTACTTTGACCATTTTTCTATAAAATTCATATAAGCGGAAAATACAATTTTTGATTGCTTAGGGACAGAGCGACTAAAACTATGAGTTCCCCCATTGACTTCGTGGTATTCAAATTCATGGTTAATACTTTCAAGTTTACTGACAAATTCGCGGCTCAATTCAACAGGAACAATAGGATCTTTATCGCCATGAGATAAAAAAAATGGAGGATCCTTTTTATCAAGATAAGTTATAGGAGTCATTGCTGATAAGGTTGCTTGTTTATCAGTATAATTTTCAGGCATTAAACGTGTTATGGTTTTATGTTCAGCGTACTTAGGTTGGGTAAAATCTCCTATTGGAGCTGATTGCGCAGTAACCGCACGAACGGAAGAATCAAATTCAGGATACAGACCATAATCAGAAAATGTAGTTGAATTTCCTGTGACACCAACCATTACTGCCAAATAACTTCCTGCAGAAGAGCCGCTGACAATAATACGCTCAGGATCTAAATGATACTTTGCAGCGTTCGCTTTTAAAAACCGAACAGCAAGTTTGATATCATCAATTGCAGCTGGAAATCTATATTCGGGTGATAATCTATACATAGCACTAGCGGATACGAAACCTCTTTTTGAGAAATTTACAATTTGCTTGTTTTTAGTGCTTTTGTCTCCTGAGATAAAGCCTCCACCGTGAATTAATAACAAAACAGGTCGAGGCTCTAATGATGTTTGCTCTGGAAAGGCAATATTAATAGACAGTTCAACGCCATCAATTTTACCCATTGGAATATTCTCATAAAGCCCTTTTAAAGAAGGCGAATTTGTTTGATAGCCATGTGCCAGAGTACTTAAACACAGTAAAACAATAAGGAGGGGCTTTGAGAGGTTCATGAATCTTCCTTAACACACATAACGATTTACTAAGTGAATTGGTAAAACCTGAAGGAGCGGTTACTCTTCGACAGCTTTATCGATGGCAAAAAAGGTTTTTAAAACATCAGGCAACAGTGGCCTCCAGTTTTTCCAATTATGTCCATGGTGGTTTTGTTTGTAGGTTAAATCATAACCCTTTTCTGTTAATAATGATTTAAATGAACTCACGGCCCTTCTATTGTCGTCATGATTACCTACAGACATAAATATCTTTAGGTTTTTTTTACCTAACTTCTCATATTGTGATTGAAGGTATTTTACGAATTGGCTATGCGCTGGTGAATTCATGGCAATTCCGCCAAAAAAAGGCGTCGCCATGAGCCCGAAACAACCACTATTAAAACCACCAAAAGACACTCCCAAAATCACCCGATCAGTACGTAAAGGGCTAGTAGCATAAGTTTGGTCAATTTGGGGCAAAAGCTCATTGGTAAAGAACTCAACATAATCTTTTTTGCAAAAAAACTGTTCATTTCTGCGATTAATTTTCAAATTATCAGGATCCCGAGCATCTACAAAGATAGCGATAACAGGCTTTATTTCACCAGCAGCTATTCCTTTATCTAACGCTTTAACCATGCGGCCCTTTTTTGCGTAAGATTCACCATCCGTAATATAGATAGTTGGCAGTTTGTCCTCTGCCTTTACACCACTTGGTAGATAGACACGATATTGTAAATCATAACCCAAGGCTTTGCTTTTAATACGGATATTGTCGGATAGAGTTCCTTTGTCAGAGGCAAAAGAGAGAGACGACGCCATAAGTACACACGTCACGAAAATAGTACTGAAATAATTTTTGTTTTTCATAAAAGCTCTCAATGTAATTCCTTTTTCTATTTCTTAAGTTTCTATGTCATCTTTATAACTATCAGATTCTTTACTAATAATTAGCTTCACATTGCGCTAATAACAGTTTTTGCACTTTCTATGCGCTTTCCTCTATCAAAGTGCGCTTTGTAAATTGGATGATTCATAAAAACCTAACAGCTTATTATGAAAACTCATCAGTAATGTCAGTCCCATAATTTTTCATTAATTTGTATTAATATCTCATAATTTAAAAGCATTAGATACGAAAAATATCGTATTTCATATCTAACTGATAAATAGCAGCAACATGACAACACCTTTAAAATTAATCTACAAAAATTGTTTGTTACGATTTAACCATAACAACCACTACCGCGATTGATATCAAGTAGCAAAACAGTCGTTCTAAGAATTGCTATGTTGACTTAACATAAGATCGATTTTAGAATCTCTTTCAGGTTGCAGAGACACCTATTCCGCCAAAGATGAATTCACTCTGATATCTAATATTAAACAGTTCAATATGAACTAAGTAGGCTTTGCGGAGTGCCATTTATACTTAGAGGAATTGAATTGTGACTTCACAAGAACACCTTCAAAACAGTACTAAACTCGATATTTCTAATACCCCAATTACTATACCTGCACATAAGTTAATACAGCTTTGGCTTTGCCAAATAGCTTTGTTTTTCATGTTTTTTTCTAGCGGTAGTTCAGAAAATTTATTACCACCAGTAACTTTTACCGCAAGCAGTGATTTTACCTTTGGTGAAAGCTTTTCTTGTCATATAAACATTCAATTGAATTAGGCTGACATCATGGAACTTGCATTAAATGAAGTAAAAACACAGGCTAAAAAATTATTTAAAGCCATTAAAACGGATAGCAACTTGTTACCAAGTATGAAGCTTCCATTAACAAAGTTAGGCGTACCAACACCTGCTGAAATAAAATTAAAGCACTGCTTAGCCATAATTGCTTACCAACTAGGTTTTGAAAATTGGCATCATGCACAAGACGTTTTATCGGGCAGTAAAACAAACGTACAGGCGTTAGATATGGGCACTTTCTTTTATCCACAAGGTGCTGATGCTTTTATTAATGAGTGGTTTGTAAACTACCAAGAAGCTGAAACCGTCTTGTCTGAAAAAACAGTAGAAAAATGGCTACTTCCTTATAAAAATCAATTCATCGTTGTTAAAAAAGACTATATATCAGCATTTCGTATTAATAGTAAATTAATGCTTTTGTGGTCAGATAACCATCACAATATGGTAGATAGTTATCAAAGTGTAGCGTGGGATAAAATAGCTTGTGAAATTATTAAAAGTAGACACAAAAACTATTCATGCTAGTCAATTAAAAATGACCAAGATTAACGCTTGATCTTTCTTGGTCATTTTACTGTCCACTAACCTATATGAATTATCTATCATGAACTCAATCTCATCATATGAGATTGAGTCTTCAAGGATAACGGTATTCCACTGTGCTTTAAGCTTGTAGATATTTACGCTAGTTAAAAAATACCTAAATATTGTTTTGCCATCTTATGAGCTACATCTAAGCTTGAATTGGCAGCAACATCTATGTCTGGTATCACACCTATTCCCTCCCAATTCGATTGGGTAGTTGGGTGTGAATGAATAGCTATCGGAATAGTTAAGCTTATATGATTGTTGATTTTTTTCTTTTGGATCACATGAGCAATCCCCATAGTTTTTTCACCGACGATTATTGCTTTTTTCAAATGCTGAAGAGTGTAGCTAAAAAACTCACTTGAGCCTGAAAGGTGTGACGATGTAAGTATATAAATAGGAAAGTCATGCTTAAACCTATCATTACCACTATTTTCAAACGCTCTTAATCGCTTACGTTTTTCTTGTTTGTCATAATGAATATCACTTAATATCGTGTTTTCTTCTATAAAAAAACTCATGAAATATTGCGCTAGCGGTATCGAATCACCTTCCGTACTTCGTAAATCTATGATTAAGGCGTCCACCTTATACAACTCTTTTAATGCGCGAAAAATTTCTGTTTGTGCATTTGGGTTTTGATAAAAGTAATTCACCTTTAAATACCCTACATTACCTGCAAGAATGTCTACACTACCAACTCCATAGCTATCCTTAATGTTAAATGCACTTTTTTGAGGGGCTTTTTCAAGCATAAGTGAAGGATGGGTTTCAACAATATCAATATACATATCACCACTAACACCTCGCATAACGGTATTTAGACTGCTAATAAAAGAATACCAATCATTAATTTTATCAAACTCTTTATTGGCCAATTTACCTCTTAACTCTGATATTACTAACTGTGCTTTTTCTGGATAAATATACTCTTTGTCCAGAAGTAGTATGATGCTCGAAATCGCTTTCTCGATATTTTCTTTAGACAAAGTATCGTTTAGGCTTTCTCTTTTTAAGTCTGATGCATGTGAAAAAGCTATGCTCAACCAGAGCAGAACAGGCATCAATATAGTGTTAATTTTTTTCATTTTACTTACGCTCATGTATAACTAAATTTACCGCTAAACATTATTTAGCAGCTATTAACGAAATAGAAAATGAAACTAATATAGGTAAGTTAACTGCTCTTTATACTGCGAGTTACTGGTTTTCCAGCCTGAGAGGTTTACACGTGAACCATACCTCAAAACTATATACCAAGGTGGTGGTGATGTGGTTGGTTTAGACCATTTATAATTTACAGCACAGACCAAAAATAAAGCTAAAAAACTAACCAACAAATAATCAATAGTAATTTGATTTAAATGATTAAATTTTGCCGCTTGATTTATATTGACAAAAACGCCAAGGCTATTAACGAGGTTATCAATTTCAACTACAGAAAACTTATGATCAACTGAATGATGAACTTCACTAGAAGAGGTCATGCCACCTAGCGTTATAATTAGCAATAGAAATGCTAAAAAACAAAGTGATTTTTTAAATAAAAGCACGTATTGAATCATTTGGTTGAATTGATTTTAACAGTGTAGCATTGGTTAATTGTGAAGAGAAATCGACTGTTGCTCTTTCTTAGTCATTTTACTGACTACCAGCATAAACGAATTATCGATCATGCGTTCAATCTCACCTTGGGGAATTGAGCCATCAAGAATCACACTATTCCACTGCGATTTATTCATATGATAACCAGGGATAACCGCAGGAAAAATATCACGCAGCATTACCGCTTCATCAGGATCACACTTTAAGTTTATCCAATAATGGTTTTTAGCTTCTTCAGGTACATTGGCACTTTTTGCTTTTGAGCCATGTGAAAGCGTAGCGAACATTTTATTTTTCACTTTAAACACTTTAACATCATCACCAAAAGGATAATAAAGCGAAGTTTCAGGTTTAGATAACAGGTAGTTTTCAACTTGTTGCTCATTACAACTCTCGACCATCATATTTCCTTCCACTAAGACTATATTTACTTATTGTAACACCTCAAGATCAGCTATTAGCTATGGGTATTGAACTGAGTTAATGATAAAAGTTATTTAATTGATTTAACAATAAAGTCTAGAACATTATCACCTGACGACTTATAGGTTAAATTAAATAAAGGCTTTGGTTTAGTGATCATGCCACGCGCTACTAGTTCAGAAACAACGTTGAAATCGAGCAGCCCTGTTTTGCCAACCAATAAATTATCTATAGAGCCTTCTTTAGCAAGATTTATGATATCTCTAAAACCTTTCAAATATAAATAATCTTTTGTGAAACCACCGCCCCTATAAACTCTTGTTGTTAACGTAAAAGCAATTTCCTTATTTAAATTAAATTCATTCATCAAGGTATGATAAGTTTTAACAAAATCATTGTGTTCTAGCATGTATTTAACGGCAATAACTCTCAATGCAATTGTTTTTAAACGCCTAATAGTTAAACTTCCGGAACAATACTCACTATATAATGCAACTCCTTCTTGAGTATGTGTATTACCTGTTAAGCCTAAGCTAAAAACTTTAAGTGGGTGTTTTTTAGCATTAATTGTGGTTAACATGTGAATACCCAATTCATGGTATGCATACGCGTGCAATTCTTTTTGAGTGAAAATGGCTTCCTTATTAATGAGTAACAATGCTTTTTCGTTATTCACCATTGCTTTAGCTACGATTTTCCCTGACTTTTCTACCTTACAGTTCAGTCGCCATTCTTTTGCTTGAAACCTAAAATAATCAACGGCTTCATCGGCATTTAACAGTTTCTCATTTTGATCAAAATCATCACTTAAATGAAGAATAAACCGAGCATTGGCAATATCATTAGGGCTAGGTTCTCCATAATACTTTAATGAATTATAAATAAAGTCATCTGTTCCTATAGTGGCTAATAAGTCTATTTTACTTGCTAAGTTATCGATGACATGGCGATATAACTGCTGAATATCAGCATCACTTACATCACTGACCGGTAGCTTATACAAGTTTTCTCTAAATTTATAAGGATCAATATTAAGTGGCTTGTAATTAAAATTCGGTGATATATAGCTATTTTTTTTCAGGAACTTATTTCGTTGAGCGTTCAAATTAATCGGATTAATAAAATTTAAGGTTTCAATACTTTTGCACAATGAAAATAGCTTTTTATCTAAAGATAAAACTTCATGACTTATGGTGGAAGATAAAATATCAGCCTTTTGGGTTCTTTTTCTTTTGCCATACCTACGAACAAAAAAAGCCGCAGTTTCACTGATAGCATTTTTAAATCTAGCTTTTAAATCTTCTAATACTAGCGGATATACTTCACCCGACTCCTCATTCATAAATACTTTTTTAACTTCAGTAGGGAGCACCAAAGTGTTATCAAAATGAGCATTTATATGTGTTATTAAATAGCCTCTACCTTGAAATATTTCATCGGTTGCCGCTCTGACATGTAAATTTGGCAATTCAATTTTATTCAGCTGCTTTTCAAATTGATTTACCACATTTCCCCAACGCTCAACATCAATTTGGCCGCTACCAATATTAAATGTAGGAGAGTCTTTTTCTATACTTTTATGGTTATAGGAGTGAATATCAAAAACAATCGCATTGTTAAATTGTTTTTCAATCACAGTGACAATCACTTCAAGTACGTTATAAAACGCTTGATGTTTACTGTGGCTTTTCGCTCTCTGTCTTTGTGTTAAAGGTTTTTGCCAAACTTGTTTATTTCGTGCTGTTTTAAAGTTGGTTGATAACGCCTTTGCTCGGTTTAGGTCATACTCAAATCGTGAGTCATTAGCTATAACTTGAATAGGAAAAGAGGATATAAGTTCATCCGTGTAGGGATCCTCTTCATAAAACCGTTCTTCTTGTGACAAAAGGAAGTTTTTTTTTAAATCATCACGAAGTCGATGACCATTATGTATTGCTGTACAAATGATAGGGGCATATTCATCTATTTTGACAATAAAAGCGCCATCTTCCACTTCTGCATGAAAACATTTTCCATTTTTAATTAGAGCAATACACTCTTTCTCAGACAACATGAGCATCGTTTATTGCCTTTCTAAATTCGTTCTTACGTTGCGCTAATGCTTCCTTTGCATTAACAACGCTTTCGACAAAATCGATCACCTTTTTTTGTAGTTTAGTATTATTCAATTTATTAATACGCATAATGCCGCCAGGGCTTTGCACATTTACTTCAATCAATTTTTCATTAATCACATCAATGCCAACAAAATATAAACCGTCACGCACAAGTTTTGGTCCTATATGTTTACAAAGAGCTTTTTCATTTTTGGTTAACGTATGTTTTACTACTGTGCCGCCTGCATGAACATTTGAGCGTACTTCATGAGATGCCGGAACACGTTTCATCGCACCAATAGGCTCGCCATTTAACATTAAAATGCGAACATCTCCTGTATCAGCACCTTCGACATATTCCTGTAAAATAACGTAATTTCCGCCTTTACCGCTGTTAATATAAAACTCTAACAGTGAATGAAAGCTTTTTTGTGCGTGCTTCTCAACTAAAATAACACCTTGCCCGCCATACCCATCTAATGGTTTCATGATCATTTTTCCGGACTCAGAGTCGTTCAATACGTCAACTAAGTATTCCGGTGTTTTAGATACATGAGTCACAGGTATAAAATGATTAGCAGGATCATCAAACGATGCTGTGTATAATTTGGTATTAGCAATGCGTAAGCCATCAATATCGTTCATGATAAAAACGTCTTCACGCACTGAATCCAAAAAATTTAAAGTGATGGGATCTAGTGGTGGATTTGCTCGCATAATGATGGTGTCAAAACCAGCGAGAGGGAGTCGAGATTTTTTAAATTCAGCCTTTTTATAAAAAGACATAACATTCGCTGAAATAGTTACCCCTTTTTTGAAAACCTGACAAAAAGCACTAGATACGGAATCTCGCATTGTAAGGTTATGTGGAGTAGCAATAGCAACCGTATGGTTACGGGATACACATTCATGTATTAACCTTAATGTAGAGTCTGTTTCAGGATCAATTTTATCCCAAGGATACATTAAAAAAAGAATATTCATTGAGTAGCCTTTTGGTTATAACATCCAAAACTTTAGTCATGAATATTAAGTTAAAATAATGGAGAGAATTCTCATTTATCAAGTAGGTGATTTACATTAATTACTGATTTTCTCTAGTTCTGAAAATAAATTAATCCCAATCGCCATAATAATCTTCTTCAAATTTTTTAAGCCGCCTTTCTTCTTGAAGCTGTTCAATTCTTTTCTTAGCTAAGTACTTACGTTTATGCCTTTCCTTACTATTTCGAAGGTTATTAGCACTAGAGTTCAAATCAAGTTCAGTAATATCATTATTCAATTCACTTGAAGATTCCCCATCAACAATTTCAAGCTCTTCAGAATAATGCTCGTCGTAAGTAGGATCCATGGCCATTTTTTATCACCCAAAAAAAGTCATTTTGAAAATCGGATAATCTACGTTTTTTTCATACAAGAAAAGTAAAATATTTTTAAGCTAACGATAAAAATATTTTACTTTGAAAATGGTTGGATAATAAAAGGAGGTGCTAAGGGGTCATTATTGCAGGCGCTTCTGGATCATCTTTTCTTAATAGTTTCTTAATTTCAATAATACGCTCTTCATTTTCATTCTCTTTATGAAACGCACTAAAAATTTCCCGTTCAAATACCGGTAGGTTTTCCACATCAAATAATGTCCCTTGCTCAATAAATGGTCTAGCAAGGTTATCCGGGAGATATGCACTACCACCACATTGCAACATCAGATCTAGTGCTATTCTTGCTGTGCTTGTTCTAATTGCAGGAATAGATATGCCACTGACTTCTTTTGCATGCCAGTTGATAAAGCTAGTTCCCCAATCAATCATGATGTAACGTTGAACCTCCGAAGGGGCCGATATTTTATTTTTAAACGTTGTTACAGGAATTAATTTAAACATGTGCAAGGGTTCAATTTTGAGTTCTTCCACTTTGGGAGGATCGAACAAAATGGCAACATCTAATGTACGCTCTAGTAATTGCCTCGTGAGTTGTTCACGCGATAAAATTTCAGCAATTAAACTAACCTGAGGCTGATCGATATATATTTTTGATATTGCATCATGAATATACACATCCCAAGTATTAGGCGTGCCTGCAATAGATATTTGCGCTACTTGCTCTGACGCCAACGCTACATCTTGTTTAGCCATTCGTAATGTATTTAGCAAATTTTCAGCATGCGGAACTAATCTTTCGCCTGCTAACGTTAGTTGAATATTATTACGGGCACGATGAAACAATGGCACACCAAAGTATCTTTCTAACTGGCGAACTCTAGTGCTAATTGCTGCTTGAGTAAGGTAAAGGTTTTCAGCCGCCTTACCAAAGTGACGACAATCTTTAACCTCTAAAAATGTTTTAATTAATTCTACATCCATTATGTTATCTCTTATCGTAACGATAATTATTATTTGTTTTACAGCTAATGCAGATAGCCGCATAATCCGCCAAAAGATATAGTCATGTCAACAGAGATACCTATGAAGTTAATACACGGCTTTATTGCTGAAGCCCCCTTTTACGATGATGCTCATTTTCCGAAGGGGTTCAGTAAATCAGGAAATTTTACCATCGTTGAATCTGAATTATTAACTCAACTTGGGAAACGATTATTTATGTTGGAACAAGGTTTTAGTAAACCAGAAAATGCCGTTGAAGAGCAATTTGTTCAATTCTGTAAAGCACGAATTGATGGTGAGCTTGAAGGACAAACCAAAGTAGAGTTGCTGTGGACAAAGTATAAAAATCTAACTAAATTTAAACCATTCCATAGTCTGAATGGAAGTACAGTTAGCTAACGCTTGTTGCTTGTTACAGCGTGTAGCCATCATATTTCTCTTTTCATAAAGGCTTATTCCCTATTAAATATTGATATGGTTTAATTTCACACTTAAACGGCAAATAAAAAAAACCTGAAAATTCAGGTTTTTTTTATAAACAAATTAATTAAAAGCTGTAGGTAACTTCTGCCCAAGCACTTATCCCTTCATTAGGTAAGCGTGACATCACCGGAATATCAGTGCCTTTAACGCGGTTATAACCTCCTAAATGATTTTGATAATTTTTGTCTAAAATATTATCTACACCTAAACGGAGGGTAATATCATTATTGACAAAATATTGCGCATCAACATTAACGATGCCATAGCCAGCGGTTTTTTGTTCGGTGTTGGTTACTGAAACATCGCTTTGTTTTGCCGCCATCACTAAACTCGCTTTCACCATCCAGCTATCGGCATTGTAGTGTAAGTTCACTTGACCATTTAAAGGCGCGATACGGTATAAGTTATCATCAATATCACGACGTTCACCTTTAACATAACTCACAATTGTTGAAAGTTGTACTTCATCAGTAAGGTTGAAATAACCGTTTAGATCAAAACCATATAGCTTGGCATCAACATTGGTAAATTTAAGCGGGTTAGTATCCCCCGCCATCATATTCGCCATCATTCGTGCTGACATATCTTCCATGGCTAACGGTGTACCCTGGATGTAGTCATCAATAGATTGATAGAAGACATGTGGGGCAATCATAAAGTCTTCATCTTGATAATTTAGCCCTAAATCTAACTGATATGCTGTTTCAGACTTTAAGTTAATATCGCCAATATACGTATGACCATCAGCTAAACCGCCGGTTGCTTCCATTGGTGTCCATAAATAACGCTCTTGATAGGATGGCGCACGATTTTTTAAACCTAAGCCCGCTGAAAAAGATAAATTGGTGGTTAATGTGGTTTGGGTATTTAAGGCAATGTCTACATTATTGTCAGAAACTTTTCGGTTGGCTTTATTAAAGTCATCTTGCAAATCACCAGCAAGCATTCCCATCATATTTGCCATCATCGCCATTGATGAGCTCACTTCACCTGCATTCGCTTCAGCGCGTTTAAGTCGTACACCAAGTTGAACATTAGTATCGCTAAATTGATTCTGCCACTGAGTAAAAATACCATAACGATTATCTTCTACGTCGTTAAAATTCACTACTTCAAACATCATATTGTTTGGGTTAGTAATAACGGAATCATGAACAGCAAAATAACCGTCAATGCCAAAAGCAAGTTCGCCAAAACTAAAGTTTTTTGCCAGCTTTACTTTAAAGTCTGATGTTTCCGCAGTGGCATTATTGCGACGATATTTATCTAAATTGCTATTCTCACGCATTAAAAAATTAGTCATACCGTGATCAGCATCGATATAACCTAATTGCCACTCACCTTGCCAACCACTGATATTAAAAGCGCCATCGATGGCAATTCTATGACTTTCAATATATTCAATATCCATGGGTAAAGCAGGCGTACCTGATGCCCCAGTATCAGTGTAGTGATACGTTAATCCAATTTCGTTTTCATTACTGCTATAACGAATATCCCCGCCAAATTGTACTTTATCAAAATCTGTTGGGCTTATTACTATACCGTCACCACTTTCCATACTATCGCCGGTTTGGCTATTGCCGTAAAACAATGCTGCTACGTCACCATGAGCAATATTCGCTACGGCTGATAAAGTTTTGGCGCTATTGTTACTCCGGTATCCCGCCTGTACATCGCCATTAACCTCGGTATTTTCATTATTCATGGTTTCCGCTTTACGCATCTTAACTTCAATAGCGCCACCTATAGTATTCATGCCAGCAGAGACAGGTGCTACACCACGATACACTGTCATAGAGTCAACAATTAAAGGCGTTGAATAACTTAACGGGGTATCCATCGCATTAGGCCCAGCGCCTATGACGGGATGTCCATCAAGTGATGTTGCAACTCTGTCACCATATAAGCCACGGTATTGAGCAATACCGGTAATTGGGCCATTTCTATTGATATTCGCGCCAGGCACAGAGGCTAACCAACCCGCTAAGTCAGGCGTACTTGTTTGCCCTTCTGCATAATCTTTCATGTTTTCATGATCGTGATGACGTTGATTAGTGATGGTGATAACTTCTAAGTCATCGATAATATCAGGCGCTTCATCAGCTAATACTTGTCCAGAAAAAGCAATAGAGGATCCCATTGCTGATAATAAAACCATTTTTACAGCGATAGCTGATGGGGTAAGAAAAATGCGCATAGTTTTCACTTCTTTTGTTTTTTAAATTATAAGTATTCTGTCGACTTAACTTATTTAAAACAAAAGGAAATGTGAAATGCGCGACAATTTGTCACACCTAAAAACCAGCTTTTTTGCACTAGATCAATAAAGCTAGTTTATAGCGTGTTAATAAATTACCCCTAATCGTTTAAGGTGATTTTTCGCAATTTTCTCTCGTTTAGCTTTCATTTGCGGGTAACTTGGGCTATCAAAATTAAAGGCGAAAAAGTGCACACCTAATGGGTTCTCTACAAAACCGATATACCAACCCAGCATGTCACCACTATCTACCTTTCCTGCTCCTGTTTTAGCAAATAAACGATAGTTCTTTGTGGTCTCAACCAACATCACTTCTTTTAAGCTATTAACAGCTTCCGCCTTAAATGCCCATTGGTTGTGGTAAATTTTCTGTAATAACTCAACTTGCTCGACAGCAGAAATTTTAATACTGCCATTAAGCCAAAACTCATCTAAGCCGGAGGAAATATCCTTATTACCGTAATCCATTTTTTGCAAATAACTATGCATAGCTTCAGCACCAATATCCGTTGCTAATTGACGATAAATAGCCACCATAGAATATTTAAAAGCGGTAGTTAGTGTATAACTAGGTAACTTCCATACTGACGGCCACCAAGGTTGTACAGGGTACTTTTCCTTGTCATAGGTTAACGTTTGTTGATTACTTTTGATAATGCCTATCTCTAACCCGATTAAACTATTAACCACTTTGAAAGTTGAAAATGGAGACAGCTCTTTATTGGCACGGTTGCTATTGATTATCCGCATCTTCTGTTTAGCTTTATCACCTGCGTTACTTCGATCCGTTAATAAAACAAACGTGCATGAATCGTTACCACTTAAGCAAAACTCATTTTCATCACTTGCTAGTGCAATCTGACTGTAATAACCTAGCAAGCTTGTGGTTATTAATATTTTGATTAATTTCATAAATTCATCCCTTTGGTTTCAATGCGTAGGCAGAGTAAGTTAGAAATAATAATACACAAAATAATAAGTGACTAATACGCAAACAGTGGCACAATAGTTAATCTCAACAGCATCTTAATCAAAGTTTTTGTTATTAAGGTGATTGAGTTGATGACAATATTTTTGTAGGAACATAAATGAAAGTTTTTTTTTCCTTAGTATTAATTTTACTAAGCGCAAGCAGTTATGCTGCTGAACAGGCCGAACAGTTATTTAATCAATTAAAACCTTCCCTTTATCAAATAAAATTAATCGATAAAGCCAGTGGTGAAAAGTCGTCGATTGGCTCAGGTTTTCAAATAAGTAAAGATGGTATTATCGCCACCAACTATCATGTAATTTCAAGCTATGCGCTTCACCCTCAAAAATACTATATTGAATACCTAGACAGCGATGGAAATACTGGCCAGTTAGCCTTACAAAGTGTTGATGTCATTAATGATTTAGCGCTCGTTAAACGCGATATCAGTCAAGACATGGAGTTTTTCCAGCTTTCTACAACAACGCCTCAGAAAGGCGAGCAACTATACTCGTTAGGTAACCCCCATGATTTAGGGATGATTGTAGTTCCAGGTACTTACAATGGTTTAAAAAAAGAATCGTTTAATGAAAAAATTCATTTTACCGGTTCAATTAACTCAGGCATGAGTGGTGGTCCTGTTGTCAATAAAGACGCTGAAGTAGTCGGTATTAATGTTGCCACATCGGGGAACTCTATTGGTTTTTTAGTACCACACGATAAACTCGTTAATTTATATCAAGCATTTCAACAAGCCGCGCCTGAGTCTATTGAAGCCCAAATGGCTGAACAGCTCACCGCTAATCAAGACAAATTAATCACTGAAATATTAAATAGTCATTGGGAAGCAAAGAGCTTAGGTAAAGAAGGTATCATTCCTATTATTGATGTGCCTTTTATTCGCTGCTGGGGAGATTCTAATGCCGATAAAACTGACGCTTTGATTCTCACTGCTGTCGCTAATTGCTCATTAGATGAGAATACTTACCTATCTTCACGTTTTTTCACCGGCTCGATGGAAGTAGAATTTCGTTATATGCAAGCAAAAGATATTGGTGCCAATAAATTTTATCAGTTATATCAGCAACAAATTTCTCGCGCCGGAGCGGGCAACAGAGCTGGTAAAGATAATGTGACAGAATATCAGTGCCATCATGATCTCGTTATGCCAGACAACCAAGCAATTAATAATAAAAGTATTTTTTGTACCCGTGCTTACAAAAAGTTTCCTGACTTATATGATGTACTTTATTTAAGTGCTTCTATTGATAAAGAAAAGCAAGCCTTGGTTAGTCACTTCACTATCGCTGGAGTCAGTCAAAAAAATGCGCTCGCCTTCACTCGCAAGTTTATGGGGGCAGTATCATGGAAATAAGTAATATCGAAATGGAACATTTAGACACTGAGCAAGTAGCTACTGAGTTAACCCCTACTGAGATACCAGCTGAACTAATCATTGAAGAAGTGAGCAAGGGTCATAAACTACTTCACCGTCATAAACTGAGTAAAAATAAAGTACATATTGGCCGTGATTATCATAACGATATTATTTTATCTGATCCTCATGTTTGCCCAAGTCATATCAGTATTGAGCTTATTGATGGTCATTGGCATGTGATTGATCATCAAACCGTCAACGGCACCTTTGTCGAAAATCCAAAACAAAAAAAGCACTGTGCTAATCAACATAAAATAAATGATGGCGATATTATCAGTTTAGGTAAGAGCCAATTACGGATTTTATTTAGCGATCATAAGGTTGCTCCTACCGTTGCATTTAGTCCTTTTGAAAGCTTTATCGACTTAATGCGTCACCCGGTAATGCTTATATTAGCTGTCAGCATATTTACCTTAGCTGCAGCGGGTATTTTCTATCTAAACAAACCCATTGAAGTAAATTTCAGCCAATTATTAGTACCTGCTCTGGGCATGACACTTGGCTTTGCTTTATGGCCTGCTGGGGTTGCACTGGTATCTCATTTAACTAAGCATGACGCTAGGGTCATGGCACAGTTAGGGGTGAGCTTCGCTTTCTTTAATTTAATGTGGTTAAGCGATGGCATAGAGAATATTGCCATATTTAATAGTGCTAGTAATTCAATATTACCATTTTTTACTATGGCCATATCTATCGCCTTAACCTTTAGTTTATTTTGGTTAAATGGCTATATCGGCTTTCACATGACGGCCAAACGCCGAAATATTGTCGCCGCAAGTATTACTATATTGTTATTCGGTGGCAGTTATCTTGTTCAATATAGTAATAAGCCTGAATTCAATCCTAGACCCAAATACGATGCTACCTTAATGATGCCTAGCTTTTTAATTGCACCAAGTAGCAGCGTTGATGAGTTCATTGATGATGCAAGCAAACTTTTTGATAAGACAACTAAAGCCGCTTCAACAGAAACAGAGTAATCTGCACCGATAAAACTCGTGATTTATCATGAAGTGAGTGTGGTCGAAGGAAGAAAACTGTCCTTCGACAAGCTCAGGGCGAACAGAGCCAAACACAGTTACCCTATCGCTATCTGCTCATGCTGAGCGTGAGGCACGAGCAGTCGAAATACGATTGCTTAGTGTGCCCGAAGACTCAGTGTGACCAAAAGGTTATGGGCGAGGGATAAAGCCAATAGCGTCATAAACTGACGTTAATACTTTGCTGGCGCGTGCTGAGGCTTTTTCAGCACCACTTTTCATTACTTGCTCAAGAAACGCCTGATCTTCACGATATTGATGATACTTTGTTTGAATTGGCTCAAGCATAGCAACAACAGCATCAGCAACATCACCTTTAAGATGACCATACATTTTATCTTCATAATCAGGCACTAAGCTTTCAACTGACTTGCCTGTAGCACATGAAAGTAGTGAGAGTAGATTTGAGACACCCGGCTTCTCTTCGAGATTATAATAAATATTTGCTTGCTCATCAGAGTCCGTAACCGCACGCTTAATTTTCTTAGCGATTTTTTTAGGCTCTTCCAATAAACCGATAAAGTTACCTGGGTTAGTATCCGACTTTGACATTTTCTTGGTCGGCTCTAATAAACTCATAACACGAGCACCATGTTGGGGAATAAAAGGATCTGGTACCGTAAAAATATCACCATATAAATTATTAAAACGGGTTGCAATATCACGAGATAACTCTAAATGCTGCTTTTGATCATCCCCAACAGGCACAGTATCAGCACGATACAGTAAAATATCAGCAGCCATTAATACCGGATAAGTAAACAAGCCTGAATTCATATTAGCTTCAGATTTTTGTGATTTATCCTTATATTGAGTCATGCGATTTAACTCACCCATTTGGGTATAACAATTGAGCACCCAGCTTAACTGCGCATGCTCAGGTACATGAGATTGAATAAATATAGTACTTTGCTCAGGATCGACCCCACAAGCCAAATAGAGAGCTAATCCATCCAATGTCGCTTTACGTAAATCCGCTGCTTTAGGACGCACTGTAATAGCATGTTGATCCACCAACATGTAGTAGCATTCATGGCTAGATTGCATATTGACCCATTGCTTTAATGCGCCTAAATAATTACCAATAGTTAATTCACCTGATGGCTGACAGCCACTTAATACAATAGGTTTACTCATGATTTTCCTTTAAATCAAGCCAAGGTATTTTACCTTGGCTATGGTTTTTCTTTTAAACAGTTTATGACTGCTTAACGGTTATATTTTCTAAATAGAGGCACAATTTACAAGTTTGCTAATTCTGCCCGCATTTCATCAATAGCAACTTTGTAATCTGGCTGTGAGAAAATGGCGCTGCCTGCAACAAACATATCAGCACCCGCTGCGGCTATCTCAGCAATATTACTTGCTTTAACACCACCATCCACTTCTAGACGAATGTCACGGCCACTTTCAATAATCTTCTCTTTCACTAAACGTAATTTGTCTAACGTAGTGGGGATAAATGATTGCCCGCCAAACCCTGGGTTCACTGACATCAGTAAAATAACATCAAGCTTATCCATCACAAAATCTAAACAATGTAATGGCGTTGCGGGGTTAAGAACCAGCCCTGCTTTACAGCCATTGTCTTTAATTAGCTGTAAAGTACGATCAATATGATCACTCGCTTCTGGGTGGAATGTAATAATATCTGCACCCGCTTTGGCAAACTCAGGAATTAAGCTATCCACCGGTTTAACCATTAAATGCACATCAATAGGCGCGGTAATACCGTAATCCCTAAGTGACTGACACACCATAGGTCCAAAGGTTAAATTAGGGACAAAATGATTATCCATAACGTCAAAGTGTACTACATCTGCACCAGCAGCTAGCACCTTAGCAACATCGTCGCCCAAACGAGCGAAATCAGCAGATAAAATAGACGGTGCAATTAAAAAAGATGACATCATTTATGCTCATAAAAAAAGTATGCGCGTATTATACCCAAGCCATCATGAATTGCGAATATTGCCTAACCATTCATCAAAGCCAAACAATGCACCCATTTCGAACAATTAAAAACCAGCCGCACCAAGGTGGCGCAAAGCCCCATAAGAAATCAAATAACAAACAACAAAAGAATACAAACTAAACCATTGTTTATTATCAATAAAGTTTACATTCAACATCTTTGGGCACTATCTTTGCTAGTTATAAAGCAGTTTTAATAATTAATAAAAAATAAAGAGGGATTCATGAAAAAATCACTATTAACCATTGCACTTACCTCAGCTTTAGCAACTAGCGCTTTCGTTTCAACATCTGCTTCTGCAGTTGAAGGTCTTAGCGCCAACGCAGCCGTAACTTCTAACTACTTATGGCGTGGTATTACACAGTCTAACGACAGCGCTTCAGTATCTGGCGGTATTGATTATGAAACTGAGTCAGGTTTCTATGCTGGTACTTGGTTAGGAAGTTTAGACAGTGCTACAGAAGTTGACTTCTATGCAGGTTATGCCGGAGAAGCTGGTTCATTTACCTATGACGTAGGTTACATTTTCTATGGTTACCCTAGCACTACTGGCGCGACTAACGACTCTGACTTCTCTGAAGTTTACTTAAATGTTGGCTTCGATGCATTATCATTAGGTGTTGCCGTTTTAGCTGATGCTGATTGGGATGCTGACTTCGGTGATGATATCTATTACTCAGCTGGCTATACAATTGATGCAGACGGTATCGAAATTGGTTTAAATGCTGGTTACTATGATACTGATGACTCTGAAAGCATTTATAACGGTTATGATCTTGGTATTAGTATTTCAAAAAGTGGTTTCACATTTGGTGTGAGCGATCATGAGAACACTGATACAACAGTTTATGTTTCATATGCTGTAGATTTCGATTTATAATCGCGATTAGTTGCTCAGCATTTATTTGAGCTATTAATGACAAAAAGGTGTTAATGAGATAGCATATTTCTCATTAACACCTTTTTTTTGTCTTTAAATGGAGCTTTTATGTCAAAACGGATGATGACAAAACTAACCACCTTCTCGCTCGCATTAACGCTTACCTTAATCTTATCCATTAACTTTATCCGTACTTCAAGCGCTAACACACAAGCAAACTTATTAGCGTCATGTATGGCTGTTGAATCGAACCTACCGATGAATCATAGTCAACACCCCTGTAGTGCGACATATATGCAAAACAAAAGCTGGTTATCTTGGCTTTCCAATGACAAAAAATCAGCACACTTTCACTTCTTAGACTTAGTTGAGCTACTGCATTATAGTTTTCATTAACGCTTCACTCTATCATTCAAATTAAGTGAGTACTGATGCCCAATAAATCCTCATCTCTGATCAACACTATCAAAAGTGTTGCCGCCGCGTTTTTTGGTGTGCAAAGTAATAAGAATCGCGAAAAAGATTTCTCTCAAGGAAAGTTAAGTCAGTTTATTGTCGTCGGCATTTTAGGGGTCATCGTCTTTATTGCTTGTTTAATTGTGGTTGTTAACTTAGTTATCCCAAACCAATAAATAACTCCAAAAAACTATTTAACCTGATGTTTGTATAAGAAATTGTGCAACGCCAATTAAATCAATTACTTAGGGTTGTGAGACAATTCTAGCGAGGAATTTTTGCTGTATTCAGGACAAATTTGCGCGTCAATAGCTGGTCTATTGCAAGTAAATTTAACGAAGAAGACAGTAAAAATAACCGCTTGAAACGCTTTGCTTATGCAAATCTCAGGTTATTTACAGGGCACTTTGATATAAAACGTTGTGCCATATTTTTTGCTGGAATGAAAATAGAGCTCTCCAGCCAACCTTTCAATAATTAAATAGGCTAAATAGACGCCAATACCAGGGCTATTTTTTTCACTTGAACTTACAAACAATTGATCAAATGAATCGACTATTTCACTATCAATCTCGTTAATGTTATGTATTTTCATTAAATAAAAATCAGCATATTGATTTAATTCTACCGATACTTTTGAGCCACGTGGTGCTGCTTCTACCGCATTTCTATATAAGCACATAAACAAGGTTTCAAATAAATGAACATCACAGGTGATCATATTGTTATAAGGAATGGTTTCATAGCGCTCAATATTTTTATCCTTCATCACAAAACTGAAAATATCGATTAGTGGCGAGACAATACTACTCACCTCTTTTCTTGTTTTTCTGACGTGATAAAAATTACTTTCTAAACTTTTCAGAAGCTCTATTTCATTAAGCAAAAAATCATTGATTCCAAGACTATATTTCAATTCAGTAATAGGCATACTCACTTGTTTACTTCTTGAAACTTGTTCTATTTGAGATAAGGCATTAGCGCTTTCCTGAGAAACTTCCTGCAACTCCTTTAAGATAGCGTTTCGATACTTGTTATATGATTCATTTTGCTTAAGTAAATTGTCAACTTGAGTTTGTATTGCTCTTTGATTCAGAATAAGTTTTGTATGCACATCAAGACGTGCCAGTAAAATTGAAGGGGTTATGGGTTTAGTAATATAGTCAACAGCACCAAGCGATAACCCTTTTACCACATCACTATCTTCAGAAAGCGCTGTCAAAAAGATAACAACAATATTTTGAGTCATCGGATTTTCTTTAAGTTTTTTACATAAAGTCAATCCATCAACCTCTGGCATCATGATATCCAAAAGAATTAAATCTGGCGGTGAATCTGACAAACAAATTTTCATGGCTGTTTTGGCGTTTATGGCTGCCTTAACATGATATTTATCCTTGATCAGACTTCGAATTAATTCAATATTATCCGCCACATCATCAACAATTAGCACATCTAAATCTTGAACATTTTTTATCGTTTTGAATCGATTAGCATTGAGTTTACGAGTCACTTTGCTTGCCGATGATTTAACAGGGATTTTAAGTGCCCGATTTATTCTTTCTTCAAAAATTTGCTTATTAAACGGCGGCACTAAATACTCAGAAACGCCATTCATCACTGCATCTTTAATACTGTCTTGCTCAATTATAGAAGAGACAATAATGAAAGGAATTTTTATCGTTTTATCTGATTGTCGTAGCTTTTTCAAAATAGATAAGGCATTTAATTTTGGAGGTGCCCAGCCACTAATAATGAGGTTAATACTTTCAGTTGCCACTAAGTCCAAACATTGCTTTTCACTGTTTGCAGAAACAATATTACGTATACCCATCACTCGGAGCATAGAAACCATAATTTGTCGCATGCTACTGTTATTATCAATAACCAAGGTATTTATATTGCTAAAATCGATACTCACACTGTAATCCTTTATAGACTTAATTTTCATCTAGTTATAGTCTAGACTAAGTTAAAACGAATTATCGTTAATAATCAACTAAGTCATTAACCATTATGAAAAAAACTGCATCACTATTGGGTAAATTTTTTATACTTTTCATTATTTGGATTCAAAGCTCTTATGCCCAAGAGTTACCTGAACATATCATGAAATGGGCCCACAAGAACCCGGTAATTACCGTAGGCGTTGATTCAACCTTCCCGCCTTTTGATTATGTTGATGAAAATGGCGATCCCGCTGGTGTTGGGAAAATTATTCGACAACAGCTTTCTGATATCTTACCAATAAATTTACAAGCTACATCCATTTCTAACTTTACCAATGAATACAATAAGTTATTAGACAATAAACTTGATGCCATTGCGGTGTGCGGCAACACAGAATCAAGACAAGGTGAAGTGCTATTTTCAAAACCCTTTTTACAAATGACCCCCATACTTGTCGTCAATTCAAATAGTGATATCAAACATGAAAGTGACATTAAATCATCAAGCAGAATAGCGTCAATTAAAGGCTATGCTGATGCTGAATTTGTGAAAGAACTATCAGCCCAAAATATTGAAGTTGATAGTAATATTTCAGGCTATGAACAAGTTGAGCGAGGTGTGGTAGATGGCTTTATTACCTATTTATATTTATACAAGTATATGACCAATAAATATGATTTCCCCAACACCTCACCGGTAGCAATAAGTAGATTTAATAGTTTAAATATAGGTTTTTGTATTAACAAAAATAAGCCCGAACTTGTTGAGTTAATCAATTGGGGAATTGACAAACTTGGTAAAGATTATATGACTGAGCATCAGTCGCAATGGACTGACCCCATAAAAATCGAGAAAGATCTTTCTATTATAAAAGACAAAGCATTAGACCTAGACACCTTACTTCTTTACGCCATTATTATTGCCACTAGTGTTATTTTATTTATTATTTTTATCGCCAAGCGGTTTGATAACATTATTGCGATGAAGTTCGACACGACAAGTTTTAGGCTAAGTTTTTATACGCTATTAGTGTTAATTATTTTGGCTTTATTCAGTGTAATAAAAGTATTTTTAGACGACTTCAGAAAGCAAGTTATTCTCGATCAACAAGAAACTTTTGATATTACTCGTGATGTCACTGAAAAAGCCCTTAAAGGCTGGTACAAAGAACGTAACGAATTTGCTCGAAATATTACTAAGAATAATGAATTTATAGAATTAGCAACAACACTCACTATTGCTGATAAAAATAATGACCAAGAGCTTTTAAAACAAACTAAGCAGCAATTGCGTGATTTTTTCACAGAGCGCCCGTTCACCACCCTAAACCGAAGAGCTTATACCTTAAGTGATTTAAACGGTAAATATTTATTAAACTACATACAAGCCGCGGAAGGTCAAACATCGACAATCAAATCTCAACGACCTGAATTATTTGATAAAGTCATCAATGGCTATTCAAATTTTATCCCGCCAGTATGGGCTAATGTCGATATTGACGGAAATAAAGCGCCGAACGACAACGATGCTGAAATATTTGTCGCCAGCCCAGTAAAAGATAAACAAGGAAACGTGATTGCTGTGATGGCATTACGCTATGACCCTAATATTGAATTTTCAAAATTGTTTATAGATGGCCGCTTAGGAGAAACCTTTGAAACTTATGCTGTTGATGATCAAGGCTACATGTTATCAGAAAGCCGATTCAATGATGCTTTGCAACAAGAGGGGGTTATCCCTTTTGGGGAAAATACAATTCTAAATTTACGTCTACCTGATGTTGAAAACAACCCAATAGTACACGCAGCCAGATTTAAGTTAGATGGTCAAAACTTAGATGGCTATACCGACTACCGTGGTAATTTTGTTGTAGGGCAATGGCTGTCCTTTAATCATTTTAATTTTACTATCGTCAGTGAAATAGATTATGACGAGCTTTTTGGTGACTACTACCGATTTAGAAATATTTTATATATTGGTTTACTCATCTTAAGTACACTTATTTTTTCATTAGCTTTTTTCATGATTTCAATTTCAAGAAGAGCAAATGAAATAAGTCGTCGTTCTCGCGATGAATTAGCAGAACAAGTAAATGAAAGAACAAAAGAACTTGCCGCGTCAGAATTAAAAAGTAATTTAATTAACAGCTCAGTTGCTGATGGTATTTTAGGTGTCGATCAACAAGGTAACTTTTCATTTGCCAATGAATCAGCCACAAGAATACTCGGCTACTCTGAACAATACATAATAGAACACAGTATTATCTCCCTTTTTGCACGAGGAAAAGCTTCAGGCACACGCTTTGAAGACACAAATATTTATAAAGCCATCCAAAAGCAAGAAGTCATTAGAATTCCTCGTGATGATGTCATTATTAACGACGATAAAATCATACCGCTTGAGATTAGTATATCCCCTGTCAATGATCCTGAATCAGAATTAGCTGCGGTTATTGCCTTTCAAGATATTACACAACGAATACAAGAAAATGAACGCGTTGAAAAAATACTGGAAAACCTACCCGTTTGCATGGTGATAATGAACCGTGATAACAAAGTAGATAAAATTAATCAAACGGGTGTTGAATTACTTGGTTATGACAAAGAAGATATTATTGGAAAATCCGTTAATTTGTTTATTCCTGATGAGCAGGCTGAAAGCCATGAAAACCTGTTAGAAAAATTTTTTACTGAAGAAATAACTATTGATACTAAAACGCTAGATAGAGACTTTAGAGTAAAAAACAAAGCAGGACACTTAGTTGATATACAAGCGGTTTATACACCAGTATATTTCTATGATGGCTTATATGCCGTTGTCATGGTGCGAGATATTACAATAGAAAAACAAGCAGAAGATGCCTTGTTGTTAGCCAAAGAATTAGCTGATGAGTCTGCTTATCGTACTGAGCAATTATTAGAATCGGCTCCTACAGCATTAGTCATTTTTAATAAAGAAGAAGTGATTATTCAGGTGAACGAGGCTGCTTGTATTTTATTTAAAGCAACTAAGGAAGAATTAGTTCAACAAAACTTATCCATCATGGTGCCTGAAGATAGACTAGAGGATCATTTGAGAGAAATAAAAAACTATATTAACGATCCTTCATCAATTCCTGTTGGTGAGATTATAGAAACCACCATAGTGACAAGTGAACAAGAAACGTTAACAGCAGAAACACTATTTACGCCAATTAATATCAATAACGAAGAGCTTTTCATTCTCGGCATAAGAGACATAAGCAAAGAGAATGAAGCTAAGCTTGCCTTAATTGAAGCGAAACAATTAGCTGATGATGCCAGTAAAGCAAAGTCGGACTTTTTAGCGAATATGAGTCATGAAATTAGAACCCCAATGAATGCCATTATGGGCATGTCGCATTTAGCTTTAGGCTGTGGCTTAGACAGAAAGCCGAAAAACTATGTTTCTAAAGTTTATAACGCGGCAGAATCTTTATTAGGCATCATCAATGACATTTTAGATTTTTCTAAAATTGAAGCTGGCAAGTTAGACCTAGAGCATATCGATTTTAACCTTCACGACGTATTAGATGATTTGTCCAATATCATCGGTTTAAAAACTTATGAAAAGAATTTAGAGCTATTATTTGATATTGATAAAGATGTACCTTTAATGCTCAAAGGTGATCCGCTTAGAATGAATCAAATATTGATTAATATCGCCGGCAATGCGGTTAAATTTACCGAGCATGGCGAAATAGTGATATCAGCGAAATTAATTAAAAAACCAGAGCCTAAAAATTCCGATGACATCATTGTTCAGTTTGAAGTGAAAGATTCTGGTATAGGCATGAATGACGAACAAAAAAGCAAGTTATTCCAATCTTTCAGTCAAGCAGACAGCTCTACTACCCGAAAATATGGTGGCACAGGGTTAGGACTAACCATCTCCAAAAAACTAGTTGAACTGATGGAAGGTGAAATTTGGCTAGAAAGTGAAGAAGGTAAAGGCAGTAGCTTCTTTTTTACCGCTAAATTTAAGGCTTCAGATTTAAGTAATAGTCAGTTCATCGAAGAACAAAAATCATTCTTGAATAACAAACGGATCTTAATTGTTGACGATAATGCCATTGCACTCGATGTTTTAAAATCTATTTTAGAGTCTTTTGATTGTAAAGTAGTTAGCGCAAATAGCGGTACTCAAGCAATAGAAATAGCCAAACAAGCTACTAGTCCTTTTGATTTTATTATGGTTGATTGGAAAATGCCTGGCATAGACGGTATTGAAACTTGTAACACCATAAAAGAACAAAACAATTATACGAGTAAAAACTTTATATTAGTGACTTCAAAAGCACATGATGAAGTTGCACTCGAAGAAATAAAATCATCAATAGACAGCGTTATAGTAAAACCTGTAACTGCCTCAAGTGTATTTGATCAAATGATGCATCTTCATGGGGATATAGCGTTACGTGCCAGTAGAGAAGTCAAACGTGATGATACCCTGATTGAAAATCAACAACGCTTAGCTGGTAGCAAAATTTTATTGGTTGAAGATAATGAGCTCAATCAAGAGTTAGCACTAGAGCTACTCAATCAGGCTGGCATTATCACTGATTTAGCCGAAAATGGTGAACTGGCTGTCGAGATGGTGGCTAACCATGATTATGATGGTGTATTAATGGACCTTCAAATGCCTGTAATGGATGGATTAACGGCTACAAGTATTATTCGAAAAGATTATCCAGAACTCCCTATCATCGCCATGACCGCGAATGCTATGGCAGGTGATAAAGAACGTGTTTTAGCTGCAGGTATGAATGACCATATCACTAAACCTATAAACGTAAGCGATATGTTCAACACTATTGTTAAATGGGTTAAACCCTCATCACCCATCGTTGCGTCAACAACACCTAAGGTTGCAACCATTGAAGAAGCATTACCTGAATTTGAACATATTAATGTAGAGGCGGGTTTAGCCGTGACTAATGGTAATAGTAAACTGTACATTAAACTGCTTAATAAATTTATTATTGGTCAAGAAAACTTTAATGAAATATTTGTTCAAGCACAGCAGGAAAAAGACTTTGAATCAGCAACCCGTTTTGCTCACACACTCAAAGGCAGTGCAGGTAATATTGGCGCTAGCACATTACAAGAAATTGCCGGAAAGTTAGAGCATGCTTGTGCAGACGTTAAGGCAACTGATAGTGAAAACGCACCAGAGCACACAGAGGTTAGTGAATACCTTAAGCGAACTAATGAGCAATTAGCGTTAGTATTAACTGAGTTAAGGGCTTTCTGTCAGGAACATCAATCTCATAAAAATGAAGACAAAGACTTAACACATTTTGCTTTTGATGAAAGTATGTTTGAAAAGTTAGCACAATTACTTGAATTAGTAGAAGATTTCGAAACTGATGCTATTGAAGTTGCAGAGCAAATTTTGACGCAATTATCAGGCACTCAAGAGGAAGAAACATTCTCGACAATAATCGCTCAAATCGAAGGTTATGAGTTTAGCGAAGCAGAGCAAACGTTAACCGAGTTTATCGCTAACGTAAAAGCACAACAATAAGTTATAGGAGCATACATGGCTATATCAACAGACAATATCAACAAAGCAACAATCTTAATTGTTGATGATAATTCAGATAACTTAGATGTGTTAAGTGGTATTTTAAGACCTTTCTATAAAGTTAAAGCCGCTATTAATGGTGAGCTGGCTTTAAAAATAGTAGCAGCTAAAAACAAACCTGATATTATTCTACTTGATATTATGATGCCCGGCATGGACGGTTATGAAGTATGTCGACGTTTAAAAGCTGACCCTGTCACAGCTAATATTCCTGTCATCTTTGTCACCGCCAAAACAGAAGTCAAAGATGAGCAAGCAGGTTTTGAGCTAGGTGCAGTTGATTACATTACCAAACCCATCAGCGTACCTATTGTGTTAGCCAGAGTAAAAACACAACTCGCCCTATACAATCAGCAACGCGAACTAGAAATTCTGGTTAAAGAAAGAACAAAAGAGCTTGATGATACCCGTTTAGAAATTGTACAACGTCTAGGTTGTGCCGCGGAATATAAAGATAATGAAACAGGCTTACATGTAGTTAGAATGAGTTGGTATTCAAAGTTTCTTGCTGAAGAAATAAAGGCTAACGATACATGGGTTGAGTTAGTTTACACCGCAGCACCCATGCATGATATTGGCAAAATTGCCATTCCAGATCGCGTGTTATTAAAACCAGGTAAGCTAGATGAAGAAGAATGGGCAATAATGCAAAAGCATGTTGAATATGGTGTCGACATTCTCGGTACCCATGACTCTGATTTATTGTCAATGGCACGCGAAATCGCGTTAAATCATCATGAAAAATATGATGGTAGTGGTTACCCTAATGGTGTATCAGGAAAAGATATTCCTCTCAGTGCCCGTATTGTTGCTATTGCTGATGTATTTGATGCACTTACCTCAGAACGTCCCTATAAAAAAGCTTGGCCTGTAGAAAAAGCCATCGCCCTATTAGAAGAAGAAAGTGGTAAACACTTCGACCCTGAGTTAGTACCAGCATTTATCAACTGCTTAGATCGAGTGGTTGAAGTAAAAGATAAATTCCAAGACTCTTTTGACTAAGAGAGCCATCAAACTTTATAAGTAAACTAAACTCAGTTTACTTATAAAGCGCTAATACCTCTTTCACTTTCACTCTACCGTTACCTTTTTGGCTTATTGAACGTTGAACTTGAAAGAGCTTCTTTTTAGTCGCCCCTTGATATAAATCACGAGTAAAATCCACATAGTGATTAGATATTAAAGTAGGAATACCCTTTGATTTCGCTTGTTCAGCACAAGCAACTAAACGTTTTTGATCTTCATCAGTAAAAGAGTTTCCCGCATAAGCAGTAAAATTGGACGTTGGGTTTATGGGTGAATACGGCGGATCGCAATAAACAACATCTTGCGCATTTAATTGAGTAAATGCCGTTTCGAAGTCCCCTTGAATAAACGTTGCATTCTGAGCTTTTTCAGAAAAATATTCTAATTCTGCCTTTGGGAAGTAAGGATGTTTATATCGGCCAAAAGGCACATTATAACCACCACTTTTATTATAACGACATAAGCCATTATATCCGTGCCGATTTAAATACAGAAACAATAACGAACGCTCATACGGATCAGTAGAGTGATTGAATTGACTTCGCAAGCTATAGTATCTTTCCGCTTGGTTATTATTACTTTGGAAAAAACTTTGTGCATCGGTAATAAATGCTTGAGGCTGTTTCTTGATGATATTAAACAAAGCAATTAAGTCTTTATTCATATCAACTAACAGGTATTCATCGAAGTCTAAATTAAGAAAGACTGAGCCACCGCCTACAAAAGGCTCAACAAGCCTTTTCTTGCCTTTAACAGGTAAAAGGTTAGCAATTTCATTAACAACTTTTTTTTTCCCGCCAGCCCATTTTAAGGCAGATCTCATACCAGCTTGTGATTTAGCTTTAGTCACAAAAAGAACCTATAAGTTAATAGTAGCTATAGCTAACATAGAAAATGGACGTGGGTAAGATAATAACGCAGTTCTAAGTACTTTAAAAAGTATAAATTTACAGGGGTAAATAACCCATTTTATTAAGGCACAAAATTGCTTGTTCATACTACTGCGTTAAACCCGTGATGATTATATGGACAAATAATACTTTGTATTTGCCATTTCCTTTTCACGGGTGATTGTAGCTTGAATTAAGGTTTAACGGTATTGATTTCCTGTTTAATTGTTGAAACTGACTTTAAGAAAGCGCCAAGCCCCTGCAAGGATTCAGGTAATTCGGTGAGTGCATCTCTAGCGGCTGCTTTATCCTTATATATTTGTGTAGTCAAAACAATAAAAGCTTTATCGTTTAACAATCGTTGATAACGATAAAATTCAATTTCACTGTGCTGCTGAATAAATTGCGCTAATCTTGATGAATCAGTAAAGCCCGTTATTTGCACTACATAACCTTGTTCTGTATTCAAGTAATAGGCATTATCAATAAATGCTTCAGGAGTACTAATAAGTTCAGATTTAACTATTGGTTGTGCTTTTTCAGGTAACTGCTCGGTAACTACTGATACATTAATCGGAGTTTCTACCACCTTTGCTTGCATACTTGCCTTAGATTCGGACAAAGCTAACGCTTGTAAAATATCAGAGCTTTCAGCTGATGCTAGTTGCTTAACTTCTATACTTTCCTGCTCGAACAGTGCCAATTGAATATCGTTAATACTTGCTAACTCAACTGATTGTATCGGGGTGTTCTTAACTGGTTGAACGATTGCAACTTGCTCGGTTACGGGCTCTTTTATAAAGGGAGTTAAACTAATGTTTTTATAATCGATAAAAATTAGCGTAACAAAAACGATTGCTAATACACTGAGAAGTGAAATAACAGTTATCTTGATCCAAGGTTCATTCTTGAACATTGCCGCTTTATTTTTAAACCTAGCATGATCTATCGCTAATACCTGACCGTTATTAGCATCAACTATACTGACTTTTTTATCAAATATAGCTTTGTTTTTTGCAATGTCTTGTGCCACTTGTTCTAAACCAAAAAGTACTACATTGATATTGCTTTGAGTCTTCTTAGCAACATCTACAAGCTGGCATAATTCATACTTCATTTGTAATGATAAAGAATGGGCGTGCTCAATAATAATAGTAATGGCATCATTATTTTTACTGGCTAGACGAGAAAGGCTGACAGCTAGTGATTGTTCTGGGTCAAATAACGTATTAGCAAATAGCTGTTCAATCAAACGACAGCGCATTTGAATATCATTCAATTTGTTTGATGCTGCCAGGAAAGCTACATTTATTTCTTGTTGTTCATTTTCTTGACTAATATTCGCTAAATATTGACGAGATAATTGCGAGTAAACAGCAGGGTTGTTATCGATTACTACAGCCATATGCTGAGAGAAACGCTGAATATAATCTATGCGAGCAGTAACACTGATGGTCGTTGTAGGCTTGTCTACAGCAGAAAGTTTAACACTGCTAAAAGCTGATTGGTTATTATTTTGATTTGCTCGCGTATTGACTAATGCGGACATATTCAACCCTTTCTATAAGAATGACTTCCTAGTGAAGTTAGGAAGCCTAATGTTTATAGAATTTGTTGAAGCATCTCCACAGTGACATCATCGCGAATTTCAGATTGACCAATACTGGTAGGAACAATAAAGCGAAGTTTTCCACCAATATTTTTTTTGTCTCGCTGCATATGACGAACAAAGTCTTCTAAGCTCATATTTTCTGGCGCAACCAGAGGTAAATCAAAAGCCTTAATAAGTGACTCAATTCGACAAAGTTCTGACACTTCAAGCAAATTCATTGCTACTGCTAACTTAGCAGCAAGTACCATGCCAGTGGCAACAGCTTCGCCGTGTAACCAGTTTCCGTAGCCTTGCTCTGCTTCTATTGCATGCCCAAAAGTATGGCCTAAGTTTAATAATGCTCGAACACCTGCTTCAGTTTCATCACAAGCAACAATATCAGCTTTACATTGACAACATTTTTCAATCATCAATGATAAAGCTTGTTTGTCGCTCGCTTTTATCGCATCAATATTTTGCTCTAGCCAATCGAAAAAGTCCTTATCGCCTAGTATGCCGTACTTGATCACTTCGGCCATACCTGCATTAAATTCTCTAATAGGTAAGGTAGACAAGCTGTTGATGTCTATAACCACAGCTTTTGGCTGATAAAAAGCACCAATCATGTTCTTACCTAAGACATGATTTACTGCAGTTTTACCGCCAACAGAAGAGTCAACTTGAGAAAGTAATGTTGTTGGCACTTGAATAAAGTCAACACCACGTTGGTAACATGCTGCTGCAAATCCGGTAATATCACCAATTACACCGCCACCTAAAGCGATTAATGTACTATCACGCCCATGACCATTGGCCAATAAATGTGACATGATAACTTCAAAGTTTGCGAGGTTCTTTTCAGCTTCACCATCAGGGAGGATAACCTCATCAAGGGTAAAGTTTGTGAGCTTATTTTTGAGGCTTTCTAAATACAATGGCGCTACAACGGTATTTGTGACAATACAAACTCGTTTACTGCGAATATGCTTAGCAAATAGCTCTGCATCTTCAAATAGGCCTGTATCGATATAAATAGGGTAGCTTCGAGCGCCTAAATCAAGTTGAAGTGTTGACATAAGTGATTACTAATCGATGAGTATAGTGAGTTTAAAAGTCTAAACGTTCAATGATTTTATGTGCTACAACTTTGGCACTTTGATCATCAGTTTTTATCACTACATCAGCAATTTCTTCGTAAAGTGGATTGCGTTCTAATGCTAGATTTTCTAACACTGTGCGAGGCTCTTCTTTTGTTTGTAAAAGAGGACGACGACGATCGCGTTGAGTACGCGCAACTTGCTTGTCGATAGTCGTTTCAAGGTAAACCACGATACCACGTGCAGATAAACGGTTACGAACTTGAACACTAATAACTGACCCACCGCCAGTCGCTAAAACAATACCTTGCTTTTCGGTTAAGTCTTCAATAACAGTTTCTTCTCTCTTACGAAAACCTTCTTCACCTTCAAGATCAAAAACCCAAGCTATATCAGCTCCTGTACGGCGCTCAATTTCCTGATCAGAATCAAAAAACTCAAGATGTAGTCTGTCAGCTAACTCACGACCAATTGTGCTTTTACCTGCGCCCATAGGGCCAACTAGGAAGATATTTCTTTTTTCTGCCATTAGATTTACTTAATACTCGTTTGTTACGGATCCTATCAAAGATAGTCTATTTACAGCTGTTGCTATAATTCTTTGACGTTTTAGAGGTCTCCCTCGGGAATTTCAAGGGCGTAATTATCGCAATTGTTAGGGTAAGAATGCAAGCAACATTGTCAGTAAGTAAGGTAAAATCCTCACTTACTGACTAACATATTAATAATTAATGTTAAAAATGTTCGGTTACTACTCGAGGAGTTACGAAAATAAGTAGCTCTTTTTTCTCATTGAATTGATTTGTATTTCTAAATAACCAACCAAAATATGGAATATCGCCTAGGACAGGTACTTTCGAAACCGTACTTATGATTGATTGTTGATAAATACCACCTAAAACAATAGTTTCACCGTTATTTACCAGAACTTGAGTGCCGATACGCTGAGTATCTATCGCAGGTGCTTGACCACTTTGTACATCAGAAACAGTATCTTGTGTTACGACTAAATCTAAAATGATTTTATCATCAGGCGTAATATGTGGTGTAACAGTTAAACTTAATACCGCCTTTTTAAATTGTGTGGCGGTTGCACCACTAGAAGCTGCTTCTTGGTATGGAATTTCAACACCTTGCTCAATATAAGCTTCTTTTTGGTTAGCTGTGGTTATACGCGGACTAGCAATTATCTCACCTTTATTTTCTTTTTCCATCGCGCTTAGCTCAAGATCAAGAATGGTACCATCAGCTAAACGTGCCACCTGAAACGCTAGAGCACCAGCTGGGCTTGCTACAGGTAAATTAACATTCAAGCGATCGCTTAGTGCTGGGACAATACCTGCCGCAGCTGAATCAGCTCCTTCTAAAGAGCCTGAAGTTGCATATTCACCATTAGTATCAGTTACACCCCAACGAATGCCTAGTTCTTCGTTGATATTATCTTTTACCGTTACCATACGTGCTTCAATAACAACTTGTCGTACTGGAATATCTAAAATATTAACCATACGTTTAATATCTTCAATACTCTTGGCGGTATCGCGAATTAACAAAGTATTAGTTCGTTCATCAACAGAAACACTACCTCGTGCTGATAAAATACTGGTATCTTCATTTTTAATTAGCTCAGCAAATTCATTAGCTTTGGCATAATTAATTTGTACATATTCAGAATACAATGGTGCTAACTCTTCTACTTGTTGCTGAGCTTGTAGGTTTTTAGCTTCACGAGCAGCCAATTCATCACTTGGCGCTACCATCAAAATATTACCTTGCATGCGTTTATCAAGGCCTTTAACTTTTAAAATAATATCAAGCGCTTGGTCCCAAGGAACACCATCAAGACGCAAGGTAATATTACCAGTCACTGTATCACTGGTAATGAGGTTAAACTCATTATAATCAGCAATAATTTGTAGAACTGTTCTTACAGGAATATCTTGGAAATTTAGAGAAATGGTACGACCGGTAAAGTCATCACTGTCACCTAAATACCCCGGTGCTTGCTTCTCTTTTTCTCTAACCGTCAACACAAACAAGTTATCATGCTGTTTATGAGAAAACTCAAAATGTGAGTTAACATCAATAACTAAGCGAGCATTGCGACCCTCTTTGAAAGTTTCAATACCAGTAACAATAGTACCAAAATCAGTTACATCTAATTTATAAAGTAAGTCTTCAATTATTTCAGTGTTGTGAAACTCAACATTCACTTTTCCTAATTTATCATTTACATCAACAGCAACCATACTGTCTTCTAAATAAACTAATACTTCGGCGGCATTGCCTTCTCCTAGACGGAAGTCTAAAGATTTAACATGATTAATAAACTGCTCACCTGCAGGGCTTAATTCTTCAACAATCTGCGCTGATTGACCGTAGTTAAAGGTAATTGAAAACTGGTTTTCGTTTAGAGCAACATCAAATACAGAGAGTTTTTCAAGGTTAATTAATGCGACTACTTTTCCTGAGCTATCATCTAATACAACATTCGTTATGCCAGCATGGTTTACTAAAGTTTCTCTGATATTTTCATTGTATGAGTTAGCATCAAAACTTACTTCCACAAAAGCAGGATTCATAGATGTTTGTACAGCAGGTAATGCTGATATATCTGATGAAAACTCAAAGACTAATTCAATTTGATCATCCTGAATCGTATTGTATGAAAGACCTAATAGTTTACTATTATTAGTTTGCTCGGCTTTAGCCGTAAACGCTGTGGCAGCTAGCGCAAACATTGTTAAACATATCAACCAAAATAGTTGCCTGTGGGCAACACCAGTAAAGATTTTATAATTTTTCATTTTATTAAATAGCATTATTATTTCCTTTACCCTTGAGATTCTGTTTGAGCAATTTTCATCATGGTTTCTCGCTCCACCCAACAACCTGCACCATCAGGTGTTAATTCTATAACTTTCACGCTTTTAGCACTCACTTCCGAAATTTTTCCATTAAACAAACCCAGGTAACTGCCCTTAGACACTCTATGTAATGTAAAGTCTGAAGCTTCAACTAAGGCCCACAAAACACCATCATCTCCCATAGTGCCACGCATAGTTAAGTCACTTAAGGCAAATTTTTCTAACGGTTGCTTGCGACGACGAGGATCTGGGCTTAAACATCCTGACATTTGCTGTATCTTTTGCTGAATAACTTCTGGCTTAGGTAACACAAACGGACTACGTAAATCATGAGCAGAATAATCATAATGATTAAATGGATGAACTTCAGGCATAGGATCTATCTGACTAGTAGTAGTTGCTTTCACATTATCCATATGAGCAACAAGGTCGCTAGTATCATCAAAACAACCGCTTATAAAAAGCAGGGGCAATAAAACTAATATCCTCATTTTATTTCAGCTCCTTGATAACGGTAGGTTTTTGCTTCAAGTTTTAAATTCAACACTTCAGCACCAACATCCGTTATATTGATGGTGAAATCATGTAAGGTAACAATACGAGGTAAACCTGCGATTTTACTTACAAAATTACCAAACGAATGGTAAGAGCCATTGACTTCAATATCAATAGGCAATTCAATATATATCTCTTTGCTAATTTCGGGCTGCCATTGTAATTTTACAAAATCAAGACCACTAGTCGTACCGATAAAGGTAATATCATCAAGCAAGCCTGGTGTTTCGTGACTGTTTGGCAGGCTGCGTAATTGGTTGGCAAAAATATCCTCTGCTTCAATCATTTGCGCTCTAAATAACTCTAAATTTGCCGCAACATGATATTTAGTACGGTATGAAGACTTCAACGTAACTTCTTCTGCAGAAACACGTTCAAGTTGTTCTATTTTGCCACTCACTAAACCAACGTAACCTAACGCCATCACTACAATAGCTAAAAAGATAGTTAATACTAACTTTGCAGCAGGAGGCCACTGGCCAATATTATCTAGCTCAAGATTTTCAAATTGCGAAGCATCAAATTTCATTTTCCAGCTCCCTGAGGTACATCTGCAAGCCCTGCATCAGGGTCATTAACTAAACCTTTAATTTTTACTTTCATCCTAAAGTTACTTAGTAATTTAGGTGAACCATCATCTGAGGTAATTGATTCTGGTGTTGCATCAGTGAATAAATCTGACAACTCAATCGCACGAATCATGTTGGCTAAATGGTTATTAGATTCACTTTTACCCGTAATTTCTATGGTATTACCCTGCTTATCAAGCTGAGTAATATAAATACCATTTGGGATAATTTTCGCAATTTCATCTAATACTTGTGTACCAACATTTCGACTACGCTGGAGCTGTTCAACAACATCTATTCTTTTTTGTAATTCTTCTTTTTTCTTATTTAATGTTTTAATTTCAGCAATCTGAATATCAAGTTTTTGAATTTCATTTTTCAAAAATTGATTACGTGCAACTTGGCCATCAACACGTGCCTGAAAATATAAATTGACAGAAAAAACTAGCGCAAAAGCCAGCAAACATACAGCGATTAAAATAGTAAAAAATTCTTTTTGTTTGGCTTTTAGTGCTTCTTCGCGCCAAGGAAGCAGGTTTATATATGCCATGGCGTGAAACTCCTTAATGCTAACCCTGTTGCAACCATGAGTTGTGGAGCAACTTTCGCTAACTCCTCTTCATTTATTGTCTTTGCAACTTCCATATCATTAAATGGGTTTGCAATAACAGTATGTATACCAAGCTCGTCTGTTAAAAGTTTTTCTACTCCTTCGATAGAGGCAGAACCACCTGAAATAACTAAATAGTCTACTTTATCTATACCACTGGAAGTTAAAAACATTTGAATTGCACGACGTATTTGTTGCATTAAAATAGTATGGAAAGGGGCTAGTACTTCGAAGGTGTAATTAGGGGGCAAGTCATTCGTAATTTTAGCAACTTCGGCTTCTTCAAATGTTTTATTATAATAAGAAACAATTGAACGAGTATATTGTTCGCCACCGAACATTTGATCTCGGCTATAAATATGTTTCCCAGCTTTCGTAGCCGAAAACAAGGTCATTGTTGCGCCAATATCGACAATAGCAACAACTTTTTCCTGTGCATCTTCAGGTAGTTGAGATAAACATAAATCGTGGGAGCGACTAACGGCATACGATTCTACATCGATAACTTTAGTACTAAAATCACCGGCTTCTAATGCCGCCACTCTTGCTTCTATGGACTCTGTACGCGCGGCACTCAATAAAACATTGACCTTAGTTGGATCTGATTCATTCACATCTAATGTTTCAAAATCTAAACTTACTTCATCCAGTGGATAAGGAATCAAGCTATCTGCTTCAATTTCTATTTGGCTTGCAAGTTCATCTTCGCTAAGCGATACATCCATATAGATGATTTTGGTAATAACTGTTTGACCTGACACAGCTGCTGCGGCATCTTTAGCTTTCATAGAAATGTTTTGACGAATTTTAGCAATGACATTGCCCACAGCTTCAATATCTTGAATTTCACGATCAATAACTGCACCGCGTGTCATTGGTTCTATAGCATAGTCTTCTAAAATATAGCCATTATTACCTTGGCTGAGTAAAACCGCTTTGGCAGCGTGGGAGCCAATATCGATCCCTACCATCATGGTGGTTTTCTTTTTCCATAGATTATCTAGCATAACAACCCACTAAATTTAATTTTATAATTATTTTAGACATGTTTTTCACATAAATACATTTATTACATGGTTTTACAAGATATACTAGTATTATCTTACATATTTTTCCATAAATAGGGTTATTGTAGTGTTTTCCGTTAAAAAAGTATTCAAATTTGCCCTAGTCGCAGTTTTTTTCATCATAATTAGTACATTTGTTTTATATTTATATTTACGCGATGAATTGCCAAATATTGAATCTTTACAGGATGTAAAGTGGCAAACACCGATGCAAATATACAGTAATGATGGCTTACTCATTTCTCAATTTGGTGAAAAAAAGCGTATTCCCCTTACCTATGATGAAATTCCTCAACAATTAATAGACGCATTGCTAGCGACTGAAGATGATCGCTTTTACTTTCACTTCGGTGTTGACCCTATTGGTATGGCGCGAGCGATAATAGGGCAAATCACTGGTAACCATAGTGGTGGAGCCAGTACTATAACCATGCAAGTGGCTAGGAACTTTTTTTTAACACGAGAAGTTACTTATATTCGAAAAATTAGAGAGATTTTCTTATCTTTCCATATTGAAAGTTTGTTAACCAAAAATGAAATTTTAGCCTTATACATCAATAAAATACCGCTAGGTCATCGAGCCTTTGGGTTTGGTGCTGCAGCGCAAGTCTATTACGGTAAAAACTTAAACGAGTTAACTCTGGCTCAAATAGCCGTATTGGCAGGGTTACCTAAAGCTCCTTCTACCTATAATCCAATTAGCCGACCTGATCGCGCGCAAATACGTCGAACAACTGTTTTGCAGCGGATGTTAGTCAGTGGTTATATCACCGAGCAAGAATATCAAGCAGCTAAAAATGCCCCTATCACAGGTAAGCGTCACGGCGCTAAAATTGCCTTGGATGCACCCTATGTTGCTGAAATGGCTCATCAGAAAATGATTGAAATGTACGGCAAAGAAACCGCATACACAGGTGGTTACAAGGTTTTCACTACAGTCAAAAGTCATCTGCAAACGGCTGCACATCAGGCAGTTACGAGTAACCTACTTCGATATGATCAACGTCATGGCTATCGTGGTGCCGCATTGAATTTACGCCCAGCACAGGCAGAGTCAGAACTAGCACAAAGCTCAAGTAATATTAATAATATTGCTCCAGATAACATAGAAACCATGCCCATCACCGAGGCTGAAATAGCCTCTGCTTTAGCCAGTGTGCAATATTATCAGATGCTAGAACCAGCCGTTGTGACACAAGTTGACGAGCGTTCAGTGAACATAACTTTACGCGCTAACAAGCAATCTATCATTCCGTGGACTGGTTTAGCTTGGGCTCGTGAATATATCAATGACAGAAAACAAGGACCGGCACCTAAGCTGGCGAGTGAAATACTTAAGGTTGGCGATGTTATTCTCGTAAGCCAAACAGAAGACGGTGAATATCGCCTTAGTCAGTTACCCCTTGCAAGTGCCGCTATGATTTCAATTTCTCCTGATAATGGTGCGATTAAAGCGGCTATCGGTGGCTTTAGTTTTAAGCAAAGTCAGTTTAATCGTGTTACCCAAGCAAAACGTCAAGTTGGTTCAAATATAAAACCATTTATTTATTCTGCAGCACTAGAGCATGGATATACCTTAGCGTCACTCGTCAATGATGCTCCTATCAATCAGTGGGATAAAAGCTCTGGGCAAGTGTGGCGTCCCAAAAATTCTCCCCCTGTGTATGTAGGCCCTCTTAGAGTCCGTTTAGCCTTAGCGCAATCAAAAAATGTAATTGCTGTCAGGTTACTCAAAAGTATTGGTTTAGATAATGCGGTGAACTATTTATCCAATTTTGGTTTTGCGCCCGATGAATTACCACGCAACGAGTCCTTAGCTTTAGGCTCAGCCTCATTAACTCCCTTAGAGGTGGTTACTGGTTTCGCAGCCTTTGCTAACAGTGGCTTTTTAATAGAGCCTTATCTAATAGAGCGCATTGAAAACGCAGAAGGTGAAGTTATTTATCAAGCAAACCCAGTCTTAGCCTGCGACCCTTGTGAAGTAGCTACCAGTAATCAAAATAGTAATGAAATTGATGAGACTGAGATAGCGGGGCAAAATCAACAGCAAGTTGATGATTCAGTATCACTCCCCAAAATTGTCTCTGCACCAAGGGTAATTACCGAACAGAATGCATTTTTAATCACCCAAGCACTTAATAGTGCGATTTGGGGAGCAGACTGGTCAGCTGAAAATGGCTGGCAGGGTACAGGTTGGCGCGGTAGAACATTAAAACGTCGAGATATTGCTGGTAAAACAGGTACTACAAATGAAGCAAAAGATGCTTGGTTTTCTGGTTTTTCTAGACGCTTAGTGACTACGTCATGGATAGGGTTCGATGATCCAAGCCGAAATCTAGGTCAAACCGTTTATAATAATAATTTAGGTAGAAACCAAATCACAGGCAATGAGTTTGGTGCAAAATCAGCCCAACCTGCTTGGATAGACTTTATGAAAGTTGCTTTAGCTGATTTACCTGAAGAGCCTTTTATTCTGCCCGCAGATATAGTGTCGGTACGTATTGATAAAGCAACAGGCAAACTCAGCAGCAGCACCAATAAGAGTAGCGAATTTGAGTACTTCCAATTAGGAACAGCGCCTACTGAATACTTACGACAAGATAATAGCTCAGATATATTTCAAAGCGAAGATCAAAGTAATTCGGAAGAAGAGCTGTTTTAAAAAGCCTGTTTATTTTGTGTCAGCAAGGGTTTAAGTAATAATAACCCTTGTTTGATCTTTTCTTCACTTTGTCCTGCAAACCCCAAACGAATAAATTTATTTTGGTTACTGCTTGCTCTTAAATGAAAAGCATTTTCCGCCAATAAAAATATACCTTGTTTTTTTGCTAGCAGCGCTATTTCTTCGGCGTTACCGCCTACATTTACCCATAGCGCCATGCCACCTTTTGGCACAGTGAAAGCTATATTTACCCCTTCATCAATAAAACCATTAAGTATATTTACCATGCAAGCTCTGCGTTTTTGATAGCAACGTGTTAACTTACGTAAATGGCGCTCAAATCCCCCGTCCTTCATCCACCTTGCAACCGCATCTTGTAGTAAAACACTGGCTTTATGATTTATTAAGGTTCGATAGCTAATAATATGTGGAACTAATGTTTGATCAGCAGCAATCACCCCAAGGCGTATGCTCGGAAACATGATTTTAGAGAAGCTTGAAATGTAAATCACTAATCCTGCAGGATCATTAGCTGCCATCGGAGGCAGTGGCTGACTGTAATAATGAAATTCATGGTCGTAATCATCTTCAATAATCGGAATTTGATGTTGCCGAGCTAAGCGGTAAACATGTGTCCGATTAGCCGCCGATAACGTCGTTGTTGTTGGATACTGATGCAATGGCGTTAAATATAGCAATTTAATTTCATGCTTTTTAATCGCTGCTTCAAGATCTTCTATATCAATTCCTTGCTCTGTTTGTTTAATACCGACGAGCTTGGCACCGGCGTTTTGCATAGCTTTCCATGCAGGACTGTAACCTAATGCCTCTACAGCCACTTTGTCACCCGTTTTTAATAACACTTGCGAGAGTATATATAAGGCTTCTTGTGTGCCATTAACCACAGCAATTTCTTTATCGGTAATTGATCTTACCCTGCGTAAATACGTGGCAACTTCCTCGATAAAGCATTTAAAACCAGCATTTTCACCATAGTTTAATTCTTTAATGGCTGGACGAGTTAACGCTTCATTGATAAAGCTTCTAAATTCATTAAACGGGAATAAATCAATATCTGGATTGCCACCAGCAAAGTTATATTGATAGTCGTGAGCTGGACGAGCAAAAGCTTCTTGTTGTGGTTTTATTATTCGCCATTGATGTTTTTCACTACTCAATTCCTGCTGCGTTTGCCCATTAACAGCTGAATGTATTGGCAACATTTGTGCAACTGCATAACCTTGCCTTTGATTTGCTTCAACCCAACCCTGCGCCACCAACTCATTGTAAGCAGCCATCACTGTATGGCGGTTAACAGATAACTGTTCAGCCAAAGCCCGTGCTGAAGGTAATTTTTCAGAAGGCTTAACAGCACCATGTTCAATGGCATGACGAATTGCCACCGCAATTTTTAAATACAATTTTGTTTGTTGATTATCTAGCGCAAGGTTCAAAGTTTTCATCAATAACTATCTGGTATAGACACAAAATAAAATCTGGTTGTTTTATTTATACCATAAATACGCAAAATACTTAGAACAAATTTCAAGGAGATTGTTATATGTTTGAAACAACTGACATTACATTGAAAACCAATAAGGTAACACTGCGCCCTTTAACTATGGGACACGCTTCAGATTTTTTTAATGCTGGCGCTTTCCCGGAAATATGGACTTGGTCACTGCCCAATAAATGCACCTCAATTGAAGTGACTAAAAACTGGTTGCAATACTCAGAGCAAATGGCAAATAAAAAAGAACACATTCCTTTTGCCATTTTTGACAATGCTAGCGGTAAATTTGTGGGTAGTAGCCGTTATTGTTCAATCAATGAGGGTGATAAAAATTTAGAAATTGGTTTTACGTTTATTACCCCTGAATTTCAACGTAGCTATATTAATACCCACGCTAAATACTGTTTACTTCAATATGCTTTCGAAGTTCTTAAGGTGATACGTGTGGAGTTTAAAGTTCATGAGCAAAACCACAAGTCACGCACTGCTGTAGCGAGGTTAGGGGCCACATTTGAAGGACTATTACGCAATCATCGTATTTTATCAGATGGCAGCTATCGCAATACCGCAATTTTTTCCATCATCGATACCGATTGGCCAAGGGTGAAAAAAAACCTACAAATAAAAATGGAGCATAAAGGCGGACATAATGATGACTGAGTTAAGTGAACAAGAGAAATTGATTATTAGGCAAAATGCCTTTGCTCAGTTACAAGCGCCACAAGTATCACAAACTTATAATGGAGACTTTGCAGAAGTTGTTTATTGCCCATTACAGCTTTTAGATAATAAAACCTTATTAGGGCATTTAGCTAAAAACAATTCACTGTTTAAAGCGCTAGAGAATAATACCAAAGTGAAAGTAATATTTACGGGTCCTCATGGCTATATTTCACCTCGTTGGCATAAAGAGCAACAGGTGCCAACATGGAACTACGCTAGCGTATCTTTACAGTGTCGTTTAAACATGATTGAACATAGTGGTGAAAAATTAGCAGCAATGAAAACAATCAGTCATTACTTTGATCCCCAATGGGACTTTAATGAATTTAATCAGGATAAAAACAACAAGTTTGTACAACAAATGTTATCTGCTATCACAGTATTTACTCTGAACATTACTAACGTAGACAGTAAATTCAAACTATCACAAAATCGTTCAAACAACTGCAGAGCAGCATTTCAAGACGCTTTGAGATTAACAGGTAATAATGCGCTAGCTGAGCTTCATTACAAGAGTTGATATAAGATTTAACAGCGAGATAAAATGATAACGGCGAGTAAACGCTCGCCAATTACCACAGAAATACTAATGGTTAAATTTCTTTAACAAATACCTTAGATTTACGCTGAAAGTTATACATTTCCTGTTTACCTTCAGGTAATTTGTCCATGGGTTGTTCAATGAAGCCACGCTCTTGGAACCAATGTCCGCTGACCGTAGTCAGAACAAATATCGAAGTTAATTGTTGTTGTTTAGCTTCCTCTTCTAATGCCAACATTAAGCGTCCGCCTCGATTACCTTTGCGATAATCAGGGTGAATAGCAACACAAGCAACTTCACCCGTTTTAGCATCCGGATAAGGATAAAGTGCTGCACAGGCAATAATAACGTCTTCTTTTTTCAGCACAATAAACTGATCAATTTCAACTTCAAGCAGCTCACGTGAACGCTTTACCAGAATACCTTCAGCTTCCAGAGGCGCAAGTAACTCCAAAATACCAGCAACATCATCAATAGTCGCGGTAGACAATTCTTCTTTATGATCTTTGGCAATTAGCGTACCTGCACCATCACGAGTAAATAACTCTTGTAATAAAGCCGTTTCACTTTGATAGCTAACACAATGACAACGCTCTACGCCATTTTCACCACTTTGAATAATAGCGCGAAGCAACAACTGGCGCACGTGACAGTCTTTTTCATCGAGTAAGGTTTTTACTCTACGCACACTACAGCTTTTAATTAGCTGGCCTGACTCATCAAGTAAACCATCATCATCAGTTAAAGTGATTAACTTATCGGCCTTTAACGCGATAGCCGTTTGAGCCGCAACATCTTCAAGGGCTAAATTAAACACTTCACCTGTAGGTGAGTAACCAATTGGTGAAAGCAATACAATGGAGCCATAATCTAGCTGCATATTAATGCCGTCAGAGTCAATTCTACGTACTATACCTGTGTATTTAAAATCAACTCCATCACGCACGCCCATAGGTTTAGCAATAACAAAATTACCTGTACCTACTCTAATTTGTGAGCCGTGCATTGGAGAGTTTGCCAACCCTGTAGTTAATAACGCTTCAATATGCAAACGCAATGAGCCCGTAGCATCTTTCACCGCCACTAAAGTATCTGCATCGGTAACGCGCACGTTTTTCTCAACATTAGTGTTGATATTACGCTGAGCTATACGCTCTTCTATTTGTGGCCGTGCGCCATGCACAACAACTAGTTTTACACCTAGGCTACGCAATAAAGAAATATCATGAATAATATTGGCAAAGTTTGGGTGTAAAACCGCTTCACCACCAAACATTAACACCACAGTTTTACCTCGGTGCGCGTTGATATAAGGGGCGGCATTTCTAAACCATTTAACGTAATTTTGATCGCTATTATTCATGTTTTTTATTCTTTATTTATTACTGCTAGCGCATAATAAGGGGGGTTAACCCGGCTTACTTTTGACCCACTATATATTCCATTGCCACTTCATCAGCAGGATCTTTATGTGGGCTAGGCTCACTATCTTCAATGATATTTTCAGCTAATGAGCTTTTCTCAATCGGATTAAAACCTAGCTTAGCGAAATACTCAGGAATATAAGTTAAAACAATGATTTGTTCTAATTCCATTTGATGCGCAAACTCAAGTAAATATTGTACTAGTGCTTGTCCTTGCTCTTGACCTTGCGCCTGCTCATCAACAACCACAGAGCGAATTTCTGCCAGACCTGTTTGATAAATATAAAGTGACGCGCAACCAACCACTTTGCCATCAAGTTCAGCCACAACAAAGTTTTGTACATCGTGAATAATATTATCTAAAGTACGTGGTAATATTTCACCTTTGTCTGCTTGTACATTCACAAGTTGATGTATTTTCTCAACATCAGACATACGTGCTCTGCGTACAGACATAGCCGCTGCACGTTGCGCGTTCAAACGTTGTTTCACTTGCTTCAAGGCAACTTCTGTTTGCTGTATACCCGGCGCACCCACAACTTGTTCGTTAAGAATTTCTTCATTACCCGTCGCTAACGCTTTTTCAACTTGTGTGCGTGATGTACCGCCAAGCGCTTCACGTTTATCGAGTGTTGATTCAATCGATAAGTGTTGATAAACATCTTGCTCTATTTTGTCACTAAATTCTTGTAACTGAGAAATGGTCAAGTCTTCTAAAGGTAAACCTTTAGCGATAGCTGCAAGTACCACTTCACCGACAATATGATGTGCTTCACGGAACGGAATATCTTTACCCACTAAATAATCAGCAAGCTCAGTAGCATTAGCATAACCTTGTTGTGCCGCTGCTAAGGTACGGCTACGGTTTACTTTCAAGCCATCAGCAACTAGAACTGCCATTTCCATACACTCTTGCCATGTATCAAGGGCATCAAATAAGCCTTCTTTGTCTTCTTGCATATCTTTATTGTAAGCAAGTGCCAAAGCTTTCATAGTGGTTAACATGCCAGTTAACGAACCAAAAACACGTCCTGCTTTACCGCGAATTAACTCACAAGCGTCAGGGTTTTTCTTCTGTGGCATTAATGATGAACCTGAGCTCACTAAGTCACTCATTTCAACAAAGCCTGCTTCACCTGAATTGTAGAAGATTAAATCTTCTGCAAAACGCGATAAATGCATCATAGAAATACTCGCACTTGCCAGTAATTCAATCACATGATCTCTATCTGAAACAGCATCTAAGCTATTCATAGTGGCCGTTCTAAACCCTAAACGATTAGCCAGTGCATTTCTGTCAATCGGGTAAGCTGTACCGGCTAAAGCACCTGAGCCTAATGGTGAAACATCAAGGCGATATAAAGCGTCTTTTAAACGACCAATATCACGGTTAAACATTTCAACATACGCTAAACACCAATGCCCAAAAGTAACCGGCTGTGCACGTTGTAAATGGGTATAACCCGGTAATACGGTATCTTTCTCACGCTCAGCCAAAGCCATCATAGCTTGTTGTAAGCTAACCAAAGCGAACAAGAGTTCACCGCCCGTTTCTTTACACCAAAGTTTTAAATCAGTCGCTACTTGGTCATTACGGCTACGACCTGTATGGAGCTTCTTACCTAAGTCACCTGTTTTTTCAATCAGTTGAATTTCAACCCAGCTGTGAATATCTTCAGCATCAGATAATAATATCTGCTTTGGGTTTTCTTCTACTGACACTTTTAATTCATTTAAGGCATCTGTTAAGCGAGCTAATTCTTCATCTGTGATAACGCCCACTTCATGTATTGCTTGTGCCCAAGCAATCGAGCCAACAATGTCTTGTACCGCCATGCGATAATCAACAGGTAGCGAGTCATTGAACTTTTTAAATTGTACACTCGCTTTTTCTTTAAAGCGTCCACCCCATAAGGCCATGGCTATTTACTCCAAGTTTTTCGATATTTCTATGTTTACTTATCAGGCAAGGGAGACACTAAAAAGTCACCTTACCTGAAAAGCAAAGTCATGCTTATTTTTCAGCGTTTTCATCAAGCGCTTTTAACGCTTCAATACGACTTGAAAGGCTGAATAAACGGATAAAGCCTTCAGCATGTTTTTGGTCATAAACATCATCTGCGCCAAAGGTAGCAAATTCTTCTGAATATAAGCTATTTGGTGAACGACGCTGAGTTGCCGTTGCTTGACCTTTAAATAATTTAACAACCACATCACCTGTTACTTTTTCAGCAAGTGAAGCTGCAGCAGCTAGCTGTGCTTTAGCTAATGGTGTAAACCAACGACCATCGTAAATGACATGAGAAAACTCTAAACCAATTGACTCACGGAATTTTAGCGACTCTTTATCATGAATAAGGGTTTCTAAGCCTTTATACGCCGCCATTAATACGGTACCACCCGGCGTTTCATAACAACCACGCGACTTCATGCCCACTAAACGGTTTTCAACAATATCAATACGACCAACACCATGTGCTGCCGCTTTTTCATTTAAGTACATTAACGCTTGATAAGGTGATAATTCTTTACCATCAACAGACACTAACTCACCTTCAACAAAGCTTAATGCTACTGTTTCAGGTGCATCTGGAGCATCCATTGGGTCAACTGTCATTGTCCAAACTTCTTTAGACGGCTCACACCATGGGTCTTCTAATTCACCACCTTCGTGTGAAATATGCCAAGCATTAGCGTCACGGCTATAAATTTTAGTTAATGAAGCAGAACATGGAATGTTACGCTCTGCTAAGTAGTCTAATAAATCTTCACGAGAAACCATGTCCCACTCACGCCATGGAGCAATAACAGTAAGTTGCGGTGCAAGTGCAGCAAAACAAGCTTCAAAACGTACTTGGTCATTACCTTTACCCGTACAACCATGACAAACCGCATCAGCACCAACTTTAAGTGCTACTTCAATATGTGCCTTTGCAATAATAGGACGCGCCATTGACGTACCTAATAAATATTGACCTTCATAAACTGAACCAGTTTTTAAAATGGGGTAAATATAATCTTTAACATATTCTTCTTTTAGATCAGCAACGTAGCATTCTGAAGCGCCCGATGCGATAGCTTTTTCTTTGATACCTTCTAGCTCTTCTTCGCCCTGACCTACATCAGCACAAAAAGCAACAACTTCACAGTTATCATAGTTTTCTTTCAACCATGGAATGATAGCTGAAGTATCTAAACCACCTGAATAAGCTAATACCACTTTTTTAATTTGTTTCTTTGCAATACTCATAATCTTTCTCTAAATTTATAAATTTGGTTATTAAATCTTTACTTGAATAGGCTTACTAAAACAGCGTTTTGTGCCCACATTCTATTCTCTGCTTGTTGAAAAACAACCGACATGTCGCTATCAAAAAGCTCTGTAGTAATCTCTTCTTCCAGGTGCGCTGGCTGACAGTGCATCACCACACTAGCATCAGCATTTTGCATAATATTATGATTCACTTGATAAGGTGCAAAATGCGCTAACAAAGCTGCTTTTTTACTGTCGTCTTCATCACCCATTGAAATCCATGTATCAGTATAGATAACATCTTGGCTACCCATGGCATTAATATCCGTGGTAATCGTTAATGTTGCCCCAGATTCATTAGCTAGCACTTGCGCCTTTTCAATAATATTTTGCTCTGCTTCATACCCTGTTGGTGTTACTAAAGTGAAATCAACACCAAGTGTAGCAGCCATAATCATTAATGAATTAGAAACATTATTACCATCACCAATGTAGGCTAACTTCACTTGCGCTATATCCGTTTTATTTAACTTAGGAAGTAGCTCAGTTAAGGTGACAAAATCAGCTAAGCCTTGGCACGGGTGGTAAAGATCACACAGTGCATTAATCACAGGCACACTGGCATGCTCAGCTAAACCTTGAATCGAATCATGGCTAAAAACTCGAGCTACAATTGCATCGGCAAAACATGATAAGTTTTTGGCATAATCACTTACCCGTTCACGCTCACCTAATTTACCGTTTTGCTGCCCTAAATAAAGCGCATGACCACCTAGTTTATTAATGCCCATATCAAAACTAACATGGGTTCTAAGTGAGGGTTTTTCAAAAATCATCGCAACTGATTTACCCGCTAATACCTGATTGTATTCAGCAGGGTTGCTTTTAATGGTAATGGCGAGTTCAATTAGCGCTAAAAGTTGTTGTTTGTTTAGCTCGTCATCGGCTAAAAAATTATTTAATGATAGTGACATAAGTATCTTCTTTAAAATGCGTTTTTGTCATTACTTTAACCCAGTAATATGACAGTTTATCTGCGACTAGTCAGGTTGAATTTGTGTGCCCACACCATTCCCAGCTAGTAGCTCGGTAATTTGCTCCGGCGATTGCCAACTAGCAACCGCGATACTTCGTCGTAATTGATTTGCCGCTTGCAATGCCGCATTCACTTTCGCTGTCATACCGCCAGCAATAACACCTTGCTCGATAAGATTCTTTGCCTGCTCACTATTTAGTGCTGATAAGTATTCGCCATCAGCACCTTTTACGCCGTTAACGTCTGTTAATAGTAGTAATTCAGCATTAAGCAACTGACAAATAGCTACCGCAGCATCATCAGCATTAACATTAACTAAATCACCGTTAGACAATGCGCCTATTGATGAAATAACAGGTAAAAAGTGGCTATTGAGTAATGCATCTAACAATTGACTTGATTTTGGGCTGGGAACACCAACCTCACCTAAATCTAGATCAGATTTAACACAAGCAATCATATCACCATCAGCTAATGATAAACCAACCGCTGGCAAGTTAATGCTATTGGCAGTCGAGACAATTGACTTATTAACGGTACCTGCAAGTGCACCACTAATTAACGCAATTTGCTCTTTTGGTGTTACACGCAGACCATGTTTTTTAACCGTCGTAAAATTCGCTTGTGCTAGCATTTCATCAACAACACAACCACCACCATGCACTAAGACCACTTTCGCATCGCTTTTAAGCTCAGCAATCACCACAAGTAACTTATGTAGTGCATCTTGCTTTTCTAAAATAGCGCCGCCAATTTTTATCACTAATGGTTTTGTCATCACTAGTTCCTAATTACTTTTATTTGTTGCTAACAGGCTGTATTCACTCGGTAAACCCAGTGAAATATTAAAACACTGTAGAGCTTGTGACGAGGCACCTTTAAGTAGATTATCTATAGCACAACTAACCACAACCACTTGCTTTTCTTCATCAACTTGCCAATGAACATCAGCAAATGGCGTATGGGCTACGTTACCAATTTGTGGCCAAGCATTAACGATACGTACAAGTGGCTTGTCGTGATAGGCTTGTTCAAATGCTAAGTCAACTTGCTTAGCAGTAACGCCTGCTTTTAACTGCATAGTTACCGTGGCGAGCAAGCCTCTTTTATAGGGTGCCAAGTGAGGATTAAAAATTACTTGTGCATTAGCTTCTTGAGAAATTTCAGGCTGGTGTCTATGTTGTAAAATATTGTATGGCTTCAAGCTCACTTCATTAAAGTTTGTGGCTAATGAAGCATTTCTGCCTGCACCACTCACACCACTAATACCGTTTACAACAATTAAAGAGTTTTCAATGTGTAAGTTATTACTGGTAATAGGTTTTAATGACAATAAACTTGCGGTTGGGTAGCAACCAGGCACTGCAATTAAATCAGTATTAGCAATATCGGTTTGTTGCCATTCTGCTAAACCGTATTTAGCTTGAGTTAAGGCATCAATATTGGCGTGTTCAAAACCGTAGAATGTTGGATAATCTTCGGCATTTTTTAATCTAAAACCGCCCGAAAGATCAAACACCTTAACACCAGCGTTAACAAAAGCTTGCGCCCAGTCAGCACTGAACTCGTGTGGAGTAGCAAAGAAAACAACATCTAAATCTTTAACAGCATTGTCGAACCACTCTTGAGAAAAAGATTGCAGGGGTACATCACAAACACCCTGCCAGCGGCCATGTAATTCGCTGAAAAGTTTTCCACAGGAAGTAGAGTTTTCCGACACAACAAGATGTTGTATTGAAACTTTATCGTGTTGGCATAATAAACCAACTAATTCGGCACCGGCGTAACCACTTGCACCAATTACGGCAACTTTTTTAACTTCTGACACAACATAAACCTTATTATTCAAATTCTTAAAACGATATAACCAATCTCTTATAACTAAAGCATCCAAGAGATAAGAAAATAATTATCTATCGTCGTCGTATTCCTTGAACAATTAGCATTACAATGTCCTCACATACATAAGTCAACTCAACATGCGATAAATGAGATATAAGACATGTTGAAAAGCCTTAAGTATAAAAAAGTAGCCTTAAAAAAACAGGTTATTTACACTATTATGCGCAATTTACCAGTTAATGGGTAATTATGCAACTAATAAGCATAACTATTTAAGTTTTTGTTCGATTTCTTTTTTGGATGGTATATATGTCACAATTGCCTAACTTCTCTCAATCCTTAACGCAATTAATTGCTTGCCCTTCTATAAGTTCAACTCAATCAAGTTGGGATCAAGGGAATTTAAAAGTCATTCAATTATTAGCGACATGGTTTGAACAACTTGGCTTTAGCATTGATATTCAAAAAGTACCTTTGCCCCATAAAGGTGGTGAAAATAAATATAATTTATTAGCTAAATTGGGAAGTGGTGAAGGAGGCTTATTGCTTGCTGGTCACAGTGATACCGTGCCTTTTGACGAAAAGCGCTGGCAAAGTGATCCCTTGAAAGTAATCGATAAAGATGACAAGTTTTATGGTTTAGGCACTTGTGATATGAAAGGTTTTTTCGCGTTTATTTTACAAGCTTGTAAAAACCTTGATGCTAAAAATTTAAAGAAACCACTATACATACTAGCCACCGCAGATGAAGAAACAACCATGGCAGGTGCACGCTTTTTTGCTAAAAGCCAAGCGGTTAAACCTGATGTTGCCATCATAGGTGAGCCAACGAATTTAGTACCTGTTGTGATGCATAAAGGGCACATGTCACATCGCATAAGTGTGCAAGGGCAATCAGGTCACTCAAGTAAGCCAAGCTTAGGTGTTAATGCCATTGAAATTATGTACCAAGTCATTGGTGAATTAATTAATTTACAAGAAAAATTCAACCTCAATTACAAAAATGAAGCATTTGACGTACCTGCGCCAACATTGAATATGGGCGCCATTAAAGGCGGGGATAATGCGAATCGTATCTGTGGTTATTGCGAACTAGATCTAGACTTACGTTCACTGCCGAGTATGAGTGATGATGAATTATTGCATTGGCTAAGTGAATCTTTAAAACCCCTTGCTGAAAAATACCCCGGACGAATAAGTTTTGAAGAGTTACACCCTAGTTCACCAAGTTTTGAACAAACTAAACATGAGCATGATGAAAATTGCTTTGTCAGTATCGCCGAGGAAATTAGTGGTCATCAATGTTGTGCGGTTAATTACGCTACCGAAGCACCTTATATTCAACAACTAGGCTGTCAAACCATAGTGCTAGGGCCAGGTTCAATTAATCAAGCGCATCAACCTAATGAATTTTTAGCTCACAGTGAAATTGAAAAAACCAATACTCTATTAGTCGCTATGATCCAGCGCTATTGTTTAACTTAAACCAGCTTAGATAAACTTAGTTGTAATAATCGTTAACTGTTTCTATATCTTTAGACAAATACGAACACAAAAAAAGCAGCTCACCTTAAAAAAGGTTGAGCTGCTTTTTTGATACTTACCTTTAATTAAAAAGAGTATTTAATTGAAGCAGCAAACACTCTACCTGGTTCAGTAGAAAAATCTAATGACTCGCCTACTTCATGGCCTGCTACATTGTTATAACGAACAAACTCTTTATCCAGCAAATTAGTTACTGATAAGTTAAAGCGTAAATCGTCAGTGATTTGCATATTAAACATCCAATCAACACTGCCGTAACCGGCAACTTCTGCATCGCCGTCATTCACTTTATCCATTCTGTCAGCCCAGTTTACAATTAACTCTGTTGACCAGCTTTCACCTTCGTAATTAATACCCACATTACCTGATAATGGGCTTATGCTCTGAATATAGTCTCCGGTTTCATCATTAGTACCATCTTGATATGCCGCATTAACAAAGATGCTGGTACTGTCACCTAATAAATACTCTACCCCAATCTCTGCCCCTTTAATGGTAACAGCATCAATGTTTTGATATTGATAAAGGTAAATATCAACTTCTTGACCAGTGTATGGGTTAGTGTACTTTTCAGTGCCAATAAAAGCGGTTTCTAAGAAGTTATCGTATTGAGAATAGAAAACTGCTGCATTGTAAATGAAATCTCCTTGATGACCACGAAGACCTAACTCTAAGCTATCACTCTCTTCTGGTGCTAAATCATCACCTGCTGGAACAAGTTTATAACCATACAAAGAGTTGTCATGGTCAATATAGGCTAAATCATAAGCAGGTACTTTAAAGCCCTGACCATATTGCGCAAACACTACCGCCATATCATTAAACTTATAAAGAGCACCCAAATTTACTGAAACGTGACTTTCATCATAGCTTTTATAAAGAGAGCCATCTTCTTTTGTCGCACCGTTTGGATCCATTTCATACATATCAAAACGAGCACCCGGTGTGATGACTAAATCACCATCAAGTAGGCTAATTTCGTCATTAATAAAGAGACCTGCACGAAACACTTCAGTTTCAGGGAATTTATCATCAGATTGTGGATAACCAGGTTTAGGCGTTCCTTCAACTGAATAGAGTTTTTCTAATTGACGAGTAGAAGTAGACTTTTCGATATCTAACCCGTAGCCCAAGGTATTCATGTCATTTAATTTAATACTAGCGTTAGATAGCAAACCAATAGTATCTTGCTCATAAACGCCAGTATTCCACATATCTCTTAATTCAATCAGCGGAAAACCGAAATTGGCATTGATATCTATTTGGCCATATTCAACGTCTGTTTGTTTTGAGTTATTGGCGTAAATTGATACATTAGCCACGTCAAAAATAGCGGTACCACTACTATTGTGATAGCGAAGCTGGAAAGACTCGTTCGTTTTTTCACTCGTGCTATTTTCAGTAACTATGTCATAGCCTGGTAAGCCACGGAAATATTCCAATAAGCCATTAGCACTGTCGCCATCAACGTCTTGCTGCCATAAATCAGCACTAAAACTTAAGAAATCGTCGTCATTAATATTGTACTTAGTTTTGAATAAAACACTGGTTGAGGCTATATCAAGCGCAGGCTTAGTACCGTAGTAATTTTGTTGCTCTTCACCGTCACGTACATTGAGATTAAGCAAATGCTCAAAGTCACCTGTTTCCAGTGCTAGTGTAGCGCCAATATTTGCTTGCTCACCGTCACTGTTGAAACCTAGCTTTACATCACCAGCAAACTGCTCACCCTCTTCTAAATAGTCACTCGCATCTTTTGTAGTAAATACCACAATACCTGCTAAAGCATCTGAGCCATATAACGATGATGCGGCACCTTTAGCAATTTCTACTTGCTTTAAGGTATCAGTTTCAACAAAGCCACGACCCACAATATCGTTTTGGCCGTTAGCACCATAACCTTCATTCATACGCATGCCATCTTTGATCATTAAAACACGATCACCACCCATACCACGTACAGTAAAGTTTTGTGCGCCGCCTACTGAGCCTGTCACAGTCACGCTTGGATCATATTTAAACAGCTGATTCATATCAGTAATAACTTGCTGTTCAAGATCTTCTGAAGTCACCACTGAAATACTACCAGCAACATCTTTAAGTTGTTTTTCAGTACGAGATGAACTGATCACAATCACTTCTAAATCTTCAACAATATCATCTGGAACATCTGCGTAAACGTTATTAGGTAAGGCAATAAATGATGTCGAAATAGCAAGTGCTAATGCGGATTTTTTTATAGATTTCATGTTTTTATTCCTGTTTAGGTACTTAAATACAAATCTCAGACAAACAGGACAATTTAGACTGAGACTATTGAATGCGGCGATCATACATAACCCGTACAAATTATACAAATGATAATTATTATTATTTGCATTACTATTTAAATAATATAAAATGCGCACCATTGAAGTACTAATGAGATGTAATAAACATGAATATCCAAACCCTTGAAGGCTTAATGGCCGAAATTTCCACGTTTTTAATGGCGCCTGTCATTATTGCCATCGTATTGCTATTAATTTATGCAATTTTCATCATGGGGAGATTTGCTTCTCAATATACAGTACGTAAAAAGAATGCTTTGCGTTATACCAGACTAATAAGTCAGCAAGATGCCCGCCATTTACCGGGTTACCCTGTACATAACTATTTCATTGCTAATCCACAAGCTTGTGAAGATGAGCTTGAAGTTTTTGCACTGAAAAAGTTAGAAACATTACGTATTGTTACGCGTATTGCGCCAATGCTTGGTTTGATCGCTACTATGATCCCGATGGGACCTGCCCTACAAGCAATGGCTGATGGTAACATTCAAGGTATTAGTGAAAATCTCATTATCGCTTTTGCCGCGGTTATTTGGGGTTTAACAATTTCTACTCTAACGTTTTGGCCTGCATCAGTTAAAAAGCGCTGGTGTGCTCAAGAATTAATCAACATTCGAAAATTGAAAGGGCAACAATCTGGAGAGGCTATCTAATGCGCTTTCTTGATGAAGATGAAGATCTAAACCCAATAGTCAGTGCCGTCAACTTAGTTGATGTTTTTCTGGTCATTATTGCCGCCTTATTAATTGCCTTAGCGCAAAGCCCTATGAATATTTATTCGTCTGATGATGTCACCGTCATAAAAAATGCTGGCAAACCCAATATGGAAATGATCGTTAAAAAAGGCAAAGAAATTAAACAATATAAATCTAATGGTGCTATTGGCAGTGGCGAAGGCTCTCGAGCTGGCGTCGCTTATAAAATGGCAGACGGAAGTTTTGTTTATGTTCCTGAAGGTAACAAAGCAGCAACCAATGCTGAACAAGGAAACAATTAATCGTGCGTATTCTTATTTTACTACTATCCCTATTCACTTTTATTGCTAATGCTGCTGATAAGCCGCAAGTACTTATCATGCTGTCAAGCCATGTCTCAAAGCCTAAAGGGGATTTACTGCAAGCGTTAGCAAAAGATCAACCCTTTGAGTTAGTTAACTTTGATACTAAGGGCAAATCTGAAGAAGAAATTAACGCTAGTTGGTCTCAAGCCAGTTTGATACTACTTGATGGTATTAATCCAGCATTATCAAAATTTATGTTTGCTAAGTATCAAGGGCATCTTACCCAGTTCTCACAGGTGCCTGTTGTTTCATTAGGTGATATTGATAATCCATCAATGAACCAAGGTTTGTCAGACGATCAAAGAATCATGGTTGGAAAATATTACAACAATGCTGGTCGAAATAACTACGCTAACTTAATGAATTACATTGCCGTTGACGTGCTATCGTTAACTGATGATGTGAAAGTTGAGCCGCCCTTTATTGTGCCAACCGTCGGCTTATTTCATGATAACTTCCCGGGTGGTGTTAGTGATGACGAACAGGCATTTTTCAGCTGGCTAAGCCCAGAAAAAAATCAGCCAGTTGTGGCGGTAGGTATTCATAGAAGTACAATAGATTACGAGCAAAAACAAATCGTTAATGCCATTATTGAAGGGTTAGAAGGTAAAGGCGCTAAAGCATTTGCTTTCTTTTTTGAGGGTGAAGATCAACCTCTTGATTACACAGACTTACTACTCGACAAAGAAAATAAACCTCGTGCAGATGTGCTGATTAACTACCGTTCATTACACTATGTTAGCAAGCGTCGAGCAGAGTTTGAAAAAATCGGCGTACCTGTCATTCACGCCTTAAATTATAACGATGGCGATGAAGCCGCATTTGAACAAGATCATGCTGGCATTTCTCCCTCTTTAACGCCATTTTTCTTAGTCATGCCTGAAGATACCGGTAGTACAGATCCAACCATTATTGCCGCCAAGAAAGATGGCACAAAAGTGGTGATGTCTGCTCAACTTGACGCCTTAGTCGAACGTGCCTATAACCATGCATCCCTAGCTAAAATTGAAAACGCCAACAAAAAAGTGGCGACATTTATTTGGAACTATCCTCCAGGTGAGAAAAACATCGGAGCAGCATTTTTAGATGTACCTTCTTCTATCGAGCAAATAGTGAAAGCTATGAAAAAAGAAGGCTATAACGTTGATGTTAAAGAAGCTGAGTACCTTATAGAATCAGCGGGCAAGTTGTTACGTCCTTTTTATCGTGGTGAAGAGGTGAGTAACTTAATTGAGCAAGGTTTAGCCGATTATTTACCCCTTTCAACCTATCAGCAATGGTTTTCAAAATTACCTGAGCATGTACAAAAGCCGATTAATGAGCGCTGGGGTACACCAGAAGAAAACAACTTATTAACCGATCATAATGGTGAGCAAGCGTTTGTAATCCCTCGCATGAAATTAGGTAACTTAATTGTGCTACCGCAAGGTATGCGTGGTAAAGATGCCAAAGAACATGGCGCCCTTTATCACAGCACTAAAACCCCAATAAATCATGCCTACATGGCTTTTTATCTTTACGCTCGAGAAGTATTTGGCGCCAATGCCTTTATTCACTTAGGAACACACGGCTCGCAAGAGTGGCTAAGTGGTAAAGAGCGTGGGTTATCAGTTTATGATGCACCTAATTTAGCTATTGGGAACTTGCCAGTATTTTACCCTTACATTATTGATAATGTCGGTGAAGCAATGCAGGCAAAACGCCGTGGTCGAGCTACTATGTTAAGTCATTTAACGCCAGGTTTCGCTAAAGCAGGTTTGTATACAGAAGTAGCAAAACTGAATGAGCTAATTAGTAATTACTTAATGCTTGAACAAGGGCAAACCAAACAAAACACCCAAGACAATATTGTTACCTTAGCCGATGAATTAAACATTTTAACCGACTTACAGTTAACACAAGAGCAGTTAAGTAACGACTTTGAAAATGGCATTATTAATATTCAAGATCATCTAAATGAACTTGCGCAACAAAGCCAGCCGCTTGGTGTACATACCTTTGGCTTGTTACCTGAAACCGCGCATTTATACACAACGATTTTACAAATGTTAGGTAATGAATTTACCGACTTAGCTGGTGAATATGAACAACAGCATGGTTTATCATTACCCAGTGAAGCTCAACTTGATGAGCGTAGTGTTCGAAACCTTGAAGCTTTATCTGGTTTTCAGTTATTAAAAAGCTACTTAGCTGGAAACAATACTCTACCTGACTTATCAGAGCAGTTAACAAAAGATCTGGCGCAAGCTAAAATTTACTGGCAGAACTTTCAAAATATTGCCGAAACTCAAAACTTAATCCGTGCGCTCAATGGTGAATATATTAAAGTGAGCCACGGTGGTGATCCTATTAGAAACCCCGCAGCTGTTCCAACAGGACGTAACCTAATTGGTTTTAACCCAGCTAAAGTGCCAAGCAAAGAAGCATACCAAGCTGGCGTTACCTTAATGGATCAAACCATTGCTGATTACTTCGAAAAACACGGCCGCTATCCTGAAAAACTCTCATTCTCACTATGGTCACTTGAAACCATGCGACATCAAGGCGCTCTTGAAGCGCAAGTGTTACACGCCCTTGGTTTAAAACCTAAATGGAACCAACAAGGTAATGTCGTTGGTACTGAGGTTATTGAATATAAAGATCTTGGCAGACCAAGGATTGATGTCACCATTACTGCAACGGGTCTTTATCGTGATGCTTTCCCTAATGTGATGTTATGGTTAGCAAAAGCCATTGATAAAGTGGCGAAAATGAAAGAAGAAAACAACTTTGTTTATCGCCATGCCAATGCTTTAAAAGCAGAATTATTGGCAAAAGGTAAATCAGAAGAAGATGCTGACTATTTATCTTCTATTCGCATTTTCTCTAATGAAACTGGTAATTATGGTACGGGTTTAGCGGGTGCCAGTTTAGCTTCTGATACTTGGGAAGATGACAGCAAATTAGCTGATTTATACTTGAAACGTATGGGCTATGCCTTTGGTAGTGATGAAAAACGATGGAGTGAAAATGTTGCCGACACTGAGCTTTACTCAAAAGTGCTTTCTGGTACTGATGCGGTGATCTTTTCTCGTTCAACAAACCTTTATGCCTTAATGACCAATGATGATCCGTTTCAATACTTTGGCGGTATAGGTTTAGCTGTACGTCATTTAGATGGTAAAACGCCTGAAATGTATGTCTCTAACTTACGTAAAAAAGACAATATTAAAGCACAAACCATGGAGCACTTTTTAAATCAAGAAATGCGCAGCCGTTACTTCCACCCTCGTTGGATTCAAGCGATGCAAGATTCTGGTTATGCCGGTGCAACAGCTATTCTTGATCGTATGAATAACATGTGGGGTTGGGAAGTGATGACTCCTGAAGCCGTGCGAGATGATCAGTGGCAAGAGTTCTTTGAAGTATACGTAGAAGATAAGTATCAATTGGATATGCGTGAATTTTTTGAGCAAAGCAATGCTCATGCCCTCGCGCAAATTATTGAGCGTATGCTAGAAGCAGAGCGTAAAGGTTATTGGAAAACTGACGAGAAAACCATTGAAACCATGGTGAAAACCTACGCCGAACTTGCTAAAGAGTTCGATGTAGTTACCGACAACGAAAAGTTTAACGACAATCTTAAAGCGCAAGCAGCCGGTTTTGGTTTAACCGCGTTATTACCTGATAGTATGCAAGCTGAGCCACAAGCAGCGCCAGAGCAACCAAGTTCAGCTCAAGCACAAACTGAGCAAATATCAGGACAGAAACTGGAAGAGCAAGCCAATCAAGTTGATGAAATTGAGGAAGATTATACTTGGCTATATATCTTGCTACTGATCTTTATCGCAGGTTTTATCAGTAATTTTATAAAGCCAACGCCTAAAAAGAGCCAAGTTATAGAACTTAAAAAAGCGGCTTAGTATTTAACATGATTAGTTATTTAAGACGCTATTCTAACTAAGCTTAACTCATGAAACTGATGCCAGTAAATCGCCATTAAGCGTTTTACTGGCATATTCATACGCTAACAATCAGTATTGCCCAAACTTCCAACCATCAAAGCATATGTTGTTTATGAAACGATAAATGCTGTTCGATAAAACTGGCAATAAAATAATAACTATGATCATAACCCTGCTCTTGCACAAAATGTAGCGGGTACGCTGAACTTTCAGCAGCACTTACTAACGCACTTGGCATTAATTGCTCAGCAAGAAAATCATCATCACTGCCTTGGTGCACTAAAGCAGGTATTCTTTGTTGTGCTTTCGCCATTAATATACTGGCATCATAAGCTTGCCAACTTACTTCATTATCACCTAAATACTGACTAAAGGCTTTTTTCCCCCATGGCACATTGATTGGGTTACAGATTGGGCTAAAAGCAGAGACAGATACATATTTGTCAGGATTTCTTAGCGCTAAAACTAAGGCGCCATGTCCCCCCATAGAATGACCGCTGATTGCCTTTTTATCAGTGACCGGAAATTGCGACTCAATCAATGCCGGTAACTCAGTTAACACATAGTCATACATTTGATAATGCTTATCCCAAGGTGCTTGTGTGGCATTAAGGTAAAAGCCCGCACCATGACCAAAGTCATAAGCACTGTTTTCATCATCAGGCACATCGTCGCCTCGTGGGCTGGTATCAGGTGCAACTATCGCCATCCCCAACTCCGCTGCCATTTTTAAGGCGCCAGCTTTTTGCATAAAATTTTCATCAGTGCAGGTTAACCCAGACAACCAATACAGTACCGGCACTTTATGATTTTCATTGGCCTGTGGCGGTAAGAAAATTGCAAAACGCATTGCACAATTTGTACTACTCGCTTGATGGCTATATTGATAATGCCAACCATCAAAAGCTTTAGTTTTACTGATTAGGTTAATGGTTTTTTGATTCATAAAAATGTTTACTTACACGTTTAGGCGACAGCCGCAAGACTTTCGCCTAGTAATAAAAAGTTAAAAACTAAAAGGATTAATTAGTCATTGTTGAATGAGTAATGGCTAACTTAAAAGCGCTCACTAAAAGTGAATAACAGAGCGAATACTCTTACCTTCATGCATTAAATCAAAGGCTTCATTAATGCTTTCTAAATCCATAGTGTGAGTAATGAAGTCATTTAATTTAAATTCACCCGCCAAATAGCGTTCGACATAATCGGGGAGTTCACTGCGGCCTTTCACACCGCCAAACGCTGTGCCTCGCCATACTCGCCCAGTAACGAGTTGGAAAGGCCTTGTTGATATTTCTTGCCCTGCACCAGCAACACCAATAATAATCGACTCTCCCCAGCCTTTATGACAACATTCTAATGCTGAGCGCATCACATCAACATTACCAATACACTCAAAAGAGTAATCAACGCCACCATCGGTCATTTCAACAATCACTTCCTGAATAGGCTTATCAAAGTGCTTAGGGTTTATACAGTCTGTGGCGCCAAGCTTTTTAGCTAAGGAGAATTTAGATTCGTTAATATCAATGGCAATTATACGGCTGGCTTTCGCCATTGCTGCGCCAATAACCGCTGACAAGCCAATACCACCTAAACCGAATATAGCAACAGTATCTCCCGCATTTACTTTAGCGGTATTCATTACCGCCCCCATACCTGTAGTTACACCACAACCCAGTAGACAGACTTCTTCAAGCGGCGCTTGTGGATTCACCTTAGCTAAGGATATTTCTGGTAATACAGTATATTCAGAGAAGGTTGAGCAGCCCATATAATGATAAATAGGTTTACCATTTTGATAAAAACGTGTCGTGCCATCGGGCATTAAACCTTTACCTTGAGTTTCACGTATTTTTTGACACAGGTTAGTTTTCCCCGACAGGCAAAACTTACATTCACCACACTCAGGCGTATATAAAGGAATAACATGATCGCCAACACTGACACTCGTAACCCCTTCACCAACTTGCTCAACTATACCACCACCTTCATGCCCTAAAATAGCCGGAAAAATACCTTCAGGATCTTCACCTGACAAGGTAAAAGCATCGGTATGGCAAACCCCTGAAGCTATTATTTTAACCAATACTTCACCTGCTTTAGGGAGCATAACATCCACTTCTTCAATAGATAATGGCTTATTTGGCCCCCATGCAATGGCAGCTTTTGACTTAATAAATTGTGTGGTCATCAGAGTTCCTGTGTTAGTCGTCAATTATCGCGCTATAAATATTTTAGCCAAATTGAATCTGGGTGCTTTGCTTTAAAACCTCTATACCATAAACAAAACGGATAAAGCAGTAACAGCATAATAAAAGTAATTAAGTAGGTTGTGGGTAAATCAGTGAATTTTTTCATATCTGCAAAATTTGCAGTGCCAGTTAAAAATAAGCGATGCACTAAATAAAACATCATTGAGGTTTGGCCAAAAACTAACAACACGCCATTTGCTCGTGTGCCTATGAATTTTTCTACCTGTATCATCATCGCTAAAATAACCGCCATCAAACCGAGTTCAAGAAACATAAAACTTGCTGAAGGTGGGTACTTACTTACATGAAGCCATTGTTGCCAACTAAAGTCCCCTCGATATAAGTGCATGTTGCCATAACCATTTAAATAACGGATAACAACAAAAGCGATCAAAGCTGCACTACCGGTAATAAATAATAATTTTGCCGGTGATATTGTTGTTTTTCCTTGACCATAATCCAAAATATAGCGACCGAACACCCAGCCTATGATCATGACCGACAACCAAGGAACAAACGCATAGGAAATACTTAATTCGGATGTATAGTATTTGGCAAAAAATAACGCTGATAGTGCAGACTGACTAGCGACATCAAAATTCCAAAATAGACTAGTTACCCACTCGCCACCTAAAATCCAAGCAAAAGCTATTACTAATAAAGTTGAACTGGAAAAGCGACGAAAAAGTGCCATACACATCATAGCAATGCCTATGGCATACAGTACTTGAAAGGTGAACTTTCCACCAAAAATAGAAATTAAAGTGGGATCTAATATCGCAATAAACGCACCACGAAATAAAATATCTTTATCGATGGCCTTGCCATCAAAGCCTTTACTCACTTTTCGCTCAACACTAATGGCCAGTGCTGTACCGGCTAAAAAAACAAAAACCGGGGCACAAATATGACTTATCCAGCGGGTGAAAAACTCAAATGCGGGTAATGGCGTACCAACTACATAGTTTGCTGCAGAATCTTTCGCTAAATGATCAACATTATAGGCCATGGAAACATGGTCTAAGACCATAATAATCATCACAAATCCGCGCATCCAATCGATAGATGCAATACGTTTTGATCCTGCCATTTTATACTCCCTAATAAAATTTATTGTTCTTCTTTATTCCACAGTTTTTGGTTTGTTTTTACTGAAAAGAACTCATTAGCATGCCAACAGCGAGGTAATAGATCTAATTGTTGTCGCTCTTGATAATTAGACGATAGTAACTCAAGAATTTCATTTAAGCGCTCTTTACTTAATCTAGCGACTTTTTTAGCCATATGTGGGAAATATAAATTATTTTTCTTTTTCACTTCAATATTATGCCCATAACCAATAAAGGTTAGTTTTCTGGTAGCAATACGACACAAAGGCTGTTCAGGAACAGGTGGGTAAAGCCTATTTACAATAGCGTACTCATAACAGTCACCCTGCATGCCTGCTTCATCTTCAGGCATATAAATAACCCCGTACCCTTGAGGGAACATGCCCGTAATTTGATACAATGCATCAACAACCTTTTGGCTACAGGCGCCTAGTTCAGCATTTTTATTGACCACCTGAAAAACTTTAGGGAGTACTTTATAGTTATAGCTCTCTTTTGTTGAAAAGATAATAGAAGTGTAAATTTGAGGGACTTTTAATAAATTGCCAAGCCCTTGTTTTGGCTGAATACTCGATTTCAATAACGTTTGAGCAAACAGCAACTTAGCCCGTTCATCAATAACAAATTGATCTCTCTCTTCTCGAGAATTACCCACATACTGCATAACACCTAGGCCTTCAGTCAGGTAATTTAACGTTTGCTTATAATTTAATTGTAATAGTTTTTTACGCTGTTCAACGTCAAGGGTTCGATAGGGGTTTTGACTTTTATCTGCACCTAATAATATTGCTTGTGCTTGAGGATGATAATTACCAATATCTTGTAATAATGCAGCCATTATCAATGGAATTTTAACTTGCTCATTAAAGCGTTGTCTCGCGCCACTATCAAAGTCTGTATACGCAATATCAGGATATTCATCCAGTATACGGGCAATATTGCTATCATTGACTTCATTATCAAGCAGTAATCTATCAAGCAATCGAAGTGATAAAACGGCTTTATACAGGCTTTTACATTGTTCGTTATTATCCGCAACTTTACTGCCTTCTGTCGGACTAATAAGTTGAATAGTTCCTAATAACTGTGCTGACTTTCGATTGGTATCTTCAAAGTCATCACCTTCACAAAGCTCTAGAATTTCATAACATATTGCCTTTAAGTGACCAGTACGTTCCGTCTGTTCTAACCCCTGTAACGTCGATTTTTCTTCGCTTTCTTGCGTACTATTTTCAGTGAATTCTTGAGCATCAAAGTAAGCAATAGCGCGTTCAAGTATTGAGTCTTTTAATTTACTGCGACCGTAAATTTTAGCCAATAATACTTGGACTTGATAGGTATAGTGAGTTTGAAATGCAGAACTTTTAGCCATTAATTCGAAAAGTTATTTTAGGATAAAGGCTAATAATGCTAAAAAAAATAGCACTTGGCAACAAGGAAACTAAGGTAAGTATTAAGCAGAGAATCGTCAGCTTGATACTTACCTGTGATGGTCATTATTTTTGTGGACGAATACCTAGTGTATGACAAAGCGCATAGGTAAGCTCTGCTCTGTTTAAGGTATAAAAATGGAAGTTCTTCACCCCTTCACGGTTAAGTACTTTCACTTGCTCCATGGCAATGTTGGCACCTACCATACGACGCGTCATTTCATCATCTTCTAGGCCTTCATACATTTTTGTCATCCAGCCTGGAACATGAACATTAGTTAAACCGGCAAAACGTTCTAAGGTTTTATAGTTAGTAACCGGTAAAATGCCCGGAATAATTTCAACATCGATACCAATAGTGACACAACGATCTCTAAATCGTAAATATGATTCAATATCGAAGAAAAACTGGCTGATAGCACGGTTAGCGCCGGCATCAATTTTGCGTTTTAGGTTTAATAAATCAAACTGTGGGTTTGGCGCTTCTGGGTGCCCTTCAGGGTAAGCAGCAACAGAAATATCAAAATCAGCTACATCACGTAATAATTCCACTAAGTCAGAAGCATACATGTTTGGCTTTTCATCACTGTTAGGTAAATCACCACGTAAAGCAACAATATGACGAACACCACTAGCCCAGTAATCTTTTGCAATTTGAATTAATTCTTCACGACCCGCATCAATACAGGTTAAATGTGGCGCGGCAAGTAAAGCGGTATCTTTTTGAATACGCTTAATAATTTCATGTGTTCTATCACGTGTACCTGATCCAGCACCATAAGTAACAGAAACAAAGCTTGGCTTTAATGGCTCTAAACGTTCAATAGAATTCCATAAAGTCGTTTCCATTTCAGGAGTATTTGGCGGGAAAAACTCAAATGAAACTTGAATATCTTTACTGATTTCACTCAAACTACGGTTTAGTGACTCCACTTGTCTGGCATGACTATAACTCATTAATTTATCCCCTTTATTTTTACCTGTTGTTGCTTGTGAGCTAATTGCTGACAAATGTTGACTAAATCTGAATGTAATCCACCGGCAGTAACATCACGCCCTGCACCTGGTCCACGTATAATTAATGGGTTTTCTTGATACCACCCACTAGTTATTTGAAAAATGTTATCGCAAGGCGTCAAACTAGCAAAAGCATCATTTTTCGCTAACACCTCTAAACTGACTTTTGCGCTAATTTTTGCTGCTTCATCAACAGAAAATCGAGCGACATAACGGATACAGCAATCCTTGGCATTAGCCTCGGCTAAAGCCGTTTCAAAAAATTCATCTAACTCATTAGCTCGGGCTAAAAAGGCTTCTGTACTTAACCCTTGTAATGCTTCTGGTACCAAGTTTTTACAATCAATATCTTCTAAAGATAATTCAAAGCCAGCCATACGCGCTAAAATTAACAATTTTCGTTGTACGTCTCGTCCAGACAAATCTTCACGAGGATCAGGCTCTGTAATACCCTGCTTTAACGCATCAAGAAGTAACTCAGAGAAAGCAGTAGAGCCATCATAGGTTTCAAATAACCACGACAAAGTACCGGAGAATATACCCGCAATAGCGGTAATATTATCGCCACTATTATTCAAATCATTAATGGCGTAATTTATAGGTAAACCTGCTCCAACCGTAGTGTTACCTAGCCATAAACTCTTATTTTCATCGGCAGTATTTATTAGCTGATTATACTGTTCAGTGCTTGATGATGCAGCCCATTTGTTGGCACCTATAATATGAATTCCTTGAGCAAGGAAATCTTGATATAACAAGCTAAACTCTTCGCTTGGGGTGATATCTACCACAATTAATTCATCATAAGGGTGGTTTGTTAACCAAGACAGTAATTGTTGATAATCGTAATCTTGTGCATCTTCTGCAAATAAGTTCAAAGCCTGATTAACATCGATGCCGTCATTATTAATTAAAGCTTTTTTAGACGATAATAAGCCAACTAAATGAATATTTTCTAAGGCATAAACTCTGTTTAGCTGCGCGGGTAACAACTCAATAAAACGCTGACCTATGTTACCTAATCCCGCGACAACTACGCCTATATGACGGGCATCTTTGGTCATATCATGGTGAACATTATTTAATAATTCAGTGCTACAAGGCTGCGGTAAAATAGCAATAAAACTATGGTTATTTTCACTGGCTAAAATAGACAGCGGTTGGGCACTTTTTAATGCACGATTAAAACGAGCTTTAATATCACCACGCTGAGCGACTTTATGACCAACAGTCGCGATAATAGCTACTGGTTGAAATTTCACTTGAATATGTTGACCAGCGACATATTGTGTTAATAGCTTTTGTTGCGCTTGATGAATAACAAACTGAGCCTGTTGCTCATTCATACAAATAGGCTCAAACACTTGTTGAATTTTTTGCAGCACTTCCGCCGAGAAACTTTCCGACTCAACAAGTAATAAGTCATTTAAATAGGTAACAGACAGTTCTTGTTTTGCGATTTGACCAAACTTACCAATTTCTGTCCCAACAACCTGTGCGTCAAAGCTGCTTGCCACGTGCAAATGACAGTGATGATTAATGCTTTCATTCACTAACGGTGTCAAGGTTTTAGCATGTAAAACAGGGTTACCTAGTCTACCTAATTCTTTCGCCACACCATTGGGTAAACGATGTAATTTTCTTGCCGTTGGCACAATGCGAGGATCCGCACTGTATATGCCATCAACATCTGTCCACAAAGTGACATTTAATGCTGCTACTAAAGAAGCCATTATAGTGGCTGAATAATCACTGCCATTACGACCTAAAGTGCAGGTTCGCCCTTGAGCATCACGACAAATATAGCCCGTAATTACCGCCAGCTTACCAAATTGTAGTCGTTGCTTAAGTTGTGCAGTACTGAGTGACTGATCAACACAACAGCTTTGTTCGTTATCAATCACTAAAAAATCACGAGAGTCAATGCTATTGCTCGGGCATACTTTTTCATTCAGCAATGCTGATAGTAAACGTGCCGACCAAATTTCACCGAAACTTAAAATGTCATTATGATGACTGGCTAAATCACCCGTTAACCAAGTCGTTAAGTGTTCAAAGTCATAACTTAATGCTGAAATTAACTGTTGTGCATAACTTGGCTTTAATAGTTGAGTTATTAACTCCGTTTGTGCGGTTTTCAAATCAGCAATAGCTTGCATTAATGCTTGATTATCATTATTTGTAGCTGCGCTACTTTCTTCACTTAAAACTTCACTCGCTAATGAATATAAAGCAAACAACTGATCAGTTGTTTTACCATTAGCAGAAACCACAATAATATCGTTTAACTGACAATGCTGTTGAATAATGTCAACTACACGCACAATGCACTCAGGTGTAGCTAATGAACTACCGCCAAATTTATGTACATGAATAGCATGTTTTGCTAATTGATTTTCAGCTTGTTCATCGGCACTAAATTCAAATTGCCAATTACCCGCTTTTGTCACTATTTGGGTCATTTATTTCTCAATTAATTTATTATCTATGCAAGTCTATTGCTGACTCTTAGCTAGGCCATGTGCTAAGTCTGCCAATATATCGTTTATATCTTCGATGCCAACTGAAATTCTAACTAAAGAATTGGTAATGCCAGCGGCAAGGCGAGCGCTTTCTTCCATACCAGCATGTGTCATAGTTGGTGGATGACATATTAGACTTTCTACACCACCTAACGACTGCGCTAAGGTAAATAGTTCTAAATTAGCGAACAATTTTTTCACGGCTTCAACACCGCCTTTAAGATCAAAACTTAACATGGCACCAAAGCCCGCTTGTTGTTTTTTGGCAATCTCATGACCTGGATGATCTTCAAAGCCAGGAAAATAAACTGATTCTATAGCGCTATGGTTTTTCAAAAAACTCGCCACTTGTGCGGCATTTTCTTGATGTTGCTTTATTCTGATCGGTAATGTTTTTAAACCACGTAACGCCATAAAACTATCAAAAGGGCTACCCGTGATACCAATGCAGTTAGCCCACCAAGCCAGCTCTTCACCAAGTTCAGGATCTTTAGTCACCAGTACGCCACCCACAACGTCACTATGGCCATTAATATATTTAGTGGTAGAGTGAAAAACTATATCGGCACCTAGCGCTAATGGCTGCTGTAATGCGGGCGAGAGAAAAGTATTATCAACCGCAACCAAGGCACCTACTTCATGACTTGCTTTAGTGACTTTTTCAATATCAACCAAGCGTAATAAAGGGTTACTCGGGCTTTCTAACAATACTAATTTAGGTTTTTGTGCTAGCGCATCGCTGAGTTGCTGCTGATCATTTTGATCGACCACAATGACCTTAAATTGGCCGCGTTTAGCTAAATGGGTGAACAGACGAAAGCTGCCGCCATAACAGTCATGAGGAATGACAACCGAATCTTCTGTCGATAACAACTGACAGATTAAATGTACCGCTGACATGCCAGTACTAGTTACTATGCCAGTACTTCCCTGCTCTAAATCAGCGATTGCCTGAGCAAATGTGGCTCTGGTTGGATTACCTGTACGAGAATAATCGAACTGACGCTTTTCATTAAAACCTTTTAATGAAAACGTGCTAGATAAATGAATTGCTGGAATCACAGCACCGTGATGCTGATCAGTATTAATGCCTGCTCTTACCGCCTTGGTGGTGATATTTTTTATATTAGCATTCGACATGTTCTTCCTCGTATACATCACCGTAAGTGATCACTGTATTCAATAAAACTGTTTAGATGTTTGGACGTCTATAACTCTAAACGCTTTACCTATTTAGGTCAAGATCTTTTAGACATCTAAACTTCTACTTGACTGAATTTCAGCATCCAGTAAAATCTATTTTATAACTATATAAAATAGTACTGCATCTTTGTACGCATTAATAATTAAACAGAGGAATTTACATGGCTCAGTGGAATGACGAATACATTAATCCCTACGCCGAACACGGTAAAAAAAGTGAACAAGTAAAAAAAATCACAGTGTCAATTCCTTTGCGCGTATTAAAAGTATTAACGGATGAGCGAACAAGACGTCAAGTAAATAACTTACGCCATGCAACTAACAGTGAATTACTGTGCGAAGCTTTTTTACATGCATTTACGGGTCAGCCATTACCTAATGATGAAGACTTGGCTAAAGATAACGATGAAAAACTTCCAGCAAGCGTTCGTCGTATACTAGAAGAAAAAGGTATCACTGACTTTAGTGCTTATGAGATGGATGAAGACTAGTTAAACCATAAAAGCCAAGTATATTTAAATTATTCTGATTGATATTAATCACTACATATCAATCACAAAAAAGCCGTTAGCATATTCTTATGCTAACGGCTTTTTAGTAATTTTTATTTATTTACCTTGAATACCCATTGAATTAACTATTTAGCTCAATGGGTAACAAAGCTTACACATGGTAGGGTTTACTCAACCTATGTACCGACTCAATAAAGTGTCCAGCGTGCTCTGGATTCACATCAGGGTGAATACCATGTCCTAAGTTAAATACATGCCCAGTACCACCTTCACCAAAGCCTGCTAATATTTTTGCAACTTCTTGCTCAATACGCGGTAAAGGTGCATATAACATTGATGGATCCATATTCCCTTGTAAAGCCACCTTATCACCAACACGAGCTTTAGCATTTTCAATATCAATGGTCCAATCAAGACCAACTGCATCACAACCTGTTGCGGCAATATCTTCTAACCACATACCACCATTTTTAGTGAATAAAGTCACAGGTACCTGACGGCCATCAGCATGGCGAGTTAATCCATCAACAATTTTAGCCATATACTGTAAAGAGAATTCTTTATAATCACGCGGTGATAACACACCACCCCATGTATCGAAGACCATTACCGATTGTGCACCAGCGGCAATTTGACCATTAAGATAAGTAATCACAGACTCTGCTAATTTGTCTAACAATAAATGCAAACTTTGTGGATCTGAATACATCATCTTTTTGATTTTAGTGAACGCTTTAGAGCTTCCACCTTCCACCATGTAGGTAGCAAGTGTCCACGGGCTTCCTGAAAAACCAATTAAAGGCACTTCACCTTTTAACTCTTTACGAATAGTGCGCACGGCATTCATTACATATCCCAATTCATCTTCTGGATCAGGAATAGCAATTTTTTCAATGTCTGCTTTACAGGTAATTGGGTTAGTAAATTTAGGGCCTTCACCTGTTTCAAAATATAAGCCTAAGCCCATAGCATCAGGAATGGTTAAAATATCACTAAATAAAATAGCAGCATCTAATTTAAAGCGACGTAAGGGTTGAATAGTTACTTCACAAGCAAACTCAGCATTACGACACAGTGACATGAAATCACCTGCAGTTGCTCTTAATTCACGATATTCTGGTAAATAGCGTCCAGCTTGTCTCATCATCCACACTGGCGTGTAATCTACAGGCTGCTTCAATAACGCACGTAAATAATTATCATTTTTTAATTCTGTCACCAATAAATCCTCTAAAATAGTGGTCAGTACGATTGAAGTTTCGCCTACCTTTTATGCTGTAAGTTCGTTTCTCTAAGTTAACTTTTCGATAACGAACAAAATATGACGGCCATTCTAGCATTAGCCGTATTTTGAATCTATGCGCCAAATCAATTCAATTGACAGTATTGAGCAAGTCAATACAAAATTTGTACACAACTACAAAAAAAAATCATCGCATTACACTTCTGTAACAAAAAAGATTTTTCAGAAGGAATCAGCTACTTAGTCAAGAGATAGAGAAATAAAGGCTTTGTACGAAAAAACTCGTCGAGTTTATACTCTATTAAAGTTGTTGCAGGCGTGAAAATGCTTTGCTATAAAATAGCTGCGCTAACAAAGAAGCAACGATTAATAATAAAAATACTTCTAAAAAATAACTAATAAGAATCTTGATCAACAAGACCATAAAGCGAGCATTTCAGGCCTTTCTCATTGAGAAAGGCTTTTTTATTTCTAGAAAAACATTTATTAAACTGAGCTCAGGTTACTTATTAAAAGAAGCATCTGGCGTTCCTTTAAAGCAACTCAAAATATAAGGAAAGCCATCAGTAATATAATAACCATAGACACCATCAACAGTCATGCCATTACACTCATCTAAGTCACCTTGATTGGCAATATATTCATAATCATCGCGATAAGTACCATCATAATTTCCACCAGGGCTTGTTGAATCACTTGGTCGAGCACCATTTCTAATCGAGTAACTGGAATGTACTTTCCTTATCGTGCCATTGTCATCAATATAAGGGCCGAAAATAGGATAACCATCGGCAGCAAAGCCTACCACTGGCGATTCAGCACTATTATCACTTTCTGAATAAAAAGCATTTGGGGTTCCATGATAATGATAGCTTCCATTAGGTTGGGCATGCGCATTATGCGAATCTACACGAAAGCCATTTTCTGCAAACATAGGATCATAACGCCACGGTTGATTAATATCGTTACAGCCAACTTTACCATCACCTACACCAAAACAAGCAGCAGCTAACAAATCTACTTTCACACCATTGAGTAAAATAGCATTGTCCATGGTTAAGCTAATATCCGTAACCGAATTTGCATGAGTTGGGTTATTCGTGATTTCAACAGTCACATTTTGCGCACTCACATCATTAGGAAAAGCTTGCTCACCATCATTGAAATCGTGATTAGGGATATTATTAGTGTGGAAAATACATTTATCATTCACCAATGAAATAGATAACTCGCCACTAAACAAAGCACTATTGTTAACATCCAATACCGTAGATTGGTAATTCTCCACATATTCAGCACAGTTAGCACTTCGATTTACAAAAGTTGCATTCGTTATATCAATAGCATCACCGCTAAGTTCACCTCGAATTTCCATACCGTAAGTTAATAGCTCATTAGCTATCGATGCATTATTTACCATAAAACCATTACTTTCAGCCACTGAATTACTGATATCAAATAATGTTTGACTGCCATCATCAAGCACTATCAATTTATACTGTTCGTTTCGAACAGCCCAACCAGTCATATCATCACTAGTGTGTTCGCTATAATTGAATTGACGTAAGCCATCAACGGCACGGTCAAACAAACGTATAAAATCATAACTATCATTAAGCTGACTTAAACTGCTACCGGTAATATTCGCTATTGAAACAAAAAAATCAGTAGTATTAATCAAGGCACTTTCTCGTTCATTTTGCCGCTCAACACCATGGCCAGACGCAATCATAGGTACTCGAATGCCACCTTCATACAAACTCCCTTTGTTGTGTCCTTGTTCAAAGACTAAACGATCAATAACGGCTGCCGATGTGCCATTATCGCCAACATAAAGAATAAGGGTGTTTTCCCGTTCTTCTGCAGTCATCGAGTCGAGTAAGCGACCTATTTCAGTGTCCATCGCTTCGATCATTGCTAAAAAATACTCGCGTTTATTGGCATTAATATCTGCATCAGTCCCTGATAAGTCATCCCTAGTATGCAAATGCTCTGGTGGTAAATGATAAGGGGAATGAGGAGCAACGTAAGAAAGCCACAAAAACCAAGGATTACTTTGCTGACTTTGTTCACTTACCCAATCAACAGCTAAATCTGTAATTTTTGAGGTATGGTATTCATAACTTGTACTGTTAACCCCATTCTCTGTTAGCGTCCACTCGTTATAGTCGTCCACTGTTCCTGAGAGTGTCCCAGCAAAGTAATCAATACCACTGTCTGTTGGGTGCGTTAATTCAGCATTAGCTCCACCTAAGTGCCACTTACCTATGACCGCAGTTTGATATTCACTGCTCGTCGCTTGCTGCTTAATATATCGCTGTATTGTAAGTGTATCGTTTGACATTTTAGCGGGCACATAATCTATGCCACTGTTGACACCATGTTGACCCGTGATCATAGTGCCGCGAGTCGTAGTGCATGCAGGTGTTGCCCAGACATTATCAAAGACAATGCCTTGCTCAGCTAAGGTATTTAACCTGGGAGTATTGGGTACATCGCTTGAATAAGCATATTGTGCTGAAGCATCAACACCTTGATCGTCTGCAATAATTAACAGAATGTTAGGTTTACTTGAATCAGACTCAACAGGCACATCATCAGTTTCTGTCTCTGTCTCTGTCTCCGTAAAATCATTTGAAGTTGATTCACCAGAACCACCTCCACAAGAAATTAATATCAATGCAGAAAATACAATCGTTACAACTTTCAACATAACACCCTTCATTTTATAATTTATTTTCGGTTGATTATAAAACAAAGCTAGCAAGAGAACTGTAAAGGATAGGTAAAGATTTAAAATTAATGATGTACCTTTATGTTCGACATAGTATGCACATCCGCACTATGTAATTTAACACAATTTCGACCACTTTCTTTAGCGTGATATAACGCTTGATCAGCAAATGAAATCAAATGTTGCCAATTAATATGTTCACCTTGATTTGTCGCTACACCAAAACTTGCCGTAACAGAAAGCTCCGTATTATCAGCTAAACAAAAGACTGGCTGAGCAATTTTATCACGCAACTTTTCAGCTATCAGCAAAGCCGTGTTGGCATTCGTATCAGGTAATAATAAGGTAAATTCTTCACCGCCATAACGGGCCAAAATATCATACTCGCGTAAACAGCTTTTCAATCTTAGGGAAAACTCCTGCAATACTTTGTCACCAACTTGATGGCCAAATTTATCATTGACCTGCTTAAACAAATCAATGTCCATCATAATGACAGAAATTGGGGTTTTCTCACGTTGAGCACGCAAAACATTTTTTTTAGCAAGCTCATCAAATGCACGGCGATTATAGACGTTGGTTAACGAATCAACCGTAGCTTGTACCGCTAACTTTTTCGCTAACTGCTGACTTGCACAAACCGTAAGGGTAAAAAAGCTAGTTATAGCAACAAACTGCAATGCAATAAGTGATAAAGCATGAATTAAACCGGCATTCATAAAATCATTTAACTTAGGCTCGCCTAACGTTAAAAAAATGCGTAACGTAAAAATAAAGGCTGCATATAAAAAAGAAAAGCCTAACAAACGAGTAAGCGTTAATATCAAGCGTTCTTTGATAGCAAAAACCTTAAAACCTGAAAACACTGAAAAACCAGCAACAACAACACTAATCATCATCATTCGAGCATTAACATTTTCTTTAAAATAGGTGAAGTAAATAAAAGCTAATGTCATGGCCGATAGTAAGGCTAACGAAACCATTGCAAAGCTTTGCTTGTCTTTTTTGAAAAAAGCCAAAATGCCTATAATTAACAAACTGACGCTAGCTACAATGGCAACATTCGCCACAATGATAGATAAGAAATCAGGAATATATTGGCGTAAGGTTAATAATATAAAGCCAAACGAAAAAAGAAAGTAACTAAAGGCTAATGATTTAAAGCCCTGAAAAGACGTATGTATACGTGCAAAAATTAACGAACCTATCCCCAAAAACAAACCTAATAATAGGTTTATGAATGCTAAGGTTCTTATATCCAATCCTTCCATTTATACATCAAACTGTTAATACGAGGTATATTAACTATAGCTCATTTTATCTACAATTTAACCTATAGCTTGCAGAAGAATCATTGCTAATCCTTCTTGTTTGCATGCTATATAGCTAAAGCATGGCTCTGTTGACTTTAAATTATTTGCTAATCAAACAGCAAAGAGATAAATTCCTCTTATCTACACAAACCCGAGAAAAAAATAATGAGCAATCCTCAACGTGATATCACCCTACGATTTTTAGCAGAGCCTCAAGATGTAAACTTTGGTGGCAAAGTACACGGTGGCGCGGTAATGAAATGGATCGATTTAGCAGCATACGCCTGTGCAGCAGGTTGGAGTGGTCGCTATTGCGTGACCGCCTACGCTGGTGGTATTCGCTTCGTTGCCCCAATCCATGTAGGCAGCTTAGTTGAGGTAGAAGCAAAAGTGATTTATACCGGAAACTCATCAATGCATATTGCCCTTGAAGTAAATGCTTGCGATCCTAAATCACTGAACCGACGTACAACTACACACTGTATTGTTATCATGGTTGCCGTTGACCAAAATGGTCAGTCAGAACGTGTACCTCAGTGGGTACCAGAAACAGAAGCGGATAAAAAACAACATGAAACCGCTATAAAACTCATGGAAATGCGCAAACAAATTGGCGAAGAAATGCAAATATTTGTTGATTAAGGAACAAAAAATGAAGGCTTACTTTTTGTGTTTTACATTATTAACCAGTTTGCTTTTCATTAGCTTACCAAGCTTTGCCTTAGGCAAGCTTGGTCACCAAGTTGTTTGCCAGCTAGCGTTTGAACATTTAACCTCAACGCAACAAAATAAGCTGAAACAACTACTCTTAACCATTCCGGAAAACCATCAAGACTTAATAAATCATTACACTTACGCCAAAAAAGGTTCACCAGTTTCTTTCGCAAATGCCTGTACTTGGGCTGATGCAATAAAACGTGTTGAAGAATTTAAAAGTTTTTCTAGCTGGCATTATATGAATGTCCCTAGAAATCACGCTAGCATAGAAGCTAATGACTGTACTGAAAACTGTCTACCACAAGCTATTTTAGCCCATCAACAACAACTAAAGCTCAAGACTGATAGCTGGCAACGAGCGCAAGCGCTCATGTTTTTAAGTCATTGGCTTGGTGATATTCATCAACCCTTGCATATTAGTTTTGCCAGTGACTTAGGTGGGAATAAAGTCAAACTCAAACACTTATCAACAAAATGTAGCAACTTACATTGGTACTGGGACGATTGTATTTTATATTTGGGCAGACAAAGTAGAAGTAAATGGTTAACCTCACTTGAGCAAAAGTGGTCCCAGCAAACAGTACCAAATTGGCAGCTAGCGCAAGTATGGTTATGGGCTGATGAATCATTTCAATTAGCCAAAACGCCAAGCTTAAAGTATTGTCAAATGGATAAGAATGGTAGTTGCCAAGAGCCTGATGACAAAATCAGCCTACCTGAAGATTACATGAGCCAACACCAAGCTATCATGGAAAATCGCTTACTGCTTGCAGCTCATCGGCTTACAAAAATATTAGCGGCCTCTTTATAATTGGGTTTTCTTCGCTAGTGAATTAAGCACTTATTTCTAAACACAGATCTTAAAGCTTGTTTTTTGCTTCAATCCATTGTGCCATATATTTTGTGCTTTTATGGTGATGATGATTCAGCATAGCACCAATAAAATTTTTCTCTCTATGCTCATTTAAGTTTAATAATAATGCCGTTAATCGCGTTGAGAAAGCACTAAAATGCTGACGGGATTCAAATAATAAATGCGCGCTTTTAGGCCCTAAGTTACTCATTGTTTGCCAAGTATTTTGATCTTGATACAAACTTACCGCAGCATCAGCAATAGCTTGGCTATCATTAGCGACTAAACCCGGCCAAGGTAATTCAGTCGTCATGCCTTCAATACCAATATCAGTTGTGACAGAAGGCGTTGCACACATCATTGCTTCTGCTAGTTTACCTTTAATTCCTGCTCCAAAACGAAGTGGCGCTAAACAAACTCGCGCCGATTGCATAGCGTGTATGGCGTCATCCACCCAACCTTTAACTATAAAGCCTGATTTTTCATCATGTAAATCCGTCGCTTTAGGAGGCGGATAGGCGCCACAAATCGCTATTTCAGCCTGAGGTAATTGCTTACGAATTAATGGCCAAATTTGTTGTTTTAACCAAAGCACTGAATCCCAATTAGGTGGATGCCTAAAATTACCGATAGAAATAAAGCCTTCTCGCTGCTCAAATTGAGGCGTATTTGTCGGCAATTGTTCTGTCGTAAACGCAAAGGGTAAATACATCAATAAACTTTTATCCACGCCAAATAACTGCGTTAATATGTCTATTTCTTTCGGTGAAATCATAATGCTGATGTCACAACGGAAAATAGCCGCGACTTCCCGCTTGGCTAGATCAGAATTTAATAAATCACTCTCTGAAATAGTCACGTGCTTTTTATGGGCATCATGCCTCGCATGGCGTAAACAAAATAAATCTTCAGTATCTAAAATTCTTAAAGCTTGCGGGCATTGCTCACTGATACGCCAACCAAATTGCTCTTCCATCATAAAACGATCGAACATCACCACATCGGGATTTAATTGCACAACAAATTCATCGAAACTAGCACAATTAAGTTTGATATCAATACAGTCAACATCAAGGCCGGTTAAATCAACCATATGTTCTGTGCGTACTGCGGTGCACGCAAAGGTCACTTGATAGCCTTGCTGTTGGAAAAAACCAATTAATTGCAGCATGCGACTTCCAGCAGCCGATGAGTTTGGCTCAGGCCAAACCCAACCAATGATAAGCAATTTTTTCATGATTCAAAATATCCCATTTACAACACATAAAAAAACCATCAACAAAGTCGTTGATGGTTTTTAAAGGGCTACTAATTAAAGTAACCTAACGTTTATTTAGTAACTTCAGGCTCATCACCTACTTGTGGCGCTGGCTCAGGTTTTTGAATTTCTAACAACTCAATTTCAAACTCTAATACTGAGTTACCAGGAATGCGAGGCGGATTACCATTTGGACCATAAGCTAAATCTGATGGAATAGTAAATTTATACTTTGAACCCACAGACATAAGTTGTACGCCTTCAGTCCAACCTTTAATGACGCGATTTAATGGAAATACTGCTGGTTCTCCACGATCATATGAGCTATCAAAAGTATCCCCGTTTAAAAAAGTACCTTTATAGTGAACTTTAACAGTATCAGTCGCAACGGGTTTTTCACCTTCAGCGTCAGTTATAACAACGTATTGAATACCTGATTCGGTAACCTGAACACCTTCTTTCTTAGCATTTTCATCTAAAAACTTTTGCCCTTCCGCTAAGCTTTCTTCAGACTCTTTCACTAATGCTTCTTGCTGCTTAGTTTTCATGGTTTGCTCTAAATTCATCAGCAAGGTTTGAATTTCTTCTTGTTCAATGGCTGATTTTTCATTAATGCTATCAATAAAACCACGTACAACTAGCTCTTTATCTAAAGCAACACCCAATTTTGCTTGTTCAACTAAATTGCGTTGCATATTCATACCGATATAGGCACCTAAACCATAGGCTTGCTTTTGAATTTCGGCATCAAATACAGGTGCTTCACTGTTTGCATTCGCTGTATTTTCAGTGCTTTCTTGACAAGCTGCAACACTAAGTAAAGCAACAGCCACTAAAGTGGGTTTAAAAAACTTCATTTATATCTCCGTTAATAAATCTCAATTGGAGCCTTCCCCAATCTACTAGCTTAAACTTTGTCGAGCATAAAATTTTACTAAACAAAATAAAAAAACGCCTTATACTAACTAGAACTAACCAGAAATGCCAAGATAAAAAGTATAAATATGTTGCTGAATAATACAAACTCGAAAAAAAGCCACTTACGCGCCTTAAAGTTAACAGTAACACTACTTGTGGCTGCTTTATTTATCACGGCTTGTAGTCCAGCGTCAGAAAAACCCATCAAGCGTTTTCAACATGCTGTTGAGGGAAGTTATGCTGGCGATATTTCTCATGATGGTAAATGGAGTGTAATTTCGTCTATTCATCATGGTATTAGTGTTTGGGATCTGGAAAAGAACGCCTTAACTTTCCAATGGGCTCAAAAGCAAAACAGTAGTGACAACTTGGTGTTAGCTATCGATATTAGCAACAACAATAGCCATGCATTAACCGCTAGCCGTGAAAATTTTGCGTTATGGAATATGCAAACTGGTCAGTCAGAAGGCTATTGGAAAGTTCGTGAATCAAACATTCGAGACATTGCTGTTAGCAATAATGGCGATTATTTACTGATCGGCAAAGGTAACGGCACTGTCGTTCATGTAGCTGTAGACACAGGTCGTAGGCTAGAATTTTTGGGTCATCAAGAAAAGATTAATAGTGTTGATATGATGCCCAATGGCAGAGTTGCCATGTCTGGCGGTAATGATTTTATTGCCTACGTTTGGGACACAGTTTCTGGGCAAGTTATCTATCAATTTAATCATACTAGCCGAGTGTCAAAAGTAGCATTAGATCATTTAGGTCGTTATGCCTTTTCAGCTGATAGTATGAAATCAGCGCACATTTGGGACTTAAAAACAGGCAAGCTTATCACCACATTGAAAGGCACGAAACGACACGAAGTATTCAGTACAGCACGCTTTTCACCAGACGGTAAAATTTTAGTGACCGGGGCTGCTAGTAGCAAAGTGAGTGTATGGGATATTGCCACAGGTAAACGTATTGCCAATTGGCATGTTACTCCAAAAGAAGTTAAAAGACCCACGGGTGCTGTTGTATATAGCCTCGCATTTAGCGATAATAACACCCTGATAACTGAAAGCTCTTCTGGTTATGCTGAATTATGGCAACTACCGAGTAACAAAAATTAAATGACCGACAATAACAAAGACGTAAAATCTATCAATATCTTCGAGGAGCGTATTAATGCGCTGGAGTCGCGTAATCTTTTTCAAGATGATGTTATTGAACAACTTAGTGAAGAGCTAGCCGTACACCAAGCACAAATTGCTGAGCTAAAAGAACAAATTCAACTTGTAGCTAGTCGTTTAAAAGATGCCGGCGCGCTATCTTCAACTAAGGAAGAAGTAGAGCCACCGCCACCACATTATTAAGTAACACTTACCAGTAAACGACTAACAGCTATTGCTTAAATACGCCAATCACTTGCTCATGTTGTCTAACAACTTCTTCAACTTGAGGCTCACTTTGTGTCATTTGCTCGCCACAGCTAACACACGTTACTTTTTCTACGCCATCTTCTTTCGTTAACGCCATAGTATCTTGTGATTTACATTGCGGACATATAGCGCCGGCAATAAACCTTTTTTTCACGTTCTGTTTCACTGTTGTTGTCTCAATCAAGAAAAATAATCTATTTGTGGTATTTTACCTTGAACTCCGCCCATAGGAAAAGCGACAATACGGCGTTAATTTTTCAAACACCACTTTTAGGATAATTTTTTTGATCACTGCAACCGATTTAAGCTTAGATAGAGGCGCCAAAAACCTTATTAAAGCATCAAGCTTTACCATTCATCCTAACCATAAAGTAGGGTTAGTGGGCAGTAATGGTTGCGGGAAATCATCATTGTTCGCTGCTTTATTAGGCGACTTAAGTCCTGATGCGGGTGATTTAAACATGCCAAGTAGCTGGGCAATAGCAACAGTTAAGCAAGAAACACCATCATTAACACAATCTGCATTAGACTATGTTATGGATGGAGATAAAGAATTTCGTCAACTTGAACAACAACTTGAACAAGCCAGACTCAAGGAAGATGGTAACCAAGAAGCCATTATCATTAACAAAATAGATGCCATTCATGGCTATAGCTTGGCGGCTCGTGCCGGTGAATTACTGCATGGTTTAGGTTTTCTACAGTCTCAGCTCAACAATGCTGTCAAAGACTTCTCTGGTGGCTGGCGTATGCGTTTAAACCTTGCACAAGCGCTGATAAGCCGTGCGGATTTATTATTACTCGATGAGCCCACCAACCATTTAGATCTAGATGCGGTGATTTGGTTACAACGTTGGTTAAAGCGTTTTACCGGTACCTTGGTATTAATTTCACATGACAGAGACTTTCTCGATACCATTGTTGGGCAAATATTGCATATTGAACACCAGCGCGCCAAATTATACAGTGGCAACTACACTGCCTTTGAACGACAAAGAGCAGAGCATTTAGCGCAGCAAGAAGTACAGTACCAAAAACAACAAAAAGAAGCGGCACATTTAACCGCCTTTGTTGATAGATTTCGTGCAAAAGCGAGTAAAGCAAAACAAGCACAAAGTCGCTTAAAACGTTTAGAAAAATTACCCGATCTTGCACCAGCGCATGTTGATAGCCAATTTACTTTCAGTTTTGAAGAACCTGACAGCTTACCCTATCCATTACTTTCTTTAACTGACAGTCAATGTGGTTATGGTGCTGACACCATCATTCTTGAACAGGTTAATTTAACCCTAGTCCCTGGTAGCCGAATTGGTTTACTTGGCCGAAATGGTGCAGGTAAATCAACCTTAATTAAATCATTAGCGGGTGATATAACACTACTTAATGGTGAACGGTACTGTGCACAAGAGCTGAAGGTAGGTTACTTTTCCCAACATCAACTTGAGCAATTACACTTTGGTTCAAGCCCCGTTGAACATATTATTCGCGCCCAACCTAGCATTGGTGAACCACAAGCACGCAGCTTTTTAGGTCGATTCGGTTTTAGCGGCGATCAAGCGCTAGCTCAAGTTGATACTATGTCTGGTGGTGAAAAGGCACGTTTAGTGTTAGCGCTTATTGTGTTAGAAAAGCCTCAACTCCTACTACTTGATGAGCCAACAAACCATTTAGATTTAGAAATGCGTCAAGCTTTAGTACTCGCGCTACAAGACTTTAATGGCGCGATAATTCTCATTGCGCATGATAGGTTTTTACTTGAATCATGTGTTGATGAGTTTTACTTAGTTGCTAATGGTAAAGTAAGTGACTTTAGCGGCGATATTGATGATTACCAGCAGTGGCTAAATGATGATAAAAAGCAATCTATAAGTGGCAATAAAACAGCTACTAGCACTGATAAAGGCTTAGATAAAAAGCAGTTGCGCCAGCAACAAGCAGAACTTAGAAAAAAAGCAGCACCGCTACGTAAACAAGTGGATAAGTTAGACAAAAGCATTACGCAATGGTCAACTGAATTAAGCGAAATTGAAGCATTGCTAAGTGACAGCGACATTTATCAAAGTGATAGAAAAGTTGAGTTAACAAAGCTATTAAAACAACAAGCTAGCTTAAAAGAAAATTTAGCTGAAAGTGAGATGTTATGGCTAGAACTAGAAGAGCAAATAGAAGAAATTATGTCTTCAAGTTAAATCGCTTCACACATAACATAAAAAAAGATTTTAAAAATTTAAGCTACACTATAAAGGATGTTAATCGAAACTAAATGAGAAATATTATGCCTACAAAAATAACCCTATTAGTTTTTTTATTATTAAGTAATTTTTCATTGTTAAGTCAAGCTGCAGACTTAGAGCAAGGTATTTATGAATTAAATAGAGGCGAATTTAACGCTGCTATTGAACAATTTAGACCTTTAGTTGCCGAAGGTTATGCACCTGCTCAGTATCAAATGGCCATTGTTTATCAAAATGGCTATGGCGTTCCTAAAAACGGCATGAAAGCGCTAGAGTTGTTTGAGCTAGCAGCCGCACAAAACTACTCTGACGCCCAATTCGAATTGGCGTTAATTTACACTGAAGGCAAGCTTGTTAAACAAGACCTTAACAAGGCTTATGAGTTAACCTATAAAGCTGCTAAGAAAGGCCTAGCAAGTGCACAATTTAATTTAGCGGTAATGTTTGCCAACGGGACGGGAATCAAACAAGATTATTATAAAGCTGCTCGCTGGTATCAAACCGCTGCAGATCAAAATTATGCTTTAGCGCAATATAACTTAGCACTGCTTTATAGCGAAGGTAAAGGCATTGAAAAGAGTGTTGAGATGTCATACGTATGGAATACTATCGCGTCATGGAATGGATATCCTAATGCTGAAGCAAGCCGAATACTTGATGAACGCCAACTTTCTACAGCCGCCAAAGAAAATGGCTATGAAAAAGCCAATTCAATTTACAAAAAGATCATTGAACAAATAAAATTAAAAGCAAAAATGGCTGAAAATAAAAATTTCTATTGATCTACATCACACAAAGCCTGCCCCTAACTCCTTATAATAACTTTGTATTAAGTAATAAGGAGTTAAAAATGAACCTTTTATCAATGCTAGCTAACGATCCTGTTGTCATGTTTTCTTTTGGAGGATTAGCAATCGTTTTAGCTATTTGTGCTTACTATATTTATTATTTCGTCAAGCACATTCAAGAAGACAAATAATAACGCTAGTTTTTAAGCAAACGACAGATGCCTTTGCTATACTTTTTTATAGATTAACTTTCAATGCCAATAAGAAGAGTCTGTTGGCTGGTTAATTCTAAGTCGTGAAATAGAGGTATAGGTTATGGCTCTGTCAGTCAATCAAACATCTTCAACACTGAATTTTATTGAGCAACGTGCTCAAAAACGTGATGAGCAAGAAGAAAAGCTTGCTGCTGCCAAAAAAGTTAATAGCGCCGCCGACGATGCTGCTGGCTTACAAATTTCTAGCCGCTTAACTGCTAACATTAATCAAAACCAACAATTAAGTCTTAATAGCCAAGATCAGATAAATAGTAATAGTGAAGTCTCCGGTGGTTTATCCGCTATTAGTGACAATTTGCAACGCGCAAGCGTTTTATCTATCCAATCAGCCAATCCATTAAACGATAGTAATGCTATACAAGGTGAATTAGATCAGCTTACAGAGCAAGTAAATACCCTTGCCAAAGAAGTACTCGGACAAGATGACTTTCTTACGAATATTGATGCCAGTGATCCTGCCGCCACACAAGCTGTGCTTGAAAATGCATTTTCTCAAATAAATGAAGCTGCAGCCGCACTAGGCGCCGAATCAAATGCCCTTACTAGCCAAGTGAATACCTATGAAACCAGTGTGGTCAATGTGAGTGCTTCACGTTCTCGCATTGAAGATACTGATTTTGCGAGCACCACCGCAAAACAGCAAGAAACTGAAGTCGTATTACAAGCTGCGATTATTAGTAAAAAAGATGAAGATGCTCGCAAAGGTTTATTAATTAACGAAGTAATTTGACTATCTTCAGCGCTAGCGTATGCGCGCTCTTTATCATACAATTTAGCTTTTATGATCTAAATTCTACTGTTTTACATGTATTCCGTTAGTAAATTTAAACCTGCTTGGTGGCTAACCAATGCTCATTTTCAAACCTTAGCTGCTAAATTTTTTCGCCGTGAGCAACAGTTAATAACCAATAATGAAACCTTAGAATTGCCTGATGGTGATTTTATTGATTTAGCTTGGAGCGAGCAACCTAAAGAGAACAACACTAAACCGATTGTAGTGATGTTACACGGCCTTGAAGGCTCTATTAATAGTCACTACGTGAAAGGCATGCTTACCGCCATTAAGGAACGCGGTTGGATAGCTGTACTCATGCATTTTAGAGGCTGCAGCGGTAAACCGAATAGACAAGCTAGCTCATATCATTCCGGCGATACACGTGATATTAGCTATTTAACAGAGCATCTTATTGCAAGATATCAAGAGTGCGTGTTTTCTGTGTTAGGTTTTTCACTTGGCGGCAATGTGTTAACGCAATATCTAGCACAAGCGCCAAATAACCCCTATAAAGCTGCGGCTGTGATTTGTGCGCCATTAGATTTAGCCAGTTGTAGCGCACGTATCAATCAAGGTTTTTCTCGTATTTATCAAAAGTACTTATTACAAATGCTCAAAGACAGCACGCTAGAAAAAATAGCAAAACAATTAATTAACCATATCAAGCCTGCACAATTAAGCGAGATTAAAACTATAATAGATTTTGATGAACAAGTGACTGCGCCACTTAACGGTTTTAAAAGCGCTAAACATTACTACCAACAAGCAAGTGGTAAGCAAGTCATACAGAAGATAAAGCAGCCTTGTTTGTTTGTGCACTCGGCTGATGATCCCTTTTTAAATCATCAACGAACATTGCCAAAAGAAGCGCTTCCCGAGCATGTGACTTTTGAAGTGTCCAAGCATGGCGGCCATGTTGGTTTCATTTATGGTAAAAACCCTTTTAAACCAAAATTTTGGTTAGAAAGGCGTGTACCTGATTTTTTAGCCACTTTTTTAACTAATAAAAATAACCAATGATCATTCCTATAGAACAACTTAACAGCGAAACATTAAACACCATTATCGAAGAATTTATTTTAAGAGAAGGTACTGATTACGGCGCCATTGATGCTAGTAAAGCTGAAAAAATAGCACAGGTAAAACAACAGCTTGAGCAAGGTAGCGTAGTACTCGTTTATTCTGAACTCCATGAAAGCGTTAATATTTTACCTAAAGAGCAATTCATTCAGCAAAGTTATGAGAATCAAGACTGACCTTAATCTTGGGTGATGTTAGTTGTATTTAATCAATGATATACTTTGCTTGCCCACCTTCGGTTGATTCGAAGTAGCCCATTTTTTGTCTAAGTGCTTCATGACTTGGACTATCAATTATGCAAAAGTGACTTTTCGCAAGGCCTTTTTCAAACTTACCATCATGTTTTAAGGTAAGTTTACACGGCTCATTATCAATACTGCCTTCAATAAATTCATAACCAACAAACGACACATCACCATTAGCTTGATAATTTATTTGATAGTGCACTTTACTGCTACCGATAATGTCACCACGGTATTCTTGGCACACTTTTGCGTTTGTTAATTTACTTTTTTCATCAAATAAAGTTTCGACTGACTCTTGCCAATCAGTAATGTTAAATATTCCCTGTAATTTCATAACGAGCTCATGTTGTTAAATATCATTGAAAACTTGATGCTAGCCTATCATGGGCAGTAAACTGCGTATTGTAAAAACACGTCACTGCATTGAGTATTATATTGAAAACTAACAATAGCAAGCTAACAGGAGTTCTCCATGAGCGTCATAGTGCAATGCAGTATCAATTACGACGTTATTTCCCCAATAAGGCTTTAGAAGGACTCATTGAGCAATTTTGGCTAGTTAATTGGGAACTTGATGACAAAAAACACCATAACCAACAAAACTTACCGGATCCAAACTTTCACTTAATCATCACTAACCAAACTATTAAATTAATAGGCCCTGTTAGTAAAGTATATACCTATAAAATGTCTGGGGTTGGCAGCATTATCGGGGTAAAGTTTGCCCTTGGTGCCATAGAGAAATACTTACCAGATCCCTTATCAAGCTATGTAGATAGAGAGCTAGATATACAACAATTAATTGATTTTGATATTAAGCTTTTATTTGCCAAACTTTCGAAGCTAAATAGTGACAAAGAAGTAATTAGGCTATTACAACGCTACCTAACGCCATTGATGTTAACGCCTTCACCTGAGCTAATCAGAGTGAGAAAATTAGTCGCCTTAATCAAAAGTAATATTGATTTAAGTAAAGTAGAGCAATTATCTGACATTTCTCAGCAATCAATTCGCACTATTCAACGCGCCTTTCAGCACTATATAGGATTAAGTCCGAAATGGTTAATTAGAAAATATCGTCTGCAACAAGCACTTGAGCTACTTGAGAACCAACAGGCAAGTACATTAGATATAGCCAGCTGGCTAGGATATACAGATCAATCACATTTAATTCGTGATTTTAAGCAGATTATTGGTGCCACACTCAAACAGCACATAACCGCCTCAAATAGGTGAATTAACTAGCAAGAAATTAGTCAGGCTCCACGAGACTTTAACCAAACTATTGCATCATCAAGCGTTTGAAAATATTTACTTTCTTGTTTTGAAATAGATGGCGACAGTTTATCAATCAAGCCTTTAGCTACATCTGAGTGAGTCACTATGGCCTTGGCAATTAAATTTTGTTGCAGTAACCATTCATTATAACTTTCCAAAACGCGATATGCTTCAGGTGTGCCGCCCTCTAAATCAAGGTTATCAACTAACACAGCAAAAGCTTTCCCTTCTAGAGATTCAATTAACTTTCGTACTTTTTCAATATACTGTTTAGCGCCCTCTTCATTATATGATCCTTCAAGTTTTGCCATGATAATCCGGCCTTGTAAATAAACATGTGAATGTCCATGAAATCTATTCATATCTCCTCCAGTATTATCTGATCAATGAAAACTGCAGAATGCGCTATCACTCAAAGTAACTTTCAATAAAAGTTAAAACTCTACTACCAATAATTAATCACTATATATTTTTTTATGAGGTTTAATCACTTGCTGCCAAGGAATATTTTGATTGCCTAAGCTAACAAAATCAGGATTAAGTAAACTCTCCCGTTTATTATAGCTTAACGGGTTAAATTCGCTGTCGATAATCGTGCCACCTGCTTGCTCTAAAATACATTGGCTTGCTCCAGTATCCCACTCTCCTGTAACACCAACACGCAGATAACAATCTGCACCACCTTCAGCAATTAAACAATTTTTTAAAGAACAACTTCCTAAGGCAACATGGTCAAAATCAAAATTGTTATTTAGATACTGACCCATTAATTCTATACGCTGACGTTTACTGATCGCGACTTTAATGGGGCGCTGTTGATCATAGTCAGCAACGTAAATTTGATGACTGGAATTATTATGACTGAGTGAGCACTCCTTAAAAGCACCCAGCTGATTTTGCGCATAGTAAGTTAAATGATGGTCGGGAGCATGAATAACGCCAATACTTGGCCAGCCATTTTCCACTAAAGCAATATTTACCGCAAAATCACCACTACCAATGATAAACTCTCCTGTACCATCAATTGGATCAAGCAACCAATATTTTGACCAGCCTTGGCGTTTAGCAAGCGGTAAAGCCCCTACCTCCTCAGAAATAATAGGGATATCGGGGGTCAGTGTTTGCAAGCAATCCATTAACACATCATTAGCAGCAATGTCGGCACTCGTTACAGGACTTTCATCTTCTTTCAGTTCAGCAGTAAAACTTTTGTCTCGATAATATTTCATTACCTCAACACCCGCTTTTTTGGCACTTTCTAAAGCTATAGTTAATAACTTTTCGTCATTCATAATATTCCTTACGATCTAAAGTAATCTACAACTAACATTAAAGCAGCAATACTGCGCGCTTCTTTAAAATCACTTTTGTTCAATAACTGCTGATAATCTGCAAGTGGCCAAGCAACAACTTCTAAGGGCTCTGGCTCATCACCGACCAATGATGCTGAATATAAATTACTTGCAATAAAAATATCCATCTTAGCGTTAAAAAAGGCCGGCGCCATCATCACTTGTGAAAGGTGTTGTAATTGCTCACTCCCGTAAGATATTTCTTCCTTTAGCTCTCTGTTAGCCGCTTGTTCTGGCGTTTCACCTGGGTCAATTAATCCTTTAGGAAAACCAAGTTCATAACTATGCGTGCCTGCACAATACTCTCGAACCAATAAGAGTGTTTTTTCATCAAGCATAGGTACTATCATGACCGCGCCACGACTCGTGCCAAGCATACGCTCATATTGACGCTGCTCACCATTGCTAAAGGTTAAATCAAGTTGTTCAATGGTGAATAAGCGACTATTGGCAACTTGTTTTTGTGCATTAATTTGAGGTAATTGGTTTTTCCCTGACATAAGCTTGAGTAATTCATTCTACATAGCGTTATAATGACACGATAAATAGCTACGATGGAACCTCTAAATGCTCAATTGGTCAGAAATTTCTACTGTTTTGCTCGACATGGACGGTACAATTTTAGATTTACACTATGACAGTCATTTTTGGCTGGAGCATTTTCCTGTTCGATACGCACAGCAGCACAAAATAAGCGTAGAAGAAGCTAAAAATAAGCTTATTGGACACTACCATGAACTCAGCGGCACCATAGAATGGTATTGTTTAGATTACTGGTCTGAGTTTACCCAAATGCCCATCCCGCAAATCAAACGAGAAGTACAGCATTTGATCCAGTTGCGTGAAGATGCTGATGAATTTTTAACAACGCTAAAACAAAGTGGTCGCGAAGTGATTTTAGTGACGAATGCCCACCCTGATGCGCTGTCATTGAAAATTGAACGAACTCAACTTGATAAATACTTTGATGTACTTTATTCCACACACGAATTTGGTGCTGTAAAAGAGTCACAATTACTTTGGCAAAAGCTACAAGCCAAACAAGGATTTAAATTAAATAGCACCTTATTTGTTGATGATAGCCTGCCTGTTTTAACATCCGCTAAAAAGTACGGTATAAAACATATATTGGCCGTGGAAAATCCAGATAGTCAAAAACCTGCTAACATCATCAATGACTTCACTTCTATTTCCGATTATCGATATTTAACTAAAGATATTTTAGCTAACCCTATCGGCTAAGCCATCATCTTTTTTAAGTCATAAAAAACAAAAAAGCATCAAACGTTACGAATGATGCTTTTAGGTTCGTGCGGTTATCAGTAAATAAAACTGACACCTTACTATTATTTTATAACTTTACTTACTAGCTTTGCTTTTAACTTGGCGAGAAACTAATCCCATCATAGCTAATGCAAACATAGCCAAAGTTGATGGCTCTGGTACTTCAATAGATTCGCCAATTAGCACAACATTAAAGGTTAATTGGTAATCTTGGCTGTCTTGAAACTCTCTTAGCTCAACTCTAAACTGCTGAGTGTCCTCAGTAGCTGCAATAGGCGTAATAATATTATTACCAATATCAGCAATGCCAAAACTAATTGAATCCACTGTATCACCCGATGGTAATTCAAATAAGTTAAACCCTGTAGTATTACCTGCTGGACCATATGAATTAACAATAACAGAGGCTAAGCTTTGGTTATTGCCAAGCTCAAAAGAAAAAACATCCCAACCTAAACCACCTTGCCCAGCACCATCACCACCAATAGTACCAGTGATAGTATTGGCACCCAGTGTAAAGCTTAATGCTGTTGGCGCCTCTGCATAAGCAGATAATTCACCATCAATTGATTCATCATAAATTAATCCCGCATGAGCAAAATTAGTTAAACAACTAACAGTTAATAGTAAACATGCTACAGCAGTGCTTAAAAATTTAGTTTTCATTTCTATTCCTCTACCTGTCAAGACCAGTCAATGACAGTAAAACAGTTTTATATTGCATTATATAATACAAGAATCGAGCCACATAAATAAAACCCAATAAATTCAACAAACTAAAAGCGAACGGATGAGTTGAACTTTATGCTTTGTAAAATAAATAGACACTGATATTGGCTCTATTATTTACTCTATAATTCGCTCACACTTAATCAAAATGATAAACGATAACGACCTTGATTATCTTTCTTTCCTAAAAAGGGCAATGTGGCGTTCAATGTACTCGGAAATTTAGCCCCAGGTGTTAAGTATCCAGTCCCAGATATTGCCCCACCTTGGCGAACATAAGCACTAAAAGTTAAACCAAGATCATTTTCTGGAGAAAGTAATAGCGCTAGGGTACCATTTTCACACTGAATATCAGCATTAAACTCACCCAATTTTATATTTTGCTCAAGCGCAATAACGCCTGCCTTTAACCAGTTCACTTTACCTTGCGCGACTAGACATTTATTATTTTCCAGGCTAATACTCGCCTCTGCCACTTTAATATCAATATTTCCTTGAGCAGATAACGGTAAAGGTAAGGTAAGTTGCTGAGCAACTTCATTGGCTTTAACAAGTATAGACGCCTCGCTAATCACAAGCTTATCAGTAGCAGCAACGAGTGACAATTTACCTTCTGCGCCTGCTAATAATGGGTCGCCAAAGTTAATAGTTAATTTAGGTGTTAAGCTAAATAACGACCAAAAGCTTAAATTAGCCTCTACTTTTGATAAAGCCATTTTACCCACAATAAGCTGATCAATACGTGTTTGCCACACTGTCCCTGTAACGCCAGATAAAGCGACATATTTAGGTAATGTAATTTGTTTTAATACAACTGTACTCGGTAGCGTTGCGATTAAAAAAGCTACGTAAGTTAATAAAAAAATTGCCGCTGTAGCAAACTTCTTCTTCATTGATTTCTCTGCTTTAGTTTGTTTCGTTTAGAGTTATTTTCACTCGTCGATTGCGATCGCGCTTAGCGTTAACCAACAAATTAAATTAACCACTGCCACAATAGTGATAGACATTTACTGTTATCTACTCGATAGTATTATTGCTTGGTTAATTGTAATCTGCGTACACGCACCTCGCCCAATTTATCACCTTTAGCTAAATCTATCGCTTGTACTTGTAAGCCTTCTTTATTAGCTAAATGCTCTAACCAAAATAACAATTCAGTAAAAGGTGCAGTATCAAGCCAAACCTGTAAGTGGCCTCCTTGAGGCTGCATGCGAGTAATCGTTAACTGATATTGGTTTGCAGTGCGATTAATAATACTGGATAAACTGCCTGATGATCTTTTAGTAGCGGTATTAGGTTTTATGCTTTGATAGCGCGCAGTATTTTCATCTACCCACAATAATAGCTCTTGTCTACTTGCTAGCTTCTTTTCAGTATTTACTAGGTTTTGGTTAAGTGGTTGCCAAAGAAACGTATAAACTAGCAACACTATTACTGCTGAAGCCATGGCTAACACTAAACGCTGCTCACGTAAGTTAAGTTGCTGCCACCATTGCTTAATTGATGCTGCATTCATTATGAGCGCTCCTTACTACTTTGCGCATAACTAATACTATATGAGCCAGTTATTTTCTCACCTTGATTATTTTGCGCACCTTGTTTTACTTGAAACTTAGCAGCATTGAGAGCATTTTTAAACTGCTCAAAATGCTGATAATCATCGGCAACTGCTTGTAAACGTAATTCTTGACGTTTACCGTCAAACTTTAAAGATTCTGGTTTTAATGCCGGTACTTTAGCAAAGGCCGGTTGCACTTTAGAGAGCATTGCCAAAAAACCTTCGCTATCGCCTGTACCCCCCAATTGAATTATCTTTCTATTTAATTGAGACTTTATTGTACCAATACGTACCCTTTTAGACGCAGGAAAAGCTTCTTTATATCGAGCAATAATTTGTTCTTCAACACGCTCTTGTTGCGCTGTTAATTGCCATAATTGCGCGCTTTTATAACCAAAATTTAATAATATTGCACAGGCTGCGATACCCGCCGCCCACAGCCAATTAGTCAATTCTTTTGAATGTTGTTCTTTAACCTTGTATTGATCTTGTAATAGGTTGAATTTACTTTCATGAGCATGTTGAGCCAACAAAGCCAACGGCAATTCATCATCAATGCGTTCTACTGAAAGATTTTCGCTGTAAGGTAATTCGGAGAAACTAGCAAATGTAGGCTGCTCTACCAATTGTCCATCATCGGAATCCTGCTCACCCTCTTGCAAAGCATAAATATTCTCTGCAGCAAACTGCCAAGCATCTGCATCAACCACAAAGCCTTGCCATTGCCCTTGCCTGACGATAACTTGCGTATGGCCAGTTCTTGGATTAGCAATTGCACTCCACTTATTAGCCATTAATGGCATCGCTAAAACATCAACTTGCAAGGTTTTAGCTTTGATATCGACATCACTTAGCCAAGTTAACCACTGCTGCATTTGTGTATGGGCAACAAGAGCAACAAAACAGTTATTTCCTTCTTTATTTTCAGCAAGATCCGCATACGCAAAAAACAGCTCTTCAACATCTTGTGCTAACTCATCTTCTAGCATAAATGGTACGGCTGACCGCATCGCTCGCTGTGATTTTGTTGGCACGGTTAATTGCTTTAAAATAACATCACAGCCAGGTACAAAAACCTTTACCAAACGTTGAGCAGCTTTTTCAGTCAGCGCTGTTAATTGTTGAGCACTAGTGAGAACGCCGCTGGCAATGATTTCTTGCTCAGCAGTACTAAAGATTAGCCAAGTTATCTCATCATCTTCTTTACTACCTAGGCGTATATATAAAGTTTCGGCCATTAATTGCGTCCTATGGTGCGACTGATCACATCAATATATTTATTATTTGTTATTTTCATTACCGAGTTAAAAGCAAAATAGCTGTTATTAAAATTTGCGCTAGCTTTTAGTTTAAAGTATTCGCTATCAACTACAAACTGATCTTTTTTATCGTTACTATTTTGTAACTTTGTCACTTCAGGAAGGTTATAAAACTCTTGAATTGATTCAAAACCTTTTTCACCCCGAGCATCTAAAATATCTTGAGCTTCTTCGAGGGTTGAATCCAAAAGTGCCTTTAACAATTCCGGCTGCTCAGCACTAATAGTATTAATATTTATTCTATGCATATCCGTATCAGGAAGTACACAAACATACGGAGCTAAAGCATTAATAATTGCTGGTGTAAAGTGCTCAACGATACGCAGTTCATTAACGCTGACAAGGTAATTATTGGCAGCTAAATAAGGAAACTCACGCGAAGCATAATCACTATCTTCAGCGCCACCTGCGCTGCTAATACTATCATCTTTATCAAGCCAATCCGTTAAAGCATCAGCCATATACTCCGCTTCAAATTGTGAAATCCCTTCAATATTTAAGTTCATAATCAAAAGCTCTAACGCTTCTCTTGCTGGAACCTTTTTATTAGTGGTATTGATATTACTCGTGCCACTAGCGTTATTATCTTCATTGTTATCCGCTTCGTTTTCATCATCATCTGAATTAGTTGCTGATGAAGTATCATCTGAATTTCTCCTACCTAACGGTGCACGTAACGCATTAAGATTTAAACAGCTTTGTAAATCAGTAATTTCACCGGTAATTGAACCCAAATCTACAGGGTAGGTTGTTTCACCCTGCGCCCAAATTTGTCCTAAATGGGTGACGTTTTCATCGGTTTTAAACGCCGTAATTAATACTCTTTTTGTGAAAGCTTCTGCACCCATCGCATACCAAAATGCTTGTTGGTTAAAGTTGATATTGGCACTTCGCTGCATTTGCATTTGTAATCTACTGGTCATTTGACTTGCAATAATTACACACAAAGCAACAATGAGCATCACGGTAATCAAGGCGACACCTTGCTGTTTTTTATAGCCGAGAGTCTTCGTCATCCACTTATTCCTGAATCATTTTCATTAGTGGAGCTATCAACACCCGGCACTAAAAACTGACGACGAATAAGTCCATAATCGCTGGTTTCAATTTCAATAGCGATGGCAAGTGGTAAGTCTTTTTTAACCCATTTATCCTGCCATTTTTTGCCATCAAAATACTCAAAAGTAAGAGCTGTTACATCAGAAATAAGTGGCCTCACTTTTGGCTCTTCACCACCTACAGCATCAACAAAATTAAAATGTAATCGTTGTAATGTTTCTTCACTGACTTGATAGGCTACTGCTTGAACGTCACTTCTTGGGATCAACAAACCTGGGTTTGTCCACCCCAACTTAACAAAGCCTAATGCTTGTTCACCGTCGGCAACATTACTATCAGCTCTAATAAAGTACTCATACGGTTCCTCACCATTTAATCGTGCACTACGGCGTGCAATTTGAATAAAGTCACGCTCAATAATTAAAAAGGCGCGTTGTAATTCATTTTGGCGATGACTGCGGGTTTTTGAGGTTTCATCACCTCTAATTACCGAATCAAAGATAGAAAAGCTTGTTAAACTAATAATAGAAAAAATAGCGATAGCTATCAGTAACTCTAATAAAGTAAACCCTCTATTCGTTAGGTTACAATGGACACGTTTACAATAACAGTTCATTATTGCTCAACCTTAGAAACATAGGTGGTTAAGCTAGTTAGTGGCAGTTTTTCATCTTCATTTAACCGTACTTCTATAACGATAGCTCGCATATCTTTGTCGGTGGTTTCAATCACTTTCTGATGCCAAAACCACTGACGTCCCGCCAGTTCAACATCACCTTTATCATTATTTTTTGGTGGCCATTTTTTTGTTAAATTTGCCTCCACCAATTGATTTGAAGCAACCCAGTCAGCAAACATTTTATCTTCTAAGTAGCCCATGTTTTGCGCGTTATTACTCGCTGCAGTGAGCAAAGCTAATCCAGCGATAGCAAATACTGCCATAGCTAGCATAACCTCAATCAATGTAAAACCGCGTAAAACACTTAGCCTAATCATCCGTTAACACCGGCCCTTCAATACTGAGTGGAATAGTGTATAAACCTGTAACACGATAAGCTAAGTCGTATAAATCTTCATAAAGAGAGGCTTCATCAGAGAAATGAAAGGTTAAACTAAAGGGAGTTATATCCCCGCTAGATAAAATATAAACCTGTGGAATCAGTTGCTTTTCTTTTTCAGCTTCAATGTCATCAAAAGACAAATATTCATTAGATTGCTCTGTAAAGGCGGAGGAGTCAAAAAGCATAGGCTCTTCAATAGGAAGATCATCCAATGCTAAGGTAAGCTCAATGCCTTCTGGCATATTTTGTATAACTAGCCATTCATGCTCTGAGATCTCAACCCATTTTTCACCATCAAAACCAAGAAATTGATAGCTGTTATCTTTTACGTATAGACCTAGTTCAACATTGTTGAGTAAGCCATAATCAACAGCGCTTTCAAAAATACCTGTAAAGCGAAAACTAACTTCTTTTAGGGCATCTTCTGGTCGTTTACCACTTAAATTGAATTGAACCATGGTGGCTATAATGCCAATTAATGCAATAACCACCATCACTTCAATTAAAGTGAAACCTTTAGTTTTTGTGATGGCTTGAGAGGGTAATATATCGATATCTGGCATGGCGAATTTACGCTTACTATCAACCTAAAGTGAGCTGGAAGAAGGCATTTAATATAACGTTTAGACTATAAAACGAAAAATTCACAACACCACATTAGAGTTTTTGTAAAAGACTATTGGAAGTCACCTAAATTCCAATTGCCAATATCATCATCAGTACCTACTTCACCATCTGGCCCTGCAGAGAATACATCCATTTTGCCGTGCTCACCGGGATTCAATATGAGGTAATCACCACCCCAAGGATCTTTAGGTAAACGGTTAACATAGCCACCTTCTTGAAAACGACGCGGTAAAGGCTCTACATCAGTTTCTTCCACTAACGCTTCTAAACCTTGTTCAGTGGTTGGGTAGTCGTAATTATCTAGCTTATACATATTTAACGAGTTTTCTAACGCAGTTATATCTGACACCGCTTTTTGCATATTAGCTCGTTCTTGGCTTCCCATTAAGTTAGGGACAACCATGCTGGCTAAAATACCTAAGATAACTATAACAACCATAACTTCTAATAAGGTAAAGCCTTGAGCTTTTTTTGTATTCATTTCTTTATTCCTAATTCTCTATTTACTTAATTGCTTGTGCCAAAATTAACTAGCTATTGTGATTTAAATTGTTTAACCACTCACTAAGGTATTTAATTGTAAAATAGGCTCTAAAATTGCTACTACTATAAAGAGTACAATACAGGCCATAACAACCATTAAAGTCGGTTCAAAGGCTTTTAATGAAACATTAACAAGTGCTTCAAACTCGCGATCTTGGTTATCTGCTGAGCGGCCAAGCATATGCTCAAGTTGACCACTTTTTTCACCGCTAGCTATCATATGTATCATCATCGGAGGAAACAGTTTTGTTTGCTCAAGTGACATACGTAGGCTAGCGCCTTCCCTTACTTTATCAGCTGCAGCTTTAATTTGCTGTTTAATATAAAGGTTATCTAAAACTTCACCTGAGATTTTCATACTTTCAAGCAAAGGTACGGCGCTGGCCGTTAAAATACTTAATGTACGGGCAAAGCGTGCTGTGCTTATGCCTTTAGCTACTTTTCCTATACCCGGTAATGCAATCACCCGCTGATGGTATGCTAACTGAAATTTTGGTTTTTTCATTAACTGTGAAAAAGCCAATATAATGCCTGCTAAAACAAGCACCAACACTAAGCCATAAGCTTGTAAAAATTCACTACTCGCAATTAAAAACTGCGTGGTATTCGGTAAATTTTCGCCCATATGTTCAAACTGACCGACTATCTGCGGAACAACTTTCGTCAGCAATATTGCAATAACGCCAACCGCGACTATGGTCATAATAATCGGGTATACCATAGCCTGAATAATTTGAGAGCGCATTTGTTCACGTTGCTCAGTATAATCAGCCAAGCGGTTTAACACTTTATCTAAATGGCCAGATTTCTCACCTGCCGCAACCATAGCACGATATAAACGATTAAAAACTTTCGGGTATTCCGCCATACTTTCAGCGAGACCATAACCTTCCGTTACTTTCGTTCGAACCCCCATGATCATGCTTTTAATACGGTCTTTTTCACCTTGTTCTGCGACCGCCATTAAAGATTCTTCAAGCGGTAAACCTGATTCTACTAACGTCGCTAACTGGCGAGTAAGTAAGGCGAGTTCGCTGGCAGAAACTTTTCCTTTACTCCCTTGAGAACCCCCTTTGGCTTTTGACTTACCTGATAAAGTCTTATTATTTGACAGTGTTGCCACCACTTCAATAGGCATTAGACCTTGATCGCGTAATAAGCCACGCACTTGTCTGGGCGTATCACCTTCAATAACGCCTTTTTTGGTTTTGCCTTTACTGTCAACGGCTTGATAATCAAATGCTGCCATTAGTCTTCTCGCGTTACTCGTAAGACTTCTTCGAGGGTTGTTTGCCCTGTCATGACTTTATCAAAACCATCCTGACGAATTGAAGCGGTTGTTTGGCGAATGTATTTTTCTATCACCTGCTCGCCATGACCATTGTGAATAATTTCTCTAACTTTATCGTCAACCACTAACAGCTCATGAATACCTGTTCGACCTTTATAGCCTTTAAAATTACACTCGCTACAACCAACGGCGCGGTAAATAACACGTGTATTGTCATTTGGTAAAGCCATTAAGGCGCGCTCTTCTTCATCAGGTAAATGACTTTCACGACAATGTGGACATAAGGTGCGTACTAAACGTTGAGCCAGTACACCTAATAAACTTGACGATAATAAAAAGGGCTCAACACCCATATCTTCCATACGGGTAATCGCACCGGCAGCAGTATTAGTATGTAGCGTGGATAAGACTAAATGACCAGTTAAACTTGCTTGCACACCAATTTGTGCCGTTTCTAAATCACGAATTTCACCCACCATCACCACATCAGGATCTTGACGTAATATAGCACGTAAACCACGGGCAAAAGTCATATCAACTTTAGTGTTTACTTGCGTTTGTCCAATACCTTCGATTGCATATTCAATGGGGTCTTCTACCGTTAAAATATTGCGCTCTTTTGCATCGATTTGCGTTAAGCCTGCATACAAAGTGGTACTTTTACCTGAGCCTGTTGGTCCAGTAACTAAGATAATACCGTGCGGTTTATCGATTAGCTGGCTAAACATTTGACGATTTTTGTCTGTCATGCCGAGATCTTCTAGATCTAATCGGGCGGAGTTTTTATCTAATAAACGTAACACAACTCGCTCACCATGCCCTGTCGGCATGGTTGATACACGAACATCAACCGCACGGCCGCCAATACGTAATGAAATACGTCCATCCTGTGGTATACGTTTTTCGGCAATATCTAATTTCGCCATAACCTTGATACGTGAAACCAGTAATGAGGCTAGTTTACGGTTGGGTTTAAGAACCTCTCGTAAAACACCATCAACCCGAAATCGTATTTGTAATGCGCTCTCAAACGTTTCAATATGAATATCACTGGCACTTTCTTTAATGGCTTCACTGAGCATGGCATTAATTAATTTGATGATAGGTGCATCATCTTCATTTTCGAGTAAGTCTTCACTTTCAACCATTTCATCCGCAAGCGAGTATAAGTCAACTTCATTACCTATATCTTCCATCATTTGCTGTGCTTCTGATGAGTCTCGCTGATAAGCTTCTGTCAGCATTAACTCAAATGCTGCTGCATCTTGAACGTCTAAGCTAAAGGGCGCTTTAATAATTCGACGCACTTCCACCATAGTATCCATACTAAGCTCGTTAACACAATGTAGTACAAAGCCGCTCTCTTGTTCGGTAACTAATACGCTGTAACGTTTAGCAAAAGAAAACGGTAAACGCCAAGCGGTATTCGTCGCCTCCTGTTCGTCAACCTCTAGTGCAGGCTCAAACTCTGAGACATTCTTTTTTTCATCTGCTGTTATTTGTTCATGCTCTAACTCTGTCATTAGTTGTTCTCATCGAGCAATAACTGTTGTGATTTACTTTGTTTTTCTTTTTGAATCGACTCTTGGTATTCATCAAATGAAGGCGGTAATGATAAATCATCTTGCCACTCTGGTAAGATAGGCAACACTTCATCGCTCATTAGTGATAAACCTTCATCTTTTTTACGTAATTCATCAGCACGAATATAATTATATTTCTCTTTTGCCATGGTATTCATGACTTCAGCATCAGTGATAATAGTCGGCTTTAAAAACACCATCAGATTACGTTTTCGTGTACTACTTGAGGTTGACTTAAATAAGTGCCCTAAAATTGGAATGTCACCGAGTAGAGGCACTTTCTGTACACTCTCTTGAACGTCATCATCAATCAATCCACCTAAAATGACTGTTGCGCCATCTTCCACCATCACAGTGGTTTTAATTTCACGCTTATTAATTGAAATATCAACCCCGGTAGCACCACTTACTGAAGACACTTCTTGCTCTATGGTTAATTGAACGCCATTCCCTTCATTTATTTGTGGTGTTACTAATAATTTAATACCCACTTCTTGGCGATCAACGGTTTGAAATGGATTTGAATTGTTACTTCCAGTCGATGAGCCAGTAATAACTGGGACTTCTTGACCCACTAAGAAATACGCTTCTTCGTTATCTAAGGTTGTAATACTTGGCGTAGCAAGAATATTAGAGTTGGTATCCGTACTTACCGCATTGACTATAGCCCCCCAGTCATTCTGCATAATGCCGAACATACCACCACTAACACTCCCTAACACTTGCGCTAATAAAGTGTAATCACCATCTGTAGCAGGATTTTCGGTCACAACAGGGTTACCATTTGAATCGATAGTCGTGACTTTTGTGCCCTCTTCACCTTCTGCTGCAACTGCACCTGCAGCAACTGCAGAAATACTAGCAGAGCTATTAGTAAACTGGGTGAAGCCACCTGATTCTGTGTACCATTGCACACCTAAGCTGACCCCATCGGTTTCATACACTTCAACAATAATCGCTTCGATATGTACTTGAGCACGTGGCACATCTAACTGACGAATAACCGATTCAAGTGAGCGCAGCATATCCGGTTGACCAGTAATGACAAGAGTGTTTGTTGATTCATGAGCTTCTATGCTAGTTTCTGTTTTTGCGCGATTTGTCGTTTTCGCTTTCGCTGACTTTTCTTCTGAAGAGATGGTTTTACTTACCCCTTGCAATACGTTAACTAAATCTTCTGCTTTTGCGTATTTCAAATAATAAATACGGGTATTACCACTCGTCTCTAATTCGCTGTCTAAACGCTTAACTAGTCGACTAACACGCTCTCTTGCTTGTACTTCACCACTGACAATCACGCTATTTGAGCGTTCATCCGCAACGATTTTAGGAATAAGGAAGGTTGGCTGACCCGCTTTACCACCACTGGGTTTGTTCATTGCTTCAATAATACGGACAATTTCACCCGCCGAAGCATAACTTAATTTAATAATTTCAACATCTTGATCACCTGCTCTATCAACACGTTCAATAATTTTAACTAGTCGGTTAACTGTTGCAGCTGTGCCCGTTAACATTATCACGTTCGCAGGGTCATAGTTCGTTACGTTACCACCGCCAGCTTGATCTGATAATTGTCGTAGTAACGGTACTAATTCACGAACAGTGACATTTTTTACTTCCACAATGCGGGTAACCATTTCATCACCAAGTAGGTTACTTTCGTCGCCAACTACAGGAATAGAAGAAGTTTTAGCATCTTTGTCTCGTACTATTTTAATGACATTGTTGTCCATTTTTACTGCAGAAAAGCCATTGACTTGTAGGACATTTAAAAAGAATTGATAATATTGTTCTTCTGATAATAAGTCATAACTACGGGCATTAATTTTACCTCGTACATTAGTGTCAACTATCATGGTTTTCTTCAGGTTTTTACCAACAATATTGATAAACTCAGATATTTCAGTGTTCTTAAAATTTGGAGAAAACTGTGCAGCACTAGACTGACCTACTGCAAAAATGCCACTGAAAACAATAGCTACAGTAAGTGTCTTACAAAATTGCTTGAGTTGCTTAAACATGTGGTTAAACGGCTTAGCCACTGAAACGTTTAAGTTGGTGCCCATGAAGAATTCCTTATTGCTTTATTTAATTTTTTAACGACTTTATCGTTTTATAAGTATTTAATATGACTACTAGTTAATGCTAAATAATATTTCTACTAAATCATTATTACGATCAACTAATAATGAAATATCTTGTTCTGTTTTCAACGCCGACATGGCTTGTGCTGCTTCTAATGGTAACAACAAATCATAGCCATTCATTTGTACAGCAATATCACCCGCTTTCAAGCCTGATGATTTAAAAAACTCAGGGTTTTTGCCTGGCGATAAACGGTAACCAACAATTTGCCCACCTTTACGTGATGGCGATATGCGTAAATAGTCAGTTATTTTTCCAGGATCATCATTCAAATCTTTTCGTAATTGTAACGCGGCTTTACTTAGATCTTTATTTGAGCGCTGATCAATAACACCAACTTGTTGAGCATTCGCAGTTGCTGTTTTTTCCTTATCTTTAGCACTCGCTTTAGCCTGTTGTTGACTACGACTTTTAGTCGTAACCGCTTTTGCCGGTTGATTATAATCAGCCCCATCTAACATTAAGGTTTCTAAACGGCCTGATTGCTTGATAATAACTCTATCAATTAGCACCTTTTCAAGGCTTGCACGGGTGCCAATGATAATATCACCAATGCCGTAAGTTTCTTGTTTACCTTTATGTTCAATAATCGCAGCAGCGGTTTCAGCATTATTACTTGCAACAGCGGCAGATAAAGTTAACTTCAATCGAGTCTGTGGAGCGTTCTGCACTTGCTCAACAACTTCTTTTATTTCATCCGCTTCTTTATTGTATTGGCCAAACAAATTAAGTGATTGTAAAGCTGACAAGTTGTATTGACTCTCAGACTGTTTTTTATAAATAACCTTACTAACAACAGAGTTGACTGCATGTTGCTGCGGCACCATCAACCAAGTGATTTTTGCAGCAATAAAAGCGATATATATTAGTAGTAACAAACTCACCGCTTGCGCTATTTTTTGCTGCGGTAGTTTTGACCACAAGGTAGAAAAAAAGGTTAAATGATTAGGTAAAGCCATTAAATTTTCAGCTATTTCTGTTTAAATTATTTACTGCGACAACACGTCATAGCAAGCTAAATTTAGAGTTAAATTACTTTAACATTAAATACACAAGTGACCGATAATACTTGACCCCAAGCTTAGCAACAAGCGATAGGCTGAAATTTTACCTATTAATTACAAATTAATGGCTAAACGTAGATAGATTATGGTATTTTCATTGCTAGTTTATACTCGCTAAATTACCCTTTTATGGCAACTGAAAATAAAGAAAGTTCAACGGAGTTACTAACAACACGCCTTGATAAATGGCTATGGGCGGCGCGATTTTATAAAACCCGTGCCATTGCTAAGCAAATGATAGATGGCGGAAAAGTTTTTTATAATGGTCAACGCACTAAATCGGGTAAGGCTGTCATTGTTGGCGATGTAATAAAACTTAGACAAGGTTTTGATGAAAAAGAGGTTGAAATTATTGCTGTAGCCGATAAACGCCGCGATGCTAGTTTTGCGCAAACCTTATATAAAGAAACAAATAAGAGTGTTGAAATAAGAGAAAAAAACAGCCTAGCGCGTCAGCAAGGTATTCTACTCAGCCCTGCTTCAGCAACCAAACCCGATAAGAAGCAACGCCGAAAATTACGGGAATTTAAAGCACGTATTTAATTGCCTTTGTGCCTACATCTTCAAATAGTTTGCGTATATAATATCCCCATAAAAATTTAGCTATCATTTAGACAATAACCACTATACCCAAAATACAGGATAGAACTTTTATGTCGAACATTGACATGACCAAGATAGATCAATTAAATCGCTACTTATTTGATGACATGCATGCTCGTGGGGAATTAGTACAATTAAGTACAAGCTACCAAAGCATCATTAAAAATCATAACTACCCTTTAGCTGTTCGCACATTACTCGGGGAATTACTCGCAGCAACTTGCTTACTAACCGCCACATTAAAATTTGAAGGTGAAATTACCGTACAATTACAAGGTGACGGCCCACTTGGCTATATGTCGGTTAATGGGGATAACAATCAACAAATGCGTGGTATTGCCAAAGTAGCAACAACGATAACTAATGAAGAAAATTTACTTGAACTCATTGGTAAAGGCACTATGGTCATTACGATCAGGCCAACACAAGGTGAACCATACCAGGGTGTTGTCGCGCTAGAGCAAGAAACGCTCGCGCAATGTTTAGCTCACTACTTTGAAGTGTCTGAACAAATAGCGACTAAGATTTGGTTGTTTTGTGATGATGAAAAACAACAAGTAGCAGGCAGCCTAGTCCAATTATTGCCGGATGGTGATGGCAGTGCAGATAACAAAGCACAGCATGAAAGTGACTTTGAACATTTAGCTCAACTTACCAATACTATAAAAGCTGAAGAAATTTTTACTCTTGAAGCACAAGCTTTACTTTATCGCTTATATCATCAAGAAAAAGTCAGTATTTTTGAACCACAGCAAGTGAGTTACCATTGCGGTTGTTCAACAGATAAATGTTTAGCGGCGATTTCACAAGTTGAACCGGATGAAATTGAAGCAATACTCACTGAACACGGAAAAATTTCGATGACTTGTGAGTATTGTTTAACAAGTTATGACTTTTATCAGGAAGATTTAAAAAGTTTCATTTCGAAACAAAACCACTAATCACTAACTTTCAACTCGCTCATAAATTTTCTTTTTGGCATGCTTTTGGATGATTATTACTTAAAAGCATGCCAAACCACTCCTCCTACACAGCCCTTACCACCATTATTGTTGAAAAATTACACCACAATAATAGCCATTCAATTCCATCATTCATGTTGCTTATAATGAAAACTTTTAAATTAGCTATTTTTTTACTTTCGTTTTGCTCGTTATTACCATAGAATGGCGCCATGAAAACTTTTACACCTAGTTTCATAAAACCAAACACTATTTTAAAATTTGTCATACCTTAGGAGTGAATTTGCTATGACCGCCCAAGAAAGCTCAATTGATTTGTCACAATACGGCATTAACGATGTATCTGAAATTGTTTACAACCCATCATATGAGTTACTTTTTACTGAAGAGACTAAAGCTGGCCTTGAAGGTTTTGATAAAGGTGTAGTCACAGAGCTTGGTGCTGTTAATGTTAACACGGGTATATTTACCGGACGTTCACCTAAAGATAAGTACATTGTTCGTGATGACACTACACGTGATACTGTCTGGTGGTCTGATCAAGGTAAAAATGATAACAAACCAATGACACCAGAAACTTGGTCTGAGCTTAAAGGTTTGGTAACAACTCAGCTTTCTGGCAAACGTTTATTTGTCGTTGACACCTTTTGTGGTGCCAACGAAGACACTCGCTTAAAAGTACGCTTTATCACTGAAGTTGCTTGGCAAGCTCATTTCGTTAAAAATATGTTTATTCGTCCAAGCGATGAAGAGCTGAAAACTTACCAACCTGATTTCGTTGTAATGAATGGTGCTAAAACCACAAATCCAAATTGGCAAGAGCAAGGGTTAAATTCTGAAAACTTTGTCGCATTTAACTTAACCGAACGTATTCAGTTAATTGGTGGAACTTGGTACGGCGGCGAAATGAAAAAAGGTATGTTCTCGATGATGAACTACCTACTACCGTTAAAGGGCATAGCTTCTATGCACTGTAGTGCTAACGTTTGTAAAGACGGTAATGTAGCGGTATTTTTCGGCTTGTCTGGCACAGGAAAAACAACGCTTTCTACCGACCCGAAACGTCAATTAATAGGTGATGATGAGCACGGCTGGGATGACAACGGTGTATTTAACTTTGAAGGGGGTTGTTACGCTAAAACCATCAAGTTAAGCAAAGAGAATGAGCCTGACATTTACAATGCCATTCGACGAGATGCTTTATTAGAAAACGTGACTGTAGCAGAAGATGGTACTATAGATTTTGATGATAATTCACGTACAGAAAACACTCGTGTTTCTTACCCAATTCATCACATTGATAATATTGTTAAGCCAATTTCTCGTGCAGGCCATGCCAATAAAGTTATCTTCTTAACAGCTGATGCGTTTGGAGTACTACCACCAGTAGCGAAGTTAACACCTGAGCAAACTGAGTATTACTTCTTATCTGGGTTTACAGCAAAATTAGCAGGTACTGAGCGTGGTATTACAGAGCCAACACCTACTTTCTCAAGTTGTTTTGGTGCAGCTTTCTTAAGCTTACACCCAACACAATATGCTGAAGTATTACGTAAACGCATGACCAATGCAGGTGCTGAAGCTTACCTAGTCAATACCGGCTGGAATGGCACAGGAAAGCGAATTTCAATTAAAGCAACCCGCGCTATTATCGATGCGATTTTAGATGGTTCAATTGACGATGCAGAAACGACTGTAATACCAATGTTTAACCTTGAGGTACCTAATGCAGTTGATGGTGTTGAAGACGGTATTCTTGATCCAAGAAATACCTATCAAGATGCTAGCGAATGGCATAATAAAGCGGTTGATTTAGCGAAAAGCTTTGTAAGTAACTTTGATAAATTCACCGATACTGACAACGGTAAAGCATTAGTTGCCGCAGGCCCACAGGTTTAATAAAGCCACTAATTTTAATTAATGAAACTAAAGCCGTATGTGTTATCTACATACGGCTTTATTGCATTTAATAGTCACTCAATATTATCTGTTCGACACTAAAGCTAGCATTTAAAACTTCAATGGCAAACTCACTTTCGCTTGTAAGCCACCAGAGACTTTATTTGAAAGTTCTACACTGCCACCATGCGTATCAACAATACGCTTAATTATTGCAAGCCCTAAACCACTCCCTTCAGTACCTCGCGCTTTATCTCCTTGGGTAAAAGGTTGGAATAAACGCTCAATCTCTGCATCAGGAATACCTGAGCCATGATCACTAACAATAATATAAGCACTGTCACTTGCTTTATCGACACCCGTCAATACTTCAATATCACCGTCTGTGTAGCGGATAGCATTTTGTATTAAATTAGCTAAAGCGCGCTTAATCGCTACATGACGTAATGGAATTTTAGGGCAGTCACCAGTATTTAGCTGGATATTCCGATCACTTGGTGTTTCTACATGTATGACTTCTTCGACTAATAAATTTAAATCGCCTAATTCCGCTTTATCTTTAGAGTCATGACGAATGTAATCAATAAATTGATCAATGATATTATTCATATCATCAATATCATTCTCAATGCCTTCTTTTAAAAACTCATCTGCCTCTGACATCATTTCACTTGCCAAACGAATACGTGTTAATGGGGTGCGTAAATCATGAGAAATACCTGCCATCAATAAATTTCTATCATCCTCTAACTGTTTGATACCTTTAGACATATGATTGAAAGCTTGCGTTACCGCCATAATTTCAGAGGTGCCATGTTCGGTTAACGGATCAGGAAAGTCACCACGGCCCACATCTTCAGCTGCACGTTGTAGTGATTTTAATGGCCTATTTAATTGTCTTACAAATAACCAGCCACCAACAACACTCAGTATGCCAATAATCCCTAAAAAGAAAATAAGCGGTGAAAAGTTAGCTTCCTCTAAACCAAGTAAAGGAATTTTAACCCATAAGTTGGGTGCTTGCGGAGGGCGAATCCAAAAGAGATACTCATCTCCCTGCGATATTCTTACTTCTGCTGGCCCACCAAGTAATGCTGACATTTGCTCACTTCGATACGGGTAGTAACCCGCTGAAGCTAAACCCAGCTTTAATGCGTCTCGTTCACGATACACACCAATACCTGTTTCCCGATGAAAAGCTTCCGCCATTTTAGGGCTTAAACGAGCGTCCTTAATATCAATAAAAACAACACGTACTTGCTTTGCTAATAATTGGTTAATTTGCTGTTGATTAGGTTCAATAACATACAAGGCAAAAGAGATATACGAAACAACTTGATTCACAAATAGCAAGAAGCCAATCAGTAATACAGTTTGCCCAAAGGCACTACGGGGCACTATTTTCATATAAACAACCTAAAGTACGCGACGAAAGTCCCAGCTACAACCACGCATACTAAACTGCAGCACCGTCTGGCACAAAAACATAACCTAAGCCCCAAACTGTTTGTAAATAACGAGGCTTCGCAGGATCTTTCTCTAGCATACGGCGTAATCGTGACACTTGTACATCAATACTTCGTTCCAGCGCTGAATAATCACGACCACGGGCGAGGTTCATCAACTTATCACGAGATAATGGCTCACGAGGATGAGTCACCAAAGCCTTTAACACGGCAAATTCACCACTGGTTAATGGCATACTGATATCTCCTTTAACCATTTCACGGGTGGCAAGGTTTAATTGGTATTCACCAAAGCTGATATTATTCTCTTCTAGTGACGGTGCACCCGGAGCCTCTTGAACGCGACGACGTAGTACTGCTTTAATGCGTGCTAATAACTCTCTCGGATTAAACGGTTTTGGCATGTAATCATCGGCACCAATTTCTAAACCAATAATACGATCAACCTCATCACCTTTAGCTGTCAACATCACAATAGGTAAGTTATTATTTTGCTGACGTAAACGACGACAAATAGAAAGTCCATCTTCGCCTGGCAACATTAAATCGAGCACAAGTAAATGAAAGTTTTCACGCTCTAGTAACCTGTCCATTTGCTCTGAGTTTGCTGCGCTACGAACCGCAAACCCTTGTTCAACTAAATAACGCTCGAGTAATGAGCGTAAACGCATATCATCATCAACGACTAAGATCTTTTGTGTTTCTTGGGTCATAATAAGCCCTTAATATGTTTAGAATTTGGCTGTTAAGTTAAAACAACTATAAGCGATATCACAACACTTTAAAAAGCACGAGACGTAAATATCTCGGGCTATTTGTTACAATTTATGAATAGATACGAATTATGTTACTTATTCTAGATATTGAATAGCTTGTTCGGTGACACATTGCGTAAAACTTTTTTTGCGTTCACTGCGAGATAAAGACAAAATAGCTTTTTTAACCAAGGCCATTTTTTGTTGTTGTTCGGCTTTAGGTAAATGCGCTAATTGGTCATGAAAACAACCTAACAAACCAAAATTGAGTGCTACCTCAGATTGCATATTATCATCCCCAAGACACAGAGATAACTTCTCAGCTAACAGGTTTTTATCCATTTTTGTAATCAGATCATTGAGTTGATAGTTAACGGGATCAACTTTACGCTTTTTATTACAGGCATAGAATATATCAGCCACAGCAACAACAGGAATTAATTCCTCATGCTGATGACTAAACTTTTTCTTTAACCACGCATTATGTTCAGGTGTCGGCTGAGGCGCTTTAGCATTAGTCGAAAAGGCTGTTACGGGTAAAGAGGTTACCAGTAAAAAAAGTACGACAATGAAAGGGGTTGGAAATATTTTCATTAACAAACCTTAGCTTACTTTTCCTAAATTTAGTAATCAGTAAGCTAAGTATAACCTTTATAACTAAAGATTCTAGCTACTTGCTACTTGCTACTTGATGTAAGTGAACATCACGTTGAGGGTAAGGAATGCTAATACCCTCTTTATCAAATGCTGCTTTCACTTTTTCCATCATGCCAAAGTAATATGGCCAATAATCATCAGCATTTACCCATGGGCGTAAGTATAAATTAATAGAGCTGTCACCGTGCTCACCAAGCCAAACATCAGCAGGTTGATCAGTTAAGGTTCTTTCATCAGCTTCTACTAAAGACATTAAAATAGCTTTTGCTTTAACTACATCGTCATCGTAACCAATACCGAAAACGAAATCGACACGTCGTGTACCTTCAATATTAATGTTTTTAATACAACCATTAGATAGAGGGCCATTTGGAATAATAATACGTTGATTATCTGGCGTTTTTAAAATGGTATTAAAGATTTGAATCTCTTCAACCCCACCAAGGTAACCTTGAGCTTCAATCACATCACCCTTTTTGAAAGGGCGGAATAATAAGATTAAAACACCGCCAGCGAAATTCGCCAAGCTTCCTTGCAATGCTAAGCCAATCGCTAAACCAGCAGCACCTAACATAGCAATAAGTGATGTAGTCTCAATGCCTATCATTGACGCAAAGATGATAATTTGAATGGCTTTTAATACTGTCGTTAAAATACTCAACAAAAAGCGATGAAGGGTTACTTCAACAGCTTTCTTTTTAAGCCCTAACTCAACCAAACCAACAATTTTACCAATTAGCCACTTACCAATAAAATATACAACAACCGCTAAAATAAACTTGATACCGAACTGCAAGCTCATTTCACCAACCATTTGTGCATAACTTTCTATTTTTTCTATATCAACTTCCATATACATACCTTAAGGGTTAACATTTTTTTTACGATTGTAACGACTTTTTTTAAACCTGTAAATTTAAACTAAAAAGGTGAACACTATTATTTTTCGAAGACACCAAGCCATCATTTTCATTTCCTTAGGCTAAAAAAACCAATACAAAAACAAAATAAATAGCTACCTAAACTTCATTTTTCACATCGAAAAAAAATTTTAATCTATATTTGTTTAATCTATATCAAAAAATAATACAAATAAGAACCGATATCATTTACATTTACAATTTCTGCGTTTAAAATACCGCCATTCTATATAGACAAAAAAATAATAAAATTTTCATTTCTACAAGGTGATGGTGAAAAAATGACTTTTAAGAAAAATGCTCTAGTTCTAGCAATAATAACAACTTTAACAGCATGTGGTGGATCTGGTGGTAGTGATAAACCACCCGTAGAAGAAACGCCAAATACAGCGCCAACCGATATTAGCTTAAGCAATACAAGTGTTGACGAGAATAGTGTTGCTGCCGTAATCGGCACACTTTCTGCGACTGACGCCGATAGCGGAGATACGTTTACTTACACGGTTGATGATGAGAGATTCGTTGTATCAGGCAGTGAATTATCACTTGCTGCAGAGACGAGCCTTGATTATGAAGCCGAGCAAACAATTGATGTCAGCGTAACAGTTACAGATAGCAGCTCAAATACTTTCTCAAAAACACTAACGATTGAAGTTAATGATTTACTAGACACCTACACTTTTGCCAGCAAATTTATCGAAGGTGATTCATCTGTTTCATATACTGGTCAAACAGCGCGTCATGTACTAATCGCTGAATTAAACCACTATATTGGCAATCAATTAAAAGCCGACTTAGATGACGGCACGTTAACAACACGTGATGCTGTAATTGCTCAACTAGATAAATACTTCCGTACCACAGAGCTACAATACGATAACTTCCCAATTACCTTTATCGACGATGCTAAACAAGGTTTTATTACCGATATTTCAGGTTCTCACAAAAACCTCGTAGGCAAGTTAGCCGGTAATGATACTGGCGGTCAGGAAAAAGATTGGAATAACGGAGATTTCGCTGGTTGGGGCGCTACAGGTTCAATCACTCCTACTGAATTAGTCGACCTGTTTTTTGGTCAATTAGCTGATAATGCTGAGCAACACTTAAATGGTGTAGTACGTCAATCAGTTACCGGCGATGACATTACCGAAGTTTACCTTAATGAAGACGGTACCGATCTTAAACAATTAATCCAGAAATTCTTATTGATGGGTATTACCTACTCACAAGCAACGGCCGATTACTTAGGCGAAGATACTGACGGTAAAGGTTTAACTACCGATAACATTTCACAAAGCGGTGGTACTAATCCTTACTCAACTTTAGAACATCAATTTGATGAAGGCTTTGGTTACCTAGGTGCAACAGTCGATTACCTAGCGTATAACGACTATGAAATTGGCGCTAAAGTAACCTCTGACGAAGAAGGTCGCAGTGACTGGAACGGTATGCATGACACTGATGGTGACGGACTATATGACCTGACTTCTGAAGTGATTTTAGGTAATGCTGCTAATGCTGCAAAGCGTGACTTAAATACTGCAAGCAATACTATGCCAACAGACTTCACTACCGATATTATGGAAGCATTTTTAGCCGGCCGTAATATTATCAATGAAAATGCAGGCATGGCGTTAACTGAAGCACAAATGACTTCATTGATAGAACAACGTGATATTGCCGTAGATGCATGGGAAAGAACCATAGCATCAACTGTTATACACTATATCAATGATACGCATGCTGATTTAGATGATTTTGGTACAAGTGACTTTAACTATGTTGATTTAGCGAAACATTATTCTGAATTAAAAGGTTTTGCATTAGGGTTACAATTTAATCCTTATTCAAGCATTTCAGATGCAGACTTTGAGCAGATTCATACATTAATTGGTAATATGCCAGTACTTGATACCGCAGATAATGTCGCGGCTTATCAAGCTGATTTAATTACTGCTAGAGATATTATTCAAGCAGCTTTATCTTTTGATGCAGAGAATGTACAAAACTGGTAATGTATCAATAGCTTAAAAATATTGATACAAGTATTAAGCTTGAACTAGCAATAGTTCAAGCTTTCGTCGTCTTAAGGGTTTATTTTTGTGTTCTATTTAAGAAAAAAATTACTGTCAGTTATGACTTCAAGTTGTCTGTTGCTTATGGCTTGTAACCAAGACACTAGCTCAACAGCTGGTGATGGTTATGATCAAAAGAAAGATACAGACACAGAGTTTAACCAACTCGCTATGATCACAGCATTAACAGACAATGTTGTCACGCCAACGTTTGAGAGCTTTTCAGTACAAGCTGTACAACAGTCTAGTGCGGTTACTGATTATTGTACTGCTGAGCAAGCATTTCAAAATCTAGAAATAACACAAGCTGAATTAACACTAGCCCATGAAGCCGCCCAAACTCAATGGCGAAATACCATGGATATTTGGCAGCAAGCTGAATTAATGCTACTTGGGCCTCTACAAGACGACGATGGCTCACTGCGCAATAAAATATATTCTTGGCCAACGATTAATAACTGTGGTGTTGATTACGATGTTGTTTATTTTCGTGAAGGTATTGTTAATGGCAAACCATACGATATAACACTGAGAACGCCTTCAAGAAAAGGTTTAATCGCATTAGAATATTTATTATTTAACCCTAATCTTGCCCACAGCTGTGAAGCAAGTTCAGCGCCTCCTATCTGGGATACCCTCACTGAATCTGAACAAAAACTTGCTCGTTGTAATTTTGCTAGCGAAGTAGCCAATGACATCAGTAATAATGCTAACCACCTGCTTGACTTATGGTTAGCTGATGATGGCTATGCTGCTAAATTAAAACAAGCCGGCGGTGTTGATAGTGAATTTACCACAGAGCATGATGCGGTTAACCGTCTTAGTGATGTTATGTTTTACTTAGATTCATCCACTAAAGATGGCAAATTAGCTGAGCCATTAGGTTTAGTTGCCAATGAATGTGGCTCACAAGCCTGCCCTGATGCAGTAGAGTCCAAACATAGTAATCACTCGCTCACTAATATCCTTAACAATTTACTGGGTTTTGAGAAACTATTTACCGGTGAGACTGGGCTAGGTTTTGAAGAGTATTTAATTGATGTTGGCGATGAAGAAACCGCCAATACCATGAGTAATGATATTACTAATGCAATTGCAGATCTTAACGCCTACGAACAATCTTTAGCAGAAACCCTCGCCAATAACCCTGAGCAAGTAGAGCAAACTCACGCTGAAATAAAAAAGGTAACCGATAAACTTAAAGTAGACTTTATTAACAGCCTTGCGCTTGAACTGCCACAAACTTCAGCGGGAGACAATGACTAATGATTACTAAAAAACAATACCTTAGTGCGATCATTACCATGAGTTTGTTTCATACCGCTATTGCCAATGAATCAACATCAGATGATGAAAAAAATAATGCAGCAGCAGCTTTAACAGAAAGAATTCAAATTATTGGTCACAGCAATAAATTAAGAAAGGAATCAGGCTCAGCGACATTAATCAGTGAAGTTGAATTAGAAAAGTTTAAATTTGATGATATCAATCGGGTGCTTTATAACGTCCCCGGCGTAAATATTCGCGAAGAAGATGGCTACGGCTTACGACCCAATATAGGGTTTCGTGGCGTCACACCTGAGCGAAGCAAGAAGATTTCTGTGATGGAAGATGGTGTCTTAATTGGCCCAGCGCCTTACTCTGCACCTGCCGCCTATTACTTTCCTATGATGAGTAAAATGACTGCCATAGAAGTATTTAAAGGGCCTTCAGCGATCAAATATGGCCCTAATACGGTTGCAGGCGCATTAAACATGACAACACGGGCAATCCCTGAGTCAGGTGAAGGTGCTATCGACTTATCCGCTGGTAGTGATGGTTTTGCAAAAATCAGTGCTCATTACGGTAATACTAATGGTAATTTTGGTTATTTAATCGAAGCAAACCATTTAGAAGCTGATGGTTTTAAAGAACTTGATGGTGGTGGTAAAACCGGCTTCAACAAAGATGATGTTATGGTGAAACTACAATATGACTTGAGTAGCCAAGACGTCATGCAATTAGTGGAATTAAAATACGGTTATTCAGATGAGCTATCCGATGAAACCTATTTAGGGTTAACCGATGATGATTTTGCCAATAATCCCAACCGTCGTTATGTAGCTAGTCAAAATGATTTAATGGATTGGGAGCATCAACAATTACAATTAAGTCATTATATTAGCTTTGATAACACAGATATAACCACCCGTATTTATCGTAATGATTTTGAACGCTCATGGTATAAAATCAACGGTTTTAAAAATGGTATTGTGCACCGTGATCTACAAGAAATTTTAGCTAATCCTTATGATGAAGTTAATGCTCAGTTTTATCAGGTGCTGACAGGTCAACGTGACACTCAAAGAGAGTATGAAAAAATTATCTTAGGTGATAATCACCGAGAGTATTACTCACAAGGTATTCAAAGTGAGCTTAATACTTCATTGGCCTTATTTGGTTTGAAGCACAAATTTAATCTTGGTGTTCGTTTTCATCAAGATCAAATTCAACGTTTTCATACTGAAGATGCTTACTTAATGCAATCAGCAACGTTAGTAAGTGATGGTTCTGAAACAGTTGCCACCACAACCAACCTTGAGAAAACAGATGCGCTAGCGGTATTTTTACAAGATACCATAAGCTTAGATAAGCTCGATTTAACCTTTGGTATCCGCGGCGAATATTTTGACTCGTTATATCAAAACAAAGCACCAGATAAAAACGATGATTGGCTGAAAAAAGAAAACAGTATTTGGTTACCTAGTGTCAGTGGTTTTTATACCATCACTGATAATGCTGGCTTATTTTTTGGTATTCATGAGGGTTTTATTCCAACCAGTCCTAAAGAAAGCCCAGAAATTAAGATAGAAAATAGTATTAATTATGAACTTGGTGGTCGTTACAATAACGGCAATAGCCAACTTGAAATAGTAGGCTTTTTCAATGACATTAAAAACCTAAAAGAAAGTTGTACTTTTTCGGCAGCTGCCAGTTGCTCTGATAATTTAGATGAAGAGTTTAATGGTGGTAAAGTAGCTGTTATAGGGCTAGAGCTTAGTGCCAAGCATAATATCTCTCTGGATAATGGTTTAGAAGTGCCACTATCACTCGTTTACACCTATACAAATTCTGAATTTAAAACTAGCTTTGAATCTGACTTTCCTATGTGGGGAACAATTACCAAAGGTGATGAGTTGCCTTATTTGCCTGAAAATCAGCTAACATTTAATGCAGGTTTACTGGGTAATTCATGGGAAGTTAATCTCATTGCTCGCTACATTGATAGCATGTTAGAAGCCTCTGGCGACGATGTAGTATTATCAGGAGTAACGACTGATGCTTATATTGTGCTAGATATAGCCGCAAGTTATGACTTCAACAGCTTCGGTTTAGTCTACGTCAAAGTTGATAATGTACTTGATGAACAAGAAATTATTAGTCGTCGCCCCTATGGCGCTAGACCTAGCAAGCCTCAACAGTTACAAGTAGGATACAAATACAACTTTTAGTGTCGGTTTTATTACTTAACAATGAAGGCAGTATAATAACGTGTACTGCCTTATTATCATAAGATGAACCCCGTTTATGCTCGATTTTTTATCCATTAATCTAACCGAACTATTAAGCTACTTTACCGATGCTAATAAACGTATTTTTTGGATTTACATCGCTTCAGCTATTGTTTTAGCACTCCCCGTATATTGGCACGCATTTCCCAACCATTCAGTCGTCGGTTTTTTCGCTTACCTTTTCCCTAAAAAAGTTTATACCTCTCGCTCCGCTAGACATGACTATGCATTACTGATTATTAATAAATTAATAAAAGCAGCGCTATTCCCATTTATCATTTTAACCATGGCTCCGCTCGCACTTGGGATCACTTCTATTCTAGAATTTGCTTTTGGCCCTGCTAATTTTATTGCATTACCGGCAGCTACTATCACGATAATTTTTACGGTATTTTTATTTTTAGTTGATGATTTTACTCGTTTTGGCTTGCATTATTTACTGCATAGAATTCCTTATTTATGGGAATTTCATAAAGTGCATCACTCAGCAACAGTATTAACACCCTTTACTATTTATCGCTCTCACCCAGTAGAGAGTTATCTCTATGCTTGTCGCATGGCTTTAACGCAAGGCATAGTGGTTGGTGTGTGTTATTATTTTTTCGGACCAACCTTAAAAATGATGGATATTTTAGGGGCAAATCTCTTTGTATTTTTATTTAACTTTTTTGGCTCTAATCTAAGGCATAGTCATATTCGCTTAAGCTTTGGCGATACTATTGAGAAATGGTGGTTAAGCCCTGCACAGCACCAGCTGCACCATAGTAATCAGCCAAAATACCACCATTCAAATTTTGGTACGGCCTTAGCAATTTGGGATAGAATATTTAACTGTCATAATCTCGCATCATCGGTCAAAGAAGTTACCTTTGGTCTTAAACACCAAGATTTAGATCACTCCACATTGCGTAATATATACGTTCAACCCTTTGTGTTATGTACTAAAAGAATACGTAATAAAATGGCGAATACAATGCAAGCTAAAACTAAGTAAGTTTATGGGAAACTAAAAACATGATTAAACTCCGTGATTTAGAATACCTAGACGCTATTGATACCCACAAGCATTTTGGTAAAGCGGCCGATGCATGCTTTGTCAGCCAACCGACTTTAAGTGGCCAACTAATGAAGCTAGAAGATCAACTTGGCTTGCAACTGGTTGAGCGTCATAGAAAAAATGTCATGTTAACGCCAGCGGGCAATCAGCTAGTTAAAGATGCACGCAAGGTATTATTAGCGGCGAAAGACTTTGAATTGTCAGCCAAAGCCTTATTAGATCCCTTATCCGGTGATTTACACATTGGCTTAATCCCAACCCTAGCGCCCTATTTATTGCCTCATATCATGTCTTCATTGAATCAGGCACTACCCAATATTAATTTTTTCTTGCATGAGAACCAAACTAAGGTTTTGTTAGAAGAATTAGACGAAGGTAAGCTTGATATTCTGATACTGCCTTATCTAGAAGATATGCACAGTTTTGAAAGCTATCACTTATTTAATGAACCCTTGATATTAGCTACGCCTATGAATCACCCTTTAGCGCATAAAGAAACATTAGAGCTAGGTGACTTGCAAGGGGAAAAAATTCTTACCCTCGCTGATGGGCATTGCCTAAAAGATCAAGCTATGGGTTATTGTTTTGCTGCCGGCGCTCGTGAAGATAATAGTTTTCAAGCTACCAGTTTAGAAACTTTACGCTATATGGTTGCCAGTAATTTAGGTATCACCTTATTACCTGCATTAGCTATCGAAAACCACGCAGAAAATGACAATATTAAATACCGCACCTTTAAAGTTCCACAGCCCACTCGTGAAGTGTCTTTGCTAATTCGCCCCAATTACTCTCGCCTAGAATGCGTCAATACCATTATTAACAATATAAAAGCCTCCATCAATAAAGTTTATCCTGCATAGCTTTTATCAATGTAGTTTTATCTATTTAATTCTACCTTTTATAAGTAACTGATAAATAACGATTTATTTGTGAATGTTTAGACTGAATAGTATTACTCACACATAACGATAGAAAAAATCTATCAAAATGATAAAAACAATCGATTATACAAATCAAACTCCTCGATTTATTATTACCTCGACTTAAACAAATACACTTTAAAACTAAATAGGAGTTCATTATGAACCAATCAATTATCAACACGACAATTAAGCCTTTTAACGCAACTGCTTTTCACAATGGTGATTTCATTGACGTAAGCGAAAAAGATCTTGAAGGTAAATGGTCTGTATTTTTCTTCTACCCTGCTGACTTCACTTTCGTATGTCCAACTGAATTAGGTGACATGGCTGACCATTACGAAGAGTTACAAAAAATGGGCGTTGAAGTTTACTCAGTATCAACTGACACACACTTCACTCATAAAGCTTGGCATGATGCTTCTGACACAATTAACAAAATCAAATACCCAATGATTGGCGACCCTACAGGTGCTATTACTCGTAACTTTGGTGTAATGATTGAAGAAGACGGTTTAGCTTTACGCGGTACATTCGTTGTTAACCCAGAAGGCGAAATCAAAGTAGCTGAAGTACACGACCTAGGTATTGGCCGTAGCGCATCAGAATTACTACGCAAAATCAAAGCTGCTCAATACGTAGCTGAGCACGATGGTGAAGTATGTCCTGCTGCATGGCAGCCAGGCGCTGACACACTAGCTCCATCATTAGACTTAGTAGGTAAAATCTAAGACTAAAAATTAAGAGTACGTATTAAATGGCCACAATCAGGTGGCCATTCCACTCTCCAATTTTTTCATCGTTTAGAGGTCATTATGTTAGACACAAATTTACAAGCACAATTAAAGAACTATTTACAAAATTTAAAAACACCTGTTGAGCTAATCACCTTTACCGATGACAGCCCAAAAGGCAAAGAATTAAGCACATTAGTAGCACAAATAGCGCAATTATCTCCTCTAGTTTCAGTTGTTGAAGGTGAAGATGACAGTGAGCGTGTACCTTCAATGTTAGTACGTGGTACAGCAACGAATAGTGAAATGCGTTTTGCTGGTATTCCAATGGGACACGAATTTACCTCATTAGTAATGGCATTACTTCACAGTGGCTCTCACCCGTTAAAAATTGAGAAAGAGGTGATTGAGCAAGTTCGTAACCTTGAAGGGGAATACCTATTTGAAACTTACATCTCACTTAGCTGCCAAAACTGCCCTGAAGTAGTACAAGCGTTAAATATGATGGCGGCTATTAACCCGCAAATTAAACACGTAATGATAGACGGCTCGTTATTTCAAACTGAAGTATTTGATCGCGATATTATGGCTGTACCAACTGTATACCTTAACGGTGCACAATTCAGCCAAGGCCGTATCTCATTAACCGAAATTTTAAACAAAGTAGACAAAGGTGCTAGCCAACGTCAAGCAAACGCCATAGCTGAAAAAGATAACTTCGACTTCTTAGTCGTTGGTGGTGGCCCTGCAGGTGCCGCAGCAGCTATTTATGCAGCACGGAAAGGTATTAATACTGGCTTAGTTGCCGATAGGTTTGGCGGACAAGTCAGTGACACTATGGCCATTGAAAACTTTATATCTGTTAAAGCCACGGAAGGCCCTAAGTTAGTGGCAAGTTTAGAAGAACATGTGCGTGATTACGATGTTGATATTATGAATAACAACAAAGCGAGTAAAATCTCACGCAATGAAGAAACAGGCTTAGTTGAAATCTCGCTAGAAAATGGTGCGCTACTTAAAAGTAAATCGGTTGTATTAGCCACAGGTGCGCGCTGGCGTGAAATGAATGTACCTGGCGAGCAAGAGTATCGTGGCAAAGGTGTTGCTTACTGCCCACACTGTGATGGCCCTTTATTTAAAGGTAAACCCGTTGCCGTAATCGGTGGTGGTAACTCAGGTATTGAAGCTGCAATTGATTTAGCAGGCATTGTTGAACATGTTACTGTTTTAGAATTTGCTGACACCTTACGTGCAGACGAAGTACTAGTTAAAAAAGCACAATCATTAAGCAACATTACTATTATTACTGAAGCACAAACTACAGAGGTTGTAGGCGACAGTAAACGTGTTACTAGCTTAAGTTACCTTGACCGTAAAACAGGTGAAAACCATAGTATTTCGTTAGCTGGGATTTTCGTTCAAATTGGCCTAATGCCAAACAGTGAATTCCTACAAGGTAGCATTGAATTAACTAACAGAGGCGAGATCATCACCTCAAACAAAGGTGAAACGTCAATGGAAGGTGTATTCGCTGCAGGTGATGTTACTGACAGCCCGTATAAGCAAATTATCATTGCCATGGGCAGTGGCGCAACTTCAGCGTTAGGTGCTTTCGATTACTTGATTCGTCAAGATAGCTAAACCTTTTCAAACGGCTAAACTGGCTTTATTCCCGTAGTGCTAGTTTAGTCGCTCCCTAACTCTTTTCTTTAAAAGCTCTTTCTCCCTAATTACTGTTAAGTGGGTAATTTTCGATAACTGCTCAATTGTCATTAAATCAGCATTTCGAGCATAAATACTTTACAAATCAACCTTAAATTCAGGCTATTAATTCTTTGACGTAGCTTTCTTAACACCAAGCTGAGCTAAATTATTTGCCATATCTTCTGCCGCAGTTTTAGGTGAAATATCTTCATCAATTTTAATAATTTTACCTTCTTTAGAGATATAAAAAGTCACTCGACTGGCAACATTCATAAAATTTAAAACATCATAAGCTTTTGCTGTCTTTCTTGTGGGATCACTTAACATTGGAAAGTCGGCACCTGTTTTTTTGGCAAAGTCACGATTATCATCTAACGGATCAACACTAGCCATAAAATAGCTAACATCAAATGCTCTAATTAAATGGCCTTGTTCGACTAATGACTTACATTCAATAGTACAACCTCTAGTATTTGCCATAGGGTACCAAGCAATAACCACCGCTTGTTTATTGAGGTAATCACTAAGTTGATAAAACTCACCTGTTGTTGCTTGTAGTTTAAAGTTAGGCGCTATATCCCCTACTTTTAAATCAGTCGCGTGAGCTGAACTGGTGATAAAACAAAGTGTGCATAAAACGATTTTTAATAACTTTATCATAAAGAAATAACCTATAGTTGAGAGAATAAGGAGCTACTTATCAGTATGTGTAGTTTATACGCTCTTTTAATTAAGTGCTTTGATAATTGATACAAAAAAGTGCGAAGTAAACAGCTCAAACAGTAACAGCAAGCATACGGTCTATGGCTAAAGTATCAATCTTATTCATGACGAGTCACATTTTAAGCATAAAAAAAAGGAGCCTGAATTAAGGCTCCTTTTTATTGTCTTTTACTTAATAAACCTATTAAGCTTTTTGACGAGACCTTGCTAAGCCAGCCAAAGCTAAGCCAAATATAGCCAGTGTTGAAGGCTCAGGTATTTCAGCTTCTACAATATTAATTGAATGACTAATACCATAATCTGCATCATAAAAGCCAACATAGTCAGACAAACCAAACTCAGAAACATTAAAAGCAAAGTTACCAAGATCATTGGCAATAAAACTTAGTTTGCCTAAATCAAGTACAGTATCCGTTGCTGCAAAAGGTGCTTCAAAGCCCCAAGTGCTTAAACTGTATGTCCATTCATCAAACAACACATCATAGTCAACCAGTGTAAATGGATCTGCATTGGCGTATTGTGCAGGAAGTGATTCCATATCAAAGCTTGCTTTATCTTCTGAGAAACTAAAATAAGCATATGCATCAAAATTCATATCCAGTAAGCCACCCAAAGGTGCGCCGGCATCATAACTTAGATTGATGTTAATGGTGTCGCCAATTTCATAAGTGTTGGCATCGGCATCTATTATCAGCCCAGCATTACTTTGAAAACTCATCAGGCATAACATTGATAACATATATAATTTTTTCATTTTACTACTCCTAATCTATTATTCAGCACAACGAGTACGTGTACATAAATTTCTTAATTGACTAACATCGCTTTGGTGTACTTTACCGTCACCATTAAAATCAAATTCTGGTCTGTGCAATTCAGGGTTACGCATTGCACGAACGAAGTAAGAAATATCTTTTCTATCAACGTCATTGTCACCATCAAAATCACCTAATACGCCATATACTGGATCATTTGGAAAGTCATCAATAGCGTCATCAACACCGTCATTATCATCATCAGGGTCTAATGAATCAGCAATCCCGTCTAAGTCAAAATCACCTTCAATGCTTATTGGAGAAATGGCTTCTAGGTTTTGTACACCATTAGCTGTCGTACCAAAACGCGCTGTCAGTAGGTAATAATTACCGTTAGTAAGTTGTTCTGATGCGGTTAACCCAGCTAATGATATGACAGCTGTCGATACGCCATTTTGCAATTCAATAATGCTAATATCGTTAGCCGTTACCTCATTAACGCTCTGACCTTCTGGCGTCATTTCAACAAGCTTGTATTGCATACCTAAGAATTGATCAGTCACAAAGTTATCAGTGCCAGCTTCAAAGTAAGTGATTACTTCTATTTGACCACCAACAATGTAAGTTTCTGATGTATACAAGCTGGCATCATTAAGCGTTAATGATGGTGGAATAACCTCCACCGGCTCGTCTGCGATTAAGGCGGTGAACGTTACGGTATCACCAAACCACATCCAACCATTACCACCGGCTGAGGTTGCTTCAATACGAACTGTATGAGTACCTGCGGTTATATATGTCGCCTCCGTTAACACGAAGTTATCAAATATTCCTTGGTTACCTGTAAATACCGGCACTTCTTGAATAGCTTCACCATCAACATATAACGCTGCTTGTGAATTGGTGTTTTGACTAGAAGCCACCATTTCTATGCGATAAAACCCATCCATTGGGAAGTCGATATAATAATCAACCCAATCGCCATTTTGATTACTATCGGTTACCGTACGACGGTCAGTTGGGATACCTCTCTCGCCAATAGTAACACCGGCAACACGACCACCTGTTGCATCGAACGATTCTGCTTCAATGGTAAATGACTCACCATCAAGTAGTTCACCCGGCTCAGTAGGCTCTTCTGGTATAACTGGCTCTTCTGGTTCCGTTGGCTCTTCAGGCTCTATAGTGACTTCACCAATCATAATTGGCGAAACATTCGGTAGTATTTGTGTGCTGCCGTCTGACGATTTAAAGCGTGCGGTTAAGTTATAATAATGACCCGAATTTAATGCGTCACTGGTTGCTAGTTGCCCTTGGCTAGGGTGTACTAAAGGCAAACTAACATTCACTGTACCGTTTTGAAGATCAATAATACTCGATTCACCGACAACAACTCGCTTAACTTGCGAGCCATCAGCACGTAATTCTTGTAAAACAACAATTAAACCACTGGTTACACCGCCAAATGAACTCTGAGCGACGGTATTACCTGTACCCGCATTAAACGACACGGTTAGATCGATATCAGTACCTTTACCGTAAACGGTATTTAAATATTTACTTACGTTGTCTAAGGTAATTGATGGATCACCTGGTACTTCTGGATCTGTCGGCTCTTCCGGAGTGGCTGTGCTAACAATACTAATTGGGTGTACGCCGGCAATTTTGTAAATTTCACCGTCAGTTGAATTAAATGACGCAAATAAGAAGTAAAAATTGCCCGCAGGTAACTCTTCTGATGGTGTTAAACCAACCAGTGGGAGCGTTGCAGTTGCCGTACCTGATGTTTTACCTATGGCACTGGCATCAAACCCGATTACATCATTCACTAAGTCCCAGTTTGAGGTCATTTCGCGTAAGAAAAACTTAACGCCACCTTGTGCTGAGGTTACCGTTTGGTTATCACCGGCATCATAGTTTACAGATACGCTAATACTTTCACCAACCACATAATCTGTGGCTAAATATTGGCTGCTATTTTCTAACGTCAATGAACCTGTTGCCGGTATTTCAGGGTCAATAGGCTCTTCTGGCTCAGTTGGTTGCTCAATAACTGGCGCAAGATCTGGTGATAAACTGCTTAGTAAAATAAAACTCATTTTATCGGCATTCCACTGCCATTTAGCATCAACACCAATACTCTGAATACGAATGGTGTGAGTGCCTGGTGAAGCAATTACTAAGTTATTACTAATAACGTTACTTTGCATTACATCCCAGTCGCCGGTTGTTGCTATGTCAGCACTACCTGCTGATTGACCATTAACAAATACCTCAACACCATTGCTTGGTGCGGTTGGTGTACCAGCATCTAAGATTAAGCGATATACACCAGCATTAGTGAAATCAACTTGATATTCAGCCCAATCGCCAGATTGGTTATTGTTAATACCTACAGCGCTAACATCGAAGCCACCATAGGAACCACCCGTATTAGCCATTGATTCAGCTTCAATGATAAAACCTGATGCAGGAATTGACTGAGATTCAATAACATTAACAATGATATTACTTTGGAAACCGCCATCACTAGATGTTGCCGTGATAGTCGTGGCTCCAGCAGATACCCCTGTGATTAAACCATTATCATCCACAGTCGCAATAGTGTAGTTATCTGTTTTCCAGTTAATGTTTTTATCTGAGGCATTCGCTGGGATTAAGTTAACTTGGGCTTGAAAACTGCCAGGTAACACAATAACCGCATTGGTTGGTGTTTCAATTGACGAAACTGGAATACTAGTAACTTCAATGCTTGCTACATCGCTGATACCACCATCAACTGTGGTTACAGTAATATCAGTTACACCAGCACTAATAGCGGTAACAACACCGTTACTATTAACCGTTGCTACAGCCTCATTTGATGAAGACCAAGTAACGCTTTTAATTGTAGTATTAAGTGGTTCAATATTGACACTTAAGGCAAGTGTTTCATTAAGCGCTAACGTAGCATCGTTAATACTTAGTTCAACATGCGTTGCTTGAACGGTAGTGACATCCACAACATGAGTAGCAACTAATACCCCTTCTTGGGTACTAACACTAATTGTTGCTGTACCAGGCCCTGTACCTGTTACTAGGCCGTTTTGGTCAACTGCAGCAATTTTCACATCAGAACTAGTCCAATGTACGGCTTTATTATCGGTATCTAGTGGGAACAGATCTACGCTCAAGGCAATAGTGTTTTTATATAAAACGTTATCTTCGCCTGAGATAGAAATGTCGCTAGCCGTTATACAAGGATCACATGCTTGCGGCTGACTTCTTGATAATGCTTGCTCAGTTTCCCATGTAGATAAACTGATCGCCGTAAATGTTCGAGCCGACGCAACCGATGCGGTAATAACATTATTTTCTTGTAAAATTTCTAACGGCACAGGAATTTCAATTAAGTTTAATGAAACACTGCTCTCATCAACTTCTGGTCCCATATAATCATAATGCTCCGTCATAACGCCACTGGCATTCGGGTTAATTTGGGTTGGAACAGCTAATGTATGTCCGTTGAAAGTAAAGGTGTTGTTATTGGGTTTAGCAGCATGGAAAGGATAAAACTCAGCAGCGATTCTTAATGTCGCTTCACCATTGGTTGGTACAACAACATTATTAATTTCACCTGTCATGGTGTTACCAGTAATTCTATGTACTTGGCCTTTTGCAGCTAACCCTTTACCAGCACCAGCTAAACTTTCACCATAGTATTTTTTCTCTTGCATGGTAGAAGTGATTGAAACATCGGCATTATATTCAACATCTAAGATGATGGTAGAACCTGGCTCTAACGTTACTGACTCCGGTAAGTTTGTTAATGTTGTTTGAGCTAAAACTGGGCGACCTAAATTCGTAGGACTTAAGCCTTCAGCCAAGTATGAGTGCTTAATTTTAACACTTTTAACGGTATTACCATTAGCCCCCATAAATGCTAAATCAACAGGAATATCGTACCATTCCAAGTTATTTAGAATCAGATAAGTGTGATTACCATCAACATAAGCATCAACTTGCACATCCGGATCACTTGAATGGGTATCAATACGCGTACCTTTTACATCCGACCATAATTCATACCACTGTATTTTATCGGTTACGTACCACTGGGCATCATCATAATTGGCAGAGAGTGCTTCATCAGTGTGCATTAATGCGGCTTCATAGCGAATAGCTTCGCCATCAGGACCAGTGAGTAGACCCCATTTTCCTTTAATTGGCGCAAATGGCATTGATTTTACCACTTGAGCTGGGCGTCTTAAAATTTGCATAAACATTTGGTTAAAGGTTCTTAAATGTAACCAATCTGAATAGCGATAATCGTTTGCTAAAAATTCTAGCTTGCCATGTTTTGAGGCAATAGCACCGTATTCTGAAATAACCCATGGTTTTATATTTTCAGCACCATTGACTTGTGCATCATACCATTCAACCATATCTAAGATGGCTTCGGTTTTCATACCACGACGGAAGGTACTTCCTTGACGTGGATTGTCACCTAATTGTGCCCAGTCATATAAATGCAGAGAGTAAAAATCCATGTTTTCACCCGAAGCATCCATAAAACCTTTCCAAATAGCATCCCACTGGAAATAGGCATCATCTTGCGTTGCCCAGTATTGTGAACTGGTGATTGCTTGTAAAAAGTCTTCTAGTTCACCGGGTTCATAAGAGTAACGATTACGAACAGCTTTTTCTTGTGTTGGAAAGCGCTCTGATAGATCAGGCTTTTCTAAATCGTGTAAACCCCAAGTCATACCGCCAATTAAAGGGCGTTGATCTTCAGGGAGCTTACTTTTAATTTCGGCAGCGACTAAATTATGATATTCAAATAGCTGCTCAAAGCTTGACATAACAAAGGTTCGGCCAACGTTAATGTCCATATCAGGTTCGTTTATTACTTCCCAATATTTTGGCATTAAAACACCGCTTGTTTCGCCATCTTTGCGGAAGAATTGATCAAGATATTCACCCACCCATTCGGCGCCATCGGCAATATCGCGAAGTATATATTTTCCGGCTTCATCGTCTTTACCCGCGAGATCTTTGGGCCAATATGACTGCGTTGGAAATGGGCCATGAGGAGTAATACCCATAATCATTTCATCACTACGGGTTTCATATGCACGAACAGATTCAGCTAAATTATCGTACATGTTATCTTTGTGCCATTGACCAAAGTTAGTTAGGTCAGCAATATGAGGTTTACCCGGATTTTCAGGATCTTGTCCTGTGGCTTTAAATATCCATGAGGCCATACCGTTATCACGACCAAAATAGACATCGAGATCGTTCATTAGGTAATTCATGGTGTCAGCTTCACCATGCCAATCGGTTTCAGTAAGGGCTGAATGAACGGTGATATGTTTTTTACGATTGAAGTCAGATACACCTTTAACTTCATGTTTTGTGTCTAAGTTAATATCAACTTTTACTTGAGCTGCTATTGTCGATGTTGAGCTAATACTCAACGCGGCCAATAGTGCCACCCCTCTATATAAATTCATAACTCTACCTCTTATCTTTTTTATTACTGCGTTATGTCTGTACGTTACAACTAATAACTTTATTTTGATTACAGTTTATTGTTAACAATATAATGTAATCGTTATACACCAACAAAACAAGTCTACAGCGAAATTATTAGACTTATTTTTATACAATTTTATTTAGGAGAAACATAAACCCCTTGAAATACAATGAACTGAAACAAGACCTTTAATTGGGCATTAATACCATTTTAGAAATGCCACTTTAAAAATAACAACACCACAAGATGTAATCACAATACAGATGTAAACGGTTTACATAATTGCAGTACTATAATAAACAAGGGTTACTGTGTTGTTCTAACAGGGAAAAGGGCATTTTATTTGCCAATGAAATTGGGTAACGAGATATAGTCTTTTGCTATTTTTGATTTTTCACATAGAATAATTGCTCCTATTAAGTGATCTGAATTTTTATTCATGCCAACCATAAAAGATGTTGCCAATCTGGCTAATGTTTCTGTTGCAACAGTTTCAAGAGCATTAAACACACCTGATAAGGTCGCTATTGCTACTAAAAAACAAGTGGAAATAGCGGTCAACCAACTTGGTTTTGTGCTGAATGCAAACGCCCGCGATCTGGTCACTAACGCATCGCAAACAATAGGTGTTGTACTTCCCTATTTATCCGATCCATTTTTCGCCGTTATTGCACATACCATAGAACAAACAGCGAGTGATTTGGGGTTTAAGGTGTTAATCAATACCGGCTCACAAAATGGGGAGAAAGAGTTAGAAGCTATCAATCGGTTACGGGCAGAGCGTTGTAGTACCATCATTGTTCACAGCCGATCACTTTCAAATGAAAAGCTCATCGAATTAACCTATGCAGTTAAAGGCTTAATTTTACTTAATCGCCATATTCCAGAGATTAGCTCACACTGTGTTTGGTTTGATAACCATGCCGGTGGATATTTAATGGCAAAACATCTATTTGACTTAGGTCATCGAAATTTTGCCATGCTAGCCAGTAGCAAAGAATCAGACAATGAAGCAAAACGTCTTGCGGGTATACAACAGTTTTTATTGGAAAAGGATGTTTCGTTAGCAACAGAAAACATCATCACCACAGACAATGATTTTGACGGTGGCCAAAAAGCTATCACCGAGTTAGTGAGTCGAAAAATAGCCTGTACTGGACTATTTTGTTTTAATGATCAAATCGCCATTGGGGCTATCGCCAAGCTTAATGAATTAGGTTATCTTGTGCCTGAAGCGATATCAGTGATAGGTTTTGATGATTTACATTTTGCCCAGTTTTCTTCACCTAAACTCACCACAATAAAATATCCGATTGCGATTATGGCCGAAAAAGCCACTTTATTAGCCTTGTCGTTTAGTAAAGATCAACATTATTTTGCTAATCCAAACCGTGGTTATAAGTACCCCGCGATACTCGTAAAGCGGGATAGCACCTCAACGCCAGCAAAAATAACTAATCACATTAAAACACTATGACAACCATAAAAGATATCGCCTTAGCCGCGGGAGTATCCACCGCTTTAGTCTCAAGAGTGATCAATAATAAATCCGGGGTAAGTACTGAGAAACGAAAGAAAATTCAGCAAATTATGCTGGATATGAGCTACTTTCCCAATACTAATGCCCGCTCCATTAAGTATGTTGCTAAATCAGCTATTGGGGTGATTTTACCGGATCTGATCACGCCCTACTTTGCTTGTATGGTGCAAGGGATTGAAAAGGTCGCCTTAGCCCATGATGTGCAGCTGGTATTAAGTTCATCGTCGTTTGATCGCGATAAAGAGCTGGCAGCATTAGCAACACTCGTTGAGCACAGATATCAATCCATTGTTTTATTTAGCCCAACCATTAGTGACGATCAACTAATTTACTATGCAAAGAAAGTACCTGGCTTAACCTTAATAGATCGTTATATACCCGAAATTGCAGAGCGCTGCGTTTGGCTAGATGACTACTTCGCAGGTACCATGATGGCAAATTATTTGTTGCAACATCAGCATGAAAAAATTGCCATCATTGATTTGCCCCCCTCACGTTTAAATTCTTGTCAACGAATTAAGGGAGCGCTAGATAGCTTATCTGCCGCGAATATCATGCTCTCGCCAAGTATGGTAGAACTAAGTGATGGCTCTTTTGAAGGTGGCAAAGCGGCGGCATATAATTTATTGGCCTCTGGCCAAGAATTTACAGCGATTATCTGTCTCAATGATGCTACAGCCTATGGCGCAATAACCTTTTTACAAGAGCAAGGTATGCAGATACCTGAGGATATTTCGATTATTGGTTTTAACGGCTCTCTCTATAGTAAAATTTGCCGCCCAACCTTCGCCACGATTAATTCACCTGTAGCGAATATCGCCACAAGAGCAACAGAGTTAGCATTGTTATTAGCGAAAAAACCGCAAGCATTTATCGAGGTAGCTGAAAATAAATTTCAGCCAACATTAGTTAAAAATCAATCCGTACAGTGTGTGAAAAAACAGTAACTGCTAATATTCTCCGCAGCAATCATCAAAAAGAGCAAATTGATCAGCAAAACTCCTGCTAGCTAGCAACATACAATTATAATCAAATCACCTAAATAGCTATCTAACCTATGCCCAACTAACTGATAGTAATCTTAACTATCATTTAATTGCGACACTTTCATACCGATAAGACTATATTTGATCGTTGAAAACACATCGCTGGCATAAGCATTCGAGTAACACACTTCGTTAAATTCTCTTTCTGCCTCGCCAACATCACGAATTAAACTGTTGAGATAATCTTCTGTATTACTTACGACTTGGCGCTGACAAAACCGTTTATCTACAATTAAATATAAGGCGTTACTTACCGCAGTGGTGTTATCTTCATTTAAAGACTGTTGTTTCATCACAATATCGGTGAGTACGTCATGCAAGCTTATTGCAAATGGACTATCCGCTAGTTGATATTGTTTTTTGATTTTCTCCAAAATGACACTTCGTTGATGTAGGTGTAGGTGTTGGTGTTTTATCTCGGCTTCTCGTTGCTCGCTTTTCAACTGATGATCGTCTGAAAGTGACGAGCCTTCAGCTTCCTCCTCAACACAAGGCACCTCTACACCATCAAGACGCTTGCCGTTACATTTTACTTGCGTGCTAGGCCCTAACAATAAATTACAAACCCAATCGAACAAACTCATGTGGTATTCCCCTAAAAACAATGGCTCACCAACATAAATACAAGAAATCAGCTGAATGATTTATAAAGGTAGAACACCTTGTGCTTTATAGCAAAGCTATTAACTTACCTAGGGAGTTGATTTTAAAGGGGAGAAAATAAAAATGAAGAAAAATGGGGTGGCTAATGGGACTTGAACCCACGACAACCGGAATCACAATCCGGGGCTCTACCAACTGAGCTATAGCCACCACTGAGTATACTTAGGACGCCTGTTTATAAGGCGCGGTGAGTATATTGCATTTGAGCCTAGAATGACAAGAAAAACTTCATCTTTTGCTTAAATTTATATGTTGTACCTATCTACTGTTTTTGCGAACCAGTTTCGGTTAACTCTTCATTTAATTATGTAAGAGTATATCTTTAGAAGATAAGTAGACTTTAAAAATGTAGTTCAAGGATTGTTTATGAACTACATCTTAAAATAACAACTAAATTATGAATTGAATTGTTTACGTCGAACTAAAATCCCCATTATAGCTAAAGCAAATAATGAAATAGTTGACGGCTCCGGAATTTTAGTAGAATCACAATTCTCTCTACATTCATTTCCGTAAAAGGTTATGTGGGATAAAGCTCTTGGTGAGCCTTGATTATTACCATTAACCGTTAAAGGTGTAGTCCATGTACCCGTTGTTACGCTAACGGCCAAACTTAAACAATTAACAGAAAATTCACCCGATGATGTGCAGGTGTTTCTATTATCTGTGTTATCAGCAATCATCCAATTTAATATAAAATCATTAGAAGCTTTTGCGACCCAAAAAGAAACGCCTGGATATGTTGTTCCCGTATAATTCCAGGTTCCAGTACCATTTGTACCAGGTGTAGCATCATTTGTAACATAAAAATTCCAATCAGAGGCTAGAGAAGGCCCTGCTAACTCTATACTTCCATTGTCTTCAAACTTACTCATTACTTTGGCAAAAGACTCTGTACCACCAGAGGGTACATGTGTTATTTCACAATTATCGAATGTACCAAAATAGCCACTGCAATCATTATTATCTTCAGTAATTAATACAGAAACTTGAATCAAATCACCTACTGAAGTTAATGATGCATTAGCAAAAAAGCTACTACTACTAATAAGAGCCAGTCCAAATATTGCTGTTTTTTTAATATTTCTAAATAAAAACATTATCATCACCCAAATAATATCGTTTAACTATACTTATAGTATGTTTAATCCTAATTATAAAGCAAAAACTAAGCCTTGATTTTAAGCTATTGTTATTTTAGAAATTAAATGTAAAGTCAAAAGTTTTTGCATAAATAAAAGTAAGATGTGTAAAATTTTTGGACAGTAAATAATCATGATTGACGCAAAATTATCTTTATACGAATAATTTTGACATAATCATTTCCTCTACACTGAATAGTTAATGTTGGATAGATATTTGAGAGCTTATTTCTTATTATTTTTAATTGCTACCTCCTTTTCAATAAAAGCTTCACAAGAAGATGAGCTATATGAATTATCTCGTAGTGCATTGAATAACAACAATTATAACGAAGCACTAATTCATGTAAGAAACATTCTGAAGATATCACCGGAGCATTTAGCTTCACACATCCTGATGGCCGAAATTTTACTCGCTAATGGCAGTGCATCCATGGCAGAAGTAGCATTAACCAAAGCCGCCTCTTTAGGAGCCAATAAAAAACAATTACAGCTATTATTTGCTGAATCTTACATTATGCAAGGCATGTATAATAAAACGTTAGCCTACCTTCCTGAACATACAGATGACAATAAGTTAGCCGCTCAAATATATGTACTTCGAGGAGATGCTCATTTAGGGTTGCGACAGTTAGAACTATCACAAAAGAATTATCGAACAGCGTTGGATTTTGATGAAAATAATATCTATGCAAAATTAGGTCTAGTGCAAATATTGGTAAATTATTTCAAGTATCGTGAAGCAGACCAGCTTGTCGATGAGGTATTAGCTGGGTATATACCGCCAATAAAGGCTTGGAATTTAAAGTCGAGTATTCAGCAAAGCTTAGGAAATAACGAGCTTGCACTTAATGCGGTTAATAAAGCTTTATTAATAGATAAAAATAATATTCAATCCTTAATCTTCGCCAGTACTATTAATATAGAACTGCAACAATATGATTTAGCAGAACAGTATGCTGATAAGGTGTTAGAACAAATTCCAAACGAACCTAAAGCTGAATTTCTTAAAGCAATGGTTCAAGTTAGAAAGAATAACGATACCGAACTTGAAAGTTCAATCAAAAAAGTAACTGACGTTTTAGATCATTTAAGTGAAGAGGTACTCAGATCTAACCCTTCTTATTATTATCTCGCCAGCATTATTTTATTCCATCAACAAAATTATGAAGCTGCAAGGCAGTATATAGATTCCTATTTATTTATAGATAATAATAATATTAATGCGTTAACCTTGGCTGCCACTATTGAATTAGTAGAAGAAAAACCACTGCAAGCGAAAGTGCTATTAAGCCGAGCAAATTTTTTGGAGCCAGATAACCCCAAAATTTTATCAATGCTTGGCATGACCTACTTAAAATTACAGCAGTATGACAAAGCCCACTTTCATCTAGAACAAGTAAAAAAACTCAAACCCGATTTACCCATAGCAGATACTCAACTTGCAAAAAGCTATTTAGCAAAGGGTAACCCCGAAAAAGCAATTGAACATTTGTTAACCGCTTCTGCTTCAGACTATGATCCTACAGTAGTTGGTTTATTGTTGGTGGAGTCATACATCAGATCAGGAGAAATGGATAAAGGTATTATTGTCGCTAAAAGCTTAGCTGAAAATATAAAAACGGATGCCAATATACAACATCACCTTGGTTATATTTATCAAATATCTGGCGATATCGAAAAGGCTAAACAACAATTTCATTTGGCACTAGAATTGGAGCCAAACCATGCAAAATCTATTGTTAGTTTAGCCAACATAGAATTTGAAAATGGGCAAGTAGAAACGGCTATTAATCGTCTAAAAAAAGCCTTGATGATATCTGAAAATAATATCTATTTAATTACTACGTTAACGACAATATATAATAGGACAGATAATTCAGCTGCTAGTGTTGCTATTTTGGAAGAAAGGTTTAAGGAAAATAATGATAACGAAACGGTATTAAAAAATTTAATCATAAGCTATGTAATTAATAATCAAATACTTACTGCTATAGAAACATTAAATACTTATTTGATAAATCATACTAAAACAGTTGAGCTTTATTTATTATTGGCAAACTTACATTCCCAGAATTCAGATTTATCTTCTGCTGTTGATGCCTATAAAACCGCGATAAAACAAGGAGGGGATAAAGGCAAAATATATTTATCGATAGCTCATGTTTATCAAAAGTTTTCCAATATACCTGAAGCAATATCGGCCTACAAAAAAGCAATGGCTTGGGATGAAAACAACGAAAATGTAATTATCGGATTAGCTGGGCTATATAATGCAGAAAATGAAATTGATAGCGCGATAAAGCTGATTAAAGCTTTTGAAGTTAATCATGAGCTATCTGCACAACTTATAGAAATACTGGCTAATGTTTATTTACGTAACAAAGACTATAGTTTGGCTGAAAAGTATTATAAAAAGCGCATTAAAATAGAAACAAACGACAGTAGTATCGTTGGTTTAAGCATAGTCTATAGAGCAACCAAACGAACCAACAATGCTATAACCACTTTAAAAAAAGCAATAAAGAATAAACCCAAAAGTTTATTATTAAATTCAGCACTAGCTGAGATCTATGTGGAGCAATCACACTGGGCAAAAGCTGATGAGATATATCAAACATTAATTACACTAACCCCTAATCATCCTGCATTGTTAAATAACGCCAGTTATATCGCTTTAAACTTATCGGAATACGATCGGGCGAAAACTCTTGTTAACAAGTCATTAGAGCTTATTGATAATCAACCAGACTCATTAGATACCTTAGGGTGGATTTATTACCATACTAAAGAATTTAACAAGGCCTTACCTCTTTTTAGAAAAGCATTGGCCATCAATAATTCAAATTCAACGGTGAAATATCATTTATCGTTAACATTAAAAGCACTTAATAGAGATAAAGAGGCAATCAAATTAATGGTTGATGTGGTCAACTCTAATTTTGCACAGAAAGAAGAAGCTAGTGCACTTCTTGATCAATGGCTGAAGTAAGGTGGTTATACGAGTTAAGTCTCCCAAAATTCCGTCTCGGTTATTTTTACCACTTATCAAGAATCTTAAGGTGTTATTGTGTCTTTAGATAAAATATCCACGCAAATAAAACAGCAAGGCAATAAAATCCCGCCGGTAGAGCTGTGGGATCCGCCTTATTGTGGTGAAATGGACTTACAGATCAAAGCCAATGGTGACTGGTTTTATCAGGGCACCCCATTTAAACGTTTGTCTTTAGTGAAGTTGCTCGCCTCTGTATTAAAAAAAGAAGCGGATGAATATTTTCTAGTAACCCCTGTGGAAAAAATAAAAATCACCGTAGAAGACGCACCTTTAGTGCTTACTCAATGGCATTGGCATCAAGATAAAAACAACACTTTAGTGGTTTGTACTAATTTAGATGATGAATTTATTTTGGATGCTGATCATGCTCTACACATTAACGAGCAAGGAAACTTGTATGTGACAGTTCGTCGTAATTTATGCGCGAAGGTACATCGAAATGTTTATTATCAGTGGGTTGATCTTGCTAAAGAAGTCAAAACCCAACTAGGCACTGAATTAATATTCTCCAGCGCAGGTTGTAATTTCAGTTTAGGCGTCATCGATTAACCCTGATAAGTTAATTGCATACCAATAAATAATAGAGCTACTTTAGAACAAAAGGCGAAGTTAAATCACCCGTGAAAAGCGCTGCTGATTAATATGTTTTTTCATATAAGCATCAAAGCTCATACAAATAATACGAATTAACAAACGTGCTTTTTGATCTACCTGAATACTATCTGAGCTATTAACAACTAGACCATCTTCAATAAAGGTATCGAGTAACGGTAAATCTTCACTGAAGTATTCATCAAAGTCGATATTATATTTGTCATTAATTTTAGTTTTATCTAAATACAAATTGCACATTAACTCACGGATAACTTCACCACGAATCACATCGTCTGATGTTAAACTTACGCCACGTTCTTGCGCATGTTGCTGACTATCTATAGCCTGATAATACTCTCTCAATTCTTTAATGTTTTGGCTAAAACTATTGCCTATGGCACTTATAGAAGAAACCCCTAAACCTAATAGATCACAGCCACCTTTGGTGGTGTAGCCTTGAAAGTTTCGATGTAAGCTGCCATTGCCTTGCGCGATAGAAAGCTCATCATTTGGCTTGGCAAAATGATCCATACCAATAAAGTCGTAACCATAGCCACATAAGGTTTCTATGGCTAACTTCATCAAGGCAAATTTTTGTTTAACATCTGGGAGCCACTCGTCACGTAGCTTACGTTGCGCGGCAAAGCGGCTTGGTAAATGTGCGTAGCTAAATAATGAAATACGATCAACATCCCACTCATGAGCTTTATCTAAGGTTTTAGTAAAAGTTTCTGTGGTTTGATGCGGCAACCCATAAATCAAATCAATATTAATGGATTGAAAACCAACTTCTTTAGCATGACCAATAAAATCGCCGATAAATTGAGTTGATTGTACACGGTTAATCGCTTCTTGAACTTTCAAATCTAAATCTTGTACGCCAAGGCTTAAACGATTAAAGCCTAAAGAATATAAGTGCTCAGCTAAATCCATTTCAATTTCACGAGGATCTATTTCAATACTCATTTCTAAATCATCAGCAAAATCAAACTTCTCTTTTAATAAGCCGACTAAGGTAGTGATTTGCTTGTGCGTTAAAAAGCTGGGTGTGCCGCCGCCCCAATGTAATTGCTTTACTTTATAGTCGCTAAAATGCGGTGCTTGCAAAGAGATTTCTTGTGCTAAATAATCGAGGTAAATATCGGCTTTATGGCGATGGCGGGTGATAACTTTATTACAACCGCAGTAATAGCAAAGGGTATGACAAAAAGGAATATGTACATATAAAGACAATTCACGATTAGGTGACTTTTCTACCGCCTGTATAAAATCATGATGTTTAAAGTCGTCATGAAACTCTAATGCCGTTGGGTACGAAGTATACCTTGGGCCACTAGTATTATATTTACTGAGTAATTGAGGATCAAAAAACTGACTAACTTGCATGATGTTTACCATTAATTTAATAATTACCGATAATTATACACAATTATCTTTTATGGATATTGATCAAACTCAAGCTCGGTTAGTTTATTCAGTAATTAATTTTCTAGTGGCTAAGACTAATCAGCACATTCAATGCATTTTTCAGCAGCTGGTTGTACTTCTAACCGTTGATGGCTAATTTCTTCACCGCAAGTTTGGCATATGCCGTAATTACCATTTTCCATGCGTGTCAGGGCATTAGACAAATGTTGAATTTCAATTTTTGCTTCTGATTCAAGCGCATTGAGCACTTCATCGTTTTCACGCTCACCCGCTTGCTCTGCCCAGTCGGCATCACGACCGTTTGCAAAATCTTTGTGGATAGAACTAATGCGGTTTTGCAGCTCAACAATACGTTGGGTAAATTTTAATTTTAGTTGCTCAGTCATAGTTATTACCTCAAAAGCAGGTTGCCACCTTGAGGACATAATCGTCAAGGTGAGCTAAGAAGATGTACTCAGTATACTCATTCTTTCGGTAGTATATTGTTGAAGTAGATCAAGATCTTTGACTATTTCTTCACGCAGTTGTGATTCAGCAGTTAAACGTTGGTAATCTTCTTTCATACGCTGCTGTTTTGACAATTTTTTACGCTCATCAAGAATCGTTAAATGTCTTATTTCATCGTATAACTTAAATATAGCAGGAAATTGCTGTTCTAATTCGCTCATGGTTTTAAGAGAGCTTAACAAAACCGATAAACGCCAGCAGCCTTCACCATATTCACATTGTTCTTCTTTCATCGCCCGTGTTATTAATAACACGCTGGCTAATACTTTATGATCATGGCGTTCTAGCGCTTGCTTATGCGCCAATTCAGCTTGCTGTTGTGCTTGTTTTTGCTGAGAAAGTTGACGTAATAAACTGCCTGCATAAAAAGCAAGTGCAGCAATAATAACCACCGCGACTAGTATGGCGAAAAGCCAAGAATTACTCATTACCCTATCCTACTCAAATTGAGATAAATCATCACTCGCATTATCGAGTTTATCCCATAAATCATCTTCTGAACTTTTGGTTGTAGCAGCTAAGTTATCTTCCTCTTCATCGTCCTCTAAACCTAATTTTTCACTTAAGATTTGATGACGTTCCATCATGCTATTAAAGTAATCAACCTCTTCCTCTGATAAGGCCACTTCTTCATCTTGTTTAGCCATAATAGCCTGTAACTTTTCATCCGCTTCAATATCAGCAAGCTCTTGAGCAAAATCATGTTCAGGCTCGGCGTAACGAATAGCTGCAATAGCTGCCTGTTCAGTAGTTTTACTTTGTTTTGGTTTGGCACTTTTGTTAGCTGTATTTTGATTGTCTGCGGTACTAGCACCACCGAGTGCGATTGGCTTTTTACTGCCAATACGTGGATCTTTTTTCTGTTGATGGCTGCTGTTTTCCGATTTACTGACGAATGCTTCCTGTTGACGATTACCCGGTTTTTTTCCTGTTTTCTTACGGACACGCTTTTCAACATTCGCAAGCGCTTCTTTGCTAAGTTTTGGCTTTGCTTTAGGTGCCGAGGCCGGTTTTCTAGATTTTTTAGTGCGAGACATGAGTTTGATACTTTTTGGCGATTAATACCGCTATTTTACGCCATTAATCACCAAAAAGTAACGAAAGTTTCTCTGTTTGTTCTGAAAGGTTTTAAGCTTGCTCATGTAGCCAAGCGGCATGACGGGGTGCGCGTTTAGTTTCAGACCACTCTTCAATCATCGCCTGAGCAACGTCATTTAATTGCTTATACTGCTCAGCCGTACCTGTATTTGCAGCAAGTTCTAAACGATGTCCGTTTGGATCAAAGAAATAGATAGACTTAAAGACACCATGATTAACCGGCCCTAATACTTCTACACCTTTGCTTTCTAATGTTGCTTTAGCTGACACTAATGCTGCAACACTTTCAACGCGCAAGGCTAAGTGCTGAACCCACGCGGGTGTGTTTTCATCACGCCCCATTGCCGGAGAGTTTGGAATTTCAAAAAACGCCAACACATTTTCATTACCAGCATCGAGAAAAATATGCATGTAAGGATCTGGCGCTTTTGTCGAAGGTACTTCATTTTCAGCAATCGCTAAAACTAAAGCCATGTTGAGTTTATCTTGATACCAATCGGCAGTTTCTTTGGCGTCAATACAGCGATAGGCAACATGGTGAATTTTCTCAATATTTATCATACTCAAGTAACTCTGTGCTTAGGGAGATATGCATTAATATTACTCGTACTTTGGCACAGTTCACTAATTTTAAGCGCATTTAACCTCAAAATTAACGTCAGCAATTCACTACGCTAGATTGTATAGAAATTTATACAGGAAAATCATTCGAGGACAAAGCCCTAGCTAAGACCCTAAATGAGATACTAACTATATCCTAAGAAACTAGCGTTAAAATAAGAAGGAGTATTGAAAAAGTAGCCACCTACCGATTAACAATTGCTATAACAATAGTGCGGCTACTTTAAATGATTGTGACGTTAGTTAGGCAAGAATAACGGTTTTATCGCCATTTAAACATACGCGCTGCTCGGCATGAAAACGTACTGCGTGGCTTAATGCAGTAGCTTCTAAATCATGCCCCATATGCACCATTTGTTCGATAGTAAAAGTATGATTGATGGGCTTTACTTCTTGAACAATAATAGGTCCTTCATCAAGATCAGCCGTTACATAGTGTGCCGTCGCACCAATAACTTTTACACCTCGCGCATGTGCCTGATGGTAAGGGCGTGCGCCCTTAAAGCTTGGTAAAAATGAATGGTGAATGTTTATAGCACGGCCTGACAACTGCTTACATAAATCATCTGACAATATTTGCATATAACGGGCAAGTACTAATAAGTCAGCATCAACCTCGTCCATTAATGCGATAATTTGTGCTTCTTGCTGGCTTTTGGTTTCTGCCGTTATCGGTAAATGGTGAAATGGTACGCCATGCCAATCAGCTAAAGATTGACAGTCTTGATGATTTGAAATGACAGCAACAATATTTATAGGTAATACGCCTGACTTCCATTTTGTCAGTAAAGACACTAAGCAATGATCATCTTTAGATACCGCCACCACCACATTAGGCACATCTTCTTTATTACGTAGTTGATACTCCATATGCAAGGGTGCTGCTAGTTCATCTAATGCTTCAATAAACTCATTCGCTGATACCGTTAAGTTCCTGTCATCAAAGGCGATACGTGAAAAGAAAGTTTCAGTATAAGGATCACTATATTGTGAAGTTTCAGTGATAAAAGCGCCATGCTCAAATAAACTTTGTGACACTTTGGCTAATACGCCAGTATTGTCAGGACATTGCCAAGTAAGGATATAGTGGTTAGGTGTAGTCATTTATTACGTTCCGATAAATTTGAAACATCATCATTGGCGATATTTCCTTTTAATGCCAGTGTTTTAATAGCTTTTATGGCTATATAACAGTTATTTTTGTACTTACTCTTTTGCAGCGGTAGCAATACGATGTTTATTTTTGATATAAAACTGCTCAACTTTTTCTCTTGCCCAAGGTGTTTTCCTGAGAAATTTTAGACTTGAATTAATGCTAGGGTCTTTTTTGAAGCAATTAATATTAATTTGCTGACTTAGCGCTTCAAAACCAAAGTATGCTTCTAACTCAGTTACTATGGTTTTTAAGGTAATACCATGCAGGGGATTGTAAGGTTGGTTGTCCATCAGCTAATTTCGGTGAAAAAAATATAGCCTAATTATAACCAAAATGGCACTGCACCTTCAAAAATAAAAGGTGAGTGCCATAAATTAAAAACCATTAAAAGCATTAATGGTTCATGTCATCTAATATTTACTAAGCAAAATACTTTTCTAAATCATCTGCAGTACCAATATGTTTGCCATCAATAAACACTTGCGGAACGGTATCAGCACTAGTAATTGACCTCATAGCTGTCAACGTAATTTCATCGCCAAGCGTTAACTCTTCGTACTGCAAGCCTTGCTTAGCCAATAATGCTTTTGCGCGTGCGCAGTGTGGACAGCCTGTCTTGGTAAAAATCGACACTTTAGTTTTTTGAACTGCATCAGGATTAATATAAGACAGCATAGTATCTGCATCAGACACTTCAAAAGGGTCACCCGGCAGATCAGGCTCAATGAACATTTTGTCAATTATGCCATCTTTTACTAGCATAGAATAACGCCAGCTTCGCTTACCAAAACCTAGATCAAGCTTTTCAACTAACAGCCCCATAGCGTCGGTAAATTCACCATTACCATCTGGAATAAAGCTCACATTCTCAGTACCTTGATCCGCTGACCAAGCATTCATCACGAAAGTATCATTCACTGACATACAAATAATTTCATCTACCCCATTTTCAGCAAACTTACCTGCTAACTCGTCGTATCGAGGTAAATGTGATGATGAGCACGTTGGCGTAAAGGCGCCGGGTAAAGAAAAAACTATTACTGTTTTTCCTGAAAAGATTTCTTGGCTGTCACGCTTACTCCACTCATCATTAACACGCATAGGAAAAGTAACCGACGGTACTTTTTGACCTTCTTTATTTTTAAATGTTATAGACATAGCAAATCCTTAAAATAAACAGTTGTTGAGTCAAAATATATAGTAATAATATTAGCACTATATATTAGTAAACGATTAACCTCATCATTACACTAAAAAAATCTGAATTTACTTAATTAATTTCTTTTTGAAATTATTTTAGCCAAATCAGGTCTTTTCTATTTATTCGTTATATTCTTAATTTTATTTATCAAGGAAACCATAAATCCATGCTTACTAGAAAATTATTACTGACACTCATAGTTTTATTCACCAGCTCACAAGCACTTGCAAATAATAAAGCTTTTATGACAAAAGCTATTGCTGAGTCCGCTGAGCAAGTAACACCATTAATGAATGGGCAAAATATTCCCGCAGTTGAAGTAACCACAACCTCAGGGAAAAAATTACCCTTATCAGAAGTATTAAATAATAAAAAAACTATTTTATTTTTTTACCGTGGCGGCTGGTGTCCATTCTGTAACACACAAATGGGGCAACTAAAGAAAATTGAACCAAAATTAAAAGACTTAGGTTTTCAATTAATCGGTATTTCAACTGACAGTGTCGCAGATTTGAAAAAAAGTATCGCTAAGCAAGAATTAAGCTATCAACTACTTTCCGACTATAATTCAAAAACAAGTCAAGCGTTTGGTTTAGCCTTTTTTACTAGCCAATCGGTTACTGATAGGTATCTTGCCAGATTTAAATTACAAAACGCACTTCAAGCAAATGCAGCTGGAGAAAAGCGACTTGTAATGCCAGTGCCTGCAGTTTATGTAATTGATAGTAAAGGTCTTGTTCAATTTAACTATGTGAATCCTAACTATAAAGTGCGTTTACATGAAGATATTTTATTAACTGCAGCTCAATTAGTTAAATAGTTATACCAATTTGATTAAATTTCTTCCCTACTCAGAGCCATGCTCGATGTTCAATAACAAGGCAAATTTGTTTAGATTTAGTCATTCTAAATCAAATAAATTTAACGAAGTTAGTGGGCATCGAGCAAGCTCCCAAAGGGCGAGTTTAAAAGGCTTACATGCTGCGTTATTGATTTTGACAAGGGAATAACCATTCTCTTCAATCAATGCCTTGCCTCTAAGCCTTTTAATTCTCGCTGAGTGGGAAAGAACTTAATCAACTTGGTATTAACAGCTCAAAAATTTGCTAAACGCTAGCTTGGCGTGATAAATTAAACACTCAACTTGTATATACAATTAAAGTATCAAGTTGAGTTTCATTATTTAATTTAATCAATAAAGAGCTACCGATGGACTCGAGTTACCACTTATCTACAGGAAATATAGGTTTGCTGATCAGCATGCCTCATAATGGTCAGCATATCCCTAAAAATATTGCTAACACCATGACAGATTACGCCTTAACTATCGCTGACACTGACTGGTATATGGATCAACTGTATGATTTTGCCAGTGAGCTTGGAGCCTATATATTAACGCCAAAATACAGCAGATACGTTATTGATCTGAATAGAAACCCACACGGCGAATCATTATATGCTGGTGCCGATAATACCGAGCTTTGCCCAACAACGGCTTTTAATTCATCGCCCCTTTATCGCCCTGGGCAGCAGCCTTCAAAAGAAGAAATTCAAGGGAGAATTGAAGACTATTGGCAGCCATACCACCAAGCGATAGCAACAACATTACAACAACTCAAACGTCAATATGGTAAAGCCGTGCTACTAGATGCTCATTCTATACTGTCACAAGTACCTCGTTTTTTTAGTGGTAAATTGCCCGATTTTAATTTTGGCAGTGCTAGTGCTAGCAGTTGTGATGAACAGTTACTAGAAAATATAGCTAAGATCGACTTAACACCATATACAAGTGTTTTCGATGGTCGATTTAAGGGAGGCTATATCACTCGTGCCTATGGCGACCCTGAGAATGATATACATGCTATACAACTTGAGTTATCACAAAGCACCTATATGGATGAACCAAGTCACCATTACAACAAGCAAGAAGCTGAAAAAGTAAAACCCTACCTTAAAAAATTTGTGCAATGCTTAATTGAATTCACCCAAACAACATAAGGCAAAAATAAGTAAATATCATGAAATATTATATTAACAACATATTGCTAAGTGATGGCTGGGCAACGAATCAAACTATTACTATTGAATCTGGCATCATTACCGCTATTAACGCAGGTAAAGATAATGATGCTGAGATTATTTCTGGTACGGTAATACCAGGTATGGTTAATTGCCATTCTCACGCTTTTCAACGTGCATTTGCCGGTTTTAGTGAACAAAGCAGCGAAGGACAAGATAGCTTTTGGACATGGCGAAAAGTTATGTATCAATTCTTAGCTAAATTAACCAGTGCCGATGCACAAGTTATTGCCAAACAACTTTACATAGAAATGCTCAAAATGGGTTACACCCGTGTAGCTGAATTTCATTATTTACACCATGATATTGATGGTTCAAACTATACTCAAAATTCGCCAACAACGGCTAATAATGAAGGTTTAGCTACCATGGCACATGCTGTTTTTTCTGCTGCCAAAGAAGCTGGTATCGGTTTAACTATGCTGCCTGTTTTGTATCAATATGCTGGGTTTGGCCAACAAGCAGCTAATGAAGGGCAAAAACGCTTTATTAACTCCACAGCACAATTTAATCAATTAGTCAGTGACTGTTTCAAGTTATCAAAAGACTTTGCCAATACCAATGTAGGTATCGCACCCCATTCTCTTCGTGCCGTCGATAAAACCTCGATAGAGCAAGCCGTCACTCATGTGCGTGCATTAGACAAAAATGCACCTGTGCATATTCATATAAGTGAGCAACAGAAAGAAGTAGATGATTGCCTAGAGCACTATAACAAACGTCCAGTACAATGGCTTTTAGATAACATCAAACTAGATAAACATTGGTGTTTAATTCACGCAACTCACATTGACCAACAAGAGTTACAAGGCATTGTGGATAGTGAAGCCATTGCGGGCATATGCCCAACCACCGAAGCAAACTTAGGTGATGGTATTTTTCCAACCACAGAGTTTTTAGCATCAAATGGGACAATAGCTATCGGCTCAGACAGCCATATTTCAATTAACCCAATTGAAGAGTTACGTTGGTTAGAATACACGCAGCGATTAAGTCGTCAACAAAGGGCGGTACTTGCTTCACCTCAAACACAATCGGTTGGACAGAACCTATGGCAAAAAGCAGCGCTAGGAGGCGCACAAAGTACAAATTCCAATACAGGAAGTTTAGCTATTGGCAAGCAAGCTGATTTATTAGTACTTGATAACAAGTCGATGAGTCTATACGCAAATAATAACCAATATTTACTTGATAGTCTTATCTTTGCTAGCAGAGCAAATACCATCAAAGATGTTATGGTTAATGGTGTTTGGGTGGTTCAAGAGGGTAAACATGCACTAGAGCATGAGAGTGCCAATAATTTTGCACAGTTATTGGCAGCACTGTCGAGCTAAAGCATACTTTGATATTGACGAATAGTCTCACAAACAGCATTTTCGTTATCAGGATGAAAAATAATGCTATTTTCATTACTATTGCAATAACTTAGATAAAACTCTTTAACATTAGATCTTGAAGAAGAGATCTCTTTTAAATACTCCACTTCCTCAGCAGAGAAACTATCTAATTTCGATTCTAAATCGATAAATATTTTCTCTGCCTTTAATCTAACTTTAGTATCACTGAACTCACTAAAAGCATCCAACGCCGCTTCTTTTTGTTCTTCATAAAACTTAGTGACTTCAGGTTGAGGGTAAAAGTGTAAAAATAGTGCTATAGCCACGATTAAGATCAATAAATTTTTCATATTATGCCGTATATTAGTATGCGCTAATCTATGTTATTCTTTGCTAAAGACAATAGCATAAACCATTTTCGTATACTAATTAGATATTTTGTCTTCTAAGGATTTCTCGTGAAAGTCGATGAAAAAGCACCTGTAGCACAAAAAAGCAAAATTCCCGTAAAAAATGTAAAAATTCATCCCGCTAAAAACAAGAATGAGCGCTATAAACCAGGCGATCAAATATATGTCCGGAAAAACTCTGGTTTTTTCCAAAAACTCAGACAGCGCATGAATTTAGTTTATTTTGCCTTTTTCGCACTATTACCCTGGTTACAATACGAAGGCCACCAAGCAGTTTTATTTGATATCACTGAACAACGCTTTACCCTGTGGAGCTTAACCTTATGGCCACAAGACTTAACGTTACTGGCTTGGTTTTTTATCTTCGGTGCTTTTTTGCTGTTTTTTGTTACTACATTTTTAGGCCGTGTTTGGTGTGGTTACATGTGCCCTCAAACTGTATGGACATTTATTTTCATTTGGTTTGAAGAAAAAATTGAAGGTACGGCCAACCAACGTAGAAAATTAGATCAACAAAAAATGAATGCTAACAAGTTGTGGAAAAAAACCTTAAAGCACATGAGTTGGTTGTTATTCTCTCTCTTCACCGCAATGACCTTTGCTGGTTATTTTTCACCGATGAATGAATTATTTATTAATGTCATCACCCTAGACACAAGCGTTACAATGGCAATAGTTTTGGCTTTCTTTACTTTTGCCACCTATGGCAATGCCGGCTGGATGCGTGAAACCGTTTGTTTACACATGTGTCCTTATGCACGATTCCAATCAGCTATGTTTGATAAGGATACGTTAACCGTTGCCTACGATGCTACTCGAGGTGAAAACCGAGGTGCTCGAGGAAGAAAGCAAGACCCAAAAGCGTTAAATTTAGGCGACTGTATCGATTGCAACTTATGCGTTGAAGTCTGCCCAACAGGTATCGATATTCGTAACGGCTTGCAATATGAGTGTATTAATTGTGGCTCCTGCGTAGATGCCTGCTCAGGCGTTATGACTAAAATGAAGTATGAACAAGGTTTAATTCGCTATACCACAGAGCACGAACTTGAGGGTAAAAAAGTCCACTTAGTTCGCTCAAAATTAATTGGCTATGCCGTGGTTTTACTTATTATGAGCACCATGCTTATATTAGAAATTGTTAATCGTGTGCCATTATCATTAGATATTATTCGAGACAGAACCGAGTTAGCCAAAGAAAATTTTAATGGTGAAATTGAAAATGTTTACACCTTAAAAATATTGAACATGTCCCAAACAGATAACACCTATAAAATAGGGGTTAAAGGGATTGAAAATACGCAATGGCACGGCAAGCAAGAGATATTAGTCAAAGCCGCAACAGTGTATACTTTACCCATCAGCATTTCTGTCGATCCATACGAGCTTAAGGGTTATATGACCGACATCACCTTTAGTGTTGAGCAAATATCACCAGAGGCGGATGTGAAAATTGAGCAAGAAAGTCGATTCTTCAATAAACGCTAATGAATACAATAAAAAGTAACTATTAATGGCTAATTTTGATTTTAACGCACTCTCACCCGACACTATAATCGACGGTTTGGAGAGTGCAGGTTTTATTGTAGACAGTGGCCTATTACCACTTAACAGTTATGAGAATCGTGTTTATCAATTTCATGATGAAAGTCTCACTAAATATGTGACTAAGTTTTATAGACCACAACGCTGGCAATTGGCTCAAATTCACGAAGAACATGACTTTTCCTTTGAACTAGACGAACAAGAGTTGCCTATTGTTGCGCCATTAAAAAAAGATGGGCAAAGCTTATTCGAACATGAAGGCTATCATTTTGCTGTATTCCCTTGTCGAGGTGGTCGTATATTTGAAGTAGACAACTTAGATCAACTAGAGTGGATGGGCCGTTTTATTGGTAGAATTCATGCCGTATCAGCAACAAAGTCGTTTCAACATAGACCTAGTTTCAATGTGAATGAATTTCTCTATCAAGCGCAAGAAACCATAGCCGACAGTAATTTTGTACCGCCAACACTAAATAAAGCTTTTTTTACTATTTTAGAGCAAGTGATTGAAGTTGCCGAGCAACAGTACAATACGAACAACAAAGCTCAACAGCAAATTAGACTACACGGCGATTGCCATGCAGGTAACATATTATGGCGCGACGAAGGGCCTCATTTTGTTGACCTTGACGATTGTCGCTCTGGTCCTGCCATTCAAGATTTATGGATGATGCTCTCAGGCGACAGGCAACAACAATTGTTACAAATTGACACCCTACTAATGGGTTATGAAGAGTTCTTTTCATTTGAACCAAGTCAACTTAATTTGATAGAATCACTAAGAACCATGCGCGTAGTCAACTACATGGCTTGGTTAAGTAAGCGCTGGCAAGATCCAGCATTCCCACAAAACTTTCCGTGGTTCAATACGGAAAAATACTGGGAACAGCAAATACTGACACTTAAAGAACAAATGTCGGCCTTACAGCAACCACCGTTAAGTTTATTACCGGTTTAACCTACTACCCAAGTGAATATAGGAAAATATAATGAGAAAAATACAACAGCACTTTATGGTGTTATTTATGCTTTTAACGGCATTTTCCGCTAGCGCTTATGCTGCAAGCTATACCGAAGGAACGCATTACACCAAAGTGAGTGAAAACGTATCAAGTAAGCCAGAAGTACGTGAATACTTCTCTTTTTACTGCGGTCACTGTTTTCGTTTTGAACCTTTTATGGAAACGTTAAAAACAAGTTTACCAGAAGGTGTTAGCTTCAAACGTAATCATGTTGATTTTCTTCGTGCCGCATCACCTAAAATACAAGGAATGTTATCGAAATCAGTGGTCGTTGCAGAGCAATTAGGTATGGACAAAAAGCTGATTGGTGCTGTATTTAATTATATTCACGTTCAGCGTGCGGTTATCACTTCAGAAAAAGACATTCGTAATATTTTTGTTTTAAATGGCGCCGATGGTGAAAAGTTTGATAAGTTAATGAAAAGCTTTAGTGTAAAAAGCCAAGCTAAGTCAATGAAAAAGCACCAAGATACTATGAGCAAGAAAAGAGCTTTAACTGGTGTTCCTACTGTTATTATCAATGGTAAATATCGTATTAACAATCAGGCATTGGACGGCAAAAACTTCGAGCAAGACTATCAAAATTTAGTCGCGTATTTATTAACGTTAAAATAATAAGATTGCTAACTTATAAAAAACCGTCGTTCATCTGACGGTTTTTTTTATTTTAGAATTATGACTTATTAAATAAACTCTTCAATAGTTTAGCTTTTGCTTGTACAAACTCATCTGTAGTTAAAAAACCCTGTTGTTTCAAACTAACAAGTTTTTCTAACGCATTTACCAATTCAGTATCAATCGTGCTTTTATCACTTGCGTTATTATCAATAGTACTATCACTATCAGCTTTTGGTGGATTAACCTTAACAGAGTCATCCTCAGAGGCCTTTTCAGCTGCAGTATTTATTTCTTCAAGCTCTGGCTCCGCCACTGATTTTTTCTGAACCGCAGGGCGTATTGCTGCCGCTTGGTTATGTAGTGGCGTGACATTATTATCTTTTTCAAGCCTTTGTTTTTCATCAGTTGTGGGGGAAACAACTGGCTTTTCTTTTCTTTCACCCGTTTGTGTTGGATTAATGTGCTGACTCACCAACCAACACCAATCAAGTAAGTCATCAACCACTTTAAAGTAACTTTTCTTCGTAATTCGGTTACTGCCTTTTCGCATATATAAACAAATAATATAACTTTGCTTTTGCTTCACCGTTAACTTCAGGCTAACTTGTCTAATTTTACCATCAACCATTTTATCAACTTGCTCTTTGGTAAATATAGTTCGCAAGTCTTGTTCTTTATCATTATTAAAGCCATGCCCATAGGTGTCATTAATTACACTAATAGTATTATCATTTAACTGTACTTCACTACTCACTATATCTACCATATCTAGCACAGTTTCAGCGCTGGTAGCATGTCGGTGATATAAACCTATTTGTTGTTTTGATTGACTCACTTCTATGTGAGCATATTGTTGCCTAACCAATGCTTTAGCGGAAAACTTATTGCGTTTCATCAAAATATAAAAAGCACCGGCAATCAACGCAAAAATAAATAGCATTAAAAAACTACCGCTAGAAGAAGTCGATTCCTGCGCAGGTTCACCACTTAAAGCGCCTGAATTATCTTGCGATAATTGATAAAAAAGGTTTTTATCTTTATCTAGTATTAACACTTCTCCAGATAAACTTGTTATCAAACTAGGATCACTATGAGTAGTTAGTTGATTTGAAAATTGCCACTCCACTTGTGGCGTACTCACTTCACTATTTTTTGCTGAAACAGAACGGTTAAAGACCAGAGAAGCTAATTGCCAGCTACTTTCTTTTTGCTGCAATAATAATAACTTATTTCTCAAATAAGGCAGATTACGACCTCGATACATTAACACATCATTTATAACGGTATCACTTTGGTGGAGTACCTTTTTAGGTGCTTTTGAACGCCAATCATCTTTACCTTCAGTTAAAGAGAGTTGCTCTTTTTGGTTATATTGATGAACTAATAATAACTGTTCACTGTTTTTATCAGGCCAAATAAATTGATGAATTTCTTGTCCACCTAGCACATAGATATCATCTTTAATTTGACTGTCTTTCAAGAAAGGATTGCTGCTAGGTATTGTATAGCTACGTAAACCAAATTTGGCCGGATTAATACGTAAAACAACGCCAGAATATAGCGATTTTTGCCACTTTTTATCGCCGGGCATACTAATATAAAGCAAACCAAAATCATCATTCCACGACTTAATCGCTGGATTAAATGACATTTGAGTTATCGCAAAGCTTTCATCTGGCACCCCTATTCGTAACACCTCTCGTTTGCTGCTAGGGTCTATTTTCCTGTGGTTTACTGAATTAAATTGCCACTCTGTAATAACGGCATCAAATTCAAGTGAGAGCTCAGGAGCGCGCTCTTGTATGCGTTTAGTGCGACTTTTTTTATTAATCGCTTCTATATGAGCGGTATAAAAAGTAGCGTATCCATCTTGATCACGCAAAGAGAAGTTAGGGTGTAATGCGATTGTGGTTAACGTAATTGTTGGAGGCTTACCTTGTTGCTCTCCCTTAAACAAGACTTCGGGTAAGTCTAATAATGGTGTCGCTGAAATAGTGTCATCCAGTAAAAAAAACTGCCCTGCATCATTAATAATAAAAAATTGCTCTTTATTACTTGGGTTAGCAATGATTTGCTGCCAGTTTTTATTGTTAATTTCATGATGATCTAACTGAGAAATTTCAGCCAAGTTATAACTGTTGCTATCGGCAATTAGGTAAGCTGAAGGGAGCATCAACATCACCACTAACCAATATATAAATAGTGAGCGTTTTTGTCGTTTCTGATAGTGTTGATTAATAATAGTTGTTATCACAAGATATTTTGTCCATGAAATATGTCTAACACCTTAGTTTATAAACTAAATAATACTTTATTTACAAATATACTCAAGCGGCTTTAAATACCTTATCGCACTAACCTGAAGCGCATGAATATAAAAAAAGCATGCAAAACCACTAACTTTTTAGCAAGTGAAGAGTATTACCTTCTATAAATTGTGTTTTAGCCGCTGTAGCCATATAACTCAGTTTCCCTTCTACAACGATATTATCACCTACGACTCCCTTTTCTAGTAAAATATTAGCCTGCTTTCCCCACACATGTAACTCACGCTCTAATAAAACAGTTTGCCAATGCTGCTTTTCTGCCACAAATACCCGTTGATTAATGGTGATATTCACCTGCGCCATGTGCTTATTATTTGCTGTTGTAATTAATTTTGGTGCTGACACTATCAAACCACTACAACAAATTTGATTAATACTTTGCGTATAACCTTTAGGGTACTTTTGAATAAAATTAGCATGAACAATAGCTGGGTGCTCATTTTCAGTGCTATTACTTGGTTTAATATGACTTAAAAAACCTTGCACTAAAATAACATCCCCTTTATCAGCATGTATCAGGGCCTGTTCAACAAGTTCACCTTCCACTTTGATATGATGAAAACTTGTCCATTCTTTATATTGGTTACTTTTTTTATCTAGCCATTTGCTTGTTGTTGCCAAAACAATCTCCGTTATGGCGGATACTGGATTAGCTCGATATCGAATGTCTGGCTTAGCAACTAAGTTACCTAACAGAGTGACCGTACATAATTGTGGCGATTGCACTGGCTGACTTATTTGTTGCATAACTTAACTCTTAAATAAAATTCTAAAAAACAATCATATAAAATATATACTAATAGCAGCAATATACCCTTGAAGCTTTTAGGAGGTTTTTGGGATAATGATTGACTATTTAGCATATTGATGTTTTAAATACTAGAATATAAGGTAATTTTTGGGCAAAGGGGTAAGCGTTAATGAAGAGAGTAGGCTATAAGTTTTCAGCAATTGTGTTCTTAATATCTGCTGCATTACTTTTCATCAACTCTACTTCTGCGCAGCAATTAAGCAAAGAACAGATAAAAGCTGCCTACCTTTATAATTTTTTAAAACACATTACTTGGCCAGAAGAAGCGAATAAAAAACAATTTGTTATTGCCGTATACAAAGATACAAACTTCAATGCTCTACTCACACGAGCCTTAAATAATAAAAAAGTTAAAAACAAAGCAATAAAAACCTTATTTATTGATAACATATCTAATGGGAAAGCGGCTGACTTACTTTATATTCCAAATCAATTTAATCAAAACCTAGCACAATTAGCCACTCAAGTACGTAGCTCCGAAACACTGCTGGTTACCTATAACAGTGCCGACAAACATAATGCTATGGTCAACCTCATTGATAGTGATGATGCTAATGCCATTTCTTTTGAAATAAACAAATCTAATATTGTCTATGAAAAACTAAAAATTTCTGCACAGTTATTACTGTTAGGGGGCACTGAGTTAGATATAGCCTCATTATATAGAGAAACTGAACAGGCAATGCAACTGACCCGAGAACGAGAAGCCACGTTAAATATAGAATTAGCTAATCAACAAGAAAAAATTAACATCAGCAACCAAAAGCTCATCGAACTTAATCGTAACTTGCAAGCTAATATCAAAGATATTCAAGAACAACAGCAAGCGATAGAAGTACTAAAAGAAAATGAGAAAAAGCAAGTACAGCTTTTGAAAAGTAAAGAGCAAGCCCTACAGAAAAAAGAGCAAGAACTCAGCCATATTCTTGAACAACTTAGCGACGCCAATAAGAATTACAGTAAACAAACGCAAGCAATTTCGGAGAAAAAGCAGCAAGTTGAAGAGAAAATTCAAGAAAACCAAAAAATGGCAGACTTAATTAAGCAAAACAAATTAATACTACGGGAGCAGCAACAAAGCATCACACAGCAGCAAAAAGAGCTTAATGTTCAAGGTGATGAGCTAGCAGAGCAGCAAGAAACCATAGTGCAACAAAAAGCCACTATCACTATTACCACCATTTTAGTTGTTATTGTCGCTTTCGCCTTAATGTTAGTTGCAGGCTTATTTTTAAAAAATAGAAAAACGACCAAGAAACTCAGTATAACTTTAGCGCATTTAGAAGAAACACAAAATCAGTTAATCCATTCAGAAAAAATGGCTTCTCTGGGTAAACTCATTGCGGGTGTTGCTCACGAAATTAATACGCCGCTGGGTATAGCGGTAACATCAACCAGCCTAATTCAAGAAAATACTCAAGATATTTCTAAAAAATTGAAAGAAAAAACCTTGAGCCAAAAACAATTGCAGTCTTTTATCGATGTCATTACTGAATCGTCACATATATCGAATAAAGGGTTAGAGCGAGTTATCCAGCTAATGCATAACTTTAAAGAAGTAGCAGCCGATCAAATTATAGAAGAAGAGAGAGAAATTAATTTAGCGCACTATATTGAAGAAGTCATGACTACACTCGCAAATGAAATGAAAAAAGCGAAAGTGCAATATCAATTTAGCGGCGACAACGACATCCAAATAAAAACAATTCCAGGCGCTTTAGCCCAAGTGATTACAAACTTAGTGAACAACTCGATTCGTCATGGCTTCGATTACGATAATAACAGCCAACAAAGAAACGACACATCGAATATATTCATTAATTTAGAACAAAATAATCATGATGAAATTTGTCTTATTTATAAAGATAACGGCAAAGGTATGGATGAAAAAACCTTGGCACAAGTCTTTGATCCTTTCTTTACGACAAAACGAAACAAAGGTGGTACAGGCTTAGGCATGAATATTGTCTTTAATATTATTGAGCAAAAACTTTGTGGTCATATTGATATACAAAGTAGCATTGGAGAAGGTGTCACTTGTACTATTACCTTGCCTTTACTGATCAAAAGTGAGTAAGCGAATCAAGCAAAAGACCTAAGCAAAATCGCCTGAATATAAATTTCCATTATTTGCTACTTTTCGGATAAACGAGTCATTTAAACACTCGCTACCCATAAAATAGCACAAAAATAATAACCACTCTGTATCAAGACTAGGGTAAAATAGTCACTATTGCTCTTTATCGAAGAATACCTTGTTGAACGCGAACACCCCCTTTCCTATCTCAGAAGAAAACCGCCAGATTTTGCTAAATACCTTAAAGCACTATTTTGGCTACGATAGTTTTCGCTCAGGACAATTAGAAATTATTGATAACCTGATGCAAGGGAGAGACTCATTAGTATTAATGCCAACGGGGGGCGGTAAATCACTTTGTTATCAATTGCCCGCAATTTTACTTTCAGGTATCACTATTGTGATATCGCCTTTAATTGCATTAATGAAAGATCAGGTAGATAACTTAACCAGACAAGGTATTACTGCTGCTTTTATTAACTCTTCGTTAGAGCCAAGCGCTATCAATGATATTTTCTCCCGTTTAAATAAAGGAGAAATTAAACTGCTTTATGTGGCACCAGAACGTCTAACTAGCCGTTACTTCTTAGAAAAACTCAATGAGTTACCCTTGGGGTTATTTGCCATTGACGAAGCTCATTGTATCTCTCAATGGGGGCATGACTTTCGCCCCGCGTACACACAGTTACAATGCTTAAAGCAATATTTCCCCACTGTGCCTGTCATGGCACTTACTGCTACTGCAGATGTAACAACACGCAAAGATATATTAACTCAGCTCGCTTTACACAACCCATATATTCATTTAGATAGTTTTGACCGAGCCAATATTCGTTTTACCTTAGCGCAAAAATATGACGGGGAAAAACAGGTATTGGGCTACATCCGAAAACAAGGTGAAGATAGCGGTATCATATATTGTAATAGCCGCTGGCAAGTTGAAAAATTAAGTAAATATTTAGCGGCTTGCGGAATTAATTGCGCGGCTTATCATGCTGGTTTAGAGAATGACATTCGTGCCATGGTGCAAGAGGGGTTCACTAAAGATAATATCCAGATAGTCATCGCAACGGTCGCATTTGGTTTAGGTATCAATAAACCCAATGTGCGTTATGTTATTCATTTTGAGCCACCACGCACGCTAGAATCTTACTATCAAGAGATAGGGCGCGCCGGTCGAGACGGATTACCTGCTGAAGCATTATTCTTGGTTGCAGATAAAGATATAAGCCGTATAAAAAAACGCATCAGCGAAGGTGATAATCCAGCTAGAGTTAAAGTCGAGTTACAGCGTTTTGCTGCCATGACTGCCTTTGTTGAAGCGCAAACATGCCGTCGACAAGTAGTACTAAATTACTTTGCTGAATATACAGAACAAGGCTGCGGTAACTGTGATATTTGTCTAGATCCTCCCAGCCAATTTGACGCAACTATTCCTGCTCAAAAAGTACTTTCTTGTGTTTTTCGTATCAAAGAGCAAGGAGATATCAACCATGTAATTGATGTCCTGCGCGGCGAGAAAACCGACAAAGTTAAAGCACTTGAACATGATCAAGTATCAACCTTTGCCATAGGACAAGGAAAAACACCTGGCTATTGGTTTGCATTAATTGCTCAATTAATTCATTTAGGCTACTTACAACAAGATATTGAGCAAGAATCAAGCTTATGTTTAACGCAAGCTTCAGGAATTGTACTTAAAGCATCAGAGCCGTTAATGCTAGCAACACCTCGACTGCAAAAAGCCAGTTATTGGCAACATAAAACCCAACAAAAATCCTACGATAGACAGTTATTCATTAAGTTACGATCGTTACGCAAAAGTATTGCTGATAGTGAAGATATTGCCCCTTTCATAGTATTTAATGACGCAACCTTATCAGAGCTAGCCCGAGAACAGCCGTTAACATCAGCACAAATGTTGGCAATTAGCGGTATTGGTGATGTAAAACTTGCCCGCTATGGTCAAGCTTTTTTGGCTTTAATAAAAGAGCACAATCAATAAAAACCAAAAAAGCGCCAAAGGGCGCTTTTAATCATCAATAACTCAATTATGTTACTGCAATAATTACTTAAGGCTAGCGTAATAAGCCGCTAAGTTTTCAATATCTGCATCAGTTAATGTTGCAACCATACCCGTCATTGAAGGGTCGTTACGTTTACCTGATTTAAAGTCTCTTAATTGTTTAGCTGTATAAGCAGCTTTTTGACCAGCTAAATTAGGATACATAGGAAGAGCAGAAATACCAGCAGTGCCGTGACAAGCACCACATACACCAGCTTTAGCTTTACCAGCTTCAACATCTCCTGCAAAAGCAGGACTAGCCATCATTACGGTTGCAGTAAGTGCAAGAGTAAGTTTTTTCATCATTGTTATCTCTCTTTGTGGTTCAGAACTATATATTGTCATCCACAGTATATGTAAAATAAATATTGCTGTCGTGTTATTTTTTTTAATAGCATGATTAACATCAAGTAAACTGTCATTGGAGAGATAATGAGTTTAAAACAGCCTAGCATTCACCTTATTAACCTGGTTGAAAATCAAATTAACATTACCTTTTCTCAGCCTTGGTACCAAGAAGATATTGAGTGGCTCAGTCAAAAAATACTGTCTGTAATTTCAGATAGCACAGTGAAAGAAAAAATTATAGGCGCTGATAGAGAAAACTGGCGCTTTAGCTGGCAAACACATGAGTTCATATTAAATTTTGAATGCTACAGTCAGTCTTGTTGGTTACAGGCTAATGATGATGCAAGTCTGCAGTCTATACCCCATATTCATAAGTTATTAACAACGCTAAAAAGTCAGCAATAATGTTCGATAAAATATTAATTAGTCAGTGTTTTTTAGGAGATAAAGTTCGCTACAATGGTGAACAGAAATACTTACAACACCCGCTTATTGAATTATGGAAAAAACAGCATCGGCTAATTGCTATTTGTCCAGAAGTTGCTGGTGGGTTGCCTGTACCACGTGAGCCAGCAGAGCAAACCTCTTTACAAGGTGAAATAGTTACTCAAAGTGGTATCAATGTAACGAAGCAATTTAATGATGGTGCACAACAAAGCTTACAGTTATGCCAAAAACACAACATTCGGTTTGCATTACTTAAAGAGTCAAGCCCATCGTGTGGCAGCACATTAATTTATGATGGCTCATTTTCTAATCAAAAAGTTGCGGGGCAAGGGGTTACTTGTCGCTTGTTAACCCAAGCAGGAATTCAAGTTTTTTCAGAGAATAATCTAGAGACGTTAGTAGCATTACTTGATAAGTAGATAACAGCGTTATTTTCGACTTTCACTCATCATCGATTTTCGACTACGACTTAAGAATTGGGTTAAGCCTTCTTTTGGCTGTTTTTCACCTACACCGAAAGAAACACTCATTTTAGGTAATCGAACACCTGACTGTACACTTACAAAACGAAGCTTTTCAACTCCCTGCTTAATTTTTTCAGCAATTTCTGTGGCGATACCACCATCAACATCAGGTAATAAAACGATAAATTCATCATTAGCAGAGCGCACAGGCAAACCACTATCGTCAACGTAACTAGCTACTTTCTTAGCTATTTTCGATAAAATCACATCACCGATGAGGCCGCCAAACTTCTCACTAAATTGAGCAAAATGATCAACACTCACGACGATGGCGGCAACCGATCTATTAGCATCTGCAACCAACCATGTCTCTACATGCTTTGACATGGCTTTGCGATTATATAAGCCTGTAACTGGGTCTAAATAAACCTCTTGGCGAACCTCTTCCAGCTCATCTTCTAGCGCTTGTGTATGTTGTTGTGATTGTTGTAACTGTTCAACTAATTGTTGTTGCTGCTTTTTAAAAGACATTGAAGCTTTATGCAATTGAGCGATAGCGGCTTTAACTTCAGATTTGTCGCGGGACATTAAGGCTGGAATATTGTCGTCAATTTTCTCGATTAGGCCTTGCGCACTTGAGGTTGACTGTTGGCAACTATCTTGTACTTGGTCAAATAACTGTGCTAAATCAGAAACAATATCATGGCGAAATTTACTTTGTTCAAGGCAATGTTCTTTATAAAGTTGCTCCATAAAAAATCCATCTAATGCCTTTCCAGACAATAGTAAACGTTTAATACTGGCAACAAGTATCGGATCACTTTTTTTGCAGTACTCATAAGTTACTGCATAATTTATTGGATTCACAGCCAACTGCCACTGTTTCAGTTGTTTTACTGCCAGCGCCATTGTTTTATCAGCTTGCTTTATCGAATCGTGATATTTCACCGATTCACCTCTTACGTTGTGGCGCTCCTTGCCTTCCTTAGTACTCTTTGGTACCTCATAAGCTATATTCTCTAGTATCTAAAGATAAATATCTACAAAATTTATACTATTTATCTATTCTCTTCCTTTATAACTTTGTTAAAGTACTGAAACCTTCACTATTGAGTTATTTTAATGAGATTTATTTTCCCTTTTATGGCTATATTTTTTTTAGCTAGTTGTAACCTTTTACCAAAATCAACGGAATACTCCTCTGCAGAAGCACTCAGTAAAAGCGATCAACAATTACAACAATTAATCCATACTCATCAACAGTTTTTTCAACAATCGAGTCCTTTTAATGATCCACAAGAAGGTGGAAATAACGCTAAACTTCCAGATTTATCTCCTAAAAATCTAGCTAAACAAAATAAGAAGTTAACCAGCATTTATCAAGCCCTTATCAAAATTGAGAGCGAGAAGCTTACCAAAGAAAATCAAATCAATAGTGCTGTACTTATTTATTCCATCAAAAACACCTTAGACAGCTATAAAAACAAAGAGCATTACATGCCATTAACGGCTGAATCAGGCTTTCATGTTTGGATTACCAATATCACTCAGCAAGTTAATTTAAAGAGCGAACAAGATTATCGTGATTATTTATCCAAGCTAAATGCCCTGCCCAGGTATTTTGAACAACAAACCGCTTGGATGAAGCTAGGTATTAAAGAAGGAATCACTCAACCCAAAGTCGTATTGGAAGGTTTTGAAAATTCAATCAAAGCCTATATTGTTAACGATGTGACTGAAAGTGAATATTACCAACCTTTTAAAAACATCTCAGAGCAAGTTAGCCCTGAAACAAAAAAAACTATTCAACAAGAAGCACAAACAGCAATTCGCGAAAAAGTTATCCCTGCCTATGAAAAGTATTATGACTTTATGGTTAATCAGTACAAGCCAAATGCACGGGAAAATATAGCTGCCACCTCACTACCGCAGGGTAATTCCTATTATCAAAATAGAGTGGATTACTACACAACATTACAACTGAGTGCTGATGAAATTCATCAAATAGGCTTAACTGAAGTTCAGCGTATTCGTAAAGAAATGGACACGATTATTGAGAAAGTGGGCTTTGACGGTGACTTTGCAAACTTTATTGAATTTTTGCGTAGCGATGAACAATTTTATGCTAAAACCCCAAGGGAGTTATTAAGAGAAGCTTCCTATATCGCCAAACAAATGGATGCAAAACTTCCTGCATTATTTAAAACACTACCAAGAACGCCGTATGGTGTTGTTGAGGTACCGGCTAGTATTGCACCTAAATATACTACAGGGCGTTATTCTGGACCTGCTCGTGATGATCAAGCTGGAAATTACTGGGTAAATACTTATCGATTAGATAGACGCCCTTTATATGTGTTACCTGCACTCACATTGCATGAAGCAGTACCAGGACATCATTTGCAAGGCTCCATTGCCAAAGAAATGAAAAATGTGCCGCAATTTCGTAACCGCATATATATTTCAGCATTTGGTGAAGGCTGGGGATTATATGCGGAATATTTAGGTGTTGAAGCAGGCATATATAAAAATCCTTATCATGACTTTGGTCGCTTAACGTATGAAATGTGGCGAGCCTGTAGACTTGTGGTTGATACTGGCATGCATGCAAAAGGTTGGTCTAGACAGCAGGCCATGGATTATTTAGCAAATAATACGGCATTATCTTTACACAACGTACAAACAGAAATAGATCGTTATATTTCATGGCCAGGGCAAGCGTTATCATACAAAATTGGTGAGCTTAAAATTAAGAGCTTGCGATCAAAAGCAGAAAGCACATTAGCGAATCACTTTGACTTGCGTGACTTTCATGATCAGCTACTAAAAAACGGTGCTATGCCATTAAGCATGTTAGAAAAAGTTATTAATGAATATATTAGTGATGAAAAGAAAAAGTTAATTAAAGCGACTAAGTCTACAGATAACACATAAAAGGGATGAAGAGTTGGGCAAGGAAGCCACGCAAAGTAAACCGGGGAAACAGACAGAAAGCTGTTAAAATAGAAGAGCCCCCACTACATCTAAATTTGGCAGTCCCGCTGTCATAGGTTTCCCGTTAGACCGGTTACTTTGCGTCTCTAACTTTCGTTAGATTTGCCCTTGTCGAGCTTTAGAAGCTCAAGGGCATTATAAAACATGATTTAGAATTGTAAACAAAAAAAACTAACAACGAAGGAATAATCACGTTAATATAATAGCTACATTTAAACAGAGGCTTTGTTTTTATTGATGTTAACTATAAAAAAAATATTTTTTTTATTTGTACTTTCAACCACTTTTTCGGTTAATTTTTCCACAATAGCCAGTGAACGAAATTTAGATCCAAAAGAACGGACAATAAAAACAATAGATCATTTATTTAAACAGCCTGCTGAGAGCTTAAATAGTGACACAGTGATAGCACTCAGCAACACTGTCTTCCCTAAAAGTAATCAATTTACTAATGAAAGTATTGCCAAACTCTACTACTTACTTGCCAGCATCGCCCTGAACAAAGGAGAGATTGAAACGGCTTTACAATTTACTCAAGATGGCCTCACATACTCAAGCACTGAGCAAGCTACTTACCCTTGCTTACAAATAAAACTAGCTGAAATTTTAGCCGCAAAAAGAAACTATAGTGAGCTACTAACGGTAGCTAACAGAACCATAAAAGTACTCAAAACAGCTGAAAGTCAACGATTTTTAGTACTAGCGTTAAGTTATAGAAGTGTTGCCTTTGCCATGTTGTCACAACACGATAAAGCCTTAGAAGATCTACAACAGGTGCATACCATTATTGATGAACAACCCGCTTTTAACGAACACGTTTCATTATTATCTATTTTAGCTAATGCATATTATCACTTAGGTGAATATCAAACGGCATTAACAATACAATTAAAAATACTGAAGCTACGCTTTAATCTCAACAAACTGGCTAATGTTGATCAAACATATTACCAGTTAGGTAATGCTTATTATAATTTACAGCGTTATAACGATGCTTATAATGCTTATTGGGAAGCAAAGCAATATTCAGAAAAAAAGCAAGCACCTATTTTTACCGCTTATGCTAGACAGGGCCTAGGGCTAACATTAAAAAAGCAACAACAATATCAACAAGCAATTTCTGAAATACAACAGGCGAATACAGCTTTCTATCAGTACAACTTAACTACACCCTATTTGGAAACATTGATCACGCTCGCTCAACTTAGCGATAAAACCAAGCAAACCTCAGCAGCTATAGATTACTTAACTCAAGCTGAAAAAATCTCTGAAAATATTACGTTAAGTAAACATTACCTCATTTTTTATCAACTTTTAGCGCAAATGTATGTGGATAAAGAAGATTTTAATAAAGCATTTTTTTGGCAAAAAAAATATAGCCAACTGCTATACAAAAATGACCCTGCTGTATTAAATGCCAACCGAGACAAAACACTACAAAAAAGTATTACCGATAGTATACAAACTAAAGAGTTAACGCTGAAACTCGCTGAACAAAGTGAATTAACCAGTAGCTTTAATAAAAAATATCAGCAACAACAAGTCATTATTTTTATTTTAGCATTTATAATCGTGGCAATTTTACTCAACTACCTTGTCATCTGGTTGATGCGCAGAAGTAAGCGCACAAGAGAAGCTTATGATAAACAAGAGAGCCCTAATAATACCTTGGCAAATCCCCTTGACACAAAACAGCTTTATCAAACACATTTCAATATGGCGAAAAAATACTCCTACACATTAACATTAGGGTACATTTCAATTAGCAATTGGCAAGAGCTCAGTTTTAAATTTAATAAAAGTGTTGTTCAAGAAGTAAATGATGGAATTGCCAATTTAATCAATGAACATATTAGTGAATTTGAAAATGCAGGTTTGATTAATGATGGAGAGTATTTACTTATTTTCCCGCACCAATCTAAAGAAGAGGCCAGTGATATCTTAAAAACAATATTACGCGCCATACAATTAAGATTTTTTGCCAATTTAGGAGAGTTTTCAGTTACACTATCATATTCAGTAGAAAGCCCTGACTTTCAAGATATTGATCCTTATATATTTCTCTCACAACTCAGTAGTGCAGCGAAGTCTATAAACAATGATATACATACCCAAGCCACTTAACACAGTTAGTGCAAATAAAGGTGGCATATTTAGATAAATTAACTTGTAGGTGAAAAATGCTTGCTGTTTTACTTGTTACCGCTCTTTTCATAATCATTAGCGTCTACCTTCATTTTCGAGCAGAAAAATTACAACGAGAATTACTGTTATTAAAACGAGAAATGGTTAATACACAAAAAGACAATGCGGCCTTATCAAAATCAATTGAGTTACTCGCTAGCAGTCATGAAGGCTTTGTTAAGCATAGATTAGAGTTAATAGACACTAAAGCAGAACAGCAAACTGAACTTGATAGTGAGTTATTAAAACCGCTTATTAATAACTATGCCGCTATTTTGCGTGAATGCCTAACAAATAAGGCAAGAATGCAGGTTATTATAAAAAGGTGCTTTGATAGCCAAAACAATGCAGATTATAAAGAATTTACTAACAAGGTAATTCAAAATGATACTAAGCTTAAGCGCTTGTGGGGGAGTAATAATCTAGTAGGGTTTATTTCATTAGTAGAAACACTACTTTTGAAATTGAACACCAGCAACAAAAAAGATTAATTTTACTGTTTAAACTTTTATTTTTTACTTATGCAGCTTTACTTATACGGTTTTTCAACGAAGTATAAAACCAAAATCTGCTGAGACTAGCTTCTAATAATGATATCAGGTGAAGTGTTTATCTCACCCTCACTTGATATAGTCGCCGCATTATCATTACACAACAAAATGGCCAAGCTTCCTTCATTGCTGTTTCGGATAAAGCTCAAATCGTAACCAAATTGCGTTAAACTACTTGCTGCAAACTTTTGCGCTAAAGATAATTTATTCCACAAGGTTTCAGGCGCAGCATTTCGCTGTCGTCTTTCTAAAAGTGCTTCTCTTTCTGCTAGTGCTTGCATGATGAACCTCTGTAGTTTGAATATTATATTCCGTTTACATCTGCTTTGATTAGCTCAACTTATCAGACTAAAAACTGAACATATATTTCGCTAAATTAACGTACTTTTTTCTAGACATCAACACTTATTTTTTATAAAAACCAGTTATCATTACTGGTAATACCTGATACCCTTAAAATCTTTAATTTTGTGTTAAAAAATCGCTTAAACTTTGTAAAAAATTGAGAGTCAAGATGAGTGTCGTTTTAGATGAATTATTAGCCTTGTTAAGATTAGAAACCATAGAGCAAGGAATTTATCGAGGCCAAAGCCAAGATTTAGGTTTTAAAGCATTATTTGGCGGTCAAGTCATGGGGCAAGCGTTATCTGCCGCACAAGAAACTGTTGCCAGTGACCGTTTCGTTCACTCTTTACACTCATACTTTTTACGTGCCGGAGACGCCTCTAAACCCGTCGTTTATGAAGTAGAAAATATCCGTGACGGTAATAGCTTTAGCACCCGTAGAGTTCAAGCAATACAGAATGGCAAAGCTATTTTTTATATGACGGCTTCTTTTCAGTTACCTGAGCAAGGCTTTGAACATCAAGACACTATGCCCGAAGCACCTGATCCTGATAGTGTTCCTTCTTATGACGATTTCATTAGAAAGCATCAAGCAGTTATACCCAGTGCATTACGTGAAAAATTTCTCGCTGAAAAGCCAATTAAAATACATCCAATCCAACAATATAATTGGCTCAAACCCGAAAAAACAGATTCAAAAAGCCAAATGTGGTTAAAGACCAATGGCAATTTACCAAACGATTTACGTATTCATAGTTGCATGCTGGCTTATGCATCCGACTTTCAATTTTTGCCTACTGCACTATTACCCCACGGTGCTAGCCACTGGATGCCAAACTTTCAGATAGCCACGGTTGATCATGCCATGTGGTTTCATCAACCTTTTCGTTTTGATGATTGGTTACTTTACTGTATGGATAGCCCTTCTGCGAGTAATGGTAGAGGCTTGGTGCGTGGGCAAATATATAATCGCCAAGGTGAATTAGTTGCCTCAACCATGCAAGAAGGGGTTATCAGACAAAGGTAACTCGATCTAGCACTCAAACGAATATGTATAATTACCAAAAAGTAAGTATGTATTCACTTACTTTTGCCAATCAAACCCTGTTGGGTGTTGAAATACCCTTAAATCAAACTGAGGGGCAATGGCGAATAAGTGATCAAAAATATCCGCTTGAATGGCTTCATATTCCCCCCAAACTGTCGTATTAGCAAAACAATAAAGCTCTAAAGGTAAACCACTTGAGGTTGCTGGTAGCTGCCTTACCATACAGGTCAAGTCATTACGAATATGCGGATTTTGATGTAGATACATCTCAATATAAGCGCGAAATGTGCCGATATTGGTTAACTGGCGGGTATCTATTTTATGTAAGCTAGCTTGTTGCACTTGTGTTTTATTATCCACTTCAAGCTGCTGCTTCTTATCGGTTAAATATTCTTTCAATAAACTTGTGTTAGCTAAAAAATCTACTTTTTCTAAAGAATAAAAATCAATACTGGCAATATCGATAATCAAAGTACGCTTAATTCGCCTAGCGCCTGTATGATACATATTGCGCCAATTTTTGAATGAATCACTAATCAGTGCATACGTTGGCACAGTCGTTATTGTTTTATCAAAGTTTTCAACTTTAACGGTATTTAACCCTATTTCAATCACATCACCGTCAGCTCCATACTTGGGCAATTCAATCCAATCGCCGGCTACTACCATTTTATTAGCTGATATCTGAATACTCGCTACCAAGCCTTTAATAGTGTCTTGAAAAACTAAGATCAACACAGCCGTTAATGCACCTAAACCACTGAGTAAATAAATAGGTGATCGGTTTAAAATTAACGAAATAATTATAATGGTCGTCACTAAGTAAATAGCTAATTTAATAACTTGAATAATCGCGTTTAAAGGTAAATATTTTTGCTTTGCCGTTTCACGGTAAAGACTTTTACTGACATTAAGAACAGCACTTAGGGTTCGCGCCACTTGAATAGTTAAGGCAACTTTAGCCGATAAAATGAGTAATTCAGCTAGCCACAAATCATGTGTAAAAATTAATGGGGTTAAAAATAAAACGATGACAAAGGGCAGCAACAAGACTAATCGCGTTAAGACATTATGCTCAATTAACACATCATCCCATGTGTTCTTAGTTTTAATAATGACTTTATGCGCTATAGCAAGCAGCTGGTTTTTAGCAATATAATAACTGACAGTGGCAATGAGAAAAATAATCAATAAACCAACAGTCATAGTTACTATTTCAAGGTGTTTATTTGCTACACCTTGCGCTAACAACCAGTTTACAATTAGCTCATTCATCTTCTCTCCTATTTCTACTTAGCTTTTATCCATATTTTTCATGGCATCTTGTTTCATACTTTCTAGCCTAACATCTTTTTCACGCCAAAATTGTGTCAGCCATTTTTGAAAAGCAATTTTATGATTACGATCGTTCATGTAATCACCACTGAGCTCTTCAGTGATCTTTTGTGTATGAATTTCAATATGCACACGCTTTACTCGACCAGACAGAAAATCCACAAACGTTGGAATACCTTCAGGGTAATAAATGGTTACATCAACTAACGTGGTTAAATGCTTACCCATAGCATCAAGCACAAAAGCGATACCGCCTGCTTTAGGTTTCAATAAATGCTGATAAGATGAATTTTGTTTATCGTGCTTAGCTTGAGTAAATCGCGTACCCTCAATAAAGCTCATTACACTCACCGGCTTATATTTAAATTTATCACAAGCTTTTCGCGTGGTTTCCAAGTCTTTACCACGTAAATGAGGATTCTTTTTCAAAAAAGATTGTGTGTAGCGCTGCATGAATGGGAAATCTAATGCCCACCAAGCCAAACCTAAAATAGGAACATACAATAACTCTTTCTTTAAAAAGAATTTAAGGAAAGGTATTTCACCATGTAAAGCACGCTGTAAAACCACAATATCAACCCAGCTTTGATGGTTTGCTAAAACCAAATACCAGTCTTTCGAATTCAGCTCTTCTAAGCCCGTAATTTTTAGCTCCATTTTAGTAAAAAGTTTTTGGTTTATGGTATTAACTGCCACCCAATTACTCGCCATTAAGTCCAATAAATAACTGAATATTTTTTGAGAGAAGTTTAACGGTATTATCGCTTTCATGAACGAAAACACTAAAATAGGGATTAACCAAAACAGGGTGTTAATAGCGTAAAAACAAAAAGAAAGAATTAAAATGAGCGGCGCTGGTAGAAAATGTAACATGCGATAAATAGTTGGATAAAAGATTAATAAAATTTACTTAGTGCTATTTAACCATGCTTTGCACTGAATTTATATTGTTATTCGTAATCAATACTTATATGTATTCCTAAAAGCTATTGATGTGCATAAATTGCTCTAGCAACCAAGCTTCATATTTACTTATAACAGTTGAATGACTATTCAGTATTTAGCATACTTTAACTGTAAATTATTTTAGGAGTAATAATGGATTTTAATCGAGCTGTGATCAAAGTTGGTAGTGCTTTGGTTGCACCAACAAAAACAGGTTGCAGTGGTCAATACACGTTAGCAATTGCGCAGTTTATTACCAAATGCCAACAACAAGGCAAAGAAATTATTCTTGTATCCTCAGGAGGAGTCGCGGCTGGACGTAGCATTATTCATCATGGCAGTACCAAAGTCTCTGTCTCGGTAAAAAAGGCGATGTCTAGTGTGGGACAAATGAAGATGATGGCCAATTGGCAGCGCTTTTTTGATATTCCTTGCAGCCAAATATTAATTAACCAAAGTGACCTTGATAACAGAAGACGTTTTATCTCTATTAAAGAAACTATTCAAATTCAGCTGGAAAATGGCGTACTACCTATAGTTAATGAAAATGACACCCTAACTTCTGAAGACTTAACGGTAGGTGACAATGACAATCTAGCAGCCTTGGTTGCACAAGTATGTGAAGCGGATAGTTTATTTATTTTAAGTGATATTGATGGTGTATTTACCAAAGACCCTAAAATCAATAAAGATGCTGTGCTAATACCTGATATTGAACATATCACAGATGAAATATATGCCATGGCAGGTACTAGCCGTAATCACCTGGCAACAGGTGGTATGAAAACAAAAATTCAAGCGGCTGAAAAAGCCGTAGAACATGGCATCAATACCTATATCATCAACGGCACCAAAAGCGAGGTGTTTACGGCATTATTAGACAAGCGAAACCCAGGTACACGCTTTGCTGCCGATAAAGATATTATTACCGCCAAAAAACATTGGTTAAAACATACCTTAAAAAGTCAGGGCTCAATTTCTCTTGATAGTGGTGCCGTTAATGCCTTAGTGAATAAAGGCGCTTCCCTACTACCCGCGGGGGTGAAGTCTGTTGATAAGCAATTTAAAGCCGGTGATTGTGTCAATGTTCTCGATCACCAAAATAATACCATCATAGCCAAAGGCATTTGTTTGTTTAGCCATAGTGATTTAAAACGCATTATGGGAAAACACAGTGATGATATTAGTGAGATTTTAGGGGACAACCAAAGTAATGTCGTTGTTCACCGTGATGATATGGTTATCTTGTAGCCTTTAAATAGCAAGATAACGTTTGATAGTTAAAGGTTAAAACCAATATGAGTAACTCAACCTCCTTCTGCATGACGCAGATGGCAAGCAATGCCAAAATAGCGAGTCGCGTCGCCGCGCAATTAACTAGCGCTGAAAAGAATACCCTGTTAAATGCGATTGCCGATGCCATCGAAGCTAACAGTACAAAGATTATTAATGAAAACAGCAAAGATATCGAAGCCGGCCGAGAAAAAGGCTTAAGCCAAGCCATGCTAGACAGGTTAATACTAACAGAGCAAGGCGTTAAAGATATTAGCTCAGCTATTAGAGAAATTGTCGCATTAACCGACCCTGTTGGTGATGTCAGTAATCTCGCTTTACGTCCTAACGGTATCCAAGTGGGCAAGATGCGTATTCCTTTGGGCGTTATTGCGATGATTTATGAAGCTCGCCCAAATGTCACTGCCGAAGCGGCGGCTCTGTGCATCAAATCAGGAAATGCTGTTATTTTACGTGGTGGCTCAGAAGCCATTCATTCAAACCTAGCAATAGCCAACTGCTTGCATCATGTTTTAACAGAACATGGCTGTGATAAAAATGTGGTGAGTGTTATTCCAGATACTAGCCGTAGCGTTATTGAAGCACTATTAAAACAAAGTGACAGTATAGACTTAGTAATTCCACGCGGGGGCGAAGGTCTTATTCGTTACGTAAGTGAAAACAGCCGCATACCTGTAATTCAACACTTCAAAGGTGTTTGTCACTTATATGTTGATAAATACGCAGACCTAACAAAAGCCACTCAAATATTGGTTAACGGCAAAACCCAAAAGCCAAGTGCTTGCAACGCTTTTGAAACCTTTTTAGTGCATCAAGATATTGCTGAGACATTTTTACCTCTAGCCGCTAAAGCGCTATTTGAAGCAGCACAGGTGAAAGTTCACGCTTGTGAAAAAAGCCTAAATTACTTTTCAGATGGGCAATTAGCAACCACTGAGGATTACCACGCTGAATATTTAGCGCAAGAAATTGCTGTTAAAATGGTCAGTAGTTTTGATGAAGCCATTAGCCATATCAATGACTACACATCAGATCACACCGAAGTGATTATCAGCCAAGATATTTCACGCAGCCAAGCTTTTATTCGTCAAATTAATTCATCGGTTGTGATGGTAAATGCTTCTTCACGTTTTTCAGATGGCAACCAGTTAGGCTTAGGATCTGAAATTGGTATTTCTACTAGTAAGTTACACGCCTATGGGCCTATGGGGCTAGAAGCTTTAACGACAGAGAAATTTGTTGTTTATGGTGACGGACAAGTTAGAGAATAACTGAGAATATTGAAAGAGCTTAAGCTTCATTTAAGCTCTTTCATCAGCATTTGTTATTTTAACAGTAATAGCCCGCTCTAAAACGGGCCATTAGTTACACTACACTTTTATTTCGCTAGCAAAGTAAACTTGGCTGTTTGGCTAATATTATCCAGTGAATTACCAAGCATAACTTCAAACTCCCCGTCCTCAGCAAGCCAGTCGTTAGTCTTTTCATCCCAAAAAGAAAAGTCTCTTTGATTCAAGTTAATGGTTACCGTTTTGCTTTCTCCCGGTTGTAACATCACTTTAGCAAAGCCTTTAAGTTCTTTGTGTGGACGTTCAACACTGGCTTCTACATCATGTAAATAAAGTTGCACTACCTCTGCACCAGCGCGTTTACCTGTATTTTTCACAGTCGCTGTCACCACTAGTTCATCACCATGACTTAGTTGTGTGTTCGACAAAGCAACATTTGATATTTCAAATTGTGTGTATGAAAGGCCATGACCAAAGCTAAATAACGGCTTGATATTTTGTTGTTCAAACCAGCGATAACCTATGAAAACTCCTTCAGTGTATAAGCTCTCAACTGCATTATAATCATTTAATGCTATCGGTGCGGTATGCTCCAATTTCTCAGGTAAGGTAATTGGCATTTTACCGCTTGGGTTCACTTCACCAGTTAAAATATCAGCGAAAGCATGACCGGCTTCCATACCACCGTACCAGCCCCAAACAACGGCATTAGCTTGCTCAGCCCATGGCATTTCCACCGCAGAGCCAGCCACTAAAAAAACAATAGTTTTATTATTTGCTTGTAATAGCTTGGAAATAATTTCATCTTGCGAATTAGGCAACTTCATATCAGGGCGATCAATTGACTCTCTATCATCACCGTGACTTAAACCACCGAAATAAATAACCGCATCCGCCTGCTTAGCAGCCGTTAGGTATTCCTCTTCACTCGCAAATAAGGCGCCCGGTGCATTCCAACCTAAGGTAAAGTGAGCTTGCCCATCATATTGGATTTCAAAGCTGTACTCTTCATCTTTATTGAGATTAATACTGTGATTCATTGACGCTTGCTTTATCTCAGCATCATGAGTGTGATTAATGACAACTTCATCATTAATCTTCAGCTGAAAATCACCTAATGTTTCTACTTTTAATAAGTGTTCACCCGCGGTTAAAGGTTTGATTTTAGCCGTCATAGTAATGTATTGCGTGACTTCTGGCTTAGTTGATTTAAATTGCGAATCAACAATCCAAGACTCTTCAAGTAATGTTTTACGTGCGTTATCTGAAAAGTAAGAAATATTCCATGCAGGAGTTCCCGTCCAATGACGGCTGGCAACATAATCACTGGCTATAGGAGACAATTTGCTGCTTCTAGCGCGCATGACTTGAATATTTACCTTGTCACCAAATTTTGCCTTTAAACCAGCTAAAGGCGTAATTTCATATAGCGATTTAACCTCAGATGAACCGCCACCCGTACCATGTTTTTTATCAGCATTAGGACCCAGCACTAAAATATTTTTAATATCCGCCTGATTAAGTGGTAATACCGGTTTTGAATCTACCGCATCATTTTTCAGAAGCACTACGCCTTCTGCAGCTATTTTGCGTGCGGCAGCTTGATGTTCTTTCGTATTTCGTGAACCTGGTTTACGGTTTTCATCATACATACCTATGGTGTGTTGCACTCTTAGTATACGTCTTGCTTTATCATCAGCTACTGACTCAGGAATTTTTCCTTCTTCAATCATGGTTAAAAAAGGCTTAGCTAAAAAGTAATCTTGGTAATCATCTACTTTTGTACCCATTTCCAAATCTAAACCATTCATTGCTGCATCATAGGTATTGATATCAACATTCCAGTCAGTCAATAAAACACCCTGATAGCCCCATTCACCTTTCAGAATATCCATCACTAAATGCTTACTTTGATTCGCATTAGTACCATAGTATTCATTATAAGCGCCCATCATACCTAGTACGCCAGCTTCTTTAACCGATGCCTCAAATGCAGGTAAATATACTTCACGTAAAGTTCGTTCAGTCGGTTTGGCATTAACGCCTGTGCGGTTTAATTCTTGAGTATTCAAAGCGTAATGCTTAACTGTTGCAGCAACGTCATTTTCTTGAATGGCTTTGATCTGTGGAACCACCAATTTTGCCGCCAATATAGGATCTTCACCCATGTATTCGAAATTACGCCCATAAAGTGGCAAACGCGCTAAATTAACACCCGGCCCTAAAATAAAATCCTTTTTGCGCTCTCTTGCCTCAGCGCCTAAAACTTGGCCATGCAAATAGGCCATTTCTAAATCCCAACTAGCAGCTACCGATGTAAGGTGCGGCAAATAGGTTGCATGATCATCAGTCCAGCCCGCCGATGCCCAACTGTGCCTTTCAATTTGATGTCGAACACCATGAGGGCCGTCAGACAGCCACATTTCTGGAATTCCTAATCGTTCTATGGCATTAATGTGAAATTTACCGCTAGCATGAGCTAGTGATACTTTTTCAGGCAAGGTCATTTTCGCTAACAGCGCTTCGACATCTTTCTCTACATTGGCTAAACGATTCACTTCAGTTTTTGGTGAATCAGCTTGTACATTGGCTTGCTCATCTTTTTGGCATGCGCTCAAAGAAAGTATCATTAAGCTACTGGATAATATGGTTTTATTCATAAATAAATCTTCTATCTTGCGAGTAATTTGACTACTCTATTAATATTAATTTTTGAAATACATCAGCGGTGATATAGCCTAAGTTTTTATCGCCATTCACTGCTTTTATATCTGTTGATCCGATAAAATGTTCTCTTTCTTTAGAGCCATCGTTATCACAATAAGCCAACATAAAGCCTAGTGATTTATTTAACGTTAACTCTACGGGTTGTTGATGACTTTTTTCCAGTGAAAAACTGTCATCAAATACTGAAATCGCGACTTCCCATATCACTTTATTTGGCTTTTTATCACTGCGTTTCCAAACACTGTTAATGTGATCATTGAGTAAGACAAAATTTGTCGAGCCGTCTTGATTGTTAGGGCCAATATCTACGGCTTGGTTATCTAAGGCAACGTGATAAGCAAAGGCATTGAAATTAAACTGATGATTTCCTCCCGAGCCATCTTCATCAATAAATATTTCTAAACAATCATCATCCCAATAAAAATGTAGGGGATCTGCATGTTGATCAAACAATACATCATCGGTTATTTCCGCGAGTAAATATAAGTACTGCTTGTCCCACAGTAACTTAAATTGTCCGCTAAAATCTTCTTTGCTTGGCGCTTGTCCTAAAATCAAATGATTTAAAGGTTGCCAGCTAGCTTGCTGCCAACTACTGTCATTAGCTTTACCATCTATAGTAATTTTTGCTTGGGCTTTATGCGCCATTAAAGTGTTACTAGCTACAGCAGTGCCATGAAGTAAAAACAATAGTAATAAATAACCTTGGATTTTCATCACATTCATTCCTCACTTAAGGACTTATCAGCATGTTGTGGTATCACAATACTGAGCTGGTATTCTTGCCCTGCATTTAAGCCTGACAATTGATTATTGGCTACTCTCATTTCATTTAAGTAACTTTCAATCTTCACAACGCGTGCGGACTTTTCAATAGAGAAATGAATATTAGCTCCACGAAAAACCCGCGTACCTGAAATCTTAGTTAATTGGGTAGGTAGTTTAGGCGCAATATGTAAAACACCATTACCGCCTTTTAACCCACATAACTCCTCAACTAAACAACGATATACCCATGCTAATGTGCCGGTATTGAATAATTGGCTAGATACACCTGCTTGTTCAGGAAGTTGATGGTAAGCGCCTCGGTAATAATTAGGGATAAATACTGCTAATTGGCCCGTTTTATCAGCACGCTCTGCCATAGGTAAAATTTTATTTAATACCTCAAAGGCTAAGTCATTTTCACCTACTTGATACAGACTATAGGCATAAAAAACTGCAGCATGATTATAGACAGAGCCATTTTCAGAAACCCCAGGATGCTTTTGAGTCAACCTGCCGATATCTTCCACCATATGGGTATAGCTAGGCGCTAACATCATCACGCCATGAGGCGTCATCAAGTGCTCAGTTACCGCGTCTATCATTAACTTTTGTTGCGATGCACTTGCCGCACCACTTAACATAGCCCAACTTTGTGGGTTTAAATAAATTTTCCCTTCTTCATCTTCAGCAGTGCCAAAAACTCTATTGTCATCAGTAATGCCACGTGCAAACCAGTGGTTATGCCAGAAGTGAGTATTCACCGCTTGATTAAGCTCGTTTGCCGCATCACGATATTGATTAATTTTGTTAAGCGTCGTATTTAAGCCGTATTGCTCACATAAATCACTCCAAGTATTTAAGGCATAAGCCGTAGCAAGCGACAACCAACTAGAGACCCCTTTACCTTTATATCCCACCATATTCATGGGATCACACCAATCTCCTTGCTCAATCAAGCTTAAGCCTCGATGATCTGTAGCCTTGATTAACCATGCTAATGCCAACTCAACATGCTCAGTAAAGGTTTTGCTAGTTTTTGAATCTGCAAAGGGAATTTGCTGTGAAAACAAGTCAATATCGCCCGTTTCATTTAAATACACCGAAATACATATAGGTAACCAAACACAGTGATCAGCATGAGGAACTTGATTGATATATTTCAGCTGCGCTTGCTCATGCAATAAAATACCATCTGGCATGGCACCATTACTTTGTTGCTGAGAAAGGGCTAAAACAAATGCTTCACGTGCAATACTCGGATTGATATAGCACATGCCCATATTATCTTGAATATAATTGCGCGTTTGCGGATCAGTACTTAAGCGGTTTACATCACCATGATAGAACATTTGTCTGGGTAACCAATGATTTAAAAAATCATCAAGTTCGTTATTACCTGTTTTAACTTCTAAACACGCCTGCCCTTTGGCAATATAATCATCATAGTCTTGTTGTGCTTGTTGGGCTTTTTCCTCACCAAAATATTGGTTAGCAAGTTGTGCTATGTCAGCACTATCTTTGGCAGGGCCAAATAAAAATTGGTAATCAATACTTTCATTAGCTGCTAGTGACTCGCGATATTGTAAAACCGCTACAGGCGTTTCATACCTCGCATCTTTATTATTCAGCCCAGTTAGTTTTATTGCATCAGGACTATGTAATCCCCCCTCACCTTCAAAAGAAGCCTGTTGTGCATGCCAAGCGACGGGTTTCTTATCGGCAATAAAAAACGTCTTTTCTTTTAAATCTTTGTTTTTAAAATATTGTTCAACTTTTTGATAGGGGGTAATACTACTGGCAACTATAGCATTCAGTTGTTCATCAAAGGTTGCACTTTGATTCATCCAAGACATATAGCCAATAGTAAAATAGGGGTAAATACTAATATTTCTTTGCCTGTCGCCAAGATTGTTAATAGATAATGACCAGCGTTCTACTGCGTCTTTGGCTGTCAAACTGACTGTTATGTTAATTTCAAGATCAAGGTGCTTAATTAACCATGAGATGTCACTCGCACTTTGCTGAAAACTAAAGCTATCTAGCGCAACACGCATTGGCTCGAAAGGGACAGAAAAACATTGCTGACTATCTTCATCAGTAATGTAAAAAAAGCGCCCTGGATGATGAGCAAAATAACTATGCTCAGGTTGAATAAATGTTTTTTCTTCTAAATTGGGCGCATAAGAGTATTTACTAGGCTCGGGCTGCATAAATTGTCCATTAACATAACCACGACAATTTACTTGTAGAACCATGCTCTTATTCCATAAAAAACCGCTGGCTTTAGGTGAACAGGTGGGACTATCAAGCTTAGCCACTATCGACTTTTGCTTAGAGCAATTAATCATTGATCGCAGCCTCCTGACGAGTATTCACTTGCTGTGCATCATGCCTTTTTTGCAAATCATTTTGCACCTCAGTTAATTTTTCATTACTGAGAGGGTAAAACCAGATCAATGGTACCGCTATGCCAGCAAAAATTGCTGGAATAATACTTATTAGTAATACAATGCCTTGCTCTGAAGCCCCTGTTTGTACTTGGTTAGCAACATAACCCATTGATGCTAATAACCAACCAATCATGGCACCAGCTAAAGCTCCACCCAATTTTTGTGAAAAGGCTGCAGCAGAAAAAATCATCGCTGTTGCCCGTCTTCCCGTTTGCCATTGAGAAAAATCTGCCGTATCAGCATACATTGAAAAAACTAAAGGGGACTTAGGACCCAATGCTAAACCAATCATAATTTGGATAACAAACATCATGGTGACGTTATCACTAGGAATAAAATAAAAAAGCACAGACAGCACTGTCACTATACTCATTAAGATCATCAATAATCGACGCTTATCAATAAATCGGGTTAATAAAGGTGTTGATGCTGCCCCTATTGCCAGCGCTATCATATACACCATGGCAAAACTACCAATTAAGTCTGGTCGCTGCGCGTAATATTTAAAGTAAAAGGTACCTGAACTTGCTCTGAGGGAAATAGTCACCATGATGATCAGTGCTAAAGCAAACAGTACTAACCATGGTTTATTACTGCCCAAATCTTTTATATCTTGTAGCACAGGTGTTTTTTGTCCAGGAGGTGGAGAAATTCGCTCTTTAGTCGAGTAGAAGGTAAACGCAAATAGCAAGCCTGCGGCACAACCATATAACCCCATAGTAAGCTGCCAGCCTAGGGCTTCATTACCTTGTCCTAAATACTTCACTAATTCAGGTGTAAGATAAGCAACTAAGCTGCCCCCTGAAAAAGCACCAATAAATCTAAAACTTGTTAAGCTAGTTCGTTGTTGAGTATCACTGGTAATCACACCAAGTAATGCACCATAGGGTACATTAATGAAGGTATAAGCCAGCATCATAAAAATGTAAGTGCAATATGCCCAAATTAACTTACCGCCTTCATCTAGATCAGGCACAGTAAAAGTCAGTACGCCTGCGGCAGCAATAGGAATTATTCCCCACAGTAGATAGGGTCTAAATTTACCAAAGCGTGTTTTTGTTCTATCGGCCAAAGCCCCCATAAGAGGATCAGAAAAGGCATCAATCAAACGAGTCACCAGCATTAACGTCCCAACTGCCGCGGCAGGAATACCAAAAACATCGGTATAGAATATAAATAAAAACACATCGATTACGCGCCAATAAAAATTAGATGCCACATCACCACTGGCATAAGCTACTTTTTCTTTTAGTGATAAATTATTATTCACGTGTAAACACCTTTGTTTATGATTTATTTAGTAAATTTAGCTGTTTTTTTACTTAAAACTTGAATTCTGGTCAATTTGTTAATGCTTATTCTTTGTTCATTTTAATCAAAGCAAACCAAAAATGTAAGCGCTTACAAAATAATTCAATTTTTTTATAAAGACAATAGAAACTTCCTAAAACAAATCCAACAATCATATAACCACATGTTTTTAAACAAATAAATATTTAATTAATTCTGACTACATCGAGGATATCTAATTTTTTTTTAAATCTAAATGTAAAAAATTGTACAAAATTATTAAAAAATTTATTGACCTTGTTCACTTAATACACTAATTTAAATGTAAGCGCTTTCATTTGTTGACAGACTATCCCTTACACACGGACCTTGATAATAGGTGGAAGCGCTTATCAAAATAAAACAAGATAACTAAAAAGATGATTCAATTGGGTGGGAGATAAACATGGCTCAGAAAAAGTTCGCTAAAAGCAAAGTGGCAACAAGCCTGTCACTTATATTGGGGGCAACAACATTGCCTGCAATATCTGCAGAAGAAGTAAACAATCAAGCAGCTGAACAAGATATTGAAGTAATACAAGTCACTGGTATCAGAGGCAGCTCTAAAGCAAGCATCAACGCAAAACGTTTTGCTTCATCACAAGTAGACGGTATTGCCGCCGAAGATATTGGTAAATTACCGGATGTAACAATCACAGATTCACTACAGCGTATTTCAGGTGTTCAAGTTGAACGTGTTGCCGGTGAAGGTGGTCCAGTACAAATTCGTGGTCTACCTCAAGTTGCCACCACAATGAATGGTGAAGTATTCCTCAGTGCTACAACAATCGACTCTTCGGGTGCCGACTTAGGTGATTTACCTGCACAGTTATTCTCGGGCGTTGATGTTTATAAATCATCAACAACTAAAGATACAGCTGCCGGTATTGCTGGTGCAATCGACTTAAAAACTCGTCGTCCATTTGATATGGATGAAGGTTTTACCTTCTCAGGTGCAGCAGAAGTAACTCAAGGCTCTATCAGCCAAGAAACAGACCCAACCATTAATGGCCTAGTTAGCTATAACGCTGAAAAGTGGGGTCTTTTAGTTTCTGCGATAACCTCTGAAGTTAACCTAGCTACCGATTACAATGGTCATAATGACACCTCTGAAAATGGTGGTATTGGCTGGACTCAAAACAACCATGCATGGGGCAGTCCTGGTGACGGTTCATCGACTCACAATATTGTTCCTCACGGTCTAACCGCTTTTAATAAACAAGAAGAGCGTAAACGTGATGCATTCCAAGTATCTTTCCAAGCAGAATTAGCGGAAGGTTATGAGTTAACGGCTGATTATTTCTACACAAATCAAGAGCGTTTTAATGCCCGTCGTGGTTTTAACCACAATAACCGCTGGCAAAACTTCAACAATTACGGTTTTGCAACTAACTTTACGGGTGATACATACACCGATGCTGACGGTAATGAGTGGCGAGGTGTTAATGCCTTTAATTTAAACCCTTACCGTATGCAAACCTTTACTCAAGTTAATGTGAATGAAGAAATCTCGCATAACTTTAACCTAGAGTTAAATATTGATACCGGTGGTCCTTTAACAGGTCAAGTTCGTGCTACTTTTGCACGTGCAACTGCTAAAATGCGTCATGCTTATGGTGAAGGTGATATCTTAAGTATTGATGAAGGTACACTAGTAACAGGCCCAGGTGGCTTCTTACCTGCTGAATACTGTGATGGTGATGATGATATCGTCGGTGACTTAGGTGGTTGTTACGGCAGCTTCTCTGATGGCATTCAAGATGACTCATTCTTGATCTCTCATGATGCTTCTGGTGAGTTCCCTGTTTTTGGTGGCTTCGATCAGATGGTTGACGGCGGCAAAGGCATGATGACTGTTGCTGATTATATGGCTGATATTGATTCATACCATATTGGTGCTTTCTCATCAGAAGGTAACACTGATGATAAAGGTGAAATGAATACCTTTAGCACAAAATGGAATTATGAATTTGACGATGGTTTTATTACCAGTGTTGATTTTGGTTTAAGACTAAGTGAGCGTAAAGTAGATCATGACCAATTTACTTACACTTCTGAGTTTGGTAATGGCTGTGATATCGCACAATGGAAAGCGGTTGACCAAACATATAATGGTGCTGCAGATGGCGATCCTTGTTACGAAGTAGCTGGCACAGGTGAACATATTGGTGGTGTATGGACACCATATACATTATTACCACCAACGTCTTTAGATCAACACACTAGCGTTTCATGGCAAACTGACTTTGGTAATGTTAGTGGTATTCCAGGTGTTTGGTCTATCGACCCTGAAAACTTCCGCAATCCACGCCAATGGCATGAAGATACATTTGGTAACGTACAACGTACCGAAAATGGTGGTGCCACATACGATGTTAACTTAAATGAAACCATCTATTTCGCCCAAGCAAACTTTGAATGGGAAGCCCTAACCGGTAACTTCGGTATCAAAGTGGTTGAAACTGATCTTTATGTTAAGCAAAACTTAGTAGGCCCTAACTTACCTCACTCAGGTTTAGGTCCAGATATTGGTGACAATGTAACAGAGCGTAGTTATACCGACTATTTACCATCATTAAACCTTGCCTATGCAGTAACAGAAGATGTTGTGTTACGTGCCGCTTGGTCTAAAAACATGCAAGCTCTTGATTTAGCACAATGGGGCGCAGGTAAGCGTGTAGGTCAAACCTTCAATAATGATTGTAACTGTATGCGTGTTAACGGTGGTGATTTACTCGGTAACCCTGAATTAAATCCATGGCGCTCAGATAACTACTCACTTTCTGCTGAGTGGTATACAGGCGATGCATCAATGGTTTACTTAGCAACTTACGGTATCTCTATTGATGAGTTCACTGAATCTGCCGTTGTTATGATAGATGAGCCAGATTCAGATGGTGTACATCGTGGTCCATGGCCGTTTAATGCAACTATCCAAGGTGAAGGTGGTGAGGTTGCTGGTTATGAAATAGGTACTAAATTAGCACTTAGCGACTTCTTAGATGTAGCCGTGTTAAATAACATGGGTCTTGATGCTAACTATACCTACAGTGATAGCTCGCAAGAGAAAAAAGACGTACATGGTAAAGATTTACCTTTTGCCGGAATGTCTGAAGATACCTACAACCTTGTTGTTTGGTATGAGCAAGAAAGCTTCTCTATGCGTTTAGCCTACAATGCTCGTAGCCCACGTTTAATCACAGCAGGTAACAGTGCTACAGGTGGCCAATCACTTTATCAAGATGATTATGCCCAGTTAGATTTCAACGCAACATATAACCTAAACGAAGAGATTAGTTTTTATGTTAACGGCTCTAACATCACTGAAGAGTACCAACAAACTTACATAGAATTCCCGGATCAAAAAGCGTTCCAGAATATTTATGAAGCACGTTGGACTGTGGGTGCACGCGTAATTTTCTAAATTTGATTCATAGAAAAATTCGTGTAATCTAGAGTAACCGCCGTAGAGTCTTCTGCGGCGGATTTTTCATTTAATGGGCTGTATAATTATATGAATAACCAAAAGAAAAAAATAAAAAATATCGTCATCGTTGGTGGTGGCACATCAGGCTGGATGACAGCAGCAACACTCGGTCAGCAATTTCAGCACTCCCCTGTAAACATCACATTAATTGAATCAACAGCAATGGGCACCATTGGTGTGGGCGAAGCAACAATCCCCACCTTGCGACGCTTTTATACTAAATTAGGTTTCACTGACCAAGAGGTACTCACTGCAACTAATGCTACTTGTAAATTAGGTATAGAATTTAAAGGCTGGGCTGGTGATAACAGTTCATTTATTCATCCCTTTGGTTTATATGGCCAAGAAGTGAATCACGTTCCCTTTCATCACTACTTTAATAAACTTGCACAAAGTGGCGATGAAACAGCTTTCGCCGATTATTCACTAGGCGTTAATCTCGCTAAAGAAAATAAATTTTTCCAGCCAAGCACTAGCCCAAAAAACCAATTAGAAGTATTTGATTGGGCACTTCATTTTGATGCTAGCTTATTTGCTAAGTTGATGAGCGACTATTCCTTAAATAAAGGTGTAAAGCATATAGATGATAAAATTGAACAAGTCAGTCTCAACAGCAATTCCGGCGATATTGAAAAGCTGACATTAGCAAGTGGTCAAACAGTTTCAGGTGATTTATTTATTGATTGTTCTGGCTTTAGCGCGCTATTAATAGAAAAAGCATTGAAAACGGGCTATGAAGATTGGAGCCAATATTTAGTCTGCGATACAGCCGTAGCGGTTCAAAGCAAATTAGTTGGCGAGCCTATTGCTCGTACTATTGCTCACGCTCAAAAAGCAGGCTGGCAATGGCAAATCCCACTTCAAACACGTATGGGCAATGGTATTGTTTTTAGTAGTCAATTTATCAATAAAGATGAAGCCATTACGGCAATGTTATCTAATATACAAGGTGAAATTACTCAAGAACCTCGTTCATTTTCATTTACTCCTGGTCGACGTAAAAAAGCATGGCAGAAAAACTGTATTGCGGTTGGGTTAGCCTCTGGCTTTTTAGAACCCCTTGAAAGTACCAGTATTGCACTGGTAGAAACCGCTATTGAAAAAATTTCCGATTTTCTGAAAGAGCCTGAGTACAATCAAGAAGAAAGTGATAAGTTCAATTACGCCATGGCAGAGGAATACGAACGAGTTCGAGACTTCATTATTTTGCATTACAAATTAAATGGCCGAACTGACTCGCCAATGTGGCAACATTGCCGTGATTTAGCCATACCGCAAAAACTCGCCGATAAAATGGCGGCATTTAAAGCCAAAGGCGATGTTTTACGTTACCCATGGGAGATTTTTGGTAAAGATAGTTGGCTAGCCATATTTGATGGTCTTAACTTTCAACCACAAAGCTATGATAAAACCATAGACAAGTTTTCAAATGAATTACTTACCACTGAGCTGGCTAAAATGAGTGATGGCATTAAACAAACTGTAACCAATGCGCAAAGCCATGCGGATTTCCTAAGACAATATTGCGGATTTAAAGGATAAACCATGAAACCTCTTGAAAATGCGATAGAAAAAATAGTCATAGTAGGTGGTGGTACAGCTGGCTGGCTGGCTGCTGCAACCATGAGCAATATATTCAAAAACACTGATCTACAAATAGAGTTGGTTGAATCTGACGATATAGGTGTAATTGGCGTCGGTGAAGCAACTATTCCACCATTAATAAATATCTTAGAAAGCTTAGGCATTGATCTAGTTGATTTTATCAAAAAAACGCAAGCCAGCTTTAAGCTAGGGATAAACTTCGAAGATTGGAAAAATATCGGTGAATCTTACTTCCACCCCTTTGGAACGGTAGGCCGTAGCATTAATGGCTACAACTTTTATCAGTGTTGGTTAAAATGCCAAGCAGCAGGTGATAACACGCCATTAATGGCACATTCTCCTGAAGCCATTTTAGCTCAGAAAAATAAATTTTTCTTACCGCATAAAGCACAAAATACACCACTAGCCCGCGCATTTTATGCTTTGCATTTAGATTCAACTTTAGTAGGAAAATATTTAAGAGAGTACGCAGAAAACTTAGGCGTAACTCGCACAGAAGGTATGGTTGAAAGTGTTAATCAACATGACAATGGCAATATAGCCAGCGTGACGCTAAAAAGCGGCCAAACATTAACTGCTGATTTTTTCATTGACTGTTCAGGTTTCAAAGGCTTGCTAATTGAGCAAACTCTTAACACAGGTTATGAATCATGGGCACATTACCTGCCCTGCAACAAAGCCGTGACAGTGCAAACCAAAAACGTGGGAGATATTGCCCCTTATACGGTTTCAAAAGCTCAAGAAGCTGGCTGGATGTGGAAAATACCACTACAGCATAGAACAGGTAACGGTTATGTGTATTGCGATAAATACATTAGCGATGAGCAAGCTAAGCAAACACTCCTAGATAACATAGCCGGTGAGCCGCTGACCGAGCCTAGAGTCATTCCTTTTACAACAGGCATGCGTAATAAATCATGGGTAAACAATTGTTTGTCTTTAGGATTAGCGCAAGGTTTTATTGAACCGCTAGAATCAACAGCCATTCATTTAGTCTCAAAAACTATCGCTTTCTTTATTCGTATGTTTCCCACAAAAGAAAATAATCAAGTGCTTATCGATGAATACAATCGTGCCGTGAGAGCTGATTATGAAGAAATAAGAGATTTCCTCGTTCTGCATTATTGTAAAACTTCGCGCACAGACAGTGAATTTTGGCGTTGGTGTAAAGACATGGACATTCCAACAACACTGCAAGCGAAAATTGATTTTTTCAAAGTAGCCGGTGGTCTCACCGTAAAAGACGAAGAGCTATTTCAACCAACCAGTTGGTATGCGGTATTCGATGGTTTAGGAGTTAAACCAGACAATTATAATCCAACGTTAGATACCTGGGATGCCGATAAACTAAAAGACATATTAGCACAAGGTAAACAAGGGCTTATGGAAGTTATAGAACAGCAACCATCACATGATGAGTTTATCGCAGAGTACTGTAAGGCGCCGAAAATATAACCGTGAAAAAACAATATAATTAAGTATTTGACCATTTAGCATGTGTTGGTCAAATACTTATAATACATGGCTCATTACATTTTTTAAATATCGCACTCAGCTCGACAATGCTTTTCAATAAATTGTTGATGAGTCATCGCTTGCTCAGCTGCCGTGATCATTGACTTTTTCATTTCAGCTAAATTTCTTTCTATCACTTCTAACGGTGGGTTTTTAGCTCGGATATCAAAACGCTGTGGATTGACATCAAAACCAGTATACATACTTAACCAGCTGGCTTCTTCAAATGACTCATTGTCATACATAACCACTTGCCCCTGACTTTTAAAGACTTCAATTTTATGCTGTAAAGCATCGGTTATTGGCATTTCCTGACAATGGCGCCAAAAAGCCGTGTCATCACGTTTCGTTAATTTGTAATGTATTGCGAGGAAATCGACAATGCGATCTAATTCCGCATTATGTATTCTATTCACTTCAGCAATATCATACTGATTGAAAGATTTGTCCGGGAAAAAAGTATAAAGCTTAGATAATGCCGTTTGAATTAAGGACAAACCAAGCGACTCGAGCGGCTCAAGAAACCCTGCAGCCAAACCTAAGGCAAAACAATTCTTCTCCCAAATAACTTTTCTTTTCCCTAAAGGCAAATCAAAGTGTCTTATTTCATTAATAGCTTCACCTTGAACATTGGCTAATAGCTCTTGTTCTGCACCCTGTTTATCTAAAAATTGGCTGCTATAGATATAACCATTCCCCATTCTGTGCTGCAATGGGATACACCATTGCCAACCGGCACTATTGGCAATAGCACGTGTATAGGGTGTTGGTTCACCGGTCAGTTTTGTTTGAATTGCAACCGCTTTATCGCAAGGTAACCACTGGCTGAGATCATCAAGGCCAACATTCATCGCACCATCAATTAATAACGCTTTAAACCCTGAACAATCAATAAATAAATCACCCTCAATATGGCGACCATCTTCTAAAGCAACCGATTCAATAAAGCCAGTTTGAGCATTTAATTTCACATCACAAACATTAGCTGAAATATGCTCAACACCTTTATTTACCGAGAATTTTTGTAAAAACTTAGCATAAAGTACCGCATCAAAATGATAAGCATAGGAGTAATCTGCAAGCGGTGATTGCGGATCAGAATTAGCTTGGGCGAATTTTCCCTGCTTCGCTAAAGCTATAGCGAAGCTATAATCTTGAAGGTTGAGATCACATCCTGATAATTTTGCTCGGTTGACATAATGATGAAAATCAACATTATCTATTTTTAAGCCATAGTCCGCAAAAGGGTGGAAAAAATTCTCACCGAGCTTATGCCAGTTTTCAAATTCAATACCTAATTTGAATGTTGCCTGAGTCGCTTTAATGAGTTCAACTTCATCAATACCTAGGGCTTTATTAAAACCAACCATATTAGGAATTGTAGCTTCACCGACACCAATCGTACCTACATCAGGCGACTCGATTAAGGTCACTGACATGTCTTTATCTGCAATATAACGAGACAAGCTAGCGGCAGCCATCCAACCGGTAGTACCGCCACCAACAATAACTATTTTCTTAATGCTATCAGCCATTTAAAACTCCTAAAGGTAATATTATAATTTTTATGAATGATAGCTGCTTGGCTTGCTGCCACGTAATCCATAGTAAGCAATAAAAACATAACAAATTATAGGTAAAAAGAAAGCCATTTGTACGCCAATCGCGTCAGCCAACATCCCTTGAACTAAAGGAATGATTGCACCACCAACAATTGCTAAACACAATATCCCAGAGCCTTGACTTGTATGCTTACCTAGGCCATTTATTGCTAATGAAAAAATAGTTGGAAACATAATTGAATTAAATAAACCTACCAACAAAATAGCCCACATCGCGAGTGAGCCTGAAGTAAATATAGCGACAAAAATTAACACGATAGAAAAAGCAGCATTGAAACAAAGTGCTTTACCCGCATCAATTTTTTGTAGCGCAACTGCACCAATAAAACGACCCACCATAGCGCCGCCCCAATAATAAGCAATATACTTTGCTGCTTCCGATTCTGCTAAATTGGCTATTGTTGGCTCAGCTAAAAAATTCACTAAAAAGCTGCCGATAGATACTTCAGCACCCACATAGACGAAAATCCCTACCGCCCCTAAAACTAAATGGCGATATTCCCAAGCGCTGCCATCAAGCTGTGCTTCATTAGACTCTTCATCTGCTTCTGCCGCTGACAAGTCAGGTAACTTAATATAAGCAAATATCGCTGCAAGCCCGAGTAGCATTGCCGCTAATAATATATAAGGCATTTGTACTGATTCAGCACTTTGTTGTGCTGAAATACCATGTGCTGCTTCATTTAGAATTAACAAGGCACCAAAGAAAGGCGCGATTGTGGTACCTAAAGAATTAAATGCTTGTGTCATGGTTAAACGCGCTGATGCCGTTTTAGGATCCCCTAACATACTCACATAAGGGTTGGCTGAAACTTGCAGTAATGTAATGCCGCTAGCTAGTACGAATAACGCCATTAAAAATACGGGATAACTATGTAACGATGCGGCAGGATAAAAACATAAACAACCAAGTGCAGCAATCACTAAACCTACCACTATGCCTTTTTGATATCCTAATTTTTTTACAATCAACCCGGAAGGTAAAGACACCAAAAAATAAGCGCCAAAGAAACAAAACTGCACGAGCATTGCTTGAGTATAGGATAAATCAAAAACCGCCTTTAAGTGCGGGATTAAGATATCATTTAAGCAGGTAATAAAGCCCCACATAAAAAATAACGATGTTAAGGAGACTAACGCAAACTGATAGTTGTTGCCTTGTTGATTACCTAGTGTTTTCTCAGCAGCTACTGAGTTTAATGACATAGCCATTACCGCCCCTTAATTAGACTTTTATTATTTTAATAATCAACAACATAAACCCTATCCCAATTTACTAAAGTAAAGCTAAAACAACTATTTAAAGCCCTACTTATTAAGGTTAATAAAGATAATAATTAATAAAGATGTTGACCTGAGTAAAAGAAAGCACTAACCTAAATGTAAGCGCTTTCATTTTTAATTAAAAACCATTAGCGTTTTTTTTTCAAGTGCTTTATTTGTGCATACAGATATTAATCAATTTTTAAACGAGTTTATGTAATAAACTTGATGAACAGGTATATTGTAAAATGACAGTTAAACTTTCTCTGCCCAGTAACTCAGCTATGTTATCTAAGGATTTCCTATATGGCGTAGCAACAGCTTCATTTCAGATAGAAGGCGGAGCAAACACTCGACTACCCTGCATTTGGGATACTTTTTGTGCCACACCTGGCAAAGTAGCTGATAGCTCAGACGGTTTGACTGCCTGTGATCACTTTAACTTATGGCAACAAGATATTGACTTGATTGACTCACTAGGTGTTGATGCCTATCGTTTATCTATTTCTTGGCCGAGAGTGATGACTGAATCAGGTGAATTGAACCCTGAAGGGGTGCAATTTTATATTAATATTTTAGATGAGCTGAAACGCAAAAATATTAAGGCTTTTGTCACACTATATCATTGGGATCTTCCTCAGCACTTGGAAGATAACGGTGGTTGGTTAAATAGAGACACCGCTTATAAATTCCGTGATTATGCCAACCTAATTACTCAGGCGTTTGGCGATCGTGTTCATTCTTATGCAACACTAAATGAACCATTTTGCAGCTCATTTTTAGGCTATGAAATTGGTGTCCACGCCCCAGGCATTGTGGGTAAAGAATATGGCAGAAAAGCAGCACACCACCTACTGCTTGCCCATGGCTTAGCCATGGAAGTTATAGCAAAAAATAGTCCTAATACCTTAAATGGTATAGTGCTAAACTTTACGCCTTGTTACTCAGAGTCAGAAAGCGAAGCCGATAGAAAAGCTACCGCCTTTGCCGATGATTACTTTAACCAGTGGTATATCAAACCTATTTTTGATGCTGAATACCCAGCAATAATGGCGCAACTTCCCGCTGAACACCAACCAGATATTCAAGCTGGCGATATGGAGATTATTTCTCATCCTGTTGATTATTTAGGTATTAATTTTTATACCCGAGCAATTTATCGTGCTGATGATGAGGAGCACTTTTTCCAAATTGATCCTCCTGAGCCTAGAACCGATATTGGTTGGGAAATTTATCCACAGGCCTTTACCGAGCTACTTACCTCATTAAATGACAAATACACTTTGCCACCTGTATATATCACAGAAAATGGTGCAGCAATGGCTGACCAGCTGAGTGAAGGTAGCGTGAATGATTTAGATCGCGTAGATTACTATCAAAAACACCTCAATGCCGTCAACGACGCCATAGTGCAAGGTGTCGATATACAAGGCTACTTTGCTTGGAGCTTAATGGATAACTTTGAGTGGGCTGAGGGGTACTTGAAACGCTTTGGTATTGTTTATGTCGATTACGACACTCAAGTAAGAACCATAAAAGACAGTGGTTTAGCTTATAAGGCACTGATAACTAATAGATAATAAAAACAAACCAGTAAGCCTAAAAACAAAGTAGTTTGGAAGAAGCATGACAAAATTAGCATATTCAGAAAAAATCGGTTACGCCATGGGCGATGCTGCTGCCAACTTAGTATGGCGGGGAGCTTTGGCCTATTTAGCGGTATTTTATACTGATACTTTTGGCTTAACTGCAGCTGCGGCTGCCATGCTATTTTTAGTCGTGCGATTATCCGATGGTGTGACAGACATCATCATGGGCATGATTGGCGATAGAACCAAGACTAAATGGGGGAAATTTCGCCCATGGATTCTATGGTCAACGCCTTTCCTCGCTTTATTTATGGTGCTGTGTTTTACCACACCCGATATCAGCTATACCAATAAACTTATCTACGCTTACATCACTTATATTGGTTTAACTCTAGCTTACACCGTCAATAATGTTCCTTACTCCGCATTGATGGGTGTGATGACTCCCAGTGATACTGAGCGTACTAGTTTATCTGGTTTCCGCTTTGCCGGCGCTTTTGCTGGCGGATTACTCGTTATGGGATTTTTACCTGATTTAGTTGCTTATTTTGGTGAAGGTGATGACTCCATTGGCTATCAATACACCATGTATTTATTCGCCGCATTACTGGTTATTTTGATGCTAATCACCTTTATGACCACGAAAGAACGCATCACACCAGCCGTTGATGAATCTAGCAGTTTAAAGTCAGAACTTGGTGATTTATTTAAAAACTTACCTTTCATCATTTTGCCTTTACTTGCCATGACTTTATTTTTCTATTACCGAGAAATATACAGCGGTACTTTTTTTGTCATAGTGATGGCGGCCATGTGGTTCGCCATTAAGCGCTTAACCAGCCAAGATACGGATAAAATGAGTAGTACTCAACGAGATATGGTTGACTTATTAACCAATAAACCCTGGTTAATTTTATTAGGTATGGGCTTTTTAACTATGATGTTTAACGGCATTAAATATGGGGTGATTGCCTACTACTTTAAATATTATGTCGGTGACGAACTGTTAGCTGGTAAGTATTTTATAGCGTTATTGATTGTGTCTATTTTTGGTGCTTTATCTACCGGGTATTTATCGAAAATATTTGGTAAACAAAAATTATTTATAATTGCCCTTATCTTAAGTGGTCTGTTAACGGCAGGGTTTTATTGGGTCCCTCAAGGTAACATTAGCGCTATCTTCATCTTAGGTTGTAGTGCTGAGTTTTTTGCCGCTATCATGCCAACATTATTTTTCACTATGTTAGGTGATTCTGCGGATTATTCAGAGTGGAAAAACGGCCGTCGAGCTACTGGGCTCATCTATTCAGCGGGCACCTTTGTTCAAAAAACTGGCGGTGGTTTTGCGGGCGCTCTAGTCTTAGTGGTACTGGCCAGTTATGGCTACAATGGCATGGACAAAACCACCATTGCTTCTTCATTACCTGGCATGCAACTACTGATGAGCTGGATACCTGCCGCCTTTGCTTTTGCCGGCGCCGCTTTAATGATGCTTTATCCACTATCGAGTAAACAAAATCAGATAATTGGTGATGAATTAGTTGAAAGGCGAGGTTTAGCAAGCTCTTAGCAGCTTCAATTTAGTATTAATAAGTTTAAACACTAATTAATTCATTAATACACAGAGGTTCAGCTAGGGGCTGCAATTAAAACTATGGTAGAATTTATTTTTTAAAATTGGACGAATAGGCACGTGGCATAGGGATCACATGGCAACAATTTACGAAGTATCAAAACTAGCTGGCGTTTCACTAGCAACAGTATCACGTGTTATCAATAACAATACCCGTGTGAGTGAAAAAACTCGTCAAAAAGTTGAAGATGCCATGCGTGAGCTAGGCTATAGACCCAACTCAATCGCTCAATCGCTCGCTTCAAACTGCACCAACAGCGTTGGTATCATGGTATCTGAGCTTCATGGCCCATTCTTTGGTCAAATGATGGCAGGTATTGAAGCTGAATTAAGAGCAGCGGGTAAACATGTCATCATCACAACAGGTCACAGTGAGGAAGATAAAGAAAAAGCAGGTATTGAATTTCTTATTTCTCGAAATTGTGACGCCATAATTGTCCACGTTGAAGCCTTATCTGATGACTACTTAATAGAGTTAACCAAAGGTAAAACGCCCGTTTACTTCATGAGCCGTGTGGTTGAAGGAATTGAAGATAACTGCATACAGCTAAATAATGAGCTTGGCGGCTACTTAGCAACAAAAACTATGCTAGAACACGGTCACAAAGACATTGCCTATATTGCTGGACCACTATTTAAAGCGGATCCACTGAATAGACTCGCGGGTCACAAACGAGCACTGGCTGAATATAATATCCCTTTCAACGAAGATTTATTTTTTGTCGGTGACTTTAAGGAGTCTGGCGGTAAAGAAGGAATAAAACAATTTATTAGTTGTAAGAGCCCTTTTACGGCCTTGGTGTGCGCCAATGATGAAATGGCCTCTGGTGCCATGACTTATGCACGTGAACACAACTTTAATTTACCCGAAGATTTATCCATTATCGGCTTTGATAACATTATTTTTTCACGCCACATTTACCCAAAACTAACCACTATTGATAACCCAGTCAATAAGATGGGTCATATGGCGGCAAAGCTCGTTTTAAAAAATGTCTATCAACAAAAAGATATCACTGTTCAGCATTCATTTGAGCCCACATTAATCTCTCGTGATTCTATCGCCACCTTAACCGCTAACTAATATCCCAAACATTAGCGTTTAACGGCCAACATTAACCTAGGCGGTTAACTGGATTTTTGGGTATTAGCGTTGACTTAGCGCTAAGGTCGAGAAAATATACAAATAATTTTATTGAACTATACTTTGGGTAAATACAGCTAATAAATTTACTTTTTTCGATGACATTGTCCTTTCTTCGTTTAGTCATACTATTGTTATGCATGATCACCAACTTCACCCATGCAACTGATATTGTTCGCTATGTCGAGTCTAAGCAACATCCCGATCCTAAACAAAGCTATTTTGTTGATTTATTAACGCTTATCTTAGAAGAAACTATTGAGCAATTTGGTCCTTATCAGTTACAACCTGTCAACGTTGAAATGGCGCAGGGCAGAACATCAATGATGTTACAGCATGGTAGTTATGTTGATTTAACCTGGCGCATGACATCACAAGAATCTGAAAAGAAGTTACAAGCAATCTATTTTCCTATTTTAAAAGGGCTTATGGGTTATAGAATATTCATCATTCGTAAAAATGAACAAAACAAATTTAGCACTTCAACTTCATTAGATTATTTAAAATCAATCAGTTTGGGGCAAGGACGTAACTGGCCGGACTCGACAATACTCAAAAGCAATGGCTTTAACGTTATAGGAGGAAATGATATTTATCTTATAGAGATGTTGAAGAAAAAACGCTTTGATTATTTTCCCAGAGCATTACACGAGCCTTGGCATGAAATACTCAATGAGCCTGAATTAACCGTTGAGAAACATCTAATGCTTAAATACCCAGCTCCTATATTCTTTTTCGTCAAAAAGGAAAATATACGTTTAAGAAAAAGATTAGAGCTTGGTTTAACCAAATTACTGGCATCAGGAGAATTCGAAAAATTCTTTAATAGCCATGCAATCACTTCGGGGATATTGACCAAAGCCAACGCAAGTCAAAGAAAGGTGTTTACCTTAGAAAATCCTTTACTTACAAAAGAAACAAGAAAGCTCTTATCTGATAAACATTGGTGGATAAAACTGTCGCAATAAATGTTATTGAAGCAATGCCGCGGCACTGGCAAACACTGTCATCACTAGCACTAATATTTTTAACGTTGTTGCTTTCACTTCAATAGCAAATTTAACAGCAACTTGAGCACCAAAAATACTACCCACAGCCAATAATAATCCTGGCAGCCATGCTACTTGATCTCTAAAAACAAACACCAAAAGCGCGATACTGGTAAAAATAAGTGTAGCTACAACCTTCATTGCATTAGCGCGTAATAAATCATAATTTAATACACCAACGAAAGTGGCAATTAATACAAAGCCAACGCCGGCTTGTACAAAGCCACCATAAAACCCTGCGGCAAAGGTGGTTAAAAGCGTTAGTTTATTTTCATAACAACTTTTTACTGGCGTGTGTTCTTCTTTTTGAGTATCACTTTTAAGCACAACCCATAAAGATATAGCGACCATTGTCCCCAATAATAAAGGTTTCAATAACTCCACATCTAAATATGATGCAGTAACGGCACCAACCAAACCACCAACTAGAAGCGGAAAAAAACTATCTTTAACTGAAGTAACTTCAATTTTATCGTGCTGATAAAAAGCGCGGGTTGCAGTGATAGACTGTAACAACACACTTACTCGGTTTGTTGCATTAGCAATATCTGCTGGTAATCCATACATCATTAACGCTGGCAGTGATAGATTTGAACCACCACCAGCTAAAGTGTTCACAACGCCCGCTATCAAGCCAATGATTATCAAAACAATGGCTTGGGATACATCAATTGCATTAAACACAGAAACTCACTTTAATTCATTTAAAAACATTAATAACCTATAAGCGAGATAACTTGCTTGTATGTATCGCTAACGTATCGTGCAAGGTTGCAATTGCTTATACAGGTTTCACCAACATGGTGGTGCCCATTACACCCACTATAGTACATTGACTATCAGCACTTATGAGCTCAACGTCACAGTCTTGAGCAAGTCTCGCCTGCCAATTAATACCTGAATAACGAAGACTCCCTGACGTCGCAGTAACTTCTTCAACGATTGGGACGATTAAACCGATCATATCACTTGAATCGTCGGTCTTATTTGCTGGATTTTGAATTTGCTTTAAAGGCTTCCAAAGTAATGCTGCTATAACGGCACTACATAAGCCAACAACAAGTATTTCTATTTGCCAACCATCAATAATTCCAACGTTAACGAGAATACCTGTGATAATACTCGCTAGCGCAAAAAATAACAGTGGCCCACTTAAGCCCATTATGCCTAATTCAATCACTAAACTTAACCCTGCAATGGCATACCAAATTAGGTGGTGGTTATCTAAAAAAGTTTGCATTATTTTCCTTAAAACTTCATTGAAACGCTGTTTAATTCACACTAGATCTTCATTACAGTTTTAAACTGCTTGAAACCGCAATAGCTTGTGCAACTGTGTTAGCAATGTTGTCACCTGTTTTACCATCTGTGAGGACAACAGTACTTTCATTTGCAATAGCTTGGTGAGCATTTATAGCATCTTGTGCTAAGGTCAACGTAACCGCGGCTTGTCCTTGTTCTGTATTTGCAGCACTACCTACTACTTCTAATGCATTGGCATCCGCGTCTGCTACTAAACGTATCGCCTCAGCTTTACCCGTAGCCTCTAATATTTGTGACTCCTTAGTCGCTTCTGCCGCTAAAACTTGCTCAGCTTTCGCAGCTTCTGCATCTAAAACTCGAGCACGCTTTTGCCCTTCAGCTTCCGTAATAGCCGCAGTTTTCACCCCTTCTGCCGTTAAAATAACTGAGCGTTTTTCTCGCTCGGCGGTCATTTGTTTTTCCATATCCTCACGGATACTTTGAGGTGGTGTTATATCTCTAATTTCATAACGAGTAACCATTACCCCCCAAGGTGCAGTTGCCTCTGCCATTGCAGATAATATCTGTGCATTTATCGTATCTCGGTTTTGAAAACATTCATCTAGCTCCATAGAGCCAATGGCGTTACGCATTGTGGTCATGGCTAATTGTGTCACCGACATTTTGTAATCAGTGATATTATTGGTGGCAGCAGCGGCATCTGTGACTTTCATAAATAATATGCCATCAATTTCAAGGCTGATATTATCTTTGGTGATTGCTAATTGTGAAATAATATCTAACGATTGTTCTTTTAAATTACGATCAGCAGCAACAGACTGTACGAAAGGAATGATAAAGTTTAAACCTGCAGATAACGTTTTACTGTATTTACCTAATGTGTAAATTACGTAACCTCTATTTTGTGGCACAAAGTAAATGCCTTTTTTTAGGGTGTACAAGATAACGATGGTGATCCAAAGCGATGGGCTTGAGATAAGTTCTTCCAGTATTGGCATAGTGATTATTCCTTATTTAAATTATTTTCCTTATAGGTGATTCAAATTAAAGGGGTCATGGACGTAAAGCAAGTTTTTTCTCATTACGGAAAATATTAATGCCTAGCTTTTACTTGCTTAATATATACTGTTTTTAAGACAAATTAGGAAATAAAGCTGATGAATATTTCACAAAAAATACTTTTGATTGGCATAAGTTTTTTTAGCTTAGTAAGCGCTCATGCAAAGCACTCCATTGTTATGCATGAAGATAAAACTCATTATAAAACGCAGCTAGTATGGCCAGATATTAATATTCCTTGGGGTATGGTTCAGCTTCCTGATGGCCGTATGTTGGCAACAGAGCGATCAGGTACTTTGTGGTTACTCTCTGACAAAAAAACAGCTATTAAAATCACAAACTTGCCTGATATTCATGCCAACCGACAAGGTGGCTTGCTTGATATTGCATTACATCCAGAGTTCTCAAATAACAGGCTGCTATTCTTAACCTTTTCAAGTAAAGAGGGCAAAGGCTCTGGCAGTAACACAGCATTAATGCGCGCTGAATTAGACCTCAAAAACCTGCAACTCATTAATAAACAAATTCTCTATAAAGGGGAGAAGAACACCTCAAAAGGTAGCCATTACGGTAGTAGAATTGCTATTTCTGGTAATTATATTTATTTTTCCATTGGCGATCGTGGTAATCGTAACCGAAACCCACAAGACGTTAGTGTCGATGGCGGCAAAATTTATCGCTTACATCTTGATGGTACTTTCCCTAAAAGTAACCCCTTTTACCATGATGGCACTGCGAAAAAGGCGATATATTCATACGGACATCGAAACCCTCAAGGGCTAATTGCTTTAGAAAATGGACAAATATGGTCACATGAACATGGGCCACAAGGGGGTGATGAAGTTAATCTAATTGAGTCAGGTAAAAACTATGGCTGGCCTATTATCAGTTATGGCGTCAATTATGGTGGTAGTATATTGACCGAATTCACAGAAAAACCCGGAATGGAGCAACCTAAATTATATTGGGATCCCTCCATAGCTCCCTCAGGCATGGCCTATATCACTAGTGACAAATATCCACAGTGGCAAGGTAAAATATTGCTTGGTTCAATGAAGTTTACCCATGTTGTTGCTCTCGAACTTTATCATGAAGATGTGACCAAACAAACAAAGCTGTTAGCCGATGTTGGCGGTAGAGTCAGAAATGTTTTTCAAGGGCGAGATGGTTACATCTACCTTGGTATTGATGGTATTGGTATTTTACGCATATTACCCTAAGCCAAAACCAACAACACTAAACACAATTTAGCATCATTAAATTGTGTTTAGTCGTTAGTGTTAATTAGTCAATATAAGTACAGCAGTAATCAATAATAGTTTTCGCTTTGATATCAAAGGCGCTATTAGCTGCAACTTTAAAAGATTGGCCACCGACAATAGTTTGCCACTGGGTTTCACCAGCTAATAGTATTTCACACTCACCTGTAGTAATTTCCATTAACTCAGCGTGTGTAGTGCCAAAGTGATATTCACCTGCTTGCATAATACCCAATGTTTTGAAGCTGCCATCAGCAAAAGTAATAGTGCGACTAGTCACTTTACCATCAAAGTATACATTCGCGGCTCTGTTAATATTTACATTTTTAAAATCAGACATTTATAATTTCCTTCTAACAGTAGTAAACACCTATTTTAGGCAATAAAAAACGGCATTGAAGAATATTCGAATACCGTTTTATTTACTCAAACAAAAAGATTAAGATGCGCTAGCAATCTTCTTCATGTCTGTCATGTAGCCACGAAGCTCTTTACCTATGGTTTCAACACCATGGCTACGAATCGCTTCATTTACTTCAATTAAACGCGCGTTATCAACGTTAGTTGAGGCATTTTGTAAACCTTCACCTAATTGCTCTAATGATAAGTTTGAAGCATATTCTTCTAAAAGAGGAACGGCTGCGTGAGTGAATAAGTAGTTACCGTACTCAGCAGTATCTGAAATTACAACGTTCATTTCGTATAATTTGTTACGTGCAATACAGTTAGCAATTAACGGTGTTTCATGAAGTGACTCATAGTAAGCTGACTCTTCGATGATACCTGAATCAACCATAGCTTCAAATGCTAATTCAACACCAGCTTTGATCATAGCAACAACAAAGATACCTTTATCGTAGTACTCTTGTTCAGTGATTTCAGTGTCACAGTCTGGTGCTTTCTCGAAAGAAGTTTCAGCTGTTTCTGCACGCCACTTAAGTAAGTTTGCGTCATCATTTTTCCAGTCTTCCATCATAGTTGCAGAGAAACGACCTTCAATGATGTCATCCATATGCTTTTGGAATAAAGGACGTAAAATCTCTTTCAACTCAACAGACATATCATATGCTTTGATTTTTGCAGGGTTAGATAAACGATCCATCATGTTGGTAATACCACCATGCTTCAAACCTTCCGTTGTCGTTTCTAAACCGTATTGTAATAACTTACGTGCATAACCTGCATCAATACCTTGTGCCACTAGGCGCTTGTGACCTAATACCGCAGCAGTTTGTAACATACCACAAAGGATAGTTTGCTCACCCATAAGGTCAGACTTAACTTCAGCAATGAATGATGACTCAAGAACACCTGCTCTGTCACCACCAGTAGCACTTGCATACGCTTTAGCAATGGCTAAGCCGTTACCTTGTGGATCATTTTCTGGATGAACAGCGATAAGAGTCGGAACACCAAAACCACGCTTGTATTCTTCACGTACTTCAGTTCCAGGACACTTAGGTGCAACCATAACAACCGTGATATCTTCACGAATTTGCATGCCTTCTTCAACAATGTTGAAACCATGAGAATACGCTAATGTTGAACCTTGCTTCATGTGAGGCATTACTGCAGTAACAGCTGAAGTATGTTGCTTATCTGGTGTTAAGTTTAATACTAAATCAGCTTGTGGAATTAATTCTTCATAAGTACCAACAGTAAAACCATTTTCTGTAGCCCACTGCCATGATTGACGTTTAGAGCTGATAGCTGCTTCACGTAAAGCGTAAGAAATGTTTAAGCCAGAATCGCGCATGTTTAAACCTTGGTTTAAACCTTGTGCACCACAACCAACGATAACAATGTTCCAGTCTTTGATGAAGTTACAGCCATCGCTGAATTCTTCACGCTTCATAAAACGACATTTGCCTAATTGGCCAAGCTTCTCACGTAAGCTTAGAGTATTAAAATAATTGCTCATGTTCTTTCCTACTTTAATTTGGGTAAATAACGAAAGGTTAAATATGTCAGTCATTCTGACGATGGCAGCATAATAACCTAGCCATAACGTTGCAAAAAGTGATATATTCGCATCACTACATTGCATTTTTTGCAACAAATTGAGTTTAGCATGATGCTAATCATGCTATTTTTTCATTAACTACAGCACTTCGATGACAATATGGATCAAAAATCATTAAAGATGTTTGTACATCTTAGTCAAACATTACATTTTGGTAAAACCGCGCAAGCATTTCACATGAGCCCGTCTACCTTAAGTCGAGCTATTCAGCGAATTGAGCAAAGTGTCGGTTCTGAATTATTATTGCGCGATAACCGTAGTGTGATACTGACTGAAGCGGGTAAGAAATTTCAGCACTATGCACAACAACAAGTTGAACAGTGGCAACTATTTAAAAATTCCCTAGACGAAAACCAGCAAGTACTTACAGGTAAATTAAGCATATATTGCTCGGTAACTGCCGCCTATAGTCATTTACCTCCTTTGTTAGAACGGTTTCGCCAGCAACACCCTTTAGTTGAAATAATGCTTACCACAGGTGATGCCAGTGACGCCTTAGAGCAAGTACAAAACAAATCGGTAGATTTTGCCATAGCAGCAAACCCTGAAAGCTTACCTCGCAGTGTTTACTTTCAACACTTAGCGACCATCCCCCTTGCAGTTATAGCGCCTACCATGTCGTGTAAAGTGCAACAGCAACTACAAACAGAAGTGTTAAGCTGGGCTGAAATTCCAATCATTTTGCCTGAGCATGGTCCAGCGCGAAAACGTTTTGAGCTTTGGTACCGAAAAAAACAGCAAGGTAAACCAAATATTTATGCCACCGTTTCAGGTCACGAAGCACTAGTTAGTATGGTTGCTTTAGGGTGTGGTGTCGGCATAGTTCCACAAGTGGTGGTAGAAAATAGTCCAGTAAAAGATCGTGTCCAGTACTTAGCCGACGTTGGTGAAATTGCACCATTTGAATTAGGCGTATGTTGTTTAAATCAAAATAAAAGCCAGCCATTAATCAAAGCATTTTTTGACGCTATCGATGAATAACAAACTGACAGTCTACACAGCGACCGCTTGTGTTAAGTGACGAAGTAATCTATCCATAGCGCGATATGACAAAGCTTCAACAAGGTGTTGATGATCAATAAACTCTTCCCCTTCCATATCTGCTAATGTGCGAGCTATTTTCAAAATCTTGTGATGGGCACGCGTCGACAAACCTAGTTTCTCTACTGCCAGTTCTAAGAACTCATTATCATCAACTGATAATCGACAATAATTTTTCAACTCACTCGTGCCAAGGTGAGCATTAGCTTTTCCTTGTCGTTGTAATTGCTTCGCTCGACACAGCTGCACACGTTGTTGCACTTGTTCACTCGTTTCATTGCTTTGTGTATCAGCCGCCCATGTACCTCGTGGCAACCTTGCCACTTCAATTTGAATATCAATACGATCAAGAAAAGGCCCAGATAAACGATTTAGGTAGCGCAATACTTGCTCAGGCGTACTGCGATTATCATTGTAAAACCCTGTAGGACTAGGATTCATCGCAGCAATGAGTTGAAAGCGCGCGGGAAAACTTTGTTTGTGCATAGCACGAGAAATAGTGACCTCACCTGATTCCATCGGCTCTCTTAGCACATCCAGTACTTTGCGCTCAAACTCAGGCAGCTCATCCAAAAACAATACACCATTATGCGCTAGCGAGACTTCACCTGGCTTAGGTTGACTGCCGCCCCCCACCAAAGCAGCTGATGAAGCAGTGTGATGTGGCGCCCTAAAGGGTCGTGTTAACCATGATTTTGCATTAATATTTTGGTTGCTAATTGACTGAATGGCTGCAACATCTAAGGCTTCAGTTTCTGTCATTTGCGGTAAAATTCCCGCTAACCGACTCGCTAGCATAGTTTTTCCAGTTCCCGGCGGGCCAATAAGTAAAAGGTTATGATTGCCACTGGCAGCAATTTCCAAGGCGCGCTTTGCCAGTGGCTGACCAATCACATCACTAATATCGAGCCCGTTAACTTCAAACACCTGCTCTACTGCTTTTTCAGCGACCAAAGGCAACAGTGTTTGCCTAGCAAAATGCGGGTAAAGCTGACTTAAATGCTCAATAGCATGAATATTAGCTTGCTTCACCCAACTGGCTTGTTCACTATTTTGCGCTGGAATAACAAGGGTTCTCTGACTTTGGCTACAAGCCATTGTCATCGGTATTTCCCCAATAATACCCCTAAGCTCTCCCGATAAAGCGAGCTCTCCCGCAAACTCATATTGTGCCAAATCTACTTGAGGTAGCTGCTCTGAAGCGGCTAAGATGCCAACGGCAATGGGTAAGTCAAAACGTCCACCCTCTTTGGGCAAATCAGCAGGCGCTAAATTTATCGTGATGCGTTTTGCAGGAAATTCATAGCCACAATTGAGTATTGCACTACGAACGCGATCTTTCGACTCTTTAACAGAAGCTTCAGGCAAGCCAACAATATGAAAGGCGGGTAGACCATTAGCAAGGTGAACTTCCACCGTTACAAGCGGAGACTCTAAACCAACACGAGCACGACTAAAAACACAGGCAAGCGACATAATAATTCCATTTATTTGATTCCTATGTCCAGTGTAGGAAAAGATCTTTTATTATTCGAATTTTAAACTTAAAAAATATCCCATCGCCCAACCGTTATAACTTTTACTTTTTAGTAGTAAGCAAAAAACTCTAAATAAAAGCTTGCTCAATATATAGATGCCGTGATACTAATTAAAAAAAGGGGCTAATATTGACCATAAAATACTAATAACTAAAACAGTCAACATCAGTCAGAATAAATTTTAGAAAATGATACAAACAACAATGCAACGCTTTAACTCAATTATTATTAACATTCTCGTCGTCGTGGTTATTAAGTCACCTCGAGGGTTTTCGTTGAGCTAAAGAAAAGCAAACAGAAATACAAACCCTCGCTTCGAAAGAACCGAGGGTTTTGTTTTTTCTAAAGCGAGTTTTAAAAAAGCCAAACAACACAACTATTTTGGAATTATCATGACTGACAACAAGCCGTTAACGGGCGGCGGATTATTATTTAAAGTACTTGAACAACATGGCGTTAAACATGTTTTTGGATACCCGGGCGGTGCAATCATGCCTATTTATGATGCGCTGGTAGAGAGCAATATTCAGCACTTCCTTTGCCGACATGAACAAGGTGCTTCATTCTCTGCAGTTGGGTATGCACGTGCAGTTGGTCAAGTGGGGGTTTGTATGGCCACTTCTGGCCCAGGTGCCACCAACCTGATTACAGGCCTTGCTGATGCGTTAGCAGATTCTATTCCTGTTGTTGCAATCACAGGTCAAGTTCCAACGGCTGCTATGGGTAGTGATGCTTTCCAAGAAGTTGATATTTTTGGTTTATCTCTCGCTTGTACTAAGCACTCGTTCCAAGTGAGTCATGTTGATGAATTAGAAAAAGTTTTACATCAAGCCTTTGAAATTGCACTAGAAGGTCGTCAAGGCCCTGTGCTAGTTGATATTCCAAAAGATGTACAAATAGCCGCTGTTGAACAAACGTTTAAAGCTGCACCGCCACTGAAGAATAAAGTAAAATTACCACTTGCTGACATTAGCAAAGCCATTGAGTTAATTACTCATGCTAAACGACCTATTCTTTATGTAGGTGGTGGTGTTGGCATGGCAAATGCCATCGATGAAGTAAGAGCGTTTGCACGTGAAACAGGTATGCCATCTGTATCAACACTTAAAGGTTTAGGTGCATTAGATACAACGGATGAAAACTATTTAGGTATGCTAGGTATGCACGGCACTAAAGCCGCGAATTTAGCCGTTCACGATTGTGACTTGTTAATTGCTGTTGGTGCGCGTTTTGATGATAGAGTGACAGGCAAACTCGATCAGTTTGCCCCTGAAGCTAAGGTTATTCATTTTGATATTGATACCGCTGAAATTAATAAGCGCAGAAAGGCAGACGCTCCAATTTTAGGTGATTTAAAAGAGAACTTACCTTTACTGACAATGTCTTTAAACATTGAACAATGGCAAACAAAAATTCAACAAATGAAAGCTGATTGGGCATGGCGTTATGATCACCCAGGTGAAAATATATATGCGCCTGCTGTGCTAAAAGAAGTCAGTGATTTAATGCCAAAAAATACTTGTGTTACGACTGATGTTGGTCAGCACCAAATGTGGGCTGCACAACATATGTCTTTTGATGATCCTAGTAACTTTTTAACCAGTGGTAGTATGGGTACTATGGGCTTTGGTTTGCCTGCTGCAATTGGCGCCCAAATTAGTCGCCCTCATGATACGGTAATTACTGTCTCAGGTGACGGCTCTATCATGATGAATGTACAAGAGTTAGCGACCATCAAACGTTATCAAATTCCTGTCAAAGTATTACTAATTGATAATGCAAAATTGGGCATGGTTCGCCAATGGCAAGATTTATTTTTTGAAGGCCGTTTGAGCGAGACTGATTTAGCAGATAATCCAGATTTTTGTATGTTAGCTGAGTCATTCGATATTAAATCCAAACAAATCACTAAAAAGAGTGAAGTAACTGAGGCGATTAACGAAATGCTTGATCACAAAGGTCCTTACTTCTTACAAGTGAAAATTGATGCCAAAGACAATGTTTGGCCATTAGTTCCACCTAATAGCGCCAACAATGAAATGATGGAGAGTGCATAGTATGAATAATTACACATTAATCATCATGGCTGATGACAAACAAGTGGTACTTGAAAGAATTTTACAAGTCACTCGATATCGTGGTTTTTTGATCAACGGCATAACAGCAAAAGTAAATACCGGTAATAATATTGCCACTATAGAACTATTTGTTAGCAGTAATCGCGCTATTTCACTTTTAATTGACCAAATCAATAAACTGGTCGACATCAAGAGTGTCAAGGTAGACAATAGCGTATCACAGCAGCCTAGTGCTAAAGAGTGTAGTGCATAGTTACCATTAACCCATTACACAAAAAACAGATTTAATTATTCCGTCTTCGACTATTATTTTAAAAGATGTCAGACGGCAGCAACAAATTTAGGAAAAGAAAATGGCAAAAGTAAATGCAGATTTAATTTGGTTCAACGGAGAACTCATGCCGTGGAAAAATGCCACCGTTCATGTAATGAGTCACGCGCTTCACTACGGCTCTTCAGTTTTTGAAGGCATCCGAGCATACGAAACTCACAAAGGTACTTGTATTTTTCGTCTTGAAGAACATATTGAGCGCCTCTTTAATTCAGCAAAAATTTATCGTATGAATATTCCTTATAGCCAAGAGGAAATTATTCAAGCATGTAAAGACTCTGTTATGAAGAACAATTTAAAATCCGCTTATTTACGCCCTTTATTCTTCTTAGGTGATATCGGTATGGGTCTTCGTCCACCAACAGATGCCGTTGCAGATGCAATGATAGCCTCGTTTAGTTGGGAAGCTTATTTAGGTGCTGACGCAATTGAAAATGGTGTAGACGTAGGTGTTTCAAGTTGGAACCGTTTAGCGCCGAACACTATGCCTACTGCAGCAAAAGCGGGCGGTAATTATTTGTCATCACAATTAATTTCAACGGAAGCAGCTCGCCATGGCTACACAGAGGGTATTGCTTTAGACGTGAATAACATGGTTAGTGAAGGTGCTGGACAGAACTTATTCTTAGTGCGCAACAACATTATTTATACGCCACCTAGCACCGCATCTATTTTAACGGGCTTAACACGTGATGTAGTTATGACCTTAGCCAAAGATTTAGGTTATGAAGTACGTGAAGAACCTATTGCTCGTGATGCTCTTTATGTTGCGGATGAATTCTTCATGACAGGTACTGCTACTGAAATTGTACCGGTAAAAACTGTTGATGCATTACCAGTTGGTACAGGCACTCGAGGGCCTGTGACAAAAGCACTACAAGAAGCTTTCTTCGGCATTTTTGATGGTAGCACAGAAGATAAATGGGGTTGGTTAGAGCCGGTTGAATAACCACCAAAAAACTACCTCAGCTCAAAGTTCTTCAACCAATAGTAACTTAGGCTATAAAAAATACAGGTGAATAATAACGCGATTATTATTCACCTTTTAATATCACTCAATAGGTAAATCGGAAAATATCATCATGGCAAAACTACGTTCAGCAACCTCTACTCAAGGCCGTAATATGGCCGGTGCTCGTGCCTTATGGCGCGCAACAGGCATGACAGATGGCGACTTCGGCAAACCAATCGTTGCGGTTGTAAATTCCTTTACTCAATTTGTACCAGGACATGTTCATTTAAAAGACATGGGACAATTAGTAGCCGGGGCGATTGAAGAAGCTGGCGGCGTGGCTAAAGAATTTAATACCATTGCCGTAGATGATGGTATTGCGATGGGTCACTCAGGCATGCTTTACAGCTTACCTTCACGTGACTTAATTGCCGATTCTGTTGAGTATATGGTAAATGCTCACTGCGCAGATGCCATGGTATGTATTTCTAACTGTGACAAAATCACTCCGGGCATGTTAATGGCAGCAATGCGCTTAAACATTCCTGTTATTTTTGTCTCTGGTGGACCAATGGAAGCGGGTAAAACTAAGCTTTCCGACCAAATCATCAAGCTTGATTTAGTAGACGCCATGATCCAAGGTGCTGATCCAACAGTATCTGATGAACAAAGTGATCAAGTTGAACGCTCTGCATGTCCTACTTGTGGTTCATGTTCAGGTATGTTCACTGCTAACTCAATGAACTGTTTAGCTGAAGCATTAGGTTTAGCCTTACCGGGTAACGGCTCTATGTTAGCAACACATGCTGACCGCGAAGCGTTATTTTTAAAAGCAGGTAAGCAAATTGTTGAACTAACGAAACGTTACTACCAAGACGATGACGAAAGTGCATTACCACGTAACATTGCTAACCGCGATGCTATGCACAATGCCATGTGTTTAGACATTGCTATGGGTGGTTCAACCAACACCATTTTACATTTATTAGCCGTTGCTCAAGAAGCAGGTATTGATTACACCATGACTGACATGGATAAATTATCTCGCGAAGTACCTCAGCTTTGTAAAGTAGCACCGTCAACCCAGAAATATCACATGGAAGATGTACACCGCGCCGGTGGTGTTATCGGTATTTTAGGAGAATTAGCCCGAGCTAATTTATTAAAAACTGACGTCACCAATATTTTAGGGACGAGTCTGACCGAGCATTTAGCGAAATACGATATAACCGTGACAGAAGACGAGGACGTGAAAAAATTCTACCGCGCAGGCCCTGCTGGTATTCGCACTACCAAAGCGTTCAGCCAAGATTGTCGTTGGGATACCTTAGATGATGACCGCAGTGAAGGTTGTATTCGTTCACTTGAGAATGCTTTCTCTACTGAAGGTGGTTTAGCGGTATTAACAGGTAATATTGCTGCCGACGGTTGCGTAGTTAAAACAGCCGGTGTTAGTGATGACAACTTAACATTCACCGGCCCAGCACATATTTTTGAAAGCCAAGACGATGCCGTTGAAGGTATTTTAGCGGGTAAAGTAGTTGCAGGTGAAGTTGTGGTCATTCGCTACGAAGGCCCTAAAGGTGGTCCAGGTATGCAAGAAATGTTATACCCAACGACTTACTTAAAATCGATGGGCTTAGGTAAAGCCTGTGCGTTATTAACTGACGGTCGTTTCTCCGGTGGTACTTCAGGTTTATCTATTGGTCATGTATCACCAGAAGCTGCTAGCGGTGGTGTAATCGGTCTAGTAGAACAAGGGGATATTATCGAAATTGATATTCCAAGTCGTAGCATTAAATTAGCCATTAGTGATGAAGAGTTAGCTACTCGCCGTAGTGCCATGAATGCTAAGGGTAAAAACGCATGGCAACCAAAAGACAGAGTACGTCCAATCAGTTATGCCCTTAAAAACTATGCCTTGTTAGCAACTAGTGCTGATAAAGGTGCAGTGCGTAACCGTGATTTACTTGATGGATTAACTGACAAGTAATGACCAAGACCCAAAGCCAAGCGTTAATAGCCCAGCAGGCCGAGCAACTCGATTATTTAAGGCGCATATTACTTGCGCCTATATATGACACTGCCGTTGAAACTGAACTCACTCATTTAACCAAGCTATCCTCGCGACTAAATAATCAAATTTATTTAAAGCGTGAAGATCAACAGCCTGTGCACTCATTCAAATTGCGTGGCGCCTGTAATAAGTTAGCCAATTTAAGTGAAGCTGAATGTATTCACGGTGTGATTGCCGCTTCAGCGGGTAATCATGCTCAAGGTTTAGCATTAGCGGCTAATAAACTAGGTATTAAGGCCACAATTGTCATGCCTAAAACTACACCTGATATTAAAGTGGATAATGTTAGGCGTTTTGGTGGTGAAGTGCGCTTAGTGGGTCACAGTTTCAACGAAGCACAAGCAGCCTCAATTGAGTACGCTAAAGCCGAAAACAAAACCTTAATTCATCCATTTGACGATGAAGATGTGATTGTTGGCCAAGGTACAGTGGCAAAGGAGTTACTACAGCAACAACCCAATGCTGATGTTGTCTTTGTGCCTGTTGGCGGTGGTGGCTTATTAGCCGGTATGGCGGTGTACTTAAAGCAATTAAGCCCGAACACCAAAGTAATTGGTGTAGAAGCGGAAGACTCTGCGTGTTTAAAGGCGGCATTATCCGCTGGTAAACCTGTTGATTTACAACAAGTGGGTTTATTTGCCGATGGCGTTGCCGTTAAACGTATTGGCGAGCAAACGTTCAATTTAATTCAACGATACTGTGATGATGTGATTACCGTTAGCACGGATGAAATTTGCGCCTCAATAAAGGATATTTTTGAACAAACCCGTGTTATTGCAGAGCCTGCAGGAGCGCTTTCTTTAGCTGGCTTGCAAAAATATTGCGCCATTGAACAAATCAATGACCAATCGCTAGTGGCAATATTATCTGGTGCCAACATGAATTTTCACAGTCTACGTTATGTGTCTGAGCGCTGTGAACTTGGTGAGAAAAAAGAAGCGGTACTTGCCGTCACAATTCCTGAAGAAAAAGGTAGCTTTAAGCGCTTTTGCCAAACTATCGGTAACCGTGCGGTGACTGAATTCAACTATAGATATACTGGCGAAGAAAGCGCTAATGTCTTTGTGGGTATACGCTTAGGCGGCAGTGTTGAAGAAAGAGAGCAGCTGCTTAATGAGTTAGCCTCAGCGAATTATCAAGCCATTGATTTCACCGATAATGAGCTCGCTAAATTACATGTAAGATATATGGTTGGCGGTAAAAACAGCCTTGATAAAAAACATGAGCGTATCTTCAGCTTTGAATTTCCAGAGCACCCAGGAGCATTAGAAAAGTTCCTTGATGCTATGGGTGAGCTATTTAATATCACCCTGTTTCATTATCGAAATCATGGCGCCGCATTTGGGCAAGTTTTAGCTGGCTTTGAAGTCAGTGATACTAAAGAAAATGAATTTTTTCAGCACCTTAATGCACTGGGTTATCAGTTTCAAGAAGCGACGGAAAACCTTGCTTACCAAGCATTTTTAAATTAATTTTTCGAGAGTTAAACTAACCGCCCATAGCGATTAGCATCATTTGTTAATCGCGGTTAAAAATTTCCAAGCTCTTGAATAGCTAACTCTAGCGCTTGTGTTAATTCAGGTATCATATGCTGATGTTTTTTATTCACATAGTGATACCCTTCTGAACGCGCAACCTCAAACTTTTGAAAATGACTTTCATCAAAATCAGCCGCATGGCCCACTTGATCTGTTTTCACCACCAAAATATATTGCAAACGCTTTTTAGTGAGCATTTCTATTAATATCTCTTCACCTTTAATCGCATAAGCTGAAGCTTGTTGATTTTGCATTATGCCTGAAGCAATATTATTTCCCGTCAAAACACCAATAACATTATTGGCATCATTCAATGCCGACTTATGACAAACAACATCTTTTGCACAATATAACACCAGCGTACCCTTGGCTAACACCACTGGAACACGTAATACGTTTTGATAGGAATTTTCAATTTCTTTTTCTGCAATTAATAAACCATCAAGCCGTCCAGCGTCCACCATTTCTCTCGCTCTTGCGGCTAAAACTCTTTCAAAGATAACTCGATACCCCAATTGTCGATAAGCAAACAATAAGTGCTTTTCATAAGGCAGAGTAAATCGATCAGATAGCGGAATGGTGATATGAACAGTTTTAATACTCGTCTCTTGAGCATTAACATAGCTAATCAAAGAAATGTTGATGCTAATGAAAAGTAAAAAGTAGTATTTATGTAAATAGCTCATATTTTATTGCTTTGAATCCATTCCAGCTTAATCAAAAATTCGTTTATTTCATTAAAATAGTTTGTCTAAGTTCACAAAAATAAGCACTTGTGCCATAGTTACATTAATCAATGTGGTAATTATAGATTACTAGGAATATACCATGCAAAGTGATATTCAAAAAGTAATTGAAGCTGTATCAAATACTTATGGTGATGACTTTTTCAATGCTATAACTTTGGCACTGCATTCAATCATTAAATCAGATTACACCTTTATCGCATTACTTGATAAAGAAGCATACACATCTAAAACTATCGCTTTAGTTGCCAAAGGTCAGCTCGTCGATAATTTTACTTATTCCCTCGAAGATACCCCTTGTGCTAACGTTGCTGATAACTCTGTTTGTTATTACCCCAAAGGTGTTTGCACCAAATTTCCCAAAGATCAGTTATTAATTGATATGAAAATTGATGGTTATTTAGGCGCTCCTTTGCATGACTCCAAGCAGCATGTCATGGGGTTGATAGTCGCGCTTTACGAACACGAAACTTATAACGATGAAGATGTGATCACTTTATTCAAAATATTTTCTGGTCGTATTGCTGCAGAATTAGAACGTCGAGACTATGAAGCGAGTCTAGAAGAAAAAGTACTAAAGCGTACTTTAGAACTATCGAGTACTGTCGAAAAATTACAACAAGCACAGCAACAACTTGTTGAATCAGAAAAAATGGCGGCTTTAGGCGGCTTAGTTGCCGGCATTGCTCACGAAGTCAATACGCCACTGGGTATAGCCATAACGACACACAGCATAATTACTGACGAGCATAAGCAGCTTACTGACAAAATAGTTAATGCCAACCTTAGTATGAAGGATATGGATCATTATCGCCAAGCGGTGCATGACTCACTGACTATGCAAGGGGAGAATTTAAGACGCGCTAAAGAGTTAATCGAAAACTTCAAAAAAACTGCTGTCGATCAACACCAACTAGAAGTTGAAACCATTAATATTAAAAGTTATTACGCTAAAATTACTTCAACATTAAATTCAATATTAAAAACCAAAAGTGCCTCATTAGAGATTACAGGTGATGAGAATATAACCTTAGCAACCTACCCTGGGGTACATGCGCAAATATTAACAAACTTGATCACCAACAGTGTTCGACATGGCTTTGCTAATAATGAAAACAACAAGATTTTAATCAATATTGTCGCCAAAAAAGATTTAATAGAAGTGTATTATAAAGATAACGGCATTGGCTTATCTGATGAAGCCAAAGAGCATGTATTTGAGCCATTTTTTACTACCGCTAGACAAAGTGGTGGCGTTGGGCTTGGTATGTCGATTGTTTATAACTTAATTACCCAAAAACTCAACGGCAAAATATTTATTGATAAAAATAACGACGGTGCTTGTTTTATTTATCAGTTCAAAGCCAGCCCAGAAAGCCAAAAAGCATAAGCATCGAATAGATTCAAAACAGTAAATCCTCTTTAAAGGTAATTTCCTTTATCTACCTAAACCGCCCTGCTACTCACTCAGCAAAAAAACACTATATATGGTGTTTTTTACCACACGTAAATACCACATATAGGCACCTCTTCACTAAAAGTTGATCTCGATCAACTATTCAAAACCAAAAACTACTATATATTGTGCTTAACAAAAATAAAAAACACCATATATAGGTCAAATCATGAAATTTAACTGCCTTGCTCCTAGCATTGTTTTTCAAGAAGTACCTGGTGAAATAAGCTTATGCTTTAGTATTACCGGCTGCAAAATAGGCTGTAAAGGCTGTCATAGCACAGAGTTATGGCAGGAAAATTATGGTAGCCCTTTAACCAATGCGGTTTTTATCCATTGGCTAAAACAATATCAACACCTCATCAGTTGTGTCGTTTTTTTTGGTGGCGAATGGAACACCAGCGCCTTAATCGACAAGTTACTTATCGCTAAAAATATCGGTTTAAAAACATGCCTCTATTCTGGTGAAAAGCATATCGACATTAATATTTCTCAACATTTAACTTTTCTAAAGACAGGCTCATGGCAAGCTGAATTGGGTGGCCTAGAAAGTCCAATATCGAATCAAATTTTTCGCAACCTTGCGACAGGTGAAAAACTAAACCACTTATTCATAAAAAATCATTCAAATTATTCTTCAAAAGGAGTTAACAATGTTGCCGCTTAGTGAACAACAAATTAATAATAAAAAAGATTTCATCCAGCAATATTTTCTAGCAAAAAATGCTGCTGACGGCTCCAAAATGGATGCTAATGCCAACGTCAGTCATAAAAACATTGCCACCTTAGAAGCCGAGTTAATGAAAGATTGCTTTGTGCAAATTAACCGCGCCTTAGTTCAAGATAAAATTCGCAGCGAATTTGGTGATGAACTGGCTAGTGAGTACATACGACAAATAGAAGCTCATGAAATTTATGTGCACGATGAAACCAGTTTAAAACCCTATTGCACATCAATTAGTATGTATCCTTTTTTACTGGACGGTTTAACTAAACTCGGTGGGGAATCTAAAGCGCCTAAACATCTCGAATCTTTTTGTGGCTCGTTTGTTAATTTAATTTTTGCCATTTCAGCGCAATTTGCGGGTGCAGTAGCCACCGTTGAATTTATTACCTATTTTGACTATTTTGCCCGCCTTGAATACGGAGAAGACTATTTAACCACACACACCAAAGCAATTGAAAACCATCTGCAACATGTAGTTTATGCGATTAATCAACCGGCTGCTGCACGTGGTTACCAAAGTGTCTTTTGGAATATTTCACTGTTTGATCAGCACTATTTCTCAGCCATGTTTGAAGAGTTTGTTTTTCCAGACTTTTCCAAACCTAACTGGCAAACTGTTGACCAGCTCCAACACTTTTTTCTTACTTGGTTAAATAAAGAGCGTGAAAAGTCAGTATTAACTTTTCCTGTCGTCACGGCTGCCATGTTGACAGAAAATGGAGAATGTAAAGATAAAGCCTTTGCATTAAAACTTGCCAAGCAAAAAGCTGAGGGAAATTCATTCTTCATCTATTTATCAGACAGTGCTGATTCCCTTGCTTCCTGTTGCCGTTTACGTAACGAAATTTCTGATAATACTTTTTCTTATACCTTAGGCGCAGGAGGTGTAGCAACCGGATCTATTAACGTCATAACCTTAAATATGAATCGTCTTGTTCAAGACGGCCGTGATTTACAAGACGAGATTGAGAAAATACAAAAATACCAAGTAGCCTACCGACAATTGATGGAAGACTATAAAGCGCAAGGGGCACTATCAGTTTATGACGCCGGTTTTATCTCACTTGATAAACAGTTCCTTACTATTGGTATTAACGGCATGGCAGAAGCCGCAGAGTATTCTGGTATTAATGTTGGCAATAATCAGATTTATAAAGATTTTGTCAGCAGTAAGCTTAAAGTGATTTACCAAGCAAACCAATTGGCGAAAAAAACCTACGGTTATATGTTCAATACTGAATTTGTACCTGCTGAAAATTTAGGGGTGAAAAACGCTAAATGGGATCGTAAAGATGGTTATCATGTTCAACGCGATTGTTATAACTCGTACTTTTATTTAGTAGAGGATGAAAACACCAATCATCTAGATAAATTCATTTTACACGGGCAAGAAATCACGCAATATTTAGATGGCGGCTCAGCGCTGCACTTAAACCTTGATGAATCATTATCTAGTGACGCGTATTTAAAACTCTTTAACGTCGCAGCCAAAACAGGGTGCAATTATTTTTGTATCAACGTAAAAATCACTATTTGTAATTGCTGTGAAGCCATTGATAAACGCACATTAGATCAATGCGCCCATTGTGGTAGTTTAAATATTGATCACGGCACCCGCGTGATTGGCTATTTAAAAAGAGTGACGGCATTTAGTCAGGGCAGACAAAAAGAGCACGCCTTACGTCATTACCATAAACATAATCACACTGGTAATGCGGCTTAAGCGACCATATTACTTAACTATTGAGCTTTGAGGCATTAAGCTATTGGACGAATGTTCTATTGAACTAAGAGTATGGTGACTTTATTCGCCATACTCTTATCATCTAAACGGCCATAGCGCATTATAAAGTCTTGTTTGCCATCATTATTAATATCATGATGGGCAAATAAAGCGCCGTTTTTAGGTAGCTGTAAAGTATGTTTACTTGCTTTACGATTAAAAAGGCGTGAGCCAGGTTGGCCTAGAAAAATGTCCAACTCATCGTCATCAGACGATAACATTAGATCTTGTATTTCATCACCATTCACATCGGCTAACTGCACAATAGGCTGGCCACTTTTTCCTGAAGTTAAACTAAAACTTAATTCCACTTCTTTACTGATAACAGGATCAGCTTTATAAATATCATTGTCATCAAGCGCAAATAACAGCACATTTTGATCTATCCCGCCGGCTAGCAAGGCACCAATAATATTACTGACACTGAGCTCGAACGAAGAAAGCAACACTTCAAACTTATTGTCGTAATTGACATCAATAATTTTTAAGCCAGTTAAGGTACCATCCGCTTCAATTGATGAGTGTGGTTTGTTAGGAAAAACCAAGCGGCCTTTTTCATTAGTTTGACCTAAATAAAACTCATAATTATTTACTCTATCTAATACACCTGAGCTCTGAGTAAAGCGTACAACAACATCAGTTAAGCCGTCACCATTGATATCTTTAATCTCTTCAACAACACGATGCACCAAATTACTCTGATCTAAATTCTGACCATCAGACTCTTTTATTTGCCACCAATTTAAACCATGTATGTCGTCAGCTAAGGCTATCGATGTTAGTTCAGAGGAATACCCTCCTAGAGGAAGTTGACGATAGTAATTCACTTTACCGGTAGATATCCAAGCAACATCTTGTAAACCATCAACATCAAAATCGGCAAAAAATAATTTGGTTGATTTGAAATAAACACTACTTCTTTCTAACTCAGCTTGTGCTGCGATTGGCAGTGAAACAGGGATAAAACCTTGCTGATTTTTGTTAGCAAGCCATAAATTTGTTTGTTGAAAATCCGCTAAAATAATATCGTCGAGTTCATCATTATTAACGTCCTGAATAAAATCTTTTTCTACGATAAAACTAGAGCTTTCAAGTAAAAAAATCGAATTTATATTCTGTTGATGCTGAAAATATAAACCCGACTCAGCTTCTTCTGCATGATTTAAATGACTTTTATAGCTCAGTGAAACGACATGGTTCTTTGATAAAAAATATAAGCCTTCATTATTTTCACCGACATCAAAGGCAAAATAGTTATCTGAAATCGGTAATTTATCTAGTAAGATAAATCGATTGGTTTTTTCATGAAAAACATAAGCAGCTAACCAAATTTGATTGTGTTCATCTTCTCCGATAACCACTAACTCATCGGCAGGAAATTGCTCTGATGAAACAATATCAACAGCAATCACTGGCAAACTAACCTTAAAGGGGGCTGTAATTTCGTAAGTTTGAAAAGTAACTTTAGTGCCAACTAACTTAGCACTACTGGCAAATATTGGTGAGCTTACCGCTGTGAGTAGACATATCAAAAAACACCACAATGACCGATCCCGCATAACTATCCTTTTTTAAATAGACTAAAACTAAGCTTACCTTGTTTTAAATGATAACTAACCACCTGAAATTGTAAGTAGATATTTACATATTAAGTTTTCTTTAATGTAAAGGCATCACTTTGTAAGCACAGCGTCTTGCTCCTTCAACAATGTGTTCTTCTCGTGTAACGGTAGCCACTTCGTTTAATAACGTTTGAAACAAGTGCAATTCACTTCGACAAAAATTTCTGCATTTAGTTGCAGCAGCGCAAATTGGGCAATGATTTTCTAGCAACCAAAAAACATCCCCATCTTGTGTGATTGTAGCCATATACCCTTCATCACTACGAAGTTTTGCTAACATAATAAGCTTTTCTTCAACCCCAAATTTATCTGCTAACGCTAAACGATAGCTACGTAGTGAAGTTTCTTCTCTATTTTCTATCAATTTATCTAAACCGTCGTCACCAAATACCGCAATCACAGAATCAATTAATTGCAACGAGAGTTCATCATGACTGTCAGTAAAATAACTATTACTTTTTTCGGTGAGTGACCAATAGCGTGTTGGCCTTCCGCGCGCGGCTTTTTCATCTTTAAAAGTCACTTCTTCTGATTCTTCTAGTGCCAACATGTGCTGACGAATTCCCATGGTAGTTAAACCCAATGCTGACGCTAACACTTTTGCTGTTGATGGCCCCTGTGTCTTTAACAATTCAATAATTTTATCGTGGGTTTTCATCGTCAATCCTATTAAAAACATTTACCTATACCGCCATTATCACCTAAAACGGCCTTAAGTAAACTTTTTAATTTATTTTATATTGCCTTTATGGTTGACACGATTATATAAATAATTTACTTTACTTAATATTAAATAAACAAAAATATTTACATAATACGTATAGGAATAAGGATAAAAGAATGAAGTTAGTTATTGTCAGTGCCAGTCAAAGGCAAGAATCACAAAGTAAAAAAGTCGCCAACTATTTAGCTGAAACAGCCACAGGCTATAACAGCATTGAACATTTAGAGCTTTGCCAATTTAATTTACCCTTATGGGATGGAAATTATGATAGTAAATATTCACCATCAAGTGACTGGTTAACTATCAGTGAGCACCTACAAAGCGCCGATGCCTTCATCGTTATCACGCCTGAGTGGGGTGGTATGGCTTCACCATTATTAAAAAATTTCTTATTGATGTGCTCAAGTGAAGATACTGCACATAAACCTGTACTCATTACCGCTATTTCTAGTGGTATAAGTGGTGCTTACCCTGTTGCAGAGCTGCGAATGAATGCCTTTAAAAATAATAAGTTAGTGGCTATTCCTGATCACCTTATTATCAGAAATGTCGAAGCGGTTTTAAATCTTCATGAAAATAATGCATCAACGACTGATAAGCGCGATACACAAATACGTCACCGCATAGGCTACAGCCTTCATACATTACACAACTACGCAAAAGCGCTTAAAAGTTTACGCGCAGAGCTAAACCATCTGCCATATGAAAACCAAGCACAATATGCGTATGGCATGTAATTAACATTCAATTTTAGGAGAACAACATGATTACCTTAGAGCATATAAATTTAGTCGTCACTGATATCAAACAATCATTAGCGTTTTACCAAGCAGCTTTTCCACACTGGCATGTTCGAGGCGGTGGCGAAAGTAAATGGTATGGCAAAACGCGCCACTGGCTTCATTTTGGTGATGATTACCAATACATTGCCTTTAATGATAATGGTGAAGGTAATAACCGAGATTTAACAGGACACCAAGTTGGCCTTGCACACTTTGCTTTCGTTACCAGTGATATACAAGGTGTCATAGAACGTTTAACGCATGCTGGTTTTCCAGTTGATAAATACGGACCAGAAGATAACTACCGACGTAATGTTTACTTTATTGATCCAAGTGGTTATGAAGTGGAGTTTGTCCAATATTTTAGTGACGTGCCAGCACAGAGAAATACATACCCATAATAAGGCAATTTGCCAGTGTAGTTCACTTTATCCATTGTGGTTAAATCTTAGCTAAAGACACACTAGCTAGGTCGAGCTCAGCTTAATTTATATCACCTTTACACTAACAGCTAAGCAGATTAAAATTTGTTTAGTTACTTCAATTAGATGAATACTCTCTTCACTACCGCTTAATGGATTTATATGCGTAAATTTTATTACCTGTTATTGCTACTGCTTTTTTCTGGTTGTGCCACGTTAGGTGTTATGGAGTTTGATAAACGCTACGGCATGGCTAATGTCGAAAATCGTTTAAATGCTGACTCCATAACTCAACAGCAAAGCACCCACTTTAGTGAAGAAATTCAACCTATCATTGAAAATCGCTGTGTTGTTTGTCATGGCTGTTACGATGCACCATGCCAGTTGAAACTAGAAAGCCGAGCTGGATTAGAACGTGGTGCAAGTAAAGAAACAGTCTACAATGGTGAGCGCTTACTTACAGCAAAAAATAATAAAAGCTTAAGTGCATTAACCAAGTTAACCCATGACGATTTAACTAATTTTCGCCAAGAAGGTTTTTTCAGTGTGCTAAATGAGCGCCAGCAAAACAGCATAGCAAATAAAAATGCTGGCCTTATGTATCAAATGTTACAGTTAAAACAGCAACATCCATTACCTGAGAGTACATTACTGGATGAAAGCTTCGATGTTTCTTTAAGTCGTGATCAGCAATGCCCCACCATTGAAGAATTTGAGCGATATAAAGCCAAATACCCACTCGCGGGTATGCCGTTTGGGCTACCGGGGTTGTCTGATGAGGAATACACTAACATCACAAGCTGGATAGAAGATGGCGCAAAACTGCCTATTCCTGAGCCAGCAACTGCCAGTGAATTAGCCATTATAGAAAAGTGGGAGGCATGGCTAAACAAAGCCTCAAACAAACAACAACTCGTGTCCCGTTATTTATATGAGCACTTATATCTTGCCAATTTATATTTCGATCAAAACCAAGACCACTATTTTAGGTTAGTACGTTCAAGCACACCTCCGGGTGAAGCTGTGAGCATGATAAATAGTCGCCGTCCTTTCGATAATCCTTTTGAAAATGCATCTTCGGCCAATGAGAGCCCCCAAGTTTATTATCGATTAATGAAGAATAACGACACCATCATTGCCAAGAGACATATGCCCTACCGTTTTGATTTAGCCAAGCTGACTCATTTAGATAAGCTGTTTATGGCACCAAAATATCAAGTGGAACAACTACCCGATTATCAATTAAAAACGGCTTCTAACCCCTTTGTTACCTTTAAAGCATTGCCGGCAAAATCTCGCTACCTGTTTTTACTAGAGCAAGCGCAATTCTCTATCATGAACTTTATTAAAGGACCTGTTTGTCGAGGTCAAATTGCTCTTAATGTCATTGAAGACCATTTCTGGGTAATGTTTGTTAACCCTGATTATTTGGATAAATTCCATAGTGAAGGTTTTATTGATGATAATAGCGAATTACTACAACTACCTGCGGGCACCAGTGACAAAGCCCTATCGCTACTTTATTGGAACTCATATGCAAAACGTCAACAAAATTACCTAAAAAACAAACTGCACTTCTTAAAACAAATAGGCTTCAATCAATATGACATAGATCTAGATTTACTTTGGTCTGGCGATGGCAACCCAAATGCTACACTGACGGTATTCCGCCATTTTGACAGCGCCTCAGTAGAACAAGGCTTCGTGGGCGAAACACCTAAAACGGCTTGGGTCATTTCTTACCCACTGTTAGAGCGTATTCATTATTTATTGGTGGCGGGGTTTGATGTCTATGGCAATGTTAGTCATCAATTGAAGACACGCTTATATATGGACTTTCTCCGTATGGAAGCAGAGAGTAACTTTATTGCTTTTCTGCCCAAAGAAGATCGCCGTAGTATTCATGAATATTGGTATCGAAATACTAGCGACTCCATCAAAGACTATATTTTTTCAGATGACTTTGATCAACTGCCACAAACCAATATTCGTTATAAAACCAAACAGCCACAACAAGAATTTTTACAATTAGTTTCGCAGTATACAAACAACGAAAAAGCTAATCGCTTCAAATTGTCTCAAAGTCAACGTAATTACAAACTGCAACGCTTAACGAATAAAAAAGGGGACAGTGTTGCACTATTACCCCAAGTAAGCTATTTGATGGTTACGGGCAGTCAAGGTGACTCTGTCTACACTCTGATTAATAACAGCGCCCACACCAATGTGGCACACTTGTTTTCTGAAAATGAGCGCCGCATACCTGCTGAAGACACCTTAACTGTGGTTGCGGGCATTATTGGTACCTATCCAAATGCTTTTTTCACCGTCACAGAACAAGAACTCGGCGACTTTGTTAGCGCACTGGAGTTAGTCAAAACAGAGGACGACTATAGTGAATTAAAGGACAGATTCGCCATTCGCCGAACCAGCCCTAACTTCTGGCAGTTTGCCGATAAACTTCATGCTTGGTATCAGAAAAATCAACCTAATTCTGCCGGTTTATTAGACTTTAATCGTTTGGAGAATCGTTGATTCAACGGCTATAACAGCAAGTTTATTACTTCACTTGAGAGAAGGCTGATCTTGATCAAGTAACCGAGTAATTTACTCAGGTATTATTCTGTTAATTATTTTTATACATTATCGGAGATTTATCATGGGTTGTTGTGGCGGATGCGGTGGTGAAAACCATCAAGAGAAAAAAGAGCAAGATCAAGAGCAAGTTGTCGAAAATAAATCAGAACAAGATAAAGAATAATTTTTGAGACTTCCTTAATAAAAAACGCCAAATTTCAATTTGGCGTTTTTTTTCAGTTAACCTTTAATGATTTTGACTTTGGGTGACTAACATACCTTTTAATAAGGAAAACTGCGCAAAATAATAAGTTATCATAATGAAAAAATGGCTATGCTCCATAGGCAAATAAAACTTATCAATACCAATCAAAGAATCCGATAACACAAAACTTATTCCCCCTATGACTAACCAAAGGTTAGATTGTTGACTAATTACGGTTGCCAAGGCCATCAACAATAAAATAATCATATAAGCAACGACGGGGATAAATAACTGTTCCAAGCCATCAACGAACAGCCATAACATTGCAATGCCGAACAAAGCATACAGAGCAAAAACAATTTGATAGTTGAGTTGTTTCAGCTTTTCAAAGCGGGGCTTTAAGGCCATCAAGTAACACAAATGGGCAATAAAAAAAGCAGCTAAACCAAAAATAAACCAATTTTGCCGATCGTAATCAAGAATAAAATCACCGCAAGCAGAAAACATCAAACCTAAGACAAAATATTTACCACTTTGGCTAAAACTAACATATTTAATTGCCAACCCAATCAGTAATAACATAGGCAACAGTTTTACCCCCCAACTCAAGGGATAGGGTTTCATTAAAGTAGAGATGACAAAAATACTGGCAAACAGTAGAAAACTTAAAGAGGCCGTTTTATTGATATTTTCACTCATTATCCGATCATTTCTAGTTGGACAATTATCATGTTTTTACCTGTTAATAATTGCTTATCAGTTAATGCGTTATTTTGCGCAGATATTTTCACTAAATGACCGACAGGTACTGAAGTACTTTTTTGTTCAAAAGTTTCAACAACAATATCATCAGTTAGACTATAACCAAAACAAAGGCTGTTTTTCGATAACTTCACCATAACTTGTTGTGTTTCATCATAGCAATTCACACTAGCTGAAACTTTGCCAGTACGGGTAATAATATTAAAATCTTTGATCGACCCTTTGTTTAACTTACCATAAGTTTTACAACCACCCGAAAAGCTTGCAATACTGAGTAGTTCATCTAATTGATCTATTTTTTTATTATCATGAGTAAGACTCAGACCTGCTCCAGAAATCAACACCAGATTACGATCATAACCATCAAAATTAGAAAAAACACCATCATTAACAACGCTAGCAATACTTAAACGCCAATCAAAATTGTCCAAATCACCATTATCATTAATGGCCAATTCTGTTGTTTCTCCTTGACCATTTTTCCACGGAATAGTGTTGAACTGAGAGGGTTTAATAATTGTGAGCATAATGCAACCTAATAATAATTTTCCTTATTATCAACTTAAGATAACAATACAGGCAAGCTTTTTAAGCTAGGCTAGTGTGAAAGTACATCTCATAATAATTGCTACTTGCTAAATAGCGAATCTCTAAGTTAGAATCCCCTCGCATTTTAGTTAACTTAAAAAATGCAAACTTGTCGGAGTGCCAAAGGCTGAGATCGCGTAAGCGGGATCCGTAATACCTGAACAGATTAGTATCTGCGTAGGGAACAAGAGTAAATAGTTGCTATATAATGCTATTTTCTTCATTACTCACCTTTATTGTTGTCATTCCGCTTCTTTTTTAGTGATTTAAAATAGGTAGCGACCATGAGCGAACAACCCCAAAACAAAGCAAGCAGACGTGAAAAACGCGAAACTGCCCAAGCTTTTTTACAAAACGTATCAGATCAATCTTTCCCAAATTCCAAAAAAATCTATGTAAAAGGTAATATTCACGACATTCAAGTTGGTATGCGTGAAATCACCTTGTCTGACACTTTAGTGGGCGGCAGTAAAGAAAAGCCTATTTATGAGAAAAATGAACCACTTTGTGTTTACGACACGTCTGGCTTTTATACCGATGACAATGTTGAAATTGACGTACACAAAGGTATTCCGCGCTTACGTGAAACATGGATTGATGCCCGAGACGATGTTGACTTCTTAGCGTCAAACACCTCGCAATATGCGCAACAACGTTTAGCCGATGAAGGTATCGACCATATCCGTTTTGAGCATTTACCTAAAGTGCGTAGAGCAAAAAAAGGCAAAAATGTCTCGCAAATGCATTACGCCAAACAAGGTATTATTACCCCAGAAATGGAATACATAGCCATTCGTGAAAACTTAAAACGCCAAGAAGTTAAAGATGAGATTTTACTACAGCAGCACAAAGGTCAATCATTTGGTGCCAGCATTCCTAAGCAAATCACCCCTGAATTTGTGCGAGATGAAGTAGCTCGTGGCCGCGCCATTATTCCAGTAAACATCAATCACCCTGAGTGTGAGCCAATGATTATCGGTCGTAACTTTTTGATAAAAGTAAATGCCAATATTGGTAATTCTGCAGTAACCTCTTCAATTGAAGAAGAAGTTGAAAAATTAGTTTGGTCAGCCAAATGGGGGGCTGACACCGTTATGGATTTATCAACAGGTCGAAATATTCATGAAACACGTGAATGGATTCTACGTAACTCGCCTGTGCCTATTGGTACTGTGCCAATTTATCAAGCATTAGAAAAGGTTAATGGTGTTGCTGAAAATCTAACTTGGGAAATATTTCGCGACACGCTAATAGAACAAGCCGAACAAGGTGTTGATTACTTCACCATTCACGCTGGCGTGTTATTACGTTATGTGCCAATGACGGCTAAACGTGTTACTGGTATTGTCTCGCGTGGTGGTTCTATCATGGCTAAATGGTGTTTAGCGCATCATAAAGAAAACTTTCTATACACGCATTTTGAAGATATTTGTGAAATATTAAAACAATACGATGTTTCATTTTCATTAGGCGATGGCTTGCGCCCAGGCTCAGTTGCCGATGCCAACGATGAAGCACAATTTTCTGAATTACGCACATTAGGCGAGCTTACTAAAATCGCTTGGAAACATGACGTGCAAACCATCATTGAAGGCCCAGGTCACGTACCGCTTCACATGATCAAAGAAAACATGGAAGAGCAATTAGAGCACTGCGGTGAAGCGCCATTTTATACTTTAGGGCCATTAACCACAGATATTGCGCCGGGTTATGATCACATCACTTCAGGCATTGGTGCTGCTAATATTGGTTGGTACGGCTGTGCCATGCTTTGCTATGTAACACCAAAAGAACACTTGGGTTTACCAAACAAAGAAGACGTAAAAGAAGGTTTAATAACTTACAAAATCGCTGCTCATGCAGGCGATTTAGCGAAAGGCCATCCGGGTGCGCAAATTCGCGACAATGCAATGAGTAAAGCGCGTTTTGAGTTTCGTTGGTATGATCAATTTAATATCGGATTAGACCCTGAAACGGCTAAAGCCTACCACGATGAAACTCTGCCGCAAGAGTCAGGCAAAGTGGCACATTTTTGCTCTATGTGTGGACCAAAATTCTGTTCAATGAAAATATCCCAAGAAGTTCGTGACTATGCTGACGATCTTGAAAAAGGGGAAATTAGTATCAAACTCCTTGATGAAACGCTGACATTAAGCTCTTCAGATGCTGCTATCGAACAAGCTATGCAAGAAAAATCTGCCGAGTTTAAAGCCACTGGTAGTGAAATCTACCATACAGCCAAATAGTTACGACGGAACACTGATGAATATTGCCATTATTGGCGCAGGTTTAGTTGGGCGATTACTCGCCCTAGCTTTGCTTCGCAAAGGGGACAAAGTTACCCTGCTCGATAAAGATACTAAACAAGGGCATAACAGTGCGGCTTATGCCGCGGCTGGCTTATTGACGCCATTAGGGGAGTCACTGCATTGTGAAGACAATATTGTTGCCATGGGCTTTGAATCATTACGTTTGTGGCCACAATTACTTGCCAGTTTAGATGAGCACACTATTTTTCAGCAAACTGGCGCAATAATGGTAAGTCACGAGCAAGACAAAGGGGATTACCAACGTTTTGTTCGTCATTTACAAGATAACTATCCACAGCACAGTGCACAGCATTTATGTAGAACGGAGTTGCTGAGGCTTGAGCCAGAAATCGGCCGTAGCTTTAATCAAGGTTTATATTTACCGCAAGAAGGACAACTAGGCAATCGCCGTTTGTTAATTGCCTTACGTAAACAACTTGAAAATGAAGGTAGCAATATCTGTCAGTTTAACTGGTTAAGTGAAGCGAATGTTATTGCTATTGATCACCAAGCAAATAATAGTAAGCTCAGCTACCAACATCTAGGCTCAGTTCATCAACAAACTTTTGATTTAGTGATTGATTGCCGAGGTACAGGTGCCACCACTAAAAACAGTCATAAGTTGTGTAAACCTTTGCATGATTTACGTGCTGTACGTGGTGAGCTTTTTCAACTATTCGCCCCAGAAGTCAACATCTCTCGTCCTGTGAGACTTATGCACCCAAGGTATCAGCTTTATATCGCACCAAAAGGAAAAGGTTTTTATGTGGTTGGTGCTACTGAAATTGAAAGTGATGACAACGCCCCGATGACAGTTCGATCAGCCATGGAGTTATTAAGTGCAGCTTACAGTGTTCACCCTGGTTTTGGCGAAGCAAATATTCGCCAGCATATCAGCCAATGTCGGCCAGCGTTTAATGACAATCAGCCTAAGGTAAGTTGCCAAGGTTCACTTATTCAAGTCAATGGCTTATTCAGGCACGGTTTTTTAGTTGCCCCTGTTGTATTAGAGCAAACACTTGCGTTAATTAGTCAAATAGAAAATGATCACCAACACGCCCTCCCATATCAGCATTTATTACCGATAACTCACCTGAGCAGTGAAGCAAACATAGCAGAGTATATTTCATGAATATTCATATTAATGGTAAGCCATACACATTTACTCAAGTGCAAAAAGTCACGGTTTCAGCAGCTCTTGAACGCTACTTTATTGAGCCTCAAGAAAGCACCTTTGCTGTAGCCTTAAATGGTGATTTTGTTGGTAAAACAGATTATCAGCAAACCCTCTTAAATAATGGTGATAGCTTAGATGTGCTACAACCTATTCAAGGAGGATAATGTCATGTCATTAACAATTTATGGACAACAGCTTGATAGCCGTTTACTGATTGGTAGTGCACTTTATCCTTCGCCTGAAATCATGAAGCAGGCCATTTTAGCCAGTGGCTCACAAGTAGTGACTTTGTCATTAAAAAGGCAGAACCCTAGTGAAAAATCAGGGCAACAGATCTGGCAATATTTACAAGAGGTAGTCAAAACAGTAAACGGACATTTATTGCCAAATACAGCGGGATGTAAAACGGCAAAAGAAGCAGTCACACTCGCTAAAATGAGTCGCGAAATATTTCAAACCAACTGGTTGAAACTAGAAGTTATTGGTGATGACTACAATTTACAGCCTGATCCCATTGAGTTACTCAGTGCCACAGAGCAGTTAATCAAAGACGGTTTTAACGTACTGCCTTATTGCACTGATGACTTAGTGCTGTGCCAACGTTTATATGATTTAGGCTGTGAAGTAATTATGCCTTGGGCTTCACCTATTGGTACAGGTAAAGGCTTGATGAACCCATATAACCTTGAAACCATTCGATTACGCTTACCGCAAGCAACACTTATTTTAGATGCCGGAATAGGTAAGCCTTCAGACGCTTGTTTAGCGATGGAGATGGGCTATGACGGTATTTTACTCAATTCTGCTGTTGCCTTAGCTGATAACCCTGTGCTGATGGCAAAAGCCTTTGGGCAGGCATTACAAGCTGGTGAACAGGCTTACGTTGCAGGTACCATGGAACAAAGGCAAACTGCACACCCAAGTACGCCAACATTAGACACGCCTTTTTGGCACCAAAGTAGCTAACTCAAAATGAAAAAATTACAGCAAAAGCCAATTATTTGGAGCATATCAGGCAGTGATTGCTCAGGGGGTGCTGGTATTGCCGCTGATATAAAAACCGGTCATGCCTTAGGTGTTGAAGTGTGCCATTTAATCACCGCTAATACCGTTCAAAATTCTCAAGAGCTTATTGCCGTAAACGCCATACCGACCGAAGTTTTACAGCAACAAGTTGGAGTATTACAAGATGATAAAACGCCTAAGGTTATCAAAATTGGCTTACTCGCCAATATCGAGCAAGTTAGCTGGTTAGCCACATGCTTGTCAGAGCTAAAGCAATCGAATCCTTTATTAATCTGCGTTTATGATCCTGTTGGTCAAGCCAGTGTTGGTGGCGCATTATCGAATTTAACGATTAATGATCTAACACCACTATTAAAACAGATTGACATTATCACCCCGAATTTTCATGAAGCCCAATCTCTAGCTCAGTTATCAGATACTACTGATGCTAAGATTCTAGCAACTGCAATTCATCAAGCTTTTGCTATTGGCTCTATCATTATTAAAGGCGGGCATAATCAGCAAACAAATGATGAGCAAGAACATGAAGCGACAGTGACTGATCTCTGTTTTCATCAGCTCAATAAATTAAGGCAAGATAGCCAAGACAAAACTCAGAGCAGTATTTGTTATCAACTCAGTTCGCCACACAAAAGCACTCATTATACTCACGGTGGCGGTTGTTGCTTTACTAGCGCCATGGCTGCATTTTTAGCACAAGGTTATTTAGTACGTGATGCGTTTACTTTAACCAAAGCCTTTATCAACCAAGGGCTATCAGCAAGTTCAATATTAAGTGCTAGCAAGCATCATCAGTATTATGGCGCGTTTGAAGTATTATCTTGGCCTAATAACGCGGTACATTTCCCTGATGTTATGAGTAATAATCTATATGAGCAAGGGAAAAACACTGGTTTTCCTTCTTTAGCACTTAGTGAGGAAAAATTAGGTATTTACCCTGTTATTGATTCTCTGTACTGGCTAAAACGTTTATTACCTTTAGGTTTGAAAATCATTCAACTGAGGGTAAAAAATGTTGAGCACGAAGAGCTAGAACAAATTATTAGCGAAGCAGTTACACTAACCAAAAACTCATCTACACGCTTATTTATCAATGACTATTGGCAATTAGCTATCAAACATGGCGCCTACGGAGTGCATATTGGTCAAGAAGATTTAGCTGACGCAGACTTACTGAAAATAAAACAAGCAGGATTGCGATTAGGCATTAGTACACATGGCTGTTATGAGTTTTTGCTGGCTCAGCAGCTACAACCTTCATACTTAGCTGTTGGGGCTATTTTCCCCACTACAACCAAAGACATGACAGGGCAAATTCAAGGCATTGAAAACTTAGAGCATTTATTGACATTACGTGACAAAAATAAGGATAAGCACATCCCTGTCGTCGCCATTGGAGGCATCAATTTATCTAGAGCACCAACCGTATTACAAACGGGTGTAGAAAGTATAGCCGTCGTCACAGCAATAACACAGGCCGAGCAGCCAGAGCTAGCGTTGCAGCAACTTCAACAGCTAGTTAACTAATAACCGCTACCTAGCTGTTTAAATTATATATTATTGCTCAATGGCAATTTTCGTTTGCCATTCGAGCCAATCACTATCAACATCTTGATGAAGGATATACTCAGTTGCTGGCGTAGCGCTTTCCCCCTCTTCTAATTCAGGTGTCGCAAAAGCAACGCCGCCAGCTATTAAAGTTTCAATTGATTCTGAGTCGATATTGATCCCTGAGAAAATCCCCGCTTCAATATTAACACCACTCGTGTTCCAAAACTTACTACCGCTACTGACCAAAGGCGCATATCGCTTAGCAATATTAATGTATACATCAACGGTATCGGCATTAGCAGATAGGTCGACCCCTATCACTTTCCCCACTTTAATTTGACGATAAAGTACAGGATTACCAACTCGCACTGACCCTAAACGCTTTGTGGTTAACTTTAAGTTAAGCCCAAACGGCAGTTGTTTAACCGTAGGGGGTAACTCTAACGCTTCAAATGAGGTTTGCTGTTCATTACTGATTGCGCTAGGCAAAACCCCAATAAAAGCCCCTTCAAAAATTGAAGTCACATGTTTAGAGCCAACCAAGCCAATTTCAGGCTCAATCAACCAAAACTTACTACCTTGTGTTGCATACCTCACCCCTAAGTCATTTAATAACACTAACGCAGTAACACCAACACTGTCATCGTTAAAAATTAACTTAGTCACTGAGCCAATTTCTTGCTCTTGATAAATCACTTTGGTATTTATCTTCAATCCTGAATAGTCATTAAAGTGAATACGAATAGCTAAACCAGCATCTTTCGCGTGTTCAGCATGAGCGAATAATTCAAAATGATCGAGCTCTTTTACTTCAACCTTTGATTTTACTTGGCTGTCTGGGTTATAAAAACTGATACCACCACGCAATATCGCATCAAGTGATTCGGTTTTTACCACCAAGTCACCTAAACCACCACTGATGGTTACACCACTGGCGTTATAAAAACGAGTATCTACATTGACTAGCGATCTATGTTCTTCATCAATAGTAATATTGACATGCACTTTGTCGGTTTGTTTATCTAAAGAAACATTGTCTACTTGACCGACAACAACACCTCGATAACTAACACTGCTACCTGCAGTAGCTACATTGGCACTATCTGTAATCAAGGTTAGCTGTAAGCCTGAAGCGCTAGCATGTTTCGCCGGTGGCGAAGTAAGAAGCACAAAATCAGTTTTAGTCTTGGTATTTTCTTTACCTAGGTTAAAGGTTATATATGCCCCGCCTAATAAAGCATCGGTGTCGGTTGCACCTGATAAACTCAAATTAGGTTTAGCTAACCAAAATTTGGTTCCTTCTCTTAAAATGGTTTCATATTCCGGTAGTATGCCTAGGTATAGCTTGCTTTGCTCACCCTGCACCTCAATATGATGAATAGCGCCAATTTCCACACCGCGGTGTAAAATACGCGTATTAACATTAATTTGTTCTCTTGCTGAGATGACCAAGCTAAAGCTTGTTCGTTGTTTGGCGAGTTTTTCATTAGCGAATAAAGAGAATTTATCACCATTAACCACTACCTTTTCAGACTTTTCTTGTTCGAAGTTAACAAACGAAATACCGCCTGTTAAGATGCTTTGTAAAGACTGTGCTTCTATGTCAACACCTTGCAAATTTGCTTTTATTTTCAAGCCAGAGTTGTTGTAAAAATGACTGGTATTATTGACATAATGTTGAAACTCTTGCTCAACATGAATATGAATTAAATGCTGCTCAGCACCTACGGTTTCAACGGCTTGCACGCTACCGACAATTTGCTGCTTATAGTAAACATTACTGCCCACTTGCAGCGAGTGACGATCATTGGCTTCTATAATTAAGTGTAAGCCAGGCTCTGTATAACGATAGGGCGGCTTACTGTTATAAACCGTAAATTTATTCTGAGGTTCACCCTCTAATGAAGGGCGAATACTGATATAAGTACCTGTTAACAAGGTTTTCGCATTAGAAATTCCTGTCAAATCAATATGCGGAGAGACAATATAAAATTGAGATTGATCAGTTAAATAAGGCACAAGGCGCGGGTTAACTTTTGCTTTCGCGGTGATTTTACGTGTTTTAGGATCAATCTTACTAAAAGACTCTATCGTACCTATAGTTAAACCCTGAAATAAAATAGTTGCGTTTCGATCTATGCCTGAATTCCAATCTAAAGTGAGTTCAACTTCATGTCCCATCTCAGCAGATTGAAAATCAGGATGTAAGGCAAAGGTGTGACCATTTTTTGCTGGTGCTAACTTTTCTTGATAACTCAAAGTATCTACCGCGATACCACCGCCAATAATGGAAGCGATTGAATCAGTATTTACTTTTAAGCCTCCGGCAATAGACGCAGTGACTTGTACACCACTAGTATTCCAAAATAGTGAGTTTTCTTTAACTAAATGCGCATATTCTTGTTCAATAAAAACATTAATATCAATCCCTTGATTATCTTCAATATATTGATAACCCGTTACATGCCCAATAGGGATTTGTTTAAAAGTAATTGGTGAGTTTTCACTGATTGAGCCGAGCACATTGGTTTTCAACGTTAAGTGTAAACCTGGTGTCGACATATCAAGTTGCGGCGCTTCATTAAGCGCAATAAAGTGATCTTGGCTATCACCTTCTTTGGTTCGATCCGGCAAAATATTAATATAGCTTCCCGAAATAAGTGTATCTAGCCCCGAAACACCTTGAAGTGAAATATCTGCACTCACTAACCAGAAAAGGGTATTTTCAGTTAAGTAATCCGAAAATGTTTTTGATATTTCTACTTCTGCAATCACATGTTGTAAGTCATCAGAAGGCTCAACACTTTGAACTAAACCTGCAGTCAATCCTTTATAACGTACTTGAGTTTTTTTCGGCACAATACCCGCACCATTTTCAAACTCAATAGTTACAAAAACGCCTTGTTCTGAGATAACTTTAACCGCTAACCATAAGCCAAACACAAGGGCAATAAACGGCACAAACCAAACAATTGAAATCCCTTGTCTTGGCACAACTTCAACCGAAAAATTTTCTTCTGACGCCTTGTCATTTAATGATTTATCAGTACTCATTCTATTCCTTAAACTAACTCACTTTATCGTGTTTTTTATCCCACAAAATACGAGGGTCAAAACTGTTGGCCGCTATCATGGTAAAAATAACTGTCATTGTGAAAAAATTAATAGCAGGACCTGCTGCTACAGAGGTTACAAAGCCTAATTCCACCACGGCAATTAATAATGCGACAACAAAAACATCTAACATAGACCAAGGGCCTAAAAACTCAAGAATATGGTAAATTTTACTGTGTCTATCAGGCTTTAAACGTACACCTGTATGTGCTTTATACACTAACACAAACAAGCCGAGAATTTTAATTAAAGGTACAATAATACTGGCTGTAAATATAATCGCGGCAATAGGATACAAGCCTTCTGAGATAAATTTACCTATCCCTGACAATATGGTCGATTCATCAGGTACTTCTAACGAATAAATGATCATAATTGGATATAAATTGGCGGGAATAAACGCTAATAAAGCCGCTAAATTCCATGCCAGCGTATATTGTAAACTATTTCGATTACGTTGATAAAAGTGACCATGACAACGAATGCAGCGCATTGGCTCTTCGGTGATTTCATTGACCTTATGACATTTTGGGCAAACGCCAAGCCCCATTTGTTTCGCTGTTTTCATGTATCACCAAAACGTGCTTCTAAGGACTGCCAAATTTCATCTTGGTCTAAGTACTCTACCGCTAAGGTTGAGCAAATCAGCCAACAGATAAAAGCAACCAAACCCAAGTTGACCGACAATTCAGTGTCATCAACGAGCTTATACATAGCAACCACAATACCCAGCATGAAAACATTTAACATCGCCCAATTATCTAGATGATGAAATGCTCTAAAGAATTGTAATAATGACGAGCGCAAGCGTTTATATTTGAAGCTAGCAGCAATGTAAAAAACACCAACTAATCGAACCGTAGGAACAGCTATTGCAAATAGAAACAATAGAATAGCAATCATAAAAAAACCACGGTCTATGAGTGCAAGCACACACTCAATCAACGAAGCATTATCATATTGCCCACCTAACATTACCCCCATCATAGGCAATGTAACCGCTGGAAATAACATAAGTAAACCAGCAATTGACCAATAGAAACTTCTATTTATCCAATCAACTTTGCGCTCAATTAATGTGCTGCCACAGCGAGTGCATTTAGCATTTTGCCCTTGTTTTAATTTAGGACGATCATACAAAGCATCACATTGCATACAAGCAATTAACTGTTGGTCCTTGGTACTAATAGTGAAACCACCTTTCCTTTATTCCTGCTACTTCGTATATATTAGGGTATATAAACAAAAAAAGCAGCGATAAACGCTGCTTTCAATCAAGTTATTTGTAAAAGTTTGTCCGCATTATTTAAGCGAAGACATATACTTAACTAACTCTTCAACATCACTGTCTGATAATCTAATGGCGATATCAGTCATCATGTTATTTTTATCATTATTACGGCTACCATCACGGAAGCTAGCAAGTTGCTTTTTCAAGTAATCGGCATTTTGACCAGCAAGTGCAGGGAAGCCAGCATGTGCCATACCTTTACCTGCTACACCGTGACAAGATACACACGCAGCAATACCTTTTTTCGCATCACCACCAAAGTATAACTTCTGACCCAATTCACTTGCTTCACCTGTACCGGCGGTAGAAGTTTGAACGGCAAAGAAAGCACCTAAATCTTGCATATCTTGCTCAGATAAAGCGGCAACAATTCCTGCCATCAAAGGGTCATTACGAACACCTGATTTAAAATCGGCAAGTTGTTTAGCTATATAACTAGCACTCTGACCAGCAATCTTAGGGTACAAAGGTATTGAACTATTACCATCAGCACCATGACAAGCAATACAGCTCGCTGATTTTTCTTGTCCAGCTTTAACATCTCCCGCATAAATTGCTTTTGCCGTAGTTGAAGTAACAACTTTAACATCACCAGCGGCGGCAGCTACTGGGCTAGCACCACCTTCAGTTGCTGCGGCTGACTCGGTTTGTTCACCAGCACGTTTTTGACTTGAAAAGAAAGCAGCTAAGTCGGCCATATCTTGCTCTGATAAATTAGCCGCCATAGGCGCCATCATCACATCAGTACGATCACCTGTTTTAAAAGCAACTAATTGCTTTACAAGATAAGCGGCGTGTTGGCCGGCTAAGTCAGGGTAAGTTTCAATAGCACTAATACCTGTAGCACCATGACAAGCACTACACACGCCAGCTTTTGCTTTACCTGCTTCGGCATCACCTTCTACAGCAGCCGCTGTACTCATAGCGGTCACGGTTAACAATAGTGAAAGAATAATTTTTTTCATTAAGTTGCTCTCTGCTTGTCAAAAAATAAACTAATTCAATAAATAAGTCGGCATTTTACACTAATATCAGCAATGTGTAACAGCATGAAATAAAAAAATTCACTGAAAACGAGATAATTTCACGCAATTGTGAGTTTTTTTAAATCAATAATAGCGAGAAAACGTTATAATGCGACTTTATTTAATCTATTTACTTACATCGAGCAAAGCCCTTGTCTTCAACAATAGTACATTTAACTAAAGCCACTTTTACCATAAGTGCCCCAGATATTCGTAAACTGCCTTTAGATTCAGGTATTGAAGTTGCCTTTGCTGGCCGTTCAAATGCGGGCAAGTCAAGCGCATTAAATACATTAACTAAACAGAAAAACTTAGCCCGAACCAGTAAAACACCTGGTCGCACTCAATTAATTAACGTTTTTGAAATTGATGAAGATAAACGCTTAATTGATTTACCGGGTTACGGCTTTGCCAAAGTACCACTTGAGATGAAGAAAAAATGGCAAAAAGCACTGGGAGAATACCTAGAAAAACGTGAGAGCTTACAAGGCTTAGTCGTTTTAATGGATATTAGGCACCCTTTAAAAGATTTAGATAAAGATCTTATTGAGTGGGCGGTAGACAGTGAACTGCCCGTTTTAGCACTACTCACTAAAGCTGACAAATTATCTCAAGGTAAACGCAGTGCTGAAGTTCTGAAAGTAAAAAAGGCTTTAGCTCCTCTAAACGGTGACATAAAAGTACAAGCCTTTTCCTCATTAAAAAGAACAGGTGCTGAACAAGCAGAAGCGGTAATTTGTCATTGGTTTGGACAAACTAGTGAAGATGAAGAGCAGTAACCTAAAAACATTAGCGAGTTATTGTCATGTCTAAAAAGCTAAAGCCCAACTTCAAACTTTCTACAATATGGGGGTTAATAGGCATGATAATTGGTCTGTTAGCCTTCTTATTCAATTATTATTTTGTGCCTGTTTCTTTACCTGGTTATACTGTGCTTACTGCACCAGCCATGTTTATGCTGAGCTTTTTCAGCGAAGAAACTTACTTTACCCCCAAAATGATCCTTTTTCTTTTTGGGCAATTTATCGGTTATTTTTCTTTGGCTTGTATTATTCAGATACTGCACAGAACACGTTCATCATAAACTTACTTAATATACATGTACTGTTTTTCGGGCATAAAAAAGCCGATGACAAATAAATCACCGGCGTGTATTAGCCTATGGGGAAAGCTAGAATAAAAATTATTACAATAAGTGTTCGCTAAGAACAAAGTAATTATAGAGTAAGCACTCTAAATATGCAACAAGAAATAGTATAAAAACTCTATTAATTTTAATCTGAGTAAACTGTATAAACTCTATTAGTATCTGAAAACTTCATAAACAATATAAAATGCATCGCTTGATGGAAGATTTAACATGTGTTCTCCATTCATCGATACACATAATCACAAATTCATATAATATTTGAGGTTACCAATTAATGACTGTAAATCAGCCCACATAACATTATCTTTGGTACGAATGAGAGCGTTCATCTTCATAGTAAACAAACAGTGCTAAAATATTAATATTTCCAATAGCTTGAGTTAATTAATTCACAATAGTAGTGTATGAATTAATAATTACCTGATTTAAATTGGATAATATGCATGGAATTAGAAGGAAAATCTGTTTCTCTTGTTTTAGGGAGTGGTGGAGCTAGAGGCTTGGCTCATATTGGAGTAATTCGAGAGCTAGAAAATAGTGGATGCATTATTAAATCTATTTCAGGTTGTTCTGCTGGAGCGCTAATTGGCGCTGTGTATGCTGCAGGAAAACTAGATGCCTTTGAGAAGTGGGTTTGTGAATTAACCAAAGTTGATATTATGACTTTATTAGATATTTCTTGGCAATCAGGGGGGATTGTTAAGGGGGATAAGGTAATCAATAAACTCATTGATATTGTAGGTGATATTTTGGTTGAAGATCTGCCTATTTCTTTTACAGCTGTTGCGGCAGATGTTAACAATGAAAAAGAAGTTTGGTTAAATTCTGGCAGGCTATTTGATGCCGTAAGAGCATCAATATCTTTACCTTTATTTTTTACTCCTGTCTCTTATAAAGAGAGCTATTTAATTGATGGGGGTGTATTAAATCCTGTCCCGATTGCTCCAACTTTTAAGGATGGTACGGATCTAACCATTGCAGTAAATTTAGCTGGCAGTATTGAACACGACAATACTTACTCTCATTCAAGTGAGAGTAAGGCTAAAGTAACAAGCACAATAGAAAAAATTCGAATTGAAATTAAAAACTTCATCCGTGATTTATCTGATAACAAGACCAAACATAAATCGAAGGACTGGGGAGCTTACAATATTGCTAACCAAGCTTTTGATGCCATGCAATCAACAATCGCAAGACAAAAATTAGCCGCATATCCACCTGATATTGAAATAAAAATAGCTCGTAATGCTTGTGATACGTTAGAATTTTATCGTGCGAAAGAGATGATAGCCTTGGGGCACACAAAGGCTAAAGCCTATTTAAAAATTTAAATAATGACTTCAAGTTTAAAAACTTGTCGTCATTTACTAAAAAGCCAATATCAATCTATGTGGCTTAATCGAATACTTGAGCAAATTGTCAAAGTAAGACCAATTACAGTTAGCTTTGCGCCTGCTTCGCTTTTTTATCAAACTATCAACAGCCTCTGATTTAGGCTTTTTACTACAAGGAACTTTAATGTTATTTCTCATAATTAAACTTTTGATGTTAGCTCTTTCCTATAAATTATATTTAGTGAAAAAAGAGCCTTACTTTTCTGCTTTATTGTTTAGTATCCCACTAGCTATTTTCGGTTTAATTATGGGGCATGAATTAATAGGTGTATTCATAGGTAGTTCTATTCTATTTGCATTAGCGTTTGTTTGTTTTCTTGTTATGTCTAAAGTACCACGTGGCACACCTGAGTACAGCGTACTGGCAGTAACCGCAATTATCGTCGCATTTGTGATATAGCAAAGCAATTAAACAAAATTGATTATCGATTTTAATGTGCTATTCAACACAAACAGGGTGGGAAAGAAAGCTATGTTGCAGTTACTTAACATTGTTTACATAGCTTCCTATAGGGCTAATTTTTCCTTTTAATTAATGGTCGAATTAACCGACGCCAAGATAAAACAAAGCCTGTAAAGACTAAAAAGCAGGCCGCAAGCGATGCTAACCCGGCAATCGTTTGACCAAGGATACCGTAATACTCACCCGTGTGAAGAAATCGTGCTACACCCCAAGCCTGATCGCCTTTCGACCAATCTTCACCACGCTTTGTTTTCACAACATCCCCCGTATCATTATCGAGAAAAAGTGCGTAGGCACGCTCATAGCTATTACCAAGGCTTGGATCAATCCAAAAACGGGTATTACCCTTTTCTCGGCCAAACTCTAACCACATAGAATGCCAGTCTGCTACACCATTTTCCGCCGCATGTTGCTGGGCTTTAACAAACAAGTCTTCATATCGTTGAGAGCCATCAATCAAATCCACAGGCACTCGTTTTTGGCGTGGCCCTGGCGCCTCTTCATTATATAAACCATACAATGCCTGATTCGCCCAATGAAAATGAAAAACTGTTGCTGTGGTTGCTATTACAAACAGGGGGATCACAGCCCATGCGCTAAATACATGATGCCAATTAAAATACTTTGCGTGCGGACTTTTATATTGACCTTTAAATAATAAGTGCTGTTTAACTGATGACCAGCGAATACGGCGCGGTAGCCATAAATAGGCTCCGGTAATCATCAAGAACACAAAAACAAGATTACTATAAGCTGTGATTGCTTTACCTATTTTTTGCGCTTCGCCTTCAAAGGCTAACCAACGATGTAAATCTTCAATTACATGAATCGATTTGACTATCCAACTCGACTCTGTTTGTATGATTTCACCACTATAAGGCGATATTAAATACCCCTGTGAACCTACCCATAAAGGAATTGGTCGCCCTTCTTCATTAACCCAACGAATGTAAAAATGTTTTTCATCAGGATGTTTGCTTCTAGCAATATTGAGTACTTCATCTGTTGTGATTCTTTGCTCTCCAGGCATTGGAGTAACTGAGTGACGAGACTCATCCCAGTCAAGAATCTGTGCTTCATAAGTGAGTAATACCCCTGTCGCTGACATAATAAAGACGATAACGCCAGCAGAGATACCCAAAGATAAATGTGTCCAAAAAAGAAATTTTCTTAACATCTTTTGCTCTCATAAAAAAAACGGCAATCAACAAAGTGATTGCCGTTTTGTTAGGTGGATTGCTTAAAAGTTATAGGTAAGCGACACACGAATGTCACGACCTGCTTCATGTAACCCTGATACACCTTCCCAACCAGGAACATTGTTATAATCACCAACACTTGAGTGATCAATGTAATACTCATTGAATAAGTTAGTCACAGTTAAATTCACTAAGAAAGTTTCATTTGGCTCCCATTGCACATACACGTCATGCACGTTGTAGCCTGCTTTATCAATTTCAGTGGTTGCATCAGCCCAGCCAATATCAACCATTCGGTGGAATACTTCAATGTTATTCAAATCTTCAACATATTCTAGGTTCCAACCCATCTCAATGGTGTCACTTAGCGTGTAGTTAATATTAACACCCCATGTATCACCTCTAACATTAGCTAAACCTATATATTCATAACCTTCAACTTTATTACCATTTAACTCGGCATCGCTACTGCTATAGTTAGCGACAATTTGGAAGTCGTCAATCCAGTAACCAACTTTCAATTCAAAACCATCGGTTTCTAAAGTACCAACATTTTCATACCATGTGCCGCGGCCAAGTTGATCTAAAATGACATTGTCGATATCACTTTGATAGTATGATGCGACGATATTCCAATGATCATCATGATAAGTTACACCAATCTCAGTATTATCAACTTCTTCAGCCTTTAATTCTGGATCAACCGTTAAGTAACCTGCTTCGATAGTAAATGAGTCACCCACTTCTTTACCACGCATAGCTTCAGCATAACCTAAGTTTAATTTCCAATTGTCATTAAACATATACTCAAGACCAAGGTTTGGACTAAAACCATCACTGTCAACACTACCATCATACGTCACTAAATCTAATTCATAAGAATCGTATCTAGCACCAAAGCTTACTAATAGTGATGAGGTTAAGCTCCAATGATCTTGGAAATAAATACCTGCAACTGTGCCTTCTTCTTTAGCACCGCTTTCACCTAACGCGCCTGCTTTTACTTCATCGTCGCGATATTCAATACCATAAGTTAACGTGTGATCTGATACTTGACTGGTATTGCGAATGTCAAAGCCATTAGTTGCAACTTCACCCTTGTAAATACCCCATCTATTATAAACATCTTGCTCAACGCTTGCTTTTGTTGAGTAAATGGTAGTTTCTAAATTAAGTAATTCATTTACGGCAAGTAAGTGATTTAACACAAAGGTATCACGCTCTACGGTAATCGGATAAATTGGATTCCAGCTAGATTCAGGCCAATTAGGGCGCTGTACAAACTCCCCTTCTTCAACGCGACTTTCATAGCTGAAAGTAAGTGATTGGCTATCGCTTAGCTCACCACTGACTTTAACAAAACCTAAGCTTTGCTCAGGGTTAGTGCCAGAAATTTCATTACCTTCACCATCTTCCATGTTGTCGCGGTCGGTATAAACATAAGAAGCGAGTACGCCCCAATCATCATTAAATCGACCATAAAGCGACACATTGCCTTTATAACCGCTATTTGTAAAATAGCCGGCCTTTACCGTGCCACCAAAATCTTTATCATCTTCAAGAACATCGTTAACACTTTTGGTTTTAAAGCGAATAGCACCACCGACAGCACCAGCACCTGCAGTTGCTTCACCAGCACCCGCTTGAACATCGACTTCCTTCAACAAATCAGGGTCAATCGAAAGTCGACCAATGTGGTGGAATAATGTACTTGTTTGAGGTGCACCGTCTACAGTCACGTTTAATAAGGTATCTTCCATTCCACGAATATATACTTTTTGGGCAATACCCAGAGAGCCACCCACAGAAACAGATGGAACTAAACGGAAAATATCAGCTAAGTCATTAGCTTGATACTTCTCTAACTCTTCAGGGGTAATTAGTGTGTTAGTTGTTTGACCAACAACAACAATAGTTTCCATCGTTTCTTCTTCAACTGATTGCTCAGATGAAGCTTGCTCTGCAAATACTTGCTGACTACCCAAAGCGAAAAGAATGGCGAGTGATAGTGGTTTTATACCCTTAGTTAATTGATATGCTTTCATAAAAGGCCTTTAGTGTTTTAATAATTTTTTAGTATTTAAAAATAGAGAATAAGTTAACATTTATTAAATACGAATTATTATCATTTAACTAATGGAATGATAGCAAATTTACAATCTTTACATTTAGCAGGTAAAAATAGCGTACTGATATAAATATATGATTGCTAGTGACTAATTTTTTGGAATAGTAATAACCATAGCTAAGCCGCCATTCTCAATATTTTTGGCACTAACCTTTGCCCTAATCGTTGCTAATTGACGTTTAGCAAGAGCGAGACCTAAACCAAAACTACTACCTTTACGCTCCCGTGACTTATCAACCCGAAAGAAAGGTTTGAATATAGTGTTAAGCAAATCGTTAGGCACACCAGGGCCTTGATCTAGAATTGCAATTTGGTACATATCCTCTTTATCAGACAACTTAACCTTCACAATCTTACCTGCTGGTGTATAGCGTAAGGCATTGCGAAGAATATTTTCAATCGCCTGACCTGCAGCTCTATGGCTTGAGTTTTCAATCACTGCGCTTTCAGGCAAATCAGTAATGAGCTGTCGATCTGGAAATTCAAACTTAGCATCCGCAACCAGCACATCAATCAAGTCAATTAAATCAAGTGACTCTTGTTTTAATTGAGGCTTTTCGTTATCTAACCAAGCTAAAGACAAGGTATCTTCAACCAGCCTTCTAATATGTATGGATTCACGCTCAATACGTTCTATATTCTCGTCTTTTTGGCCTTTTAATGACGCGAGAGAAATATCAAGCCGTGTTAATGGTGTTCGTAATTCATGTGATAAATCTGCGATAAGTTGCCGTTGGCTTATTATTTGTTCACCAATACGAATTGCCATATCGTCGAAGGTTTGCGCTAAATAAGAAAACTCATCATTTCTAGTGCCCATTAACTTACTAGCTCTTACATCAAAATTCCCTGCACTGAAGTGTTTCGTTGCCGATTGCAATTGTAATAGTGGCTTCATTATGTAGCGATATAGCAAGAATGATAATAACGCAAGTAACAGAGTAGGCATCACTATTTGCATGGTGATTTGAGTATAACGCCAGTATTCACCCGGTCGCATTCTTTTTGGTAGCTGAATAAGAAAGCTAGCATTTACATCATTGAAAGGCACTTCCATAACCGGGTTATAATCGAGATATAAATGTATTTTCCAATCAACACTACGACCAAAGATTGGCTCACCGTGATAAACTTGCTCAAAAGGCTCACCTGCAACTTCTTTATAATCAAAGCTAAGCACAGATAACCAAGTGTTTTCTTGCTTTTTCAGGCTTGATATAAATTTTTCTAAACCTACTTTATCATCCGATTTATATAGCCCTTCTGCCGTTTTTCCCCATTGAGTTATTTGCTCCCTATCCTCTAGCGCTAGCATACTCATACCTTCCTCTGTGTGGGAAGTGAGTAAATTAATCACATAAAAAAGCGCCACAATACCTGTGGCCAAGATTAAGCACATTTTCCAGAATAATTGCCGACTCATGTGTAGCTATATCCTTTACCATGACTGGTTATTAATCGTTCGCCAGGGCCTGAAGCGGCATTCAATTTTTTCCTTATGCGGCTTAAATGCATATCTAAACTTCTGTCATATGCCCCCATATTGCGATTAAGTACCCTTTGATAAAGATATGCTTTACTGAGTACATCTCCCTGATTTAGCAATAGCTCCCATATAAGCTTAAACTCTACAGGCGTAAATTCTATCGGCTGTTTATCAATAGTCACCTGGGATTCTTTTGCATTAAGCAAAAGGTTGTCTGATGAAAGCGAGTGCAATTTATTATCTTGCCCCTTAGGCTGGCTTCGTCTTAACATCGCTTTAATTCGTAGCAACAGCTCCGTGATATTAAACGGCTTAGATACATAATCATCTGCACCTTCACTCAAACCAATAATCTTTTCTTGTTCGGCATCTTTTGCCGTTACCATAATTACAGGGGTTTCACAGGTTTTTCTCAAGATTTTCAATAATGAAAAGCCATCACGTTTTGGCAACATGACATCAAGTAATATTAACTGGAATTGATTACTTGTCGCTTTAATTAGCCCCAACTCACCATCAAAGCACTGCTCTATTTGATAGCCATTTTGTGCTAATAATTGGGATAGCTGATTGTTTAATTCTTTATCATCTTCAATGATAAGAATTTTGTCATCACGCATTTGTTAACTCCTTGCTGATGAAGCTGAATAAATTAAGCGATTAAAACTATGAAAAAAGTCTATTACACACTGATATTTCGACGTTAAATTTCAATGTGGCATTCATTATTTGAATAAAAAATCCGAATATTTTTTATTCAAATATCACACAGATAATGATAATCATTTTTATTTGCATTGTAAATGAAAGCTGTAATTAAGGTGTAAAGGTATACACTAATCCTCTTTGTAGAAATGATTGCGAGAGAATTAGTGTTGAAGATGAAGTTTAAGAAAAAGATGCTTATCGGAACCAAATATTGGCGAGCTTTAGCATGGTATAAAGAGTATTTAATAAGGTTAAAATCGTTACATATAATTCTCGAGATAAAAGGATAGCAGCTTTTACTTCCCTGCTACCGCTTCACCTTACCAAGTATAATCCTCTATAATTAAAGCGCTCAAGAATCTAAACTTAAACCTTAAACGTGCTAGCAATATCTTGTAATGAGCTCGCTAATTTCGCTTGTTCTTTAGCGGTTACAAAAATTTGCTCTGCGCCTGCGGTCGTTTCAATTGACTTCTCTTCAACAGAAACTACGTTTTGTGCTACATCCTGTGTCACAACCGATTGCTCTTCAATTGCAGTTGCAATTTGTTCTGTCATTGCAAAAATATCACCAACAGAAGAGGTTATTTCTTCTAAGACTACTTCGACATTCTTCGAGCTTTCTACTGCTTGTACCGCTTTTTTCTGGCTCATTTCAATAACACTGTAAGCAGCATTAGCATCCGTTTGCAGTGACAAAATGAAGTTTTCAATCTCTGAGGTTGACTCTTGAGTACGTTGAGCCAGTGTTCTGACTTCATCAGCCACAACCGCAAAGCCTCGCCCTTGTTCTCCAGCTCTAGCCGCTTCAATGGCCGCATTTAAAGCAAGTAAATTAGTTTGCTCTGCTACAGATTTGATCACATCTACAACACTGGTAATATTTTGGCTACTTTCATGCAAGCTATTAATTTGCGTAGCTAAGCCATCAATTTCCGTAGCTAGCTCTTCTATTGAGTGATATGAATTTTGTACTGTTTTCAAACCATTATTCGCTTTTTCATCAGCATCTTTGGCTGAGGTTGCAGTATTTTGTGTACTTTCAGCCACTTCTTTCACCGTTGCAGAAAGCTCTTCTATAGCCGTTGCAATTAAGCTAATACCACTTTGTTGATCAAATAATGACTTTGAGTTCAGCTCACAAGTTTGTGAAGTTTCTTCTGCGGCAGAAGCTAAGGTAATGCTCGAAGTAGATATATCTTTAATCAGATTAGAAAACTGTAACAATGTTTTATTTAATGCGGTCGATATTTGCCCAAGCTCAGAGCTTCCTTCAAAAGGGCTTTGTACAGTTAAATCATTCTCTTCCCTAACTTTTGCCATCACAGAAGTCAGACTTGAAACTCGTGAAGCCAGATCTTTGATAATATAAAAGCTAATAGCTAACGCTAAGGTAATCAGTACAATGCTACTTAGTAAGTTTATCGTTAACGTAGTCAAAGCTGATGTTTGTTTTTCATCAACCAGTGCTAGCATTGATTTACCTAAACTATTTTCTATTTTCTTTAATTGCCCTATTCGCCCAGTTGACTGAGCAAACCAATACTCTGCCTTAACATCGAAGTCTGTACTTTTACTTTGCGCAATAGCTCTTATTCTGTGAACTTCATTCACAGAGTCATTAGTTAATTGCTGCTTAAAGTATGCTTTATTTTGATCGTTGGTAAATTGATTGAAACTATCAAAGTAGCTATTTTGTTCGCTAGTCAACGTAATAAACTTCGCAAACATACCTGGACCAAATTCATTTTTCGCGAAGGTATTACTCAATACAGCTCTTTCTATACCGGCACGTTCTTTCCCTTGCAAAAAGTTGTAGTAAGCAACAGTTTCTCTAGTGATTAATGCATCGGTACTTATTTCAGCGTTTAGCGTTGCAACACTTAGTAGCTTTTTATTTATTTGTGTGTAATAAGTGAGGGCTTCTGAAAGGGGAATATTTAATGAATCAACTTGTTGGCGGATATCCGCTAGGCGCTTAAATTCAGTATTTATCGAAGTATTTAACGCTATGATTTCACTCAATTGAAAATCATTTTGCTGCCAGAAGTTTACTTGCTTTTGTCTTTTATCATCTGTGCTTTTACGTTGAGCCTGAAGCTTTTGTGCAAAATTAGCTCCTTTTGAACCAATATAACCTGCGGTCATACCTCGTTCTTTTTGTACTTCATGCACTAATTCACTGTAAATAACCGATAACTCAGTAAGAGAGGCTATAGTTGCCATCTCTTTTTTAACTTGCAAACTGCCTAAGATATTTTGAATACTGAGCCACAAAAACCCCAACATTGGTAGCGCCAACAATAATAAAATTTTCTTCCTGAATGAAAGATTAGAAAAAATCATAAATCCCCTTTATTTTTTATTATGAATTCACAACTCTGGGCTATAAATTCACTTCTTCCCATCGATAAAACTACAGTATAGTAATAAAGCTAAATTCGTCCACTTTATGTAATTAAATTATAAAAAAATTAACCCATAACGAATCAAACAAATAGTTAAACATACATTATTAGATAAATAAATTAGATATTGAGCACAATATCACCATAAACAGTTTGAAAATGGCATCTATATTAGACCATCATCTTAAGTTGTACACCTGTATAATTACAACAGATAATACAGGAGCAACTGTAAAGTTAAACGCAAAGAACAGCTATCAGGCTATAGGCGAGAGAAAATTATGTGTATCTTTATATTTCAGGCAAAAAAAAGCCGGTAGTAAAACTACCGGCACATTAGCTATGAGGAGAGCTAAAATATTCAATTATTACAACAAGTGTTCACATAAGGGGGAACAAGAGCGATTATAGAGTAGATACTCTAACAACGCAAGCACAAAATGTAATTAAATTACATTTTTGTTATTTTATTTCTTGAATGAGCTTCAAGATAACGAAACAAATAGTGTTTAGGTCTGACTTTGAAAGTTACCATCATTAATTACGTAAGTAATTCTTCAGCAATCACCTGTTTTGAATCAACAAAAAATTCGCTTATGTTTGGCGATCCTTCATACATACAGTAAACTATCGACAACTTTTACATTATTTATCATTAGCGAATTTAAGATGTCAGTTTCAGATAACAATCAAACCACAGACACAACGCAAACTTCGACCAATAACACCACCCATTTTGGTTATCAAACAATCAATAAAGAAGATAAAGTCTCTATGGTTGCTGGCGTTTTTCATTCTGTCGCTAAACAATACGATATTATGAATGACTTGATGTCATTCGGTATTCACCGTTTATGGAAACGCTTTACTATTGATGCAAGTGGTGTACGCCCAGGTAATAAAGTACTCGATTTAGCCGGTGGTACGGGTGATTTAACAGCTAAATTTTCACAACTTGTCGGTAAACAAGGTAAGGTTGTGTTGGCTGATATTAATAGTTCTATGCTAAATGTTGGTCGCGATAAGCTTCGTGATAAAGGTTTAGTACAAAATATTGAATACGTTCAAGCTAACGCACAATACTTACCTTTTGAAGATAACACCTTTGATATTGTCACCATTGCGTTTGGCTTACGCAATGTTACTGATAAAGACATGGCTTTACGCTCAATCTATCGCGTTTTAAAACCCGGTGGCCGACTATTAGTATTAGAATTCTCAAAGCCTGAGCATGAGCTGGTCAATAAAGCATACGACTTTTATTCATTTAATATTCTTCCTAAAATGGGAGAGTTAGTCGCTAAAGACGGTGAAAGTTATCAGTACCTTGCTGAATCTATTCGTATGCACCCCGATCAGGAAACATTAAAAACCATGCTAGATAATGCGGGCTTTGAGCAAACCAGCTTTAAAAACTTAACCGGTGGCGTAGTTGCCTTACATAAAGGCTATAAGTTTTAATCGCAATGACTTCCCCTTTCACTAAATTAACAGACCAATTGATGTTGCCCCAAACTCTCGCGGCAAGCATAGAAGCTATTGTTAATAAGGTTTTATCACTTGAGTCAGCGAATAACAGTTCACTCGACAAATTAGTTAATAAAACCTTAACTGTCACTCTTACTGAACTTGGCTTTCCGTTAAGCTTTACCGTTATTTCTAGTGTAGATTCTAAAGGCTCTCAACTACTGGTCACCTCTTTAATTGAAGCGGCTGATTGCACGATCAACACCAGTATACAAACCTTAAGAGAGTTAGAAGAAAATCAGCAATTAACTGAGCTGATCAAGCAAGACAAGTTAGACGTTATAGGTGATGTTAAAATTGCTCAACAGTTTGCTCACGTTGCTCAACACCTTAATATTGACTGGCAAAGTGAATTAGCCAATCACATTGGTGAAGTACCAACTTACAAACTCGCCCAACTGGGTAAAAAGCTAACAAAAAAACTCAGCTTTGCTGCAACACAAATTCAAGCTGATGCCAGTGAATACCTAGTGCATGAACAAGGTTTAGTGGTAACAAAAAGTCAGATAGATACTTTTAATCAAGATGTTAACCACATTAATGAGCAAGTTTCGGCGCTAGAAGCACGTATAACGCGACTAATTGAGCAAGCAACTACTTAAGGAATTAAAACGTGAGCAGCATTCGCTTATACCAAATAATTAAAACATTTCTTCACTATGGGCTTGATGACATTGTGCCGCCTGAAATGTTGCCTTGGTATATAAAAGCAGGGCGAAATTCACTGTTTTGGCTACGAAACAAACATAAAGATAAATCAGCAGCGTTACGCTTTCGATTAGCCATCGAATCGCTCGGACCAGTATTTATTAAATTTGGGCAAATGTTATCCACTCGTCGTGATTTACTTCCCGCTGATTTTGCGAATGAATTAGCCTTATTACAAGATCAAGTAGCGCCCTTTGATGGTGAATCAGCAAAGCAATTAATCATTGCTTCCATAGGGTTAGAAACCTTTGAGCAACACTTTAGTGATTTTGACTTAACACCACTTGCCAGTGCTTCTATCGCACAAGTACATACCGCAACTTTTGTTGCTGACGAAGCGCACAAAAATGTTGTCATTAAAGTATTACGCCCAGACATAGACAAAATTATATTAGCGGATGTCAAAGTGATGTCGCGCTTTGCCAGTATTCTTGCCCGTTGGTTACCTGATGGAAAGCGCTTAAGACCCAAAGAAGTGGTAGCAGAATACAAAAAAACCATTTTAGATGAACTTGATCTAAACCGTGAAGCCGCAAATGCCATTCAGCTTAAACGAAATTTTGAACAAGGTAGAGAATACGACAAAGTACTTTATGTGCCTGAAGTATATAGTGAATACTGCCACAAAAATGTACTCGTTATGGAGCGTATTTACGGTATTGGCGTTGCTGAAATTGATACCCTAAATGCACTAGGGGTTGATATGAAATTACTCGCAGAACGTGGCGTAGAAGTATTTTTCACGCAAGTATTTCGCGACAGTTTTTTTCATGCTGATATGCACCCTGGCAATGTGTTTGTTGACGCCAACAACCCTGCTGATCCAACGTGGATAGCCATAGACTGTGGTATTGTCGGCACACTTAATAGAGAAGATAAACGTTACTTAGCAGAAAACTTTGTCGCCTTTTTCAACCGAGATTACCGTAAAGTTGCACAGCTACATGTCGACTCTGGCTGGGTACCCGCTAATACCAGTGTTGATGAATTTGAGTTTGCTATTCGCACCGTTTGCGAACCAATTTTTAACAAGCCACTGGCAGAAATATCGTTTGGGCAAGTGTTAGTCAACCTCTTTAACACAGCACGCCGATTTAATATGGAAGTTCAGCCGCAATTAGTGCTGTTACAAAAAACGTTACTGTATATAGAAGGTTTAGGCCGCCAGCTATATCCACAACTCGACTTATGGCAAACCGCTAAACCCTTTTTAGAAAACTGGGTACAAGAGCAAATGGGCGTAAAAGCGGTCTTTACTAAAATTAAAGAAAATTTACCTTTTTGGAATGAAAAACTACCCGAAATCCCTGATCTGGTTTATGACTATTTAAAAGCAGGAAAAGAGAGCCATTATCAGCAAACTCAACTGATAGAACAATTAGCTCAACAGCAAAAAGCCAACAGCAAACAATTGATATTCAGTGTTTTAGCTGCAGGCTTTATTGTTAGCTCAGCCATATTGGCCAACCAAAACAACATGATACTCACTGCGCTATCAGCAGCGGCAGCGGTTATGTTTTGCTTGTTATCCTTTAAAAAATAACTGTTTATATCATTGTATTAGCTAGTGTGAATACGCCATACGCACGCCATACCTACACCAAAAATACTACGGGTTAAAGTTAGCCTTGAGTATAATTTTATCGCCAGCTGTAAATACAACAATAGTGATAATTAAGCACAAGTATTTGCTAGCAAAGACTACTATGGCAACATTGTAGCTGGTGCGAACCTCCTTGACACAGCTCTGAATTGGTCAAATACTTATTTCACATAGTGTAATAAACTGCTCAACAAAATTGCCATGATATTACCTTTCATAAAATTCTCTGTGCTGGTCAGCTTTAAACTCACTATCATGCTGTTTTATCGGTTTGAGCAACAATGGTTATCCACTTTTTCTAAAGAACAATGGCGGGAAATTAACTTTATTATTTTTCTCAACCATACCAGCTTATTTGAACCACTATTCATTAGATTAGCTCCCTATAAATTTTTATGGCGCATTGCCAACGACTTAGTTGTACCAGGCGCCGACATCACGATGGCTCGACCCATCACAGGTAAAATTTACAAAACCTTAGTACCTGGCTGTATTCCCATTACTCGTAAAAAAGATGAGTCATGGCAGTATTTTTTAAGCCATGTAAACCATGAAAAACTCACGGCTATTTTACCCGAAGGGAGAATGATGCGTAAAAATGGCTTAGATAAATATGGGCAACCAATGAGTATTCGCAGTGGCTTCGTTGATATTTTACAAAAATTAGATCAAGGTAAAATTCTATTTGTTTATAGCGGCGGCTTACATCACATTCAAGCCCCAGGTGATAAGTTTCCAAAACTCTTTAAAAAGATAAAAGTCAATATGGAAGTCATCGATTTAGCGAGTTACAAACAACAATTCAACACATCAGACAAAGCTCAATTCAAAGCGCAAGTAATGCATGATGTGAGTAAAAAACTGCACGATAATGTGCCAAAATAACACACGAAAACTAAAAACAGCCAAGGTACTAATAACAATGAAAACACCGATAGTAACAACCGAATGGCTTAATAATAACTTAGACAACGACAAGCTTATTATTCTCGATGCAAGCATGCAAAAAGTCGTTGGAAAAACACCGATTGAGTACGATAAAAAAAGTTATATTCCAAAAGCTAAACACTTTGATTTAGAAAAAGTATTCTGCAATTTAGCCTCTTCGCAAAGCAATGCTTTCCCAACTGAAGCGCAATTTACTCAAGCTACACAAGCGCTAGGTATAAACTCTAACAGCCTAGTGGTCATTTACGATAATCAAGGTATTTACTCATCACCAAGAGCTTGGTGGATATTTCAGGCAATGGGCTTTAAAAATGCTTTTGTACTTGATGGCGGTCTGCCTCAGTGGCTACTAGAAAATAGAGCAACTGTAGCTTCACCATCAAACCACACTAGCACGTTAGGGAACATTCAAGGGGAGTATCAAGATAAATTAGTATGCGATGCAAACTACATTCTAAACACTTACCTTGATAAACAAACCGTTATCATTGATGCTCGGTCATCCGTAAGGTTTGAGGGCATCAAAGATGAGCCAAGAGCAGGCGTTCGTAGTGGCCATATTCCAAACTCAACGAATTTACCTTTTGCCGAAATATTAGCAGGTCACTGTTTTAAAGAGCCTGCGCAATTAAATACTATATTTGCAAAGCTGTCAGCCCATAAAAATAATGAATTGATCTTTACCTGTGGCTCAGGCATTACCGCCTGCATAATTATGTTAGCCGCAACCATAGCAGGTTATGACAATACCGTTTTATATGATGGTTCATGGTCTGATTGGGGCAGTAACAAGCAACTGCCCATAGCTAAAGGGGAGAGTTAAGTACTTTGCTTGGTACTCAACACTTTACAACTTTCAAGAAAAAACAACTTAGAATCCATAACAAATCCGGTAACTTGATTTCTAAAAACCTTTAGTGACCAAACTGAACACGAATACCAGCATTAACCGTAAAGCCGTCATTGCGTGACCAGATATCTGTAGTCCAACGCCCGCTTGGAGCTTGCTCTGGTAACAATAACGACTCACCTTTGGTTTGACGTACATTGAGGAGGTTTTCTGCATTTAAGAAATAACTCACTTTACCAAAGGTAATTTGACCAAGTAAGCCTAAATGCCAATAGGCGTCACTTTTGTTACGGTATGGGTTACCTTCAAGATGTTGTGTGCCTGTATAGTAAGCTTCAAATCCAACTAAATGACTACCATGCTCTTCCCACATAATAACCGCACCAGCCGAATGCTTTGGTGTGAGCGTTAAAGGTTCTCGACCAATACCTGACTGACTTCTTTTGCTGGCATCCGTGTACAAATAACTTCCCGTGAGTTTAAGATCACGCCAGCGATAGCGAAGTAGCAATTCAGCCCCCCGAATTTCACTTTTGCCAAAGGCATTTACAATACGTACATGTTTATCAGACATTAGGTCACTTTGCGGAATCACTTCAAGTTCCGTAACATTAGCAACGTCAGATGCAAACAAGGTTACACTTGTTTCAACACTGTCAATAAGATAACTAATATCAATAGATGCCGTAGTTGCCTGCTCTTCTTCAAGGTTTTTAAGTGGTGCTAGACGTGATAAACCAGCATCTTCAATGTCTTCAATAAAGGGTGTTGGGGCAAAGAACCCTTGACCATATGAGCCACGAACAGTCCAGTTTTCAGGACTATATAACATAGAAATACGCGGACTAACTTGTGTGCCATATTCGCTGTGCCAGTCAGCACGAGCACTAAGTGACAATGAAACATCATCGCTTGCATCATAATCAACTTGTGAGAATAGCCCGGGCACTTGGTAATTGTAGTTAAACTCTGAAAAATCCTCTGAATCAAAGCGATCTGATTGATAAGCAATACCTACAAGCCAAGCTGTAGCGTCACTATAACCCGACACGCTAGATTCAATTAAGTAACTTTCATGAATATCTTTTTCTTCTACTAAGCCATACACATGGTCGTGCTCTTGGCGCATTGCAGAGCCACGCACATTGAGATTAAGCACTTCCCCTAGTGGTTGATCAAAAATAAAACCACTATCAAGCCTAAGTGAATCTTGACTTTGCTCAAATGGATTACCATCAGGAACAGTTGCCCCTGCCACTGTTCCACCTTTACGTTCTTCCATCATAGCGCCAAAAGTAAGATACAGGTTAGCACCACCTTCGCTTTCCCAATAAATACGCGGACGAATAGTAGCGCGCTGGTACTCGGCCATATCTATCCAGCCATCACTATCTAAATCTTGTTGCGCTTGATTGTGCAGGCCAGCGGTTACAGACGCACTAGCAGCGTCATTAATCGGCGAGGCAAAATATGTGGTGATGTCTTGGCCATTTTTCGATGTCGCATTCAAAAGCACTTCACCTTCCGCTTCATCTGATGGCGTTCGAGAAATTAAGTTAATCACCCCGCCAAGTGCTGAGCCACCATACAATGATGATGCTGATCCTTTAATGATTTCAACATTAGCAAGATCTGTTGGAGGAATTTGTAATAAGCCAATAGATGCAGTTTGACCGCCATATAGCGGTAAACCATCGCTGAGTAACTGCGTATATCGACCATACATACTTTGTAATCGAATATTGGCACTGCCAAGAGCAGGTGAAGTATTTTGCACCCGCACTCCACCGGTTTCAGCAACCAACATAGAAATGTTGCCGGGTCTCATTAAAGCTTTTTCTTGAATTTCTTCGCCGTTAATTATCTCTGTACGGGTTGCTGACTCAGTAACAATTCGGCCTAGTCTTGATGCCGTTACCTGAATCTTTTCAATTTTATTTTCATCGTGCTCATGATGGTCGTCATGATGCTCACCTTCACTAGCATAAGATATTAAAGGTGCTAACAGCACAACGAGTGCTATTTTAGAATATTTGATCAGCATTTTTACCTCTTACAATGCTATGAATTGAGAATATCTCAAACCTCTCAAGCTCAATACGCTACTTCTTATGATTTAGGATATCATCTAAAGTAAATCTTGAAATTAAGAGTTTAAAAAACCCTCAAATTAAGGGCTTTTGGATATATTTGAAATGCCTCTAAGATTTACTCGATATTCTGGATCTGATTATTTAAAGTGTCATTTATAACCAATAATTTCAACACTTTAACAGCAAAACCCATCACAAAACAAAACATCTGCCACCATATCTGCCACCACACATGTAACTATCTCCCCGCTAAAGACGGAGAATGCAAACACAAGTGAACGTAACAATTGCTACGTTAAAAAATCAATACCGACAACCAAGCACCAAAAATCGCTCAATAAACAAACAAAAGGTGATTTGCAACTACAATCAATAAACAACCCAAACTTGATAACGTGAAAATCACCACGTTTTTCAAGTTTCAAAGGCAAATATCGAAAAAAAAACGCAAACACCGTTGCTTTTTCAACTTAATAAACGCAAAAAAAACAAATTAAAACCAAAAAAAAGCACATTGCAACACAGGGAAATATAAATTATTATACTTCTGACTGCATTGAATGTGCGGTCCATAACTACTGTATAAATGAAAATCCGACTAGACATTTATACAGTTCAACTAAAGTACATAGAAATTATGGAACCATAATTATGACACAAATAGAAACTGAAACCAAAAATACGATTAATATCATTACGTGCTCAACTCCCGCTGAAGCTAAAGGCGCTGCTGTTGATCTAGCTGCTGATACAGCAGGTCAAGTGATTCCGATTGTATTATTCTCACAAGGTAACAGAACCTGTGCCTCAACGGCTATCAATGTTGGCCTTGCTCTAAAGTTACTAAGTTCAGATGAAACGCCTAATAAAGCATCTCTTGAATTGGTCAAAGAGTCTAGAAATAGACCCTTGGATAAGAAACATGTAAAAAGTGTTTCAAATTATATTACTAATGCCATTAAAAATAATGAGAAATACATCCTCCCTTCAATAACCGTAAACGCATTGGGAGAACAGGTTATTTTCACTTCTGATAGACCAAACAGTAAAACTAAAGTTGGCTATATAGTTCTCAGCCTTGAGGATGACTCTTTGTGTATTGCAGATGGCCAACATCGAATAGAAGGCATTAGAGATGCTACTGAAACCAATCTCACAGCAGAAGAGTTATTAAAATTAAAAGCCGATAGCTTGTCGATTATGTTTTCTTTTGAAGATGATATAAATCAAGTACATCAAGACTTTGCTGATTGTGCAAAAACCAAAGCACTTCCAAAATCCATGTTAGCGGTATATGACCGAAGGGTTCCGGCAAATGGCCTTATTTTAGATCTACTTGAAAGCTCCCAACTTTTAAATGACGGAAGAACGGATTCAACAAGCGTATCACTGAGTAAAAAATCTAACTGTTTAGTTTTAACTAACAGTGTTAGATCTATGCTAAAGGCTTTAATTAAAGGCAACCATTCTATTTCAGATTCAACTTTTGATAAATATACTAACCAACTTTTACAAAATAAAAGTGATTACGCTAAATACCTCGCCCATACAAAAAATGTTATTGATTTATTTACTGAACATAATCCAGTTTTAAATGCTATAGCTAATTTACCGCAAGGACCGCAAAGACAAAGAATTGCTGAATATCGTTCAACTTATCTTATTGCCAATCCGTTTGGGTTATCTTTAGCATGCATTGCAATTAACAGACTACAAATGCTTTACCCACAAGAATCGCTTGAGAATTTTATCATGCGACTAATGATTGAGATAGACTGGAAAAAAACAGCTTCGACTTGGGAAGGTAATGTAATTACTCGTCGCAATATGAATGGTGTTGAAACCTTAGCCATTAATAGTCAAAACAAGCCAACCGAAAATGCTGTTTTGGCTATTGGGGAGTCACTAGGCTTCGCTTTTGAAAGACATGTAATTATTGACAGCGAGGAGGGATAAGATGCCTTCTATTTTACTTTCTAAATGCCCTCAGTGTGGTGTTTCCGTTGAAGGTGATTTAAAAGCTATTGAAAGCGTTTTTGGATTTCGAAAAATGAAAAACGGTAAGACAATAAGCCAATCCTACTGTCGAAGTTGTAGGAAAAAACATCTATCCATAAGCCGTTTAGGTAAATGATTTTCTGGGCGCAACTATTGCGCCCTTATTCTTTAAAGGTAATCAAGTTGAAAAAAAACATACTTTTATCAATTCAACCACGAATTATTGAGGAAATAATAGAAGGCAGTAAAACGTTCGAGTTTAGAAAAAAACTACCTGATATAAACTCAGAACAAATTAGCTCAACGATAGTTATCTACCGTTCATCGCCTGTGATGGCGATTTTTGGAAGCTTTAAAGTAGGTAGATACTTTCATTCCGACTTTGAAACTCTGATGTCTGACGTAAAAGCCACGTCGGAATATAAGGCTAGAATTGAAAAATATTTTAAGGATAAATCTAGCTGTCACGCCATGGAAATAACGGATCTAAATATATATAAAAATCCAATTCCTTTATCAGAATTAAGAAGTAAATTTCCCGGTTTCGTGCCCGGTCAAAGTTATAGGTATCTCGATGAAAAAGTTGCCAGTTTAATCATCGAGAAAAACGGATGCCTTTAGTAGGCCGTTATAAAAAATAATTATTAACTCTGCTATAAAACACTTCCACACGTGGGGCAAATGTACTCTTCAGAATCCAATAGCTTATTTAGTCTTTCATTGAACTGACAATTATCTCCATGTGTCCAAGAGAATTTTTTGCGCAGATTCAAAGGATATTCGGCATTAATAAGCTCCGCAGAAAATTTATCTTTAATTCTTTGCAGTCTCACTTCTTCAGAAAAGTTAACTAGGCCATCTCTATTTTTAACCTCAAACGCTTTATTGTATAAACCTTTAAAATCATCGTCTTGGTTTAGTTCATCTATAGCGTCGATTATTTTTTTAGCGCATTGGAATTATCAGTTAAGAATGACCAATATTCATTACCAACAAATACATCTTTTTTAGTTAAAGGAGAAATACGCCCACCAAAATCGTTCCACCATGCAGCATCATCATTTTCATTAGCAGAATTATATGGAAAGACTAACATTGCTTTAATGTTATTAGCGTCGTAGCCATTCATGTATTTATAAAAAGCAGTCCATAAAATCACAGTTTCATTAAATGAATTGCCACTGTTAGCATTTACTTGGACAGTTTTGATATCAAAAAGGTAATATGTACCCCCTTTTTTAAGTATTACATCTGCGCCTTTTCCTTTTATCATTGCCTCTGACTTGCAGGTTTGCTTCATACCTAAACCAAACGTCTTATTTAAATCGTCCTTAAATGTATCAAGTTCGCCGCCATTACTTTCTCTATCAGCCTTTATATCATTTATTAACCTTTTTAAATTATCAGGCAAAGTAGCTGGCTTAACTAGCGAACTATTTTTGATTATTGAAATCTTATTAGCCTCTGCTAATTTTATAGACAGCTTCTCCCAGAATGTACCTAAGCTTGTTTGCAACCCAGTCATGGTAGAAGTGATACGCCTTTCCTGAGGAAAAAAACGATCTAAAACTATATGCTTAGTTTCTTTTTGAGCAGATTTAAAATAATTGTAAAAGCTCTCTTGTAAAAGTCCCTTTGTTATTTCTTTTATTTGACTATCAGTAATCATTCATTTATCCAACTAACATCTTTTCAAAAATTTGAGATTTAATTAACTCTAGTCTTGGTAATGCTACTTCCATTATTTCACTTGAAACATCTCTTAAATTCTGAGTTCCATCTGGAATATTTAAATTCTCAGTTTCTAAGTACTCATATAGTCGAGACAGGTTTTCTCGGTCGCCTGTAACTAACTTGTATACTTCTGAACCCCAAACCTTATAAAGTCTATCATGTCTTTTGGGAGCGGCTTTTCCTTGCCCACTTCGCCAAAAATCACAACCAAATTTTTGTTTTACGCCCGGAACGATATAAGCCCAATAACCTTTAGCTTCAGGGTAAGCTTCCAAAACACTAATCAGCTTTTCTTGTACTTTCTTTAATGAATCTCCGTTACATGTATTGTGTTTGTTCTTAAGTTCAATAAATATAGTGCTATCTTCATTCCTAAGGTCTATTTGTGTTTTGTCACCGATACCTAAATCAACCCACCCCTCAACAGAACCCAAAATGAGCTGATGAAATTCCCCTATTTTCTGCTCAAAAGTTTTATAGAGCTGACGACTAATTTCCGCTTCTAGCCATTTATCTTCGCCATAGAGTGACATCCCAAATTTCATTGCAAATGGATCTATAGAATTTGAAAAGAGTTTGGATCCAAAAATATCATCATTTTCAAATGATTGGATAATCGCATTCTTATCATTTTGTAAGTTACCTAATGCGCTTGTAACGTGGTTAATAGCTTTGTCTAAATTTAAATCACTTATAAAGGGCAGTTTTGACATTACTTTTCTCCATAAGCTTTTAAAAAGTTAGTATTAAATAATTGTGAATCAACAACTTTTTGTGGTTCCAGCACAACGTTAAATTTCTCTTGTATTATCTCATTTACAATCGAAGGTAGGTTTTCATATAACTCTTTCAAAGCGTTGTCTTCACCTGTTAACTTCGCATAAAACGATTTTCCGTCAATTACTCGAATATCCTCACGCTTTGGAAGCTTCTTTTTTGCTTGGTTATCTGAAGGGGTAAAAGGTGCATCATAAGACTTAGCACCTTTAGGTAGAACTTCAACGTAGTAGCCAGTATAGCCACCGCCTAGCTCATCAATTTTCTGTGCTAAATCTCGGTAAATTTGGACTTTATGATTACCTTTAGTCGTATTATGTTTATTTTTTACCTCAGCAATAATTTTTTTGTCTTCGCAAACAATATCTACAAGGTTACCAACAGGAAGGCTTTCAACCCCTTCAATAGAGCCCATAATATCTTCATGTAACGAGCCAATTGCATTTTGTTTAGTCTTTTGAACTTGCCTTTCTTTTTCCTGCTTAAGCCAATCATCCATGCTAATACCTTGCATCAATGCGTCAATTGATGCAGAAAAACAATCAAGCGTATTTCTATATAAATCTAAATCGGATGTTTGAGCTTCGTACATTCTGATAACACTATTTTCTATAGCTTGCTTTAAATTTTCTCTATTAAAAGAATCCATTTTAACTCCTTGAGATCAAAAGAAATCATTATTGATCAGGCCATACCAGATGTGAATTTATTTAAAAAATAATTAGAAAATTGCTGGACCTAGGGGAAAGTTGTCTGTATACTTGATCAGTAGTTTAGGAGTTAAATAGTTCAAGTGAATCAAATGTTAGATATTATCGAGCCAGAACAAAGACATAATTTCTTTAGCCTAGAAGTATTGGCTGATGTACTTTCTTTATCTAAGCGCTCTATTGAATCAAAGATTAAAAAGGGTGAAATCACCCCATGTTCAAAAACTGGCTTAATTGAAAAGGCTCAGGTTATTCATCACCCTGCTGTGAAAAGTATTGATGAATCAAAATGGAAAACAGAGCTTAAAATAAAGCCTAACCGCCCTTATAATTTAGTTGAGTTATTCGCTGGTGGTGGCGGATTAGCTCTAGGTATGGAAGAAGCAGGCTTTAACAGCGTACTTCTCAATGAGCTAGATAAACATGCCTGTAATACTCTTACAACAAACCGACCTGATTGGAATGTAGTGCCCGGTGATATATCTAAGATAGATTTTAAAAAGGAAGTAAAAGAAGACATTGATGTACTTACCGGTGGATTCCCATGCCAAGCATTTTCATATGCTGGGAAGAGTTTAGGTTTTGAGGACACTAGAGGGACGTTGTTTTTTGAAATGGCAAGAGCAATTAAAGAATTACAGCCTAAAGTGTTTCTTGCTGAAAATGTTCGAGCGCTTCTGACTCATGACAATGGAAAAACCCTTGAGACTATTAAAGAAATTGTTACTGAAGAACTGGGATATGTACTAATTGAACCCAAAGTATTAAAGGCTATTTTTTATAAAGTACCTCAAAAAAGAGAACGATTAATTATTGTTGGCATCCGAAAAGATCTTATAGATGGTATTGCACCAGAAGAGTTATTTAAATGGCCTTCACCATATAGTCGAGTAATGACCTTGCAAGATGCTTTCTATGAAGGTGAGTTATTTGACAATGATGTGCCTAAATCAGAAGGTCAAAAATATCCTAAGCGTAAAGCAGAAATTATGGCCGAGGTCCCTCAAGGCGGTTATTGGCGAAATCTTAGTGATGATTTGCAACGTGAGTATATGCAAGGTAGCTATTTCCTTGGTGGGGGCAAAACAGGTATGGCACGAAGATTATCTTTAAATGAACCCAGTTTAACTCTCACAACATCCCCTGCTCAAAAACAAACGGAAAGATGCCACCCTCTTGAAACTAGGCCTTTACAGATAAGGGAATATGCACGCATCCAAACATTTCCTGACAATTGGGAGTTTCAAGGACCTCAATCAGCAGTATATCGTCAAATAGGGAATGCTGTGCCTGTTAATATGGCAGCAGCATTAGGTCGCTCTTTAATTAGGCTTCTAAACAAACTAGAGTCAAGATAACTCTAGTTCACCAAGATGCCGTTCTTTAACTTTAGATAAAGCTTTCTCATCGATATATTCGACTGCTAAAGCTTTATCAGCATCTCTTTCCATTAACCTACTTAAAGCAGCGATTTTTTCTTGCTCTGATAACGTACCATTATTCTGATTCCCAATTTCAGCTTCACTAACAAATACCTTGCAATCGTCAGTATGCCTAGAACATGCAACATAACTATTGGCTCTGTCCATGCCATTGGTATAGTACACAAAAGTATCACCTTTGATAGTTAACCCTTGTGCTGAATAGACAGGCTGAACTTCCCATAGTTTACTAGACACCAAAATAAAAACCATAAATGAAGTCTAATGAATAACAATGACAACTACGATACACCTAAGTAGCTGTTAACTGCTGATTTTAATATCGAATGGTTGCGAGTAAAAACCTACTCAATATTCTGGATCTGCTCACGCATTTGCTCAATCAGTACTTTTAGCTCCACCGCGCTGGCAGTGACGTCGGTATTGATAGATTTAGAGCCTAGAGTATTCGCTTCACGGTTGAATTCTTGCATCATGAAGTCTAAGCGACGCCCTTGTGCGCCTCCTTTTTTGAGGATTTTTTTTGTTTCACTAACGTGACTATGAAGACGATCTAGCTCTTCGGCTACATCCATTTTTTGAGCTAATAATACTAACTCTTGTTCAACACGTGTTGAGTCTAAATCAATGCTTGCATCAGCGAATTTATCGACGATACGTTGTCGCTGCCATTCAATGACTTCTGGCATATACGCTTGCACTTTATCGGCTTCAAGGCTGATAGCATCTAAACGTTGTTCTATCATAGCTTTTAGGTTTTCGCCTTCGCTAGCACGTGCTTTGATAAAATCCTTTAATGCGCTATCAAAACCCGTTAATAATTGTGCTTGAATAACAGACATGTCTTCTTCTGCGGCTTCCATGACACCTGGCCAACGCATCACCTCTAATGGGTTTACTTGGCTATTGAGGGTTTGTTCATTAACCCAATTGGCATGTTTAATTAGTTGTAATGCTAATTTCTCATTGAGCGTTAAATCACTTTTTGCATTTGGGCTTGGATTAAAGCGTAAGTGACATTCAACTTTACCTCGGTTTAGTTGCTTGCGAAAACGCTCTCGTAATACAGGTTCAATACCTCGAAATTGCTCGGGTAAACGGAAATAAGTTTCTAAAAAACGTTGATTAACACTACGTATTTCCCAAACTGCATTTCCCCAGTCACCTTTTATTTCAAAACGAGAAAATGCTGTCATGCTGTGGATCATATGAGAATTCCAAAATCACTAATTAATAAATAAGTGATGATTATACCCAAGCGTGCTTTAAATGCGAAGTTGACAATCAAAAGACTTCGCATTTAGTACAAACTTTATCAACCACTACTTATGGATTAATCCGAAAAGGTCAATTCACCAAAATTTGCATCAAAGTCAACACACCAAACACTAAGCCCCGTTAAGTCATCTAATGTTTTGCCATCTGGAAGTTTTAAGCTAAGTACGCCATTGTCGTATACTTGACCATTAATTTGACCGCTGATAGCAAAGGCGTCATTACCAGCATACTGGTGATCTATAGCTGCATAGATGTGTACATCTGGGCCACCACCATCATAATAAAATTCGGTAATTTCAATGGTACAGTCATCAACAATAGTCGCTTTTCCTGAAACGTTATGGGCAATCGTACTGAAATAACCTGTTTGACCCACTTTAGCATGTGTCATTTCACAGCTACTCATTTCTTGATCTCTTAAGGTTTGTTCAAAATGATAAATAGCTTCATCAGCAGAAATAAGTTGAAGATTTAACGCGCCACTCATGGCGATTAAGTCTGCCACTTTATCTTCAAAATCTACATCAGAAAAGTCGATCGTTAATGCGCTAGCTAAATTATGCGCAGTATCAGATATCTCTATACCATTACTGGCATCTCCATCTACATCTAAGCTTTGTAATAGCCTAAGCATGTTAACCACTTCAGTGGTACTAGTGTCATCGGTATCAAAAAGCGTTAATGGCGTGATTACTAACGAGGCAGTGACGGCAGGAAATGTTATATTGCCAATAGAAAAAGTTATTTCTTCGTCTAACTGATACGTGAACTCACCTTGTTCATTAGTTACACCTGAACCACTATCAGTTGAATAATTTAGGTTTTCAACCGGTGAATCTAAAAACACGCCTGTATAGGTTTCAGGAGTTACCTCTTCTTCAGGAGAGCTGCTATCTCCCGGTGCCTCTTCACTACCTGAGCCACCACCGCCACAGGCGATCAAAAACATAGGTATTAAAATATATAATAGTTTTCTAATCTTCATAGGTACTCCTAGTGTCACTGAAGTGATTATATGTTGTTTGTTTTCCATTGTGCTTTGAGATGATCTGCCACGCGAAAAGCGTTGGCATAAATGGTGAAAGTATATGGCACACTGCCACCTGTTGGCATAAATGAGCCGTCTGTCACGTAAAGGTTATCAACCTCATGTGCCTGACAATATTTATTCAAAACGGAAGTGTTCGGATCATCACCAAACCGGCACCCTCCAGCCATTAAGTTTGTTGCTGGATAACCACTAACAGATGAGTGAATATTTTTAGCGCCTAATGCTACCATTAGCTTTTCAGCTTTTTCAGCCAAGTAAGCACCTACTTCCAAATCATGATTGTGATAACCAATACGTACTTTCGCTACAGGGTCTCCCCATTGATCTGTTACGCCCTTATCTAAAGCAACAAAACAATCATCAGTAGGAAGCCAATCATTAAATACTTCAAAGCGTAAGGTTTTATAACTGGTAAACTCTTGTTTGATACTCGCTTTTAATGCTTCGCCCCACAGTAATTTATCATTCCCCTGATCATCAATGCCCCACTGCGTACCTCTTGCTCTGGCAATAGGGTTTTGATGAAATAAAAAATCAATCGTGCCACCTTTTGCTTGCCCGTTAGAATTAGCGCCATTAAAGGTTTTATCGTCAATTTGATACCAGTCTTGTAGTGCTCTATTTACAAAGGGGCCAACCTGTTTTAAATCACTCACTTGTTGTTCAGTTAAGTCATTAAAATAAAAGTCGCCACTGCCAGTACCTCCACCACTAAATAGTAAGTTTTTACCCACTTGACCGTTATTATTTGCTAAGCCCTGTGGAAACTTTTTCCCTGTAGAGGCAAGTAAAAGTCTTGAGGTTTCTACAGCCTGACAAGCTACAACATAAATTTTGGCTGTCACTTTTTGCTTTTTGCCAATGCGGTCATAGTAGTGAATACCACTAATTTCACCTTGGTCATCGGTAGCAATTTTATATACTTTAGCATTAGCTCGAATAGTGCAATTGCCGCTGGCAACGGCGTGGTTTAATAAAGCGGCTCTACCGCTACCTTTCGCGCCAGAAGAGCAACCATAGCTACTACAGTAGCCCGAATATTCACAGCTTCGACGCCCCATGGCAGGTTGTGATAAAACCGCTCTAGGCACAGGAATGGCATGATAACCAATTTTATCTGCCGCTTTATCTATCCATGAAGATATGGGTGTTTCGGCCACAGGAGGATATGGAAAGTCACTAGATCTTGGCTCTTGATGAGGGTGATCAACTACACACCCAGACACACCTACTTCACGCTCAACCTGTGCATAATACGGTTCTAATTCATCATAGCTTATTGGCCAATCTTCAATATTAGCGCCTTCTATCTCACCAAACTCAGTTTTCAAGCGAAAGTCGACAGGTTTTAAGCGATGAAAATAACCGCTCATAAAGTTAGAAGAACCGCCTACAACCGAGCCATTCCACCACGACCAACCTGAGTCGCTGGTTTTCTCCCCTTGCCAAAAGCTATTACCATCACTATCTTCATATTCTTCTTCAATCACATGTTGTTCATCAGTCAACTTGGGGTTGTATGCATCGTGAATACTAATGGCAAGTTCATCTTTGAAGAATTCTTTTTCAGTTAGCCATGGTCCTTTTTCTAGTACTAACACTTTCGCGCCAGCTTTAGCCAAGGTATAAGCTACAGGAGAGGCGCCAGCGCCACTACCAACAATACAAATATCAAAATCCACCTTCTTTAACTCACTCATGCTTTAGGTCACTCATGCTTTTCTGCTTTTTTTGATGGTTACTTTGCTGCTTTCAACAACATTGACCGCTATATGACTGTTCGCCTGAGCTCTCGTAGGCAGTTCAAAATAACGTTGACCTTTATCTGGCAGAGGAAAACCAGCTTGATGCTCAAGCCATTGCCAACCAACCCCTTGAGGATTACCGCCATAAGCTGGTGGTGTTAACATGGCTTCAAAAATATAATGCAGTAGAGTGTTTAGCCAATTATTGCCTGCACGAGATGTACTTATTTTGCGTAATAATATTTCTTTTTCAGGTAGGGACAACTCACTGAATGTGCTTTTATACTCACTGTTGGCAAAGTTATTTAACCAACCAACACCTTTTAAAATGAAATCTTTTTCATCTTGCTCAGTCGGTTGTACTGTCATAACTTGATACAAATAAGCTAAGGCATTGATATCAACAGCGCTTGGGCTACCTTTATCTGTAGGTGATTTAGGTAATAAATGTTTTAGCGTAGCATCAAGCGTTAACCAAGGGTCTTTTTTTACCTGCTCATTAAGTACTACTTGCTGACTAGTAGACCATGAAAATGTAGAAACCAAACTTAACACGCCAGCACCCGCTGCCGATTTTAACAAACCGCGCTTAGAGATTTCAGGGTTGAGCACCTTCTCTTTTAGCCAAGTTGGCGTTTGATAATGTTTATCAAAAAAAGATTTCAATTAAAAATACCTTACAATTGTGTAAGTGGCTTTTGCTGCCACTTTTCAAGAAAAGCTAACCAGTATTCTTTTGAGTAGTTGTTGTCATCAAGCAATTCCGCGGTATCTTTAGATAACAGCATTTTGCCTGATGAAGCCGAAACATACATATGGGGATAACCAAGTACAGGAGGCAGGCCTTTCATAAAGTCCTCATTTTCGTTGCTATCACTAACATTCACTTTTAATAGCACATATTTACTGTGTAACGATTGATAAACCTCAGGGTTATTGAGTAAAAAAGCATCCATCTTATGACACCATGTGCACCAGTTACCGCCAATTTCTATCAAAACATGTCGATTGGTTTCCTTCGCTAATGCCAAAGCCGCCTTTGCATCTTGAAAAGGGTCTCGAGTATCATCGTATACTTTGCTGTATTCAGGTAACTCTTCGGGTAAATGTACTTTCAAAGCTGTGGCATTAACTTCGCCAACATATAAGAAAAAGACATTTATCATCACTATCAAAACCAATTTCATTAAAACTCTCATATGCTTTTTTACGATTAATTTTTATCTTACCGACAAGATGACCTTTATTGTGCCAACTATATTTCAAAAAAAGTGTTGAAGCATTATAATAGCGACAATTATTTTTGAGATCTCACCAAGTAGGAATACACCATGCGTCCAAGCGGCAGAACATTAGGGCAAATACGCCCAGTAACCATTACTCGTCAATTTACAGCTCATGCTGAAGGCTCTGTGCTTATTGAATTTGGTGATACTAAAGTCATTTGTACAGCGTCTGTTGAAGAAGGTGTTCCGCGCTTTTTGAAAGGCCAAGGTAAAGGTTGGGTAACAGCTGAATATGGCATGTTGCCTCGCTCTACGCATACTCGCATGCGCCGTGAAGCTGCTGCTGGCAAACAAAGCGGCAGAACTTTAGAAATTTCACGATTAATTGCACGAGCTTTACGTGCAGCTGTGGATTTGAAAGCATTAGGTGAAAATACTATTTCTGTAGATTGTGATGTCATTCAAGCCGATGGCGGTACACGTACTGCTTCAATTACTGGTGCTTGTGTCGCCTTAGTAGATGCACTTAATTACATGCGCACCAAAGAGATCATTAAAACTAACCCACTTAAGCATATGATTGCAGCGATTTCTGTGGGTGTTTATAAGGGTGAACCTGTTGCAGATTTAGATTACGCAGAAGATTCGAATGCTGAAACGGATATGAATGTTGTGATGACAGACACTGGAAAGCTCATCGAGGTACAAGGTACCGCTGAAGAAGAGCCATTTAGCTTTGAAGAGATGCAAGCCATGATGCAACTATCAAAAGATGCCATCAATGAGTTATTCGATCACCAAAAAGCAGCATTAAGCTAATCTAGTAAAAACTTGGAGAAAGAAATGAAAGATTATCAACGCGAATTCATTGAATTTGCTTTATCAAAACAAGTTTTACGCTTTGGTGAGTTTACTTTAAAGTCAGGTCGTACAAGTCCATATTTCTTTAATGCTGGATTATTCAAAACAGGTGGCGATTTAGCCCGTTTAGGGCGTTTTTACGCTGCCGCATTAGTGGATGCCAATATTGATTTTGATTTAGTGTTTGGCCCAGCTTACAAGGGTATTCCTATTGCCACCACCACAACAGTCGCACTTTTTGATCAACACCAACTTGATGTGCCCTACTGCTTTAATCGAAAAGAAGCTAAAACGCATGGTGAGGGTGGTAGCTTAGTGGGTGCAGAGCTAAGCGGAAAAGTGATGTTAGTAGATGATGTTATTACCGCTGGCACCGCAATCCGTGAGTCGATGGAAATTATTAAAGCCCATAATGCTGAACTTTCAGGGGTTTTAATCGCACTTGATCGCCAAGAAAAAGGTCAAGGTGAATTATCAGCCATTCAAGAAGTTGAGCGTGATTTTGCCACTCGAGTTATCTCTATTGTGACGTTAAAAGATGTAGTCACCTATTTAGAAGAACAAGTTGCAAACGAGCAAGGCGATGTAGCAGAGCTAAGTGCAAGCCTAGCCAGTATTAACCAATACCGACAAGACTACGGTATTTAGACAATATAATCGTTTTACGATTGTAAAAAAGCCTGCATTGTTGCAGGCTTTTTTAATGTGTATTTACCTTATAGCAATTGAATTAAGCGGTGAGTTCAAATTGATACCTGGCCGGTTTTTCATAAGCTTGGCTGATGTCGCTATAAAAACTCTCAATCCTAATTGCTCGCTGAATGACGTCATCAGAGCGACTGGGTGAAATTTCCTCTTGTGCCGCAAGGGTTTGATTAATCAAAGTATCAAAGTCTTGCTCAACCGCTACATCATTATTTTGTTCTTGCGCCAGCGTATTGTTAGGATTTACATACGATGAATTACTTGATGTTTCTCGTGCAAATTCATTACCTTGAGCAGCTAACAACTGTGATTGTGCTTGTAGAATAATTTGTGCCGCTGTGGCAGCTATACGCGTATCTTGTACTGAAGGATTTGCTGGTGCTAATGCCGCAGCATGTACTTTCTGCATTTTAGCAATTGTCGCTCTCGGATCTCCTTCCACAACAGAAAGATCAACAGACACTTCACCTTCCACTGCATACTTTTTGCCATCTGGGCCAGTTTCAAAAGAGTAACTAGGTGCACCTGTAAAAGCACCGCCCACAGAAGCATGAGCCAATTCATGAGAACGTACTTCTTGATCCCTGCGCTTTAATTCACTAATTTCTCGGGCTTGCTGAAACTCTTCAGCGTGATTATCACTGTCATCACCGTGCTGATTATTAACTGCAGAGTTTTCTTGCTCTTCAGTATCATGATCATGCTCTTGATGGGCATGATGTTCACTGTTCTGCTCTTGGTTTTGTTCTGAAATCGCATTGTTTGCCAACTCTGCTTTTTCTTTTAAGCTAGCAAAATCGATGTTTTCATTATTTTGTGCTGGCGTTCTACCACGCTCTTTATCTGAAGCAACACCTTTTTCAGCAGCCGATTGACTCATTGCCGCTGGTTGCGAGATCATTTCTCTATTGGTGTTTTCACGACGCAAGGTTTCTGTGTGCGGATTTAGCACAGTAGGGATAGAAAGGTTAGGCGCTTGCGGTGTTATATTCATGTCAGTATTACATATTGCTAATGTCTAGGCAGCTATGCCTAAGCAGTAATGCCTAAGCAGTTACATCAAGGAGTGTGCCTAAGCTCTCATCAGCACTTTGGATCACTTGTGCAGACGCTTTAGCTTGATACTCTGCAACTTTTAAATCCACTATAGACTGATTTAAATCCGGTAGCTCGTTACCCGTAGCACTGGCTTCGGTTGACGTTGACTCATCAGTTGTTAGCGTATTGGCAACAATATTTACAGCTGCTTCATTGGCTTCTTCTGTGGCTTTTTGAAAGCCTTGAACACCTGAATTAAATGCTGATTGTATTTCCATCACACATACCTCAATTTAGCCTTTACTTACTGATTAATTATTAACCAAAACAGCAAAAAAGTAAACCTTTGGGCAAACTTAAGCTGATTCAATTAATTATGCGCTGTCACTCGGCTGTATTGGCTTTCTCTACGTATTTTTTACCTAGGATAACCAATAATATACCGCTAAGAATAATGCAGGAAGAAATTAGTAAACGCATTGAAATAATTTCATGAGAAAATATCACGCCACCAACAGTTGCAATAACAGGCACAAGTAATTGCAATACAGCCGCTTGAGTGCCCGAAAGCTCTTTCAATGCGGCATACCAAATAACATAACCAATACCTGAAGTGATGCCGCCAGAAACAATGGCAAGTATGACTCCTTGTTGCGTATAAAAAGAGACATCTACACTCACCACAAGTAACGCAACTACCCAAGGTAATGTACGCAAAAAATTGAAAGCCGTGTTAGTTAAAGGATCGGTTGCCCCAGTTCCTGCTAGGGTATACATCCCCCAGGCAATACCCGCAATAGCCATCAAAATAAAACCTGTAAACGATGGGCTACTTAAGTTAGGAAATATTAAATAAACCAAGCCTAAAAAAGCAAAGAGGATACCAGTCCACTCGGTAAAATGAAGTTTATTACCAGAAAGTAGACCTTTCAAAATCATACTAATTTGCACGAAACCAAATAAGATTAACGCACCTATGCCGGTATCTAGTGAGATATATGCATATGAAAAAGCAATAGCATAAACAAAAAGGTAGAAAGATGCTGCCCAACTTCCTTTAGACGCGGCAGATTTTCCCTGATTAACCACTGACCAAATAATGAATAATACTAAGATGCCAGAAAATAAACGTATGCTAGTAAAGCTTGCTGCATCTATTGTATTTCCATCTAAGGCTAGCCGACAAAGTACTGAATTTCCTGCCAGTGCAATTAAGGCAAGCAAGGTACATAAAGTATGCTTCATAGGTTAAAGGCCTTTTTAACTTTGTGCAGGCAGGTGCGCAGGCAAATGTGTAAATTAGCTTTACACATGCAAAATTTTCTCATTTAGCCAGTTTATAAGTACCTTAGTAAATTCATCAAGGTGTGAAATAAACGGTGCGTGAGAGGCCTGCTCAAAAATATATTGCTCACTGTGTGGTGCGAGCTCTTTAATAGACTGCACCACCTTTTTCGGCACTAAGCTATCGTTATGACCATACAAACGTAAAAATGGCTGTTCAATAGTAAGCAATTGGTCTCTGTAATCGCTGCTTTCAAGTAAGGATAATGATTTATCTAAAGTATCTTTACTTGGCATAGCTTGCGATAAAACTAATTGGCTTATTTGTTTAATATCATCACGAATATGTGGGCTACCCATGGCTTGAATTTTTAAAAAGCCACTGATAGTTTTTTTAGTATCAACTTCTAATTGCTGATGAAAGCTCTTTAGCACATTTGGCTTTATACCGGGCCAAAACGCAGTTTCATCACTATCTTCTACAAAGTAAGGAGAACTCGCAACTGTGATTAAAGCAAGGACTTTTTCAGGGAAAGTCAACGCCATCTCTGTGGCAACAAGTCCTCCTAATGACCAGCCCAGAAAGATAGCTGGCTGCTCAATAACCGCATTGATTTGCTTCACAATTTCAGATATCGAATAAGGTTCAACTTCATACTGATTATTTTCACCAAACCCTGGTAAATCAAGGGTGACAAGATGAAAATCATCTGCCACAAGATCCTTTAATTGATTAATAAGTGGCTGCCATATAGCTGAATTAACGCCCCAACCATGAATCATAACAATAGCAGTACTATTTGCTTTAACGGGGTTATTTTCAGCGGAGTAATAAGTGGAAAAATGTAATGTATCTGCCATGCTTATGTCTTTAGGATTAAGTATTCAATGATTATTTTACAAAATGGATGGTAACAATGGAATGGCAAGAAAGGATTCTGCACTATTATCGGCAATTATTGCTGCGGCTCGGGCAATGTGATTTATGTGGCAATAATACTGAAAAGTACCCACTGTTGTGCTCATCATGTTTACATGATTTACCACTTTTTCAGCATGAAATAGTACAAAATGATTTACTTAATTGGCCAGCCATTAACCGAGCTTTACCGAAAGTCAGTTTCGATCGTTTATTTTGCTTAGCGCCTTATTTACCGCCCTTTAATCATTGGTTAGTTCAATTCAAATATAATAATAGGTTCGAACTCGCCAACATTTTATCAACCCTGCTTACTGAGCAATGGCAAACTGTACACCAACATCAAACACAACCAAAAGTAGATCTGGTGTTAAGTGTGCCTTTACATCATCAAAAGTGGCAAAGCAGAGGTTACAACCAAGCACATTTACTGGCGAAGTATTTTGCCAAAAATCTACAGCTACCTTATCACGCATCGGCTTTAAAACGCCTGAAGAAGAATGCTAGCCAAGTTGGGAAAACCGGTACTCAACGGCGTAAAAGTTTAGCTAACACCTTTGCATTAAACCAAGCGATGCCAGATCATGTAAAGCATGTGATTTTAATTGACGACGTAGTTACAACAGGTAGTACAGCCAGTGCAATCAGTGAGGTGTTAAAACAAACAGGTATTGAAACCGTTACTTTAGTTACGGTTTGCTTAACCTTACCTAACAGTTAATAACTAATTCGTTGGTGAAGCACTAAAAGCTTTCGCAAAAAATACACTGTTTGCTAATAACTTAACACTACCTAACCAGAAACCTCGAAATGCCAACACATCACTACTCGCGATCACTCGACCTTTTCCGTAATTATGAGCAACAATTGCAGCGTTGTGCGCTAAACGGTTCACTAAGTTTTTATCGGTATAGCCGCTTAATAAAGGCTTAGCATGATATTTAGCTAAGGTGATAAAGGGCTGCTGCTCTGTTTCCATAATTAAAGTACTATTACGAAATAACGGCAACGTATTGTTTTGATAGCCAAATGCTAACGGGTGAGAGGTATCAAGATCTGTTTTGAATATTGCTCCTGCAATACGCTTTCTAGCAGCAAAACTTTCTTTATCTTTATACGCTAATTGCTCGCTATCAAACAATTGCTCAATTTGCTCTTTACTGACAAAATTTACTGATAGAATATCTTCCTGAGAGAGCCACTTAGCCGCTCGTTTTTGCGCGATAACCACACCACCTTGCTTCACCCAAGCTTTAAATTTTTCAGTATTTTTATCACTGATATAGGTGTAATTTCCATCAACAAGTATTACATGGCTGTATTCATTTAAATCAATTTTTGCGAGACGACTATGCTCTATAACACTGATAGGGATTGACAAGGTGCCATCAAAATAATGTCTAATTTCACCTGCTTCATACTGGGAAATTCCTAAACCGCCAACCAGTAAAATTTTAGGTTGAGTTAATAATTTAAACGAACTACTCCCTAAATCAATACCTTGAGCGGTTAAACCTGTTGTTAATGGAAATAATGGCAATGCATTATTATTACTGAGCTCATACAACTTCTTTTGCCAATCTGGTTCAGTTTGAATACCAGCTGGGATCATTATAGTGCCCGCGGCAAAGGTGCGTTTTTCACCATTAACTTGCGTTACAAAGCCACCTGTTGCTACCTTGGCTTTGATATCATTGGCCAACAACTGGTTTAGCAATTTAGGCGCTAAAAAGTGATGCCATTCAAACGCATATGCATAATGCGATTGCTCTGGTTTCTTATTAACTACGCCAGTGGCTTCACTGGCAGACCATGCAATATCAGAGACTTTTAATCCCCATGAGCTATCAAGTGCTTTAAAGTGAATATTCATCGCTAGTGGCATTGTCCAGCCAGAAACATCATAAAAAGTATTATCTTTAAAATTGGTTTCTTGGTTAAACAACGCTTGGATTAACGTGTATTGTGTCTGTACTAACGGGATAAAATAGCTATGCTGCTCAGGGTAAGTCTTACCTTTAAACTTAAAGTCTTCTGTCAGTGGGTAAGCTTTAATTTGATGTTGAGATAATTTACTCAATAAGGCATTTAAACGATATTGATCTTTACGCTCAGTAATCAGGTAACCTTCAATTTTTTGTTTTTTTGCTTGTTTTAATGCCTGTTGATAAAAATCATGTCGATGGTTTTTCAACATATCTCTATTTTGCCATGCGCCTTCAATGGTAGAGAGTGAAGTAAGCACATGATTTTGAATACCAAACTCTAAGGTAATTACACCGTTAGTTGCTTTAACTTGCATCCCTCTTGAGCTAGCTTGCTCAAATAAAATGCCTACGCTGCCGTTAATATCAGGATAGGTAGATCCTTTCCCATAAAAGAAGTCATCAAAATGCTCTTGGCTGTAATACAAGCGTTGAGCCTGATCTAAAGCACTAGCATGAAACTTGGCCATCTTGTTCGTTAAGACAATATTTTGTTTCGGCGTTAACGGGTGAGTTCTGCTCGGAACACCTGGTTGGAAAAAATAACTGCTGTTAGAGCCCATCTCATGGTAATCACCTAAGATATTAGGTTGATATTGATGAAAGTAAGGTAACCTATTACGCGTTTCTTGTTGTGAAAGTAGTAGCCAATCACGATTTAAATCGAACCAATAATGGTTAGTTCTTCCCGTTACCCATGATTGATGATGTTCTATATGGTTAGGATCGATGTTGTCGGCTGCATTACGATACGTGCTAGCCCAGTTCGCAAACCTATCCATACCATCGGGGTTAATAATAGGCTCTAATACTATGATGGTATCTTCGAGCATGGTTTTAATTGCGGTTTCTTCACTCGCCGCTAAATAATAAGCGACAACCATTGCCGCATTAGCACCGGTGATTTCATCACCATGAACACTGTAACCAAGCCAAATAACTAAAGGCTCTTCCTTGCTCTTATTCGCTAATGGAATATGTCTTTTTTTCAGTAAGCTATCTAAATTAGCTAAATTGTCTGGGCTAGAAATTGTAACTAAGAATTGATCCCGTTGCTGCTCTGTTTTGCCAATAGTGGTGAGTTTAACCCGCGCAGCTTCTTGCTCTAAGCGCTTAAAATATTGCTGTAATTGGTCATAACGTATATGCCGCTGCCCTATTTCAAAGCCTAGGGTTTTTTCCGGCACAGAAATAGTTTGATCAAAACTAGCCTCCTTAGGAAGGTAATCTTGTACTGGCAGGGCTTGAATAAAAAACGAGGTAATAAAAACACAAAAAATAATTAAACTACGAATAGCAAACATGAAGCTTTCCTTATATTAAGCTTGTTTAAAATAGCAAATAAAAGCATAAAAATCATTAGCACATCGTAAGATTGCAGAGTAAAATACCCATACTTGAGTAAATCACTCAAGTATATCATGTCCTATTTCGGAAAAATGCGTTAACCAGTAAGAGAGTTTTAATATTATGATCACTATATCACCAACCGCCCAAGAACATTTTGTTAAACTCCTTTCACAGCAAGCAGAAGGCACACACATTCGTGTATTTGTCGTTAATCCTGGAACCCCTAAAGCTGAGTGCGGTGTTTCTTATTGTCCAGCCGATGCTGTAGAGCCAGGCGATATTGAATTACCTTTTGAAGGTTTTTCTGCCATGGTCGATGAAGACAGCAAAAGCTTTTTAGAAGAAGCCGAAATTGACTTTGTAACGGATCAAATGGGCTCGCAATTAACGCTAAAAGCGCCAAACGCAAAATTACGTAAAGTCGCGGATGATGCACCTTTATTTGAACGAGTGCATTACTTCTTACAAACAGAAGTGAACCCACAATTAGCAGGTCATGGTGGTGAATGTACATTGGTTGAAATTACTGACGATGGCTATGCTGTACTTCAGTTTGGTGGCGGCTGTAATGGTTGTAGTCAAATTGATGTGACCGTAAAAGACGGTATTGAAAGACAGCTAACAGAAATCATGGGTGATGAAATTAAAGGCGTGAAAGATGCTACCGAACATCAACGCGGCGAACACTCTTACTATTAAACCTAAGCTCAATAAGTATTAGCGTAGTAAATAACCGCTATGAACACATTACTTGCTAAATTAGGACAAGATCCCAAGCGTAGTTTATCTATCTTCTTACGAGGTCTTGCCCTTTTTGTATTGGGAGTAACGTTTATATGCTTAGGTTATTTTTATCATCACCTATGGCAAGTTGCTGGCTTACTCATACTTGGTGTAGGTTGTATCACGGCAGCTTGGGGTTACATAGGTATTTTTTCAAACCGCTGGTTTAATATTCTCAATAATCATAAACCGAATAACTTACCCTAAATTACATGATACTTTTCATTCAAAAATATTGGTTGCAGATCACTTTATTGATACTGTTAAGTATAGCAACATTATCGCTTTGGCCTGCTGCGCAGCTACCTAAAGTCCCTGGTACAGATAAAACTCATCACTTTATTGCATACGCTGCATTGGCACTGCCAACCGTGTTAAGAAAGCCAAAACATTACTACACAATACTTGCTGGATTTATTGTTTTTAGTGGTGCCATCGAGCTTATACAACCCTATGTCAATCGTTATGGTGAGTGGCTTGATATGGCAGCCAATATTATAGGGCTTTTATGTGGCTGGATAATTGCCGAGTTATTATTAAGGTTTAAATTAAGATTCAGAAAAAACTAAGCTAAGTTTGACACCTATCAAAGCAAACAACTTTTCAGCAGCTATACTGGTGCTACATTTTTAAAATTGGCAATTGTTATGGAAGCACCTAAACACCACCCTAAACATCGTTGGCAGAAAATTATTGCCGTATTGGCTAAATTTAGCTTCGTTTGTGCTGCAATAGGCGTAATTATTACCCTTATTTACAGTGGCGATGTCACGGAAGAATATAAAGCCGCGATGGGCGCTATTACCTTTATCTGCTTTGCAATCGGTATCGTATTGAGCACCTTAGGTAATGCAAGTATTCCTAATTTAAAGCCCGATCAAGATTAATTTTTGTGACTTTAGTTCATCAAGAACGTGAGTCATTGATCTATATCGGTTATTTTTCGTAAATTTGCTTCTTATTGCTAGGCAATTTATAAAAAAAGCGCTATTTTAAATCATTCAATTTCCAACGAGCAACCATGATGAAACAAGCTTTACTAGTTTTACTACTTTATTTCGTTCAAATAACGGGTTTTGCAGCAGTCATTCTACAGTATCATCATGTCAGTGATAGCACGCCTAAAAGCACCAGCATCACCCCAAAACAATTTGAAGTGCATTTACAGTACTTAAAAGATAATCAATTTAATGTTGTCCCGTTATCCAACATTATTGACGATATCAAATCACAGCAACCCCTCAAAAGTAAAACCGTTGCTATCACGTTTGATGACGCCTATATAGATGTGCTCACTCAAGCAAAGCCAATTCTTGATAAGTTCAACTACCCGTACACTATTTACGTTAACCCCGGAATCATTGATAGAAATGAGTCAAGAAAGAACTCCCATTACCTATCTTGGGCTCAGTTAAAAGCGATGGCAGATGAAGGGGTAATTATTGCCAATCATGGCTTTGAGCATGACTCTATGACTCGAATCACTGATGGCTTAACACAGGAACAATGGCTATCGAAACAAACCGAACTATTGTTAAAAGCTGAATCGATAATCAAAGAAAAAACTGGCCAGACTTGGCGTTATTATGCATACCCTTACGGCGAATATGATCCAAGAATACAAGAGTGGGTAAAAGCTAATAATTTTATCGGCTTTTCTCAGCAATCAGGGGCGGTTGGCCCTCAAACCGATTTAAGCAGTATTCCTCGCTTCCCAGCTTCAATGCCCTACGATAAAATTTCCAGTTTGAGAGATAAACTCAATTCGCTGCCTTTCAATATCCAATTGCATGGCGAGCAAGCCGAAACAATTTTTGAGCATAAACAAGCTAAAAAAGTGACTTTCACCGTGGAAACAGGTGACTTTTATAAATCACAACTTAACTGTTATATCTCAGGCCTTGGTAAGCAAAAAATACAATGGCAAGGAGAAGATACTTTTACAATAACCTTCAGTGATGATTTACCGTTAGGTCGTGTTCGCTGTAACTGTACCGCCGCTAGTATTAGCCAACCTGGACACTACTATTGGTACTCTAAGCCTTGGTTTATTTTAAAAGAAGGTGGAGAGTGGTATCCCTTGTAACTAAAGTTCTAAATAAAAAACTAATATAGAGCGACTATTTTTTGATAGTCGCTCACCAATTTATCACTATCAATACTAGGCACTTGACCAACTTCCTGTTCAGGTTTGAAAATAGCAGCTATATCTCCATTAGGATTAATTAAAACTAACGATGCGCTATGATCAACCAAATAGCCTTCTTCTTCTGAGCTAATGGCGTACATTAAACCTAAATTACGTGCAAAAGGAAAAAGAGCCCCATGCTCACCGCGTAAAGCAATAAACTCTTTATTAAAGTAAGCAATATACTGACTGAGCTTTTCAACACTATCTCGCTTAGGATCAACGCTCACTAACAGCACTTGGCTATTATCAGTTATATCTTTCAAGTCATCATAAATAAAGCCAAGATTTTGTAATGTAGTAGGGCAAACATCAGGACAAGAAGTGTAGCCAAAAAAGACTATTGACCACTTACCTTTAAGTTGTTGATTGGTAAATGCCTGACTGTTGTGCTGTGTTAGTTCAAACGGTTTTATCTTTCTGGGCTCTTGATAGTAAAGTGCATAGTCTGGTGTAGGCAGTTTAGTGACATGTTGAAAAGTCACCGCGCCAATGATGGCAGCAAGAGCTCCACCAATATATATAAAGTACTTCTTCATAAACTTTATTTTATCCTACAGGTAACAAGTAATGGTCGAGTAATAATATAATAAATAACAACATCAAATGGATAATTGAAAACTTAAAGGTATCCATAGCGGTATTTTCATCCGCATTAAACTTTAACTTCCACGCATAAGCAAAGAACATTAAATTCAGCGCAATAGCGCCAATTAAATAAAGCCAGTTACTCATACCTACGAGGTAAGGTAATAAGCCAACAACAAACAACAAAACTGTATACAGCAAAATTTGTGTTTTAGTAAAATTCACGCCATGAGTGACGGGCAACATAGGTATATTAACTTTGGCATAATCATTTTTACGATGGATTGCTAACGCCCAAAAATGAGGAGGAGTCCAAGTAAATATTAACAGTACCAGCAATAGCGCATGAGGGTGGATTTCATTAGTCATGGCGGTCCAGCCAAGTAACGGCGGAATAGCTCCCGCTAAGCCACCGATAGTAATATTTTGTGGCGTCGCGCGCTTCAAATATAACGTATAAATAAAGCTATAACCTACGAGACCTGACAGAGTTAAATAAGCGGTGAGTGGGTTGACTAAGGTAAATAAAATAACAAAGCCCAAAAGCGCAATAGTAGTAGCAAAAACTATGGCATTATTAGCTGAAATTCGCCCTTCTGGTAATGGCCTTTGATGAGTTCTGCCCATAATAGCGTCAATTTTTTCATCAACGATATGGTTAATGGCTGCAGCGGCCGACGATAACAAAGCAATGCCTAACATTGCTGGAATAAATACTTGCCATGGTAAGCCTCCAGGTACCGACAAACTCATACCTACCACAGCAGTAAGTACTAACAAAGCTACCACTCTTGGTTTCGTTATATCGTAATAAGCCTTCCATTTAGAAAAACTGATAGCAGACGTTTTAGTATCGACAATTACTTTACTCATATTCATTATTCCTACTAAATTTTACGACGTAGTCGGTAAGTTAGCGCAATTAACGTCAGCATTAAACAAGCTGCGACAATGTTATGCCCTACCGCAACAGACAAGGGCAGTGAAAACCAAATATTACTAATGCCTAAAATAACCTGCGTTACCAGTGCAAAAGCAACAATAAGTGCTGAGGTTCTAAAGATTTTAGTTTGTGCTTTTATATAAATCATTACCAACAGCCAGGCTAAATACAAAGTAGTAATGATGGCGCCAAATCTATGTACAACATGAATTGTCACCCTTTCATAATGGGTTAAATGACCATATTCATAGGTTTCACGTTCAGGTGGCACTAGATCAAACGATCGCTCAAAAGTTAATTGCTCTTGCCAGCCAGATTGGCAAATTGGTAACTCAACACAGCTTAACGCGGCATAATTAGCCGACGTCCAGCCACCTAGCGCGATTTGAATGCTCAATATCACAATACCAATCAAGCCATATCGACCATATTTTTTGACATGCCAATCGCCTTGATTGATTCGATGTGGTTTTAGTCGTAAATGCAATAAAAACAATAACGATAAAGTGGTAAAACCACCAATTAGGTGTGCCATAACAACAATAGGCATCAGTTTCATGGTAACAGTCCACATACCTAGTATTGCTTGAAATATTACAACCGCTAAAATCAGTAAGGGCAGTCGTAAAGGAGTCCCTTGACTACGTTGTTTAAAAGACAAAATAGCAATGGCCAAAATGAGTAAACCAAGTGCACCGGCAAAATAGCGGTGGATCATTTCATTCCACGCTTTTTCTGGCTCTACTTTACTGTCAGGGTATGCTTGCTCTGCAATCGCTATTTGCTCTGCGGTTTCAGGAACATCTATTAAACCATAACAAGTGGGCCAATCTGGGCAACCTAATCCCGCATGCGTTAACCGTGTGTAAGCCCCTAAGCTGACAACGACCAAAGCCAATAAAATACTGACAAAAACCAGTCTTCTAATGGTGTAATTACTATGCTCAATCATATTATCCCACCTTAGAGTATTTTAATAACTTCTTCATATCAGTCATAATTTGCTTACCAAAAAGCGATAGTTGCTCATTATCTTCTGGGACAGTATGACTTAAGAAAATGTTACCAAGTGGGTCAACAATATATACCTGAGAAGCTTCTAATAGTTGCGAATTAGCTAACGACATAGTCACTAACTGCCATTGGCTTTTAGCTAATTGTTGGCTTTGCTCTTCAGAAAATGGACTTTGATAGATTGCTACAGGGGTGATTCGGGGCATTTCTTTACCCAAAGCAACATAAGTATTATGCACAACCTCCATGGTCTTTTCGCACTCAAGATCACATGTTATTGGCAAGTGGTAAAGTATCAGCCACTGTTGATTAAATTCCGGTTTGTCGATCCCTAACTTAGTTAAGGTTAATTCATTGTTTAATAAGGTACCTTTGTTCGTAACGCCAGTTGCCAACCACTGTCCATCTAATGCAAATTTAGCCAACAAAATAGGTAAGGCAAAAACAATAATTATTAATAATAAACTTCGACGATTTTTTTTCTGTGTTATCGGGGGCGCTTCAATAAGATTTTCATCAGGTACTGAACTCATACTAGGTTACCTTACTTCTATTTTTATTATGTTTTAACTTTGAGCCAAACTTTGCCCAAAGCATCAGTATTAACCACGCTAACGCTAAGCTGAACCATTGAAAAGCATAGCCGCGATGTTTCTCGGGAGGCATTACTATTGGTTGCCAGTTTTTTTCAAAACCCAGTGCTTCATTTTTATCTAAATAAACAACAAAGGGCAATAGCTTGCGACCAATTAATGTTGAAAATTTATCCAATTCAATTTGCTGAACTCTTAAAGGCCAAGTTACTTGCTCAAACACTTGTTCTTGTAATAGCACGCCAGACTCAATAATACGCACATGACCATTAAATGCATTATCACCTTTTAAAGCCACTATATCGGGTAATTCCTGACGATTTACTGAGCCTTTTACCCAGCCTAGGTTAACCAAAACGGCATTACTCTCTGTTTCAGCTACCTGATAAACCCGATACCCTAAACGCCCGTTATTCACTTGGTTGTCTAATAAAAACACTTGTTCTTGGTTAAAACGACCCTTGATATAAACCGGATAGTCATTTACGGCTGCGTAGCTACTTTGTTTATTGGCCAGTGTTACCACCTGCGCTAATGATAAAGCTTGCTGTGAAGCTAATTTTTCAATTTGTAAAAGTCGCTGCTCTTTTTCTACTGCGCGAGCACTTTGCCAAAGTCCAAGCTTTACTAATGCTGAAAAAACAAGCACAGTGAGTAAAAACCAAAATATTGTGTACTTATTGAATAAACTTTTGCCCTGCTTTTGAGCAGTCGGTGATTGGCAATTTGGCATGAAGAAGAAAATCCTTACAACAAGTTAACACTTAGGATATTGAATATATGCTTTTTAAAATAGTTATTGTGACGCTACTATTCTTTATGATTTACAACCTATTTCGTGCTTTATGGCTAATGAATAAAAAGCCCGAGCCAGAGCAGCCGCCCATGAGTAAATATATTGGGCGCCGATTAATCTTCTCTGTCGCCATTGTCGTTTTATTATTAATAGGTATATTAACCGGCTTAATCACCCCAAACCCACGACCTTATTAATTTAGTTATAAATATTTCTCACTTTAATATGTTTTTGCAAAGATAAACTTACTAGAGCAAAGAGAAGGCACGGAGTTGACGCTAGTCAATGAGTACCTTCGATGAAGCTATAGTGTGTTTACCGAAGCAAGAAACTATTAAAGGATGTAGACGAAGACAAATAGTAAAACCCACACCACATCAACAAAATGCCAGTACCAACTTGCCGCTTGAAAGGCAAAGTGATTATCTGGGGTAAAATGCCCCTTCAACACCCTAAAAAACATCACAATCAGCATAATACAGCCGAGTGTTACATGCATACCGTGAAAACCCGTCAACATATAAAACGTATTACCGTAAATACCACTGGTTAAATACAGCTGCATTTCTTCAGAATAGCCATGCGCATACTCTTGTACTTGAAAGTACATAAAAGTAACACCTAGAAGTATCGTAATACCTAACCAAACTTTTAGTTGCGGTCGTTTATTTTGCTCTAACGCTACATGAGCAAAATGCGCGGTAATTGATGACGTTAATAATAAAATGGTATTAAGTAATGGTAGACCATACCAACCCATAGCAGTTGTTTCAGTTCCATCAGGTGTCTTAATCAATGGCCAACTCGCGGTAAACTCTGGCCATAAAACTGCCGCCGTTTCAGCATTATTTCCAGCACCATCTAACCAAGGCACCGCAAAAACACGCGCATAAAAAAGCGCACCAAAGAAAGCCGCAAAAAACATCACTTCAGAAAAAATAAACCAACTCATGCCTTGTCTGAATGAGTTATCCATCTGGTGGCTATACTTACCAGACATAGATTCATTGATTACATTACTAAACCAACCAACAACCATATAAATAATCAGTGCAATACCCGCCAGTAATAAATAACCACCAAAACCACTGACATTATTTTTTATATCACTAACATAGTTTGCTGCGCCAACAGCAATCATAAAGAGTGCAATGGCACCAACAATTGGCCAGTGACTTTGCGCCGGCACATAATAACTTTCGTATTCTTTTGTTGTCATTCTTGTTTCCTCTTTCTTATCAAGAGATTTATTAAGCGTTAGGCTTTAACTACGAATCAACTTTTTCGCTAATGTCATACAAAGTATATGACAAAGTTAGTGTAGTAATTTCAGGTGGTAACTCTCTGTCCACATAAAATTGCAGCCCCATTTCAACGTCTTCACCAGCTTGCAATGGTTGTTGGGTAAAACAAAAACATTCTATTTTTTGAAAATAATTTGCAGCTAACCCTGGTGACACTGATGGTACTGCTTGCCCAACAATTTCACGCTTCGATTCATTTTTTGCATAAAAATTAACAAATTTCATTTCTCCCGGATGAACCTCAATCTCATTTATTGTCGGTTCAAATTGCCAAGGAACTCCCTTAGCATTACGGGTAATAAACTGCACTTTAACGGTACGAGACATATCTATGCCATCATCATTATAAGTGGCAGCTGAAGTATTTGTTTTACCATTCAAGCCAGTAATATCACAAAACACGTCATATAAAGGTACTAAAGCAAAACCAAATCCAAACATAGCAAAGACTACAAGCACGAGTTTTTTCGTCACGCGTGTGTTGTCTTGTGCTTTCACTACTTGATTAGTCTCTTGCTCTGTACCTTTTTCCATGATTAATCAACCTTCGGTGGTGTACTAAACGTGTGATACGGTGCTGGACTTGCTACAGTCCACTCTAAACCTTCAGCACCTTCCCATGGTTTAGCAGGTGCTTTCTCTCCACCTTTAATACACTTGATAACCACCGCTAAGAAAATTAACTGTGATAAACCAAAAGCAAAACCACCAATACTGACCCATTTATTAAAGTCTGCGAACTGTAAAGCATAGTCAGGAATACGACGTGGCATACCGGCTAGCCCTAAGAAATGCATAGGGAAGAACAATAAATTCACTGAAATTAACGAACACCAAAAGTGCCATTTTGACAATGTTTCACTGTACATGTGACCTGTCCATTTTGGCAGCCAATAGTATGCACCCGCATAAATAGAGAATAGCGAGCCTGTTACCAGTACATAGTGAAAATGCGCTACAACAAAGTAAGTATCGTGATATTGAAAATCAACCGGTGTTAACGCCAACATCAATCCAGAAAAACCACCAATAGTGAATAAGATGACAAAAGCTATAGAGAACATCATCGGCATTTCAAAGGTCATTGAACCACGCCACATCGTTGCAACCCAGTTAAAAACCTTCACGCCAGTTGGCACCGCAATGAGCATAGTGCAATACATGAAGAATAACTCCCCAAATAGCGGCATACCTGTGGTAAACATATGGTGCGCCCAAACAATAAACGATAATAATGCAATAGACGCTGTGGCATACACCATCGAGCTATAACCAAATAGCTTTTTACGTGCAAATGCCGGAATGATTGTTGAAACAATGCCAAAAGCCGGCAATATCATAATGTAAACTTCGGGGTGACCAAAGAACCAAAATATATGTTGGAACATCACTGGATCACCACCACCTGCGGCATCGAAAAAGCTGGTACCGAAATAAGTATCAGTTAAAAGCATGGTGACCACACCGGCTAGCACCGGCATTACGGCAATCAATAAATAAGCTGTGATGAAAAAGGTCCACACAAACAAAGGCATCTTCATGTAGGTCATGCCAGGAGCACGTAAATTCATGATAGTAACAACAATGTTGATAGCCCCCATGATTGAAGAAATACCCATGATATGCACTGCAAAAACAAAGAATGCGGTACTACCATTAGAATAGGTGGTTGATAACGGTGCGTAAAATGTCCAACCATAGTTTGGTGCACCACTTTCCATAAAGAAAGAAGAAAGTAGGATGGCAAATGCAAACGGAAGTATCCAAAAACTCCAGTTATTCATACGTGGTAATGCCATATCTGGAGCACCTATCATCATAGGTAGCATCCAGTTTGCAAAACCAGTGAACGCTGGCATTATCGCGCCAAAGACCATGATCAAACCATGAACTGTAGTTAACTGATTAAAAAAGTCAGGCTCAACTATTTGTAAACCAGGCTGAAATAGCTCAGCACGGATCACCATAGCTAGTGCACCGCCTACTAAGAGCATAATAAAAGAGAACCATAAATATAACGTACCTATATCTTTATGGTTGGTGGTATATAACCAACGTTTTAAACCTGTCATTTTGTGGTCATGATGATCATCGTTATGCGCGTCATCAAGCGATTCATTTATCGTATCTGTTGTCATGTTTTACTCCCCGCTTGCCGCTTTAACATCTGAACTTTGAACTAAATCACCCGTATCATTTCCCCAAGCATTACGCTCGTAGGTAACAACAGCAGCGACTTCAGCTAAACTCAACTGTTTACCAAATGGTGGCATCATGCCTTTACCATCTTGTATTAACTTAATATGCTCAGCGATACTGCCTTGCGTAGCAACAGGGCTTCCTTTAAGTGCAGGGAATGTTGGTGGTAATCCTAAACCTGTCGGTTGATGACATGCCGCACAATGAGCCATATAGATTGACTCTCCAAGTTCCATCAATTCTTCTTTTGACATTGATGCGCTTAACGAGGCTTTCTCTGCATCAGCTGCTTGTGCAACTAACGCTTTTTGCTCATTAATCCATAGTGCGTAATCTTCTTCAGATTTAACTTCAACAACAATAGGCATGTAGCCGTGATCTTTACCACATAGCTCAGCACATTGACCGCGATAAATGCCTGGCACATCAACTTTAGTCCATGCTTCATTTATAAAGCCTGGGTTAGCATCTTGTTTCACTGCAAAAGCAGGAACCCACCAAGAGTGAATAACATCATCAGAAGTAATTAAAAAACGTACTTTTTTGTTCACTGGAATAACGAGCGGTTTATCTACTTCAAGTAAGTAATTTTCATTCTTACTTGAGCCCGTACCACCAAAGGTACCGTTTTGATTTTCATATTCTTCACGTGGTGTTGATAATACTGAAAAATACTCAATATCTTGATCAAAGTACTTATAATGCCACTTCCATTGAGAACCCGTTACTTGCACGGTAATATCAGAATTGTCATTATTTTCCATATCAATCAATGTACTGGTAGCCGGAACGGCCATGGCTATAAGAATAATGATAGGAATTGCGGTCCAAAGTATTTCAACTTTTGTACTTTCATGAAAATCTGCAGCTTTAGCGCCTTTTGATTTACGATGAAACACCATTGACCAGAACATGGCACCAAACACTATGACACCAATAGCAGTACAAATATAAAGTGCAAGCATGTGTAAGTCATACACTTCTTTACTAACTGCTGTAACCCCTTTAGTCAGATTTAACTGTGAATCTGCCCAAGCTGTACAAGAAAGCAGACTACCAAACCAAAGTCCCCCTCCCAACAACCAACGTTGGATACTTCTTTTCACTCAACCTCTCCTCTATTATTACCCATTCAAGGTGAAGAACAGTGTCAGGACTTTTCCTCGCTTAAAACAGGATATAAAAAATAGAAAACAGAAATGCAGTTTTGTACATCACAACTCATCAAACTGATTATCTGTTAATTTTGTTATTATATTTTTAGTAAATTAACTGACGCCGAGCTGTAATTTCTTTAGCTAAAGATAGACTTACTATGAAATTTAGTTACCGAAAGCACGCTAACGTCTTATTGTTTTTATACAGTTATTTTTTGTTCGATTACTGCTCTAGAATCACTCAAAACTTGATCTAGGTCAAACAATATTTTGCGTATAAAAAAATAAACACTAGTAATTTCAATAGAGTAAGAACTCTAAGCTTAAGCTTAAGCCCTACAGGGATAGGATGTGACAATTTGACACAGGTAAAATAATAAATTTTCACTTTTGATCAAATAACAACCAAACTATGGTTATTTGTTATACAGAGAAGAGATGAGATTTAACAAAGGAAAGTTAAGCGACGAATTATTTTATCACCGTCGCTCATTTATAGACTTGTTGTAAAAAGATAAACTTTAACGCAATATTTCTAATAATTACATCCAGCTACCGTTACGGATAATGCCAACAGCGATGCCTTCAATATTGAATTCTTGGCAAGTAAGATCAACTTTTATCGGAGAGAATGCTTCATTTTCAGCATGTAAATAAACAACATTCCCTTCACGTTTAAAACGTTTCACCGTCACATCATTTTCAACACGGGCAACCACAACTTGGCCATTTTGCACATCAGTCGTTTGGTGAACGGCTAATAAGTCACCATCTAATATACCGATATCCTGCATACTTTCACCATTAACTCGCAGTAAATAATCCGCTGCAGGATGGAATAAATTACCATCCATTTGATAATGATCTTCAACATGTTCTTCCGCTAAAATTGGCTCACCCGCAGCAACTCGACCAATCAAAGGCAAGCCCTCTTCTTCGATCAATTCCTCAGCTAATCGAATGCCTCGCGACGTGCCTGGCAGCATTTCAATATAACCTTTTTTAGCTAAAGCTTTTAAATGCTCTTCAGCAGCATTAGCTGATTTAAAACCAAAAAATTCTGCAATTTCAGCACGTGTAGGCGGCATACCCGTATCATTAATCGCTTCTTTGATCAGATCAAAAATCTGTTGTTGGCGATTCGTTAAAGGCTTCAGTTCGTTTATAGCTGACATATGCTTTTCCTTTCTCGGCAAAGTCCTGTATTTATTTACAACTGTTAGTATATACAGCCTTTTAAGAAACGCAAGAGTTTACTAGTAAGTATTAAAATCAAAAATTATTTCATAATATGCTTCATAATGATCACTTGGCGAATAACGCCATTGAGAAAGAGCTTTTACTGCCGAACTTTTCAACTCACGTCCAACGTTACTAGAAACCACATTAATTCCCTGAACTTCTCCACTAGGCGATACTCGATAACGTAATCGAATCTCACCTGCTTCATTTTCTCTCCTCGCTTTTACTGAAAACTTAGGCATAACTTTAAACATCGGTTCAAGTAATAGCTTTGGCTCTTTTATTTTAGCAATGCTAATAAACTGAATTTCCGGCCTGCTTATTTGTAATGTTGTATTCTCATTTGTAAAACTGGGTATTCGAGGAGGTGTTGCTTGAGGCGTTTCCTTGTCTAGAGGTTGAGGTGTCGGTGGTAAAGGTTTTCTTACATGGATAACTTCTTCAGTAGTTTCATCTTGTTTATCTTTCTTTACATTTACGGTATGAGTTGTGTTTACTTGATTACGGTATGACTGAGGCTCAGTTGCAAGTTGGCCGATTATAGCCAAAATACCAAAGGAAGCACTACCACCTAAAAGAATAATAGATATCCACTTTGTAAAACTAAATTTCTGATCTCGACTTTTAGTATTTAAGTGCATACTCACAGAAGGAGCACTAATTTCACTTTTTCTTTGTTGATAAAGCTGTGAAACTTCTTTATCAAACTTCTCTTCGCTCATAACTTAGATCCTAAAGCGGCTTTTATATGTTTACGTGCATAACGCAATCGGCTTTTAACCGTTTCGAAATTTTCATCCACTAATTGGCATATCTCTATTACTGAAAACCCTTCCTGCTGAAAAATAAAGGCTTCCTTTTGATAAAAAGGTAATTGTTTTATTGCCTCATTAAAACTGCTAAGTCGATCTTGCTCCGAGAGTGAATGTTCTAATTGTTCAATTTCCAACAATTCATCCGTTAACTCTTGCCATTGCCACTTCTGTTGCCGACGAAGTTCATCAATTAAGGTATTTCGCGCAATGGTAAATAGCCAACTTTTCACATTAGTATATTGACTTGCCTTATTAGCATTCATAACCTTAAGCCAAGTTGATTGCAGAACATCTTCAGCAACCTCTTTATCAGATAATGACAATAAATAATGATAAATTGATACATTAAATTGCTCTACTAGCAAGGTTAGAAAGTGGCTATTACCAGTAGAGTAATATTGACTCAATAATTTTTCAGGGCTAATAGTAGGGTTTAACCAGCCCTTAATCATTGACGGTAACTTCAAATACACACCTTAAATACTTTTCGACATATTAAAGTCTAGTTGTACGGTAAAGTTATACTGTGCTACTTGTTTACCATCAACTGATTTAGCACGATATTTCCATTTTTTTAGAGCTCGCTTTGCTTCTTTATCAAAAATACGCTTAGGTTCAGAGTCTAAAACTTTAATATTCACAACTTCACCAATGGCACTAATATCAAAAGCCAAAACCACCCAACCTTCAATTCCATTACGAACAGCGTCGATTGGATATTTTGGGTTAACCCTTACTATTGGCCTAGCTTCTCCATTAGATATATTATTCATTGGTGAAATTACAGTGTCTGTTTCTTCCATTTCAAAACCTGTAGATTGATAGTTTAAAACATTATCAAGTGTCGCCTCACTCAATTCCACCTTATTGCTAGGCATAACAGGAGGAGGTTTAGGTGGTTCTAATTGAGGCTTTGGCTTCTCTTCCACTTTTGAATCTTCTGGTGTTTGAAAAACTTCAACAACAGGAACTGCATCAGGTTCAATAAGATTTACCTGATCACTCGAAATTAAAAATGCCATAAAAGCGAATAATCCAAAAGTCGTTGTACTTGCTAACAAAATAATCGAAATTAATCTCTTCATAAATACCCCTCATTCGTAAGAATTAAACCGTACTCAAACAGCAAATTTTTAACTTGCTTATACAGTAAACGTAGACAAGATTAATTTGGGGTTAAATTTTTTATGAAATTTTTGCTTATTCAAGGCAGAAATAATAAGCCTAAAAAGTTTGAATACATTTCTAAACAATTTGAGTTATAAAAAGCACCTTAAATAAGTATTTTTTGTAGTAAGCTCTTTGCTTCTAGAAAAACGCCTGCAGTCCTGTTTGAGCACGCCCTAATATTAAGCCGTGAATATCATAAGTGCCTTCATAGGTGTTGACCGTTTCCAAATTTATCATATGTCGAATAACATGAAATTCATCCGCGATACCGTTACCACCATGCATATCACGAGACATGCGGGCAATATCTAAAGACTTGCCGCAGTTATTACGTTTTACTAATGAAATCATGGCCGGATCCCAAACACCAGTGTCAATAATACGGCCAACACGAAGTGATGCTTGTAAACCTAAAGCGATTTCAGTTTGCATATTGGCGAGTTTTGTTTGAAACAACTGTGTTTGCGCTAAAGGCCGCTTAAATTGCTTTCGATCTAAACCATACTGGCGAGCAGCATGCCAGCAGTATTCCGCAGCACCTAAAGCCCCCCAAGAGATACCATAACGTGCCATATTCAAACAACTAAATGGGCCTTTTAAGCCTCTCACATCTGGGAACATATTCTCTTCAGGCACAAAAACATTGTCCATCACTATTTCACCGGTGATCGATGAACGAAGAGACATTTTCCCTTCAATTTTAGGCGCAGTTAGCCCTGCCAAGCCTTTTTCTAAGATAAAACCACAAATTTGGTTATTTTCCGCTTCATTTTTTGCCCAAACTACAAACACATCAGCAATAGGCGAGTTGGTAATCCACATTTTAGTACCGTTTAATTGATACCCCCCCGATACTTTTTTCGCGCTTGTTTTCATACTTGCGGGATCTGAGCCTGAATCCGGCTCAGTTAAACCGAAACACCCTATGTATTCTCCTGTGGCAAGTTTGGGTAAATATTTCTCTTTTTGCTCATCAGTACCAAACTTATGAATAGGGTGCATTACTAACGAAGATTGCACACTCATGGCACTACGATAACCACTATCAACTCGCTCTACTTCACGAGCAACTAGCCCATAACTGACATAATTTATACCTGAACAATTATAACCATCAATGGTTGCGCCCAATAAGCCTACTTCACCAAACTTTCGCATAATATTGGCGTCGAAATGCTCTTCACGATTTGCCATTAGAATACCGGGCATCAGCTCTTCTTGGCAAAATGAATGCGCCATATCTTTAATCATTCGTTCATCTTCAGTTAACTGATCATGTAATAAAAGAATGTCATCCCAATTGCTTAATACTGAATTCGTCACGATTTACCCCTTATCTGCAATGTCACCTTTACTGACTTATTGAACCTAATGATAGCTCAAGCTGACATTTGACAATTTGATTGAAATTATGAAAATAGCCATTCATGAAATTATGATACTGAATACTGGTGTGCAACTAATAAAACTAGTAGTTAAATTATAAATAAGCTTATAATCCTGCCTGATTAAATTAACAATGTTTTCACAAGCAAGGATACACATGAAAAAAATATTATTTGTTTTACTTTCTATTTTTACGCTAGCAGCCTGTAAATCAACCCCAGTTTATAATGTGGAAAGTTCAACTGTTCCTGCTGGCATTTCTACAAAACAAGTAGAGAAGATAATTGTAAAAGCCCTAGTTCAAAAGGGTTGGAAAGTTCAAGATAAAAAAGAAGGTCATATTTTAGCTGAGCTAGTAATACGTACTCATACTGCAAAAATTGAGATAAATTTTGATACTAACCAGTACTCAATTCATTATATCGACAGTACAAACCTAAAATATAATATGCAAAAGAATACTATTCACAGAAACTACAATAATTGGATAATTAATATTGATAGATTAATCCAATCAGGCTTAATTGAAGAAAGTTATAAAGACTAACAATCTTTATCAGTGGCGATTGAAACCACGTAATCATCCCTGAATATAGTTTTGAGGCAATACTTCTCATGCAATCTCGCGGAAGATATAGCCAGTGAATTAAAAACTGAGGCGTTTACTAATTTAGTAACCGCCTCTTTTTCTGTCCATAACTGGTAGAAAGTTTCTTTGGGATGTTCCGCTTCATCAATGCGTAGTTGATCACTTTGACTAAAAAACGCTTCTGTTAGCCGCTTAACATTTCTTTGATTAACCAACTCTATATCAACACCAATAACTTCATCTAAGGCACAAAAACTAAACGCCACATACTGACCGCTATGGCTTAAAGAAAGTTTTTGAATAAGCTTGTTTTCTAGAAAAATGCCCGCGCTATTATGCTCTTGACAATATTTTACCGTGTAACACTTTGCTTCGTCCTCACTAAGACCTGCTACTTTCTTAATAATAAATCGAGAAAAAAAGAATTCGGCGTGTTTGTGCTTCCGCTTTGCAAATATTACGAGCTCTTCAGTACTTAAATAGTCTTCATATACAAGCTCAGCTTTATCAAGTGCGATAAGCTCAGCAACATAGAGTTGTCGATTCAACCTAGAAAATCTATTTAAATTGTACTTGATCATCATTACGCTAATCTATGGGCATTAGTTTGTAGAATAATAGGTACTTTGTTAAAGTATTGTAAAAAATAGCCTGACAAATTACGCTCCACACAATACCGAATAACAATGAAAGTTTATATAGATAATTTTAATGTCTGGCTACAAGGATTAGACACCCAACAAGAACTGACCTTATGGGCACAAGGCGATAAAAATCTGCCAGTAGAGTTTACTCCGCCAAAACCGCTATATTACCCCAAAGGTCAGCTAAGAAGACTGAGCCCATTTAGCAAAGTTGCTTTACATTGTTTGGATATCCCGCAAGCACTTACAATGAATTTACCGCTAATATTTGCATCACAGCATGGTGATTTAGCAAAAACGGTACAGCTGATAAAAGCCGCTGCCTTAGACGAAGATTTATCACCTACTCAATTTGCTTTATCTGTACACAATGCCACTTCAGGCTTATTTAGCATCAACACTGAAAATACAGCTGCTACCACTACCATTAGTGCCGGTAGCAATACCTTTTTAGAAGGCCTTGTGGAAGCCTCTATGCAATGCCAGAACAGCAACACACCTGTTATATATACCTTTTGTGACTTTGATGTTCCCAATGAATATCGTGAATTTGAACCACCTATGCCTGCGCGTTGTATCACCTTAATACTGACGAGTGAGCACACACATAATAGTTTAGCTGAAATCAACCTTTCTTTAGTGCCTTCCCAACGGACTAACAATCAACAAACCGACATTAGTGTTGAGTTTATTCGTCTACTTTATTTGCAAAATGATAGCTTGTTACAAAGTAAAAACTACCAAGTATCATTAGGCTTTAAGTAATGCACAAGATGAATTATTTATGGCGCGTGTTTGCCACAGGCCTTTGTTTTACAACATTTGGTATTGGGGCACTTGTTATTTCATCCATTATTTTTCCTTTACAAACGTTATTTATTCGCAATAAAACACAACGAAAAAAAGTCGCGAGATACACCATTCATCGTTCTTTCTTTATGTTTATTAGCTTGATGAAACTGCTTGGCGTCATGAATGTAAAGTTAAATAACATTGAAAAGCTCAAACATATACAAAGCCATATTGTCATTGCCAATCACCCTTCACTCATTGATGTAGTATTAATCATTGCCTACTTACCCAATGCTGATTGTGTAGTGAAATCTGAACTATTTAAGAACCCATTCCTAAGAGGCGTGGTAAAACGCGTAGGCTATATAGATAATACCAACGCCGAGCAATTATTTGAAGATTGCAATCAAAGCCTAGCATCTGGCTGCAACATTGTTGTTTTTCCAGAAGGAACCCGTAGTGTTGCTGGTAAACCACTCACATTTAAACGAGGTGCTGCAAATATTGCCGTACGCTGCCAAGCCAATTATCTTCCGATATTTATTTCTGTTGAACCAAGTACATTAACTAAAAAAGAATCATGGTATAATGTGCCAAATAAAAAATTTGTTATTACCCTCACACCACATGCTGAGATTGATAACAGCCACTATTTTAATCAAGCCAACCCATCATTGGCCGTGCGAGCATTAACTCGTGATACACAAGAGTATTTTAGTAAGGAACTAGGATTAAATGACTGATACAAAAACAGTGTTAAAAACGTTGATTATAGAAACACTAGATTTAGAAGATATATCTCCAGAAGATATTATTGATGACGAGCCTTTATTCGGAGAAGGCTTAGGTTTAGACTCTATAGATGCGCTAGAGCTAGGTTTGGCAATAAAGAAAACTTTCGATGTAAAAATTGAAGCAAACTCAGAAAAAACCAAAGAACACTTTTATTCTATAAACAACCTAGTTCAATTTATCGAACAACATTAGTATTGAGAACACCATGCAAAGTAAAGAAGAAATATTATCAATGTTAACCGAATTATTGGTTGATGAATTTGAAATTCCAGCGGAAGATATCACCTTAGAAGCGGAAATATATCAAGAATTAGATTTAGATAGTATTGATGCTGTTGATTTGGTCGTTCGATTACGTGAAATCACAGGTAAAAAAATAGCCCCTGAATCTTTCAAACAAGTACGTACCGTTGAAGATATTGTTAACGCGTTAGTTGCACTTTCTAAAGCAGCATAATTTAGTAAAGCTGCAATCATAATTAATAATGCGAAACGTTTTTGTTATAAAAGCCATGGTAGCGATAGTGACGCTACTCTATCCTGTTGTAGTGTTCTATGGCTTAACTGAATTTTCAGTACGTTGGGTTAGTTTCGTATTATTATTACTCTTTTCAGCGCGACTTTTCATATTGCAAAAAAGCATCTTAGTAAATGATAAGAATAAAGACTTATTAAGCTCAAGCGCGAATAAAATTATCTCTTTCATTGTAATATTACTGTTACTCTTTAGTTTTATTTTTGCTGAAAATATCGGTCTATTGTTTTACCCGGTGATCATAAATAGCGCGCTAGCGTTGATTTTTGCCTACTCATTATTTACTCCTCCTCCTGTGATAGAACGCCTTGCACGATTAACACAAGCTGAGTTACCGCCACATGCCGTGCTATATACCCGTCAAGTCACTAAAGTTTGGTTAGGATTTTTCATTATTAATGGCTTAATCTCGTGCTATACAGCGCTCTATACCAGCTTGCAAACTTGGACACTGTATAATGGTTTAATAGCGTATATGTTAATTGCAATATTATTTGTTGGGGAGTATTTGGTCAGATTGAAGGTACAAAAGCGCAATGACAATTAATGCTTACACATTTCCGATAAACAACCAAAGTGAGTTTTTGTCAGGAAATGAAAAAATTTCAGGACAAACATGGGCCAACACTTGCCTGACGTTAGCAAATGAAATCAACCAATATAGTGAAACTAACTGGCTACTTTACGAAGACGACTTTTATCAGTTTAGTATTTATTTCTTTGCCTTATTACTGGCAAACAAAAATATCGTTTTAGCACAAAGTAATCAGCATGAACGTATTCAACAAGCTGCGCATTTTGCTGATATCAGTATTGGCAGTATTGGCAGTATTGAGCAGAGTGAGCAGAGTGAGCAGACTGAACAGAAAAAAATTATTCCTCACTTTAAACAGCAGCACAGCCAAGCAAGTGATGTCGCCAATGCCCCTTTAGCCATTAACGCCGAGACCTGTATTACCTTGTTCACCTCAGGCTCAACAGGTGAAGCAAAAGCCATTAAAAAATATTGGTATCAACTTGCTAATGAAGTAGAAAGTTTGCAAGCCATGTTCCCCTTTCACCATAGCTGCATACTCTCTACAGTGACCCATAAACACATCTACGGCTTGTTGTTTAAATTGATATGGCCTGTACTGAGTAACAAAAAAATCATTTGTGAAACCATTGAATACCCAGAGCAAGTAGAGCATTACTGCCAAACTAATAGCAAACTGGTACTAGTTTCAAGCCCTAGCTATTTAGCACGCACGAGTAAACAACTTTCAAAACATGCTTCCCAAGAAATCGTAGAGATATTTTCATCCGGCGGACCTTTAGCGACTCAAATTGCCCAAGACTACGCTGATCACAATCAGCAAACCATTACTGAAATTTATGGCAGTACAGAAACAGGTGGCATTGGTTGGCGTCAACAAGTTAACAATGCACAATGGCAATTATTTCCGGGACATAATGCAAAGGTAGCGACGGACGACACCCTAGTGCTTGAATCATCTTTTCTGGCTAAAGGTGAAAACTACAAAACGGATGATAGGGTTGAGCTTAACGGGCGATTTTTCAACTTACTTGGACGTGTAGATCGCATTATTAAATTACACGAAAAACGGTTATCCTTAGATGAAATGGAAACGCTATTAATAAGCTTACCGCAAATCAGTGCTTGTCATTGTTTTACCTTAAATAAGGAAGACAAAAAGCCCGCTTTAGTGGCCGTTATCGCTTTAGCAAACCAACAGTTATTACCTACAAATGTCACAGAAAAAAAACGGTTAATACAGGAGTGTAAACAAGTATTAACAAAAACATTTGAAGCGTCATTATTTCCAAGAAAGTGGCGCTTTGAGCGACAACTTCCTTATAATAGCCAAGGTAAGTTAATAAAAGCCTCTTTAGTCAATCTTTTTAATTAGAGCAACAAATTGAATGAATAGCACAACGCTGGGGATACTCCCGCAAATAAACTCAATTGAACAAAGCAATGACGGCGTCATTTTGCATTTAACCATCAATGCTAATTTACGTTGCTTTAAAGGACATTTTGACGATACGCCTATTGCTCCAGGCGTGGTGCAATTAGATTGGGCGGTAACGTTTGCACGTGAATATTTAAACCTTCAAGGAAATGTGACTAATGTCAGCGTGTTAAAGTTTCAAAAACTACTTTTACCAGACATGAATGTGCAATTAGAAATCATCAAAAAGTCACCAGACAAGTTTACCTTTAGTTATAGCGACGCTGATGAAAAGTACTCTTCTGCAAGAGTTGAACTTGCCTAATGAAAGCAAACCAACGCACTTGTGCTGTCATTCCTAGCTACAATCATAGCGATAAAATAGCCCAAATAGTCGACAGTTTATTGGCAAAAGGGCTCAGCGTTATTTTAGTCGATGATGCAAGTACAATAACTCATCGCCAAGTATTACAGCAATTAAGTCACAGTAATGACAAAATTCACTTAGTCACTCATGATATTAACCAAGGTAAAGGTGGTGCGGTTATTTCAGGCTTATTAACCGCAGAGCAGCTTGGTTATAGTCACGCACTACAAGTAGACGCTGATGGCCAACACGATCTCAATGATATTGATGCTTTACTCCAATTATCAGCTCAACATCCCAATGCCTTAATTAGCGGTCAACCTATTTATGACGACACTATTCCTAAGGGGCGATTATGGGGTCGCTCAATCACACATTTTTGGGTGCATATTGAAACCCTATCCCTGCAAGTAAAAGACACCATGTGCGGCTTTCGTGTTTACCCATTAACAGCAACTTGCCAATTATTAACACAAGTTAATTTAGGGAAGCGTATGGACTTTGATATTGAAGTCATGGTGCGCTTATTTTGGCGTAATATTGCCATTAAATTTGTCCCTACAAAAGTTAACTACCCTGAAGATGGTCAATCTCACTTTAGAGCTTTGCACGACAATATACTTATCAGCTGGCTACATACCCGTTTAGTTTTTGGAATGTTACTACGTTCACCCTATTTACTTGCGCAACGTTTAGTGAATAAAAATGTTGATGAAGCACGAGAAAACACAACAAAACCAGCCCAGTCAGGAAATACTCATGACGACAAATAATCATTGGTCATCAATGCGTGAGCGCGGCTCCTTACTTGGCTTGAAAACGCTATTCACTTGCTATAAGTTCGGTGGGCGATACCTCGCTATTATCTTGCTGTATCCGATCATTTTTTATTTTTTTGTCACCGGAAAAACCAGTCGCTTAGCCTCACAAAAGTACCTTAATAAAATGCATCAAGCGGGTTATTTACCACAAAAACCTTCGTTATGGATGAGCTATAAACACTTTTTAATGATGGGTTTTGCCGCGTTAGACAAGGTAGATGTTTGGTTAGGAAAAATTACCATGTCATCAATTAATCATGTTAATTATGATGCTTTTGAACCGTTATTAGCGCAAAAAAAAGGCGCGCTAATCATCGGCTCTCATTTAGGTAATTTAGAAGTATGCAGAGCACTTGCCCAAGCTAACGCCGCCGCTTGCTTCAATGTTATAGTATTTACCGAACATGCTGAAAAGTTTAATGACTTTATTAACAGTTTACATAGTGATGTTAAAGTAAATTTAATTGAAGTCACTGCATTAGGACCAGATCTTGCTATTATGCTACAAGAAAAAATAGCACAAGGTGAATATGTTGTTATTGCCGGTGATAGAACCTCAACCACAGTCGCTGGCCGTGTTATTCATAGTGATTTTTTAGGCGAAAAAGCACCTTTTTCCCAAGGGCCTTTTATTTTGGCGGGCATTTTACAGTGCCCTGTTTTAATGATGTTTTGCTTAAAAACCAAAACAGCAGAAGGGCAGGCATATAACTTAATTTTTGAAGAGTTATCTGCTGGCATTAAATGGACAAGAAAATCACGTGAAGAGACTTTAAACACCTTAGTAAGTCGTTATTCAAAAACCTTAGAAAAATATTGTGCACAATACCCATTACAATGGTTTAATTTTTTTGATTTTTGGCAACAAGACAATATTAGTAGAGAAAAACACTAGCGCGCAGTCGTAATAAGTAGGATTTAAATATGTTAGAAAATAATGCCACCACTATCTTTGGTGCCTCCGCATTAACGATCGAAGATATAGTGGCCATTGCTAAAAATAAGCAGCAAGTTGCACTAAGTGATGATAAAGAATTTGTAGAAAAAATTAATGCTGGCGTTACCTTCTTAGATACATTACTAGAAGAAGATGGCGTAATTTATGGTGTTACTACAGGATACGGCGAATCTTGCACTGTAGAGATTCCTGCTAAATTAGCCAATGAGTTACCACTACATTTAACCCGATTTCATGGTTGTGGTTTGGGCGATTATTTTACCCCAGAGCAAGGGCGCGCTATTTTAGCCACCAGACTGGCGTCATTAAGCCGAGGTTATTCCGGCGTCAGTTGGCCACTACTCAAGCAAATTACCACTTTTTTGAATCGAAATATTATTCCTGTCATTCCTCAAGAAGGCTCTGTGGGTGCCAGTGGTGACTTAACACCATTATCCTACGTGGCAGCAACACTTTGTGGTGAGCGAGAGGTATATTATCAAGACCAAAAAGTCGCTGCGAACACGGCATTGACCAAAGAAAAACTTAATCCTATTTCATTACGCCCTAAAGAAGGTCTTGCCATCATGAATGGTACCGCAGTAATGACTGCCCTGGCGTGCCAAGCTTTTGATCGCGCCGCCTACCTAACGAAACTAAGCGCCCGCATAACCGCATTGAGCAGCCTAGCGCTGAAGGGGAATAGTAATCATTTTGATGATATTTTATTTTCAGTTAAACCACACCAAGGTCAAGCTGATGTAGCGGCTTGGATACAAAACGACTTACATCATCATCATCACCCAAGAAATTCTCATCGTTTACAAGACAGATATTCAATACGCTGTGCGCCACATGTGATTGGTGTACTGGCTGACTCATTACCTTGGCTTAGGCAATTTATTGAAAATGAACTCAACAGCGCCAACGACAACCCTATAATTGATGGTATTGGTGAGCATGTATTACACGGTGGCCACTTTTATGGTGGTCATATTGCGATGGCAATGGACAGCATGAAAACCGCAATAGCGAATATTTCTGATTTACTTGATCGTCAAATGGCAAGTTTAGTCGATGTTAAGTATAACAATGGTTTACCAGCTAACTTATCTGCTGCTGAGCCAGATCGTATAGCCATAAACCACGGTTTTAAAGCGGTACAAATAGGCACTTCAGCATGGACAGCAGAAGCCCTTAAACTCACCATGCCAGCCAGCGTATTTTCTCGCTCTACCGAGTGTCACAATCAAGACAAAGTTAGTATGGGTACAATCGCCGCAAGAGATTGCTTACGTGTTTTACAATTAACCGAACAAGTGGTTGCTGCAACACTACTAGCAAGCTATCAAGCGCTAACATTACGTATTAAACAAGGTGAGCTAAACCGTGATACCTTATCTAAGCCTATTATCGAAATGCTCGATGATATTGGCAGTTTTTTTGAGCTGGTTACTGAAGATAGACCACTCGAAGGCGTCTTAAGAGCAACCGTTGACTATATTCAAGAACAGCGTTGGTCACTGTATGAGTAAACAAAAACACATCACCACAGCCGTTGATATCGAAATACCGTTTCACGACTGTGATCCAATGAATATTGTCTGGCATGGCAACTACCCTAGATATTTCGAAGTAGCTCGCTGTCAATTACTGCGTTTATTCAATTATGATTACCTAGATATGGAAGAATCAGGCTATTTATGGCCTATCGTTGATATGCGCTTGAAATATGTCGGCTCAGCGAAGTTTTCACAAGTGATAACGGTTACAGCTTCGCTAGTGGAGTTTGAGCACAGAATTAAAATTAATTACCTCATTACAGACAAGGCAACAGGTGCCAAATTGACTAAAGGCTATACAGTGCAAGCCGCTGTGTGTACAACAACGGAAGAGTTACAACTGGAGTCTCCGGCTATTTTGCTTGAAAAGTTACAACCTTTACTCAATGAATTAAAAGAAGCATAAGATGAAATTAGCCGTGATAAGCCTAGCCAAAATCAAGCAAATTTTAATGAGTATCTTTACGGTGGTTTTATGCTCGACAACGTCGTTAATACACGCGGCAAATGGAGAGTTAGATACGGCTAAGGTTGTTGATTTACAACCTTTAAAAGGCGAGTTTAGCCAAAACAAAAGTATAAAGCCGTTAAAGCGCCCTTTTAACTCTGAAGGTAGCTTTGTTTATGTGCCCAATAAAGGGTTACTTTGGCACACCCAAAAGCCAGTAAACTCATTGAAATTCTTCTCACAAAACGGCGTTTATAAAATAGATGAACAGGGTACAAAACAGCAAGAAGCACAACTCGACAATGACTTCTTTTTAGCGCTATTTACTGCAGATGAACAAAAACTGGCTAGTTTTTTTATCAGTGAAAAATTAATTGCCTCGAACAATAGCAATGAAACTTGTTTAGCATTAACGCCAAAAAGCGACACTTTGGCCAGCTTGTTTAAGCAAATCAACCTTTGTACAGACACAGTGGAGCAGAAGCATAACATCCCCACCAATATCACATTAATTGAAGCAAACGGTAATAAAACTGACATCCAACTACGTTTATCCTCTGATAAAGTAAGCCCAGAGGAGTTGGCTTATTTTGACTAGAAGCCTAAGGCAGTTAAGCCCCAAAATATCCATTATGTTATGGCTATTATTAGTCGCCGTATGTATCTCAATGTTGTTGGTAAAATTCACTAATAGTGAGCAAGAATACAATGCCGGATTACTCGCGGCCCTTGAAATTAATTCTCCTAAAAATCAAGCCGCCATTGCCTTGAGCCAGCATTATCAAAACAAACTGCTTTTGCTTGTTGGTCACCAAGATATTTCACAAGCTGCCATTATAGCGAGCGATATCAGAGCACAACTAACACAGCAGCCTTGGTTGGCAAGTATGTATAGCAATCCAATACATTCAGCTCAATTACAACAGTTGATCAACTATTATGGCACCTCACCTTATAGTTACTTATCAAGCAAACAAAAAAACACTTTAGAGCAGGCCTTAACGAACAATGACTCTCAAACACTCTCTGATGAATATTTTGCTCTACTAAATCAATGGGCAGATCCTATTGTTAGCCAGTCATTACCAAAAGATACCACTTTAACTCTGGCGACTTTTTTAAAAGAGCGATTGTTAGATAAACAACAAAATACTGCTAACTGGCAGTTTAACCAGCAAGAATTCATGCTAAAAGGCGACAAACTAAGCTATATCCCGATTTTTATTAGTATTAAAGCCAGTCATCTCAATATTCGTGATTCAGTAAGTATTTACCAGCAATTGCAAACCATTAAGCTAAAATACCACGCTAGTAACAAACAGGAAAACACAAGCCAAGTGCTCATGACAGGCATGGTGTTACATTCAGCGGCGGCAAGTTTACAAGCACAATCTGAAATAAGCAGCTTTGGCTTACTTTCTTTGGTTGCGGTCATTGTCATTATTTTACTGGCATTTAGAGCAATAGCCCCCTTAATAGCTTGCTTGCTGGTTATTGGCACAGCATTACTGGTAGGTATAACAGCACTCACGTTGTGGTTTAATTCAATACATTTATTAGCATTAGTGTTTGCTGTCAGTATTTTAGGGATAGCGATAGATTACGGCTTTCATGTCTTAGTGCTCAAGCAGTACACAACAGACTCTGCAAACCATATTCGACAAAAAGTTTTCCTGCCACTCACCATAGCGTTAGTATCAAGCATTGCAGGCTATAGTCTATTTTTCACCACACCAATTAGCTTATTACATCAAGTTGTTATTTTTGTTGGCTTTGGCTTATTTGGCGCTTATTTAAGTGCCTTATTACTCTTACCCAATATTCACTGTAAACGCGAAGGAAGCTCTTTTGCTGTGTTACCTAAACAGCATTTCATCTATCTTTGCGTTGCAACCTTAGCGTTTGCCTTTAGCTTATCCGCAATCAATTTTGACGATAATATTACCCACTTGAATACCAAGTCCGCGGCCTTAATAAACGAGGAGCAAAAAGTCGCTCGCTTAACGGGTGATAATGTTTATCCGCATATGGTGCTAGTAACAGGGGAAAATCAAGAAACATTGCTGGATAATAGCCAGCAATTAACCACAGCATTGCGCTCACAAGGCGCCATCGTAAAAAGTATTGCTGACTGGCAACTGTCTCAAGCAGAGCAGCAAAAAAATATTGATTTAGTTAAAGCAAATTGGCAAACCAATAATTACCATGGTATTACTTCTTATATTGATGCTAACACCATTGAAGCATCAATAAAAAATGCTCAACCACTGACATTAATGCCTGAATTTTTACGTGAAAATACAGGCGTAGACATTCAAAAAATTAACAGCCAATACTGGAGCGCTTTACTACTGAATGCGCCTTTATCAACACAACAAAAAGACATAGTTGAACAAGATCCACATGCTGAATATATCAACTTGCCACGAGCTTTATCGAAACAGTTAAGTGAGGTCAGAGAAAATATTTTACACATAGCATTACCCGCACTGGCAATAATATTAATTGTACTAACAATGTACTTTGGTTTAGCAAGTGCAGCCGTAATGTTATTGGTTCCTACTGTATCTGCAGGGCTTGCGCTGTTTATTAGTCAATCAATGCAAGGCAGTTTGAATATTTTTAATCTACTAGCCTGCTTACTTATTATCACCTTAGCTATTGATTATGTGGTATTTTTTAAGGCACATGGTGTCAATAAAATCATCAGTCATACCATCAGTTTATCCGCACTTTCATCGGCTTTAACCTTTGGTGTTATGTCATACAGTACAACACCTGCCGTGAGTAGCTTTGGCTTAACATTATTAATTGGTATTTCTTTAGCATGGCTACTGAGCCACTTAACCCCTTTAACCTTCACAAAAATAAATCAACAACGGAAGTAATCAAATGATACAACGGCCAGAACAAGCTGAATTATCAGCAGTAGACGCTAAGTCTATGGCACAGCATATCGCTTTTTCCCCTTATATTTTCCAAGCAACGGTTGCGCTGAAAGAATTAGGCATTTTACAGTTTATTGATAAAAATAGACGTAACGGTGTATCACTAAACGCTATCGTTGAAGCGGTAAAGGTCAGCGAATATGGTGTCAGCGTTTTATTAGATTTTGCGTTAACGTGCGGTTTAGTCACTTTAACAAAGCAAGACGATAAATCAGAAGCCGCACGCTATAGCTTAACTAAAGTCGCATTTTTTCTATTACACGATGAAATGTCTATCGTTAATTTTGACTTCACTCAGCACTTTGGTTACCAGGGTTTAGCTAACCTTACTGAGTCTATTAAAACAGGTAAACCAGAAGGATTAAAAGTCTTTGGCGACTGGCCAACCCTATACCCTCACCTGCCTGAATTACCAGATAAAACTAGAGCAAGTTGGTTTGCCTTTGATCATTTCTATTCTGATCATGCTTTTGATGAAATTTTACCTTTAGTCTTTGTTAATAAGCCTAAACATATTGTTGATATCGGGGGTAATACAGGTCGATTTGCCACTAAGTGTCTACAACATGATAGTAGCGTAGAAGTGACGATTATGGACTTACCTCCACAATTAGCGAAAGCGCAAGAAAACATTACTGAAGCAGGTTTGGCGGATCGCTTTCACCCATTTCCTTGTGACATGCTAGATCCAACACAAACACTCGCTGAAAACGCGGATGTTTATTGGATGAGCCAATTTTTAGACTGTTTTTCTGAGCCTCAAATAAAGACAATTTTAACCAATGTAGCTAAGGGGATTTCCGGTGAACAACGGGTATTAATTTTAGAAACCTTTTGGGACGCACAAAAGTTTGATGCTGCTGCCTTTAGCTTAAATGCTACGTCGCTCTATTTTACCTGTTTTGCCAATGGTAACAGTCGTATGTATGCCGCTGATAAATTTATCGCTCTCGTTGAAAACAGCGGTTTACAAATAGAACAGCAAATAGATGATATTGGTTTAGGCCACAGTTTATTAGTGTGCCGCAAAGCTAATCAAGACTAATACCCATGATGGATACTATATTGTTTCATATTAAACAATTAGCTTTATTATTTTGTTTTGCATGCATACTTTCCGCCTGCGCCACTAAAACAAGTAATGTTCAACAAGTTGTGCTTGCTGAACATGTTAATTATCGCTTACAACCAATCCCTGCGAGTTTAACCCATACTGGTATCCTAGCCTTATGCAAAGTTAAAGAGCGAGATAAACAGCATGAATTTTTAATCCAAGTGGAAATGTCACCTGAAAATATACTGATTTCAGGGATGACAGTTGAAGGCTTATCCTTGTTTAACCTGAACTGGCACACTGAATTAGGTACACTCAAGAGCAGTAAAAAAATAGCCATTGAGCCAGAAAGAGTATTGGCTGAATTACAACTGGTGCTTTGGCCAACACAGCAAGCTTCTCAAGGGTTAGTTAATGCTAAGCTCAAGCAAGTAGCTGACAATAAAAAAGCCATCATTAGTGACGGTGAAGCTGTTTATCATATTAAACAACAAAACAACATCAGCGAGTTAATCAATCTTAAGCAAGATTATACTATTACCATTGAAGAACTTGAGCGCTGGCAAATAACCCAGAACGTGCCTGACAGTAGCAGTAGTAATGCAAAACCGGCACAAAATACAACACTGGACATAGTGGGACATTAGCCATGACAATTTATTTAAATGATCTCGGTATCGCCTGCTCTCTTGGCGCTGACAAAAAAACCGTGTTAGCTAATTTTCTTGCGGGCAAACAAGATATGATGCAACAAGATAATCGTTTTGGTGTCGATACTGTTATTGGTGAAGTACAACAACCAATGCCTGATTTAAGTCAATATGGCGATTTTCAAAACAGTCGCAATAATCAATTAGCCCTATTAGCGTTCGAGCAAATAGCTAAAACACTCGCTCAACTAAAATCCAGCCTTAGCAAAAAAAATGACACTATCAATATCGCTGTTGTTGTAGGTACCAGCACTTCAGGTATTGCCAGTGGCGAACAATCGATGAAAGCGTACCTGTCTAGCGAAAGGCATCATGAAGATTACCATTACAGTATGCAAGAAATGGGAGCCACAGCAGATTTTATTGCCAAATTAGCCGGTGCCAATGCCAGCGTTTATGCTATTTCTACCGCCTGTACTTCTAGCGCCAAAGCATTAATTAGTGCTCAACGATTATTGCGTAATGGCTTAGCCGATATAGTCATTGCCGGTGGTGTTGATAGTTTATGTCATATGACTATCAAGGGCTTTAATGCCTTAGAATCTATTTCTAAGTCGCCTACACAACCCTTTCAGTCACAACGTTGTGGCATCAATATCGGCGAAGGCTCTGCATTATTTATCATGAGCAAAGTAGCAAGCAATGTTGCATTAACAGGCTTCGGCGAAAGTAGTGATGCTCATCATATTTCAGCACCACACCCTGAAGGAAAAGGTGCTATACAAGCAATGAAATCGGCATTAACAAACGCAAATCTTCCTCCTAAAGCCATTAGTTATATAAATTTACATGGCACAGGTACAGTACAAAACGATGCTATGGAAGCAAAAGCTGTTGCACAAGTATTTACCAACGCAACGCCTTGTAGTGCTAGTAAACAACTACACGGCCATTGTTTGGGCGCAGCTGGTGCCATTGAAGCAGGATTGTGTTGGTTATTATTAAGTGAATATAATAGCGCCAATCGTTACCCTGAGATGACAATATCAGGTGATATAGATACAAATATTGCTAAAATAAACTTACTAGCAAGCAATAATCAACCTAGCAAAACCATCCAGCACTGCATGTCAAATTCGTATGCTTTTGGTGGCAACAATGCTAGCTTGATATTATCAAGCAGTATCGGCTTAAACTGAATTGAAAGAGTTACCATGTATGTATGATATTGAAGAAGTCATTAAGCATAGAATGCCAATGCGCTTAGTGGATAAATTAATTTCATTTGATAAGGATAGTGCCAGCGTCTTAGTAAATATTACCAAAGAGAGTGAATTTTACTGCGCTAAGCAACAAGGAGTGCCCAGCTATATTGGTATTGAGTATATGGCACAGTGCATTGCAGCAAAAGCGGGCGCAAATGAGTTAGCTGCAAATGAAGAAATCAAATTAGGCTTTTTATTGGGAACTCGAAAATACCAACCTAACCTTGCCTATTTTTCTCATGGTGACTCATTACAAGTGCATGCCACACAATTGCTACAAGATGCGGCTGGCTTATCGGTTTTTGACTGTAAAATCGTGAATATACTTCAGCCAGAGACCATTTTAGCGCAAGCAAAAATCAATGTTTATCAGCCTCAAAACGCTGCAGAATATGTTAATCAATGACAGGAATAACAATGAATAACACAGTATTAGTAACAGGCTCTAGTAAAGGTATTGGTAGAGCAATCGCCATTGAATTAGCCAAAAGCGGTTTTGATATTGTTGTCCATTATCATAGCGACAAGCAAGGGGCTGAAGAAACATTAGCACAGGTTAAGTTACACCAACAAGATGGCAATAGTCGCATTATTCAGTTCAATATTGCAGACAGCGAACAAAGTAGAAGCGTATTAACACACGATATCGACGCATTTGGCGCCTATTATGGAGTTGTGTGTAATGCTGGTGTCCACAGCGATAATGCCTTCCCAGCCATGACTGAAGAAGAATGGTATAAGGTCGTACATACCAACCTCGATGGCTTTTACCATGTTGTGCACCCATTAATCATGCCGATGATCCAATTGCGAAAAGGCGGAAGAATTGTCGCCATTTCTTCCGTCTCAGGTATTTTAGGTAACCGCGGACAAGTAAACTATAGTGCGTCAAAGGCTGGCCTTATTGGCGCCGTTAAAGCACTGGCTTTAGAATTAGCAAAACGAAAAATCACCGTTAATTGTGTTGCCCCGGGTATCATTCAAACAGACATGACAGAAGATATGCCCAAAGAAATCATTAAACAAGTAGTACCCATGCGCAGAGCGGGGAGTGATCAAGAAGTCGCTGCAACAGTCAACTTCCTTTTCTCTCAAGGAGCCAGCTATATTACTCGCCAAGTGATCAGTGTTGACGGAGGGTTGAGCTAATGCATCGCGTTGTTGTTACAGGAATGTCAGCCATTACAGCATTAGGAGATAACTGGCCTGACTTTTCAAAAAAATTGAAACAAGGTGAAAATGCGATTCAATACCATGCCCCATGGGATGGTTATGAAGAGTTAAATACCCGCTTAGCAGCACCCGTGTTAGATTTTAATAAGCCTAAACATTATACCCGAAAGCAATGCCGCTCTATGGGTCGTGTATCTCTGATGGCAACGACTGCAACCGAGCAAGCGTTAGCACAGGCAAATCTACTAGACAGTGAATTACTAACGCAAGGTGATATGGGCATTGCCTATGGTTCAAGTACGGGTTCAACGGCTCCTTTTGTGGATTTTGCTAACTTACTGAGCGAAAAAAGCATGACAGGTATCACCTCTACCAGTTATATCAAAATGATGGCACACACCACCGCCGTCAATGTCGGTGTATTTTTTGGTGTAAAAGGGCGTGTGCATACCACCAGTTCGGCCTGTACCTCTGGCTCACAAGCGCTAGGTTACGCCTACGAAGCAATAAAATACGGCAAACAAACCGCCATGATCGCAGGTGGCGCGGAAGAATTATGTGTCACTATCGCTGCCGTTTTTGATACGCTATTCGCCACCAGCACTCAAAATGAAACGCCTAAAAAGACACCAAGACCTTACGATAAAAATCGTGATGGTTTGGTGATTGGCGAAGGTGCTTGTACTTTTATCTTAGAGAGTTATGAATCAGCTAAAGCACGTGGTGCTACCATTCTTGCTGAACTTGTTGGTTATGGTACTAACTCTGACGGACAACATGTAACACAACCGTCAGCCGATACCATGCAAATAGCCATGGAAATGGCCATTGAAGATGCTGGTATTCAAGCGAGCGATATTGGCTATGTTAATGGCCATGGCACAGCAACAGATAAAGGCGATGTTGCCGAAACGCAAGCAACAGAGAAAGCCTTAGGTAAAAATATCCCTATCAGTTCACTAAAAAGTTATCTTGGTCATACTTTAGGTGCCTGTGGCAGCATTGAAGCTTGGGCGAGTATTAATATGATGAAAGATAACTGGTTTGCTCCGACAACCAATTTACAAACCCTTGATCCGCAATGTGGAGATCTTGACTACATTCAAGATGAAGGACGAAACTTAAAAACCGACTTCATCATGACAAACAACTTTGCATTTGGTGGAATTAATACCTCATTAATTTTCAAGAGATATTAATACTTTTATCCCGTACAAATGTCTTTAAAGATGGAGTTTGTAGACAATGAGAGTAATTAAGCTACTTATTTTCTTAAGTTTTATATTTTTTTCTCTGAGTTCGTGTTCGCTGTTCAAAATACAAAAACAATCAGAACAGTTAGCTGATCTAGCCTTTATTTCAGGAACAGTAAGTACGGAATATTCCGAATATCCAATCTATGTTGTGTTACTAAAAAAACATGAAAATCATCTAGAAAAACAACAACAAATTTTACTGAATAATAACAATGCCTATCAGTTTAGCGTCCTGCCTGGCAACTATATTGTCGGTGCTTATATTGATGAAAATAGAAATGAAACCAGAGAAAAAAATGAAAAGTCAGCTGTGTATAGCTCAGCCGGAAATCTATTTGATGTAATAGAAGTAAATGTAGATGAACATCGAATGCTACCTGAGATCACCATCACAGGTTTATTAGATATCAACAATAATAAAGTTAAAATGCGTATTGAGAAATCACAGCTTAATATGGGCAAAGTGACGACACTCGATGATCCGATATTTTCAGCAGAAAATGCCGACTTAGGCCTATGGCAACCTATCACGTTTATCAATGAACTTGGTAGTGGTTTGTTTATGCTACAAAATTTTCAGAAAGGCAAAATACCCGTGGTATTTGTTCATGGCATGCTAGGTAACCCAACCGAATTTAAAGGCATGATTGAGCAACTAGATAAAGACAAATTTCAACCTTGGGTACTCTATTACCCAAGTGGTGTGCAATTAGAGCTGGTTAGTCAATATTTACTCGAGGCATTAAGCCAACTAGAAGCTGAGTATAACTTCAAAGATATCTATTTAGTGACTCACAGTATGGGTGGGCTTATGTCTCGATCCTTTTTAATGAAACATCAACAGCAAAAAGCGAGTTTTAATGTTTCATTTTATATGACAATAAATAGCCCTTTATATGGCATGAATAGCGCAAAATCAGGCGTAGAAGTATCACCCGTTGTCATCGCTTCATGGCGAGATTTAGCAACCAACAGTGACTACATCAAAAAAGTCCATCAATGGCAAATCCCTAACGATACAAAATATCATTTAGTATTCTCATATTTACCAGAAGAAGAAGGTGATGGCGTTGTGCCGTTAAATAGTCAACTATCTTTATCACTTCAAGATGAAGCAACAAAAGTCTATGGTTTTAATGCTCAACATGCTGAGTTACTAAATAATGACGACTTTATCGCTCGATTCAATAAACTATTAACAACACACGCTAGAATCAATAATAAAACAGATTAACTAACCTGAGCACGGCTTAATTATCTAAAACTATCGTTAATCCCAGTTAATACTCTGTTTCCTGGGCAAAGAACATCTTGACTTAACTGGTTTAATGGCGTGTCGTTGGTATCATTAATTTCGTGAAAATCACTGGCTGTTGGCTCTAAATAGAAAAGTCCGGTTAAAATTTTCCCTGCCTGTTTATGCTTTTCTATATCCATAATGGCTTGGCTCGCATTACGACTATCGTAATTATCATCTAGTTTTTGAATGCGCATAATTGAGCCATCATGCAAACACACATCTTCACATTCCCCATTAGCACTACTACTCGTTATTTCTGTTTTAATTGGCACAAAATCTGTAACAGCACCTGTAGTGACATGATCATGAACATAATCATAAGAACGTGTTGAGCCAGCATGGTTGTTAAAGGTGACACATGGAGAAATAATATCAATAAACGCAAAGCCTTTGTGACTCATCGCCGCTTTTAATAAAGGCACCAGCTGCTGTTTATCTCCTGAAAAGCTTCGCGCAACAAAACTAGCTCCCAACTGTAACGCCATAACACATAAGTCAATATCAGAAAATAAGCTTAACTCACCGGCTTTGTTTTTCACGCCCTTATCCGCAGTCGCTGCTAACTGACCTTTTGTGAGGCCATAAACGCCATTATTTGCCACAACGTAAACCATATTCAATTGCCTGCGCACTACGTGAGCAAATTGGCCAAAGCCGATTGAAGCACTGTCACCATCGCCTGACATGGCTAGGTATAATAAATCTTGATTCGCTAAATTCGCTCCCGTAGCAACAGAAGGCATTCGTCCATGTACCGAGTTAAAGCCATGTGCTTTATTCAAATAATAGTTTGGTGCTTTTGATGAACAACCAATGCCTGACAATTTAGCCACTTCATGCGGAGGAATAGAAAGTTCATAGCATGCCTGAACTAATGCTGAAGTTATAGCATCATGGCCACAACCAGCACATAGCGTCGATAATGCCCCTTCGTAATCGCGATAGGTTAAACCTAAGTCATTAACAGGTAGACGTGGGTGGCGAAATGTTGATTTTATAAAACTCATCAGTATCTACTCCTTAACCTGTTTTTTGATTAACTTGGTTTGCTGATAGTTGCGCTAAAACCGCTTCAACGATGAAACAACTGGTTATTGGCAAGCCATCAAAATTCAAAATGCTCGCCAATTTATTTGGATCAATTTGCAGCTCATTCACTAACAAACTCTTCATCTGTGCATCCCTATTTTGTTCAATGACAAATACTTGTTTATTATTGAGGGAGTGCTCTTCAATAAAATCTTCTATGCTCTGGTGAAATGGAAAAGCTTTGATACGTAAACTGTCTGCAATTAATCCCTGTTCTTTTAATTGCTCTGTCGCTTCGACAATTGCATGGCTTGTCGTACCAAAAAAAATAAGCCCTAACTGTGCTTTTTTCTGACCTTGTTTGACTTCAGGCTCAGGAACATACTGAACAGCCGTGGCAAACTTTTTTGACAACCTTTCCATATTATCAACATAGTCAGCCGACTTTTCGGTATAACCCGCAAATTGATTTCGCGAAGTGCCACGCGTAAAGTAAGCGCCTTTATCAGGGTGAGTTCCCGGTAAAGTACGATAACAAATGCCGTCATCATCAACATCTAAATAGCGACCAAAAACTTCAACCTCATCAAGCTGCTCTGCTGATAACACCTTACCTTTTTGATAGGTTTTATCATCTTGCCAAGAAAACGCTTCCGAGAGGTGATCATTCATCCCTAAATCCAAGTCACTCATAATAATAACGGGTGTTTGTAATTGGTCTGCAATATCAAAAGCTTGTGCGCTTAACTCAAAGCATTCACTCGGGCTATCAGGAAATAACAATACTTGCTTAGTATCACCATGTGACGCATAAGCACAGGCAAGAATATCTGATTGCTGGGTTCTGGTAGGCATGCCAGTAGACGGACCCGAACGCTGAACATTGACTAAAACCATGGGTGTTTCGGTAAAATAGGCAAGGCCTAAAAATTCAGTCATTAACGACACACCAGGGCCAGAGGTGGCGGTAAAAGCTCTAGCGCCATTCCAACCTGCACCAATAGCAACACCTATTGCAGCTAATTCATCTTCAACTTGTACTATGGCGAAATTCTTTTTACCGCTCGCTGGGTCAATACGTAATCTATGACAATAACTGGCGAACTTTTCAATCACTGAGGTGGAAGGGGTGATGGGATACCAACCTGTCACCGTTGCGCCACCAAAAACAGCGCCGAGTGCTGTGGCAGTATTACCATCAACCAAAATACGATTATTGACTAAATCTCGAGTGGCAACATTGATATCAAGAGGACATATAAAATGCTCATTGGCATATTGATGCCCAAGCTCTAAGGCATAAATATTAGGCGTTATTAGCTTTTCTTTGCCTTTAAACTGATCTCTGACTAAGCCCTTTAATAAGGTAAAATCCATCGACAATAATGCTGCCAATGCCCCTACGTAAATCACATTTTTAAATAGCTGTCGCTGCCTTGGGTCGTTGTATTCTTTTAAACAGATATTCGATATGGGTATACCTAAATAATTAATATCAGCTCGAATTTGCTTATCCAATAAAGCTCGACTTGAATCATACAGTAAATAGCCACCCGATTTGACACTATCAATGTCATCATTGAGACTTTGAGCATTCATGGCAACCACCATTTCTGATTTGCCACCACGCCGGCCTAAATAATTTTTTTCAGAAATTCTGACTTCATACCAAGTAGGCATGCCTTGAATATTTGATGGAAAAATGTTCTTAGCACTAACAGGAATGCCCATTCTTAATATCGCTTTAGCAAACATATTGTTGGCACTGGCAGAGCCGGTACCATTAGTATTAGCAAAACGTACTACAAACTCGTTAAGTAAAGGACTATCAACCGAATCATTACTCGCCGCTTCTACGTCTTTATTCATTACACTATTCGTCATAAGTATTGACCTTGCTGATTAAGTACTACTTTATTGTGGCATTAACATTATTAAGCATAAGCTTTTTCATATCCCAAGCACCTGTTGGGCAGCGCTCTGCACATAGGCCGCAATGCAAACAAACATCCTCATCTTTCACCATGATGTGACCTGTTTTCAGTGGCGCTGAAACTAATAAACTTTGCTCTGTGTTTAACTCAGAAACCCGAAATTGCTTAACCATGTCGTTATCATCGGTAGTTTCTTCAACAAAGTTGATGCAATCCATCGGACAAACATCTTCACAGGCCGAGCATTCTATACAGGTATTTTCAGTAAAAACCGTATGCACATCACAATTTAAACAGCGACTAGCTTCTTGTAGAGCAAGCTTCTCGTCATAGCCTAATTCCACTTCCGTATTTAAGGTTTTAACAGCCTCTTCCCAAGAAATATGTGGCACTAAATTACGGGCTTGATGATCAATACCGCTTTGATAGCTCCACTCATGAATACCCATTTTTTGGCTGACTAAATTGAAGCTAGTGTCAGATCTATCTTCGATGGGATCGGCATTTTGACAAAATAAATCGATAGAAATTGCGGCTTGATGACCATTGGCAACAGCGGAGATAATATTTTTAGGACCAAAAGCCGCATCGCCACCAAAAAATACATTAGGCAAACTCGATTGTAGTGATTGGCTATTTACCTTGGGACTATCCCATTGATTAAATTTAATGCCGATATCACGTTCAATCCAATCAAAAGCGGTATCTTGACCAACGGCAACCAACACTTGATCACATTCAACCAACAAAGTTTCACCTGTCGCTTGTAAACTACGGTTACCTACTTTGTCGTAAACAGATTCAACCTGCTCAAATAACACAGCCACCAACTTGCCGTTTTCTATCTTATATTCCAGCGGATTATAATTTGGCTTGATGGTGATGCCTTCTGCCGCCGCATCTTCTTTTTCCCACGGAGAAGCTTTCATTGCTTCAAAGCTTGAGCGTACGAGTACAGTAACTTCTGCCGCACCTAAGCGTTTCGCTGTTCGGCAACAATCCATAGCAGTATTACCACCGCCTAATACCACAACTTTTTTCGGTGATGGGTTTTCTTCGTCATATTTCAAGTGCTCAAAAGACACTTTGGCAAGCCAATTAATACCGGTATCTATTTGTGGATGCGTTGCTTTTGGGTCAAGTTGGTCATGACCAGGTATTTTCAGCCACCTGCCATTGGGTGCGCCTGTGCCGACAAAAATAGCATCAAAGTGCGCCTGTAATAATTTATCCAATGAAGTAATTTCTTCGCCAAAATGGCATTCAAGCCCCATATTGATGATGTAGTTCAACTCTTCATCAAGTACGGTTTCAGGTAAGCGGAAAGCCGGAATTTGGCTGCGCATCATGCCACCGGCTTTCGCGTCACGCTCAAACATTACAACATCATAGCCAAGTGGCAATAAATCTCTGGCAACCGTCATAGACGCGGGTCCAGCGCCAATTAGCGCAATACGTTTGCCATTTTTTTTACGAGGAATTTTCGGTAGATAAGCACTGATATCTTCTTTATTATCCGCCGCAACGCGTTTTAATCGACAAATAGCAACGGGCGTTTCTTCAACACGACCGCGACGACAAGCAGGCTCACAAGGGCGATCACACACTCTACCTAACACACCAGGAAAGACATTAGACTCCCAATTAATCAAGTAGGCATCGGTATAGCGCTTTTCAGCAATTAATCGAATATATTCTGGAACGGGTGTATGAGCAGGGCAGGCTTGCTGACAATCAACCACTTTAAGAAAGTGTTGGTAATTACTGGTATCAGTTTTCTTCAAAGTTTACTCCTTTTACAAAAAGTACTTACTTGAAACGGTCACTGTATATTTTATAACCTAATTTTTATAGTTTAGCTTGTTAATTTTTAAATTGATTTAATACCTTAGTACCATGGTTAATTTTAAGCGCATTGTAAACCTGAGTAATTGTATTACTTTGATGGTTGCTGGTTTTTTTCGAAATACGCTTTTGCTTGTTCTGTGACTTTAGGGGCTAATAATACCGTTGAAATCATTGTGGGAATTGCCATAAGCGCATACATAATATCAATTAAATTAATGACTAACGCTAAAGACGATACGGCTCCGACAATAATTAAACATAAATAAAACCAAACATAGGCTTGCTCAAAACGCTTCCCTAATAAAAACTCCGCACATTTACTACCATAATACCAAAAGGTTAACACTGTACTGGTACTCAGAAAAAACACCACAACAGTTAGCAAGTAACCGCCAACATTAGGGAAAGCTTGTTCAAAGGCTTGCGCTGTTAAACTAACGCCCGTTAATTTTAAATCGCCAACATCGGTGACCAAAATGGCTAACGCTGTGCATGTACATACTATTAAGGTATCAACGACAGGTCCTAAGGTTGCCACTAAACCCTCTCGCGTTGGCTCATTAGTTTTTGCCGCGCCATGTGCCATTGACTCGGTACCTATACCTGCTTCATTTGAAAATGCCCCGCGTTGCACGCCCACTAATACAACCGAACCTATAAAACCTCCAGCCACAGAGCTGCCACTAAATGCACCTATAAATATCGAAGAAAAAGCGGCAGGAATAGCGGCAAAGTTTTGCAAAAGCACTCCTAAGGTTAAGAGAAAATAACAAATAACCATGATAGGAATAACACGACTGGTAATTTTCGCTAAACGCTCAAGCTTACCCATAACAATATATGTAATAAGTAAACACAATAATAAGCCAGCGATAAAATCAAAGTTAAAGTGCTCATTCGCGGTTGCTAAGCCATGAGGAATAGCAACAAAGTCCCGTAAGACTTGTACTAACTGATTAATTTGAAAAATAGGTAAAGCACCAAACATACCGCCAAGACAAAAGAGCCAAGCCAAAGGTAGCCACTTTTTACCTAACCCTTCTCGAATCACATACATAGGACCACCTTGTATGCGGCCACTACGATCTAAACCGCGGTATTTTACTGCCAAAGTTGCGGTATAAAATTTAGTGGCAATGCCTACAAGTGCTGTTATCCACATCCAAAAAATAGCCCCTGCGCCACCAATAGTTATGGCAACTGCCACGCCCGCTATATTGCCTAGCCCTAACGTACCCGATAACGCCACCATTAAAGCTTGAAAATGCGTTAAATCCCCCTGAGCTTTATCTTCTTTAGAAAACTTGCCTAATGTAATATCAACAGCATGTTTTAAATAGCGATAAGGAAGAAAACGACTGTGAAAAACGAAAAATAGCCCACCACCAACCAATAAGATAACCAGCGGTAACCCCCACATAAAACCAGCAATTTTTCCAAGAGTAGTTGTTAATTCATTCATATAAATAGTTTCTATTGCGGTTAAAGTAAAAGGCTTTGATCTATCTGATGATATTCATCAGCAGCATTGATCAGAGAATTAGCAGTTAAATTAGCAACGCCATAAACAATGGTTTTTACCTGATGCTCTGCTTTCACGTGAGTTAATAACAAGTCAAAATCACCATCTCCAGATAGTAATACTATGGTATCTATCTGCTTGCTAGCTGCGGCAGCCATCACATCAATCGTTATACCCACATCCCAGTCACCTTTAGCGGAACCATCAGCACGTTGAATAAAAGGCTTTAACTTAATATTAAAACCAATGTGCTTTAAAGCTTGCTGAAATTTGTGCTGCTGATCATCACTCCGTTGAATAGCATAGGCATTGGCTAAAACAATATCACCTTGCGCCATTAACTCTTGCCATAAAAGTCGATAATTGAATTGTCGTTGGAAACTATCTCTGGTGGTGTAATAGATATTTTGTACATCAACAAATACTGCAATTTTCTGCAAAATATTCCCTTCCTAAGATATTAGTCTAAATTGTTCGAACAATAGCCATTTTTTCTGTACAAAGCCTTGTAGCTACTGAAATAAACCGTTAAAATATTAACAAAATAATAACAAGTTAACCGTGTGCTTAGGGATAACCTATGTCTTTTGAAGATAACTATCAAGTCACTTCTAAATTCAGTGAACATACTCACGATTTTTTATCTAGTCATCATATCGCGCCAACCCCAGCAAATTATGCCGTTGTTTACTTATACATCAGTAATGAAAATGAGTTGTTAACCGCTGCAATTGACAGACAGCTACATAAAGGCGAAACCATTAACGCCGATTTTCTTGCCGATTTATTCTCACGTTATGTGTCTTTTAGTCAACAAGTAGAAAATACTGTTTTAGCGCCGTTTGAAGAGACATTAAGCAAAACTATTGCCACATTAAGCACGCAAATTACTAAAGAAAATAAAGCCGCGGATAGCTTACAAAAATTAGATAAAATTCTTACAAACACGGACCATCATGCCTCGCTAGAAAGTATCGTAACCTACTTATTTAACACCATAAGTAAAACAAAGTCTCAGCATCAAAGTTTTTCTCAAGATTTAACCTCTACACAAAAAGAAATAAATCAGCTTAAAGAACAACTGGCAGCATCTCGCGAAGAAGCCTTGGTTGACTCATTAACAGGCTTACTAAACAGACGCGGCTGCGATGAGAAATTACAAGCCTTAAGTCTTACAGATACCCACTCTTCCTTAGCCATCGACATTGATCATTTTAAAGCCATTAATGACAAGTTTGGTCACTTTATTGGTGATAAAGTCATTCAACGTATTGCCAAAACCATCAAAGATCATACTGAAGAACAAGACATTGCCGTTCGTTTTGGCGGTGAAGAGTTTGTTGTAGTTATGACCAATAAAGATTTATATGCCGCTAAAGTCGTTGCTGAAAAAATTCGTGATAGTGTTGCTAAAATGAAGTTAATTCAACGTGAAACCAACACCTATCTGCCACCAATATCTGTTTCTATTGGTGTTGCCCAAAATAATAAAGCCAAAAATTGGGTCTCTTTATTCGAACAAGCTGATACCGCTTTATACAAAGCAAAAAATACCGGTAGAAACCGCTGTATTTGTGCTTAATTTAGTAAAACACGCCACGAGTTCGTCTTATAAGATAGCTTAATCATCAGGCAATTTTGAAGTCATTCAGCGAAGATGTTAAACTTCGCGCTTTGATACATTCGAACCACTATTTTAGCCATATGATGACTTTTCTGCGCTCGTTCTTCTATTTTATTTTAAAGCTTCCTTTACGATTATTGACTCGAAGTAATATTGTTGTCGATGCTAAAACACCGGCAGAAACTTCCGAAAAACCTATTTTCTACGTCATCAGTCATCAATCTGCCAGTGACCTGCTAACTTTACAATTAGCCTGTAAAAAGCAAAACTTGCCCGATCCATTAGAGCAAGTTGTTATTAACAATCAAAGTTTTAATCGCACTTTATGTATAGCAAAGTCACCTTCTGTATTAAGTTTCAAACGCGGCGAAACCAATGCGTTAAGTCAAGGTTTAGCCATACTTAATCAACACAATACTAATAGCCAGCTAGATGCACAGTTAATACCAGTCAACCTCATTTGGGGCAGAACACCTACTCAAGAAAAAAACAATGCCAATATTGCATCACTACTTTCTGAACAAGCTTCACCAACTTGGTTAAGAAAGTTTTTCATCATCTTATTTTTAGGACGCGACAGTTTAATACGTTTTAGTGAAGCGGTGTCATTAAGGTATATGTCTGATCATCACGGCAATGACGAATCAACCGCACATAAATTATTGCGTGTTGCTCGCTTTCACTTTCACCGTCAAAATATTGCAGCGAAAGGACCTCGCTTAATTCATCGCCAGCAAATGTTTACAGCACTTTTTGCTAACCCTTCCGTTAAACGCATTATTCAAGACGAGGCCAAAAGCAAGAACATCAGCGAAGAGAAAGTTAAAAAACAAGCGCAAGCTATGATGAAAGAAATTGCCGGTGACTATAGTGTCTCGTTAATTCATCTTGGTGAGCGCGTGCTCTCTTGGCTCTGGGGGAGACTATATAGCGACATTAAGGTACACAATTCACAAGTGTTAAGAGAATTAGCGCAAGACGGCCACGAAATAATTTATGTTCCCTGTCATCGCAGCCATATGGATTACCTACTGCTTACTTACATTATTTTAAAAGAAGGCTTAGTCATCCCACGTATTGCAGCCGGCATCAACTTAAACTTCTGGCCAGCAGGTCCTATCTTCAGAAAAGCAGGGGCATTTTTTATTCGCCGAAGTTTCGCTGGCAATCGTTTGTACTCAACGATTTTTAGAGAATACTTAGGCTTATTATTTGAACGCGGTTATCCCGTTAAATATTATACTGAAGGTGGGCGTAGCCGCACAGGACGTTTACTCGCCCCTAAAACAGGCATGTTAGCCATGACCATTCAAAGTTTACTACGCGGCATAGACAGACCCCTTACGCTTGTGCCTGTTTACCTAGGCTATGAACACGTGATGGAAGTGGGCACTTACCATAAAGAATTGAGTGGCAGCGAAAAGAAAAACGAGTCAATGTTTGGCATATTAAAAGCCATTAAAAATTTACGTAACTACGGTAATGGTTATGTTAATTTTGGTCAGCCAATCAACATTAATAATTACCTCAATACACAAGTGCCAGAGTGGAAAGAGGCGATCAACCCAGTCAACCCACAAAAGCCAAATTGGTTAACACCCACAGTAAATGACATGGCGCATCAGCTTATGTTACATATAAACCAGTGTACTGCTCTCAATGGTGTAGCACTTGTGGCTTTAGCGCTTCATGCCTCTGAAAACAAAGCGTTAAGCAAAGCAGATTTAGAAAAGCAACTAGACTTTATGTTGGACATTCAGCGCCAAGCCCCGTTTAGTGAACAAATGACCATTCCAACTGACTCTGGCGCCAATATACTTGCCCATGTAATTTCACTTAATAAAGTTACAGTGTGCGATGACAGTTTTGGCACAATCATTTCACTTGATGATTCTGCTAGCCTAGAAATGCGTTATTATCGCAATAATATATTGCATACTTATGCCTTAATTGCTTTAGTCTGCAAATTATTAACACATCATGGAAAATTAGCTCACCAAGAGCTTTTAGCACAAGTGAGCAGCTTATTAGGCACGCTAAAAGATGACTTATTCTTATGGCAAGCGCCTGAACAAATTACACAACAAGCGGAGCAAGTACTAAACTTTCTTGCTGAGAGTGATATTGCCAAACAAAGCAAAGCGCAGTTTTGGTCACTCACTGACAACACAGAGCAACGCAGTAAAGTTAACTTATTAGCTGAATGTATGGATGAAAGCTTGCAACGACTCGCCATTATTAGCTTTTTAACCACACAATTAGCGCCAACATCTAAGCGTAATTTAGAAGAAAAAGTTGTTGCTATAGCCAAGCGTTTGTCGGTATTAAACAATATCACTGCACCAGAGTTTATCGACAAAAAAGCGCAAGCAACGCTTATTAATACCATGAAAGACTTAGGCTACATAGTTGTTGATGATGATGGCTTGCTCAACGCCACTGAAGCAATGGATGAATTAAAAGCGTCAGTAACGCCGCTAGTATCTATTGAGGTGCTACAAAGTATTGCTCGCTAGCCACATAAAAGCCGCCAAATTAATCATAATGGTTATCCAAAGCACTACCTTAAAAGGCTTTTTTTGGGACTTATGCCTCAACGTTTGCTGTGCGATAACTGCGCCGGGCCAGCCACCGAAAAGTGAAAACATATGCAATGTTTTCTCAGGTATTCGCCACGTTCCTTGTCGAGCTTTAGCCTTATCTAAAGCATAAAGAATAAAGGTGACAAAGCTAAGCGAAATATAAAACCAGCTAACACCTTGAGGTAGGTGACCAAGGTATATAGCAAGCACGACCGAAACTAAAAAGATCAGCGAAAAGTACATACTTGCATATTTCATTTGGAATAATTATCCCTAGAAAATTAACTGCTCAGGAAAGAAAAGCACCAAGAGCAATACCGCGACCTGTATCAATATAAAAGGAATAACGCCTTTATAAATGGTGGTGGTTTTTAAGTATGATGGCGCCACCCCTTTAAGGTAAAACAAACTAAAACCAAAAGGAGGTGTTAAAAATGAGGTTTGCAGATTCATAGAAATCAGTATTGCAAACCAAACCAGATCAATATCTAACGCAATGGCCACAGGCATTAAAATAGGTACCACCAAAAAGGCAATTTCTATAAAGTCGATAAAGAAGCCTAAAATGAGAATGGCTACCATAGCAATAATAATGAAAGTCCACTTCTCCCCAGGTAATTCCATAAAGAAGTCTTCAATAATGTATTCACTACCTGAATAGCTAAACACCATTGAAAAAGCCGTTGCTCCAATTAATACCGCAAATACCATCGAGGTAACTTTAACCGTTTCTTTAGAAATTTCATGCGTTTTAGCCAGCGAGAAATTGCCGTAAAGAATGGATAACAAGACAGCACCCACAGCACCTATAGCTGAAGACTCAGTAGGAGTTGCAACCCCTGAAAAAATAGAGCCGAGAACGGTAATAATAAGTATCAAAGGTGGCACTATATCTTTTAGTGCTTGTACTAAAAGCTCGCGCTTGTTTTCGTTAACCTTTATTGGCGGACAAAATTCAGGTTTTACCTTGCCTAAAATTAAAATATACAAGGCATAGGCAACAATCAGTAACATGCCTGGAATAACTGCAGCTTTAAACAAGTCACCAACAGGTACTCCCATTACATCGCCTAAAATTATTAAAATAATGGACGGAGGAATAATTTGCCCTAACGTGCCTGACGCACAAATAACACCGGTAGCAGTAGGTTGATGATAATTATTTTTAAGCATCACTGGCAAAGAAATAACACCCATAGCCACAACACTAGCGCCAACCACACCAGTAGATGCAGCCAATAAAGCACCCACCACAATGGTTGAAATAGCAACGCCCCCGGGCATTCCACCAAACAATTTAGCAGCTGACTCTAATAAACGCTCAGCTAAACCCGTTTTTTGTAACACTATCCCCATAAAAATAAACATGGGAACGGCCATCAAAATGGTATTTTCCATGATGCTCATTATGCGATAAGGCATAAATTCAAATAAATCAACGCCAAGGGTTAAAGCACCAACAATTAAAGAGATACCTGCAAAGGTAAAAGCAACAGAGTAGCCTAAAAATAAGCAGACTAACGCAATGGCAAAAAGTATTATGCCTGTCATTATTCAAGCCCTTCTTTGGCGGTAGAGTTTAGTAAAACCTTAATTTGTGTCAGCACCACATATACAATTGCCAACATTAAAAAGACGGAAGAAAATGGAATGACAGAGCGAACAATCCAGCGGTGAGGTAGTCCTCCAGGATCACCACTGCCTTCCCCCATGGTATAAGCTTCTAACGTGTAATCAATACTGTAATAACAAATCAGTATGGTGATAGGCAGGGCAAAAACAATCGCGCCAAAAATATTCACGCATGCTTGTATACGAGGCGACATACTTTCATAAAATATATCAACACGAACATGGCTATCTTCTTTGAGGGTATAAGCAATGCCAAACATAAACATTGCCGCAAAAAGGTGCCACTCTAGCTCTTGCATTGCGATACTCACGTCATTAAAAAAGTAACGCATGACAACATCGTAAAAAACATTAATAACCATTAATAGCATTAAAATACTGCAAAAATTGCCTAAAGCATCCAGTATTTTGGCGATTACTTTTATAGAAAAATTCATTGAGGTATCAGATCCGATTGCATTTTGCAGCATAAAAACAGCTTATGCTCAATGGTAATGAGCATAAGCTTACTTCATAGAGAAAAGATATCAATTAATGTTTATCGCTTGTGTCCAAATAAGCGCGATCAGACAAATTAGTCCATGCACGTGCTTTAGTTTGATAATCAGTAATTGAATTTAAGATTTCTGCAGTCATTGGATCTTTAGCCGCAAACTCTTTTAAAAGCGCACTATTAGTTTCTTTAATGGCTTTCATTACTGGCTCTGGGAATGAGCGCACTTTTACATTGGGGTAATCTTTCTCTAGCGCAGCTAAATTCATCGCACTTTCATGATAAGACTGTGCATACATATCATAAGCTGCAGCTTTCATCGCTACCTTCAGAATTTCTTGTAAGTCTTTAGGCAATTTATTATAGGCTTTTTCATTAATCATAAACTGCATTTCAGAAGCAGGTTCATGCCAACCTGTATAATAGTATGGCGCTATTTTATGAAAACCCATGCGTAAGTCTAATGATGGTCCCACCCACTCAAGTGCATCAATAGTATTTCTCTCTAGCGCCGTATACAGTTCGCCTGATGGAATGTTTGTCGGTTTAGCGCCTAATTTTGCAAGTACTTCGCCTGCAAAACCAGGAATTCGCATTTTTAAACCTTTTAGGTCATCAACAGAATTAATTTCTTTTTGGAACCAACCACCCATTTGGTTACCTGTATTCCCCCCTGGAAAAGATAAAATGCCATATTGACTATACACTTTTGCCATCAATTCCATGCCGCCACCATAATAGAACCAAGCGTATTGCTCAGGAGCAGTCATGCCAAAAGGAATACTGGTAAAAAATAAGGTATTGAAATTTTTACCTTTCCAATAATAAGAGCCTGAATGCCCCATTTGATAACGACCGGTTTTAACAAAATCAAAAATACCTAATGGCGATTTATGTTTATTTGAAGAGTCTATTCGAATGATCAAGCGTCCATTCGACATTTCCTTAACCATTTTAGCCATGTTCTTTGTAGCATCACCAAAAATGGGAAAGTTTGGTCCCCAAGTTTCCGCAAGCTTCCACCGATAGACCTTACCATCTGCAGCATTAGCTGCCCCCGATAAGCCAAACGACAATAACAAAGTAAGTAGTAAACCAACTGATTTTTTCATTCCTTTATCCTTGTTTTAATTTATGTTTTATTTTTAGCCATCTATCTTTAACAATAAGTTCCGTAAAAGTAAATCATACTTCTGTCGTAATTTGATCATTCAGCGAGAACACTTATAGCACTTGTTATTAAAGGTACTCGACAAAAATACCAATAAATACCACCATGCCAACCCAATGGTTATGTAAAAAAGCTTGAAAACATTTTTCACGTTCACGGTTAACGATTAACATTTGTTGATAAGCAAACATACCTCCAGCAATCACAATACTGAGTTGATAAGGCCAACCAAACGCTAAGAGATCACCCACAGTAAACAAGAGTCCAATCACCAATAACTGTAATAGCCCTATAATACGTTTATCATGATTACCAAATAAAATAGCCGTAGATTTCACCCCTATCTTTACATCATCATTTCTATCAACCATGGCATATATAGTATCGTAAGCCACAGTCCACAGTAGATTGGCGAAAAAAAGTAGCCATGCATAGGTAGGCACTTCACCCTGAGCTTCTGAAAATGCCATAATCATTCCCCAACTAAACGCAGCACCGAGTACTACCTGAGGCAATTGCGTATAACGTTTCATAAACGGGTAAGAAGCCGCTAAAAGCAGGGCAATAACGGATAAATAAATGGTTGGCCAACTAAGGGTTAACACTAACCCTAACGCAATACCAATAAGCAAACCAAAAAGATTGATAGCTTCATCTTTAGTCATGATCCCTGACACTAACGGCCTGTTTTTAGTCCGCTCAACTTTGCCATCAACTTTCATATCCGCTATGTCATTAATAACGCAACCCGCGCTGCGCATGACAAAAACACCTAAACTAAATACCAAAAATAAATGGATATTTGGCCAACCATCGCAAGCAATCCAAAGTGCCCAGTAAGTTGGCCATAACAATAAATACGTCCCTATAGGTTTATCCATACGGGTAATTAGTTTTATTGCTAACCATTTTTCCTTTAAGCTATTCATCATTTTAATACTCTATTTGATGATCTTTTTGATAGGCAAAAGCACCGGGTAAAAATACTTCGGCAACCATAAGTGGCTTGTTTTTCAAAACAAAGACTGAACGACGTCCCCATAAACTCTTACTTTCTTCTAGGTGTAATTTCTGTGCTAAGGTCGTCACTGAACTGCCTCCCTTAAACTCAGCCACTTCAATAATGCGGCGCTCAAGTGAAGGATTATTAAAGAGTACCTGCCCCAATGACTGAGTGCCTAAATGGGCTAAGGCTTGTTCTTCTCCTGTCAAACTTGATAAAGGCAATAAACTACGAGCAAAAACTTGCGGCACGTCATCACAATATAACAACACTTCTCGTACCAACACCTCTTCACCTGCGACAATGTCCGCAAACGTTTCATGACTTGAACATGGTTCAACTTGCTGGCCAAGTAACTCAACACGAAAATGCTGGCAATGCTCTTTTAACCGAGCAGTCAAAGAGTTACGGTCAAGCAACCAGGTTTGCAAATATGCTGATAATTGATAATGAGCGGCCTCTTGCCAATGGCCTGCTAAGGTAACGGGAAATAACGACTGTAAGTTCATAAATGGTTAAGGTCTATAGATCTTCACTAAATAATAGCTAGCATGAGTAAATCAACCGCTATCATAACAGGGCTACACCTAGATGCACACGTTAGCGATGTAGAGTGTCAAAAATAATTAAACTTTTTCAGGAAAAAAATTAATTTGCAGGTTATGATAAGAACAATACGCAAGCTTTGCGCCGCTGATTAAATTCAAGAAATAACACTTATGTTTAAATATTTATTAGTTTTATCGTTACTATTCATACCACTATCAAGTAAAAGTGCTGATTACGCTTATTTTGGTTTTGAGCCCGATATTGTTACTAACTATGTCGCCGTGAAAAAGAAAATGGGTTACGTACGCTTAACTGTTGAGTTAATGGTTGCCGGTGAAAATTTAGAAATTGTTGAACATCATTCGCCTTTATTGCGTGATGCCATCATTACCATTATCGGCAAACAACCTGAAGCGAAAGTAAAATCGATCAAAGGCCGCTCTGAAATTCAATTGTTATGTGAAGAACAAGTCAAAGAATTATTAACCCAAGAAACAGGTAAGCCACTGATCAAAAAATTATTATTCACACAATGGTTAGATAATTAATTAAAGTGCACCTTTAGCTTTTGCTATTCAAAGCTTGGGTTCCCAAAAGTACAGAAATACACACAAAAAAGCCAAAGAGTAAACTTTGGCTTTTTTGTATGTCAATCCATACTATGATGAGATTGACAGATAACTGAAAATTTATCGTTTTGTGGCTACGTCTTCAGTTACTTCAACTTTTGCATCAATACGACGGTTTTTAGCATGAATTTCCGCGCTATCACCATCATCTAATAAACGCTCTTCACCATAGCCAACCGCTGATAAACGCTCGCGACTAATTGAGAATTTGTTTACAAGCACATCGACAACGGCATCAGCACGTTGCTGAGAAATTTTCTTATTGTATGCTGCACTACCTGTTTTTGACGTGTGTCCTTCAATCACTAATGAGACTTGTGGGTAGGTCGTCATGAAATCAGCCATTCTTTTAATTTCAGGTAAATACTCATCTTTCACTATCGCTTTACTGGTATCAAAGTTAACTAAAAGATGCATAGTACGTTGTGCTTTGGTAAAAATAGTACAACCGTTTTCATCTACTTTATCGACAGCTGGCGTTTCAGGGCAATTGTCTTTACTATCAATCACACCATCTTTGTCTGCATCTTTTACCGCAGCAACAGGCGCTACTACAGGTACTGGCTTAGGTGCTGACTCTGCTTTTACTGGTGCTATTTGTTTCTTTTTAGCTGGCTTTGATTTACTTTCATCACCAAAAAAGTAGATAAAACCTAATTTTACACTGGCATCTTTAAAGCTATCTGAAAATTGATAGTGGCCTTTACCTTCAAAATACATTGCCGTTTTTTTGCTAAAATAATGGCGATAACCTGCGCCTAGATCTAACGATGTTTTACCATCAACAATATCTAAATAATCAACACCACCAACCACATAAAAATTTTGCTTAGTTGGGAAATATAAAGCATCAACCACAGCAGATGAGGCATCTGGCTCACTAAAGCCAACATTTTCTCTTACTAAATTAATGTGACTATAAGAGAATCTAAATTCTGTTGACTCGTTTAAACGATAGCCGACTTCACCACCAAAACCACTACCATGATCTACATTAGAGTTAGGGTTTGCCGTCATTAAACGATCATTGTCTGTATCTATATGAAGTAAATGTGCACCACCATATATTTTACCAACCAACTCTTCGGCTGTAGGTTGTTCGTTAGCAAAAGCGGGTGAGAAAAATACAGGAGCGACTACCAGTGCAGCCAGTAAATTATAAGATTTTTTCATAGGGGCTAATTCCATTTTAAAGTATTAAAGTGTCGTTATAAAATTTGCCGGCAATTTTAACAGTTTTTTTACACTTAAATAGACTTTATCGCGAATTTAGCGACATTTTTTGCAACTATCTTAACCTGAACTGGGTTTAAGAGATAATTTACCGATTGAAAGCTATGTATGAATTAAGTAAAACTCTCTAGCTTGACAGTTTTACTTAATTCAAAGCAAATTTCGCGTCAATAGCAGGCCTATTTCAAGTAAATTTAACACTGAAGTAAGAAGAATAGCTGATAGAGAAATATTTATTAAGCTGGGCTCAGGTTAACTATTTTTTGAGAGTTTTCACCATAAAAACAGCGAATAAACATCCTGAAATTAAGCCTAGCAAATGCGCTGTATTGGCCATACTCACAGGCAATAAGTCAGCATAGCCTAATAACAGCCAGAATAATAAAAAGCCGACGATAGGCTTAGACAAAGATAGACCTTTTTCGGGTGCTAAATAGCCATACCACCACACAAAGCCCATTAAGGCATAAACTACCCCAGATAAACCACCAAAGTTAGCCCCTGAAACAAGGAATTGCCCAAGATTAGAAAAAATAGCAGAGATAAGCAGCAGATTAATTAAAGTAGATTTTCCTAATACTTTTTCAATACTACCGCCGAGCTGCCACCACCACATAGTATTGAAAACAATATGTAGCCAAGAAAAGTGAAAAAATGCCGGACCGATAATACGCCATGGTTCGCTAAAAAAGGCCTCTAATGATAGACGAGAGAAAAACCTCAGCTGCGAAAAAATACTTTGCGCCCAACCTAAATCACTGGCTAAAAAGACCAGCCAACAAAAGAAAAAAACGGTGAGTGTAACAATGCCCGCATGGGCTAAAAAGTTTTCCTTAAAACTTGCCAATAAAGATAAATCGTTGCTATCAACATCTACAGTTTCACCATGCTGCCAAGCGGCTTGTTGGTATTTACTATGATAAGGTTGCTTGATAAATTGCTCAAACTCGACTTTAGCTTGTTCAAGCTGATGGGGTGAACAAAAAACAATATAAGCGTGTTCAGATTGTGCTACTAAACCTTGGCTTTCTTCCTTCTCCACTATAGCGTCAATATTTAATGTCACTAAATAATTAGCAAATAAGTGTGCAAGATTTTTTTGCTCAACTCTCACTAAAGGTGACAAATCATCCATAACGTCTTTCGTCATCCGATAAACTAGCGAGAGATATGATCAGGGTATTGCAATTGCCACTGCGTAAAGCCGCCATCTAGCGAATACACTTGGGTGAAATCTTGACTCACTAGAAACTGTGCAGCTTGCTGGCTAGAGTGACCATGGTAACAACAGACAACAACAGGCACATCAAAATCTGCTTCACGCAAGAAATCAGCTAAATTATCATTGGTTAAATGAATTGCGCCAGTAATACGGCCACTAGCAAAAGCATTAGCATCACGAATATCCACCACCACGTGGTTATCATCACCAAGTAACTTGGCCATTTCATCTACTTGCATATGCTTAAAGGTTTGCTCATTCGCCATATTACTACTTACTCCCAATCTAAAATAACTTTACCTGATAGGCCAGAGCGCATGACATCGAAGCCTTGTTGAAAATCATCAACATTATAATGATGAGTAATAATAGGCGTTAAGTCTAAACCTGACTGTATTAGGCTTGCCATTTTATACCAAGTTTCAAACATTTCGCGACCATAAATGCCTTTTATAGTTAATCCTTTAAAAATAATCTGACTCCAATCAATCGCCATATCTTTACCGGGAATACCTAGCATGGCGATTTTACCACCATTATTCATGTTATCTAGCATACTAGTAAATGCCATCGGAACCCCTGACATTTCTAGGCCAACATCAAAGCCCTCTGTCATACCCAGCTCTTGCATAACATCAGTTAAGTTTTCTTTTGAAACATCAACAGCACGAGTTGCACCCATTTTTCTTGCTAACTCAAGGCGATATTCATTAATATCCGTGATAACGACATGGCGAGCACCAACATGCTTTGCCACCGCAGCCGCCATAATACCGATGGGGCCAGCACCCGTAATGAGTACATCTTCACCCACTAGATCAAAAGACAAGGCAGTATGTACTGCATTACCAAAGGGGTCGAAAATGGCGGCTAAATCATCAGAAATTTCATCTGGCAGTTTAAAAGCATTGTAGGCAGGGATCACTAAATATTCCGCAAAGGCACCGGCACGGTTTACCCCAACACCAACAGTATTGCGACACAAGTGTGTACGTCCACCTCGACAGTTTCGACAATGGCCACATGTGATATGCCCTTCGCCTGAAACTCTATCGCCAATAGAAAATCCTTTCACTTCTTGACCAATGCCAACAACTTCGCCAGCATACTCATGGCCAACAACCATAGGAACAGGAATCGTATTTTGTGACCATTCATCCCAATTATAAATATGGATATCTGTACCACAAATCGCCGTTTTTTTAATTTTAATCAACAGATCGTTATGACCCACTTCTGGTTTATCAGTATCCGTTAACCAAATGCCTTGCTCTGGTTTTAATTTTGATAGAGATTTCATTAAATAACCCCCATCTCTTTGCCAATACTGGTAAACGCTGAAATCGCTTGGTCAAGTTGCTCTTTGGTATGAGCCGCTGATATTTGAGTACGAATTCGCGCTTGGCCTTTAGGCACAACAGGAAATGAAAAACCAATAACGTAAATACCTTTCGCCAATAGCTTATTAGCCATTTCACTTGCCACTTTCGCGTCGCCTATCATCACAGGCACAATTGCGTGGTCAGCACCTGCACAGGTAAAGCCTGCAGCTTCCATATTAGTTCGGAAATAGTTGGCATTATCTTTCAAGGTTTGACGCAAACCTCCACCATCTGCTAATAACTTCAACACCTGCAATGAGGCGTTAACAATGGCTGGCGCTAGAGAATTAGAAAATAAATAAGGACGCGAACGTTGACGAAGCCACTCAACCACTTCTTTCTTCGCTGAGGTATAACCGCCAGAAGCACCGCCCATAGCTTTACCTAAAGTACCGGTAATAATATCAACGCGCCCCATAACATCACAATATTCGTGGCTACCACGACCGTTTTCACCAACAAAGCCAACAGCATGAGAATCATCAACCATCACCATAGCATTGTATTTATCAGCTAAATCACAAACACCTTTTAGGTTAGCAATCACGCCATCCATCGAGAAAACACCATCGGTAGCTATAAGCTTAAACCTTGCTCCAGCTTCATCCGCTTCAATTAAGCACTGCTCTAATGCCGCCATATCATTATTAGCATAACGAAAACGCTTTGCTTTACATAATCGGACACCGTCAATAATTGAGGCATGATTTAATGCATCACTAATTATGGCATCTTCAGCAGTTAATAGCGTTTCAAACAAGCCTGCATTGGCATCAAAACATGATGAATACAGAATAGTATCTTCCATCCCTAAAAATTGGCTAATTTCTTGTTCAAGGCTTTTGTGAATATCTTGAGTTCCACAAATAAAGCGTACAGAGGCCATCCCAAAACCATGCTCATCTAAACCTGCTTTAGCTGCAGCTATTAACTGAGGATGATTTGCCAAACCTAAATAATTGTTGGCACAAAAATTAATGACTTGTTCACCAGTATTCACTGCTATTTCTGCCTGCTGTGCAGTCGTAATAACACGTTCAGCTTTATACAGGCCTTCACTTTTAACCTGAGCAATTTGTGTTTGAATATGGTTATAGAAATTTGTTGGCTGATTGTTTGACATATAGGAGCCTCAACGATAAAAAAACATCACTTTAATTAACGGTATTGTACCCAAAAAATTCAACGAATGCAGCACCAAACCGAATAGTATTTTGCAAAAACCTATTTTTACTCGGAATTATTCCCTTCAACAGTTTTATACTCACTTTTTAATGCCGCTGTTCATCGTAAACATAATCCATTGTGCTGCATCTTCAATTAAATGTTTCCTGCGATTAATTAGCTGATAAGCATAACTATCACCTTTAAATATCTGCATTTTTGAACGTTTGTCTCCGTTCCAAGAAAATAATTCTTGAGCTACTTGGTAGCTTTCTTGATGATGAGAAGAAGCAACAAAATAACTCGGAATATCAATCAGGTTCTTATAACGTTCTTTATCGCTATAGGTCATTTTAGGGGTAATGATAACCATAGAGTTGAGTAATATTTTCTCCGCTAGGGCAACGGCATATGTGCCACTACAGCCACTGGTGACTATAGACACAGCTTTATTGTCAGCAAGTTTAGTGCGTAAAAACTTATACGCGGCTAACAAGTCATCTTGCCAATATGTCGTTAATAAGGCCATTTCACTTTGATAGCTAACAATATCAACTGAATTTTTTTTGATATCTTCGCGTGAAAAGCCTTGCCCAACACTATCACCATAACCTCTTAAATCAACCAACAAAGTATTTAATCCTTGCGCAGCTAAACCACTGGCGACTTTCTTATATGACTGGCGATTGTTATTGCAATCATGCAACACGATCACACCGCCACTCAATGCTTCACCGGCATAATAATCTGCCGCTAATAAAAACTCATGATCAGCGCGTGCTTTAATGGTTACGGTTTCTACCGTAATCTCCCCATTATCTTGTGCTGCCTGAGCAGCTTGTGCTATCAAGCCACAGCTAAAAACAGCAGCTAACACAATCAAATGTGTCATCATAAAGTCGATTTTAGCTTTCAAGTAAAATGCTATATTCATCAGTATTTATAGGTATTTAATTAAAGTTAGGTATAATCTACCACAAACTAACTATAGAACAATTTATGTTTACTTTGTTGATATATCGCCTGTTATTATTGTTATTGCTACCCGTATTACTATTAGCTTTATTGATACGTTCTCTTAGCAATAAGCAATATAGACAAAGACTCAATGAACGTTTAGGTTTTTTTCCTAAAGCGTGCAAACAATCAGGCATCGTTGTGCATGCAGCAAGTGTAGGTGAAGTTATCGCCATTGCGCCATTTATTGAGCATCTTTTAGCGACATACCCTGACGACACCGTAACCGTAACAACTTTTACACCAACAGGTTCCGCACAAGTTAAAAAGCTTTTTCAAGATAGGGTTCAGCATGGTTTCTTGCCTTTAGACGTATTGCCCTGTACGCAGCTATTTTTGTCGCGCTTAAAGCCTCGACTGGTAATTGTTATGGAAACAGAGATATGGCCTAATTTAATTGCGCAATGTGCACAAAAAAATATAAAACTAATGCTCATTAATGGCCGGCTGTCTGAAAATTCAATGAAAAGTTATCAAAAGATTAGCAAACTGATCACGCCTGCAATTAATCACTTTGATAAAATACTCTGCCAAAGTCACGACAATTATGACAACTTCCTAAAACTAGGTGCAAATCCAAATAATTGTATGGTTTCTGGCAACTTAAAGTTCGACCTAAGCATTGATAAATCAACTACTGACAAAGCATCTCAGTTACAGCAATTATTACCTAATAATCGCCCCGTTTGGCTAGTTGCCAGTACACATGAAGGTGATGAAGAAATCACCCTCGCTGCATACAAACAAATAAAACAACAACACCCAACGTTACTATTAATACTTGTTCCAAGACACCCTGAGCGTTTCAAGCACGTGGCGAGCTTATGTTTGAAGCAGCATTTTAGCCTTGCTAAACGCAGTGAAGAAACTCAGGTGAATGACCAAGATATTTGGTTACTTGATACGTTAGGTGAACTCATGGCAGCATTTTCACTCGCCAATATTGTCACCATGGGTGGAAGTTTCAGCGCAGTTGGTGGCCATAACCCGCTTGAACCGGCGTTATTTAAAAAAGCAATTATTGTCGGTAATAATATGAGTAATTTTACTGAGATAATGCAACAGTTACAAAGCAAGAACGCGATTGTTCAATTATCAAAACCAAATAGTAATGTGGAAAATTGGCAAAGTGGTGAGTTAGCGAATGCAGTCATGACCTTGTTAACCGATCAGACACAAGCTGACAGCTTAGGTGAAAATGCACATCAAGTTGTCATGGAAAACCAAGGAGCCAGCCAGCGCACTTTAGCCGCAGTTAGAGAGTTACTTGATGACAAATAACGAACAAATAGCCACCTTTCATGATAGCAATATTTATTGCCAATATGATGATAATGAAATAACCCAATTTCAACCAAGCATGCTTGATGCACAATACTGGCAGGAGCGTGGGTTAATTACAGGCTCTGCTCAAGGTCGTGGTACAACATGGTTTGTAAAATACCCTCATGAGGCCATGATAGAGAAGCACTGGGTATTACGCCATTATTATCGAGGGGGCTTAATCGGTAAACTGATCAAAGACGGTTACTGGTTTACTTCACTACAAAATACACGTGCTGCTAAGGAGTTTGCTTTATTATCAACAATGCAAAACCTCGCATTACCTGCTCCTAAGCCAATTGCTTATCGCATCATAAGAAATAGCTTATTTTATCGAGCGGATTTACTGAGCAGTCGTATTGAAAATGCGCAAGATTTAGTAGCCTATTTATCAAGAGAGGCTTTATCAGAGGCTTTATGGGCGAAGATTGGTGCAACCATTAAACGCTTTCATGATCATAATATTTACCACCACGATTTGAATGCTCACAATATTTTAATCAACAACAATCAAGATATTTTTATTATTGATTTCGATCGTGGTGAGGTTCGGCGCAATAATAACACGCAATGGCAACAAGCCAACATAGCGAGATTAGAACGTTCTTTTCTGAAGGAGCTTACGAAATTACCGCAATTTCATTTTCAACCAAGTAATTGGCAAGCATTAATCACTGGTTATTCAAACCAACAGTAACTTATTACTTCTCTTCTAGCGCGTCTTGATAACGTTGTTCATACATATCACGAGCTTTGATTAACTCAGGTAACGCTTTCTCTGTTGTATAAGGGCGCAGTATTACTAATATTTTCAATACACCTTGATAAAACACCGAGTCATTAATTTCATTAGCGATATTTTGTGTTTGATAAAAACTCAGCCAAAAGGTGTTGATGATACGTAAAATACTGACAATATCGCTAAGCTCTTCATCTTGAAAATCAATAATTTCCGCTGCACGTAAAGAGATTAATAATTGGCTAACCCGATCAGCGATAGAGTATTGAACTTCTACATATTTTTCACGCAAGCTTGGGTTTTTATCCAATAAAACAGGTAGGTTGCTATAGAAAAAGCGAAATTTCATCATCATTTGAAAAACCGCATCCATATAAAGAATAATGGCGTCTAGTGGTTCAACTTTATTGGTCACTTGTGGAAAGGTATCTAATAGTAGATTTCGCGCATATTCTTCATAAATAGAAAGAATTATGTCTTCTTTATTGCGAAAGTGATAATACAAATTACCAGGACTAATACCTAAATGAGCTGCAATATGATTAGTGGTAACATTACGCTCTCCGTGCTCATTGAATAATGTTATGCTGGCCTGAATGATCTTATCGCGGGTCTTCATACAGTTACTTCTTTCCGTTAATTTAGTTAAACCAAAGACTAATTTAATTTTTAGTCTGCCTATCATACTACCAAATTTCAGTAGATTTAAAGGCTTTTTGAGTAAATACTTTAACATAAAATATGATTATTTATGCATTATCTCCATTGAATTAACGATTTGAACACTGCTTTTCATGTTTATGCTTGTCATAAACTGAACTAAACCATTACAATACTTTGGCCTTAACCATCAACATAAACTGCACATTATGACCATCAAAGCAATTTACCCAGGTACTTTCGATCCCGTAACAAATGGACACTCTGATTTAATATATCGAGCAAGCCATTTGTTCTCTGAAGTCATAATTGGCGTTGCCGCCAGCCCAAGTAAAAAGCCCCGTTTCTCGCTAGAGCAACGTGTTGAGATGATAGAAAAAATAACGGCTGATTTAACTAATGTCACTGTGGTGGGCTTTAGTGGTTTACTCGTTGATTTTGCCAAGGAACATCAGGCTAAAGTACTGATTCGAGGTTTACGTGCTGTTTCAGATTTTGAATACGAATTTCAATTAGCTAACATGAATAGACGCTTATCCCCTGAGCTAGAAAGTGTTTTTTTAACACCATCAGAAGGAAACTCTTTTATTTCTTCAACTTTAGTAAAAGAGGTTTCTTTGCACAAAGGTGATGTCAGCCAGTTTGTGGACCCCATTGTTAAAGCCGCATTAGAAAATAGCTAAAGCTGCTGACAAGTAGGACAATACACAGAGCTTCGATTGGACTGCCTTACTTCCAACAGAGTATCTTCACAAACAAGACAAGCTTCGCCCGCTCGACCATAAACATATAATGATTGAGCAAAATAACCAGGGCGACCATCCGTTTGGGTAAAGTCTTTTAACGTTGTGCCACCTTGCTTAATCGCTGCACTCAACACCTGCTTTATAATATCGGTTAACTTATCATAGTCATGCGCTTTAATATCGCCTGCTTTGGTAGTTGGCATAATCCCCGCCTGAAAGAGCGCTTCGTTTGCATAAATATTCCCAACCCCCACAACAACATGATTATTCATTAGAAAAGTTTTTATCGGTAATTTTTTATTTTTTGCTTTGGCAAATAAATAACCATGACAAAACTCATCACTTAATGGCTCAGGGCCCAACTTAGATAATAACCCTTGTTCATCTTGATGCTCTGGCAGCCAAAGTACAGCGCCAAAGCGGCGAGGATCATTAAGACGCAAAACCTTGCCATGGGTAAAAACTAAATCAAAATGATCATGTTTAGCAACAGGTGTTGACTCTTCAACCACGCGAATAGTACCCGACATTCCCAAGTGCAATAATAATGTACCGTTTGTAAAACGCACCAATATATACTTAGCTCGCCTGTCGACAGCCAACACTTCCTGCTCACTAAGCAATTGAACTTCATCTGGAATAGGCCACCTTAACTGAGCAACACGAACAGCAACATGCTTCACTTGCTTGCCAAGTATATGGGGCGTAATGCCTAAGCGGCATACTTCAACTTCGGGTAATTCAGGCATAATAAATTATTTTCTATATCGATGGCATGAGTTGGCGGCTTAATGCCGAAGGTAAGGATAACCATAGTTGCTTTTGATGATTAAAAAGTAATAATTGATCAGTCAGTAAATACAGAGTGAACATTTGCTCTTGCTCAATACCGGCTAGGCTTATCGCCACCCGCACGCCATTTTCCTGATCAATAATAATTTCATCAGCCTGAAGCAAGCCTTCACTTTGCTGCCAAGCAAACATCACTTGTTCTATTTGCTGATTATTTAAATCAACCAATCGACCTTGACTGGTCATTTTCCAAGCTCGGCCAACACGCTCAAATGTAAGACTAGATTGATCAGGAAAGTTAATGCCTAACGCCAAAATAACACTGTGCTCAGGTAAAACTCGACTATTGTTTTTGCTGTTATCTTCAGGAAACAAGCGATCATTAGTCGTATTAATCAATAATATAATAATCATTACTGAAAAAATAATGACATTATTCCATGCTGTTCTAGAAAGCTTCATAGTAACCTTTTATAAAATAACACTAGCCATATCATACTGAAATTTTGACATAAAAAAACCCAGCAAAAACTGGGCTTTTTATTAATATACTTAAAACAAAATTAATTACTTAATTTTAGCTTCTTTGTACATTACGTGTTTACGTGCTTTAGGATCAAATTTTTTGATTTCCATTTTTTCAGGCATAGTCTTTTTATTCTTATCAGTAGTATAAAAATGACCAGTACCAGCACTAGAAACTAAACGAATTTTATCGCGCATAATAATTCCTTACTTTTTTAAAAAGTTAACCTAAGGTTAAACTTTTTCGCCGCGGGCACGGATATCAGTTAATACTGCATCAATACCTTTTTTATCGATAATACGCATTCCTTTCGGAGTTAAACGTAATTTAACGAAACGATTTTCACTCTCAACCCAAAAACGGTGAGATTGAAGGTTTGGTAAGAAACGACGACGTGTCGCGTTTCTTGCGTGAGAACGGTTGTTCCCTACGACTGGCTTCTTGCCTGTTACTTGGCAAACTTTAGACATTTGAGTCACTCCAAAAATTAATATTAGCTCGAGCTTATTTTTCTGAGGATTCGCCCAAGACCGTCGCCTCAGGATCCTGAAAAAGGTGGCATATTATAGAGAAACTGTTTTATGAATGCCACCCCTAATAACAAAAAGCGGCAAATTTTGTTTTATTAATTGAAAATCAAAAACTTACAAGCAACCCAAAAGAAAAAATCCAGCCAAAAGGTGGATTTTAAATCAAAATTCAACGAACTCAGTAGCAAATTTACCTAAAAAAACCATCAAACTAACTTAGCACTGAGTTAACTCACCTTAGATTTGAATAACTTTTTAATTTGCTCATCTTGCTCTTTATTTGATAATTCATCAATGAGTATACGAATGATGTGTGACTTCGCTAAATCAGTACCTTCAGACAAGACCTGCAACTGTTCGATAGTGTTTTCACTTAAGGTGAAAGTAGCCCGGCGAAATGGCTTACTTTGCTCATTTGCCGCTTTCTTTTGTTGAATTAAACGCTTTGCATCATGAATTGCTTGTTTCAAATTCATTTTACCGCGTTCTTCACTACTGACTATCTGCGGCGCACCTTTGGCATAATTATCCGCATCAGCAATAAAGTCATCTACCGTAAACTGTTCCTTAGTTGCTTTACTGTCCTTGCCTTTTTTTAAATCAGTTAAACTCATGGGCATTGTCCGGTTTCATGGCTAATAACTCTTCAGCAATAGCTATCATTTCACCCGCAGCTTTACCTTCAGGATCAATTTCTATTACTGAGGAGCCTTGCTCTTCGCTGTCATCATAAACATTACGATTAAACGTAACAGCATTTAGTACGTTTATACCAAACGAACTACAAACTTCTTTAGCTTCAAGGATACGATTTGCCTGATTAGGTAATGATGGGCATTGGGTAATAACGAAAGAGGCCATCATTTTAGGGTTAACCATTTTACAGGTACTTAACATATCTTCCATATGAGGCACGGTTTTCAAATCACGGCGCTTAGGACGTAGCGGAATAATAACATGATCAGCAACAGACATAGCAGCACGTAGCGCTAAGTTATCTTGGCCACCACAGTCAACAATAACATAATCATAATGCTGCCCTAAACTGAGCAAATCGTTACGAATTTTACCATAAAGTTGAATACAATTGATTGCTGGTAGCGATGGATCACTGTTTCTTGCTTGTATCCAATCAGAGGTTGTTCTTTGAGGATCACAGTCCACCATAAGCACTATCGCTTTTTTATTTTTGGCGAAATATACTGCTAAATTCTGCGCTAAACAGCTCTTGCCGCTGCCACCTTTTTCGCCACCCACTAATATCATCATATTCTTTTCTTCCTAAACACTACCTAGTTATTAATATAACTCTAAAAACTGAGGTTCAGAGTTAATTATAGTCCAATTTGTTTATCTTGCTTATGTCGTCAATTAATCTAAAGTCAATACAACTTCAAACCAGCCATTATCTTGTTTAGTACAGCGTAACACTTTGCCGTATAACTTTTGATTGTTAGCATTCGCTGACTTAAAGCAAACAGTGACCTGTTGTTGTGTTGGCAAAGCAATATCACAATCAAGTTTTAAACCGCCTCGGGCAAAGTCTAAACAGGCGATTTTTTTCGCTCTTTCTTGCCCTTGATCATCTGTCCATAGGATATCTACTAGTTCTTTTTCCATATCAAGACGGAATGATTTACGGCGCTCCAACTCATTTGTACTACTATCGGTCATAAGAGGGTCCTTACTTATATATGCACTCGGGGGCTAATTATCTACTATATATACAAACTACCTAAAAGTAACGAGCATTGGTAGTTTTTTCAAGCTATCTTTATGGTATCTATGATATTTCCCCATTTTCAGCAAAAGAATAGCATTGATTTCCTGCCACAATCATATGATCTAACACCTTTACATCTATTAATTGCAGCGCTTGTACTAGCCTTTGGGTTATTTGTTTGTCGGCAATACTCGCTTCAGCCACACCTGATGGATGATTGTGACTCAAAATAACCGCTGCAGCGTTATGTTTCAACGCATGTTCTACTACTACCCTTGGATACACAGCGGCTGCATCAAGTGTGCCCCAAAATAATCGCTCAAACTTTACAATTTGGTGCTGGCTATCTAAAAACAATACGGCAAATACTTCTCGGTTTTCATGGCGCAACTCACTTATAAGATAGTCACGTGTAGCCTGCGAAGAAGTTAAGGCACTACCTTGCTGCACCAATTGTTCAGCCAGATATCGTTTAGACATCTCTAAACAAGCCTGCAATTGCACATATTTCGCTTGCCCTAAGCCATGTTGTAAACAAAACTCTTGCTCACTCGCCCGGTAAATATTCGCTAAACTACCAAAGTGATTTAACAAACCTCTCGATAAATCAACAACATTACACCCTTTTATTCCTGTTCTTAAAAATATAGCGAGTAATTCTGCATCACTCAAACTTTGCGCACCTAAATGCAAAAGCTTTTCTCTTGGCCTTTCCCTTTTTGGCCAACTTTTCAAAACAGTACCTTGCTGCTCTCTATTAACCAATAAACTACTTGGTAACATATCTTGCCTCCTAGCATACTTTTAAATTGAGATTTCCATTCACTATGTTTTTCAAAAATATCAATAAGTGTTATCTTACTGCCATAATTGATAGTTTAAGATTAGCAGCTTATGCAAATTCTACAGGATAAAAAAATTGTTCTTGGTATTAGTGGTGGAATCGCAGCTTACAAAGCGCCTGAATTAGTACGCCGTTTAAAAGAGCAAGGTGCTGATGTACGCGTAGTAATGACCGAGGGTGCTAAAGCCTTTATTACCCCGCTAACGTTACAAGCCGTTTCCGCGAATCCAGTTTCTGACAGCTTACTCGATACCCAAGCCGAACTTGCGATGGGACACATTGAGTTAGCTAAGTGGGCTGATATTATTGTAATTGCGCCTGCAACAGCTGATGTCATTGCGCGTATTGCCTGTGGTATGGCTAACGACTTACTATCAACCCTATGTCTAGCCACCTCAGCGCCTATTGCCATAGCGCCCGCCATGAACCAACAAATGTGGCATGCTCAAGCTACCCAAGACAATATAACCACATTAAGCAAGCGTGATTGTCATATTTGGGGGCCAGGAAGCGGTGAACAAGCCTGTGGCGATATCGGTTTAGGGCGTATGCTTGATGTCGATGATTTGGTAACCTTAAGTATTGATTTCTTTGCAGATAAATACTTGGCAGATCAACACTGGCTTATTACCGCTGGACCTACGCGTGAAGCAATTGATCCTGTGCGTTACATTTCCAATCATAGTTCAGGGAAAATGGGCTATGCAATAGCCCATGCCGCAATGCGTGCTGGTGCAAAAGTGACGTTAATTTCTGGTCCAGTTGCTATCTCACCGCCAGCAGGCTGTGAAGTAATTCAGGTGAATAGTGCTGAAGAAATGCATCAACAAGCCTTGGCACTGGCACCAAGTAGCACCACCTTTGTTGCCTGTGCCGCTGTTGCAGACTACCGTGTAGCCAATATTGCAGAACAAAAAATTAAAAAAAGTAATGAAGCGATGCAGCTTGAATTAGTAAGAAATCATGACATTGTTGCAGATATTGCTAATTTAGCAGATAAACCATTTATTGTTGGCTTTGCCGCAGAAACACAAAATGTTGAGCATTATGCTCGAGGTAAGTTAATGCGTAAAAACTTAGATCTTATAGCCGCTAATGATGTGGCAAAAGCTGGACAAGGATTTAACAGTGACAATAATGCAATTACCTTATTTAGCGCTATTGATAAAACAGATATTCCACTCGCCAGTAAGCAAATTGTCGCTAACCACCTTGTGTCACTCATCAATCAACATTACTTAGCCAAAAAAAATCACTAAACGTATCAAACTTTCAACCTTAAAAGTAAAAAGAACAATAACCAAAGAGTAAGAAAAACTATGACTACAGCTTCAAAAACTAACACTAAACCTAGTCGTAAAGAGCAAATTTTACAATGTTTAGCGTTAATGCTTCAAGACTGCCCCGGCCAACGTATAACTACCGCAAAATTAGCCGGTGAAGTGGGTGTTTCTGAAGCCGCTTTGTATCGTCACTTCCCTTCAAAAGCGCGTATGTTTGAAGGATTAATCGACTTTATTGAAGAATCCATTTTCACAAGAGTTAATCTGATTTTAAGTGATCATAAAGAAACCTTAGTCCGCTGCCATCATATTCTGCATGTATTACTGGTTTTTGCTGAGCGTAATCCGGGCATGTGCCGAATTTTATCTGGTGATGCCTTAATGGGTGAGAATGAACGTTTACGCACACGCGTGCACCAATTTTTTGAAAAGCTTGAGTCACAATTTAAACAGGTTTTGCGTGAGCGTAAATTACGTGAAGGCAAAGCATTCACTATTAGTGAACAAGCATTAGCAAATATTCTAGTCTCTTTTGCTGAAGGAAAAATTAGCCAATATGTCCGCTCTGGATTTGAGAAAAAACCTAGCGATGATTTTAACGAGCAATGGCAATTTTTAATGGCTAGCAAATAAACACAGGAAAAATCATGGGTAAATTATCACACTTAACGCCAACGAGTTTATGGCAACTATTCGAAAAAATTTGCAGCATCCCCCATCCATCAAAGCACGAACAAAAAATTTCACTTTGGATTCAATCGTGGGCAAAAGATTTAGGGTTAACCGTTAAAGAAGACGCTATCGGAAACTTAGCAATTACAAAGCCTGCAACCCAAGGTATGGAAAACAAAAAAGGCGTTATCCTACAAGCGCATATGGACATGGTTCCCCAAAAAAATAACGATACTGAGCACGACTTTTTAACCGATCCTATTCGCCCTTATATTATCACAGAAGCCGATGGCGACTGGGTAACAGCAGAAGGCACAACACTAGGTGCCGATAACGGCGTTGGCTTAGCGTCAGCTTTAGCAGTATTAGCCAGTGATGATATTGCCCATGGTCCACTGGAAGTTCTGGTGACTATTGATGAAGAAGCAGGTATGAGTGGAGCCTTTGAACTACAACCAAATTGGCTTGATGGCGATATACTCATTAATACTGACTCTGAACAAGAGGGTGAAGTATACATGGGCTGTGCGGGCGGCATTGACGGCTCGGCAACCTTCAACTTAGCCTTTGATGATGTACCTGAAAACACTCAAGCATTTAATTTGTCTATTTCTGGTTTAAAAGGCGGACATTCAGGGGTTGATATTCATACTGGCCGTGCCAATGCCAATAAATTACTGGTTCGTTTTTTACTTGATGCCAGTAATGATTTTGATATTCGTTTGACAGAATTAAATGGCGGCAGTTTACGTAACGCTATTCCTCGCGAAGCATTTGCGAGTTTTGTTGTTGCCAAGGAAAACGTAGAACCGCTTAAAGCCGCTTTAGCGTCATACTTAGCCACCATTAAAGGTAATTTAAAAGCCATTGAAACAGACATAGATATGCTACTTATCTCACCTGAAGATTTTGAGCAATGTTGGGACAGGGCTAGTCAAAGTAGAATTTTGCGTGCCTTAAACGCCTGTCCTAATGGTGTTATGCGTATGAGTGATGATATCGAAGGCATAGTTGAAACATCATTAAACTTAGGGGTTATTCAAACCCGAGGTAAAAAATTCAATGCCTTAGTGCTTATTCGCAGTTTGCATGATGATGGTCGCTTAGAAACACAGCGTTCTGTAAAGTCTGTGTTTGAATTAGCTGGTGCAGATATTAAATTCAGCGGTGCCTATCCAGGTTGGAAACCTGATACAGACTCGGCCATTATGAAAACCGTTAGTGATACCTATCAACAATTGTTTAATAAAGTACCCGCTATTATGGTTATCCACGCTGGATTAGAGTGTGGCTTATTTAAAACCGCTTACCCTCACTGGGATATGGTTTCTATAGGACCAACAATTAAATTCCCACATTCACCGGATGAAAAAATAAATATTGCCACAGTTGAACAATATTGGCAGCTACTTACTAGCGTGTTAGCAAACGTGCCAACAAAGTAATATAGGTCGCGATCACTCAGAGGTATAAATCCCTGAAGTGGTCGCTTATACTCATTGGCCAATGATTATGTATAAAACACACAAAACGCAAATAATAACTATTCTCATTATTGACAGTGGTAGTAAAATTGACTACCCTCACTGGCAATTTTAATTGATGTTGTACAATGCTTTATAGAAAGTATAGGAAGGCGCTTATGTTACAAAAACTATCTAAAATCTTCACCCAATTAACCATTACTGCGACAGTAATATGTTCAGCGTTAACTTCATTTGTAGCGAGTGCAGCAGAAGAGGTTAACGTCTATTCATACCGTCAGCCTTTTTTAGTTCAACCACTTTTTGATAAGTTTACTGAACAAACTAACATTAAAGTGAATGTTGTTTTTGCTAAAAACGGCATGGCTGAAAGAGTTGCACGTGAAGGTAAATATAGTCCTGCCGATATACTATTAACAACAGATATCAGCCGCTTAATAGAGCTTCATGACAAAGGTTTATTGCAAGCCAACAACGACAAGGCGCTTACCGACGCAATTCCAAGCCAGTACCGCGCTACAGACAACACCTGGTTTGCGTTAACCACACGCGTACGTAATATCTATTCTGCTAAACGTTTAGGTGAAGTCAATATCAGCTATGAAGACTTAGCCGATAGCAAATATAAAGGGCGTATTTGTACACGCAGCGGTAAACACCCGTACAATGTTGCTTTAGTTGCCTCTATGATTGCACACCACGGTGAAGCAGCTACGTTAACATGGCTAGAAAAAGTAAAAAGTAACTTAGCGCGTAAACCACAAGGTAATGATCGCGGCCAAGTGCAAGCTATTCACCAAAATCTTTGTGATATATCTCTTGGCAACAGCTATTACTTTGGCAAAATGTTACAAGACGAAAAACAAAAAATTTGGGCTGATGCAGTTAACATTAACTTTCCTAACCAAGATAACCGTGGTGCTCACGTGAATGTTTCTGGTGCGGCTATTGCGAAATACTCACCTAATCTTGATAACGCCAAAGCACTTATGGCTTTCTTAGTCTCTAAGCCAGCTCAACAACTTTATGCGGAAACAAATATGGAATATCCTGTTCGCACCGATGTTGCTCCTTCAAAACTTGTTGCCTCATGGGGAAGTTTTAAAGCCGATGAGCTTTCTTTAGAAACCATCGCCAAAAACAGAAACTTAGCATTGAAACTTATTGATCAAGCTCGTTTTGATCTTTAAAGGGAAACTGTGATCAACAAAACAAATAATTTATGTTGGCGCCTTAGTTGTTACTTACTAGCACTGCTGCTCATGCTACCAGTGCTAGTCATGCTAAGTGCAGGTATCAAGGCCTCTACTGATTTATTTAGCCACCTCTGGCAAACCGTACTACCAGACTATATTGCAAACACCTTAATTTTAGGTGTTTTTGTCGTTTTATTATCCCTCGTTTTTGGCGTCATTAGCGCCACCCTTATTGTGCACACTAACGTTGTTGGTAAGAAAATTCTGCGTTGGTTATTAATGCTACCGTTAGCAATGCCAGCTTACTTAGTGGCATATTTATATACAGATCTGTTCGATTATGCAGGACCTGTGCAACGATTTTTACGCGCTACTTTCAACTGGCAATCTCCAAATGACTACTGGTTTTTTGATATTCGCAGTTTAACCGGCGCCAGTATTATCATCGCCTTAGTATTGTTCCCTTATGTTTACTTATTAACGCGCACAGCCTTTGAACAGCAAGATCAAAACTTATTACGAGCCGGTAGACTATTAGGACTTTCCGCTAAACAAAGCTTTTACAAAATAGCGTTACCCTTAGCACGCCCCGCCATTGCCGTAGCCGCTAGCTTAGTGTTAATGGAAACCTTAGCTGATTTTGCTACCGTTCAATATTTTGCAGTCAATACTTTAACAACGGCCATCTACGATACTTGGCTAGGTTATAGTGATTTAGCCGCAGCGAATGCTTTAGCGAGTATCTTAATGTTATTGATATTATGTGCTGTGGTTGCCGAGCAGCGTGCCCGTGCTGGTCAGTTACATCAATCAAACCGTATCAATAAAACACAGCAACCTATTATACTTTCTAAAATGGCGCAAATAGCGGCGAGTGTTTTTTGTTGGTCACTGGCCATTGCAGGCTTTTTACTGCCGTTTTCTTTATTACTTATCATGGCGTGGCAATACAGCAGTAGTGAAGAGTTCTTTACCTTGTTACCTACAGGCTTAAACAGTATCGAAGTCGCTTTCTGGGCCGCTACGCTAGCCACGGTTTTCGCCTTAATTTTCGGCTTATTCAAACGCTTAAGTGCTGACAGAAAGAGAAACTTACCCTTACAAATTTCAGGTTTTGGTTATGCTATACCAGGTACAGTACTCGCCATGGCTATGATGTCTACGTTTGCACCTATCGATCATGCCATTAATGATGTCGCTATTTGGCTAGGTTATAACCCACCAGGGTTAATATTATCCGGTTCAATTTTTGCCGTTGTGTTTGCTTTTATTGTGCGTTTTGCGGCAATCGCTAATGGCACTATTACCAGTGGTTGTGAACAGATACCTAAATCACTCGATCTCGCTCCAGCTAGTTTAGGGGTAGGATTAGGAAAAATGTTAGCTAAAGTGCATTTACCTTTGCTAAAGCCTTCAATTTATTTAGCATGGTTACTGGTTTTTGTAGAAGCAATGAAAGAGTTACCTGCCGTTTTATTGTTAAGACCTTTTAACTTTGAAACCTTAAGCACACATATTTATCAGCTTATTTCTGATGAGATGTTAGAGCAAGGTGCAATTGGGGCTATAGTCATCGTACTGTTAGGTTTATTACCTATTATTTGGCTCAATCAAAATAAACAAGCGATCAAAAAGGACCAAACGTGAGTAACTTATTAGCCATCACCCAAATATCGGTTGAGCTTCAGAATAAAACCATTTTATCTGACGTTGATTTAACTTTAGAAGCTGGTGACATTCTCGGTCTAGTAGGCCCTAGTGGTTGTGGTAAAACAACCTTGTTAAATACACTCGCTGGCTTTATTGAACAAACACAGGGGCAAATAACCTTAGCAGATAAACCTTCAATAACGCCCAACCATCAAGTACCTCCTGAGCATCGCCATATTGGTATGATCTTCCAAGACTATGCACTTTTCCCACATTTAACGGTAGAAGAAAACATTTGTTTTGGTATTGCCACGTTAAGCAAAAACGAACAGAGTTCTCGATTACAGCAACTACTTGCGCTCTTATCATTAACTGATCTAGAAAAGCGCTTTCCACATCAATTATCTGGCGGACAACAACAGCGAGTTGCTATAGCAAGAGCCCTAGCTCCACAACCTCAACTATTATTACTCGACGAACCTTTTTCTAATATTGATGCTCGCCTGCGAAATGAGTTGATGCTAGAAATGCGTCAATTACTAAAACAATTAAACATCACAGCTATTTTTGTTACCCATAACAAAGATGAAGTGTTTACTTTTGCTGACAAAATAGCCGTCATGCACCAAGGCAAAGTATTGCAAACGGGAACACCACTACAGGTTTGCCAACAGCCAATAAGCTGGCAAGTAGCTGATTTTCTACAACTAGGAAACTGGATTAAGGTAAACATTACTCAAAAAGGTGAGCACCAAATCACCTGCACAACGCCTTTTGGCCCTATTACCCTAGCAGCGTCAACTGATACCGTTTTAGGTCAATCACAAATGTTATTAAGAAATAAACATATAACATTATGTGAACAAGGTCAGGTGAATGCTAAAGTAAGCCAAATAAGGTTAACAGAACAGGGCTTTCTCTATCATATAAACAGCCTAATTGAAAATGATGATGCTACACCTAATACCCTTAATTTTTATAGCGAAGTGCAACTAAAATTAGATCAGGAAATTTGCATTCAGTTAACCCCACATCAAGCGTTAATTTTTCCTCAACAATGACTTACGTATAAAATTTGTCATCTATGATTTTTCAGTTAGAATAGAAGGCTAATCAACTGAGGAAGTTTTCTATGATTCAGCCAGAAAAAATTATAATAGCTGATGACCACCCTTTATTTAGACAAGCATTACTAGGGACTTTAAAAGCCAAACTAAGCAGCACTACTTGGTTAGAAGCCGAAACCATTGACGAGTTAGAGCAGCAATTACAGTCACATAACAATAGTGACTTGTTGTTACTTGATTTAAACATTCCAGGTGCTCATGGTTTTAATACCTTAATCCATGTTCGAAATCACTTTCCTCAAATTCCAGTTGTGGTGGTATCAGCCCACGAAGATCACAGCACCATTAGTCAAGCAATGAGTTATGGTGCCTCTGGTTTCGTACCAAAATCCACACCGGTAGACGATATTTTCACAGCCATTATGACGGTGTTATCTGGTGATGTCTGGCTTCCTGAATCCTTTCAAGGGGTTCAAACGGAAAAAAGTCATGACGATATAGCTGAACGTGTTGCTAGTTTAACGCAACAGCAATACCGCATTTTAATGATGTTTGCGCAAGGCTTGCTAAATAAACAAATCGCTTACGACTTAAATGTATCTGAAGCAACCATAAAAGCCCATGCTACCGCTATATTTAGAAAACTCGATGTCCGTAATCGAACGCAAGCGGTAATAGTGATCAGCCAACTTGATTTAAATGAATCAGGCTTCGGCGAACAATAATCGCCCCGACAGTTTACCTAGCCTATTATCCAAAAACCTATCAAAACATCACAAAAACTTCGCTAAATGTTTTGGTAGGCCATTGAAAAATAACTCTTTTAAAATTTATTTGTTTTTGTTGTCAACCATTTGCTTGCCGAAGCGTTTTAATTACTGCATGTGAAAATTCGTAGTAATCAGGAGAACACAATGATAAATAAAAAAGTGAAAGATTATTTCAACCTTTATAAGAAAAATCTTAATAAATACTCAGAAAAACACTTATCAACCGCTACAGTAAATATTAGTTTATCAGCCATAATACTCGGACTAAGTTTAACCCTCAGTGGTTGTGGTGGTGGCAGTGATGAAACGGAAATAGTTGAAGAATTACCGGAGGCTACAGGCCAAGTAATGATTGTCATTCGTGATGATGAAGATGACTTTTTATCGTACGATGTTGATGTTACTGCTATTAATTTAGTAAAAGTAGATGGCACTCAGGTTAGCGTAACGCCTGCATCTTCACGTGTTGATTTCATTCAATATACAGATTTATCAGAATTATTTTCTATCAATACCATTCCTGCTGGCCGATATAACCAAATATCATTCACCTTAGATTATTCAAGCGCCAATATTATCATTCAAGACGAGGAAGGCGACAGTTACCAAGCCACAGTGCAGGATGTGGATGGCGAGCCTATTACCACCTTTGAGTTAACGTTAATGCTAACAGACGATTCAGAGCTTGAAATTAACCAAGGAAAGCTTGCAGCACTTACGTTAGATTTAGATCTCAGTGCAAGTAACCAAGTGCTTTCTTTTTCACCCGCCATTGTACAAGTAGAGCCTTTTATTAATGTAGCGGTATCTCTCGATGAAGAACGAGAGCATAGAGCGAGAGGTTTATTACAAGCCGTTGATTCTGATAACAATACCCTAAGCATTGCCGTCAAGCCATTTAGAAAAAAACAAGGGCAGTTTGGTGAAGTCATCATCAATGTAGATGAGCAAACCCTTTTTGAAATTGATGGTAGTGATATTGACAATAGTGATGCTCTGGCAGTGTTAGCAGGCATGACTGTAGATAGTCCAATTATAGCTTTAGGTTTCATCGATACAGAAGGGAAATTCACAGCACAAACGATTCAAGCTGGTAGCAGTGTCGCATGGTCAGGTAAAGACATCTTCAAAGGGGTTGTCACAGCACGTATTGATGATGATATTACCGTTAGCGGTGTTATATTTGCCCCTGAAAATCGCAAAGCTAGTCATGGAAAAACCATTACCTTATCATTTAATGATACCACCAGCTTCACAACTTTTGGGGAACAAGAAGCCACTGCCGATAGTTTAAGTGTTGGTCAAAAAATCAAAGCCCTAGGTTTGTTTGACGATGAACTACTATTTAACAGTAATGATGAAACCATCCACCTAAAAATGTCCAAGTTAACCGGGCAAGTAGTACAAGCATCGCCACTAACCCTTGATATCAATACATTAAATAGAAGACCTGTAGAGCAATATGACTTCACTGGTACTGGCTCTACAACAGAGCAAGATGCAGTTCCTCAAATGTATGAAGTAAGTCATGGCAATTTAGTTATTAGTGATTTAGCGACCGATGACTGGTTAACCGTTAAAGGCTATGTCACTGATTTTGGTCAAGCACCTGACGATTTTGTTGCTCAAAGTTTAATCCAACAAGATATTAGCCAGAAAAATGTTACCTTTGTTGCCAACTTCCGTGATGCAACTGCTAGTTTATTGATTGATAGTGAAACCATGCAAATTAGTTGGCAACCAGATGAAGCTAAACAAAGTATGTCGCATCGTGGTATTCGCAAAAAATTTGCGCAAGCGCAGGCTGAATCAGTTCAGGCAATCAATAGTGAAGCAGAACAAGGTCGCTTTGCCATTAAAGAACGTGGTGTAAGTATTAACTACTTTACTGATTATGCAGACTTCATTGATGCATTAAGTGCTGATTTAAATGAAGGGAAACTTGTTAATAAAATTACCAGTAAAGGTACATACTCTGAAGAGTTTCAAGGCATAAAAGCAGTAGCTGTCAGTATCATTTTACAGTAAGCTGATCAAAAGGCATTCAAGCGCCCTAACGCCTTGAATGCCATATTTTATGTCTAACCATTATCATTGGAGGTATGCTTGACCAGTTCACTTGCTCAGTTTCTGGCTAGCGTCGAAAAGAAGGCATATAAAATGGCAAATTTCGCAACCTTAAATACTCATGATGCCCTTGATATTGTGCAAGATACCATGGAGAAAATGGTGCGCAAGTATAGCGATAATCCGCATCAGGAATGGCCTGCGTTGTTTTATCGTATTTTACACAACAATATAATGGACTTTCATCGTAAGCGAAAATTTAGAAATTTATTCTTTTTTTGGCAGCAGCATGATCAAGAAGAGCAAACAGATTATAGCGCTAATGACTACTTAACAACTGATGAAGATAATCCAAAAGAGATACTGGTAAAATCTGAAAAAGTTGATCATATGCTTATCGCTATTGAGGCGTTACCCACTAAACAACAACAATGCTTTTTATTACGTTGCTGGCAAGGGCTTTCTGTAGCAAAAACTGCACAAATCATGCAGTGTAGCGAAGGAACAGTAAAAACCCATTACTCACGCGCGGTCAGTAAGCTAAAAATACACTTGGAGAATTTAGATGCCTAAATCAATCGAGACACATGCTAAAAACTCTCTTGATAATAGTATTGAGCAACTCGACAGTAGCATTACCGCAGAGTTAACGAGTATCAGACAAAAAGCGCTCAGCCAAGCTAAAACAACTAATAAACGCGCAGCTCTATTTCAACATAATGGCCTTGTTAGTGCTTTTTCTGTAGCAGCTTTCGCCTTGTTATTAAGCTTTTATTGGCTAGAAACAGACACAAGTTCACACTTACCTGCAATAATAGCTCAGCACGATGTTGATGAAGACCCAGAGCTTTTAGCTGAATTAGAATTTATTTATTGGTTATCTGAACAAGACTATGAACAAGGCAATGAACAAGGCAATGAACAAGGCAATGAACAAACTTTATTATAGTGGAGTGGCAATACTCATGTGTACTAGTACTTGGGTAAATGCAACTGAAAAAAAAGCTGAAAAAGAGCAAGCACTTACTGCTGAATTTCTGCTTTATATTGCCGAAATGGATAAAGTAGAACAGCAATGGTTAGATCCTTTAATGATGGAAAAAATTGATAGCTCGCTGATTGATAAAAAACCAATAGACACTGACACAGATACAGATACAGATACAAAAATGAAAACAACATCCCCCACACAGAAAACTGGCAATAACATAACAAAGGAAGGAGTAGAATAATGTTCAAATACTGTATTTTATATTTTACTTTGTTTGTCAGTACTCATGCTTTTAGCGCGCAAGGCAATATTGTAACTTGGCAATCACTAAACAATGAACAAAAACAAGTGCTAGCCGCTTTTGAGAATGATTGGGCGCAATTAGACACCAGCAAACAAAATAAATTAATTAGAGGCGCAAATAACTGGCTGAAAATGAGTGCTGATGAGCGCCAACAAACCTCTTCAAAATATAAAAAATGGCAACAACTCACTCCAGAAAGGCAAGCTGCATTAAGAGAGAATTATGCGGCCTTCAAAGCACTACCTGAAGCTAAGCAAAAACAACTACGCAACACTTATAAAAACTATAAGTCACTTTCGCCTGAGAAAAAGCAACAGTTAAAAAACAAATGGCAGAAGCTATCACCTGAACAGCGTCAGCAATTAAAAAATAAAATGAGACTAAAAAGAAAAATTAGAAACTAAAACTCCCAACCTAGGCCAAGAGAGAAATAATTAGCCTGCGTTGATTGAGCATAAAAACGATTAATACTAGCATCAATGGCAAGGTTGTCAGTTAAAATCATGGTGATTGTTGCACCTAAGGTTGTGACTGTATCTCCTGTCAGTGGCTCCCTGAACTGCTCATCAGTTTTTAACTCTCGGTTTGTGCGTGATGATCCTGACACTGAATTAAGCAAATAAATATCATCACCGGCAATAACATGATTTACGCTAAGTTGTAACGAGGGAATAAAAGCGAATGCTTGCCATGTCCAAATAGTTGAGTACGACATCATACTCGTTAACAGCCAACTATGACTATCTTGTATTGTGGTTTGTTTAGAATAGCGCTCGTTAATAGGGTTAACAGTAGTAATAGAGCTTTCATAACTGGCTTGTTGGCTAACACTGGCCAGCCCAAAATCAACGGTAAGCCATGAATTCTCAAAGTCAATATCTCGACCAATACTTAATGAAAAAGCATTAGAATTTATGGCTTCAGAGTAGTCAAAACTCTCAATAACCCTATTTCGTTCAGTATCTAAATTCTCTGAGCTAGCAAGTTCAAAATCAATGTACTGATAGGCAAGTGAAATTGTATATTGCTCAAAAAAATAATTAAGATTTCCGCTATATTCTTGCTGCTTTGAGTCAATGCTAAATTGCGGATCATGACTCGATTTATGTCCATCACTACCTTGCCCGCCAAAGCTAATAGACCAAGTATCATTAAACAGGTGAGAGAAATCTAAACCATACCCTGTCATTTGTATGGTTTCTTGGCTGTTATACAAAGGAGCATTATACTCCTGACTATCAAAGAGCAGCCGCACTGTCGCTGAAAAAGCAACATTAGGAATGGTAAAACTACCCAATATAAACACTAGGGTAAACAAATACTTCATTTATTAATCAACATAATCAGCTTGTAATTTTTGTGCTAGTTTAGCACTCATCATTGCCCTTAATGCTGCAGGTTTTACTAACTTACGCATATAGCCCACATCAGCAGCATGTGCTTTTTCTTCAATACCGCTTTCCGTCGTTGCTGTGATCAAAATTGCCGGTATATAGTGGTTGCACTGTTGGCGAATATCAGCGATTAAGGTTAAGCCATCAGCTTGAACACCAACAGGAAGGTCTGCTTGATAACCTAATTGATAATCAACTAATAAAATATCAATGTCACTTTCATGATTAGCAAATTCCTGTAGCGCGCTATCACGAGAATCAGCGGCAAGGATATTACACTGCCAAGCAGACAATAACTCCACCATACCACTTAAGACATCAGGGTCGTTATCAATGCATAATACCGTAATATCTTTCAAACCCATACCTTTTACGGGTGATAGTTGCTTAGGCGCTTGAGTTAACTGACTAGCTTTCTCAACCGTGATGGAAAATTTACAGCCCTGATTTTCTCGAGATTGCAAACTCAAAGAGTGCCCTAATAACTTGGTTAACGACTGAGTAATATTAAGCCCTAAACCTAGTCCTCTACCAGCTTGACTACTTGGCGTATCTAACTGGGTAAATTGCTCAAAAACCAACACCTGTTTTTCTAATGGAATACCGGGGCCGTTATCTAATACTTGAATCGTAACTTTATTATCAAACACACGTGCACCAAGGAGTACCTTGCCAGGGCTTGCATAACGAAAAGCATTTCCCACCAAGTTTTGAATAATACGCCTTAATAGGTGCTGATCTGATTTAACCCACACTTTAGTGTCAACAAGCCTGAATTCAACCCGCTGTTCAACCGCTAAAGCAGCAAATTCTTGGGCCAAATCATCAAATAAATCATTCAGGGCAAAAACTTCAATATGAGGTTTGATATTGCCACTTTCTAAGCGAGCAATTTCTGCCAAGTCGGCTAATAAATTATTTGCCGCTTTTAGCGATCTATCAATACTATCAACTTGTCGCTGCTGAGCATGCGTTAAGCTACCTTGTTCTGATAACGCCGACGTGAATAATCGAGCAGCTTCTAATGGCTGCATTAAATCATGACTACAAGCTTTTAAATACTGGCTTTTAGCAATGTTAGCTTGCTCTGCTTTTTCATGGGCTTTCGCCAATGCTTCATTGGTTTTCGCTAAAGTAAGCGTTCGCTCATAAACTCGGGTTTCTAGATCTAAATTGGCTTCTTTAAGTACCTGCTCAGCCTGTCGATAAGCAGTAATATCTGAAAACATCATTACAAAGCCGCCACCAGGCAGAGGGTTACCCTCTATGCGGATAGTTTGGCCATTAACATGCTGACGCTCAGAGCTATGCGGGCTGCCTTTTCGTAAATACTCGAGACGTCTGAATACTTGGTTATCAATATCACCTGCACCACATAAGCCACGTTTCACATTGTAGCGAATGAGCGATTCTATCGGGCTACCTACATAAATAAGATCTGCTGGGTAGCCAAATAAATCTAAATACTTTTTATTCCAAGCCACCAGTTTAAGCTCTTCATCAACGATAGAAATACCTTCACCGGCATTTTCAATTGCGCTTTGCAGTAAGTTTTGCGTGAAGGCCTGCTTTTGACTAGAAGCATCTTCCACTAATACCGCAAGCTCATCTAAAGCAATGTCTCGACCATCTAATGCTGAAGACAGTACCAAGCGTGCAGAGGAAGCGCCCATCACCATAGCTAAAGTATTTTCAGTGTGCTGTAATAACAGTTGGTTATACGTGGCATTGCCCAGCTGTTTTCTATCATTTGAAGATTGAAATAAACTAAAGCTTGATTTCGCCTTCTTCTCTCCGACAAAACGTGACGCTAACAACTCTAGCTCTTGTACGTCTAATTGGCGCTTTTTTTCAACTTTGAGTACTGAAGGAGACTGCCATTCTAAAAAGAGAGATGCTTGCACACGCTCTTGAACACTTTGGCGACTAATCTGTGAAAGTGCCCACATCACAATGATGTTTGCCACTAAACTGAATAAGGTTGATGTGGTTTTCGCCGGTAGTAAACCCTCAGCAAAAGGGGAAGGATATAAACCAAATTGCGGTAGAAAGCTTAATGTTAGCCACAAAATAAAGCCAACCAGAATTCCAGCATATACACCTACTAAACTAGCTCTACGCCAATAAAACGCAACAACCAAAGCGGGTGCTAATTGAGCAAAAGCCCCAAACGCCACCTCACCGAAGGAATATAAAGCATCAGGCGAGGCCGTAATATACACACCATAACCTGAAAGAATAATAAACAGCACTAACAACTTACGGATATTGAGTAAGCGTTGTCTAAAATTGTCATAATTATTCTGGGCCACTTTTTGTTGGCGATACAGTAGCGGAAAAACAATTTCATTGCTCAGCATAGTACTAAGGGCAATAGCTGAAATAATCACCATAGAACTAGCAGCAGAAACAGCGCCAATAAAAGCCAGCAGAGTTAACCAAGTTTGGCCGCCAACACCGGGTAAAAATAACACATAAGCATCTGATGGCACGGTATCCCCTAACAGTAATTGCCCTGCTAAGCCTAACGGTGCAGCAAAAAAAGCAAATACTAAAATATAAACAGGAAAAACGCGGCGACCTAGCCAAGTATCTTTTTGATCTTTCAGTTCTACAACCATCACTTGAAACTGTCTAGGTAGAGCTAAAAATGCTGCCATGACAATCACTAGCATAGCCAGCATGGAACTGACGTTATTGACATTCATTTGCTGTTCAAGCTTCATACTTGCACCCGATTGCTGCCAAATGTCAGCAGGCGAATCAAACAAGAAGAAGCAGACAAATAAACTCACCGCTAAAAAAGCAATTATTTTAACTAGCGATTCAAAAGCAATGGCCAACATAACACCGGGATGGCGCTCAGTAACATCAATATTTCGTATGCCAAATAACACCGTAAAACCGGCAAGAACAAGGCTCACAGCTAAGCCTATATGCCAGCTAGACATACTTTGATCTATTTGTAGCTGCTGGAAGGTATACACCATAGCTTTTAACTGTAAAGCGATATACGGCATGGTACCCACAAAGGCAACTAGGGTAACAATAATGGCGAGGTTATGAGACTTACCAAAACGTGCAGCCAATAAATCAGCAATAGACGTTAAATTAAGTTTTAAACTAATGCGGATAATACGTTGAATAAATGGCCAAGCGAAAATAAACAGAATAATCGGGCCAAGGTAAATAGGAATGTGCGACAAGAAGTTTGTGGATGCTTGCCCTGTTGTGCCTAAAAAACTCCACGAGGTACAATACACTCCCAGTGTTAAGGCATAAATAATGCCTTGGCCTTTTTTCGCTAGTTGATGACGGTATTTATCCCCTAGATAGGCAATAAGAAACAACAAGCCAATGTAAACAAAACTAATACTGACTAACTGCCAATTAGGAAACATAACAATCCTCTATTATTACCTTGTACTCAAACAAAATATAAACACATCCTTAAAGACTACCAATATATCTAATCAGTTACATCCAGATAAATACGACTTTTAGCTATTTTGTCATTAAATACATACGCAATGGTTAAATTTTTTGTTAGACTGCACCGCAAACCAAGGAGTGTGATTTTTATTTACTGTGCAACGACAACAAAGCAAGTAAATATATAGTCGCTGAGATGTTGATGTTATCAACAAACCCTTTGAACCTGGACGGGAATTTATAAGCACTTAGCTGCGAATAAATAATCGGCGTAGGAATGGTTAGTGATCACATCACAGTCTAAAAAGACAACCTCCCATTGCCGGATCCCATAAACTGCCAAACATTTTGGCTATCATATGTATGAGATCTTTATGAAATTTACTAAATCCTTGCTCACATTAGCGGTTTCTTCACTAACCCTTTCCAATGCAAACGCTGTTGATGAAGCACCGCAAGATGATAATGTTGAAGTTATTACCGTCACCAGTGATTTTCGTCAGCAAAACCTATTAAAAACACCAACATCACTTTCTGTATTAACAGAGGTAGAAATAGCACAACGTAATGCTCAGCACCTTGAAGAGTTGGTTGCTGTTAGCCCAAATGTTACCTTTGCTAGCGGCTCTCAACGTGCGCGTTATTATCAAATTCGCGGCATAGGTGAACGTAGTCAGTTTAATGAGCCTATTAACCCGTCTGTTGGTATGATTATCGATGGTGTGGATTTTACAGGTATTGGCAGTATTGCCTCACTTTTTGATGTCCAGCAAGCTGAAATTTTTCGTGGACCTCAAGGTACACGTTTTGGCGCTAATGCCTTAGCAGGTATGATTAATATTACCACTAAAGCACCTACGGATGAGTTCGAAGGGGCTATAAAACTCGATGCAGGTAACTATAACAGCTACGGTTTAGGAGTAGCACTTTCTGGTTCAGCCTCTGATCTTGTTAATTACCGTTTTGCGGGTAACCAATATAAAAGCGACGGCTTTATTGAAAACACACACTTAGAAAGAGACGACACAAACAACCGAGACGAAACAAGCCTTAGAGGAAAGTTGTCTATACAAGCCAGTAATGATCTTACTATCGATTTAGCGGGATTTTATTTTGATTTTAATAATGGCTATGATGCCTTTTCATTAGATAACACCCGCGAAACAATGTCTGATGAACCAGGTTTTGACACGCAAAAAACTTATGCTTTTTCTGCTGATTTTACTTACCAAGGTTTTGACAGCTTCACCTTAAAAGCACTGGTAAGCACAGCTGATTCTGATCTTGCTTATGGCTATGATGAAGACTGGGCGTACGTAGGCATTTCATACCCTGAAAATATTGAAAACCCTGACTTTGCCTACTGGGAGTATTCTTCAACTGACCATTACTTCCGCGATAAGTCCACTCAAACAGTTGAGCTAAGAGCGTTATCCAATAACGGCAATGAAATATTCAACGGCTCAACAGCTTGGGTTGCGGGTATTTACTTTAAACAAGATGATGAAGACTTAAATCGTCAATATACCTATCTAGATAGCGATTTCATGTCATCATTTGATACCCAGTCAATTGCCGTTTATGGACAACTTGACAGTCAACTTAGCAAACAGTGGTCACTTACCACAGGCTTAAGAGTTGAACAGCGCAGTAGCGACTATATAAATTCAGATGGTTTCAATGACAGTCCTGAAGATACCATGTTTGGCGGTAAGTTAGTTCTTAGCTACCAGCAAACTGATGACAGTTTTTGGTATGGTTCAATCAATCGTGGCTTTAAAGCTGGCGGAGCCAATACAGACGGTAGCTTACCTGATGAACTACGAACTTTTGATCCTGAATATTTACTTAACTACGAGTTAGGTTATAAGGTTTCTTTATTGGATAACGCCGCTTATCTACGAGCAGCTGTTTTTTACATGGACAGAGAAGATGTTCAAGTAAAAAGTTCCAAAACCATTGTTAGACCTGATGGCAGTTCAGAGTTTATTGCTTACCTTGGCAACGCAGCATCTGGCACCAATAAGGGTATTGAAATAGAGACGAGCTGGCAGATAAATGACCTCGTTGAGCTATACGGCTCCCTTGGCTTGCTTGATACTGAATTTAATGATTTCATCAATGCCAACGGTGAATCATTAAGTGGTAGAGAACAAGCACATGCGCCAAACTACCAATATAATTTAGGTGTTAATTTCCAACCAAACCAACATTGGCTAGTGAATATCTCAGTTGACGGTAAAGATAGCTATTATTTCTCTGATAGCCATGATGAACAATCAGAGTCAGTGGCACTGCTCAATGCTTCATTAAGTTATTTAGGCGATAGCTACCAAGTCAAAGTTTGGGGACGTAACTTAACAGACGAAGATTATGCTAACCGTGGTTTCTATTTCGGTAATGATCCTAGAGATGGTTATACTGCCAAGCAATATACTCAACTAGCTGAGCCGCTTGTTTTTGGCGTGACGTTAGATTATCAATTTTAATACTATTAGCGCGAGCAAGGTGATATCTTCATACCTAAGCTGATTAACTAACCTGAGGTTTGTATAAGAAATTGTGCAACACCTATTAAATCAAACGCTTAGGATTGTTTGACATTTCTAGCGAGGAATTTTTGCTATATTCAAGGAAAATTTGCGCGTCAATAGCTGGTCTATTGCAAGTAAGTTTAACGAAGAAGACAGTAAAAATAACCGCTTGAAACGCTTTGTTTATGCAAATTTCAGGTTAACTACTTGTTCACGCTAACATTAAGGAATTAAAATGCAAATTTCGATAGAGCTAAGCTTATACCCACTTGCTGAAGCGCAATATAAAAATGAAATTTGGGCTTTCATAAAGCGGCTACGCAATGTTGACGGCTTGAAGGTAGTGACTAACGGTATGAGCACACAGGTTTTTGGTGAATATGATTTAGCCGTTAGCAAGGTCATGGCAGAAATCAAACATGTGCATAGTACAACCAATGCCGCCGTTTTTGTTTGCAAGTTTATTAATGGTGATCGCTCACAGGTAGAAGCTGAAAATTAATGATTGAGCTCTTCAATAGTTTTATTCAATACAGTGCAACACTGCCTTGGTTAGAATTAACGGCCATGTTGTTGTCATTGGCTTATGTCATATTAGCAACCCAAGGCTCTATATGGTGCTGGCCTGCTGCCTTTATCAGCACAGCCCTATACTCCTTTATTTTCTACGATGTTCTACTGCTCATGGACAGCCTGTTAAACATCTACTACTTATTAATGGCGGTTTATGGCTTTTGGCTATGGAGACAAAAAACAAGTTTAGATGAGGAGGTACAACCCAGCAGTTTTATTGTCATCTCCCACTCAGCAAGCTGGCATTTAAAAGTATGCACTGTGCTGACAATAATCTCGTTGGTTGTTGGTTATCTAATGGCAACATTTACCCCTGCTGATTTTCCAATTCTTGATACCTTCACTACAGTATTTGCGGTATTTGCCACTTATTTAATTACTCAAAAAGTACTTGAAAATTGGCTTTATTGGCTAGCCATCGACTTTGTGTCTATCTATTTATACCTAGAGAAAGATTTACAGCCTACAGCCTTCTTATTTATTATTTATGTCATTATTGCCAGTTATGGTTATTTAAAATGGCGAGAGATGTATTCAGTTCAAATGAATGCAAATCACGCTAAATAAATTCAATGAACATAATAGAAACCCTCAATAATTTACCCTGTTTTACACAAATAAAAACCGTGATTCCAATCGCTGAAGGTGACAGCAATAAGTGTTATCAAGTGGTTGAAAATAGACAACAGTTTTTTGTTAAAAGCGCTCCTTCAATAAACGAAGTTAATGCCTCGCTCAAGGCTGCTAAAAAACACCTTAGCCCAATCGTGATTTATCATGATCCGAACTGGTTGGTCACACAATTTATTAACGGGGAAAGTTTAGCGCTCAAGCAATGTACAACGAATGAAAAAAGATTGATTGCCATAAAACTGATGGCAAAGCTCCATCAGATAGATCACTCTGTTAAAGAGCTTGAACCTGAAAACCTGATGCATGAGTTAATGGCTAACATTGAGTTTTCAACATCTCAAAGGCAAGTGTTATTAGCGTTTGCTAACAAAATCAGCTCTAAGTTGATTCACACTGATGACCTTGTTAATTGCCATGGTGATTTAAACTTTGGCAATATCATAATCACCCCAGAAAATCATAGTGTATTAGTCGATTTTGAGTGTGTTTGTGCTGCCCCTGCAGAATATGATTTAGCGATGTTTATCGCGATAAATAACTTAGACAACCAATACATTCCAACGCTTATTGAACAATACAAAGAATACGCTTCTCAAGATATTAACCGTTCACAATTAGCGCACTTTTTATTGTTTAGTTACTTCATCAATGGCTTATGGTATTTAAACGCCTACAACAATACATATGATGAAAAATTGAAAGGCTTAGCTGAGCAACAATGGAGAAATATTCCTAATTTGAAAATAGGGAATTTCTTTTTTAATTAACCAACCCCCCCTAATAACTCACTCGAAACTACCATTACTACCATTACTAAAACCCCACTCGTTGTAACGTTATTTATAGTGCATTTGCACCATATCAAAACTGACTTAATCCATTTTAAACACAAAACAAAAATAATACCCCTATATTTCAATAACTTATTAATTGGCTTGTTATTTGCGTGATAATGCTATAACTAACAAATAACTATGTAGAGGCATTATGATAGTCTTTCTACCTATAACGTATTTAGTCAGATTACTGGGTATTAAGTTCACCCTCGCCTTTTTCGTCACCCTAATGTTAGTGTTCATTGGTGTTGTGCTCGCCACTAACAGCGCAGGCATCATAATATTTGCTATCATACTTACTTATCTATTTACGGGATTAACCGTAATTCTCTCCAACCAATTACTGCAATTTAACCAGCTAATCAATAACTTCAACCCCGAAGATTTTGACTATCGTACTTTAAAGTTTGATACCTTATTGTCAGAAAATACCATTCTGCCGCTCTTACTCTCTTTTCGTGAATTAACGCGCATTAACAATCAACAAAAAGATCAATTAAAAGAAGTGGGGCATTCTGCAACACAAGTTATAGAAACCGCGCAAAGTGTATCAAATAATGTGAAAAAGCAATTTGACGCAACCTCTTCAACCGCTTCAGCAATATTAGAGATGAATCAATCGATTTGTGAAGTTAGTGACAAAATTTCGGCCACTCACCTTTTAGCCCAAGAGGCTAATAACACCGCTCAAAATGGTCAAAATCAAATTAATGCGCTAACAGAATCAATTGCGGAGGTCACTGATGTGACGACGCAAACACAAGAAGGAATGCATGCCCTCGATAAACTTGCTCAAGAAGTAACCTTGATCACAGAATCCATTCAAACTATCTCTTCCCAAATCAATTTACTGGCATTAAATGCCTCTATTGAAGCAGCGAGAGCAGGTAGTTTTGGTCGAGGATTTGCAGTCGTCGCAGAAGAGGTGAGGAACTTAGCCATAAGTACCCATCAATCAAGTGACCATATCGCCAACAAAATCAGCATGGTCCTTAATAAAAGCAATGAAACTGTTGAGCACATGAAATGTGTTGTTGAAAAAACCAATATCTGCAATGAGAAAGCGGTAAGTGTTAAAGAGAATTTAAGTTCTATTGCCTTAGCAACAGATTCAGTACAACAAGAAACAGAAGTTGTATCTGTAATCGCTGAGCAGCAAGCCCTAGCGACCGAAGAAATATCACAACATATTGAGAAAGTCGTTCAAAGCTCAGAAGCCAACGCCAATACTGCCATACAAGCTGAACTGGTCGCCGAACATTTAAGAGAGCTAACTAACTAAATCTGCAGTTATTAACCCAACAATTACTGAGACCTTTATGAACTTTTATCAAATAATTTTACCGATAATCCTACTACTCATTATATTTTCTTTGCAATTTAATATTGCCAAGAAAAATAAACGTAAAGCACAGCAACAAGGGTTGAATAACGTTACCAGCATTAAAAAAATCATCTTTTTAATCCAGCAACATAGAGGGATGACATCGGCGTACTTAAACGGTGACAAAAGCACTCTTAATCAAATCAACACGATTAGGCGAAACATTAAAAACAGTATCAGTAACAGCAGTAGTACTTTAGATGATAATGAACGTTGGCAGAGCTTTCTTGAGCATTGGCAGCGCCTGGGTAACGGTGAAATAAAAACAAGTTCAGAAAATAGCTTTGCTCAGCATACCAAGTTAATCAGCAACTTATTATATTTAGTGGAAGATGAAGCTGAGAAGGGGTTGTTATTTTCGCAATTCTTACCCCAGTTTCCACAAGCGGGTTATGTATGGCGAGAAGTTATTAATGTCACCGAATTGATCGGACAAGCAAGAGCTATCGGAGTAGGTGTTGCCACACAAACCGTTTGCTCCAGTATCGATAACATTCGGTTGAGTTTTTTACAGCAACAAATCAGTGAAGTAATCGGTAAAGTATTAAACGACCTATATAGTTTGCCGCAATTTCAATTACAACATAACCAGTTAATCAGCACCGCTCAAACTCATGCACAAGCATTGATAAAAACCATTGAACATGAATTGCTTAGCCATGAGAAGGTTACAATTAACCCGCAAGAGTATTTTGACCAAGCCAGCTCTGTCATTAAATCAATCGATGATGTTTTCGAACACCAATTAATGCAAATTAGTGACGTGTTAGGAGTCATTAGGTAATGCATTGTAAAGTTATTAAAGGTGAAAGAAACTAAATATGGATTCTCTGCTAACCATCATTGTTATTTCTTTAGCTATTTCAAGCATTATCAATATTATATTGACGAAATTATCTATTTCTCACATTGTCGGTTACATCATTACGGGCGCATTAGTTGGCGGCCTTTTCACTAAAACCATTGATGAAAATCAGCTGTCACTTGAGTTAATTGGTGAGTTCGGCATTGTTTTTTTAATGTTTACCATTGGCCTTGAAATGTCTGTGCCTAAGTTAAAAAAACTGCGAAAAGCTATTTTTATAAATGGTGCCATACAGGTTTGTTCAAGCGCAATTATCATCTTTGCTGCTTGTTATTATTTGTTTGCTATTGCCCTCACACCTGCGGTTATCATTGCCCTAGCGTTTAGTTTGTCGTCTACCGCTATAGTACTAACATATTTAAAAAAATCTAAAGATATTGTTACTCCTTATGGTCAACAATCGATGGCAATATTGATTTTTCAAGATTTAGCCGTCATTCCTATTTTATTATTACTCGGCTTTTTATCGAATGATGACTTACCAATAATAGATGTACTGACAAACACGCTGATTTACGCAATTTTAGTGATTGTTTTTATGTTTACCTTAGGTAAGCGCCTTATTAATTGGCTTTTGCACTTTTCCACTAAAGCTAAAATGGAAGAGATCTTTTTAGGCTCAGTACTTACCATAGTACTCAGTTCGTCAATAATCGCACATCACCTAGGTTTCACCTATTCACTAGGCGCCTTTATAGCCGGTATGATCATTGCCGAAACGAACTTTCATATGAAGGTTGAGTCAGATATTGCTTCATACAAAGATTTGTTATTAGGTGCGTTTTTCTTTTCTATCGGCAGCAATATTGATCTTGGCTATTTTCTAGAAAATGTTCATATAGTTTTAGCTATTTTAGCGCTCGTAATGCTAATAAAAGCATTAGTCGTGTACCTTTTAATTCGTCAAGAAAGTAATAAAAGCGACGCGATAAAGTCTGCTCTTGCCTTATGCCAAGTCGGCGAGTTTTCTTTTGCTATTTTTGCCCTTGCCAGTAAGCAGTCACTTATTGAAGCACCATTAATAGACATTATGATTTTAATCAGTGTCTCGTCTATGCTAATTACCCCATTCATGGTGAACAATATTTATAAAATAGCAGCTCTTTTTGTCACTGAGTTTTTTGAATCGGACAAAATTACCCCTATCAAGGCCAAGGACCACTGTATTGTTTGTGGTTTTGATGTACTTGGACGTATTGTTGCTAAAGAGCTGCTGAAACTAAATGCACCTTTTGTCATTATTTCAGACAACCTGCAGCATGTGCTTTTAGCAAGGCAGAAAGGATATTCTGCTTATTTTGGACATTTAGATAAGCTACCAGTGCAAGAATCACTTAAGGTAGAGCAATCAAGCAGTATTATTGTCACAGTGAATACTATCGGCTCAAAAGTACTTATTTGCGAATCGATTATCGAGTACTTTAGCCATGCTAAATTAATTGTTAATATCAATTCATTAGAGGAACGGGAGCAATTAGCTCACCTACCGATTAAAGCCTATGTTCATGCACAACGTGAAACAGCCTCATTGCTAGTGCAACAGAGTACTTTATTAACTAAACCACTTGAGTAACAAGGCTCAGAGTATGTTTCAATTAAGAATACAAAGCTAAAACCAGATCCGTAATTAACTCGATTTTGAGGGGTTTAATGATGAGATATCATTACTTGGTTGTTTGTGTATAAAATTCAGCGATATATTGGCCACCCTTAATTTTAGCAATCAAACGTAGCTTATAACTATCGCCTTTTTTACTAGCCACATTACGTAAATGTGTTGGGCTTTCCCAATAATAAGGACTTTTTTGCATGCCAAGGGGATAAGGAGACATTTTATCCTCTTTATCAACTAGAAACAGCGTTGCACTATCTAATGGAAAGGTCGAATTTACTTCCGTCACACCCGCTTCATCAGAAATATTTACTTTAAATTCGCCTGATTTCAGAATACAGCTTTGATTAATAATATCACAATGACCTTCTGGCACGAGCTGAATTACTTTTTCTTTTAATGCTTGATTTTCATCATATATATCTGCACCAATATAGCCTAACAAAGCCAAAAAAGGAGCAACCATAAAAGCAACTTTAAGGTGTCTATTCATATTAAATTTCTTTTTAAAATTATTGTCTTATCTAAAGTAATTAGAACAAATCTGTGCTGAAAAAGAAAGGCTAGACAACATGTTACAAAGTAAGAGTCGACTAGCCTTTTATTCAATTTTGATAGGTTCGATACTTAATGGTCAAATATCAAACTCATCATTTTAGTGAGCGTGAGCTGCAGTAGTTTTACCTGGTAAACGCATATGGTCAACCATATCTTGTATTTCAGATGGAGCTGGACCAGTCACTTTAAGCATGGCAAACGCTACACCAAAGTTAACTAATGCGCCAACTGAACCAAATGCATTTGGTGAAATACCAAAGAACCAGTTCTCACCCATACCACCTAAGAATGACGTACCTGGGATAAACATAATGCCTTTGTGTTGGAATACATAAAGCATAGTTACACCGATACCAGCAATCATACCTGAAATAGCCGCTTTACCAGACATCTTCTTAGAGAAGATACCCATCATTAGCGCAGGGAAGATACTTGATGCTGCTAAACCAAAGGCTAACGCAACCGTACCAGCGGCAAATCCTGGCGGATTCATACCTAAGTAACCTGCAAATAAGATGGCAATCGTCATGGTTATACGACCAGCAAGTAACTCATTTTTCTCCGTCATATCCGGAACAAAGACCCCTTTCATTAAATCATGGGATACTGATGAGGATATTGCTAATAACAAACCAGCAGCTGTTGATAGTGCTGCGGCTAAACCACCTGCTGCCACTAACGCGATAACCCAGTTTGGTAAGTTAGCGATTGCAGGGTTAGCTAGTACCATAATGTCACGGTCAACTTTAACCATTTCATTGGTTGCTGTATCTGCAGTGTACTGTACTTTACCATCGCCATTTTTGTCTTCAAATTGCAGTAGACCTGTTTTTTCCCAGTCTTTGAACCATTGTGGACGTTCGTCATATACAAGGTTTTCACCTGCTGTTGGCTCAATAGTGTTCATTAAATTGAAACGAGCCATAGCACCAACCGCTGGAGCAACTGTGTATAATAATGCGATACAAATTAATGCATAACCTGCAGACTGACGTGCTGCTTGTACTGAAGGTACAGTAAAGAAGCGCATAATTACGTGAGGAAGACCCGCAGTACCGATCATAAGAGACATAGTATAAGCGAACATATTTAATGTACCGCCTAAATTAGCCGTAGTATATTCTTTAAAGCCTAAATCAGTAACCACCATATCCAATTTATCTAGTAAGTAAACACCGCTACCATCAGCTAACGTGCTACCTAAACCTAATTGTGGAATTGGGTTACCGGTAAGTTGTAGTGAAATAAATACCGCTGGAATAGTGTATGCAAAAATCATTACACAGTACTGAGCTATTTGCGTATAAGTAATACCTTTCATACCACCAAGTACAGCATAAACCCAAACAACTACCATACCAATCACTAGACCAAAGTCATAATCAACTTCTAAGAAGCGAGAGAATGCAACACCGACACCCTTCATTTGACCGATAACGTAAGTCACTGACGCAATGATTAGACAAACTACAGCAACAATACGTGCTGTTTTTGAATAATAACGATCAGAGATAAACTCAGGAACAGTAAATTTACCATGCTTACGCATGTAAGGAGCAAGTAACATGGCTAGTAATACATAGCCACCGGTCCAACCCATAAGGAAAACAGAACCACCGTAGCCTAAGAATGCAATTAAACCTGCCATTGAAATGAATGACGCCGCACTCATCCAGTCAGCGCCAATCGCCATACCGTTTTGAAATGGTGTAATACCACCACCCGCTACATAGAAATCACTCGTTGAACCTGCACGAGCCCACCAAGCAATACCGAAATATAAAGCGAAGGTGCCGAATACAGCGATATATGTATATAGTTTTAACTCATCCATGCTTAATCCTCCACGTGATATTTTTGATCAAGCTTATTCATTTTGGCGCCATACCAAAAAATTAAGGCAAGAAATGAGTAAATTGAACCTTGCTGTGCAAACCAAAAACCAAGTTTGTACCCACCTAGACGAATTGCATTCAGTGGCTCTACAAGTAACAAGCCTAACCCAAATGAAACTGCAAACCAGATTGCAAGACATATAAAGATTAGGCGAAGATTCTCCGACCAATAGGTTTCTTTATTTTCCACAATAGTCTCCTAGCGACGTTATGACCTTTATTTCACATTAGTGTGAGTATTTTTATTAGGCCTTTTTATTTAGTAATAATTATCAGTAAAAGTATGGATATAGATTTTCCCCAAAGGCTGCAAACTGCAGTGGCAAAAATCCATATTCAACTTTAACTATTAAACAATCTAACAAGCTTTTTTTTTTTCGGGTATTAAACTTTAGTCTAGATCGCCAGCTCTACTGTTGACTGTGCTAGTTGACAACTCTAAATTAGAACTATCTTAGTAGCTCATTAACTTTCAATGTTTTTATGGGCAACTTACACCTTTGCGCTCAAACCGGACGTTAGCTTTAGGACACCATTATGGATACAGAACTTTCTGAAATTTCGAGTTTTATTCAAAGTATTCCACCTTTCGACAGCCTACCTACGCCGGCGCTATCGCGTATTATTCGTGAATTGAGTATTAACTACATAAGACGCGAAGAAACCTTGCCTCCCAAAGGAATATCTGAGCCAAGACTGTACATATTACGTAAAGGTGCCATGAGCTGCCTTGCTGCCACTGATGGCTCTGAGGATGGCGAATTAATTGCTCGATTTGGCGAAGGGGACTTATGCACTGAATTTTGCAAGCAAGCACTTTACCCAAAAAACAAACATAACGATGTGCTCGCTAAGCCGCGAACAATCAAGGCTGATGAAGACTGTTTAGTTTACAGCCTAGACAGTGAAGTATTACGTGACATTGGCGATAAATACCCAAGTATTAGTGATTACTTTAGCAATAACTCCGCTGATCGCCTTAAACAAAAAATGTCGAAAATTAATGAAGATGCCATTATTTCTTCGACACTAATGAACACCTCTGTCAGCAACTTTTACCACGCTCCCGTTGCAGGTGTAGACGCAAGTAAAACTATACAAGAAGCAGCACAGCAAATGACCGAGCAAGGATTCTCTTGCCTAGTTGTCCTTGATAACAACAAATCGGTGGGTATAGTCACAGACAAAGATATACGACGCCGATGCGTTGCGAAAGGATTACCTATCACCACCAGTATTTGTGAAATCATGACGCGTGATATGAATACCATAGACATCAAAAGTAATGCTTATGATGCCCTCATGGCAATGACCGCAAAGCATATTCATCACTTGCCAGTAACCAAACAAGGTGAAGTAGTGGGTATGATTACCGTGACTGACTTGATGAATAATGAAGGTCATAATGCCGTCAATTTCTCGAGCATTATTCGTAAAGCGAAAAGTATTGATGACTTGAAAGAAATCAGTAATTTACTCCCTAAATTACAAATACGGTTAGCCAAGCTGGGTGCTAGTGCAGATCATGTCGGCAAAAGTGTCAGCGCTATCACCATGGCATTTACCAAACGATTAATTGAAATGGCCGAACAAAAGTATGGTACTGCGCCTGTTCCTTACGCATGGCTAGCGGCTGGCTCACAGGCAAGGCAGGAACAACTTGCTCATTCAGATCAGGACAATGCCATTATCATTTGTGACTCCATGAAGCCCTATGATGATGCTTGGTTTGAAAACCTCGCACACTTTGTCTGTGATGGTTTAGCCGCGTGTGGCTTTATCTATTGTCCCGGCGATATTATGGCCACCAACCCTAAATGGCGACAACCAGTGAAAGTCTGGCAAAAATACTTTAACGGCTGGGTTGATACTCCCAATCCCAAAGCTCTACTGAACTCCAGTGTCTTCTTTGATTTAGATACTATCTTTGGTGATAAATCACTCCTTGAAGCCGTGCGTACCAATGTCTTATCAAAAACGAAAAACAATAGTTTATTTATTGCCCATTTATCAAAGAATGCCTTAGGACTTAGGCCACCACTTGGTTTTTTCAGAGACTTTGTCCTCAAGCAAAATGGCAAACATAAAGCGACTCTCGATTTAAAACATAATGGTATTGCCCCTATTGTCGATCTGGCTCGAATTTATGCGCTTTCCCAAGGCATAAGTGCAGTAAATACTATTGAACGTATTCAACAAGCAGCAGGCACATCAGCAATCACCAAGTCTTCCGCTGAAAACCTTCTCGATGCCTATGCGTTTTTAGGTATTCTACGGGTGAAGCATCAAGCCAAAAAACTCATGAGTGGGCAGGAGGCTGATAATTACTTGTCACCCAAAGATCTTTCAAAGTTAGAAAGAGAGCATTTAAAAGACGCCTTTAAGGTGATAAAAACGTTACAAGACTCAAGGCAGGCAAGTTTCTAATGGTGCTCAATTCACTTGTACATTATCTAGCCGGCTATGAGGCAAAACGTAAACGGCTGTTAAAAAAAGCCCCTGAAGGTGCGCTAAAAGATTTTTTATCTGTACCTTTTCCTGCACTAGACACCCCCATTCATAAAGTCCCGATGTTAGCGCTTGATTTTGAAACAACCGGCCTAGACGCAATAGAAGACAAATTACTTAGCGTTGGTTTTGTTGCCATGGAACAGGAGCAAATCAAACTCAATACTTGTTACCATCAAGTGATTAAAACCAAACAACAACTCGAAGAAAGTAACGTTATAATTCATCACATTACTGATGAACAAAAAGATCGAGGAGAGAAATTAAGAACAGTGATTGAAGTACTACTCAAGGCATTAGCGGGGAAAGTCATGCTAGTGCACTTCGCGCGTATTGAGCGGCAATTTTTAACGCAAGCCTGTATTTTACTTTATGGCATGGCACCTGAGTTTCCAATCATTGATACTTTAGTAATCGCTAAACGGCAATTAGATAAACGTGATGTGGCGTACGATCCATCGGAATTACGTTTACCAAACTTACGACATAAATATGATTTACCCGCTCACCATGGCCATAATGCCCTTAACGATGCCATTGCCACAGCCGAGTTATTACTTGCACAAATCAAAAGTAAGCCTAAAGCCGATAAAATCCAACTGAAAGATTTAATTTTATAACCCTTCGACCAGCTCAGGGAAAACGGGTCTGAGGTATATATCCTGAAACTCCACTTATCCTACCCCTGAATCTCCGCTTGCCCTGAGCTCAAGGTACGAGCAGTCGAAGGGTGATTTACTCCGACCCTAATAGAGAGTTCTCATCCCCTGGTGCATAGGTTACAATAAAAGCCATGCTTCCCCCTCTATCAAGGCAATCCATGAACTCACTAATAAATTCAGAAACTACGGGTACACCACTTGTCGTTATTGAAAAATCGGCTTACCCACAGTGGTTAAAAGAACAAAGCCAAACTAGCCAACATTGGTTACAACAAATCAATTATGGTGGTGACGGTTTAGCCTTAATACCTAACTTTTCAGCGCCTGATGAAAACGCCATCAATTCAGCCCTGTTTGTAGTTAAAGATGCTCATCACTATTTTGCTTGTGGCGATTTGATCACGCAATTACCTGTAGGGCAATATTTACTGAAAGCTGCCGCTGAACACCAACAAGCGATATGCTTTGGTTGGTTAGTGGGCGCCTATAAATTTTCTGCCTATAAAACCAGTCAAGCAGATAAAAGCTTGCCAAGTTTAGCGGTACAAGATCAAGCACTCGTTGAAAGCACAACCAAATACGCACAAGCAACCGCCTTAGTGCGAGATTTAGTTAACACACCTGCCAGTGACATGATGCCTGTTAACTTAGGTGATACTGCACAATACTTAGTGGATACGTTTGGCGGCAAAATAAAACAAATTATTGGTGATGAGCTGCTACTGACTAATTACCCAACTATTCATGCAGTTGGTCGCGCTAGTATTAATCAACCTCGTCTTATTGACTTTAGCTGGGGTGATGAAAAGCACCCTAAAGTTACCTTAGTGGGTAAAGGCGTTTGTTTTGATAGTGGCGGCCTCGATATTAAACCTGCTGCAGGTATGCGCAACATGAAAAAAGACATGGGCGGTTCAGCTCATGTACTTGGTTTAGCACAACTCATTATGTCTCATCAATTACCAGTGAACCTGAGAGTACTAATCCCCGCGGTAGAAAATTCAGTATCAAGTAATGCTTTACGGCCCGGTGATGTTATTACCACACGTAAAGGTTTGACGGTTGAAATAGATAACACTGACGCCGAAGGTCGCTTAGTATTAGGTGATGCTCTATGTGAAGCTTGCCAAACTAATCCTGAATTAATTATAGATTTTGCCACCCTTACCGGTGCTATGCGTGTAGCTTTAGGAACAGAGCTGCCCGGCTTTTTCTCAACCAGTGATGAAGTCGCCACAGGCATTACTCAAGCTGGCAACAAAATTAGTGATCCTGTGTGGCGTATGCCTTTGTATGAGCCTTATGAAGATTTATTCAAAAGTACCATTGCCGATATGACCAACTGCTCAACAGGCCCTTTTGGGGGCGCAATTACTGCCGCCTTATATCTACAAAGATTTGTTGAACAGGATATTGATTGGGTACATTTTGATATTATGGCTTTTAATGTCCGTGCGCTTTCAGGGCGTCCTTTAGGGGGAGAAGCTTTTGGTATTCGCGCTGTTTTTGATTACCTACAAGCAAGATATCAATAAGCTCTGCTCTATAACATCTAAATAATTAAACCTCAGCAAAGGCAATATTACCTATGCCTTTGCTGCCTTCACTTCATCTTAAAGTATCATTGCTACAGTTCATCTCATGCAAACTGTTGGAAGTACTTTTTTATGTACTGTAATTGCAATATCAATCATTTATTAGGCTAGATAGCATCACTTTCACAGTGAAATAATAGATTACATTTCAATAACTAGACTAAAGTCTACCTCAAAACCCTGCCTTCTTAGACTTAGGTCTAATTCCTTTATCCGATGATTAATTCTACTTTATTATCTGAATAAAAATTAATCATCATTTAAAAATGATAGATAAAAACAAAAGAGACATAGAGCTCTAATTAAAAAACATAGCAAATAACAAAAATCAACTGCTTCGGCAGACAAAGTGGGGATACATAATGTTTAAATTTCAAAAGAGTAAATTATTACTAGCAACTGGCTTACTCACAGCAGCTGGCGCAGCTAATGCCGGCTACACCTTTGACCTATCAGATAATGACAAACTAACCTTTGGTGGCTTTATAAAAGTCGATGCTCGTTACACCAGCGGTGATGTTGGCTACCGTGACTTCTGGATAGGTACTGGTTCTGTTGTTGATGATCAATCATCGTTTAAATTACTCGCTAATGAATCACGTTTTAATACAAAATATGTCCATGGTGATGTCACAGGTTTCATTGAAATGGATTTTTACGGTGGCCAAGGTACAGGTGAAGCATACACCAATGGTTTGAACCCAAGATTACGTCATGCAACTATCAGCTATAAAGGCTTAACGGTTGGTCAAACTTGGACCACGTTTATGAACACCAGCGCTTTAACTGAAACCGCTGATTTTGGTGGCCCTATGGTGGCTGAAGCTTTCGTACGTAACGCACAAATTCGTTATACCATGGGTAACTTCCAAGTAGCATTAGAAAACCCTGAAACAACAGGTGGTAGTGCAGCTAATGACTCGTTACCTGATGTTATTGGTAAATACACCTTTAAAGGTGATTGGGGTAATGTCTCTGTGGCAGCGTTATTCCGCCAATTAAGTGTTGATGCTGATAACAACGAAACTGCGCTTGGTTACTCTGTTGCAGGTCGCATCAAAACCTTCGGTAAAGATGATGTACGCTTCCAAATTCACGGCGGTAATACAGGTCGTTATGTGGGTGTCGCGGCGGCAAGTGACTTAGTGGGCGGTGAAGCCGAAGAAACACTAGCATTTAAAGCGTCTTATCGTCATTTCTGGACAAAAGATACACGTAGTTCAATCTTCTACGGTAACATCACTACAGACTTAAGTGATGCAGATCGCACTCATTGGGGTGTAAATATCTTCACTAACTTAACGAAGCAATTATCTTACGGTGTTGAACTAGGTCAGTTTGACATGGCCGATAGCGATGCCTCTTCTATGTACGGACAACTATCATTTAAATACGTACTTTAAGCGAAAAGAAATTTACGCTTATTTACCATCTTGCGTTAGTTAACCTCCAATCGAGGTTATTTTATGGGGAAGCTTTGCTTCCCCTTTTTTATTATTTCAATAAAGCTCCCACCCATAGTTTTTTTAGATATCTGTACTAAACTAAAGTTAAAATCACAGCTAGTTGAAAACATATATGGACTTACTAAGACAATACTCAATCCAAAAACGCTTCGCACTTATTCTCATCATTGTTGCGATCGGTATGGTGGCACTTAGCGCCATCAGTTTATCGAAAGCATACCAATTATTGTTGCAACAAAAATATACGGCTAATCAACAAGTTGTTGAGGCTGCATACGGTGTTATTCAGCACTTTCATCAACAGCAAACTGTTGGAACGTTAAACGAAGAGCAAGCCAAGCAACAAGCTATCGAGGTATTAAAAGCCCTAAGATACGATGGCAACAATTACTTTTGGGTAAATGACTTTTCCCCCAACATGATCATGCACCCAATCAAACCATCACTCAATGGCCAAAGTATCAGCGGTGTGAAAGATCCTGACGGCACAGCACTATTTATCAACATGGTGAACGTGGTTAAAGAAAAAGGCGAGGGCTTTGTACCCTATAAATGGCCAAAGCCCGGAGTTGATGAGCCTGTTGATAAAATTTCATTTGTGAAAGGCTTCTCACCTTGGCAATGGATTATTGGCTCAGGTACTTATATTGATGATATTGATGATATCTTTGCCTCAAAGCGCAATACACAATTAACCTATGCATTCATCTTAACTTTACTTATTATCACGCTAGGTTATTTCATTGGTAAGAGTATTATTGTACCAACCCATGAAGCCTCTAACCTGATGAAAGATATTGCCCACGGTGAAGGAGACTTAACACGCATATTAAATCATAATGCCCGTGATGAAGTATCTCGTTTAGCGCATTATTTTAATCAGTTCACCCAGAAAATTCGAGACTCATTACGTGATGTTGCCAGCAACTCAGACATTGTACTTAGCCATGCACAAACGGTTGCTAGTGGTAGTGAAGCAGCGCAAGCGTTAACACAAAGCCAAAACGACATTACTACTCAAGTTGCTACGGCTATGGAACAAATGACCTCTCAAATACGCGATGTGAGTGATAATGCCAATGCTGCTGAAGGTGCAGCCAACAACGCTCGATGCAACACCTCCCAAGGTAAAGAAATTGTTTCAAATACCATAAATCAAATGCAGTCACTTTCAAGTAACATCAATAGTGTTTCAGAAGTTGTCGCAAGCCTTGCGGCTGAAAGTGATAATATAGGCTCGGTATTGGATGTTATTCACGGTATTGCTGAGCAAACCAATTTATTAGCTTTGAATGCCGCCATTGAAGCAGCTAGAGCTGGAGAACAAGGACGGGGCTTTGCTGTAGTAGCCGATGAAGTTCGTACGTTAGCTAATAGAACAGAACAAAGTACCAATGAAATTCAACAAATGATTCAAAAACTGCAATCCGGCGCACAAGAAGCCGTTTCAGCGGTGAAGTTAAGCCAAGATATCTCTAGCCAAACTGTTGAACAAGCCAATAAAGCCGATGATTCTTTGTCTGAAATAGATAAACTTATGGAGTTAATCCTAGAAATGAATACACAAATTGCCCGTGCTACCGAGCAACAATCACAAGCAGCTGATGAGGTCAATTTACGTATTAATGATTTATCAAATATGACTGATGACTCTTTACTAACATCTGAACAGTTAAATGAAGCAAGTATTCAATTAAAATCAAGCAGTAACAATATGTCAGAAGTGCTAAGTCGCTTTAAGTTCTAGCTTTATTATGAGCAAAAAAAAAGCCAGTAACTATTGTAGATACTGGCTAAACCATCAAAAAGTTTCGTTGATTCAACGGGAAAAAATTGAATCGTACAATAAAGAGGTGAGAAGGAACTTAGTGATCATGTGTCCTGAAGCATAATCACTAAGCTACCTGCCTCATACCAAAAGAAGTACCTTTTTCACGCTGAGTGTGGTTCATTCAGTTGGTATCTGTTGATTATACGTGTGAGAGAGCGTTCACTTGCCTAACCAACAAGTAAATGATAATCATTCTTATTTGTATCGTCAACCATTTTTTTAAAATAATTGCTTTTTATTTTTTCAGCTTAGCAAATGCATCCGCAAAAGCGTTACCCATTGCCGCATTTTCAACTTTTCTTGGTTTTTGATTTGACTGAGATTTATGATGAGGTTTATTACCTTTATTATGGTGTTGCTTGGTTTTATGCTGAGTATTCACCCTATCATGACTAGCTTGCTGAGACATTCTACCACTTGGCTTACCTGTGGTTTCATCATCTAAACGCATGGTTAAACTAATACGTTTGCGGTCAACATCAACCTCGGTGACTTTCACTTTCACAATATCTCCCGCTTTGACCAATTCTCGCGGATCGCTAATAAATTTGTTTGTCATCGAAGAAATATGTACTAACCCATCTTGATGAACACCTAAATCAACAAAGGCGCCAAAATTAGCAACATTAGACACAACCCCTTCTAATACCATACCTATCACGAGATCATCGATTTTGTTAATGCCTTCACTAAAATTAGCAGTTTTAAATTCAGGCCTTGGATCACGACTAGGTTTAGCCAACTCAGTCAGAATATCTTTAATAGTAACTTCACCAAACTGCTCTGTTGCTAACTCATCAATATTGACTTGTTGTAAATTTTCATGCCCAGCCAGTGAACTCACATTATCAAGTTGTAGCTGTTTAATAAGTTTTTCAACAATAGGGTAAGTCTCAGGGTGAACAGCTGTTTGATCTAACGGATTGTCGCCACCACTAATACGTAAGAAGCCAGCAGCCTGCTCAAAGGCTTTCGGCCCTAATCGCGCTACTTTTTTCAGTTGCTTTCTATTGGTAAAAGCGCCTTGCTCATCTCGAAAACTCACAATGTTATTGGCCATGGTTTTATTTAAGCCTGCAACGCGTGTTAATAAAGCAGCAGAGGCTGAATTTAAATCTACGCCAACCGCATTCACACAATCTTCAACCACATCATCTAAACTTTTTGTTAACTGGCTTTGACTGACATCATGCTGATATTGCCCTACACCAATAGCTTTGGGATCAATTTTAACTAACTCCGCTAAAGGATCTTGTAAACGTCTAGCAATGGACACTGCACCCCGTAGTGATACATCAAGTGATGGGAATTCATTTGCTGCAAGTTCAGAAGCAGAGTAAACCGATGCCCCCGCCTCACTCACCACCATTTTTTTAGGTTTAGCTAAGCCATTTTCAATAAGTTTAGCAATGACATCAGTCACTAACTTATCGCTTTCACGTGAGCCTGTGCCATTACCAATAGCAATAAGTTCAACCTTATGTTGTCGGCAAATATTCACTAAAGTACGTACTGATTTATCCCAGTGGTTTTGGGGCGCATGTGGAAAAATGGTGGTGGTATGTAAGAGCTTACCTGTAGCATCAACAATGGCAATTTTACAACCGGTACGCAGGCCAGGATCTAAACCTAAGGTGACTTTCGCACCTGCAGGTGCAGCCATCAGTAAGTCTGATAAGTTTTCAGCAAAGACCTTAATCGCCTGCAATTCCGCTTGTTCTCGCAACTGGGCTAACAACGCATTAGTTAAACTCACACTTAACTTGCTTTTCCAAGCCAGTCGTACTGTATTAGTTAAGAAATCAGCGGCTTGTGGTGTTCTTTGAGCAAAGCAACGCAGGGTTAAATGTTCGCTGATCAATTGCTCTGCACTCGAGATAGCAGGTTTATCTTGTTCAGGATCAACATCAATACTTAACTGCAGTACCCCTTCATTACGCCCACGTAACATGGCGAGCATACGATGTGATGGCACAGTTTTTAACTTCTCACTATGTGAAAAATAGTCGCGATATTTTGCCGCGGCTTGCTCTTGTCCCTTGACTAGCTTACTCGTTAAATGCGCTTGTTTGAGCATATGATGACGGAGCTTTTGCAATAAGTTAGCATCTTCACTATATCGCTCAGCTAGAATAGCACTTGCTCCTTCTAACACCGACTTTACCTCACCAAAACCCGCCTTAATATTGATAAAGGCCTCTGCTTCGTGCTCAGGATTTAATTGCCAATGGTTAAATAATTTATTCGCTAACGGCTCTATACCTGCTTCAATAGCAATTTGCCCTTTTGTGCGACGCTTAGGTTTAAAAGGTAAATACAAATCTTCTAAATGAGTTTTATTATCTGCGCTAGCAATCTGCTTAGCGAGTGACTCTGTTAATTTATTTTGCTGTTTAATACTGGTTAGAATAACCTGACGACGCGCTTCTAAATCGCGTAAATAGCTTAGTCTGGCAGCCAATTCTCGCAAGTGATTATCATCTAAACCTTGTGTTGCTTCTTTACGGTATCTGGCAATAAATGGCACTGTCGCACCATCATCCAATAAAGCGACTGCGGCACTAACTTGACAGGGTTTTACGTTAAGTTCTTGAGAAATTTGTTCGACAATTGCTGACATTAACTAATATTCCAACATTGGTTGACTAGGTTTTAAGTATTTATTCCTACAATTCAACGAGTAATGTTTAGGTTGAACGAATACAGTAGGCTTAATACACCTGTTTACACTATGCTGGCAATTATATCAGAAAGTCTCTTTATCAATTAACAATTAATAGCAAATTTCATTGCCACCTTTCATTTTTGCTTGATAGGCTGCAACATCAGCCATAGAGAAAAGTTGCTCAAAAATAAAGTTGCCTTCCTCCGTTGAGCTTAAACCAAAGCTGGCTGAAGTTTGATGACTGCTTGGCGGCAACGCAAAAATAGCTTCGCGAAGGGTATTTGTTTTTAGCTTGGCTTGCTCAATTGAACAATGTGGTAATACGAGTAAAAATTCATCTCCGCCCAAACGAATAGCGGCATCTTCATTACGGCAGTTTTCTTTTAATACCTCGGCAATATCACACAATAATTTATCACCCGCATTATGGCCTAATTCATCATTAATCAGCTTAAACTTATCTAAATCTATCATCACAATCGATAATGGGTAGTTGTAACGCTGTGCTGAACTCAGCGCCTTTTTAATATAAGGCAGTAAAAAATGTCGGTTGTACAGACCTGTCAACTGATCTGTCATGGCCATTTTCTCTAATGCGTGCTTCTGCGCTTTCACCTGTTGATAAAGTCGCTGAGTTAATAAAAGATTTTTTAATCTAGCTGACAGCTCTGCCTGTATAAAAGGCTTATTAATAAAGTCATTAGCACCTTTTTTCAGCGCATGAATTCGCTGGCTATCATTCATGGTTGCCGAAATGGCAAGGATAGGGGTAAAGGCTTTTTCATCCGGTAAGCTTTTAATATCTTCAATTAAATCAATACCATCTTTCTTTCCTTCTAAGACGATATCAAGCAAGACCAGATCATAATGGTGCTCTAGATAACTATCAAAACCAGCTTCAGCACTGGTATAGTGGTCAACTGTCAGCCCCATATCTTCAAGCATACACATGGTGGCTCTTGCCTGTGAGAGGTTATCTTCAATTAGCAGAATATGGCTTGAATCATCGCATGACACCAGTTCATCTTGGGTTATATGAGCAAACAGAGTTTTAAGCTTATCTAGCGCCATTTTTTGACAAATATAGTTCACTTGCGCTGTTTTAGCTTTAGCAAGCTTTTCTTGGCTTTGTTCACTTGAAAAAATAATGATAATAGACTGTTCGAATCGCTTAATGCTTCTTATCTTTTTTGCCAATTCAACACCTTGCATGTCTGGCAAGTGCATCGCTATACAAATGAGATCGAATTGGTGCTCTTCAACACTATCTAGCGCATCAACACCATTGCTGACTTCTTTCGCGCTAATAGCAAAACCTTGTAAAAACTCACTCAGTAATAAACGGTAAGTTTTAGAAGGTTCAACGATCAATGTCTTCATTTAACAGCTTTCTCTTTGAAATATAGTAATTATTTAAGTATGGATGAAAAATATATTTCTGCCAGTTTAATCACCAATACTCACTGGAACTAAGTCACTGGTACTAAGGTGCTAAATAAAACCACCTTAAATTGCGTTAAGGTATCTGATAACTCCTCATAATAAGTTACTAGCCAAAGAGTGTTAGTGTGCAAACCTTACATTAAATGGATTTGCTACGCGTTGCTCAAAAATAGCAGTAGTTACGCTCACTAGGCTTTCAAGTCGCTTTGAAAAATGAAATAGGAAAAAAGATGTTAAAGAACAAAACAGCGCTAATAACTGGCTCCACTAGCGGGATTGGTTTAGCTACGGCTCACGTATTAGCAGAGCAAGGGATTAATTTAGTATTACACGGTTTAATGAGTGATTCTGAAGGTGAGGCTTTAGCGACAGAATTCGCCAATAAATACAATATAAAAACCCGCTTTGATAATGCTAATTTAATGGAGTCTCAAGCGATTGATGCACTAATATCTAAAGCGCAAGATGACATGGGCAGCATCGATATCTTAATTAACAATGCTGGTATTCAGCATACTGAGGGTGTTGATACTTTTCCAGAAAATAAGTGGAATGCCATTATTGCTATCAATTTAACCGCAGCGTTTCATACTATTCAAAAATCTCTACCCGGTATGAAAGAAAAAGGCTGGGGACGTATTATCAATATCGCTTCAGTACATGGCTTAGTCGCCTCGTTAAATAAAGCCGCTTATGTCGCCGCAAAACATGGCATTGTTGGTTTGACTAAAGTAGTCGCTTTAGAGTGTGCAGAACAAGGCATTACCGCTAATTCGATTTGCCCGGGTTGGGTTGATACCCCATTGATTAACAATCAAATCAATGATATCGCTGAAAAACAGCAGGTCGATTTTGAACAAGCCAAATATAATTTAGTGACGGCTAAGCAGCCATTACCTGAAATGATGGACCCTCGTCAAATTGGTGAATTTATTTTATTCCTATGTAGTGACAGCGCGCGCAGTATTACAGGCGCTTCATTACCTATGGACGGTGCTTGGACTGCGCAATAATTTTAAAAGGTATCGTAATGACAGTACAAAAGGGCGAGCAAATTCGACGACAAGTCATGGGACATGACTTTGTTGATAAAGCGCTAAATAACACCGACAGCTTTACCCAACCTATGCAAGAGTACATCAATGCGCATGGGTGGGGATCAACTTGGCAGCGCGGGGGGATAGATTTAAAAACACGCAGTCTCATCACCATCGCAATGTTAGCCGCACTAAAAGCACCACAAGAGCTTAAAGGGCATATTCGAGGTGCAATTAATAACGGAGCCACCCCCGAAGAAATACGTGAGGTATTACTACATAGCGCAGTATACTGTGGCGCTCCAGCAGCGCAAGAAGCCTTTCGAGCAGCGAAAGAAATACTCAAGTAATAAACTTTTTTCGCATACCAACAAGTAAACTATCAATTCCGAATCTGGCTAGTGTTGCTAAGAATTTACCATTACACTGAGTAAATAACTTCTTAGCAAACACAGCAAATGGACAAGCAACAATATCAACAAGCGAGACTGTCACGTGACGCCCGTTTTGATGGCCAATTTTTTGTTGCTGTCAAAACCACAGGCATTTTCTGTCGACCCATTTGCCCGGCACCAGCACCGAAAGAGCAAAATGTTGAGTACTTCTCAACCTCGGTTGCGGCAACTAGCCATGGCTACAGACCTTGTTTACGGTGTCGCCCCGATGCAGCGCCAGACTCGTTTGCTTGGCAAGGAAAAAACACTAGCTTTAAGCGAGCGTTGTCGCTAATTAACGAAGGAGCACTTACCTCGCACAGTATCAGCTATTTAGCCGAGCGATTAGGTATTTCCAGTCGATATCTTAATAAACTATTTCAAGAGAATCTCGGTACCAGTGCGAAAAATTATGCTCAGCATCAACAGTTAATGTTTGCCAAAACATTATTACAACAAACGCGCATGAGCATAACCGAAATTGCCTTTGCCGCTGGTTTTAATAGTCTGCGTCGATTCAATGATTGCTTTAAAACAAAATTAAAATTAACCCCCTCTAGTTTGAGGAAAACACTATATGAAGCCTCTGAAACGAAAACAATCACACTGTTTTTAAGTTATCGTCCACCTTATGCCTGGGCACAGCTTAGAGATTTTTTACAGCGCAGAGCTATTTCTCCAATAGAACAAATATCAGCGCATAGCTATGGCAGGACCTTTACCTGGTTAACTGACAAGAACACGGTAATATACGGGCAATTTAACGCTCAGCATATGAGTGACAAGCATGGTTTTGAAGTCAGCATTAGCCTTGATGACATTAATTACTTAATGCCTGTGGTCAGAAATATTCGCCGAATTCTAGATTTAGATGCATCTATAGATACAATTGATCACCAACTATCAAGCTTACCTGGCTTTACTGAAGGTTATTGTTCTGGCTTGCGATTACCGGGCACGTGGAATTTATTTGAAGCCGGTGTCAGAGCAATTTTAGGTCAACAAATCTCTGTTGCTGGCGCGCTAAAACTAGTCGCTACCTTGGTGGAGCATTATGGTCAAAAGCAGGGTAAATTAAGCTTTTTTCCCTTGCCAACAGATCTTCTTCAAGGTGATTTATGCGAATTAAAAATGCCCGCAGCACGGCGAGAAACTTTATTGCGTTTTGCACAATTTATGGTGGATCACCCGCACGCCTCACCAGATAAATACATGTCAATAAAAGGTGTTGGCCCTTGGACGGTCGATTATATAAAAATGCGTGGCTTAAGTGCGCCTAATATATGGTTAGGGGGCGATCTTGGTGTTAAAAAAGCACTAAACCAACACAGTATTACATTGAACCCCGAAAGTGCCTCGCCTTGGCAATCATATCTCACTTTTCATGTTTGGAATTTATTATGACGACGGTTTTTGCAAGCTTTTTATCCACTCCCATTGGTGAAATAGGCATATTTGCCAACCATGAAAATCTCATTCGAGTTGAGTTTATTGATAAGCTCAGAGAGCTTAAGATAGACAACCGGCAAAGACTACAGACAAACACCATTACACTCGCTGCCAGACAACAACTAATGCAATACTTTGCTGGCGAGCGAAAGGCATTTAATTTACCTTTAGCGCCACAAGGCACGCCTTTTCGACAGCAAGCCTGGCAAGCACTTTTAACAATACCTTATGGAGAAACCTGCTATTACAGCCAACAAGCAGAACTGATGAATAACCCAAAAGCAGTGAGAGCAGTAGGTGCGGCCAATGGTGCAAATCCTATTGCTATTATTATTCCATGTCACCGAGTCATAGGTAAAAGTGGCAGCTTAACAGGGTATGCAGGCGGCTTAGATAGAAAAGCTTGGTTATTAGAATTTGAACTACAACAGTAAGAAAATTCACCATAACTAAATTGAACGTACACCTACTTCAAGTTGCCTCTATAAACTTTGCCAATGGCTGGGCTTTATTGTAATTTATTACGCTAATTGAATTGTTTAGGAGTAGTAATGATAAAAGTTTATGGCGATATAAAATCAGGGAACTGCTATAAAATCAAACTATTATGTAGCCTTTTAGCGATTGAGCATCAATGGCTTGATATTGATATTTTAGCGGGTGAAACGACACAAGCAGAATTTCTTGCGAAAAATCCCAATGGAAAAATTCCACTTCTAGAGTTACCAAACGGCCAGTATTTAACTGAGTCTAATGCCATTTTAAATTATTTAGCCGCTGGCTCTCACCTTCTTCCCACAGACACTTTTGAGCTTGCTAAAGTACAACAATGGCAATTTTTTGAGCAATATAGCCATGAGCCCTTTATCGCTGTAGCTCGTTTTATTGCTAAATATTTAGGCTTACCGGATGATCGAAAAGCTGATTATGAAAGCAAACATCAAGGCGGCTATAAAGCCCTCGACGTGATGGAAGCCCAGCTAGTTAAAACACCATATCTTATAGGTAAAAGCCTAACTACCGCCGACATTGCCTTATATGCTTATACGCATGTAGCCGACGAAGGTGGCTTTGACTTAACAGATTATCCGGCTATTTCAGCTTGGTTAAGTAGAATAAAAAACCAAACTAACTATATCGGTATGAACTAAGTGAGCAGGGCATAAATGATGATACGCTCAGCCACAACTGAAGATGCACCGCGTCTAGCGGAAATTTATAATCACTATATTACCGATACAGTTGTTACCTTTGAAGAAGAAATCATCAGTATTGATGAAATGAAACAGCGCATCATCAAAGTGCTTGAGCAAAAGTTGCCTTGGCTAGTCATTACTCAAAACAACACTGTTATGGGTTATGCTTATGCCTCTCCTTGGAAGTCACGTAGTGCCTATCGTTATAATGTGGAAATCACCATATACCTATCACCTAACGCGAAAGGAAAAGGTCTAGGTACACAGTTATACCAAACATTATTTACTCAGTTACAACAACTCAAGGTGCACACGGTAATTGGCGGAATCACACTGCCCAATCCGGCCAGCATCGCCCTTCACGAAAAATTTGCTATGACGCAAGTTGCTCACTTTACCCAAGTAGGCTTTAAGTTTGAGCAATGGCTTGATACTGGCTATTGGCAACGAGTGCTAACTGACTAAGCTATCAAGCTCCTTTTTATACTACTAAAGAGCCACTTATTTTTTATTCGTTTTTGACTACTCTACTGGTGTTTGTTGATATTTTAATCAACAAACCATTCGCACGGAGAAGCATTACTAGGACAAGTCAAACAAAAACAAATAAAACAGGCTTTTTATGAAACATATAATTAAAACAAAAATATTGCACTTTAAATCGAAACTAACAACCCCGTTTTGTCTTCTTTTACTACTTTGTTCTACCAGTACGTTTGCTGGTAGTTGGCAACAAAATGTTAGTATTGGAGGCTTTAACTCTGTTCACATTTATACCCCTGACACTACTTCCAGTATTGGTGATGGAAAATCATTACTGATAGTGCTGCACGGTTGTGTGCAACCAATTAATAACTACTTAACGGCTCAGCTGGAATCTGCTGCTGAAAATCATGGCATGGTGATAGCTGTTCCTGATTCTATGAATAAGGCGGGTTATAGCTGCTGGTCATATTGGCAGGGTACAGTTTCAAGAACCTCCGCCGATTATAAAAACCTAATTAGTTTAGCAAACACCATGAGTGGAGATTCCACAAGAGGAATAGACCCGAAACAAGTTTATATTGCCGGTTTATCATCAGGCGCGGCAATGTCAGCTCAAACCGCTTGTTTAGCACCTGACGTATTTGCAGGTGTTGCACCAAGTGCAGGTCCAACGATAGGTACCAGCTCAAATGGTGCAATTACCACATGTGAGACAGTGTCAACATCAACCTTTAAGTCTCGATGTGAGGGTTATGCTGGAACGGCTTCAAGTCACTTTGAGACTCAAATAGCTGTGATAGGCCACGGAACCGCAGATACCACAGTGAATACTTGTTATAACCAACAAAATGCTGATGGTTTTGCGACGGTTTATGGCGTGAATCAATTACCCGGTACAAATAATTTATCTGATGGTATCGGGCATACGGCTTCTGAAACACTGTGGACTGATAATAGAGTTAGCATGCTTTGGTTTGATAACTTAGATCACTCGTGGTCTGGTGGTACCGGTGCATCTGGCGATTATATCGCTGATGACAGTATTAATTTCGCTGATTATTTAGGGCAATTTTTTGCTGATAATAATAAACGTGTTGATAGAAATTCTGGCCCTGAAATCAGTGACTTTGTGGTTACGGCTGGCAATAGTCAACTTATCATTAACGGCAAGGCTATTGATGAAGAAGGCAGTGTCAGTGTTGTGACCCTTACTATCGAGGCCATTGACACAGGTACTCCTATATTCGTTGAAACGCTAACTACATCAACGTTTGATGCAAATGACGCTTTTACAGTCACATCGAGTATCTTAACCGATGGCTTATACAAAATTACCGCCGTTGGCACCGATAATGAAAATAAAGAGGGCGATAGTGTCTCTGCCAACCAACGTATTGGCGATGAGCCTGCCGCGACCGCGCCAACTTTATCAGGAATCAATGCCCTTGTTGCTGGGCAATGTGCAACCATCACGGGCAGTGTTATAGATGTAAACCAAAACTTAACCACTGTTGTGGTGAGCTTTGCTAATGGCAATGTCACTGCAAATATCAGTAACAACCAATACTCAGCAGAACAATGTAATCTAGCGGGAGGCAATAACTCCGCCACAGTAACCGCTAGTGATACAACATCACTTTCAAGTACTGACAGTATTGATTTTACCATTGATGCTGGCGTCACAGGCGATTATAACTTACACATCAATGAAGGTCATATTACATGGGGAGAAGGCTACTCTGCTTGTTATCTTGAGTTTGGTAGCGATGCATTTACTATGCGTGAATATGCCGCGGGTACAGATCAATGTCAGTGGATAGCTGATGGTGCTCCTAGCTGTGCAGGTCCTACTCAAGCGTGCGTTGGTGGTAGTACAAATAATACAGACACTGACAATGATGGCGTTATTGATAGCCTAGATAATTGTCCTAACGACGCTAATGCCGATCAAGCTGATAATGACAGTGATGGCCAAGGTAATGTTTGTGACAGTACACCTGATGGTGAAATTTTAGATACTGATAACGATGGTATTGTTGATGACGAAGATAATTGTCCTAACGACGCCAACGCTGATCAGGCTGATAATGACAACGATGGTATAGGCAATGTTTGTGACAGCACACCTGATCCTATCATTGAGTGTTCAGAAACAACCGCAAGCAACTATGCGCACGTACAAGCTAATAGAGCTACAACTAATGGAATTTACGCATTTGCCGTTGGCTCAGGAGAAAATATGGGCTTATATAATTTGTTCTATACGACCACTTTAGCAGAAACAGCAGATAACTATTTCGAAGTAGGCAGCTGTCAATAACTCAGTATGCCAATAAATTAAAGCGCTAAGTATGAAATACTTGGCGCTTTAGCCTTGGTTTTTATTGTTTTGACTAATACGTTATCAAGTTTTTTCATTACCATCTGCGCATTAGGCACCTGCTTAGACAAAATAAAATATAACGGTAATGTAGACAAGTGAAAAACGCTGAGGTTTTCAATAGCCATACCCCTTAATGTCAAATTTGTAGGTCGTTGATAAGCTAATAAATAGTTTGCTCTTTTTTGGGCCAACATATGTAACGCCGATTCGTGATCATTCGTAATATACGCAGTAATATTATTATTTTCATCGTTAATATAATCAATTAAGCCACCATAGCTATAACCGCGAATAACAATCACTTTATTATTATTTAAGCCTGAGATACTGGTTATGTTTTGCCCCTCAGCAGAGTAAATATTCAGAACCATCGAAGTCAATTGATACTGACCTACTATAACTTGCGCTTTTATTTCCTTATTTGGCTCAATACCCACCCAAACATCAACATTACCTGCTAACAAGTATTTTTTTAGCCTCTTTGCCGGTAAAGGTATGGTTTCAACTGCGTAGCCCGATTGATTGATAACATTAATGGCCGCTTTCAATATAAAACCATCAGCTTGGTCATACTCATTGGTGTAAGTATAAGGGGGGAAATTGACATAGCCTAAGGTTAGACTCGGCTGCTCAGTACTATCAGCGTAAGCCACCAGTACTAAGCAAGAAAAGAGTATTGAGATTAGCAACTTTAGCATATCAACAAAAATCGATATCAGAATAGGTTGCTTTAACTATAGCTTAAAAATTAATGACTCGTTTTCGAGTTAACTGTTGAAGTTATGCACGGATGAATTCGCCTATCATTTGATAGGTTTGCTGACACTCCTCTTCAAGCATAGAGTCTAGCAACATATACGCGTGAATCATGCCCGGAAAGTGATGTTCTTTCACCTTAACACCGGCCTTAGTCAAAGCGTTAGCGTAAGCAAAGGCTTCGTCTCTCAGAGGATCACAGCCTGCAGAAAAAATAAGGGTTTCTGGCATACTGACTGCCATTTCCATAAATAAAGGAGAGGTGTTTTTTCTGGTTTCGTTATGTTGGAAATAGTTATCAAAGTACCAATCAACTTTTGCTTTTTCTAGTAAAAAACCTTCACCATTTTCACTCACCGACGGGGAAGATAAAGTATAATCAACACTTGGATAAACTAAGATTTGTTTATCAATATTCACCTTTGCATTATCAATATTAGTGCTGGCTAAGGTGGTACAAATTGCGCCACCAGCACTATCGCCAGCAATCATTAACTGATGATTAAAATTAACCCCTTGCAGTACTTCTTTATAATGAGCTAAGGCATATTGGCAGTCATCAATACCTGCTGGGTACGGGTATTCTGGCGCTAATCGATAGCCAACAGTAATAACCACACAATGTCCTGCTTTCGCTATTTTTCGGCTAATAGCATCATACAAGTCAATACTACCACACATATGGCCACCGCCATGATAATGTAGCACCACAGGTAATGCTTCTTCAGGTGCTGGGCTATAAACTCGCACTGGAATGGAATGTATTTCAGTGTTCAATTCTGCGTCTTTTACCAAGGCTAGATCTGGCCCTTGACCAATAAATACTTCAAGCTTGTCTAAATTGCCACGCACCAACTCAGGTGTTAAAACAATATTGTTTGCTTTTGCTTCACGTGCAGCCACATTAACTTGCTCAATAAAATCCGTAAGTTTAGGAGAAATTACGCCTCGCATGATGAATCCTTTTCATTAACTAGTGTGTCAGGTTGCTTAGCCGTTTCAGGTAAAAAGAAACTACCAATGAAAAAAGTACTGCTAAGTAGAGTTATCAACAAAAAAGCCGCGCTGTAATCACCACCATTAATATCCACCAACTTACCAAAACCCCACAACACAACGGTGGCAAGTAAATAGCTAATAGAATAAAACAAGCTAAATATTACCGTAACTTTTTGCCCTGTCATTTTGGGAAGCTCGTGGGGAATAGTGACTAAGGCAGTTATAGGAAGAAAGATAAAGAATCCTAACGCCATAGCACATATTGTTTGTAATAACGGTGAACTACTAAAAGATAAACCAAACACTGTAACAACGATCACCAAACCTGACCAACGAATAATGGGGACACGCTTAGTGAAGGTTTTACTATAGAAAATACCCGCCAAAGTTCCCACGATACCTGCCCCTATCACTAAGGCACTTTGACTGATGCCTGCTTTAGGGTAGAAGGTAAATAAACAAATATAGAAAGCTAGAATGCCTGAATAAGTAAGAGCATAAACCCAGTTGAACTTATCTTTTAAACCATCAATATAAGAGTAGTGAATTTCAGGTTCACTTTGGCTAGCTCCACCACTGACTTTTTGCTCTTTATCTTGGGTTAATAACCACACTAGGCTTAATGCTAAACTCGCTAAAGAGAAAATAACTAAGGTACTTTGCCAACTGCCTGTTAAGCTATTGAAGTTTGCCATCTGCCATAAAATAATGCCGGTACCGACATTAAATGCGACAGCATTAATACCATTAATGGTCGGCCTTTCTTCCGGCTCAAACCACGCCATCACAATAGGATTAAAATAAACAATCATAAAGGCGCCACCAAGCCCCATTAAAAAGCGACTCACTAATAGTAATTCGTAATTCGGCGAATATGGCGTTAACAAGCCGACGGAAATTAACACACCTGAAACAAAAAACGCCTTTTTAACCCCTAACTTTAAAGCTAACCAAGCCGCCATAAAGGTGCCGCATATTTTAGCTAAAGTAACGGCGCCACTGATAAAGCTTGCCGATGCTAAGCTGTCTATATCCATGGCTGCCATAATTTGGTTCATGCTTGCTGTACCACCAACCCACGCCATTGCGAACAGGGTGTAACTAATAAAAACCAATGCAGCTACTAGGTGCTTATTATTTATTTTGCTCAAACTCATATTTCACTTCTACCACTGAAAAATGCTTAATCGTTCAAGCTTACTGCACAAATTGATACAATGATGTACTACCTTCGTTCCCCTGTGTTTATTTTTTACTCGTGATATGCTGTCAGTGATATTAATTGCGGCTCATTTTAATATTGATCCGCCTTCAAATTTTTAAGGAACGTCGTTGTTAGTTTGGCTCTCTCTTGATACTTGGCTTATATCTTTATTATCTATTGCCTACTTACTTTTATTATTTGTTGTTGCTTACTGGGGGCAGAAACAAACAAACAGCGGCTTAAAACATCCTTGGGTTTATAGTTTATCTTTAGGGGTAAGTTGTACTTCTTGGGCGTTTTACGGCACTGTAGGTCAAGCGGCCGCAACAGGGGCTTGGTTAGCACCCATATATTTTGGTTCAATTTTTTGCCTAGTGTTAGCTTGGCCAATGTTGCTCAGAATTTTGCGTATTACCAAAGAGCAAAACCTTAGTTCAATCGCTGACTTTATTGCTTGTCGCTATGATCGCTCTCCCATTATTGCCGCCACCGTTACTTTAGTCGCTTTATTAGGCACCATCCCCTACATTGCCTTACAACTTCGTGCTATCAGTACCAGTTTTGATTTAGTAACAGGTACTTATCAGTCAGGTATTAGCACCACTTTTGTCGTTACTGTGGTATTGATCATATTCAGCATTTTATTTGGTGCCCGACAGGTCGTCATTAATAAACAAAATCAAGGCTTAGTGCTTGCGATTGCTTTTAGCTCAATTGTGAAGTTATTTGCTTTAACGGCGGTAGGCATTTTTGCCACTTTTTTTGTCTTTGATGGCGTCAATGATTTATTGACACAAACTCAATATATTCAACCCGAAAAATCTAGCGGCAATACCGTTTACTTTGCTATTTCACAAGCCATTTTAGGTATGATCACCATTTTTATCCTGCCTCAGCAATATCACATGCTGATGATAGAAAATCATCAAGAAAAAGAGCTAAAAACAGCGCGATGGCTATACCCTCTTTACCTTATTCTAATTAACTTATTTGTGTTACCTATTGCCCTTGCCGGACAAAGCTTATTTCCAGGGGGAAGTGTTGATGCAGATACTTATGTCATCACCATTCCGTTATTTTTCCAACAAGCATGGCTTGGCGGTTTAGTGTACATAGGTGGCTTGGCGGCAGCCACTAGCATGGTGATTATTGCCACAATTGTACTCAGTACCATGGTCACCACTGAAATAATCAACCCTCTGTTATTACGCCATAAAAACTTTATGGTGAAACAAAAAAGCGAGCTGTCTGGCTTGCTACTCAATTTACGCCGTATCGCTATTGCTTTATTGCTTTTATTAGCTTTTGTATTTGAACGCACCATAGCCCAGAAAAACCATTTAGCAGACATTGGCTTGCTATCCTTTGTGTTGCTGTCGCAGTTAGCGCCTTTAGTTTTAGGTGCCTTATATTGGCGAAATGCCACCAGTAAAGCCGCTTTAGTTGGTTTGATTGTCGGTAGTGTTATCTGGCTTTATACGTTATTACTGCCTAGCTTATTACCTGAATCAAGCTGGTTAGCAACAGGCTTATTCGGCTTAAGTTGGTTGAAGCCTTACGCCTTATTTGGAGTGAGTTTTTTAGATAATATCAGTCACGGCTTATTATTTAGTTTATTAGCGAATAGCTGTTGCTTTATTGGTATCTCATTATTCAGTCAACGAAGTGTTGGTGAAAAGCTTCAGGCTGAATTGTTCTTGAATAAACAACAAAAAACGTTTGAACAAAATCTTACCCATAAAGACCTCTATCAATTACTGCAGCGCTTCGTCAATAACGAAGCTGCTAATGCATTCAAACAACACTATACTGAAGCCAATAAAAATACTGCCGCCAGTATTGAACTTTGCAACTACACTAGACTTCAACTGGCAAGTGTTCTCGGCTCCGCATCTACGCGTATGGTTATGTTGGCAGCAAGTAAACAACAAAGCATGCCTTTTGAAGATGTAGTTAATATTGTTGATGAAGCCAGTGAACTGTTTCAATTTAATCGCGAACTGTTACAAGCTGGCGTTGAAAATATAGAACAAGGCATCAGCATGGTGGATGCCGACATGCGTTTAGTGGCTTGGAATCAACGCTACATTGAACTACTCGAATATCCTAACGACCTAGTTACCGTAGGCAAGCCTATTGCTGAGCTCATTCGGTTTAATATTAAGCGTGGCCTAATTTCAGATAAAGAAGATAACGAAATTCAAGAAATACTGATTTCAAAACGTTTAGCCCATATGCGTGCTGGTAACAATCATTATTTCCAACGTCAAATGCCTAACGGTATGGTCTTAGAAATTCGTGGTCAGGCTATGCCCGGTGGTGGCTTTGTCAGTACTTTTTCAGATATTAGTGAACACATCAAAGCCGCGAAAGCCTTACAACAAGCCAATGAAAACTTAGAGCAAAGAGTTAATGAGCGAACCCTTGAGCTTAGTCAAGCAAAAGCCGAAGCCGAAGCGGCCAACACCAGTAAAACTAAATTTTTAGCCGCCGCCAGCCATGATTTAATGCAGCCTTTTAATGCTATGTCATTGTTTACCAATATGTTGACTAAAAAAGCACAAGGCTCAGACTTAGAAGAGCTCGCAAGTAATATTCAACACTCGCTTGTTGCTGCAGAAACCTTGTTATCAGATCTGGTTGAAATATCACGCTTAGACAACAGCTCACAACCCGTTGATATACATACCTTTGCTATTAATGACTTACTGACACCATTAAGTAATGAATTTGCCATTTTATCGCAACAAGCCGATATCGCCTTTAGTTATGTAAAATCCTCTTGCGTGGTGGAAACAGACGCCAAATTATTGCGACGGATTGTGCAAAACTTTCTCTCAAATGCCATCAATTACTGTCCTCAGCCCTCTCGTGAAAGCAAAGTATTACTAGGCGTTCGTCATCAACAACAACACATAGTGATTGAAGTTTGGGATAATGGCCCCGGTATCCCTGAGGATCAACAAACGACCATATTTAAAGAATTTGAACGCTTAAACCCTAATCAAACAGATTCAGGTTTAGGGCTAGGTTTGGCGATATCAGAGCGCATCGCTAAGTTACTTGGTTTTACTATTTCGGTGAAGTCTACCCTAGGCAAAGGCACCTGCTTTAGTATTATACTGCCACGTAGCAATAAGCGTATTGATACATTAGCAACAAGTTCCATGCATCAACCAGCGGCTGGCAATGAGTTTGAAAACTTAGCAGTTCTATTGATTGATAATGAACCTTTGATGCTAACGGCAATGACAAGCCAGTTAGTAGAATGGGGTTGTGCAGTGGTTGCCGTTGCCGATGAATCTATGCTCAATGAAGCATTAACAAATAAACACTTCATTCCTAGCCTGATTATCTCAGATTATCACCTAGATAATGATAAAAATGGCGTAGATCTAGTACAAAAAAGTAAAGTGAAACATGGCTGGCAAGTACCGGTAATTATTTGCTCTGCTGATCCTTCTGAGCAAGTGCGACAACAAACCAGTGAAGCTAAGTTTTCATTTATGCGAAAACCGATAAAAGCGTTAGCGCTGAAAAAGTTAATGCGCCAACTATTAGCTCGTTAGTCGTTATTATTAATCGTGAATGACTCAACTACTTCAAGGGATGAAGTAGTTATCACAATTAAAGGTTATTGTTTTCCTGCGGAGCTAGCATCAGCTGCTGATACACTAACCCTGCTTGCGTACGGTTATAAACACCTAACTGCAATAAAATAGCTGATACATGTTTTTTAACGGTATTTTCTTTAATGTCGAGCACACCAGCAATTTGCTTATTCAACTGCCCATCCGCCACTAAAGACAATACCGTGTATTGTTGAGGGGTCAATTGCGCTAACTGTTGTGCTAACTGCTTATGCTCTTGGGCCAGTTTTGCATCATGGTTGATGGGCATATTCGCAGGTAACCAAGTATCGCCTGCCAGCACGGTATTAATCGCTTGGCTAATAGTGGTTAAATCCACAGATTTAGGAATAAAAGCGGCAGCACCAAAGTTAATCGCTTTTTGCATAATGTCTGGGTTTTCATCCGAAGACACCATAATAACAATCAAGTCTGGATGATTATTCTGTAATTGAGTTAAGCCAGTAAAGCCATCATTGCCCGGCATATGTAAATCTAAAAAAATAATTTCTAATTCAGGAGATTGTTCAACCACTGCAAGCAAGTCGCTAAAACTCGATGCTTCTTTAATACCAGCCTGAGGCAAACAGTCAATTACCGCTTGCTTTAAGGCTGTTCTAAATAATGGATGATCATCAGCAATAACCACTTTCGCTTGATTCATACTTTACTCTTTCTTAAAAATATTAATTTATTTGACTATATCAAATAGAGCTGAAAATTACCTAGTAACTACAAATTTAATATAGCTGGCAGAATGAAATCTTGTAACCACATCTCTCGAGTTCTTACATTACCATACTCACGAGGATACTCATGTGCTGTAAACGTCACAACTAAATCTAACTCTTTAAAGCTATAGATTTGTTGACCACCAAACCCTAATGATGAGATAGCAGAAACAGTGTTGCCATTCACTTCAAAAGTATTCATCCACCATTGATAGCCATAACCGCTTATATTTGAGTCAGAATACGCTAATGCAAATCGCTGTTGAGTTGCTTCTTCTATCCATGAGTGGCTTAGTAATTGCAGACCATGCCATCGACCTTCATTTAACAGCAGTTGCCCAATCTTTTGCATTGATCTTGGCGTTAACCATAAGCCACCACCCGTTTGTATTTCATTGTTAGGGCCTCTGCCCCACCAGTGCTTTTCAATACCTAAAGGAGAAAAAAAGTAATCGGCAGCAAATTCATCTGCGGATAAACCAGAAGCTTGCGCTAAAATTCCACCCAACAACATACTCAAACCACTGTTATAAACATACTGCTGACCTGGGGCTGAAACCAATGGACGATCTAATACAAATTTGTACCAATCACTACTTTCTTTCAGCTTATAGGCATCATTTAAATTATTAAGGTATGAATATGTGCCTTCATCCCATTGAAAACCAGCAGACATGCTTAGCACATCTTGCAGCGAAATATCTCCTTTAGACACTAGCTCATCGTTTATTTCATAGCCATGTTGCCAATCAATATCAGAGTAATGGCTAAAAAACCCTTCAAGCTTTACCTCTGTATTTTCAATATAACCTTGTTCAATTGCGATGCCGATAAGTGTGGAGGTGATACTTTTAGTTGAAGATGCCAATGCGTGGGTTGTGTATTTATCATAATCAACAATAGTGCGATCAGTAGCGGTTTTAAATCCCGGAAAGTAAGCTTCGTGAATCAAATTACCCTGCAAGGAAATTAAAACACTGTTAAGTTGATGTTCAAACTCACCACAGTGCATTCGCTGTGCCATATCCAGTAACTTATGAGTATCAATTACCTGATCATAGTCGTAGATACTTGCCACGGTTAGTCCGTCTTGAATATCTTCTGGCGCTTGATACTGGTAGGGTTGCTCACAATTAATTTCAACGCGATCCAAGGCATGTGTTTTATAAGTCGAGCTATTCGTGTCACTTTTACATGAAGCAACTAATATCAAGACTAAAAGCCAAAAAAAACGCATAGTGAATTTCCACCTTAGGGTTTGCGATCAAAAAGAGCTAGTAAAAACTAGCTCTTTTAAAGGTCGATGTATCTTTAGAAAGAATAACCGATAGTGAAAGATACCGTAGAAGGGTCACCATAATAAGCGATTAATGTAGTATCGCCACCAAAGCCTGGTAACCAAGTACCGTTATCATCTTGACCACCAGTGAAGTTATAGGCACCCACCATATACTCTTCATCAGTGATGTTTTTCCAATGAAGTGCTGCAGTCCAATCACCGTCATTGCTGTACCAGTTAACACCAAAGTTTAACAAACCGTAAGCATCTTGAGTCAATACATTACCGATTTCAACAAGGTCATAATCACCACGGTAGTAGTAATTACCGTTAATTACAAATGAACCAACTGAAGTTTCAAGGTCGTAACTAGCGCCAAAGTTTGCGGTAGTATCAGGTGTATTTGCAACGGTATAAGTATCTGAGATATCGTCATAATCAGTACCATTCCATGTTAATACTTCGGTAAATTCTGCATCGATATAACCTAACGCAAAGTTAAAGTGTAAGTTATCTGTTGCCGCATATTCCATTTCTAATTCAATACCTACAGATTCTGACTTACCAATATTACCTAAACGAGTATCTAATACAGATGGGTCTTCATTAGCCACAACACTGGTGTATTGGCGATCTTTGTGCTCTAACGCAAAAATAGTACCGTTCACACGTAGTTGATCAAACCACTCACTCTTAATACCTAGCTCAACTGAATCAACAATTTCAGGGTTAACTGCAGGTTCATTCGTTGATGCACGCGGGTTGAAAGTACCTGATTTAAAGCCTTGTGAATAACTAGCAAAAACCATCATATCGCTATCAACTTGATATTCCACACCCACTTTTGGTGTAAAACGAGACCAGCTTTTCTGACCATTTAACACTTCAGTTTGTGGTAGTTCACCACGTGTATAACCTGGGATCCAGCCTGTAAACGGATACTCAATTGAGGCATACAAGTCACTAGTAACATTGGCAATTTTCTCTTCATCCGTATAACGAGCACCTAAAGTAAAGGACAACTGATCCGTTACGTTGAATGAACCTTGGGCATAGGCGGCAATACTTTCACTGCTATTACAACCGCTTTTATCAGCCGTTAATGCTTGGAAAATTATCGCATCGTAGTGACCACACGATTCTGAATCAAAATAATATAAACCAGACACTAAACTTAGGTTTTCACCGCTATAGTTTAACTGAACCTCTTGTGAAAACTGCTCATCATCATATACCGCAGGTACATCGAAGATTTGTAGTGGTGTGTTATCAAAATCAATATTGGTTGGAGAATAGTTTTCACGCGCTGCTGTTACTGACTTTATCGACCAATCGTCATTGATAAAGTACTCAGCAGTTAAGCTCCAACCTTCATTTTCTACAAGGTTTTCAGTAGGTAAACTTGTGTATGAGTCATAAACACTATCCGGCACAGGTGCATCAGTTACAATACTTGGTAAAATTCTGTAACCACCTTTAGCATTCGATTCATCTTTAGTATTGTCGTAGTTAAAACGGAAGAATAAATCTTCAGTTGGTTCAAATTCAACCGTAATTCTGCCCGCGAAAATATCTTTATTATAGTTTTCTAAATCCTGATTCGGTAAGGCTGATTCTAAGAAATTACCAAAGCCGTCACGGGTTAAGTTCGCTAAGGCAAAACCCACATAAAGTTTATCATCAACAACAGGGATTTTTGCCGCCACTTTATAATCTTGGCGACCGTATGTGCCAAAAGTCGCTGATAAATCCACTTCAAAGTCACCCGACATTTTTTTGGTGACATATTTTATCGCGCCACCTATGGTGTTTTTACCATATAAGCTGCCTTGTGGACCACGTAACACTTCAACACGTTCAACATCGATAATATCAAGTACAGCACCTTGTGGACGAGCAAAATATACATCATCAACATAAATGCCCACACCCTGCTCATAACCCCAAAGTGGATCTTCTTGACCAACACCACGAATAAAAGCGGTTAACGTTGAGTTAGTACCACGACTTGATTGCAAAGTAGTATTAGGAGAAAACTGTTGAATTTCAGTCATCACATTAATGCCGTTTTCACCTAACTGTTCAGAGCCAATCGAAGTAACAGCAACAGGTACTGATTGTAATGTTTCTAACGATTTACGAGCAGTAACCTCAATGACCTCAAGGCCACTATCTTTTGCCGATGCGTCGTCAGCAGCTTCTTCTGCAAAAGCAATATTGCTTGTCAGTGCCGCTGCGATAGCTAACGCTAGGTAGCTTTTATTTCTGATGTTATGTTTCATAAGGGAACCTTTATTTATAATTCTTTTTTAAGTGAAGCTTGTTTTTATGTTGTTTTATTTAGTTGTTTCGCCAACTAATAACACTCTATCTTATAAATTTAAAAAAATATTTAGCACTATGGTGCTATACATAATTAATTGTTTTTAAATGAATTATTCTGTCTTTGTCACAGATCAGTCATCTAAACCCCAAAAATTGATTACGTGTTTTGCCGTACTTATTGGTGCTGCCAATAAATAATCAGCTACCTCACCACCATCTTCTTCTGCTGGATTAATCATAAAGCCATGACCTAATGCATTAAGCTCAATTAATTCAATTTGAATATTGTCTTGAGCATCTTGCCAACGAGTTATTGTGTAGTCGGTTTGTTTATCGATTAGCGGCTTATTTTCTAGTGCTAATAATTGCAGCCACTGCTGGGCATATACTGTAGAGTTTAGAGGGTTGACTATCACGTCATTAATCCCTGTCCATATCGACAGCTTAGGCCAATGTGTTTGATCAGGGTTTAATGCTTTTACATGATTGGCCAGTGTTACTGCCGATTGAGAAGGCCCATTTTTCATGCAAGATATACCAGTTATTAAACCGTCTGCACAAGGGAAAGGAATGCCCGCAGCAATAGCGCCGGCAGTAAAGCTATCTGGGTAGTTAGCCAACATAATACTCGCCATAGCACCGCCACCAGATAAGCCAATGATATAAACGTTTTTGCTGCCAAATTGCTGTTTTGCCCCTGTAATCATATTACTAAGCGATAAGCTCTCTCCCTTATCTTTTGTGTAATCATCAGCTGAATACCAATTAAAACAGCGCTTAATGTTATTTTTTGAACTTTGCTGGGGCACTAATAAGGCAAATTGGTGTTTTTGGGCTAGGGCGAGTAAACCGCTTTGTTGTGCTAACTGTTCACCATTTTGCACACAACCATGCAACAAAACCACAAGCGCTGGAGCTTGATGCTCAGGGGCGTAATAGCTTGCGCTTAAGGAACCAGGATTGTCACCAAAATTTTTCAATACAGTAAAATTAGCTGCTGCTGAAAAGCTAAATGGTAAGATCAAAAATGATAGAACCAGTTTTATCAGGGTGTGCATAAGTCATTTATCCATTAATTTCTTTATGCTGATAATGACTGAATTTTACAAAAAATCACAATGGCACTTTAGTGTAGGTTATCAATATTTTCATTCTTGATAGTGAATACTTAACACTGTCCAATACTTTTCGCCCGCGGGCGTCGTCACTACGGCTTCATCATCTACTGCTTTTTTCAGCAAGGCACGTGCCATAGGAGAATCGATAGAAATATAATCCTTGCGACCGAAAATTTCATCCGGTCCAACGATTTTAAACTTAAGCTGCTCGCCATCATCATTCTCAATTTCAACCCAAGCTCCAAAAAACACCTTGCCAGCTTGTTGTGGGTTGTAATCAACTATTTGAATATCTTCTAGGCGTTTGGTCAGGTAACGCACACGGCGGTCTATTTCGCGCAGGCGTTTTTTATTATATTGATAGTCAGCATTTTCCGAGCGGTCACCTAAACTTGCGGCCCAAGACACTTTTTTAGTCGTTTCAGGGCGCTCTACTTTCCATAAATGCGTCAGCTCTTTTTGTAGCAGTTCAAATCCTGCCCGAGTGATTAAATTAGTTTTCATACTTGGTTAAAACGTCCATGAAATTCACTAATATTCAAATTGCACACCGACACGAATATTCACTCCCCGCATCAATTCATTACCGTCTAATTCAACAGTATCTAGGGTAGAAGCTAAATCTATATTCACTATTTTCATTACCGTAACGCCAGCATTGAGATAAGCCAGCTTAGAGCCGGCTAAATTTCGACTAAAACCGACACGAACCCCTGGTAACCACCAACTATCTGCGGCATAACCTGCTGTGGCTGAAAACCATTGGTACCTATCACGCATAGGGTCAACAACTGGATTTGCATCATACTCGACATTTAAGCTCCATTGACGATCTTGGGTGTAAATTCCAAAATCAAGTTTTAATTGCCGCTGCATGGTAAATTCTTCATGAAAATCAAGCTTTTTGATAATTTCATCAGATTTATAACGTCGCCTGTCTATTTCTGGAAACTCATAGGTATGCTCAAAAATACTCGTTAGTGATGCCCCTATCTGATAATGATCAGAAGCCCATACTAAGCCTAGATCGAGATCCATGCCATTTTCATAAATAAAATCAGCATTTTTAATATCGTTGAAGAATTCCTCTGCATCGGTAATATCACCAATTCTAGCAGTCACATTAGATAAACCCACACGATAAAAGTTTGGTTTCACCCCCCAATACAAATTACCTGCATCGTATGAAGCTAACTTTCGGCTATAAGTTAATGACGTTTGAAAGATTTTTGTGGCTTTCACTAACAATAAACTGTCATTATCTATCGATATGCTGACTTTATTATTAGACGGGTCGTAATAAAGTATAATACCACCGCTTAAGTCTAATTCTTGGATAGGATCAGTTTCATCAAAATCTGGTATTTTGGCTATTTGCTCTCTTGCTTGTTCACTATCGAACGTAATAACCTCCATTATACCAACGGCTTCTGCATTTCCTTTGTATGAAGAGCCAAATAACAAGGTTCCTCCATATAAGTCTTCATTCAACACAAAACTTGCTTCAGCGTTTGCTTCTGCTTTGGCATACCCTTCCACCGCAATTAGTGCCAACAAAGCTGCCGTTTCAACAACACGATCTTTGATAACATCGACACGATCTTCCAAGTCAGGGTAGAGTTCAAACAGATCTTCCCAGCGATAATCTCTTATCGGGTTTTCTGGCGTCGGTGGTAAATCAGAGGGTGGCGCTTCGGAGGGGGGTGGTGAAAAATCCTCTTTCAATTTATTAATAGTGTCAAATAATTCATCTAAATCACCGTACTCAACACCACCACCCATTTCAATTGTGCCACCAGTCATCACATTCAAATCGTTACGTTCTATTACTAATGCTGCTGCGGCTGGGTTACCTGCATTAGAGAGCGCTTTTTGTGAGTAACTAAGGCTTGATGAACGCGGAAGAATATTGGCAACAGTCATCGTAGTGGTGAGCATTGCTAAAACGGAAATAGTAACGCTAAGCAAGTTTTTTGAAACAAATTTTTCTAGTGACATCTTATTCAATAAGTTCCAATAAATACTAAAATTAAGAGGTGTTAATTGCCATGAATATGGCAATTATATTAGCATAAATGTACATTTACAGTATAAATAAACAGCAATTCGTTACAAAGCGATAACATTCTATTGTTTCGTTGAAACAATGCGACGACTTCTAACAGGCACTTGGCAAACATCAAGTACTGGCGGCGGCTTTTGATAGAAAAAATCACTCTCTCGTACGCGACGTTTTACAAGGCGCTCTTTAAACATTGGGGAACTGGTATTTTCTACTTCAATAATGATACGGTCCTTTTCAGGCACATCCGCCATTAATTTCATACTCACTATCGGAGTGAAATCCCTACTGTCGATTCCATACTCTCCTTCCACCACTTGAGTACGCTGAATAGCTTGGATATGTTCCATACCATATACCACTCGGCCAAACACAGTCATAATTTTATCTAAATAGCGTGGCGCTTGACCAATAACAAAATAGAAATGACTAGTTGCCGTATCGGGCTCATTGTTTCGAGCCATACCTAATACACCGGGGCAATGCGCTAGCCACGCACTGTTTTCATTGTTTCGTGCAACAGCAAAGCTATCTTTAAAGCCCGTTTCTTTTGCAAACAGATCATTATTTTGAACGGGGGTAAATGACCAGTTTTTATCTGTAGCAAACTCATTTTCTATGGGGAGTAAAGATACAGACTCATCTTTTTTGCCGCCATCTTCTGGGCCCCCTTGAGCAACAAAACCATCAATAACACGGTAAAACTTTTCATTATCATAAAAAGATTTTTGCACAAGCGAAGTAAAACGTTCAACATGGTTTGGCGAAAATTGCGGTGCTAATTCAATAACAACTTTGCCATGTGGTAGGGTTAATAACACAGTATTTTCTAATGATAATGTGCGCCACTGTTGATCAGCACCATTATCAGCGCCACAAGCGCTCACAAACAAAAAGGTACAAACCGCGAAAGCTTGCTTTATAGATTTTGTCATAGTCTCTACTTAGGTATAATAATGAAAAATTTAACTATATCACTATTTTGGAGTTTTGCAGTGAACAAAAGCCTAGTCACTAATTTTATCGCGTTAGTCTGTACGCTTTCTGGTTTTATGTTAGCTAATCCCATCTTATATACCGTAGGCTTATTTGCCCTATCTGGTGCAATTACCAACTGGTTGGCTGTTCATATGCTGTTTGAAAAAGTGCCGCTGTTATATGGCTCTGGTGTTATTCCCGCACGCTTTGAAGATTTTAAACTAGCCATTCGTCAATTGATGATGGAACAGTTTTTCACTAAAGAAAATATCGATCGCTTTTTATCTACAAGCTCAGGTACTGCCAGCAGTATTGATCTAACACCTGTTATTGAAAAAGTTGATCTCACGCCTGCTTTTAATAACCTCGTAACCGTAATCGAAAACTCATCATTTGGACCAATGCTTGCTATGGTGGGAGGTAGTGAAGCGATACAGCCAATGAAAGAGCCTTTTATTGAGAAAATGAAAGCCTCTATCAAAGAGATTAGCCAAAGTGAACAATTTAACCACTTGTTGCGAGAGGAGTTAGAGCAACCTGATATGATCGCGAATATGCAAGGTAAAGTCAGTGATATTATTGAGAAGCGATTAAATGAATTAACACCACAATTAGTGAAAGAAATCGTTCAAGGCATGATAAAAAAACACCTTGGCTGGCTCGTAGTTTGGGGTGGCGTTTTTGGCGGTATTATTGGCTTGCTTGCAGCAACAACAAATACCTTTTAACACCAATGTAAACCTCATGTTCCAGTAGTTAAGGTTGGTATTAAAAATTTGTCTTAAATTGCTTTAGCTTTAATGCACTTTTACGCTATGCTTGCCCTTCACGCTTACGTATACATTAAGCATTGTTAAACCTTAAATATTCATACTCAACCGATAAGGTAAATTTCAGCCATGTTTGCTAGCTTAAAAGCTTCATCTGCCGACCCTATTTTAGGACTATTAGCTAAATATCGTGCAGATTCCAACCCAAATAAAATAGATTTAGGTGTTGGTGTTTATAAAAATGAAGCCGGTGAAACCACTGTGCTCAATTGTGTAAAAAAAGCTGAGCAACACCGCACTGATACCGAAACGAGTAAGGTATATATAGGCCCAACCGGATCTGATCTGTTTAATGAAAAAATGACTGAGCTTATTTTCGGTGCCACACATAAAGTCATCAATGAAAACCGAACCCGCACCGTTTCAACGCCTGGCGGAACTGGTGCATTACGTGTTGCAGCTGAGTTTATTAAAACATGTAAAGCTGGGGCAACCGTTTGGATGAGCAATCCAACTTGGGCTAATCATACAGGTTTATTTGAAGCCGCTGGACTGACAGTAAAAACATACCCTTACTATGATTATGAAAATAAAAACCTAGATTTTGAAGGTATGTTAGCGGTACTTAAACAAGTATCGAGCGATGATGTCGTACTATTACACGCATGTTGCCACAACCCAAGTGGTATGGATTTAAGTCAAGAGCAATGGCAGCAAGTTGCTGAAGTTGCCAAATCAGTAGGCTTTACGCCGATTATTGATATGGCTTACCAAGGTTTTTGCCAAGGTTTAGATGAAGACGCATACGGCTTACGTTTGATGGCCGAATCCGTCAAGGAGATGTTAGTTTGTAGCTCATGTTCAAAAAACTTTGGCTTATACCGTGAGCGTATTGGTGCTTGTACTGTTATTGGTGAATCTAGCCTGCAAGCTGATATTGCCTATTCGGTGCTGTTATCTGTAATACGAGTCATTTACTCTATGCCACCAGCCCATGGCGCGGCACTGGTTGAAACCATATTATCTTCAGATGAATTACGTAACGAATGGTATAGTGAATTAGCTGAAATGCGTAACCGCATTAATGGTAATCGTCAATTATTGGTTGAAAAATTAATCGCTAATGGTGTCACACGAGATTTTAGCTTTATCACACGTCAATCGGGTATGTTTTCTTTCCTAGGTATTACGCCTGAGCAAGTACAACAGCTACAAGATGAATACAGTATCTACATGGTTGGCTCAAGCCGCATGAGCATTGCCGGAATTGCTAACAGTAATGTTGACTACTTAGCGCAATCAATAGCCAAAGTACTATAATACGTAAAAAATAAGGCACTTATTTCACTTATCCGAGAGTAAGTGCCGATCTAAAAATTAACGCCCTGTAAGGAAATAACAGTGACAGTTTCAGGTAACTTATTCATTCTCTCTGCTCCAAGTGGCGCAGGAAAATCTAGCTTAATCAAAGCGTTGCTTGAGCAAGGGGCACAAGCCTCATCAAGACCTATGCAAGTGTCAGTATCACATACCACGCGCGATCCACGCCCCGGCGAAAATAATGGCGAACATTACCACTTTGTATCTGTTGACGCTTTTAAACAACAAATAACAGAAAATGCTTTTTACGAATATGCTGAGGTTTTTGGTAACTATTACGGTACTTCAGAAGCCGCTATCGATGCGCAACTTGCCCAAGGAATTGACGTTTTTCTGGACATTGACTGGCAAGGTGCACAGCAAGTGCGCATGAAAAAGCCCAACGTCACCACCATATTCATTAGTCCGCCTTCACGCCAAGCGCTTGAAAGCCGATTACGAAATAGAGGTCAAGACAGTGATGAAGTAATCTCACAACGCATGGCTCAAGCACAAAGTGAGTGCTCACATTTTCAAGAGTTTGATTACATCATTATCAATGATGACTTTGAACAAGCGTTAGAAGACCTAACTACCATAGTGAATAACCAACGCTTAAAACGCTCCCAACAAGTTGCCCAACACAAAGAATTACTCGACGAGTTAGCCGGTGAATAAATACCACTTACATCACAAACTTAGCTAGAGTAGTAAAAGCCTGACTAAAGACCACTAAAAATGAATAATTTTTTAAGCAAGTGCTGCTTTTGCTTGCTAAATCATTAAGTGGGCAGTAAAATGCACCGCTATTTTATATATTTAAGTTGGAGTGCCCAAATGGCTCGCGTAACTGTTGAAGATGCCGTAGAAAAAATCGGTAATCGTTTTGACTTGGTGTTAGTTGCATCACGTCGTGCTCGTCAAATTGCCACGGGCGGTAAAGATCCTTTAGTTGAAGTTGAAAATGATAAACCAACCGTATTAGCGTTGCGTGAAATTGAAGCTGATTTAATCAGTACAGAATCAATGGATGACTCAGATCGTCAAGAAAAAATTGAGCAAGATACAGCTGAATTAGATGCGGTTGCAGCTATTGTAGGTAATCAACCACAAGAACTAGGTTAATTACCGCAGAAAACCTGCCAATATTAACCAAAAACGCGTAACTTTTTTCTATAAAATATAGATATTAAGCTACGCGTTTTTTATTGCCTTCAGGTTCATCGACCTAACGAAGACAAATTCCTTTGCATTTACTATAAAGCCACGTATTCTTAACTGTATACTCGCTTCATTATCTTGAGATCTAGGCTCCAAGATAACAGAGTTATTCATACTACTTATTTTTGTTGTCCGTCAATTTGGAGTAATAGGTGTATCTATTTGAACCCTTAAAAGAATTAAGCGCAACCTACCTTTCAAAAGTGCAACTTGATCTACTTAAGCAAGCCTATATTGTTGCTCGAGATGCTCATGATGGTCAGATGCGCTCGAGTGGTGATCCTTACATCACACATCCTGTGGCAGTAGCGTTGAACTTAGCAAAAATGCATTTGGATCATGAAACCCTCATGGCAGCATTACTTCATGATGTCATTGAAGATACCGAGGTCACCAAAGACGAACTTGCCGAGCTATTTGGTCACACAGTCGCCGAACTTGTTGAAGGGGTGAGTAAGTTAGACAAACTCAAATTTGATAACAAAGAAGAAATGCAAGCGGAAAACTTCCGCAAAATGGTCTTAGCCATGGTGCAAGACATACGGGTAATTTTAATCAAGCTCGCTGACAGAACTCATAATATGCGCACCCTTGGCTCGTTAAGACCAGATAAACGTCGCCGCATTGCCCGTGAAACCCTTGAAATTTATGCACCGATAGCCAATAGGCTCGGTATTCACGACATTAAAAATGAATTAGAGTTATTAGGCTTTCAAGCCCTATACCCTATGCGCTCTAGGGCACTCAAATCAGCAGTAAAAAGTGCCCGCGGTAATCGAAAAGCCATCATTGATAATATTCAAGAAGAAGTATTAAGCCGTTTAGCCGAGAGTAACATTGAAGCTCAGGTAATAGGGCGTGAGAAACACTTGTATTCGATCTACCGTAAAATGCTCAACAAAGAGCTAATGTTTAACGAGGTTATGGATATCTATGCATTCCGCGTTATTGTAGATAATAATCTTGATGATTGTTACCGTGCTTTAGGCGCTATGCATAATCTATTTAAACCAATAGAAGGTCGCTTTAAAGATTACATAGCTATTCCAAAAACCAATGGTTACCGCTCATTGCATACCTCCTTAATTGGTCCTCACGGTATCCCTGTCGAGATTCAAATCAGAACTAAAGACATGGATCAAATGGCTGATAAGGGTGTTGCTGCACATTGGTTATATAAAGAGGGCGGCGGTAACGCAGACACCACTGCCCAAATGAAGGCTCGCCGCTGGATGCAAAGCCTTCTTGAATTACAACAAAGTGCTGGTAGTTCATTTGAATTTATCGAAAACGTAAAATCAGATCTATTCCCTGAAGAAATCTATGTATTCACCCCAGAAGGTCGCATTATTGAATTGCCTATGGGAGCAACTGCTGTTGATTTTGCCTATGCAGTACATACTGATGTTGGCAACTCTTGTGTTGGTGTAAAAGTAGACAGAAAGCCTTACCCTATGAGTCAACCTCTCGATTCAGGTCAAACCATTGAAGTGATCACTTCCGCAGCTGCAAGGCCAAATGCAACTTGGTTAAACTTTGTCGTAACAGCAAAAGCACGTTTACAAATAAGAACTTACTTAAGAAGCAGAGAGCAAGCTGAATCTAAACAGCTTGGTCAAAGACTACTTAGTCACGCATTAGGTAAAGTAAAATTAGAAGATATTGAAGAAGAAAAGGTAACCGAAGTAGTTCAACAAAGTGGCTACAATAATTTTGATGAACTATTAACCAATATTGGCTTGGGTAATGCCTTGAGTATTGGTATTGCAAGACGACTAACAGACGAATTTACTGAAGATAGTGATATCACGTCAAGCGGCAGTAAAGCTAAAATGCCAATCAAAGGTACTGAAGGCATGCTAGTCAGTTACGGTAAATGTTGTCGTCCAATTCCTGGTGATTCCATTTTAGCTTACCTAAGCCCTGGCAAAGGGTTAATGGTACATCAGCAAGGCTGTCGAAATATCAAAGGCCATGAACAAGGCGCCTTATTCCCAGTAAAATGGGATAGTGACATTAATAAAGAATTCGTCGCAAAACTGCGAGTTGAAATAGTTAACCACCAAGGTGCACTGGCTCTACTCACTAATGTAGTCGCTAAATGTGGATCTAACGTACATAGTTTAAATTCTGGCGAAAAAGATGCTGGTCTGTATTTAATAGACATGGAAATAACTTGTCGTGACCGTATCCATTTAGCTGACATTATTCGAAAAATTAAAGTGATGGTTGATGTTCAACGCGTCATCCGTAATAAATAACCACTGGAAAATACCATGAAAAGCATTATCAAAACTGAACAAGCGCCTAGTGCTATCGGCACATACAGTCAAGCGGTTAAAGTGAACAATACCGTTTATTTATCAGGTCAAATACCACTGATTCCTGAGACAATGGAAGTTATTGAAGGTGGCTTTGCCGATCAAACAGAGCAAGTATTTAAAAATTTATCTGCTGTATGCGAAGCTGCTGGTGGCACAATCAATGACATGGTGAAGGTTAATATTTTCATGACCGATCTAAGCAATTTTGCGACGGTAAATGAAATTATGGCAAAATACTTCCAACAACCGTATCCTGCACGCGCAGCCATTCAGATTTCAAAATTGCCTAAAGATGTTGAAATCGAAATTGATGGCATCATGGAACTTCCCAACTTACGCTAGACACTCAAAAAGATAAACTTACATGACCCCTGAAAGACTGCAACGCATAAACGCTATGCTAGATAAACGCCAACCGGATCTTACTGTATGTATGGAAGGCGTACATAAAACCCATAATTTAGCAGCGGTTGTCCGAACTTGTGATGCTATTGGTGTTAGTGACGTACATGCCGTATGGAAAAGTGAAGAAGCTGAAGTGCGTGGTGGCAGCGCTGCAGGTAGCCAAAACTGGATTGATGTTCATAATTATCACAACACAACCGACGCAATTAATACCTTAAAAGCCCAAGGGATGCAGGTATTAGTAACAAACTTATCAGATACCGCTGTTGATTTTCGCGAAGTGGATTACACCAAGCCCACAGCCATTATTTTAGGACAAGAAAAGTTTGGCGCTTCTGAAACTGCGTTAGCATTGGCGGATCAAGATATTGTTATTCCCATGGTTGGTATGGTTCAGTCATTGAATGTATCTGTAGCGTGCTCTGTTGTTTTATATGAAGCTCAACGCCAACGCCAACTTGCAGGTATGTATGATCTGAAAAAACTCAGCGATGAACGTCGTCAACGTGTTTTATTTGAAGGCGGTCACCCTATTTTTGCCGAGGCCTGCCAGCGTAAGGGCTTACCTTATCCAGCCATCAATGAAGAAGGGCAAATTATAGCTGACGAGCAATGGTGGCAAAAAATGCAAATGGACAAAAGTGCTTGGCAGCACCTTGATGATTAAACCATTGAGTTAGTGCTGAGTAGGTAAATCAACCATGGAAGCATTAAGTAAGCTATCACAAGTATCCCTAACCACTTTCAAAGGTGTGGGGCCAAGTATGGCAGCTAAGCTGGCTAAAATTGGCTTATTAACCGCTCAAGATCTATTGTTTCACCTGCCACTGCGCTATGAAGACAGAACTCGAGTTACCACCGTTAGAGATTGCTTAGCGGGCACACATACCAACCTGATAGGTGAGATTACTCACAATCAAATAACTCAGGGTAAACGTCGTATGCTAGTGGTAGATTTACACGACGGAACCGGTAGTGTGCAATTATGCTTCTTCAGCTTCTCTGCCAGTCAACGAATTAGCTTAAGTGTTGGTCGCACAATACGCTGTTATGGTGAAATAAAACGAGGACCTCGTGGCTTTCAAATTGTTCACCCAGAATACAAAGCTCTAGATGACGACCGTGCACTCACGCCTGTAGAAGAAACACTTACGCCTGTTTACCCTACCACCGATGGCTTAAAACAAATTACCCTGAGAAATTTAACCGATCAAGCGTTAACACGTTTACAGCGTGGTCAAATAGACGAATTGCTACCACACAGTTTATTCGATGAAAGTTATTCATTAGCGCAAGCGTTATCGGTGATTCACCGACCACCACCTGATACTTCAACTAGTCAACTAGAAAATGGTAAACATCCAGCACAAATACGCTTGATCAAAGAAGAGTTACTCGCTCACAATTTAAGCATGCTAAAAGTGAGACAAAGTAGTGATGTTCATCAAGCCATTTCACTTTCTGTAGATAACAAAGTAGAAAGTGAGTTTTTATCAACATTACCTTTTTCACCCACAAAAGCACAGCAACGTGTTGCAGATGAAATAAAACAGGATTTAAACAAAGCTCAACCTATGATGCGCTTAGTACAAGGTGATGTTGGCTCAGGAAAAACCTTAGTAGCCGCCTTGGCTGCCTTAGCTGCTATTAGCCAAGGTTATCAAGTGGCACTGATGGCGCCCACTGAAATTTTAGCAGAGCAACACGCCATCAATTTTCAGCGCTGGTTTCACCCCTTAGCAATTCAAGTGGGTTGGTTAGCAGGGAAAACAAAAGCCAAAGCACGTAGAGAAGCACTAGCATTGATTGCCAGTGGTGAAATGCAAATGGTTATCGGCACCCACGCCTTATTTCAAGCAGAGGTTAGCTTTAATAAATTAGCATTAATTATTATTGATGAGCAGCACAAATTTGGTGTACAACAACGGCTATCGTTGCGAGAAAAAGGAGAATTTGATGGCAATCACCCTCACCAGTTAATCATGACTGCCACCCCAATTCCTCGTACCTTAGCCATGACTGCTTATGCTGATTTAGACACCTCTGTTATTGATGAATTACCACCAGGGCGCACTCCCATTAATACCATCGCACTGCCTGATTCTCGCAGAGATGATGTTATCGAACGTATCCGCCAAGGTTGCACTAAGGATAATCGCCAAGCTTATTGGGTATGTACCCTGATCGAAGAGTCTGAAGTATTACAATGCCAAGCAGCTGAAGATACTGCCATATTTTTGCGCGAGCAATTACCTGAGCTCAAAATTGGTTTAGTGCATGGTCGCATGAAAGCAGATGAAAAACAGCAAGTCATGGATACCTTTAAAGCCGGTGATACTCATTTACTGATTGCCACCACAGTCATTGAAGTTGGCGTTGATGTGCCAAATGCCAGCTTAATGGTGATCGAAAACCCAGAGCGATTAGGATTAGCACAACTGCACCAGCTTCGTGGCCGTGTTGGTCGTGGCTCGGTGGCTTCTCACTGTGTGCTTATGTATAAAGCACCTTTATCAAAAACCGCCACTAAACGCATGGCAGTGCTTCGAGACAGTAATGATGGTTTTGTTATTGCAGAGAAAGACCTTGAGATAAGAGGTCCTGGAGAGTTATTAGGTACCAGACAAACAGGCTTGGCGATGCTTAAAATTGCCGATCTTATTCGCGACGGTTACCTCATTCCCGATATACAACAAAAAGCGTATTTACTCGCTCGCCAACACCCTGATTGTGCGCAAGCTTTGATTCAACGTTGGTTAGGAAATAAGGAACGTTTCTCTAAAGCCTAAAATAATGTCTCAAAAATTAACTGATACTTAATAATTTGCTACACAAAATAAATAGTTTTTAGCCTTTATCTGCGTAATTGCTAGCGCTCACCAATAAAAAGTACTAAATTTATTTGATAGGCCTTTCAATTAATACTCATATTGCTTAGGGCTATTCATACAGTTTTAGGAGTGCTTCATTAATATCAAACTCATATTATTACTCTTCATTAATGGACTAATTTTTATAGCTCAAATTGCGCAAGCAAATAAGCTCTCTTTAGATTCGTCTCAAGATCCTCAATATTATATGGAGTTAGTATACCAGTTTGAACATACCGATATTGAATCCGCCAATAGCGCGCTGCTAAAGGCCTTAGATATTCTAAAAAACAATCCCAATAATAAGTTAAAGTTTCACATTCTAATAAAACAAGCATCTCTTGCAAAAAAACAGCAAGATTACCAAAAAAGCCAAGAGTATTTAGATAAAGCAAAAGCATTGCGAAATGTAATTAGCAAGCAGCTAATAGAGGCTGAAGCTGATAAGCGTGACTCGTCTCTCAATTTCAACTTACTACTAGCCGACATAAAGCTCTTCCAGCTAGAAGCTGAATTAATGTACTTTCAAAAAAAGTTCTCTGAAGCTATCAATCTGCTCGATGAAGCTATTTCGTTAGTAGAAGAAACAGGTAATAATTCTGCTCTTTTACACCGCCTTTTCAATACCAAAGGTGTCGTGAACCTTAAAGATAAACAGTATAAATTAGCCTTAACATCCTTTTTGCTTGCTAAACAACATGCACACACTCAGCCCAGTCTGGTAAAGGTAAGGCTGTATAATGATATAGCCTTTATTTATACTCGATTAAACAATAATTATTCCGCCATAAAATATTTTAAACTTACCCTAAGTTTATTAGAGAGCAAGCCATCAATATCGCAAAAAACAGAAACGCTCTTGGAAAGTGATGAGCTATTTCCTACTAAGGCAAGAGTCTTATTAGACATTTCTAGATCTTATAAAAAAGCAGGCGCTTTTAGAGATGCATTAACTTATGGTAATAGAGCACTAACTGACGCAAAATCGACAAACAATGAAGAGTTTACCTTAAAATCTTTAGTGCATCTTTCTAGCATATACAGACGATTAAGCAGTTATGAAAATGCCATTGAACTTGCCGTCGACGCCCTACAAATATACAAAAAAAATAACGATTTAAGTGGTATAGCTTCATCAAATAACGCTATCGGTTTAATTTATAATCGACTAAATGAACATGAAAAAGCAAAGACTTACTTTGAAAAAGTCACCAGCCAACCAAAAAACAAAATTCAACCCAAATACTATGCCGCGGCATTACGTGACTTGGCACTATATCATTTGTATCAACATGAGTATTCCGAAGCGTTAGCGCTAAACGAACAAGCTTACCAACTCTATGAACAAATCAATGATCTAAAAGGTAAAGCAACTGTTAAGAAAAATGAAGGCATGATTTACCAAGCTATGGGTAATGTTGAACTTGCATTTCAAGCATTTACACTTGGTTTTGAAAACTCTAAAGAAACAGGAAATGCTTGGGAACAAGCAAGTAATTTAGTAAATATTGCCCTTCTATTTGCACAAGAACAGCCACATAACACTCAATTATGGGCCGACAAAGCTTTACGGATAGCTCAGAGAATACAGGCGAAACCAATTATTGAGCAAGCCTACTTTGCACTAGCAAGTGCAGAAGAAAGAATGAGTAATTATAAACAAGCATTACTTTATACAAAATTACAAACACGTACTTTAAATGATATCAAAAGCGATACAATTAGCATGCATGCCAATGAAATTAACACTTTACAAAGTATGATGAATAATATGAATCAAGTAGATATATTGAAAGAAGAGGTATCAGTGCTAAATGAAAAGCTATTCAAACAAGATGAAATAATAGCTGACCTAAACAACCAAGAAGATCAAAGTAACACTCTAATACAGAACTTACAGATACTGATATTCATCTTTATGTGCTCTGTTGTTTTATTAATGTTTAAACTAAAGAACAGCACTAAAGGAACAGCTAATGACTAGATTATTTTATTATTTCTTGTTTGCCATGATTAGCTTATCTTTTTTTAACCACAATAAGTCTTTTGCCTTAGACCTTAAAGACGATGAAATTGATATTGTTAAAACAACTAGCTCAAGCTCAAAGTTAGATGTACGTGATTTATATAACAATGAAATTATTGAACAAGCGTTAAGCTATTCTGCTGATAAATACGGCCCCTATAAAATTATTAAAAAGCCTATTTCTATGATAAGCACTACTAATTTTTACGAATTATCTAGAGGTAAAGTGATTAATTTGGTCATGAGCCCAGCAACCCCAGATAAGGACCATTTGGCTATTCCAATTAGAATCCCTATACGAAGAGGCATTCTGAATTATCGGTTGTTAGTCGTGAATAAAGATAAGGTAGACTTATTCAAAAAAGTGACTACTCGCAGTCAATTAGAATCATTTACCGCAGGTATACATTCAAATTCTACGACTGGTGAAATTATGGATATTCTCGGCTTTAATATTATAGAAAGATCGAGTTATGACGGAATGTTTAAACAATTATCATTGGGTAGGTTTGATTATATTCCTAGAGGTGTTCATGAGGCTTATGACGAATTAGAACTCAGAAAAGGTACTATTGATAATTTAGTTATTGAACCTAATTTAGCGATTTATATGCCTATGCCCTACTATATCTACGTCTCACCTGCATATCCAAGATTGGCAGAGCGCTTAGAGTACGGGTTAGAAAAAATGATAGAAAATCAACAAATTAAAAAAATATTTAATCGCTATTATGGTGCTGATATAGAGAGAGCAAACCTAGCTAAACGCACAATTATTGATATAGGCAACCCCTTTTTATCACCTAAGACTCCTTTCAATAGAAAGGAATTATGGATTAATGAGTACGCAATTAAAACGCCAAAGCCCTCTGTAATTTATAGTCAACAGTAATCTATTTACAGCTTACATAAACACCTAATGCTTTTATGACATTAGGTGTTTATTTCAAACGATTAATGCGCTTCATCCCAGTTATCACCACTACCTGCTTCGGCAATTAAAGGTACGCTTAGCTCAACAGCATTATTCATCAGCTCAACCAATTTTTCTGTTGTTTCTTCTAGAATATCTTGATGAATTTCAAAAATTAATTCATCGTGAACTTGCATGGTCATTTTAATACGTTCGTCATTATTCTCATCTAACCACGTTGATACTGCCAACATCGCTTTCTTAATAATATCTGCCGCGGTTCCTTGCATTGGCGCATTGATAGCAGCGCGCTCTGCAGCTTTCTTGCGCATACCATTCTTAGCATTAATGTCAGGCAAGAATAGACGACGACCAAATAAAGTTTCCACATAACCTTGTTCGCTAGCTTGTTGACGAGTCTCCTCCATGTAAGTTAATACGCCCGGGTAACGCTGGAAGTATTTATCTTGATATTCTTGCGCCTGTTGACGACCAATATTTAACTGTTTAGCTAAACCAAATGCTGACATACCGTATATTAAACCAAAGTTAATCGCTTTCGCGCTGCGTCGTTGATCACTGGTCACTTCATCTAGTTCAACAGAAAATATTTCGGCCGCGGTAGCACGGTGAATATCCTTACCTTCTCCAAAGGCGGTAACTAAGCCTTTATCATTCGATAAATGCGCCATAATACGTAGCTCAATTTGAGAGTAATCAATAGCAACAATTTTATAATCTTTTGGCGCTATAAATGCTTGGCGTATTTTTCGTCCTTGCTCGCTACGAATAGGGATATTTTGCAAATTTGGATCAGTAGACGATAATCGTCCTGTGGCGGTAACCGCTTGATGATAAGAGGTATGTACTCTGCCTGTTTTATCACTGACCATTAAGGGTAGTTTATCCGTATACGTTGATTTTAACTTACTTAAACCACGGTTCTCTAGGATGACTTTAGGCAAAGGATAGTCTAATGCCAACTCTTGCAATACCTCTTCAGCAGTTGACGGTGCACCCTTAGGTGTTTTTTTGATGACCGGAATCTTTAACTCTTCAAACAAAATTTGTTGCAATTGCTTTGGCGAACTTAGGTTGAAACTTTTGCCTGCTAAGTTATGTGCTTCAATCTCTAACTCGTTTAAGCGTTGACCGATACTGTGACTTTGCTGATCCAGTAAATCACAATCAATCAGTACACCGATTTGCTCCATTTTTGCCAACACTGGCATTAAAGGCATTTCAATGTCGGTATAAACACTCAGTTGTTCGGAAGATTTTTCAAGTGCAGGGAAAATAGCTTGGTGTAGTCGTAAGGTAATGTCAGCATCTTCAGCAGCATAGTGACCCGCTTTGTCTATTTCAATTTGATTAAAGGTTAATTGTTTGGCGCCCTTACCAGCAATATCTTCAAAATGAACGGTTTTATAATCAAGGTATTTTAGCGCTAAGGCATCCATATTGTGGCGAGTCGCAACACTATTAAAGCAATAAGATTCAATCATGGTATCAAAATCAACACCGTGTAATTGGATATCATAATGGCTCAACACATTGGCATCATACTTTAAGTTTTGACCAATCTTTTTAATAGTTTTGCTTTCAAGTAACGGCTTTAATTGCGCCAGCACCCATTGCATATCAAGTTGGTCAGGTGCATCAAGATAGTCATGTGCCAATGGCACATAAGCGGCTTTGCCAGCTTCAACAGCAAAAGATAAACCGACTAAATCAGCTTTCATGTAATCAATACTGGTTGTTTCTGTGTCAAAAGCAAACGCTTTACTGCCCGCCAATTTAGCTAACCAAGCGGAAAAGCTTTCTTCATCTAGAATGATGTCGTACTCACTGTTCTCAACAGGTACTGAACTAACCTCGATCGCGCTTGACTCTGAAGAAGCTTTACTACTTGGTTTGGCTTCCTCACTACTATCAGTATCGCCTTTGGTTAAATCTGCCAATAAACGTCTTAATTCATACTCTTGGTATAAGGTTGTCAGTGTTTCAACATCTGCGTCAGCAGGTTGTAGCTGTTCAACAGTTTGATCTAATTCAACGTCACACTTAATCGTAGCTAACTGATAAGACAGTGGTAACTGCTCAAGGGCGTCACGTAAGTTTTCACCTATTTTGCCTTTCACTTTATCTGCATTAGCAATAACCTCTTCAAGAGTACCATGCTCCGTTAACCATTTAACCGCAGTTTTAGGGCCACACTTAACAACGCCAGGGATGTTATCAACTTTATCACCCATAAGTGCTAAGTAATCGATAATTTGATCAGGGCGAACACCAAACTTTTCTAACACGCCAGCTTCATCCATTTCGACATTAGTCATGGTATTAATTAATCTCACATGCGGAGTGACTAACTGTGCCATATCTTTATCGCCTGTAGAGATAACAGTTTCAATACCTTGCTCAGTAGCCTGCTTAGCTAACGTACCAATCACATCATCTGCCTCAACACCTGGCACCACTAATAATGGTAACCCCATAGCAGCGATGATTTGATGTAATGGCGCTATTTGCGTGCGTAAATCATCTGGCATAGGTGGACGATTCGCTTTGTACTCAGGGTACATATCATTACGAAAAGTTTTACCTTTGGCATCAAAAATCACTACAACATTGCCGTTAGGGTAGTCTTTTTTCAAACTACGAATCATATTTAATACGCCAGTAATCGCACCTGTCGAACGACCATCTGCTGTCGATAACGCTTGTAAGTAAGGCACATGATAAGCGCGGAATAAATAGGATGAGCCATCAACTAAAATAAGGGGAGATAATGGGCTGTTTTCAGCAATTGTTGTCATAAAAAAATACAGTAAGATTAAGCATAGGCTAAGCATGCCATAAAGCAGCCTTTTGCTCTACTGCCATGTGACATTTGTCATATTAATTTTGTGGATAACTTTGTTGACAAGCACAGATAAACGCCAGAACAGGAAACAACGCTATTCTGGTTAATTTTTTTATATGTATGATTTTATTAAAAAAAGGTAAGAAAAAAATCCTTTTTACACACAATGTTTTTTATTTTTATTTTTGTGGATAAATATCCTATCACCGTTACTTTTTTAATTACACTGAAGGCAACCAAGAAAATAACGAGGTAAAAGACTATCAGATTTTCAAACCATTACTAGTCAATTATTAAACTTTTTTTAAATATTTTTTACAGCTTGAAAGAACAAAAAAACATAAGCGATATTTGACGTGACCTAGCAAGGATGCAAGCAAATTTCATTCAAAAACTTTACCACTTACAATACCGACAAATAGGTTTTTCTTATAAGTTTTTATAAGCCAATAAAAGCTAACGGTTTTAGATTGTAAAAATTTCGTTATACTAGTAAACATTGTCACTTAGGTGGCAAGCTAAATAGAATTTATCTAATTAACGGAGTGTTAGATGCCCATGGTCAAACTTTATAAAAGATTAAGTCCTTTTCAACGTGTATTGATTGCGCTTTTTTTAGGTATTACTACGGGTATATTTGTTGGTGAGCCTGCTGGCGATTTAGAAGTTATCGGTAATGTTTATATTCGCTTATTACAGATGACTGTTTTGCCTTACGTATTAGTGTCTATTATTGGTGGTTTAGGTCGTCTTGACAGTGATATGGCAAGTCGAATTGGTATGCGCGCTGTTAAAGTGATTTTGATTATGTGGTTATCGGTAATGTTAACATTACTATTACTACCGCTTGCCTATCCTAACTGGCAAACCAGTGGCTTTTTTAGTACTAGTATGATCACTGAGCCTGCTGCCTTTAATTTTATAAAGCTTTATATACCAAGTAACATCTTTGCTTCTTTATCTGAAACTATTGTACCGGCTGTGGTGCTATTTTCTTTATTGATGGGGGTTGCTTTAATTCAGGTTAAAAATAAAGAAACCTTGTTAAATTTAACCACTAATGTGGGTGATAGTTTAATGAAAGTTGCTTCCTATGTGGCTAAGTTAGCTCCATTAGGTATTTTTGCCATTTCGGCTTCAGCCGCTGGCACTTTAGCCGTTGAAGAGCTTGGCCGCTTACAGGTGTTCCTCTGGGTTTATATCGTTGCAGCTGCGCTACTAGCTTTTGTCTTTTTACCCTTATTAATTCACTGGGCTACTCCTTTTTCTTATCGTGAATTATTATCTACCGCCGGTGAAGCCGCAGTGACGGCTTTGGCCACAGGGACAGTTTTAGTTGTGTTGCCAATGATAATTGAACGCAGTAAAGAATTATTGGCTAAGCATAATATGGAATGTGAAGAAACAGACTCAACAGTAGATGTAATGGTGCCCACTGCTTATAGCTTCCCGAGTACAGGAACCTTATTAGGGCTTGGTTTTATTCTGTTTTCAGCTTGGTATGTTGGCGCTCCATTAGGAATAGACCAGTACATTTCTTTTGTGATCATGGGGGCATTAACGGCCTTTGGTAGCATGGCTGTCGCCATACCCTTTTTACTTAATTATTTTGATTTGCCAGCCGATCAGTTTCAATTATATCTATTAGGCAGTGTTGTTACCGCTAGATTTGCCACAGGTTTAGCTGCCTTACATGGCTTTGTTGCCACTTTATTGGTTGCATCAGCTGTAATGAAAATGATTTCTTGGCGTAAGTTAATGCAAGCTATAGGTGTGCACTTAGGGGTTACATTTGCAGTCATGGTGGGTGCTGGGTTTACCCTTAAAGCGTTAATACCCTACAAGTATGAGGGAGTACAAACATTTGAGTCAATGCAGGCAATGAATAGCCCTGCAAAAATTAAACAATATAAAACACTTACTCCGTTATCTTTAGAAGAACAACAACAACCTAGATTAGATGTAATCATGGCCAGAAAGAGTATCAGAGTTGGTTATTATAAAGCCAGCCTACCTTTTGCGTTTCGGAATAACAGTAATAAGCTTGTTGGTTTTGATGTTGAGTTACTCAATGAGTTAGCTAAAGATCTCGATATAGCAGTTTCTTTTATATATTTAAAAAATCCAGATGAAGAAGCTAAACTGTTATCAGACGGCAGTGTAGATATGACTATTGGTGGCCGAGCGATAACACCACTTAAAGCATTACATGTGTCTTTCTCTGATACTTATACCTATCATACTGCAGGCTTATTATTAAACGATTCGAAACGCGATAGCTTTGCCAACTTATATGATATCAATGCTATGCAGTCTTTAAACCTTGGTGTTGGTCGTAGTGTTTATTACCAACACGGGGCACACGAACGCTTCCCTAATGCCAACATTATTGAAGTTGCTGATATAAGATCGTTCTTAAAAGGAAAGCACCCTGAAGTAGATGCCATGCTTTTTTCAACAGAAGTAGGCTCAGCATGGGCAATGCTATACCCTGAGTTTTCAGCAGTCATTCCAAAAGGTTTGAAGTTAAAAGCTCCGGTGGGATTACTGTTACCTAAAAATCAAGCTGATTACGTTCAGTTTATCAATAGCTGGTTGAAGTTGAAAAAAGACAATGGTTTTCAACAAAGGGTTTATGATTATTGGATTTTAGGACAAAATCCACAGGCGAAAAAACCGCGTTGGTCTGTTATAAAAGATGTCTTTGGTTGGGTACCATAATCACTCACTTGCTAGCCTCAATAGTTGTAGTTTGAGGCTAGCAAAATGAATGTAAATTTATAGTTATTAATAACCTGAGCTCGCTTAATTAGTGGCTAATTGCCACCTTGGCATTGGGGCGTCGAGGATCTGCCGTACCAAATAAAACCCCATCTTTTATCATGATACTTTGTAAAGAGCCTAACGACTTAGAGTATTCAATATTATAGCCCTGCTGTTGTAAAAGCATAATTGAATCCGCAGCAACACCTTTCTCCACATAAAGAATATCAGGCTGCCATTGATGGTGAATACGAGGAGTAATAGTTGCCTCTGCAAGGTTCATATCAAACCATAAAACATTCACTAGTTGCTGAAATATCGACGTTATTATTTTGCTACCACCTGGCGTACCTGTTGCCAAATAAGGCTTACCTGACTTCAATACAATTGTTGGCGTCATTGAGCTTAATGGCCTTTTGTGCGCTTTAATGGCATTAGCTTTACCACCAATTAAACCATAACTGTTAGGAGTACCCGGTTTAGCTGAAAAATCATCCATGGTGTTATTCATTAACAACCCAGTTCCCGGAATAGTTATACCACTACCGTAATAGTGGTTTAGCGTATAAGTATTAGAAACAACATTGCCCTGCTTATCCACAATGGTGTAATGAGTTGTATCAGGGCTTTCATATAGACTGGGTTGACCCTCTTGAACCTGTGATGATGGTGTTACCTTATCACGGCTAATTTGTTGGCTTAACTGTTTTGCATAAGCTTTACTGGCGATGCCGCTAGTAGGCACATCAACAAAGTCAGGATCGCCTAAAAATTTGCTGCGATCTGCATACGCACGTTTAAAAATTTCAGTTTGATAATGCATCATAGCAGCACTGCCTTGAGCAACACCTTCTAAAGGTAACGCTTCCAACATATTCAGCATTTGGATTAAGTGCACACCGCCTGAGCTGGGTGGTGGCATAGTAAAAATATCATAACCATTAAAACTCCCTTGAATGGGAGCAACCTCTTTTACCTGATAGTTACGTAAGTCTTCTAGAGTGATTAAACCTTGCCCTTGAGCCATTGCTGTGACAATTTTGTCTGCTATTTCACCCTGATAAAAGCCCTCAGCTCCATGCTCAATCAGGTAGGATAATGTATTCGCTAAATCTGGTTGCTTAAACACTTCTCCTGCTTGATACAGTTGACAGTCTTGCTTGAAAAATACGCGACAGGTTTCTGGATTTTTCTGCAAGCGTTCCTGCTCTTTCCTAATAATTCTGACCATATCATCGGTCACTAAAAAGCCTTTTTTGGCTACTTCAAGGGCAGGCTCTATTAACTCAGATAACTCCATGGAGCCATATTTCTTTAATGCATATTCAAAACCAGCGACTGTACCTGGAACACCAGATGCAGCCATAGACTCCAGTGCCATAATATGGTCAACAGTACCTGACTTATCTACAAACATATCTTCAAAGGAAGCGGAGGGTGCTGTTTCTCGATAATCAATAGCAATAACTTTCTCATGCTCTTGCAGATAAACCAGCATAAAGCCGCCACCTGTTAAGTTGCCAGCTCTTGGTAAAGTTACCGCTAAGGCATAACCCACGGCTACAGCGGCATCAACGGCATTGCCACCACGGCGTAATATTTCAGCGCCTATCTCACTGGCAATTTCACTTTGACTCACCACCATGCCTTGTCGACCAATGACAGGGTGATTAATATCGTAATAATTTACAATTTTATCTAAGTCTTCAGCTTCTGGAATATTGGGCAAACCCAATGGTTTTGGTTGCCCACAAGCAAATAAGAAAACACCACAAAACAAAATAGAAGAAAACAAGCGAACAGCACGTACTACAGCATCATTCACTATAAATTACTCGCTATGATATTCATTAATATAGGCTAATGTGTGCTGAGCAATACTGGCATTATATGCTTTTTGCAACGACGGTAGCACTACGTTTTCAGCTTGACCATCAAGCTCATTCATGAAGACTTTTTTAGCCTCCGTCGCTAGTACTAATACATCATCATATTTTCCATGACAAAAAGCAGCTAAATAGCCCTTGCCATAAAAAATATCGTTCTCTGCTGCGGTCACTTCGATACCATCAACTTTCATGGCTTTTAAAATATCGAGCCAATGATCAATCACTGGACGCCATTTTTCACTTTTAACTGAACTTGTACCTAGGTTTATTACCGGTAAATCTTTGCGCTCATGCCTTTTATAGTTGTATGAATGATTATCATAAACAATACATTGGCCAAAGTCGGCTTGTAGCGCTTCAACAATCGCCGCAACAATACGATAAAACTGCGCATGTTTTGCTTTACTTCTAGCAATAGTGTCTGCACTTAAAGGCGTTTTCCAAACTTCTACACCCCATGCTGTTTCATAAACACATTCATCAGTATTACGGTTTAAGTCATACTCATAACGAGAGTCATTAGCTATAAGTGTGATAGCTTGATCGCTAATAAAGCTGCCTGTATGCGGATCTTCTTCATAATAGCGCTGTGGTTGAGTGAGTAAGCAGTTTGCTTCTAATTCAGATCTAAGCTGACCACCATTATGAATAGCGGCTGACATTGCTGGTAGGTATTTCTCTATCTTCAGCGTAAAGGCACCACCGGTTATAGTGGCGTTAAAGCACTTTCTTTGTGCAATTTTTTCTATAATCTCTTGTTCAGATAAGGTTTCTAGAGTTAAAGATTCCATTTTATTCCCCTCATTAATATCAATCAATTAACCATATCAAGATATTAACAAAGGGTATATAGACTATTAGTTAACTTTTGTTTCCTCTGGACCTTGTCGGGCAGCAAGTACATTAGCTGTTGGATTTTGTAGGCACTTTTCGTTATATAATGATGATGCATAGACGTCTATATTTAGCTCAAGTTCTGCAGCATTATAGGCCACTTGCGATCTAACTAAACCTTGTGCGTTATTAAGAGCAACAGCCTCTCGAGTAACACCTCGATTTAAAATATTAAAATTTGTTCCTTTAAATTCATTATTCGCTATTTTTTTTACTTCTTCGCATTGAAAAGCACTAAGTGCTTGCGAGTGAGAGCTATTGCTATAAGAAAATAGCAATGCCAAGGCAATGATTTTTAACATGGGGGCTACCTTTTTTACGCTAGGTTTTTATTATTTACAACATATAAACAATTTTTATTATTTTTTGCTGATATTATTATTGTTAACAATCAGACTAGCCCAATCGGGTAGCTTTCGCAATACATATACATGATATTAAGAGGGCAATATTGCCCTCTTGATTTTCATAAAGCAGAAAATAATATCCGTTTCTAAAGCGTCACAAACTCTTCCGCTGAAGTAGGATGTATAGCAATAGTATTATCAAAGTCAGCTTTAGTTGCTCCCATTTTTAATGCCACGGCAAACCCTTGCAGTAGTTCATCGCTACCAAAACCGATAGAGTGAATACCAACAATTTTTTCTTCTTTGCCAACACAAATTAGTTTCATACGTGTCGGATCGCGGTACTCTTCAGTTATCGCTTGATAAAGTGCGGTAAATTGAGAGTTATAAACGCAAATATTATCTTCGCCATACTCGGCAACTGCTTCAGTTTCAGTTAAACCTACAGTACCAATAACAGGGTGACTAAAAACAACGGTAGCAATATCTGAATAATCTAAGTGTTCATCAGGTTTGTTATTAAATAAGCGCTCACAAAGCCTACGACCAGCTGCAACAGCAACAGGCGTTAATTGCGCACGCCCAGTGTTATCGCCTACAGCATAAATACCAGCAACATTTGTGTTTTGATATTTATCAGTAGTGATATAACCCTTTTCATTCGTTTCTACACCTGCCAACTCTAGATTAATATTGTCTGTCGCCGGCTCTCGGCCAATAGCCCATACCAGTTTTTCAACAGGTCCAACTGTTTGGCCGTTAGTTAAATGAATTAAAAGTTTTCCATCTTCAAGTTTTTCAACACGCGCAGGCGTACTATGATTATGTAGTGTTGGCCCATGTCGCTCCATTTGCTCAACTAGCGTTGTGCTTAACATCTCATCAAAGGCGCGTAAGGGTTTTTCATTACGTACTAACAAATGAGCTTGAGTACCTAAGGCGTGAAATACCCCTGCAAGCTCAACAGCAATATAACCTGCACCAACCACTGCAACCGATTCAGGCTGTTTCTCTAAGGCAAAAAATCCATCTGAATCAATACCATATTCTGCCCCTTCAATATCAGGAATTGAAGGCCTACCGCCCGTAGCAATAGTAATATGATCAGCGGTATATAATGTACCGTCTACCTCTACGGTGTTTTTATCAACAAATTTTGCAAAGCCATTAATTACTGTCACCTTATTCGCATCAAAACCTCGTTGATAGGCGGCATGAATTCTCTCAATATAAGCTTCTCGGTTTTTAACCAATAATGGCCAATCAAAACCCTGTTGCTCTAATTTAAAGCCATAATCATGCGCATACTTTAGCGCATCACTAATTTGCCCGGCATACCACATGGCTTTTTTAGGCACACAACCAACATTTACACAGGTTCCGCCAATATATTTAGCTTCAATTACCGCGGCTTTTTTACCTAGCTTGGCTGCTCTATTCGCAGAAGCAATACCTCCACTTCCAGCACCGATAGATAAATAGTCAAAATGTTGTGTCATGTGATTACTCAAAATAAAAAGAAAGGTTAACCATTATATATGCTCATTTACGATGTTTTTCAATATAGCACTTGAATTAATAAGGTTTAGGGCCTACATCTAATTCAACATTCTCCAACATTTTGCGTATCTTATGACTAATTCTTTACAACAAAACAGCACGCTACCAACTTTTTCAAAAATAAAACCTGAGCAAGTTAAACCTGCCGTCGAACAAGCTATTCAACACTGTAAAGACGTTATTGATAACGTACTAACTACCAATGAAGAATACAGCTGGGAAAACTTAGTTGAGCCTATAGATGCAATTGATGATGTATTATCTAAGCTCTTCTCCCCTGTATCCCATATGAACTCTGTAGTCAGCTCTGATGAACTCAGAGAAGCCTACGAGTCATGTTTACCACTTTTATCAGAATACGGCACCTTTGTTGGCCAGCACCAAGGGTTATTTCAAGCCTATCAAAGTATCAAAGACAGTGAAGAATTTAAAAACCTTACAACCGCACAACAAAAAGTCATCACCAATGCTCTACGTGACTTTAAATTATCAGGGATAGCCTTAGAAAATGAAGACAAAAAACGGTACGGCGAAATTGTCACGCGCTTATCTGAATTAAGCTCAACATTTAGTAACAATGTACTTGATGCCACACAGGCATTTACTATTACCATCACTGATAAAAAAGACTTATCAGGCTTACCTGATAGCGCACTAGCAGCAGCTCAAGCTTTAGCAACGAGCAAAGAACAAGAAGGTTACTTATTCACGTTAGATTTTCCAAGTTATCTACCCGTTATGATGTACTGTGATAATAGATCATTAAGAGAAACCCTCTATCGTGCCTATGTTACCCGAGCATCAGATCAAGGTCCTAATGCTGGAGAGTTTGATAACAGTGAGATAATGAATGAGCTACTGGCACTGCGCCATGAATTAGCAAACTTATTAGACTTTGATAACTATGCTGAACATTCATTAGCCACCAAAATGGCTACTAATACCGATGAAGTAATGGCCTTTTTAGAAAACCTAGCCTTAAAGTCAAAACATCAAGGCAAAAAAGATTTTCAAGAATTAACCGATTTTGCTAGTGATGAATTTTCACAAAATGATCTGCAAGCTTGGGATCTGGCGTATTACAGCGAAAAATTAAAGCAAAGTCGTTATGCCATTTCTGACGAACAACTGCGCCCATACTTCCCTGAAAATAAAGTTGTGCAAGGCTTATTCAAGGTTGTACATCGCTTGTTTGGCTTAACGATAAAACATCGTGAAGGTGTAGATGTTTGGCACAAAGACGTTAAATTTTATGATGTTTACGCCAGCAACGGTGATTTACGCGGTAGCTTTTATTTAGATTTATACGCACGTGAGAAGAAACGTGGCGGTGCATGGATGGATGATTGCGTTGGACGACGCTTATTAAGTGATGGTTCAATTCAGCACCCTGTTGCCTATTTGACCTGTAACTTTAACGGCCCAGTAGGTGATAAGCCGGCGCTTTTCACTCACGATGAAGTAGTTACCTTGTTCCATGAATTTGGTCACGGTATTCACCACATGCTTACCCAAATTGACGCTAGCTCTGTTGCTGGAATAAACGGCGTACCTTGGGATGCAGTAGAGCTGCCCAGTCAGTTTTTAGAAAACTGGTGTTGGCAAAGTGAAGCGTTATCATTTATTTCTGGGCATTACGAAACGGGCGAACCACTTCCTCAAGCACTGTTAGATAAAATGCTAGCGGCTAAAAACTTCCAATCAGCCATGCAAATGTTACGTCAACTCGAGTTTAGTATTTTCGATTTTACCATGCATGCAAGCTACCACAGCGACGCGAGCCCAAGTCATATTCAACAAACTCTTGATCAAGTGCGCGAGCAATATGCTGTTGTTAACACACCAAGCTTCAACCGTTTCCAACACGGTTTTAGTCACATTTTTGGTGGCGGCTATGCCGCAGGCTATTACAGTTACAAATGGGCAGAAGTATTATCTGCTGACGCTTTTGGTTTGTTTGAAGAGCAAGGAATTTTTAACCCTCAAACAGGGCAATCTTTCTTAACTAATATTCTTGAAAAAGGTGGCAGTGAAGAGCCAAGTGATTTATTCACGGCATTTAGAGGCAGAGCTCCTGAAATCGACGCACTACTTCGTCATTCAGGTATTGAGGCATAAATCAGTTATGACTGAAAAATTTGACCATTTATATCAACGGGCTGCCGATCGTAAAGGCGGTGAACAAGCATTAGAGATATTGCTTGGTAAAAAAATAATAGGCAAAAAGTTATTTGATGATAATGCTGCAAAGCACAGTGTCGCAAACTTAACAGATGATAGAGTGTTATCGGCCTTTACCAAGCAAATATTTAAATCTGGCTTTGTCTGGCGGGTGGTTGAAAATAAATGGCCTGATTTTGAGAGTACCTTTTTCAATTTTGATATTGAAAAGGTACTCATGATGCCGGAAGAAATGCTAGAGCGAAAAGCTGCTGATCCTAAAATTATCCGTAATTTCAATAAAGTAAAAACTATTAAAGCTAATGCACAAATGATGTTTGAGCATCAAACTGAGCATAACACTTCTTTTGCTCAGTTTATTGCAGACTGGCCGAGTAGCGATATTATTGGTTTGTGGCGTTATTTAAAAGATCATGGACAGCGCCTAGGCGGAAATACAGGCCCATACGCGCTTCGCTTACTCGGTAAAGATACCTTTATTTTAAGCTCTGATGTTGAGTCCTACCTTAGAGCACAAAAAATAATAGATGGTGGCTTACAAAGCAAAAAAAGTCTTACCAGCATTCAAAACCACTTTAACAAGCTTCAACAAGAGTCAGGCTACAGCCTTACAGAGCTCAGCAGACTAATAGCTTTTGCCAGTGGTGATAACTATGTGCACGTTGAATAAACAAAATGACTGAATCACCTTATTTACATATCGCCGTTGCTTACCTTGATAAGGTTGATAGCGACGCTGCTAAAAAAGTTGCTCAAAAATGGCAACTTAACTACTTAGGTGATGCTGCTTCGGCTAACAAATATCCTGAATTAAAGTTCTTATTACAGTTTAACCAACAAGCATTAGAGTTAATAAAATTAGACGAGCCCAAACTCGGCGGCATTAAAGTAGACTTTGTTGCAGGTGCTAGCGCACATAGACGAAAATTTGGTGGTGGTCGTGGTCAAGATATCGCTAAAGCCATCGGTTTAAAACATGGCTTTACTCCTCATGTACTTGATGCCACTGCAGGCTTAGGGCGTGATGCTTTTGTGCTGGCTAGTTTAGGTTGTCAGGTTACCTTAATGGAGCGTATGCCTATTGTAGCCGCATTACTTGAAGACGGTATAGAACGAGCTAAGCTTAACAGTGACACTGCTGATATAGCGCAGCGCATGCAGTTAGTACATACATCGTCAATTGATGCTATGCATTCAAGACCACAAGTTGATGTTATTTACCTCGATCCTATGTATCCACATCGAGAAAAATCAGCCGCTGTGAAAAAAGAAATGCGTGTCTTTCAGTCGTTAGTAGGTGAAGACTTAGATGCCGACAATTTGCTTACGCCGGCACTGGAATTAGCCAAATATCGTGTTGTTGTTAAAAGGCCGAGTTATGCTGAGCCTATAAATAAAAAGACACCAAGTACCAGCATTAAAATGAAAAAAAATCGCTTCGACATTTATGTAAACCAAGGTATTCCTAAAGCATAGTTACATGATAGCTATATGAATATTATATAAATGCTAAATAGTAATTAAACCCAGGAGCAGCTTATGGCTAAAGATTTATGCAAATGGAAAAAAAAGGATATTGAAAAAAATATTCACGAATTAATGCATATTGTAAGCAAGCCTCGATTTCTTTGTAAGGACTGCGCCCGCGCCGCGCATGACAAAGGCTTCTTATGTAAACCCGTCAAAATTAATTAATACGACAAAAGCAGATAAATTTTATATCATAACCAATATATTGAACAACTTACTGACCCAAAAGAGACAACGCATGCTTAAAGATAAAATGGTAGAACAACTCAATCAACAAATTAACCTAGAGTTTTATTCATCTAACTTATACTTACAAATGAGTGCTTGGTGTGAAGATCGTAGTTTCGATGGTGCGGCTTTATTTCTTCGCCAACATGCCAACGAAGAAATGGAGCACATGAAACGCCTATTTACTTATGTTTCAGAAACTGGCGGTCTTCCAACCTTAGGTGCTATTGATGCTCCACCACATGACTTTGAATCTTTACACGACGTATTTGAACAAATTCTTGAGCATGAATGTTTAATTACCCAAAAAATCAATGCATTAGCACATGTAGCCTTTACTTCTCAAGATTACTCAACCTTTAATTTTCTACAGTGGTATGTAGCAGAACAACATGAAGAAGAAAAACTTTTCAAAGGCATTCTAGATAAGCTACAACTTATTGGTGAAGATGGTCCGGCAATGTATATGTTTGATAAAGACTTCGCTAACTTCGCAGAGCAAGGTACTGGCAGCATTATGGAAGCTGGCTCTACAGTAGAGTAACAGAAAATCTTAACGCTAAGTCATTCCCGGCCTTGTTCGAGGCTGATCTGACAATTCTGATAAAGAGCAGCTTATAGGCTGCTTTTTTGTTGCTGTATATAAAATAATGGTGCCATCTATTTATTTTCATACCTTGCACTAGGTTCGCGATTTATGGGCAAATAACGTAAACTAACGCCAATTTTTTGATCACAATAACATTTACCTATGATAGAGACTGATGTTTTAATAATTGGTGCCGGTGCCGCAGGATTAATGTGCGCTGCAACAGCAGGTTACCGTGGTAAAAGCGTTACTGTTATTGATATGGGTAAAAAGCCCGGCAGAAAAATATTAATAAGTGGCGGAGGCCGATGCAATTTTACCAACGTAAACGCCAGCCATGAGCACTATCTTTGTCAAAATCCACATTTTGTAAAATCAGCCTTAAGTCGTTATTCCGCACAAGACTTCATCGAACTCGTTGAGCGCCATGGCGTTAATTATCACCATAAAACTTTAGGGCAGTTATTTTGTGATGATAGCGCTCAAGATATTGTTGATGTGCTATTAACCGAATGTGATTGGGCTGGGGTGAGTATAGATTTGCGCACAGAAGTATTTTCAGTAACTAAAAACGAGCAAGGTTATTTAATTAAAACCAACCTTAAAACTTACCAGTGCCAATCACTGGTTGTTGCCTCTGGCGGGTTAACTATGCCTAAACTCGGCGCAACACCTATTGGCTATAAAATAGCTGAACAGTTTGATTTAAACGTACTACCTACCACCGCTGCACTCGTACCATTCACCCTACATGAACATGATAAAAAGCGTTTTGATGGACTATCAGGCATTAGTATTGATTGTTTGGTGAACAGCGAAAGTGGTGTCAGCTTTCGTGAAAACATCCTCTTTACCCATCGAGGTTTATCAGGCCCTGCTATTTTACAAATATCCTCTTTTTGGCAAGCTGGTCAAGCTGTCACTATTAATTTGTTGCCTGATACTCCTATTACAGAATTAATCAAAGCATGGCGTGAAACTCAAGCTCAAAAATCCTTAAAAAACCTACTAGCCACTGTATTACCAAAACGTTTCATAGAAGCACTTGTTAAAAGTAAAGAAATTACCGACAAAACCATCAATCAACTCAGTAATGATGAAATCACCTACCTAAGTCAATACCTTCACAATTGGACAATAAAACCCAATGGCACTGAAGGTTATCGAACTGCGGAAGTTACCCTAGGTGGCGTGAATACTGATGAGCTTTCATCAAAAACTTTTGAAGCCACAAAAGCACAAAACTTATATTTTATCGGTGAAGTCATTGATGTTACTGGATTTTTAGGTGGGTATAACTTTCAGTTCGCTTGGAGTTCTGGTATCGCCTGTGGGCAAGCTGTTTAGTTGTAAGAGAGTAAACTATAACTGGCTACAACTGACAAAAGAGCTACAAACAATAAAGTACATCAGTTTAATCCTTAAAAATCAATTTCAAATTACTTCAATACATCGATATAGAGATTAGCAACGAAATCTAAGAAGGCTTTTACCTTTGGTATTTTCGCTCGGTTACGTGGATATAGGGCATAAATATCAATATCTTTCATCCCCCAATTTGGTAAAAGCGTTACTAACTTACCTGAAGCTACCTCTCCTTTAGCGAGATAGTCTGGTAATACCGCGATACCTAAGCCATCTACAATGGATTGCTTAAGCACTGAAAAATCATCAACTAATAGCCTTGGTTTACAGTTTAGTGTGTATTCATTATTTTCTTTTGAAAAAAGCGTTAACTTCGAATCATTGTTAAGCGGGTTCATGATAAGCAGTTGATGTTGAGTTAATTGTTCAACCGTTAGCGGTTTCCCATGTTTGGCAATATATTCAGGACTAGCGAATACTTTTCGTTTAGCAGTACCGAGTTTTTTAGCAACCAACAATGAATCATCTAATTTGCCAATGCGAATAACCACATCAAACCCTTCTTCAATGAAATCTATGCGTCGATTAACTAAATTAAGTTGAATCCTTAAGTCAGGATATTGATGCATAAATTGAGCTAACGAAGGTCTTAGAATTTCCTGGCCTGTGGCAACCGATGCGCCAATTTTTAAATTACCTTTATAACTATATTGTAGTTCTGAAATGCATGCTGCTGCTAAATCCAACTCTTCATGAATACGTTTACAATGTATTAAATAGCGTTTACCTGCCTCTGTTAAATGTTGAGATCGTGTAGATCGTTCCAATAAGGTTATGTCTAATTTCTTCTCTAAACGAGATACTTTTCGACTTATATTTGCTTTAGGGATGCCCAGTTTATCAGAGGCAAGTGTAAAACTGCCCATTTCAACAACCGTTAAAAACACCATCATGTCATCTAGGTTATTTTCCATAAATCACACCCTATTGTTGTTAAAAATGAAATTATCTTATCAACATATCTGTATTTATTAAACAATTGGCGGTGTTTACTATGGTAGGCATAAAGCAATTATCACTATTAAAAAGCTGGAGAATATTATGCAAGTACTAAGTAAAAAGTCGTTACCATTAGGTGGATTTGCTGGATTAACAGAGCATCGTTTAGTAACCGACAGTCGTGTTTTCGGTAGTAGAAAAGCGCCTAATACATTCAATGGTATTGGAAACTTCGTCTACCTTGCTGATGCACAATTTAACCCAAAAGGTGAAACCCATATGCACCCTCATAAAGAGATAGACGTTATCTCTATTATGATGGAAGGTCGAGTAAGCCATGAAGGGTCATTAGAGCATGGGCAGAGCTTAAATGCAGGTGAGGTACAAGTTCAAAGAGCGGGCGGTGAGGGATTCTCACATAACGAAATTAACCCTGACAATACTAAGAATCGTATGTTGCAGCTATGGGTATTACCTGATGAGTCTGGGCAGGCAGCTAATTATAAACATTACACTTTAAAATCAAATGGCATAACCCGTATTTATGGTGGTAGCAAAAATCAATGCAAAACCTTTGATAGTGAAACATTGATTGATGTAGTGAAGCTTTCAGCAGGTGAAACTATTCAATTTGACCAAGAAATATTGGCCTATGTTAGCCAAGGAAAAGCTGAATTTTCAGATGAAAATAGTAGCTTTAATGCTGAAAACGGTGACTTAATTCGTAGCTATAAAACCAAAATTTCTGCGGATAACAAAGTTGAAGTTGTTGTGATAAGTAAGCTGTCATAAATGATAATTACCATGTAAACGGCTAGCTTTACATGACAAATTGTGAGGATAAAGCAGATGGCACCACCAAACAAACACCTAATGACACTCATCAATTATTTGGCGTTGGTGCCATTAGTGTATTTTGTTCCAATATGGATTCAGCCATATTTACCTGCTAATAAATTGTTAGCTGTATGTGTGGTAGTAGCTATTATCGTGCCCATAATTTCTTATATGGTCATGCCACTAAGCATCATGTTGCTGAAGAAAATTAAAATACCGTAATCTAATAAACTTAAAGCTCTACTTAAACCATTTTTGCCAGCAAAACCTCCCTTGAGCATCATCACGTTGCTTTGACTTTTGGGTTGCAGGTGAACCAAATATTCATAGAGGTGGCGAAGGTTATGCTGCGATAAACTGGAACACAGGTGTTAATTGACTCTATTACTTACTAACATCAATCAGTTCATCACATTTAGCTATTATGGTTTAAATATATCAATTTCGCATCAAGGTAATGTGTGCTTAACCATCATAGATAGATGATGATTAAGCGAAAATAGCGCCTTATTCTGATTTTTGCACAACATCATCCGTAAAGTCTGTAGGCCAGAACTTATAACCTTGAACGGTTGCTTGTGCTGCTGCACCCCATAAAGCAGATTGATAAATTCTTACACCATCAACATCATATGAAGTGTTGGCAGCAGCTTGACCACCTTCTTCTTCATGCTTAGCGCTTGCCTCAGCACGTGCACCTGCGTCCCAACCTTCTTCTTTAAAACGGCGTAATGCTTCAGCATCAGTATATGCATAAACAAAAGCTACTGATTTAAATCCTATGCCTGCACCAACACCTAAAGAAGCAAACCTATAATAATCAGTTTTTCCTCCTTCATTTAATACGCAAACTCCACCACCTGTGGAAGCAGCAAATAGGTAGCTATCACTACCTGTACATACTAAATACGCTAAACTTTTTTGTATTTGATTTTTAGCTGAAGGATGATCATCATAAATTTGTTGTAAAGCTTCTGTCGTTTCTTTACGAGCATTCTCTTTTTTTGCTGCTGGTGTGCTTCCTGTTGCACAACCAAACAATAAACTTGCAGTAACAGCAATTATTGCCATATTTTTCATAACCATAGGGTATTCCTTGTATTGATTTTATTAAAATATATACTCTTATTAAACTTACCAGTAAATTACTACTAGTCAAACATTTAGACCTAACAACTCTGCTTATTTCCTTCTCAGTTAGCCTGCTTGTGATTATTAATACAACCACTTTATAAGCAACTGTATTATTTAGTAAACACTTAAAAATAGTAGGTTATAAGTATCAATAAGGCAATACACAACTCTTGCTATATATGCCTCTATACTAGCTTTATGCGCTTAACTGATAGGTAATGGATCTATCATATCTTTGATGGTTTTATTAATAGCTTCATCACGCTCTTTTGCGGTATCAAATGACGATATCGGTTTAATTAACACGCTTCTGTATACACTTTGTTTAGTGTCGTTATCAATAATATCCATTACTAAAGTCCCTTCAACATAATCACGTGTGCTTACATGCGACACACCTCCTGTGTAGCCATAACCACAACGATAACATCCGCCTCCGTAATAGCCATCACTGTAGTGAGCATTCACTTTTACTTTGTCCTTAGTAACAATAAAATAGCTAACTAAAATATCTGCTTTTTCTTGTGCTACTGCTACCTTCCCTTTTCCCTGCATTTGAGTATTTATTGCTGTATCTAATCGATCTCTGTCAATATCACTAAATATTGGATATTTAAGTTGTTCATCCCCTACGACATAACAGATTTTCAAATATTTCCTAGCATTTGTATTTCTTCTGACGCTGGTAATTGGGGTACTATATCTACACTTATAGGGTTAAATTACCTCAATGCTGAGCTTGATGTTACCGGGCAATTTGGTTTTGATACTAGCGATGTTCCCTTATTAGATGATATTACTATGCTTGATTTTCTGATTAATCAGGAAAATTAAATAAGGTAAACTATCTTAATGGCTTTAATTAGGACATCACCAAAACTTGCTCTTTTCATTGTGAAGCTGGCTTTGGTAGTTCTAGAGAAAGTTTTATTGCTTCACTTACCTATCGTTTTTAAAGAGTCTTTTTATGTTATTTAAAAAAACAATTATTGTACTGAGTTTTTTTTTCGCTTTGTCAGTCCCTTTTGCACAGTCAGAACAGTTTTTCGATCCGCTTGATGGTATGTTAGACATGTCTAAATACCTATCCGAAAATGCTTACGGTTTTTTACCTGTACCCATAATTATCACTGATCCGGCTGTAGATGCCGGTTTAGGCGTTGTTGGTCTTTTCTTTCATGAGTCAGACAAAGAAAAAGCTGCAAGACTTAAAGCGATGAAAAAGTCATCCTCTGCAGCTAAGCACCTACTCCCCCCTAGTGTTTCTGCCTTAGGTGGGGCATATACCGGTAATGACTCTTACTTTGTTGGTGGAGGCCATATGGGCTTTTTCAAGAAAGGAAAAATTCGATATTTAGGTGGTGGTGGTCACGGGGATATTAACCTCAATTTCTTTGGTTTTGGTGATATTAGCTTTGATAAACCTATATCCCTTAATACACATGCTAATGCCGTCATGCAAACGTTAAAGTTTCAAATAGCAGATAGCCACTTTTTTATTGGTCCTACGCATCGTTATATTAATGCTGACATATCTCCGCTACGCCTTGGCGATATTGTTGATATTTTTCCCCCAGAATGGGAAGAAGCACTAACCAATTTACTAACCCGTAGTATTACAACCTCAGGCGTAGGACTAACTGTTGAGTATGACTCGCGCGATAACGTATTCTCTCCTATCGAAGGAATAAAATACGAACTTAATTATCTTTGGTTTGATGAAAATGTTGGCTCTGATGTAGATTATCATTTAACCGAGTTAACCGGTTTACATTATTTTCAACACACAAAGCATTGGCGTAGTGCTTATAGAATAGAGTTTAATCACGCTGACGCTGATGATTTCCTTCCTCCCTATGCAACACCTTCAATTAGCCTTAGAGGCATTCCTGCAGCACGTTATCAAGGAAAATCTGTTGCCATGGCAGAGGTTGAGCTGACTTATCAATTTAACTTACGATGGGCAGCAAATGTTTTTGCTGGTTTAGGTAAGGCAACTAATGATATTTCTGATTTATCCTCGGGTTCAAGCCGTGTCAGTAAAGGTGTTGGTTTTCGTTATTTAATTGCCCGTAGATATGGTTTTAACATGGGTATTGATATCGCAAAAGGTCCTGAAGATACCGTATTCTATATTCAAGCAGGTTCTGCTTGGTAACTATTCTATATTACTAAAAAAACGCCCTGTTATTTTTCAATAACAGGGCGTTTTAATATTACACTAAACCTTTGTTAAGCTCTTGTTTAGAGATTAACTCGCTTTTTTGTTAGACGCTTGAATAACACGTAATTGTGCAACTGCACGTGCTAATTCAGCAGCAACAGCGGCATAGTCAACATCGTCGCCATGAGCGTTCATGTTTTCTTCTGCACGTTTTTTAGCTTCTAACGCGGCTTGTTCATCTAAATCAGTACCACGGGTAGCAACATCTGCTAATACCGTAACTTGATTAGGTTGAACTTCTAACATACCACCTGAAAGATAAATAACTTCTTCACTATCATCTTCTTTGGTGATCAATGCCATGCCAGGTTTTAGTGAGGTCAATAAAGGTGCATGGCCAGGCATAATACCTAACTCACCTTCACTACCTGTGATCTGTAATGATTTAATGCTGCCTGAAAACAAGCTTTCTTGTGCACTAACAACATTTAGATTTACAGTAAATAATGCCATTTGACTCGACCTCTAATAATGTAAGTACCTAAACAGAGTTTAAGTACTTACGCGATAATTACATCTTGTTTGCTTTCTCTACGGCTTCTTCAATAGAACCAACCATGTAGAATGCTTGCTCAGGTAATTCATCGTAATCACCCGCTAAAATGCCTTTAAAGCCAGAGATGGTGTCTTTTAATGAAACATATTTACCTGGAGAACCTGTAAATACTTCAGCAACAAAGAATGGTTGTGATAAGTAACGTTGTATCTTACGTGCGCGAGATACTGTTTGCTTATCTTCTTCAGATAATTCATCCATACCTAAGATAGCGATGATATCTTTTAATTCTTTGTAACGTTGTAATACTGATTGCACACCACGAGCAACTTCATAATGCTCAGTACCAACCACTAGAGGGTCTAACTGACGTGAAGTTGAATCTAGTGGGTCGATTGCAGGGTAAATACCTAATTCAGCAATTGAACGAGAAAGTACAACAGTTGCATCTAAGTGAGCAAAGGTTGTTGCAGGGCTTGGATCGGTCAAGTCATCCGCAGGTACGTATACCGCTTGGATTGAAGTGATTGAACCTTTGTTTGTTGAAGTAATACGCTCTTGAAGTACACCCATTTCTTCAGCAAGTGTTGGTTGGTAACCAACCGCTGATGGCATACGACCAAGAAGAGCTGATACTTCGGTACCTGCAAGTGTATAACGGTAGATGTTATCTACGAAGAATAATACGTCACGACCTTCGTCACGGAATTTTTCTGCCATAGTTAAGCCCGTCATAGCAACACGTAAACGGTTTCCTGGAGGCTCGTTCATCTGACCGTAAACTAACGATACTTTATCTAGTACGTTAGAGTCGTTCATTTCGTGATAGAAATCGTTACCCTCACGAGTACGCTCACCAACACCAGCGAATACTGAGTAACCACTGTGCTCGATAGCGATGTTACGGATAAGTTCCATCATGTTAACGGTTTTACCAACACCAGCACCACCGAATAAACCTACTTTACCACCCTTAGCGAATGGACAAACTAAATCGATTACTTTGATACCTGTTTCTAACAATTCGTTAGACATGGCTTGTTCTGCATATGCTGGTGCTTCACGGTGAATAGACCAACGATCTTTTTCACCAATTGGGCCAGCTTCATCAATAGGGTCGCCAAGTACGTTCATGATGCGACCTAAGGTCTCAACACCAACAGGAACTTGGATTGCATTCCCTGTATTTACTACATTCAGTCCACGACGCAAACCGTCTGAGGTACCCATTGCGATAGTACGTACAACACCGCCACCAAGCTGCTGCTGCACTTCTAATACTAAACCGTCAAGGTCACCTTCGGTTATATTTAATGCGTCATATACCTGAGGTACGGCATCTTGTGGAAATTCTACATCCACAACTGCGCCAATGATTTGGACGACTTTACCTGTACTCATGTTTATTCCTCTTAATTTAAGTTTACTGAGTATCCAGTAAACTCTAAGTTAAATTACGAAATTTCTTATCTTTACTAACTAGTAAAAGTAATTACTCTTTAACCTACCGCAGCTGCACCAGCAACAATTTCACCCAATTCTTGAGTAATTGCAGCTTGACGCGCTTTGTTAAATACCAATTGTAAATCGTCAATTAACTCGCCAGCATTATCTGTTGCGGCTTTCATTGCGATCATACGGGCTGCTTGCTCACAAGCTAGGTTTTCAACCACCCCTTGGTATACCTGCGATTCAATATAACGAACTAATAATTGATCTAACAATACGTTAGCATCTGGTTCGTATATGTAATCCCAACGATGTTGAATTTCTTCATCGTCAGATTTAGGTAAAGGTAACAACTGATCAACTGTTGGTTGTTGTGTCATAGTATTAACAAACTTGTTATATACCACGAACAACTTATCAATTTCACCGTCATCATAAGCTTTAAGCATAACCTGAACGCTACCAACTAAGTCAGTAACTGAAGGGTTATCACCTAAGCCAGATATTTGTGCAGTAACATTTGCGCCCATGTTGTTGAAGAAAGAAGTAGCTTTAGAACCTACTACTGCAAACTCAACTTCTGCTTCTTCTTGCTGCCATTTAGCAGCATCAGCAAGGACATTCTTAAATAAGTTAATATTTAAGCCACCACACAAACCACGGTCTGTTGATACAACAATATAGCCAACACGCTTAACTGGACGCTCTTCCATATATGGATGGCGATATTCCAAGTTACCAAGCGCGATATGACCGATCACATTTCGTATATTTGTCGCATATGGACGAGAGGCTGCCATACTATCCTGCGCTTTACGCATTTTAGAAGCAGCAACCATTTCCATAGCGTTTGTGATCTTTTGAGTGTTTTGTACACTCGCAATCTTGGTTTTTATTTCTTTACCAACGGCCATGACTCTTTCTCCGAAAAGGTTACTTAATTAAATCGTCTTACCAAGTTTGCGTCGACTTGAATGCTTCAAGTGCTGACGTCAATCCTGCTTCGATGTCTTTAGAGTAGTCACCAGATTCGTTAATAGTAGCCATAAGCTCAGCTTGGTTACTGTTCATATAAGCTTGTAACGCGTCTTCAAAATCATTGATTTTGTTAATAGCAACGTCGTTTAAAAAGCCTTTTTCCGCAGCAAATAAAGATACTGCAGTTTCAGCAACAGATAACGGGCTGTATTGCTTTTGCTTCATTAATTCAGTAACACGTTGACCATGCTCTAATTGAGCACGTGTAGCGTCATCTAAATCTGATGCGAATTGAGCGAAAGCCGCTAATTCACGATATTGAGCTAAAGCTAAACGGATACCACCACCAAGTTTCTTGATGATTTTCGTTTGCGCTGCACCACCAACACGAGATACTGATAAACCAGCATTTACCGCAGGACGAATACCTGAGTTGAATAAATCAGACTCTAGGAAGATTTGACCATCAGTAATCGAGATTACGTTAGTTGGTACGAATGCAGATACGTCACCTGCTTGTGTTTCAATAATAGGTAAAGCAGTTAAAGAACCGGTTTGACCTTTTACTTCACCGTTTGTGAACTTCTCAACATACTCTTCGTTTACACGAGCAGCACGTTCTAGTAAACGACTGTGAAGATAGAAAACATCACCTGGGTATGCTTCACGACCTGGCGGGCGACGTAGTAGTAATGAAATTTGACGGTAAGCAACAGCTTGCTTAGACAAATCATCATATACGATTAACGCATCTTCACCGCGGTCACGGAAGTATTCACCCATAGAACAACCAGAGTATGGTGCTAAATATTGTAGAGCAGCAGCTTCAGAGGCTGAAGCAACAACAACAATAGTATTTGATAACGCGCCGTGCTCTTCTAAGCTACGTACAACGTTAGCAACAGTTGACGCTTTTTGGCCAATTGCTACATAAATACTTTTAATACCTGTGTTCTTTTGGTTAATAATGGCGTCAAGTGCAATCGCTGATTTACCGATTTGACGGTCACCAATGATTAATTCACGTTGGCCACGACCAATTGGAATCATAGAGTCAATTGATTTAATACCAGTTTGAACTGGCTCATCAACTGATTTACGGTCGATAACACCTGGTGCAACAACTTCTACTGGAGAGAAGCCATCATTTTCAATTGGGCCTTTGCCATCAATTGGTTCACCTAAAGTGTTTACTACACGGCCTAAAAGACCACGACCTACAGGTACTTCCAAAATACGGCCAGTACCTTTAACTTTTTGTCCTTCTGCTAAATCAGCGTAAGGACCCATTACTACCGCACCGACCGAGTCACGGTCAAGGTTTAACGCGATAGCATAACGACTACCAGGAAGTTCGATCATTTCACCTTGCATTACATCGGCAAGGCCATGGATACGAATGATACCGTCTGTTACAGAAACGATAGTACCTTCGTTACGAGCTTCGCTGACAACGTCGAACTGTTCAATACGATTTTTGATCAGTTCAGCGATTTCAGTGGAATTCAGTTGCATGCTCTGTTCCCTTATCTAAGATTGTAATGTTGTTGCTAAACGGCTCAGTTTACCTTTTATAGAGCCATCAATGACCATGTCACCTGCTTGAATAATCAAACCTGAAACAATGTTTTTATCAACAATACAATTAAGCTTTACTTTACGTGCCAAGCGCTTTTCAAGCGCGGCGCTTAATGTTTTAGTCTGTGCTACTTTTAATTTAACAGCAGAGGTAACATCCACAGTAACTTCTTGTTCGAATTCAGCTTTTAACGCTGCAAATTCTTCAAGTACTTGTGGTAGCACCAACAAACGTTCGTTTTCGGCCATCACTTTTAAAAAGTTCTGACCTTGGCTGTCTACTTGCTCGCCACAAACATTTAAAAATAATGTTTGTGCTTGCTCAACAGAAGCGCCACCAGATAAATAACCAATAATGGTTTCATCTTTAGCAACTTCAGCAGCAAAAGTTAACTGGGCTAACCAGCTATCCATTGCTTTTGCTTCAACAGCAAAGTCGAACGCTGCTTTAGCGTAAGGACGAGCGACAGTTGTCAATTCAGACATAGCTCTTTCCTCTTAAAGTTCAGCAACGAGTTTATCTAAAATGTCGCTGTGTGCAGCGGCATCAATTGAACGCTCAAGAATTTTCTCGGCACCTGCTACTGCAAGAACAGCCACTTGTTGGCGAAGTTCTTCTTTAGCACGGTTACGTTCAGTTTCGATTTCTGCGTGACCAGAAGCTAAGATTCTTTCTTTCTCAACTTGTGCTTTACCTGCAGCTTCTTCAACAATTTTAGCTTCATGCTTTTTAGCAGCTTCTACAATAGAGGCAGCTTCAAGTTTAGCTTCTTTTAGTTGAGCAACAGCTTTCTCTTGAGCAAGCTCAAGATCTTTAGCAGCACGGTCTGAAGCAGCAAGTCCGTCAGCAATAGTTGCTTGACGAGCTTCGATGGCACCGATAATTGGTGGCCATACATACTTCATACAGAATATTACAAATACGACAAATGCGATTAATTCACCAAAAAGGGTCATGTTAATGTTCATTTGTGTACCTCCTATTTAAATTCGCGGTTAAACAATGGACTTAAAATTAAGCACCAACTGCGAATAATAGGTATAAGCCGATCGCAACACCGATCATAGCAATCGCATCAATAAGACCCGCTACAATGAACATTTTTACTTGAAGTTGTGGTGCTAATTCAGGTTGACGAGCAGCTGATTCTAAGAATTTGCCACCTAATAAACCAAAACCAATCGCAGTACCCAAAGCACCTAGACCGATTAGTAACGCAACAGCGATATATAACATATTTATCTCCGATTATTTAAAGTTATAAAGTTAAAAAAAATTAAAAATTTGTACAAAACTCAGTAAGTAAAATTGAAGTGATTCAATTCAACTAGTGATCTTCATGGGCTAAACTCAAATATAAAATGGTTAACATCATAAAGATAAACGCCTGTAATGGGATTACCAACAAGTGGAAAGCCGCCCATAAAAAGTGTACTGGCAACTGGAATAAACCAATAGTTGCTATCAGTAAGAAAATTAACTCACCTGCATATAAGTTACCAAACAAACGTAAGGCTAGTGATAATGGGCGTGCTAATAATGTAACCATCTCTAAAATAAAGTTTACTGGGTATAATGACCAGTGACCGAAAGGTTGGGTAGTTAGCTCTTTGATGAAGCCTCCAATACCTTTCACTTTAATTGAGTAGTAAATAATAAGAACAAATACACCTAAGGCTAATGCAAAGGTCATGTTTGGATCGGTTGTTGGAACGGCTTTCATATAGTTAACACCAAACCAACTGAAAATTGTTGGTATTAAGTCAACCGGTACCCAGTCCATCGCATTCATTAATAAAACCCATACAAAGATGGTTAAGCTTAATGGAGCGATTAATGGGTTGTTTCCGTGAAAAGTACTTTTTACGCTATCGTCAACAAATTCAACGATCATTTCCACAGCACATTGCCACTTACCAGGTACCCCTGTTGTCGCTTTTTTTGCTACGGATCTAAATGATAAAAGAAATACCAAGCCCAAAAATATAGACCATCCTAGAGTATCAATGTGAAGAGCCCAAAAGCCTTCTCCAACAGTAAGATTCTCTAAGTGATGTTTAATATATTCTTGGCTGGTTAATTCAGCACCTGAAGCCATATTAATTATCCCAATGATTAAAGTTTAAAAAAAATCTTTTTGATTAAGGTTTACTATCAATCACATTCTTTAATAAAAGAGGTGTAATTAATGGCATAGCCATAACCATACAAAACATTACAAAAAAAGGTACTGGCAATAGCACTAAAAATTTAAAAGCGAGTGCAAATAACAAAGCCGTGAGAACCATTTTTAATTTTACGCCACTAAAAAAGGACTCTACGACCTTTTTTGATGACTGCGCACCTGCATATTTAAATGCTTTTAGCGCAAAAACTATATTGGGTACAGTTGCTACTATTCCACCAACTAGAGTGGACTTAGCGTGTTCTATACTCCATAAAAAATATGTTATTAGCGTAACCAGTAATATCACTAACAATGTGAATAATATTTGATAAAAGGCAAATTTTCGCCCTACTCTTGTTAACTTATTATTCATTATGACTCGTTAAAAATAACTTAAAAAAGTCATCTATTGATGTAATTACTCTAAATACGAAAAAACTCGTATAGTATTAAGTTTTTTAAAGCAAAAACTTTAACGCTAAAAGTTTGCGCAAGTATACGCATTCTGGCTTTTTTTGCAAGAAATTAGGGCAGTGACCGCCCTTTATTTGTGCGAATATTTAATATTTTTTTTATAAATAGAACTAAAGAGTTAAAACAAGTAACCAAAGGTAAAAAATCCTATGTTTTTACCTTTCACTACTCGGAGGAGTTAATCAATAATTTTAAAGTTTTTATTTAATAAGCTACTGATTTTCAGATTCAACTTTACAATGAGGATCAACTTTTTCTATATCACAAAAAGGTTTTTGCTTTTTAACCGTAACTTGTGTTTTGCCATCTCCTACCCTTATACCTGTACAAGCTGTAAGTATGGAAAAAGTGACTAATGAAATAATTATCAAACTTAGCCTGTTGGTTTTATTTAATTTTTGCAATAAAGTCATCTAGCTCTGCCAAGTTTTCGTAAGATATTACCAATTTTCCTTTGCCTTTTTTATTGTGGCTTACGGCAACTTTCAAACCAATTTTATCCCTTAAGTTTGATTCTATATTACTGCTAGTTTCATCTTTTTCTTTAACTTGTTTATCTTGAACAGGGTTTTGAATCTTTTTAATTAGCGCTTCAGTTTCTCTAACGGTTAGTTCTTTCGCAGCCACCGTTCTTGCAGCATCTGCTTGTAAGCCATCCGCAAGAGAAAGTAGGGCACGAGCATGTCCCATTTCAATATCGCCATTCTCTAAGAAAGTTTTCACTTCATCATTCAAATTATTTAGACGCAGTAAATTTGTCACTGTAGTTCTTGATTTACCTACCGCCAGAGCAACCTCTTGGTGTGTTAAATCAAATTCACTCAATAAACGCTCTAACGCTATAGCTTCTTCCATAGCATTAAGATCTTCACGTTGAATATTTTCAATTAAAGCAATTGCAACAGCTGACTCATCAGGTACATCTTTAATTAGACACGGCACTTCGGTTAGTTGTGCTAATTGTGCTGCTCGCCAACGGCGTTCACCAGCTATAATTTCATAAAGATTATCACCTGTATTATTTTCTCCAATTTGACGAACAACTATTGGTTGAATAATACCTTGTGATTGAATTGATAAAGACAATTCTTCCAAAGCGGCATCAGACATATCTTTTCTTGGCTGATATTTACCTGGCGATAATTGGTTAATAGCAATTTTACTTAAATCACCATCTTTAAATTTAGTAACAGCTTCTTCTGAGCCTAATTCTTGAGAAGGTGTAATTGTTTGTGGAGTCAGTAGTGCGTCAAGGCCTCTGCCTAAACCTCTTTTTTTTGCTGGGCTCATATTATTCCTTGAAGTTACTGTGCAGTACTTTGTTCTTGATTAGTTTTTTGGCTGCTACTCGACTTTTTAGCCGGACTATTTTTCCGTAAAACTTCCCCTGCTAAAGCTAAATAGGCTTTAGCACCTGTTGAAGATTTATCATAATACATTGCAGGTGCACCAAAACTTGGGGCTTCAGCTAAACGTACATTTCGAGGAATTACACTACGATAAACTTTATCACCAAAATGACGTTTTAGTTGTTCAGATACATCATTAGCTAAACGGTTACGAGGATCATACATAGTTCTTAAAATGCCCTCAATATGCAAATCGCCATTAACCACTGAGGTTAATTTTGAAATGGTATCCATTAATGCCGTTAAGCCTTCTAAAGCATAATACTCACATTGCATAGGAACGAGTACAGAATCTGCAGCTGTCATTGCATTAACAGTAAGCATATTTAGTGAAGGAGGGCAGTCAATGATAATAAAATCATAGTAATCTTTAACTGGGGATAGCGCTGTTTTTAGTCGCTGCTCACGAGCAAATACTTCCATTAACTTTATTTCTGCTGCGGTAACATCAGTATTCGCGGCAAGTAGATCATATAAGCCTGACGTTTCCGTTTGTACAACTTCGGCAACAGGTTTTTCTTCTATCAATAATTCATAGCAGGTAGCAGGTACTTCATATTTATCGATACCACTTGCCATAGTGGCATTACCCTGAGGATCTAAATCTATCAATAAAATTTTACGTTTGGTTGCAGCTAACGAGGCAGCCAAATTAACAGCCGTAGTTGTTTTACCAACGCCACCTTTTTGATTTGCAACAGCTATAATTTTTCCCACAAGCGCCTCTATTATTATTTTTTAGGTGTTTTTATTAACTCTTTTTCAAAATAAGTACATGACGTTCGCCTACTAACTCAGGTACTTGAATTTCATGGCTCGCTACTAACTGAATATTTTCAGGTAATTTTGCCAATTCATCTGTTGGATATTGCCCTTTTAATGCAAAAAAACAACCTTGCTGTTCAGCGATTAAATGCGAACACCAGCTTACCATATCATTTAAAGATGAAAAGGCTCTACTTAACACTCCGTCAAATGGTTTTTCATCATGATATTCTTCAACTCGAGATTTAACAGGTTGTACATTAGTCAATTTTAATTGAAATACAACTTGCCTTAAAAAGGTAATGCGCTTTCCTAAACTGTCTAATAATACAAAATTTTTTTCAGGATACAAAATAGCTAATGGAATACCTGGTAAACCTGGGCCAGTACCAACATCAATAAAGTTATCTCCGTGTAATAGCTCACCAACCATTAGGCTATCCAAGATATGTTTTACTAACATTTCTTGCGGATCTCTTACTGAAGTTAAGTTATAGGCTTTATTCCATTTATGGAGTAGCTCTACATATTGAATAAGTAAATCTACTTGTTGCTGAGAAACTTGTAATGAAGTTTTAGCTAATAAAGCTTGTAGTTTCGTTGTTAGTGTCATGTTATTTTTGGTTTTTATTTAAGGTTGCAAACGCTTTTATGCGGTTTTTTTACGCAATAAACCATGCTTTTTCAAGTACACTAATAATAGCGAAATTGCTGCTGGAGTAATACCAGAAATTCGCGATGCTTTACCTAAAGTTTCAGGACGAGCATCTTGCAGTTTCGCAACAACTTCGTTTGAAAGTCCTGAAATTTGTTGATAATTAAAGTCGGTAGGGATCAAGGTATCTTCATTGCGCTTTTTCTTGCTGATTTCGTCAAGCTGTCTGTCAATATAGCCAGCATATTTAGTTTGAATTTCTATTTGTTCGGCTGCTTGAGTATCAGCAATAGCAGGCCCTAGTCCTTCTATTTTCATGAGATCGTCATAACGAACCTCAGGTCGACGGATCAAATCTTCTAAGCTAGCTTCTTTACTCATTGGATTTTTAAGTAATTTGTTTACTTGCTCAACTTGGCTATGATCTTTTTGAACCCAAGTATCTTTTAAACGTTGGCGTTCTAACTCAATATTTTCCATTTTTTCATTAAAACGTTGCCAACGAAGATCATCAACTAAACCAACTTCTCGACCTTTTTCTGTGAGTCTAATATCAGCATTATCTTCTCGTAATAATAAACGATATTCGGCACGAGAAGTGAACATTCTATAAGGCTCTTTTGTACCAAGAGTAGCGAGATCATCAATTAATACACCCATATACGCTTGATCACGGCCTAAAGTAAACTCATCACGACCTTTAACTCGGTTAGCAGCATTTGTTGCAGCTATTAATCCTTGAGCACCAGCTTCTTCGTAGCCTGTTGTACCGTTTATTTGTCCTGCAAAATAAAGGTTTTCTACAAATTTACTTTCAAGAGATTGCTTTAAATCTCTTGGATCAAAGTAATCATATTCGATGGCATAACCTGGACGCGTGATAAAAGCATTTTCAAAGCCTTTTATTGAACGAACTAAGTTCATTTGTACGTCAAAAGGTAAACTAGTAGAAATACCGTTAGGGTATACTTCGTTAGTTGTTAACCCTTCTGGCTCGACAAAAATTTGATGAGAAGTTTTATCTGCAAAGCGAGTAATTTTATCTTCAATAGAAGGGCAGTAGCGTGGGCCAACTCCTTCGATAACACCGGTATACATTGGAGAGCGATCTAAACCATCGCGAATATGTTGGTGAGTTTGCTCATTTGTGTGGGTGATATAACAAGAAATCTGCTCAGGATGATCATTAGTCGATCCCATAAATGAGAATACCGGACGAGGGCTATCGCCTGGCTGTTCTTCCATTACTGAAAAATCTAGCGTTCTTGCATCTAATCGTGGTGGGGTTCCTGTTTTTAAACGATCAATTCTAAATGGCATATCTCGCATTTTAGCTGCTAAATTTAAGCTTGCAGGATCTCCTGCACGACCACCTTGATAATTATTTAAACCTATATGTATCTGTCCAGCAAGGAAAGTTCCAACCGTTAAGACCACGGTTTTCCCTTTAAACTTTAAGCCCATTTGTGTAGAGACACCAACAACTCGATCATTTTCTAAAAGTAGATCATCACAAGGTTGTTGGAAAATAGTCAAATTCTCTTGGTTTTCTAAGTATTGACGTACAAAAGATCGATATAATGCGCGGTCAGCTTGAGCTCTTGTAGCTCTAACTGCTGGGCCTTTACTAGCGTTTAAAGTTCTAAACTGAATAGCACTGTGATCAATGGCTGTTGCCATTAAACCACCTAAGGCATCAATTTCTTTTACTAAATGCCCTTTACCTATGCCACCAATAGCTGGATTACAAGACATTTGTCCTAAGGTATCAATGTTATGAGTTAACAAAAGAGTTTTACAGCCCATTCGTGCTGATGCAAGGGCTGCTTCAGTGCCAGCATGGCCGCCACCAACAACAATTACATCATAAAACTCTTGATACCACATAAAATTTTTAACCTTAGAATGAAATATAGTTAAAGCGTTAAAACAATAATGTTTAGCGCTTAATAAATTTTGGAGACGTATTTTAACGCTTTTTTCTTCAGAGTGAAACGATCAAATGATTAAAAAGATCGGCACTTGATCTCTCTAATATATAAAAAGATCTTTATAAAGATCTTATTGTTATTACTTATTAAGGAGGCTGATCTTTGTGTATAAGTACTTTTTCATCAATTAAAATAACTATTTAACTAAATGATAAGGTTGTGATCAAACTTGGATCAAATGAAAAACAACCGGTGTTTAAACACGTTAGTTATACACAACCAATTTAAATTTAAATTATGAACACTGAATAATAATAGAAAATTAATATGTTATTCATATAAATATCCACAAACAGCTTTAAATAAAGTTATTTATGTTGATAACTTATGAGTAACACTATTATAAAAGATCTTTATTTTCTAATATCCAAAGCTGTGCAAGATCTTCTGGATCTATATCTTGACTCATATCCAGTGTTTTTATGGTTGCTAATTCATTACAACCTTTTGTTATTAATAGTTTATTTAGCTTTATTCCTGCTTGACAAAAAGTGTCATAACTGGAATCCCCCGTGGCTATGATCATAAAGTTAATTGAGGATAGATTTTGATCACAATTAGTTAGATCTTCAATGAATGCTAGAATATTATCAGGAAAGTCACCAGCGCCATGTGTCGAGGTGCAAAGTAACCAATTGCTATTTTTATCATTTTTATTGGCAAAAGTTGCTTCTAATATTGATGAAAAGTTAGGGGTTAAATGAAGTGTAGTTTGATGATTTAACTCGTTGAGTTGTTCTTCACATGCTTCAGCAACATATTCTGTGCCACCGAGCATACTACCAACAATTATTTGAAAGGAGCTCATAGTTACTTCAAGGTAATTAATAGTACAGTTATTGTAACCCTAAACAGCTGTTATGTACGAGTTTAGCTAACGTACCATAAGCTAATAATATAGTTTTAATGCTTACTTACAGCACAAGCCTTACAGATACATGCTTTGTTTTTGGCTTCTGTTGGTATTTTATCTAAAAGATCTTTTGAAAATTTTATCGCTTGGTCCTGACACCAACAGCTTTTATCAGCATCACAAGTTAAAATATTTCCACAGTCGTTAGCGTTATTACAAATTGGACAAAGTAGCGGATTAATAGATTCTGATGTTTTTGGCAAAACTACACCTTAATTTATTGAATAATTTAGACTTTTTTTTGTTAATTATTTACCAATACAAAAAGAGCTGAATATTTTACTGAGTAAGTCATCACTGGTAAATTCGCCGGTAATCTGATCGAGCTCTTGCTGGCAAATACGCAACTCTTCAGCCAATATTTCACCTGCAACATAAGACTCTAGTTGTTCTAAGCCTGTTATAAGGTGTTGGTGGGTATTATCTAAAGCGGTTAAATGACGCCTTCTTGCCATAAAGCTACCTTCAGTACTACCTTGATAGCCCATAATGGCCTTTAAGTGCTCTTTTAAGGCATCAACACCGTTGCCTGTTTTAGCTGATAAAGTAACTACAGTGTGTTTAATTTTATTGTTATCAATAAACTCAGTTAAGCCTATATTATTGTCAGTGATTGACGGGTTTATATCTGCTTTGTTTCTGACGAGTGTTAAACCAATATTTTTAGGTAGTTTTTCAAAAAATTCAGGATAATAGTTTTTGATATCTTGCTCATCTTCTAAAACACTATGGTTTTCACTGGCATCAACCATTAGTAATACGCGATCAGCTTGATTAATTTCTTGCCAAGCGCGTTCTATGCCTATTTGTTCAACTTTATCATCACTTTCACGTAGGCCTGCAGTATCAATAATATGTAATGGCATGCCGTCAATGTTGATTTGCTCTGTCATTACATCTCGGGTAGTTCCTGCAATATCTGTCACTATGGCAGCTTCTTTTCCACTTAGTGCATTCAATAAACTTGATTTTCCAGCGTTTGGACGTCCAGCAATAACCACTCGCATGCCTTCTCGAATAATGCTGCCTTGTTGTGCCTGTTTTCTAACAGTTTCTACTTGATTGATGATGTTTTTTAAATCGGTGACTATTTTAGTGTCAGCAAGGAAATCTATTTCTTCTTCGGGAAAGTCTATTGCAGCTTCAACATACATTCGTAAGTGAATAATACTTTCAACCATTTCATGAACAAGTTTAGAAAAGTCGCCTTGAAGTGAGTGCAGGGCAGAGCGTGCGGCTTGCTCTGAGCTTGAATTAATTAAATCGGCTATTGCTTCTGCTTGGGTTAGATCAAGTTTGTCATTTAAAAAGGCTTGTTCACTAAATTCACCTGGTTTAGCCATGGTGATTTTAGGAAGGGCTAAAATTGCTTTTAGCAACATATCTAATATTATCGGCCCACCGTGTCCTTGAAACTCAATAACATCTTCACCAGTAAATGAATTAGGTGCTTTAAAAAATAGTGCTATACCTTGATCTAATACTTGTTTATTAGCATCTGTAAAAGGAAGGTATTCAGCTTTTCTTATTTCGGGAAGTTTTCCTAAAATAGCTTTGGCTACATTACTCGCTTCAGGACCTGAAACACGGATAATTCCTACGCCACCACGCCCAGGAGCTGTAGCTTGTGCAGCAATAGTTGTTTTTTCGCTAAATGATGATGTCATATTGCTATTTTATACTAAATAGAGAATGTCAGTATTTTACGTTATAAAAGCTTACTATCCTACAAAAACAACAAAGGCGACCTATTCGTCGCCTTTGTTTTCTAGAAGCTAAGGTTTATGCTTCTTTAGCTTTCTTTTTCTTTTCAATGCCGTCGAAAATTATTTTCATTTGTACAATAGAGATAAGGTTGCTTATAAACCAGTATAAAACTAAGCCTGACGGGAACCATGCCATAAATATTGAAAATACTACTGGCATATATTGCATAATTTTTTGCTGCATAGGATCTTGTATCGTCATTGGTTGCATTTTTTGCATGACATACATACTAATACCCATTAATACTGGCAGTACATAATAAGGATCCATTGCTGATAAATCTTGTATCCAAAAGATAAATGGCGCATGGCGCAATTCAACACTTTCTAGAAATACCCAGTACAGTGCTAAGAAAATTGGCATTTGTAGTAATAAAGGTAAGCAACCGCCTGCAGGGTTTACTTTCTCTTTACGGTACATCTCCATGGTGGCTTGAGACATTTTCTGTCTGTCACTGCCGTAGCGCTCTTTTAATTGCGCCATTTTAGGAGCCAATTCACGCATTTTTGCCATTGAGGTATATTGCGCTTTAGTTAATGGGTACATAGCTCCTTTTACAACTAATGTGATGATAATAATGGCAACACCCCAGTTAGATACAAAGCTCTGTATGGTAAGTAGTAACCAAAATAGTGGCTGACTGATCATCCATAAAAAACCGTAATCTATGGTTAAGTCTAAATTAGGTGCTATTTTCTCTAATACTTCTTGATCTTTTGGACCGACATAAAAAATTGCTGCAGTTTGACCTTGTTGACCATTATCAATGGTGATGGCTGGGGCTTTAAATCCAACTACGGCTTCTAAATTATTCGTGAAGCTAGTGTATAGTTGGTTATTATCTTCAGCTTTTGGAACCCAAGCTGAAACAAAGTAATGCTCTAGCATGGCAACCCAGCCACCAGGGGTTGTTTTACTTAAATTAGCTTCTGAAATATCATCAAAATCATATTTTTCATAACGATCTTCACTTGTAGAGAAAGCTGCTCCGCGATATGTAGGTAGCATGCCTGAAGAAGTATCTTGCAGTGTAGATTGCTTAAGTTGACCGTACATTTGAACAGAAACGCTATTACCTGTGTTGTTATTGATCAAGTATTCAACGTCAACTCGGTAGCTGCCTTTAGAGAAAGAATAACGCTTTATAACGTCCAAACCGTTATCATCTTGAAAGGTTAAATCAACCGTTAACTCATCAGCAGTTAGTTCATAGTTAGCTTTATCACTGTTATAAATAGGACGGCCTTTTATTACTCTATCAAGCCCGTTAGCACCCGTTAAGCCTGATTGGGCTACATATTTATTATTACCATTTTGCATGATGGTAAATGGAATACCGTCGCCTTGCTCTGTTTCATAATTTAATAACTTTGCTTCAACAATATCACCACCTTGGGTATTAATTTTAATACTTAATGTATCGGTGGTAACTGAAATTAATTTTGCACCAACAGGTAAACTTTTTGTTGTAGGTGTTTGTGCGTCTGTTGACTCAGGTACAAAATCAGCATTTGCTGTTTGTTGTATATCACTACTTTGATTAACAGGAGCTTGTTCAACTACTGGCGCATTGTCTAATTGCCACTGACTAAAAAGTAAGTAAGTTACAACCATTAGCGCAATAAATAGAAGACTGCGTTGAGATTCCATAAGATTTATTTCTCTTGTTTTTTGTTGGCACGAAGTATTTTTTCGCGAATTTAATTAATAGCAAGGCATTTTAGACTAGCTTGCACAGCAAACCAACTCTCTTTTAGTGTTAGTGTGTAAAAATCAATCTAATTTTAATTAGTTTATGCTTACTTTGATGGTGGAACAGGATCATCCCCGCCTTTATTAAGGGGATGACACTTCGATATACGTTTGAGTGCTAACCAAGCACCTTTGATTACTCCAAAACGATTTATGGCTTCAATAGCATAAGTAGAGCAGGTAGGATTAAACCGACAATTTGTCCCTAACAATGGGCTAATTAGTCGCTGATAGCCTTTAATAACTGCTATGGCTAGTTTTTGAAACGGTGAATTATTTTTCGCCATATCTTTGATAACTCTTGGTTAATCTCTTTATTATCGAGTTGATCAATGCCAGACTTTACCATAACGACCATATCGATAGCTGGTAAGTCATGTTGATTTAAACGGAAGCTTTCTCTAACTATTCTTTTTATACGGTTTCTCTGAACAGCAAGTTTAACGCGCTTTTTAGCTATAGCTAAGCCAAGGCGATTATTTTTGCAAGAATCACTCGTTAAGTTAGTCGGAGTTATTAATATGGTAAAGTGGCGAGAGCCAAATTTGAGAGGTTTTTTAAATACAGATTGAAATTGACCGGGAGTCAGTAAACGAGACTCCCGATTAAATTCATAAGTAACCGGGTTGGTTACCATCTTAATTCTTTAAGAAAAAGAGTTAAGATTAAGCACTAAGGCTTGCACGGCCTTTAGCACGGCGACGAGCTATAACAGCACGGCCGCTTTTAGTTGCCATACGAGCACGGAATCCGTGGTTACGCTTACGCTTTAATACGCTAGGTTGAAATGTTCTTTTCATTACGCTAATCCGTCGGTTGTTGTTGCCCTGGCAAAACAGCCGTTATGAGCACACTGGTCTAAAAAATGAGGGCGAATTCTAAAGCTTACTTACAGCTTTGTCAAATATAATCTATGTATATTTAGTTTAAATGATCCTATAGGATCGTTCAGATCTTCATTGGATCTAGAAAAACCTGTTTAATATCCACAGCCTTATTTTGTATATTGTTTATAAATGCTTATTTTTTGTTCGGCATGTTTTAATAATTAATTAACCTATTAATCATTTTTTAGCATTAAATTATTATAAATAACTTGTATATATACCTATTTAACAAACGTTTAGTTTATTTTAACTAAAAATTTTCAATAATAGTTAAAAGTCAATATTGCACTTGTGGATAAGTATAGAGATAATGACTCTTTATAATAAAAAAGTTTCCGCTTGCTTAATCTTTTTGAAGTTCACTTTTATTCGTATTTAGTCAGAACTTTATCTCAATTTTCATTTGCTTATTAAATAAAGCTAGAGATTATTCGCAAGTAGGTCAGTTTATTTTCTTGGAGTTTTGGTTGGAACATTCACTTTGGCAGAAATGCCTTTCTGCATTGCAAGATGAATTGCCTGCACAGCAATTCAGTATGTGGATCCGCCCATTACAGTGTGTTGTTGATAATAACATTATGACGTTATATGCACCTAACCGTTTTGTTTTAGATTGGGTTAGGGATAAATACGTCAATAGAATTAATGAATTGATTGCTTTAAATGAAGAGGCGGATACTTACTTATTAAAGTTTGATGTTGGTAGTAAACCTCTTGATGCTGTTTCTCATTCACCTACAGTACCTTCGTCCAAACCCATTGGTGGTAATAGCAGTAAATCTTCAACGATAGAATCAGAAAGTAATTTACCTAAAAAAGCTAATGTTAGAGTAAAATATACTTTTGACAATTTTGTTGAAGGTAAGTCAAACCAGTTAGCTAGAGCAGCTGCTTCTCAAGTAGCTGATAACCCTGGAGCAGCATACAATCCTCTGTTTATTTATGGTGGTACAGGTTTAGGTAAAACTCATTTACTTCATGCAGTAGGTAATGGCATTTTACAAAATAATCCAAATGCAAAAATTGCTTATATGCATTCTGAACGTTTCGTTCAAGACATGGTAAAAGCGTTGCAAAATAACGAAATGGAAAAATTCAAGCAATACTATCGAAGCGTTGATGCTTTATTAATTGATGATATCCAGTTTTTTGCCGGTAAAGATAGAACACAAGAAGAATTTTTCCATACTTTTAATGCCTTATTAGAAGGCAATCAGCAAATTATTCTTACCAGTGACCGTTACCCAAAAGAAGTTGCTGTAGAAGATAGATTGAAATCCCGTTTTGGTTGGGGTTTAACTATTGCGATAGAACCACCAGAGCTAGAAACACGCGTTGCGATATTAAAGCGTAAAGCACAAGAAAGTCATATCAATCTCGCTGATGAAGTAGCTTTTTTCATTGCTAAGCGTTTACGCTCTAATGTTCGAGAATTAGAAGGGGCTCTTAACCGTGTAATTGCAAATGCTAATTTTACTGGTCGAGCAATTACTATCGATTTTGTTAGAGAAGCACTTCGTGACTTGTTAGCATTACAAGATAAGCTTGTTACTATTGATAATATTCAACGGACAGTGGCAGAATACTATAAAATAAAAGTCGCTGATTTACTTTCTAAACGTAGAAATAGATCCGTTGCTAGACCTAGGCAACTAGCAATGGCATTATCTAAAGAGTTAACTAATCATAGCTTGCCTGAGATAGGAGATGCTTTTGGTGGCAGAGATCATACAACTGTACTTCATGCATGTCGTAAGGTTGTCTCTTTGCGCGAAGAACTACATGATATTAAAGAAGATTATTCTAATTTAATTAGAACGCTTTCATCATGATACTAAGGTAGAGTGGCCTTGATGCTCTCAAATTATAATAAAACATGTGCATAACCGGGAAATAAAATGAAGTTTTCACTAAATAGAGAATTATTACTTAAACCTTTATTATTAGTTTCAGGTGCTGTTGAACGTAAAAGTACATTACCTATTTTGGGTAATATTCTTTTTGATGTTAGTAAGGAGTCACTTACTCTTACGGCTACTGATTTAGAACTCGAAATGGTTTCTTATGCTGAAATAGATAACCAAGGAGAAGATGGTAAGATAACTATTCCTGCACGTAAGTTACTTGATATCTGTAAAAGCTTACCTGAAAACTCAATGATCACCTTTAGTGCAGAAGATGACACTGTAAAGCTAAGTTCAGGAAGAAGTCGTTATTCTCTTTCAACATTATCTGCTACTGACTTCCCTAATATTGAAGAGTGGAAGGGAGATGTTGAATTTAAACTTCTTAAATCAGAATTGTTACGTTTGATTGAAAGCACTCACTTTTCAATGGCCAATCAGGATGTTCGTTATTATTTAAATGGTATGTCTATTGAAAGTGAAGGTAACGAAATTAGATCTGTTGCAACGGATGGTCATCGTTTGGCTATTTGTAAAATATCTAATGAGTCTCTTACTTTACCCGCTCGTCAAGTTATTGTTCCTCGAAAAGGAATTTTAGAAATTATTCGCCTATTGGCACCTGTAGATGAAGAAGTTCAAGTTTATCTTGGCTCAAATCATATTCGTATTATTGATACTGAATTCTCATTTACAAGTAAATTAGTTGATGGGCGTTTTCCAGATTATAGAAGAGTTTTACCTCGTAACGGCGATAAAATATTTATTACCGACAAAGAACCATTACGTCAAGTGCTTTCAAGAGCATCTATTTTATCTAATGAAAAGTTCAAGGGTGTTCGTTTAAACTTTTTTAATTCGCTTTTAAAAATTACCGCTAACAACCCTGAACAAGAACAAGCGGAAGAAGAATTAGAAATTGATTTTCCTTATGAAGAACTAGAAATAGGTTTTAATGTTAGTTACGTGCTAGACGTACTTAATGCGATTAAAGATGAACAAGTTAAGTTTACTTTAGCTGATGCAAATTCAAGTGTGGTAATAGAGGGTGCTGATTCAGGCGAAGCTTTATATGTTGTTATGCCAATGCGTCTATAATAAAGCGGCATTAATATATAAGGTTTTAAATGTAGATGACAGTTACTCGTTTGACCACGCAACATTTTAGAAATTTAAAACCTTCAACAATAGAATTTCATCCTAAATTAAATTTTTTTATCGGGGATAATGGCAGTGGCAAGAGTAGCTTATTAGAAGCGCTTTTTTTTCTTGGACATGGTAAATCGTTTAGGACGACTAAAGTGGACAGTTTAGCTTGTTATCAGCATGACAAGTTTGTTGTAAGTGTAAAAAATGATAAAGACTGTCAATTAGGTCTAAGTCGAGATATAGGCTCAGGTTTAACAAGTATTAAAATAGATGGGGATCGCCACACAAGGTTATCTGAACTTGCAAAAAATATTGCTATTCAAATTGTTACGCCAGAAAGCTTTAAACTTTTTTTTGGAGGACCTAAAGAAAGAAGGCGATTTGCAGATTTAGGTATGTTTCACGTGAAACATAACTTTTCAAATCAATGGAGAAATTTTGCTAGACTTCTAAAACAGCGAAATGCATGTATTAGAAACAATGTAAATAAAAAAGAACTTAATTACTGGACTGAGCAATTTTGTCAACACTCAATAGTTGTTGCAGAAGAAAGAAGACAATACATCGATGCCTTGGTAAAAGAACTTAATGTTTGGTTAGCCATACTCTTGCCTTCTATAAGTGAAACAGTAACGGTTCAATATTTACAAGGCTGGCCCCAAAAAAAACAATTAGCAGACGTGTTATTAGCTAATGAAGAAAAAGAAAAAGCTTTTGGTCATAGCCTTTATGGTGCGCATAAATTCGATGTAAAGTTTCTATTAAATAGACAACAAATAGAAACACAGCTTTCGAGAGGGCAACAAAAGTTGTTTTTACTGGCATTAACTTTTGCTCAATCTAAATTGATTGCACAAGTTAATCGAGTAAAACCAATTTTATTAATCGATGATATTGGTGCAGAACTGGATGCTTCATCACGTTCTGCGTTATCATCGGCAATTGATTTTTTAGGTTGCCAAGTGATAATAACGGCAATTGAAACTAATGTGATACAACCTTTTATTCAAAGTGATTTAGAAAATGAATATAAGATGTTTCACGTGAAACATGGTGAGATTACTTTAGGTAAACTTCATCCAGATGCTTCTGAAATTTAATCAAAAGCAATGTAATAAGAGTGAATAGGCTAAAACTATGACAGTAGAAAACGAATATGACTCGTCCAGTATTAAAGTACTAAAAGGACTAGATGCAGTACGAAAACGACCAGGCATGTACATTGGTGACACAGATGATGGCACTGGCTTACATCATATGGTTTTTGAAGTTTTAGATAACTCTATTGATGAAGCATTAGCAGGTCACTGTAGTGATATAGTGGTAACCATACATTTAGATGGTTCTGTATCCGTTAAAGATGACGGTCGTGGCATTCCAACAGAAATACACCCGGAAGAAGGGGTATCAGCTGCAGAAGTTATCATGACAGTATTACATGCTGGTGGTAAGTTTGGTGGCGAAGATTCAGGTTATAAAGTATCTGGTGGTCTTCACGGTGTTGGTATCTCAGTTGTAAATGCATTAAGTGAAAAACTTAAATTAACAATACGAAGGGATGGCCAACTACATGAGCAATTTTATAACATGGGTGAACCAGATGCACCGCTAGCGGTTGTGGGGGAAAGTGATCATACTGGTACAGAAGTAAGGTTTTGGCCTAGCAGTGAAACCTTTTCTGATACTTTGTTTCATTATGATATTTTAGTGAAAAGAATTCGAGAACTGTCATTCTTGAACTCTGGTGTTTCAATCAAATTAATTGATGAACGTGAAGAAGGCAGAGAAGAGCACTTTTGTTATGAAGGTGGAATCCAAGCGTTTGTAGACTACTTAAATACAAACAAAACAGCGGTAAATGAAGATATTTTCTATTTTGATTTAGACCGTGAAGATGGCATTGTTGTTGAAGTTGCAATGCAGTGGAATGATGGCTTCCAAGAAAACATTTTCTGTTTCACTAATAATATACCTCAACGAGATGGTGGTACGCATTTAAGTGGCTTTAGAACAGCATTAACAAGAACGCTGAACTCTTATATGGTCAAAGAAGGGCTAAATAAAAGTAAAAAAGGTGAAACAAGTGCAACCGGTGATGATGCTCGAGAAGGGTTAACTGCTGTTATTTCGGTTAAAGTTCCAGACCCTAAATTTTCTTCACAAACTAAAGACAAATTAGTTTCTTCAGAAGTTAAAACAGCTGTTGAACAAGCTATGGGTGAGAAACTTGGTGAATATTTATTAGAAAACCCAAGCGTAGCTAAAACGATTATCATGAAAATTGTTGATGCTGCACGAGCTCGTGAAGCGGCGCGGAAAGCACGTGAAATGACACGTCGCAAGGGTGCTTTAGATATTGCAGGTTTGCCAGGAAAATTAGCAGACTGCCAAGAAAAAGACCCAGCACTTTCAGAACTATATATTGTGGAAGGGGACTCTGCTGGCGGATCCGCTAAGCAGGGACGAAATCGTAAAAACCAAGCTATCTTGCCATTAAAAGGTAAAATTTTAAACGTTGAAAAAGCACGTTTTGATAAAATGATATCTTCACAAGAAGTAGGAACACTGATTACCGCACTAGGTTGTGGTATTGGTCGTGATGAATATGACCCTGAAAAACTACGTTATCATAGCATTATCATAATGACGGATGCGGATGTTGATGGTTCACACATTCGAACCTTGTTACTAACATTCTTCTATCGTCAAATGCCTGAAATAATGGAAAGAGGCCATATCTTTATTGCTCAGCCACCATTGTATAAAGTTAAAAAGGGTAAACAAGAGCGCTACATTAAAGATGATGAAGGCTTAACTGAATACCTTACTACATTAGCTTTAGAAAATGCTGCTATTCATGTAAATGAGCAAGCACCGGCTATTTCAGATATTGCATTAGAAAATTTAGTAAATGAATTCCGCGGAACCATGGATATTATTCAGCGCATATCAAGACAAATACCTGCAGATATCTTAGAGAAGATGGTTTATAGCCGTTGTATCAGTAAGGAAGATTTTTCTAATGAAGAGAAAGTAAACGAGTGGGCTAAAGACTTAATTACTCAACTCGATAACCAAGACGGAAATGGCTCAATATACTCAGTAACAGTTGAACGTGATAATGAACGAAATATCTATTATCCGAAGTTTAATGTCAGACAGCATGGTATTGATAAAGAGTATGACTGTGGTTATGAGTTCGTACAATCAAGAGAGTTTGCGGCAATTATTTCATTAAACAAAGCTATTAACGGTTTAATGGAAGAGGGTGCATATGTTAAGCGTGGAGAAAAAGTTAAACCAGTATCAAGCTTTGAAGAGGCGCTAAACTGGTTAATGGCGGAATCAAAACGTGGTCAATATATACAACGTTATAAAGGACTAGGTGAGATGAACCCAGAGCAACTTTGGGAAACTACAATGGACCCAGAAACGCGTCGTATGTTGAAAGTAACTATTGAAGATGCAATCGCAGCGGATCAGTTATTTACAACCTTGATGGGTGATCACGTAGAGCCGCGTCGTAACTTTATTGAAGATAATGCATTAAAAGTTTCAAATTTAGACTTTTAAGTAATAAGCTAGCGTCGCTAAAATATAATTTCATATGCTCGGTCATCAAAACCGAGCATTTTTACTTTAAAAACAGTGTGTTACTAACACATTAAACACGAATATTAAAAAGTGAACTGTAAACTCATGACAAGTTTCAATTGTAAAACCTTTCAAGGCTTAATTTTGCAACTGCAAGATTATTGGTCGCGTCAAGGATGCGTTATTGTACAACCTTTAGATTTAGAAGTAGGTGCTGGTACTTTTCATCCAATGACCTTTTTACGCGCTATTGGGCCCGAGCCAATGAGTAGTGCCTATGTGCAACCATGTAGACGACCAACAGATGGTCGTTATGGTGAAAACCCAAACCGTCTACAGCATTACTACCAGTTTCAAGTAATGCTAAAACCCTCGCCAAAGAATATTCAAGAGTTGTACTTAAACTCACTAAAAGAGTTAAATATAGATCCGCTTGTACATGATATACGCTTTGTAGAAGATAACTGGGAATCACCAACATTAGGGGCGTGGGGCTTAGGCTGGGAAGTATGGCTCAATGGTATGGAAATAACACAGTTTACATATTTCCAACAAGTGGGTGGCTTAGAGTGTGCACCAGTGACCGGTGAAATAACTTACGGTTTAGAGCGCTTGGCTATGTACATTCAAAATGTTGATAGTATCTATGACTTAGTTTGGGCCGATGGCCCTATGGGCAAAGTCTACTATGGTGATGTTTTTCATCAAAATGAAGTTGAGCAATCAACATATAATTTTGAACATGCTGATGTTGATGCGTTATTTAAGCAATTTGACCAATGTGAAAAAGATAGTGAAAAATTGATCGCAGAAAATTTACCGTTACCAGCTTATGAACAAGTAATGAAAGCATCTCATGCGTTTAATTTATTGGATGCTCGTCATGCTATATCGGTAACTGAGCGTCAACGCTATATATTAAGAGTTCGTACACTATCAAAAGCTTGTGCAGAGGCATACTATGCTAAGCGAGAAGAGCTTGGATTCCCTTTATGTAAAGAACAAGAGTCAACTAAACCATCAACAAAGGGAGAAAAATAATGAGCACAGAAACTCTCTTAATTGAATTGGGAACAGAAGAGTTACCACCGAAATCATTAAAAACATTAGCAACAGCATTTTATGACAATATAAAAAGCCAGTTAGATAGCTATGATTTGAGCTATAGTGACATTAATTGGTTTGCTACACCGCGCAGGCTGGCTGTTCAGGTAAGTGAATTAACAGCAAAACAAACCGATAAAGTCGTAGAAAAACGTGGTCCAGCGGTTAATGTAGCTTTTGATGATCAAGGACAACCGAGTAAAGCAGCCATTGGTTGGGCAAAGTCAAACGGTATAACAGTTGAACAAGCTGAAAGACTAACCACTCCAAAAGGCGAATGGTTGTTACATAAAGCAACAGTAACAGGCAAGACTCTATTTGACTTAGTTCCTGATATGGTGACAACAGCTTTAAATAAGTTACCTATTGCTAAACCAATGCGTTGGGGTGCAGAGCGCACTCAGTTTATTCGTCCTGTGCATACTTTAACGATGCTATATGGCGATAAAGTTATCAAAGGTGAAGCTTTAGGTGTAAGTTCAAACAATCAAGTTCAAGGCCACAGGTTTCATCATGAAGGCTTAGTAACTATTAATCATGCCGATGATTATCAAACAGAGCTAGAGAAAGCATTTGTCAAAGTAGATTATCAAGCACGTCAGAATGAAATTGTTGAACAAATAAAAACAGCAGCTGATAATATTTCAGCGGTAGCATTAATTGATGAAGATCTACTTGAAGAAGTAACTTCATTAGTTGAATGGCCTGTGACATTAGTAGGTACGTTTGATGAAGATTTCTTAAAGGTACCAGCAGAGCCGTTAATATATTCAATGAAAGATCACCAAAAATATTTCCCGGTAACAAACGAAGCAGGTGAGCTGGTCAATAAATTTATCTTTGTGGCAAATATTGAGTCGAAAGAGCCAAGAGAAGTTATTTTTGGTAATGAAAAAGTTATACGTCCAAGGTTAGCGGATGCAGAGTTTTTCTTTAAAACAGATAAAAAGAAAACTTTAGAATCAAGACTAGCAACTCTGGAATCAGTACTGTTTCAAAAACAACTTGGAACCCTAAAAGCAAAATCTGAGCGTATAGCAGCATTAAGTAAAGTTATTGCAAGTCAACTAAATGAAAATAGTGACCAAGCTTATCGTGCCGGATTATTGAGTAAAACAGATTTATTGTCTGACATGGTACAAGAGTTCCCACAGGTTCAAGGTACAATGGGAAAATACTATGCGCTTAACGACGGTGAAGATGTAGCTATCGCACAGGCACTCGAAGATCAATACCGCCCAAGATATGCTGGAGATACTTTACCTGAAGGCAACATAGGTTGCGCGGTAGCAATCAGTGATAAAATTGACACACTCGTAGGCATCTTTGGCATAAATCAACCACCTAAGGGTGATAAAGACCCGTTTGCTTTAAGAAGAGCAGCAATAGGGGTTATACGTATAGTTATTGAAAAACACCTGAATTTAGACCTTGCTAGCTTGATTGAAGAAAGCATCAAGCTTTTTGGTGATAAATTAACTAACGAGAACACAGCTGATAATGTCCTTGATTTCGTTATGGGACGTTTCCGTGCCTTTTATCAAGAGCAAGGAATAGCAGTTGATGTTATTAATGCTGTTTTAGCGAAAAAACCAAGTGCGCCATTAGATTTTGATAAACGTATTAAAGCAGTGAGCTTTTTTGGTGGTTTACCGGAAGCAGCAACACTTGCAGCAGCAAATAAGCGTGTTGGTAATATTTTGGCGAAGTTTGATGGGCAGCTTTACGAGGCATTTAAATCAGATTTAGCAAGCGAACAGGCTGAGCAAGATTTATTTGCCGTTTTTGAAACGATAAGTTTAAAAGTTGCACCTTTAGTCGCAGATAAAAACTATCAAGCAGCATTAACAGAGTTAGCAGCGTTGAAAACACCTATAGATACTTTCTTCGATAGTGTGATGGTTATGAGCGATGATGAAGCGGTAAAAGTAAATAGATTAACTTTATTAAACGAAATTCGTAATAGCTTCTTTGCAATAGCAGATATCTCACTACTGCAATAAAGCACGAGCTAGCAAAGCTTTAAAATGAAAAGGGCATAACAAAATGCCCTTTTTTATGCCTGCTAATCAGTAAAGTAGAAAAGTATCAGCTAATTGAGCGTATCATATATTATATAGATCTTTAAAAAATCGATTAGCACGAGGAAGGTAATAGTTTTCATAGTTAAGTGAAAAGGCGATGCTGATTGCTTTTCCCTTCAATTCATGACGAGGAACGAAGCCATAGACACGTGAATCAGCGCTATTTCGACGGTTATCGCCAAGCACTAAATAATGGTTACTAGGCACTGTAACGGCATTAAAGTTACTCAGTTGATTACTCTTATTACTATCAACCTTAATAGCATGTTTGACGACACCTAAATGTTCAATACTAAAAAGTTGGTTTGAATCCTGATTTAACGGAGAATAAAGCACAGGTTTACCGTTAATAAATAACTTTTCATCCCTCATACTAATTACATCACCAGGAAGACCAATAACACGTTTGATAAGCCTGTTATCTGCAGCTTTAGATTCAAACACTGCAATATCACCACGTTGAGGCTCACTTGTTTTTAAAAGGGAAAGTTGACTAAAAGGCAGACGTAAATCGTAAGCCATTTTGTTGACCACGATTCGATCACCTTCCTTGATTGTTGGCTGCATAGATCCAGTTGGCACAGTATACCAATCAGCGATTGCACTTCTAAATACCGTCATTAAAACTATAAAAACAACGAATTGCTGATTATTTTTTAAAAGCTGTTTGATAGATTTCATCAATGAATATCCTTTAATTTAAACACTCAAATATAGAGTATGTATTTGGCGACTAGTTCGCTAAATACATATTTAGTTACAAAGGAGTGACATAATGGGTGAAGGAAATGAAGTGATAAAAAAGAGTAACAGAAAAAGGAAAGTGTATTGTGCTAGATCAAAAAGCTAGATAGATATCGGCGTAGAGTGTTAATTGAAAGGTATCAATAATAATTGAATCAGTTAGGAGAAAATTATGATCATAGAAAAGCATGATTTACACCACGAATTTCCAGAATTTAATGATGAAATACATCACTTAAAAATGAATGATAATCACTTTGCTCGTTTGTTTAAAGATTACCATGAAGTCAATCAAGAAGTTGTTCGTATCGAACAAGGTGTTGAAAACACAAGCGACGAGTATATTGAAAAAAGAAAACTACAACGCTTAAAATTAAAAGATGAGTTATTTTTTATGCTGAAAAAAGTAGAACTCTAGAACAATTAGAGCTTTTTAATTACGTATAAATACGGTTTTTCAGCTACTTGTTTGGCGATAAGTTCATGTTCCATAAAACGACAAAAACTGGGAATATCACGGGTAGTTGAAGGATCGTCACACTTTATTAATAAGGTTTCTCCACTCGCTATTTTTCTAATTTTTAAACGCACCATCATAACAGGCTCTGGGCAGCGTAAACCTAAAGCGTCTAAAAAATGATCGGCAGTTTGAAAAATAGTGCTTGTCATAACTTAAATAGTCTAATTTATTAAAAAAAAGGTGTAGACTAGCTATTGTACTGCATCTATAAACGAATTCAGAGTAGTTAAAACTAATAAATTTATAGATAATCTATACTAGAGAATATTAAAGAGTTTACGATATCAAACCCATGACTGTAATTAGAATAAATTTGCTGTGCTGGCTAGTTATAGCTTTAGTTATTAGTACAACGGTTTCTGCCAATGAACCATTACATTTAACTGTCAATAAAGCGCTACAAAAACAGTTTTTAAAAGCAGAGAAGCTAGTTAATAAAAGTAACTCAGCAGAATATCAGAGTTTATATAATCAATTACATTATTACCCACTTCAACCTTATTTAGATCAGAAAAAACTGATGGCTAACCTTCGCTTGTCTTCATCAAAAGAGATAATGAAGTTTTTAGATAAATATCAAGGTACACCACTGGATTGGCCGTTACGTAAAGCTTGGCTATCTTATTTAGCAAAAAAGAAGCAGACACAATTATTTTTAAATTTTTATAAACCCACAAGCAATGCCAAGCTTACATGCCACTACTTAAGATTTCAGCTACAGTCTGGACTCCCTGAGAGTGTTGTGCTGCCACAAGTGACTAAACTATGGGTTGTGGGTAAGTCACAAGATAAGGTTTGTGATCCTTTATTTGAACGCTGGCAAAAAACAGGGTATCGAACCAACGATGTTATTTGGCAGCGAGTTGAATTAGCCGCAGATGGCGGAAAGCACACACTACTTCCTTATTTAACCAAGCTATTGCCCCCTGAGCAGCAATATTTAGCAAAATTATGGCATAAAACACGCCGAGACCCTTCTATTGTAAGTAAGCTGAAATACTTCCCAAATAAATCAGTCAGAGAAACCCAAATTTTAACCTATGGTTTTAAACGATTAATTTGGCGCTACCCAGATACAGCCTTGAAGAGCTATAAAAAGGCGCAACAAACATTTACTTTTACTTCCAAGCAGCAAGTAGAAATAGCAGAAAGGTTTGCTGTTGCGCTGGCGTCAAAAAATCATAGTAAAGCGCGAGAATGGTTAGACAAGCTTGAACTTGCCTCTTTGGATCAATCCATGTTGCAATGGCGACTTTCACAGGCTCTTAAACAACAAGACTGGCAACGTTTATTAGTTGAGTTAAAGCAATTACCCGTACAACATAAAGACGATCTACAATGGAAGTATTGGTATGCCAGAGCACTTATTGCTACAGGTGAAAAAAAACGTGGTAAGTTTGTGCTTGAGCAATTAGCGAATGAGCGACACTATTATGGTTTTTTAGCGGCAGGTTATTTACAAAAGCCAGTGAGCTTGCAAGATAAGCCATTATCCTTTTCTCTCAGTGAAAAGCGTAAGGTGATCAATAACCCTGCTGCCAAAAGGGCGTTTGAGTTTTATCACTTAGGTCGATATGTAAAAGCCAGATCAGAGTGGAATTACTTGGTCAGTCAGTTAAATGATAGAGAGAAATTAATCGCAGCTAAAATAGCGAATGAAAATGAGTGGTTTGATCGCACTATCTTCACGTTAGCTAATGTTGGTTACCTTGATGACGTGGCGTTAAGGTTTCCTAAAGCCTTTGATTCTGAGATAAATCACCATGCTAATGATCATAAAATAAACCCTGCATGGGCATTTGCTATTGCTCGCAGGGAAAGCTCTTTTATGACAGACGCACACTCACCAGTAGGTGCAAAAGGTTTAATGCAGTTAATGCCAAATACGGCAAAAAACTTAAAACGTGGCAAGGTGAGTCGCAATTACTTACTTAATGCGGATAACAATATTGCTTTAGGCACGCAATATTTAAAAATATTACTAGACAAGAATAAAGGAAATCAAGTGCTTGCAACAGCTTCATATAATGCAGGCCCATATAGAGTTAAGCGTTGGCTGAAAGATATTGATCTCATGCCTGCAGATATTTGGATAGAAACCATTCCTTTTAAAGAAACTAGAAACTATGTAAAAAGTGTTTTAGCCTACCAAGAGATCTATCAGCATGAGCCAGGGCAGGTAAGTCGTATCTTTGAGCAGGTGATAAATATGAATATCGGAGATTGAAATTTTATTCGATAAAAGTGACACTATGTGCTTTTATATTCCGAATAAATATAAATATTTTGCATATAAAGTTGCTACTAGCTAAATGGCTGATGTAGCCAGTGAATTATGGCATGTGTTATTATGATGGCACGAATATCAAGAGAAACACTTATGAATACCTCAGTAAACAAACTTGAATCAGAATATCCTGCACATATTGCTCAACTTCAACAGCGAACTAAGCAGGCTTTATCGAGAGAAAATATTGAAGGAATTGTTATTCACTCAGGACAAGAGGTCAAAGCTTTTCTTGATGATAATACATACCCTTTTAGAGTTAACCCGCATTTTAAATATTGGTTACCTTTACTTGATATTCCCAACTGTTGGCTGATTGTAAATGGTGAAGATAAACCAACCCTGATTTATTATCAGCCAGTGGATTTTTGGCATAAAGTAACTCCTTTATCGGAAAGCTACTGGGGAGAGTTCTTTACTATCAAAGTGCTAACTAAAGCAAGCGATGTTGATAAACTCTTACCGTATGACAAAAACGACTTTGCATACATTGGCAGTCATATTGAAGTTGCTAAAGCGTTAGGCTTTGAAGTTATTAATCCTGAACCACTGCTTAATTATTTTCATTATCACCGTGCTTATAAAACTTCTTATGAGCAAGAATGTTTACGTCAATCTAATGTGTTGGCAGTTGAAGCTCACAAAGCAGCTAAAGCTGCATTCTTTAATGGTGACTCTGAGCTAAGTATTCAAAATGCTTATTTGAATGCCATCTCTTATACCACTAATGAAACCCCTTACGGCAATATTGTTGCCCTCAATGAAAATTGCTCTATTTTACATTACATGACCATGGAAAAAGAGGCGCCGAAAGCGCATCACTCTTTTTTGATAGATGCTGGCGCAAATTTTAATGGTTATGCCGCAGATATCACTCGTACCTATGCATTTAAACAGGGTAAGTTTGCAGACTTGATAAAACGTATGGATCAACTGATGTTAAACGCAGTCAATGGTTTAAAACCTGGGTTAAGCTATGTTGATTTACATAGGGCAACCTATAAAGAAATTGCACAGGTATTAGTAGATTTTGGCTTTATTAATGTTAGTGCCGATACTGCAGTGGAATCAGGAATAGTCAGTGCCTTTTTCCCGCATGGTTTAGGTCATCATTTAGGGCTACAGGTACATGATGTAGGTGGCTTTATGGCCGATGAGCGTGGTACACACATAAATTCACCGAAAGAGCATCCATTCTTACGTACCTCAAGAGTCATTGAAGCAGGACAAGTATTTACTATTGAGCCAGGCTTATACTTTATTGATTCGTTGTTACAAGGCGTGAAAGATTCTAACAATAGTGACCAAATTAACTGGCAAAATGTAGATGATATGCGCATGTTTGGTGGCATACGCATTGAAGACAACATCATTGTTCATAAATCTCACAATGAAAACATGACGCGTGATGCAGGATTAGATTAGCGGCCAATGAATAAGCCCTATGAAGTTGCGATTAACCAAGTAAAACATGAAACTATCGTTAATCGTAGCCGGTTTATTTGCTATTTATATCCTTGTACCAGTATTGAAACAGCGAAAGCTTTTGTCAGGCAATTACAACTTGAGCATCCACAAGCAAACCATCACTGTTATGCTTTTTTAACTAAAGCTGCCGATGACAGCTTAGGTTATGGTTATTCTGATGATGGTGAACCTAGCGGGACAGCGGGAAAGCCTATGCTGGCGGTTTTACAAGGAGGAGCTATTGGCGAAGTTTGCGCGGTTGTCGTGCGATATTTTGGTGGCACCAAGCTAGGAACCGGAGGTTTACAGCGAGCTTATGGAGATAGTGTTCGACAAGCATTAACATTTTTGCAGTCAAAAACTAAAATAGCTATGGCGGCAAAAACATTAGCGTGTCAATATAGCCAAGTTGATGACGTGTTACACATTATTAACCAGGCTGAAGGAAAGGTTGTGGAGCAGTCTTATTTGCAACAAGTACAATTTAGTTTGTTAATACCTTTGTCTCAGCTCAATGTAGTGGAGCAAAAACTGCAAACATTATCAGCGGGTATATTACAGCTAAAAGCAATAGATGAAGAATAAAGCAAATGTTTTTAGCGTAACAACAGCAAGTCAAATTTAAAGAAATAAAAACAACAAAACGTGCAATATAAAAACATAATAAGAATTTTGGGGCTGTTGGTAGCACTGCTTAGTGTTACTATGTTGCCGCCTGCATTGGTATCTATGATTTACCGAGATGGCGGTGGTGTTCCGTTTTTAATGGCTTTTCTGTGGTGTATTATCACAGGCTTCCTTGCATGGTATCCCAATCGTTTTGAGAAAACAGATTTAAGGGCAAGGGAAGGCTTTCTCATTGTTGTTCTGTTTTGGCTGGTATTAGCCAGTTTCTCTGCTATTCCACTGCTGCTACTAGAGCAGCCTAACTTTACCATTACGGATGCTTTTTTTGAGTCGTTTTCAGGTTTAACAACGACAGGCGCTACTATTTTAAAACATATTGAAGGCTTACCTCACGCGGTTTTATGGTATCGCCAGCAATTACAATGGCTAGGAGGAATGGGGATAATTGTTCTAGCTGTGGCGGTATTGCCTATGCTTGGTATTGGTGGTATGCAGCTTTACCGCGCTGAAACTCCAGGCCCGGTCAAAGATTCTAAAATGACGCCTCGCATCGCTGATACTGCAAAACACTTATGGTACATCTACTTATCACTCACAGTAGCTTGTGCACTGGGTTATTGGTTGGCGGGCATGTCTGGCTTTGATGCAATATGTCATTCTTTTTCAACCATTGCTATTGGCGGGTTTTCTACCCATGATGCCAGTATTGGCTACTTTAATAGTCCAGCTATCAATCTTGTTTGTGTTTTCTTTTTGATAATTTCTGGTGTTAACTTTGCGCTGCATTATGCGGTTGTGCAAAGTAAGTCACTTAAAAATTATTTTTATGACCCTGAATTTAAGGTCTTTATTGCTATTCAAGTAGTGCTGACTTTGATTTGTTTTATTGTGCTAATGAGTTCAGGTACTTATCAAGATGCTGATCAAGCGCTTGATAAAGCATTATTCCAATCTGTGTCTATTAGTACTACTGCTGGCTTTGCCACCACTTCTTTTGCAGACTGGCCAACGTTACTACCAGTATTATTGATTTTCTCTAGTTTTATCGGCGGCTGTGCAGGAAGTACAGGTGGTGGCATGAAAGTAGTGCGCGTGCTCTTGTTATACCTACAAGGCTTGCGCGAGCTAAATAAATTAGTTCATCCAAAAGCTGTTTTTAGTATTAAGGTAGGTAAAAAAGTATTGCCTGATCGTGTGGTTGAAGCGGTTTGGGGCTTTTTCTCTGCTTATGCGGCGGTGTTTGTGATTTGTATGTTGTTGCTGCTTGCTACAGGCATGGATGACATTACTGCTTTTACTGCCGTAGCTGCCTGTATTAATAACCTTGGTCCAGGTTTAGGTGAAGTTGCTGCTAATTTTGCTGATATTGGTGACGGCAGTAAGTGGGTGTTGATTATGGCAATGCTTTTTGGACGGCTAGAAATATTCACCTTGTTGGTTTTATTTACGCCAGCATTCTGGCGTACCTAATGAAACAGACAAATTAAAAGTATATAGCACTCACTTGGAATAAGCGTTCTACATCACTGATATAGCGCTTGTTGACCAAGAATAAAATAACATGATCTTCTTCTCTGATCAGCGTGGTAGAGTGAGCGATTAATACTTCTGTACCACGAGCGATAGCGCCAATAGTTGTGCCTGGTGGCAGTTTAATATCTTTTATCGCTCGGCCAACCACTTTCGATGATTTTTCATCTCCCTTAGCTACGATTTCAATAGCTTCAGCGGCACCGCCTCGTAAACTGTAGACATTATCAATAGTACCGCGCCGTACGTGTGTGAGTAGGGCTGAAATTGTCGCCTGTTGTGGAGAAATAGCAATATCAATGGCGCCACCATGTACTAGTTCAATATAAGCATCACGTTGAATAAGTACCATAGTTTTGCGAACGCCTAATTTTTTGGCGAGCAACGAAGACATGATGTTGGCTTCATCGTCGTTAGTCACCGCAATAAATACGTCAAATTGCTCGATATTTTCTTCTGTGAGTAATTCTATATCTGAAGAGTCACCATGAAAGACAATCGTATTGTTTAACTCAGAGGTAAGTTGAGCCGCACGCTCAGCAGATCGCTCAATTAGCTTAACTTGGTGGTTTTCTTCTAATATACGAGCAAGTCCAGCACCAATGTTACCACCACCTATAATCATGATACGTTTATAGGCAGGCTCAAGTTTTTGTAATTCATTCATAACAGCTCGAATATGAATACTAGCGGCTATAAAGAATACTTCATCATCTGCTTCAATAACTGTAGTGCCCAAAGGGCGGATTGGCTTACCATTTCTATAGATTGCCGCTACACGGGTATCAACGTTTGGAATATGATCGCGAAGTGTTGATAATGCATGTCCTACTAACAAGCCACCATAATAAGCTTTTACAGCCACCAAGCTGACTTTACCTTTGGCGAACTCTAGTACTTGTAATGCGCCTGGGTAATCGATTAGACGGGCAATATCTCGAGTAACTAACTCTTCTGGAGCAATAACATGATCGACAGGGATATGATTTTTATGGAATAACTTATCAGAGTGCTTTAATACTTGGTTAGAGCGAATACGAGCAATTTTCTTGTGGGTATTAAAAAGGGAAGAGCAAATTTGACAGGTGATCATGTTGGTAGCATCGTCAGACGTTACGGCAATAACCATATCAGCGTCTTCTACTCCCGCATTAATAAGCACTTCTGGATGACAACCTTGACCTGTAACCACTTGCAAGTCCATTTTGTCTTGTAATTCACGCAGCTTGTCACTGTTAGTATCAACAACAGATATTTCGTTATTCTCACCAACAAGGTTTTCCGCTAAAGTGCCACCTACTTGGCCTGCACCCACAATAATTATTTTCATTTGTTATTTTTGTTCTCATTTAAGAGCATATACTTAAAAAAAGTATTTCGAGTATGTACTTACGCCTTTATTTTTAGCAGTTTAGCGTAATAAAAGCCATCCATATTTTTATCACCTGGCAAAAGTTGCCAGCCAATACTTTCATTATCGCAAGTTTCATTGTTATCTATTGGGATAATTTTTGCGTCTGTATTGTTTTCAATAAATAGTTTTACTTGTTCGCTATTCTCCTGAGGAAGAATGCTACAAGTCGCATAAAGTAAAGTACCACCGGGTTTAAGCAAAGACCATATCTCTTTTAAAATTTGCTGTTGTAAAACGGCTAGAGAATCAATGTCATCTGCTTTACGAAGCCATTTAATGTCAGGGTGGCGACGAATAACGCCAGTGGCAGAGCAGGGAGCATCGAGTAAAATACGATCAAAAAGCTCACCTTGCCACCAAGATTTAGTATCTGCCGCATCAGCGGTGATGACTTTGGCTGTTAGCCCTAAGCGAGTGAGATTCTCTTGTACGCGAACTAACCTTTTTTCTTCAATATCGATAGCTGTCATGGAGGCAATATCTGGTGTTTGCTCTAAGATATGACAGGTTTTACCACCGGGTGCTGCACAGCAATCCAATACGACATCACCGGGTTGACAATCAAGTAACCGAGCAGATTGTTGTGCTGCTGCATCTTGTACGGATACCCAACCTTGTTCAAAGCCTGGTAGCTTTGTCACGTCGGTTGGGCGTGCTAGTTCAATTGCCTTACTAAGCGGCTCTACAGCATTAATGGATATTTCAGCCTCTGAGAGTAGCTGTTGATATTCAGCACTGCTGTGATGTTGTTGATTTACTCTGAGCCACATAGGTGGTTTTTGTTGATTGGCTTTGAGAATATTTTGCCATTGTGTTGGATAAGCTAGCTGTACTTTTTTAATAAACCAACTGGGATGGTTGTATTGAATTGAAACAGGTTGGTTTTCTGGCAAATTGATTGTTGAAGATGATAGTGCGCGGACAATATTTCGTAATACGCCATTGAGTAATGCCTTCATATGGCGATTTTTTAGCGCGCTTGTTGCTGCTACGGTTTCACTTACTGCGGCATGATCAGGAATGCGCATATACTTAATTTGGTAGACACCGACTAGTAATAAAAAATGAAACACGCGTTGTTTACCTGTGAGAGGCTTTTTCATTAAGCCCCTAACTTCATGTTCTAATTCAGGTAAATAGCGTAAAACACCATAACAAATTTCTTGTAAAAGGCCTTTGTCTTTAGCTGAGACTTTTTCTTGATGTTTTGGGAGCTCATCACTTAGGCTGCGCCCTTGATCAATAACGCTATAACAGCACTTAGCGGCGAGTGCGCGAATATTTATCGGCTTTTGGTTAGCTACTGGAGAAGTTTGATTAGACATTTATTTTGACAAACCATTGATATTGCCGCCTACTTTGAACCAGTCAGCGCGACCATTTAATATATCTTGAACCGGTAGTGCTTTTTTATTAGGTAATTGTAACACTTGCAAACAAAGCGCGCCTGAACTGGTTGCGACAAGGATACCGTTTTTATCAGCAGAGATAATAGTCCCTGGTGCATGAGCGCTTTTTAGCGCTTGAACGGTTGCTTGCCAAACTCGAATTTTATGTTGTTTAGCATTGTCAGTATTTTCTGTGTAGGTGAACTGAGCAACAGGCCAAGGAATGTAAGCTCTTACTTTTCTCTCTAGGGTTGCAGCACTAAGTTGCCAATCTAGTTCAGCTTCGGCCTTGTCTAGTTTGTGAGCATAAGTGGCTAAATCATCATTTTGCGCCATTGCTTGATGCTTATTTTCACTGATTAAGTGTAATGCGTTAATTAATGCTTTAGGTCCTAGTTGAGCGAGCTTTTCATATAAGCTGGCACTTGTGTCTGTAATTTCGATAGCACATTCGGCGGTTAAGATCATATCGCCAGTATCTAACCCCTTATCCATTTGCATAATGGTTACGCCGGTTTTTTCATCGCCAGCCTCTAATGAACGTTGAATAGGTGCTGCACCGCGCCACTCTGGTAACAAAGAGCCATGAACATTAATACAACCTAAGCGAGGTGCATTTAAAATACTTTCAGGGAGTAACAAGCCATAAGCAACAACAACCATAATATCGGCTTGGTATTGTGCTAATTGCTGCTGATCAACAGCTTCTTTAAAGTTAACCGGTTGCTCAACCATTAAGTTATGCTCTAGTGCCAACTGTTTAGTGGCACAAGCAGTTAATTTTTTACCACGGCCGACAGGTTTGTCTGGGGGGCAATATACTGCAACAACATTGTGCTCACTTTCAATCAGTGCTGCTAAATGCTTTGCGGCAAAGTCAGGTGTTCCAGCAAAGATAATATTTAATGGTTTTGACAAAAGGGTTTTCCTAAAAAATGTTAAGCGTTAGCTTTTTCTATGCGTGCTTCTTTTTCTAACTTAGTTTTGATTCGTTGACGTTTAAGTGGCGATAGGTAATCAATAAACAAAACACCGTTTAAATGATCAAGCTCGTGTTGAATGCAAATACTAAGTAAGCCTTCACCTTCTAATGTAAATTCTTTACCGTCTCTATCTAAGGCTTTTACCGTACATTTTGTATGCCTATCCACTTTGGCGTAGGTTCCGGGCACAGATAAGCAGCCTTCTTCATTAATTACCGTGTCATCACTTTTAGCGATGATTTCAGGGTTGATTAATACAATAGGTTGATCAGCTTCTTCAGAAACATCCATCACCACAATGCGCTGATGAATATTCACTTGAGTGGCAGCTAAGCCAACACCATTTTCATCGTACATGGTGGCTATCATGTTATCTACAATTTCACGAGTAGCATCAGTCACTTCTTCTACAGGGCTAGCCTTTGTTTTTAAACGAGGGTCTGGAAAACGCAATACAGTTAAAATAGTCATAATCTTACAAATGTTTAATAAAAGAATTAGCGATAATTCTTTTAGAGTGTTATGTTTATCATTATAGCAATTAATAATACTTCATTTCTATAAAAGCATGAAAAACCATAATAAAGGAACGAATCACATGCTAAAAAAAATACTGTTAACACTTTCCTTGTTTTTATGTTCTTTAATTTCGTGGGCTGACCAACTGAAAATCAATGATGATGCACCTAAAACCTATGTGGTTGAAAAAGGTGACACACTTTGGGATATATCGGCAATTTTTCTTGAGCAGCCCTGGTTATGGCCTAAATTGTGGCGATTAAACCCTGAAATTAATAATCCGCACTTAATTTACCCTGGTGATATATTAAGGCTGATGTTTGACGATAAAGGGCAGCCCATGTTAGTGGTTGAGCCTGTAAAAGTTAAACCAAGCTATAAGTGGTCACCTAAAGTTCGTCAACAAAACAAAAATGACTCAGCAATTAGCTTATTACCACTAGAAGTTATTGCGCCTTTTATTAAATATGATCACTTATTTAGCGAAGAACAACTTGAAGCGTTACCTCATGTTATAGGTAGCGATGAAGGTTATCGCTCAAGTATTACCGGTTTTAAAGTTTACGTTAATCAAGATTTAGAGTTAGCTAAAACCTATGCGATTTATAATAAAGGTGAAGAAATTATTGATCCTGAAACCGAAGAATCTTTGGGTTTTTATGTCGATTTAGTGGCAACAGGTCAAGCACTTCGCACCGGTAATATGGCAGAAAAAGAGCCAGCAACGATAAAAGTCACTACAGCTAAGCGAGAAATTCGCTCTGGTAATTACGTTGTGCCAGTGCATGATGGTCAAATGCTGCCGTCTATCTTTGAAATGAAGGCTGTTGATGAAGCGTTTCGTGGCACTATAGTTAAAGCCGCTAGTGATGGTCGTGAATTTGGTAAATTAGAAGTAGTTATGATTAACCGCGGTAGTGAGCACGATGTTGCCGTTGGTAATGTTATGGCGATTAAACGCTTAAGCCCTGGTGTTGTTGAAACTAGCACAGGCCCTAAGTATACCGATGAAGCGCCGCGCTGGGATCGTATGTTAACGTCAGATGGTTCAGATTATAAAATGCCAGAAGAGTCACTTGGTGAGCTCATGGTATTTAAAGTGTATCAAGAAGCGAGCATGGCACTGATATTGCGGACAGAAAAACCTTCAAGATTAAGAGATATTGTAACTGCGCCTGAGTAGTAAAAACTACTCGCTTGTTTTTAGCTCAAAGGATAGAGCTTGCCTTGTAATATGTCAGGGTAAATTCAAGGAGGGAAAATGGAAAAAAGCAAGGTTCACTATTGGCTAGCTTTAAAGCTAGTGCCTAGATTAGCAATACATAAAAAATTAGCGCTTGTTGACTCCTATGGGTTAGCGGCGCTTTTTTCTTTATCAGAGCAAAAACTTTCCGTATTAACGTCTGCCAATAATTTATCCGCCAAACAACTCTTAGCCTTTCATAAACCTGACTGGAATTTTATTGACGGTATTATTCAAGCTAGCTGTGCTTGTGGCAGTGAAATTTTGACCATTGATGATGAGCTATATCCAGTACTGCTAAAACAAATTTATGATCCACCGCTGGTGTTATTTGTAAAAGGTAATACGAAAATATTAAACAAAACCCAGTTGGCAGTAGTAGGGAGTCGCAGTGCCACTGTAAACGGTAGAGAGCATGCCTTTGAATTATCTCAGCAACTCAGTAAGCAGGGAGTGGTTATCACTAGCGGTTTAGCGATAGGCATAGATGGCGCAGCGCACAAGGGTGCCTTAACCACAAGTACAGGCACCATAGCTGTTGTCGCTACTGGTTTAGATAAAGTTCACCCTGCTAGACATAAGCCTTTAGTTAAAAGCATAATCGCTAACCAAGGGGCCATTGTGAGTGAGTTTTTACCTGGGACATCACCTAAAGCAGGACATTTTCCGAAACGAAATCGTATTATTAGCGGTCTAAGTAAAGGAGTATTAGTTGTCGAAGCTGAAATTAAAAGTGGCTCTTTGATAACGGCTCGATCTGCATTAGAACAAAATAGAGAGGTGTTTGCTGTGCCGGGAACTATCAGCAACCCACAAGCGAAAGGGTGTCATTTATTAATTAAACAAGGAGCTAAACTTGTAGAAAATGCAGCCGATATAATAGAAGAACTAGCTATTGATGATGAGTGTGTTCTACACTTAAATCATGAACGACAAACACTTGCTAAAACTTCAGCAATAAAAGCTGAAAAAAAGATAAATAATGACTTGTGCAATGATGTATTGTTGGCTAGTGTGGGATTTGAAATTACTCCTGTTGATCGGGTAGTTTCTCGCAGTGAACTTCCTATCGAGGAAGTGTTAACTAGGTTAACAATGTTAGAGCTTAGTGGTTTGGTTGCTTCCGTTCCCGGAGGCTATTTGAGACTACAGTAAATAATTCTCATTGATATAAGGGGTTAGTGATGTTTGATATCTTAATGTATCTGTTTGAAAATTATATTCATAGTGAAGCTGAGGTTATGGTTGATCACGACACCTTAACAGATGAGTTAACCCGCGCCGGCTTTCATCAAGATGAAATTTATAAAGCACTTAATTGGCTAGAAAAGCTTGCTGCTCTGCAAGATACTGATGCTTACCCTTATTTGACACGAGTGGGTAATCAATCTGTTCGTATATACACAGAAGAAGAAATGCGCTTGCTAGATACTGAAAGTAGAGGTTTTATTTTGTTTTTAGAGCAAATTAACGTCCTTGATTTTAGTACTCGTGAAATGGTGATTGATAGAGTCATGGAGCTTGATACTAAACACTTCACCATGGATGACCTAAAGTGGGTTATTTTGATGGTGCTTTTCAATGTGCCAGGGCAAGAGTCTGCTTATTCTCAAATGGAAGATCTTGTTTTTGATGAACAAGAAGGGCCTTTACACTAACTTTTGTTCAATCTATAGCCTTCTTTAATAAGGTTGTGGCATAATATGTCGCAACTTTAACCGCCTTTTTTTGTTCTAAAATGTCTAAACCGCCTGAAAATAAACATGATAAGCCATTGTTTTCTCGTCATGAGCATGCGCTAGAAAAGGCGTATGAAATTTGCCCTGATTGTGGCTCTGAGTTGTCAATAAAACGCGGTAAAGCTGGCAACTTTTTGAGTTGTTCTAATTACCCTAATTGTCAATATACTCGCTCAATAGTTGAACATGAGCGTGTTGCTGATACGGTTTTACCGGGTAGTGAATGCCCTTTATGTGGGCAAGAGCTGGCGGTAAAAGAGGGGCGGTATGGTATGTTTATTGGTTGTACAAATTACCCTTCGTGTCATCATATTGAAGGCGAACAACCACATGAAGCACTCGATGTTAACTGCCCATCATGTAAATCAGGTAAATTAAAAGAGAAAACAAGCCGCTTTGGTAAGACTTTTTATTCTTGTGATCAGTATCCAAAATGTAAATACGTCATTAATTATTCTCCTATCGCAGAGGAGTGTCCAGAATGTCACTGGCCAATTTTGATCAAAAGACATATGGCTGGGGGAGATATGCTGATGTGTCCGCAAAAAAAATGTAGTTATAAACGTAAAACATCGTAAACACTATCTTGTAACCTTAGCTGACTAGTTAAGTTTTATCTCGTCGAAAACAAGGTTATAATACTCTATTAGCAGTAGTACTTATGAGTACTAGACAACGCCTCAACGGGGCATATTTAAATTAATTTGAAAGGCTTTTGAACATGACAGTAGGTATTATCATGGGTTCTAAGTCGGATTGGCCGACAATGAAACATACAACAGATATGCTTGATCTTCTTAACGTACCCTATGAAACTAAAGTAGTGTCTGCACATAGAACTCCTCACTTACTTGCTGAGTATGCAGAAAGTGCAAAAGATAGAGGCATTAAAGTTATTGTTGCTGGCGCAGGTGGTGCTGCACACTTACCGGGTATGGCAGCAGCTTTCACTCCTTTACCTGTTTTAGGTGTTCCTGTTCAATCTAAAGTATTAAGTGGTAAGGATTCTTTATTATCTATCGTTCAAATGCCTAAGGGTATTGCCGTTGGTACGCTAGCTATTGGTACCGCGGGTGCTGCGAATGCAGGCTTACTTGCCGCGCAAATTATCGGCACCCACGATGCTACAGTGATGGCCGCGATTGAGAAGTTTAGAAAAGAGCAGACTCAGAATATTCTTGATAATCCAAACCCTGCTGAGTAGAAGATAACATGAAGGTTTTAGTATTAGGCGCTGGCCAATTAGCTAGAATGATGGCATTAGCAAGCAAGCCTCTGAATATAGACGTTAGAGCATATGATGTTGGCAGCGAGCAAGTTGTTGACCCACTCTCGCCAAATGTGATTTTTGGTGATTTGACTGCAGGCATTGACTTTGCTGACTCAATCACGGCAGAGTTTGAACATATTGATCACGACGTTTTAATGCGCTGTGAAGCTTCAGGTAAATTATTCCCAAGTAGCCAAGCAATTAAAACTGGCGGTGATAGACGATTAGAGAAAAACCTTCTATCACAGGCGGCGGTTAACAATGCAACACATAAAGTTGTGACAACCAAAGCTGAATTTGATGAGGCTTTAAACACTTTAACTTTACCACTTATTCTAAAAAGTGCTTTAGCTGGATACGATGGTAAAGGGCAGTGGCGATTAAAAGACTTGTCGCAAGCCGAAACTATTTGGCAGGAAGTCGATACTTTTATCAAAGAAGATACGAGTGGCTTGCAACAAGCTGTGGTTATTGAGCAAATGGTTTCATTTGATCGAGAGCTGTCAATGGTTGGTGTGCGTAATAAGACTGGTGAAACATATTCTTATCCACTTACTGAGAATCACCATACTAATGGCGTACTCAGTGTTTCTTTAGCAACTAATGAACACCAAAACCTGCAAGCACAGGCATCAGAAGCTTTTGATAAAATAGCGAGTGAACTTAATTATGTTGGTGTTCTTGCCATAGAGTTTTTTCAAGTGGGTGACTCTTTATTGGTTAATGAAATTGCGCCACGAGTACATAATTCTGGCCATTGGACTCAACAAGGTGCTGACACTTGTCAGTTTGAAAATCATATGCGGGCAGTGTGTCATTTACCTTTAGGCTCAACCGCTTTGGTTAGACCAACAGCTATGATTAATGTACTAGGTACTGATGTTGTTCCTGATAGTATTTTAGCTATTCCCAGCGTGAGTATGCACTGGTATGGTAAGAGTAAACGAGCTGGTCGCAAAATGGGGCATATTAATGTGTCTGGTAGCAACAGAAGTGAGTTACTTTTACGGTTGCAAACCGTTGCTAAGCAGCTTCCTGAAAGTGACTTTCCTGAAGTGAGTGATTACATTAATCAATTACAATAATTGTCTTTATCAGAGCAAAAAGTAATAGAAATGGCTGATTTATTTTCGGCCATTTTAGTTTTTACGGTTTATACCTATAGGTATGATTAAATTATCAGAGTAAATAAAAAAGTATGTCAGCGGTTTTAAACGTATATCAACAAGGCGGTGTTATTGCTTATCCAACAGAGGCAGTGTTTGGCTTAGGTTGTGATCCTGATAACCCTGCGGCCATTCAAAAGTTACTGAAGATTAAAAATAGGCCCGAAGAAAAAGGACTTATATTACTCGCGGGTGAATTTAAACAGTTGCTACCTTATATAAATATTACCAACCTTTCACAAACGCAAATAGATACCATATTAAGCCGTTGGCCGAATGGTATAACGCAAGTATTACCCGCTAATCCAGAGATATCATCCTTGTTGACGGGGCAATTTAAAAGTATTGCAGTTCGTATTACTGACCAGCAAGATGTTGTCTCGCTGTGTGAGCTTACTGGCAAACCCATAGTTTCGACGAGTGCTAATTTATCTGGCGAAGAGCCAGCAAGAACATGGCAAACACTTGATGAAAATTTGATCACTGTGATCGACCACGTCATAAAAGGTGATACTTTGGCATATAAACAACCTTCAAAAATTATTGACGGTCTTACTGGAGAGTTATTTCGCGCATGAATAGCATAAGTATTAATACCGTTGTTGAATATTTAAAGACTCTGCAAGACTATATTTGTCAGTCGCTGGAAGATGCTGATGGCAAAGCCAAGTTTGTGGAAGATAGTTGGACAAGAGCAGAAGGTGGCGGTGGCCGAACTCGTGTGTTAACAGATGGCGCTGTTATTGAGCAAGGCGGTGTTAACTTTTCTTTGGTATCAGGAGATAAATTACCACCTTCAGCAACAGCACATCGTCCTGAGCTTGCTGGTAGAACATGGCAGGCCTGTGGTGTTTCACTCGTTATTCATCCTAAAAATCCACATATCCCAACGTCACATGCTAATGTGCGATTTTTTATTGCTGAAAAAGAAGGTGAAGAGCCCGTTTGGTGGTTTGGTGGTGGTTTTGATTTAACCCCTTTTTACCCGAAAGAGGAAGATGTTCAACACTGGCATCGTACTGCCTATGAGTTGTGTAAGCCCTTTGGCGAAAATATTTATCAAGAGCATAAAAAATGGTGCGATGAATACTTTTATTTAAAACATCGCAATGAGACTAGAGGTGTGGGAGGCTTGTTTTTTGATGATTTAAATCATTGGGATTTCGACACCTGTTTTGATTATATTAAAGCGGTCGGCCAAGGGTTTGTGGATGCTTATGTGCCAATAATCAATAAACGAAAGTCTACGCCTTTTACTGAGCATCAACGCCAGTTTCAACTCTATCGCCGTGGTCGTTATGTTGAGTTTAACCTTGTTTTTGATCGCGGCACACTATTTGGCTTGCAATCAGGTGGAAGAACAGAGTCTATTTTAATGTCTATGCCACCACTAGCTCGCTGGGAATATAACTACCAACCTAAAGATAATTCAGAAGAGGCTAAATTATATAGCCGTTATTTAACACCACAAAACTGGTTAATGCTTTAAGTTGATAAAATAGCGTAGCCAAAGTGTATTTTTGCCCGTTTCTGCCAGTGATAAATGTCACAAATATAAATGTTAATCTAGACTTGGAGCGGGCTTTTCACTGAATATGTTGATCAAAATCAATAAAGAGCAACCCCTCTTAGTAATAGCCAGAAAAACCTTGTGCCATATCAACTTTTTATATGCTAATAGTTTTATTATACCCACATATTTTTAAGGGGTATAAAACATGAAAAAATCAATATTAACAATCGCATTACTTTCTAGCCTATCTACCGCTACTTTTGCTCATCAAGCGGGTGACTTTTTAATCCGTGGTGGTCTTACAACGGTTAATCCAGCAAGTGATAAAGCTTCGGTATTATTAGACGGCGCAGACACAACATTAACGTTATCGGTAGAAGACAACGCTCAATTAGGTTTAAATTTTGTTTACTTTTTTGATAGTAATTGGGCAATAGAAGTACTTGCTGCGACACCATTTACCCATGATGTTATTTTAAATGATAGAGGCGGTGTCACTGAATCTGTTTATGGTATTGACTTAAACGGTGCAACATTAGCAGAAGTAACTCACTTACCGCCAACGATTAGTGCTTTATATTATTTTGATACAGGTACGGCACTTAAACCTTACGTTGGTGCAGGTATTAACTATACTGTTTTCTTTGATGAAGAGTTTACCGATACTCCAACCGCGGCAGGTTTTAGCAATTTAGAACTAGATGGCTCTTTTGGTTATGCAGTGCAAGTAGGTGTTGATTACGAGCTAAGTGCAAACTGGTCTATTAATGCATCAGCACGTTATATAGACATAAGCACTGATGCAAGTTTTGACTTAGATGATCCTCTCAATGTTGGTTTGTCAGGAAAAGGCAGTGCTTCAGTAGAGGTAAACCCAATGGTTTACTCACTGATGATTGGTTATAAGTTCTAATACAATTTAAACGCATAAACCATAATAAAAAGCAGTAATTCATTACTGCTTTTTTGTGTTCTTAAAAGGATAATTCGGTTAGGCTACAGGTATTATTTCTTTATGGTTATCGTTATGGATCAGTATCGCGTTTTTGGTAATCCAATTAAACAGTCACGTTCTCCTTTTATTCACCAGTCATTTGCAAAAGCGACTAAGCAAGCGCTTAACTATGAAATTCAATTTGCAGAGTTGGATGGTTTTACAGAGGCTGTGAAAGTATTTATTGCTCAAGGAGGTAAAGGGGCAAATGTGACAGCACCCTTTAAAGAGCAAGCGATGGCAATGTGCGATGAATTAACAGAACATGCCAAATTGTCTGGCGCCGTTAATACACTTTCATTTAAAAATGGCAAAATTTATGGTGATACCACTGATGGCGTTGGCCTTGTTAATGATTTACTTGCTCATGATGTTTGCCTTGAAAACAGTCGAATACTGTTGCTTGGCGCTGGCGGAGCATCAAAAGGGGTAGTATTACCTTTGTTAAATCAAATGCCAAAAAGTTTAACTATTGCTAATAGAACGGTATCTAAAGCGCAAGCTATTGTTGATCAATATACAGAACAGCCATTATCAGCATGTTCTTTTGAGGAAGCCAATGAGCAAGCATTTGATGTCATTATTAATGCAACTTCTGCGGGGCTTTCAGGTAATGGTGTACCAATCTCTGAAAAGTTAATGACACAGCAAACTGTTTGTTATGATATGACCTATGGAAAATCACTGACGCCATTCCTGAAAAAAGCCAAAGAGCTCAAGGCGCTAAAGATTATTGATGGTTTAGGTATGCTGGTTGGTCAGGCTGCAGAAAGTTTCTATATATGGCGAGGAGTAAGACCTGATATGGAAGAAGTGATGGCACAATTAAAAGCTTCACTTGCTTAGGGGAAAACTTTGAATCAAGCAATTCTATTCAATGATGATTTAATTTTTGATGAAGAAAATGATGCATGGCGATTAACGGCATTGCTTTCAGGACAAACTGTTACTATCTACTTTCATTCATCAACACTAAAGCAAGGGATAGCAATAGATCAAAGCACTAAGTTTGACTTAGAAGAAAAGGCAGAACTCTGGCTCGAAGATAATGAGCCAGAAGGTCAAGAAATTCATATTAATTTGCATTAAGCTCCGCTAGATAGTCATTTTTTAGTGCTACATAATTGAGAGCCGATTGCTTAAGAAAATCAGATTCACTAGTTTTTAATTGTCTAACTTGCCTAATAGGGTTGCCAACATACAAGTAACCACTTTTAAGGGTTTTATTGGGTGGTATAAGTGAACCTGCCCCAATAAACACATCATCTTCAACAATTACACCGTCCATAATAATAGCGCCCATACCTACTAGAATGCGATCACCTAGGGTGCAGCCATGTAACATACACTTATGGCCTATCGTTACATCGGCACCAATAATCAATGGGTTTCCGCTAGGATTATTCTCACTTTTGCGGGTGACATGTAAAACCGTACCGTCTTGAACATTAGTTCGCTCACCAATGCGAATATAATTCACATCTCCGCGCGCAGCGACAAGAGGCCAAATACTGACATCATCCGCTAAAGCAACTTCGCCTACAACAATGGAAGAGGAATCTATATACGTAGAATTACCAACAGTGGGCAAAATACCTTTATAAGTACGAAGTGAATTGTTTATTGTCGTGTCATGAATAGTTGTCATAGTTTAACGTCACATAAAGAAAAAATTAATATAACAACAAGATAGCATAAAATAGGTTTATTAATAAAACTAGGGTTTAGAATTGACCTTTATACACAGTTAAACTTCAACAAAGATAAAGCTTGTATGAATATTGACCGAAAAATAAGAAAAGTGATATTTTTTAAAAATAACTGTTGACCCAGTAGTAAAA